>JAWKNZ010000001.1:0-12671 GCA_041391425.1 Bdellovibrionota bacterium
AGGAGCGGTTGCGAATTGCCAGTGAAATGCACGATGATGTCGGTTCGGGTTTGAGCAGGATACGTTATATCATTGGAGGAATTATCAGTGGAAAGACGGAACAAAAAACAGGAATTGACAAGGCTAATGACATTATTGACGATTCCATCCAAAAGATGAAGGAAATCGTATGGTCGCTCAACGAAAGCAATCAGACCCTTGAGGAACTCATCTATTACATCAGAGGACAGGTAAGTGAAATGGTGGAAAATGCCGAAATAGAGTTTGAAAGTCATTTACCAGATGCTATCCCGACGATATTCTTTGGATGGGCAAGAAACCGAAACACCTATCTGTTGGTCAAGGAAACCATCCACAATGCCATCAAACATGCAAACGCTAACAAGATAACCTTGGAGTTTGAAATTTCCAATGAGCTTTCCATTACTATTTTCGATAACGGAAAAGGCTTTGACACCCAACAAAAACATCCGGGCAACGGATTGAACAACTACAAAAAACGAATTTCGGAACTTCATGGCCGATATGATATGTCATCAAAAATCGGTAAAGGCACCAGCGTTACATTTTATATTCCTTTTACATTTTAGGCCACAATTACCACTTCAAAATGGTACAAACGGTTGATTGACAGGCATCCATCCAAAATGTAATTTTACTTCAATAAAAATGATACTATCATGGAAGCAATATCTATGTATCCAAATCCTGCACGTGCTAAAATCAATATTAAAAATCCTTACAAAAAGGTTATTAATAAAATCATCATTACTGATTTAACCGGAATGAAAATAAGGGAACAAAATGATAATACCAATGTTATAAATGTTTCCCAACTGAAACAAGGTATTTATCTAGTTCAAATACTTTCGAATAAGAATATGTCATTAAATAAAATCATTAAGAATTAAATCATTTGGTCATGAAAAAATATATTCTATTGTTCACCTTTCTTTTTCTTAACTGCATTGTTTTTGCACAAAAACCAAATCAGAAAAAAGAAAAACCGCCCACACAAAAGGAATTGCAAGAGATGATGTCAGAAATGCAAATGTTGAATGATAGCTTAAGTGATGAGGAAAGAGCAGAAATGGAAAAAATGGGCATCAAAATGCCAGATATGAAAAATTTGCAAAAAACCATTTCTACCACCAGCGACGGCGAATTAAAGAAAGCATGGGAAAATGATACACGTCTTGTACCCGAAAAGATATAGCAAAAGCAAGAATTACAAAAAGCCATTTCGCCCAAATTGACCAATGCCGAAATTGGCGGTTTCTGTCTCAAAAACGCACCAAGCTATTTTATTAAACTTAAGCGCAGAGACAAAATCAAAAGGGCAATTACTATTACAAACTATCAAAACCCAAAATAAATCGATTGCCGATACACTGCCGGGTTTTGGATAGCTTTTCGCAAAAAAATCCCACCGTTAATTTCATTTAATGGGAGAAGCGCTTAAAGAAAACCCAAGTAACACTAATAATCTAAATAATTATGCTGTCATGCGTTGAGTATGTAAGCAGGTGCTGAGCTAAATTAGCAATTCCACTTTAATAACCTAAATAAAAGGTATCCAAAAAACAGCAGTATTTTAAATAAATATAACCCAAGCATGGTTAGACTAAAGAGATATAGACCGAGCAGAAAAATACGCTGATAGCACGATACGTATCGCAGCATTTCACTCATTGCCAATATGGCAAAATGCTTAATAGAGGAAAGTAAAGGCAATATTCCTGAAGCTATTGCAGCAGGTAAAAAAGGTATCAAAAAAATTCATTTAGTATTGAAAAGACTTTGCTTCACACATTTAGTTATACCCAAAACCTGACCTTAACTGGGATAACCGATGCTACAAGACCCAATGGGTCTTGGAAAAATTTGTATGGTCAGAGTACCCCAAATCCGTTGAACAAAGCATGTATCTAGAACCATAAATGATGCTCGAAGAAGTTGTTCTCGGTGTTTGATGAATTAAGCAAGCAAAAGTGAAAAAATTGAACAGGATTGGGAGTCAATAAAGAAATTCTCGCAAGCAAATTAGCGATGAATGGTCAGCCAGATGTATGCTGATGCCTTATCCACAATAAGTAAACAGCCATTACAAAACTCAAATATTTGATAGAGCCTGATTATGGGCCAAATATGGCTTTCATTTTTCCAGAATATGCAGAGTCAATAAACTATAACAACCGAAAAATTAGATGAGATTAAACGAATAAAGGATGCCAAGTATAAAGAATTTAACAAAAATATGAAAAGCAATTTGGAGAGGCTTTAGTAAATCTTCTACTAAGAAGCTTGTGACGAGGAAAATAGTATTCGCAATACCTATTTAAGCAGCAAATGAAATTTGTAGAAGAAGCCAATACCAATTACTTAAATATATTCCGTCGAAAGCCAGTTAACACCACCTGTACTATATACAATATACAATGTGGCCAGAAGACTTTGAACGAGCAAAAATCAATGCGCAAATTGCTTGGCTTCAATTTATAAGTAAGCAACAAGTGGAGTTTCAAGAAAAAGTGGTTACTGTAATGGCATTCCGGATAAAGAAAATGCTAACGCTACGCTGTACCTTGATAGATGTGGCTTGTAAGTATGAAAAAAGTACTATGAATATGGGCATATTCAGTATTACACAAAAAAGTGCAGCAACCTAATCACAAAATGGGATTTTGCTGGTGTTAAGTTGGATATGAAAGATAACATTGAAACCAATAAATTGAACGGAACTGTAATTATTGTGCCAGTAAAGGTTTTAAAGGCCCAATGGCTACTGAAGTTACAGTTTCTGAGGTGGTATTGTTGAATTTGATAATTTGGTATTACTGATGTAGGTGTCATAGCAGGAGTAGAAACAGCAATTGCTGGTCAAACCATTGTTGGTGCCGAAGCTACCATAACAATTAATAGTGGAACAAGTGTTTCTGGCAAAGGCATTTTGCAAGGAATCAATAATTAAAGACAAAGCAATGAAAAAGCTACTTTAATATTCACAGCCTTACTGATATCATCCATAGCGTTTGCACAAAACTGTACGGATGCAGATTTAGAAAAATGTACCTGGCGCCCTGACCCCGAATAAAAAGGTTCAATCGCAACTTTCGGTACAGAAATTGGTCAAAGCGCAAGTGTCACCGATATTATAGATAATATGATGCGCCCGAATTTTCAAGTCCCCAAAGGCCTTCGTAGCTACGCTACCTATTTTTCGCATTTGTGGGATACAATCAATAATATTATTAGAAATAATTTGGTACAATATGATTATACCAACTGGTTCAACCATTTTATGTGCTATAATGATAAGGTCACCAAAAATCCCGATTCTCAAATAATACTTCGAATTAATTTCAATGATCCAGGAGTTGTTTTTTCTCGTGATGTACCACAGAATGGAGACACAATGAAAAGATCATTTCCATAAGTTTCGACAATTTTCCTGAACAAAAAATGGAATCATTTTACATGAAATCAACGCCAGATTCAGGTCAATTTACCTATAAGCCCGATAGGTATTGATTACTTATGACGGAAAATACTTCACTTTCGTTACCTGTTTTGAATTATCTACAAAAATCAAAAGAAAAGCTGACTAAATCATTTCCAAAAAACATTGATGACATTAAAGAATTTAATCCAATAAGACCAAAAGTTGAACAAGAAAAGAAAAGCAAGAAGCCTTACAAAAATTAAAGATGATGCAGCAAAAGGTTATGGAGATTGGACCAATAGATACCTACAGAATTATCAAAACAGATGAACAGAAGCAGGAAGAGAACATGTAAAATCTGCAACTGAAACATATCAAAAAAAGTTTTCAAATTGTAGAAAATTTACTAAAATGCCTGAAAAGGATTTGCAAAAACCAGCAATTGTCAATTCACTCGGCGAATTCAATGGTTTTAGCAATAAGGAGAAGTAGACCCATATAATTATAAAGGAAAATCAAGACTATTATAATAACAACCAAAGCAAAGGGTTCCTCAAGTCATTTTTGTTAGCCTCACAAAATATAGTAGTGGAAAACAGAAATATGTGACTTATATTACCATTATAGACCGACCGGATTTTGAGAAGTTGAAAAGCTTTTGCTTGGCAAATAAAATCTTTAATCAATGAAATATATCAATCCCATTTCTAATAATGTTAGCATCCAATGTGTCATTTGCGCAAAACGAAACTTTCGGACCTCATAACATATACACCACCAAAAGATTGGGTGAAAGAACTAAAGAACGTAAGATGTGGTAAGTTACAAAATCTAAGTCAATAAAAAAGATAAATCATGGTGTCAGCCGAATTTTCAAGAGCACCTTGAGCAAAGGTGCAATGTAAATGATGACTTTAAACATGAGTGGGAGACGTTGGTTGTTCAACAATACAAAAAACCATCTGCATCACCCTAAATTAGCACAAAGCATACTGATGGATGGGACATCATAAGTGGTGCTACTAATCTCATATTCAGATGATGAAACGGCAGTCGTCTTAACAACTTTTTCAGGTTTTGGAGTTTGCACAAGCGTCATAGCAGTAGCTCCTTACAAAAAATATTTTAAGGACATTGAAAACTTAATGGGAACAATCAGACTTCAAATACCCTCTACAAAAACTGAAGACAACCATATTTCATCAGAAAATAATTTTCACGATAACTATTCCTTTACCATTTCAAACTTCGAAAATGGTTGGAAAAGTGAAGTAAAAAAAGACTGGGTAGAAGTGACAAAAGGGGAGCTAAAAGTTTTACTTCATTATTCAAATGATAATATCAAAGCAGCAAATACAGATCTTGATGTAATGTGTGCTGCAGCATGGAATGTATTGGTTGCTCCTAGGTACAGAAATATTAAAAATTATCAACTCAATCCAGGAGTCATTGAATATGAACGACCCTATTTTGCACAAGCAGAATTAACCGAAAATAGTTCAGGCAAAAATGTTTTTGTAGTCCTTTTTAAGAAAGGAACAGGATGGATGGAATTCATTGCACCTGATAAAAATACATTTCTGAAAACTTTTGGAGTAGATATTAACACAATTAATTACTCATCCGACAGCAACATCTGGGAGCCTCTCAAGAAAATGGTTGATTACAATAAATTCGCAGTTGCACAATCAGATTTTATTGGAAAATGGACTGATAAATTTGCAGGGAATACTTATTATGCCAATGTATACACTGGAACAAGTGCAGGAATGAACACACATACTTCGACTCAAAGTTTCGAATTCAAAAACAACAACTATTCATGGTATCTAATAGCGGCTAACTCCTTCGGCGGTCAATCAGAATTTGGGCATGTTAAAAGTAATGGAATGTTTAAAGTGGTGAACAATTGGCAAATCTTTTTTTCAGATATAGAAGGAAAACCAAAAACCTATAACGTTTATTTTTCAGCAATTAAAGAAGGAAGAATATTATGGATTAGTGATACTGACAATCCCAATTATACAGGCTTTTCTCAACAATAATCAAGAAATTTAAAATTAAAAACCATGAAAAAATTTGCAATAGTAATGTATTTGCTTACAATAACCCTGAACTCAAATGCTCAACTCTTGAAGAAACTTAAGGATAAAGCGGTTAGCAAGACCGAACAAAAAGCAGAAGCAAAAGTTGATCATAAAATCGATGCGGCTGTTGATGGTGTTATGGACGGAAATATTCATTTTCCAAAAAACAAAAAAGCTTCACAAAATGATTCTCTCAAAGATATCACGTTATCAACGAAAAACGAGAATGAGCGTAGAGTTGATTATGAAAAGGGTTATGTTACCAAATTTGATTTTATTCCAGGAGAAAAAATTATTTTTTTCGAGGATTTTTCGAATGAATCAATAGGAGATTTCCCATCAAATTGGAATACTACAGGATCTGGAGAAATAGTCACTTTAAATGGATTGGAAGGTAAATGGTTACTAATGCAAAGTCAATCCAATTATACACTTCCTCACGATTTAATTGATCTACCAGAAAATGCAACGATACAATTTGACCCCACAACGTCAATACCTTGAATGGCGCACGAACTCGTATACTTTGCCCCAAGGATGTAAAGAACCCAAATAATTACATGAACACATCCTATTATTCACTTAATGGAAACGACAATATTGCATTTTGCTCAATTATCCGGGAAATACAGATTCAAACGCTTATTGTGGATATATATGTTTCATAATACTTCTCGTCAACCAATTTAGTAAATGAAAATTAGACTTGAAAATATTTTATGCCTACAAAAAGACAATCAACCTTTAAAAAGTTTCTATCTGAAGCAAAAAACAAAGAATAAGAGTCTATTTTTTAAATGAAAACAAAGCACTTGATTTACCCAAAATTCTACCTTCCGAAATGAAAGTCAACGCACTCGTATGGAATACCTTAAGTCTACAAGGTGATAATAAATACTTTATCAGTAATATTCGAGTAGCCACAGGCAATCCAGACACTGTGAAATAAATTAATTTCTGATGGTAAGTTGGTTTCCAGTGGAATCCAATTTGGAATAAACTCGAATGTAATAAACCAGAATTTTATGGGATACTTAAAGAAATTGCAGCTATTAAAAGAAAATAAACTATGAATATTAATATAGTTGGACATACGGATGATGATGGTGATGAAGTGTCTAACTTAACCCTTTCTCAAAAGAGCCGCCATAGCAGTCAAAACTATGCTAACAAGAATTTGGGATTGATGCCTTAAGGATGGAAACTGATGGAAAGGAGAAAGAGCCTATTCTACCCAATACAAGTGCAATCAATAAAGCAGTAATAGAAGAGTGGAGTTTATTAGAATCAATTGAATGAATTCTATTCTAAAGTAGAAATTTTAAACAAAAAAAGTCCCCTGTTGGGGACTCGAAAAAGGCGACGACCTACTTCCACGAGGTGTACCATCGGCGCAAACGGGCTTAACTTCTCTGTTCGGAATGGTAAGAGGTGAGCCCCGTCGCTATAACCACCTTAAAGGTTTGCTCTCTCCGTCTCCCCCAAAGGGGGAGTGCCGATCGCGTTTCCATGGCGTCCCCTCCCATTGGGGAGGTCAGTAGGGGATAAATATCGACATATTGAAAAAAGGGCACTTGGTGCCTGTATACATAAAAAGGTCTTGTACTCTAAATGTCCCCTCCCCAGTGCGGGCAGGGTTCGCCCCCTCCTTCGGAGGGGCTGGGGGAGGAACAATAAGCCCGGGATAATAGTACCGCTCGGCTGCGGACATTGCTGCCCCGCACCTGCGGCCTATCGACGTGGTCATCTCCCACGGCCCTTTAAAGAAACGTCTCATTCAGGTGGCCTGCGCTATATGCTTTCAGCGCTTATCCCTTCCGAACGTAGCTGTACCCGCAGCAATGCCACTGGCGTGACAACCGGTGCACCAGAGGCTCGTCCAACCCGGTCCTCTCGCAATGTGATCAGATCCACCCAAATTTCTAGCCCACAAAGTAGATAGAGACTGAACTGTCTCACGACGTTCTGAACTCCAGCTCGTGCCACTCTTTAATGGGCGAACAGCCCAACCCTTGGGACCTTCTCCAGCCCCAGGATGTGACGAGCCGACATCGAGGTGCCAAACCCCCCCGTCGATGTGAGCTCTTGGGGGAGATCAGCCTGTTATCCCCGGCGTACCTTTTATCCTTTGAGCGATGGCCCTTCCATGCGGAACCACCGGATCACTATGCTCCTACTTTCGTACCAGATCGACCTGTATGTCTCACAGTCAAGCACCCTTATGCTATTGCACTCCACGCACGGTTACCAAGCGTGCTGAGGGTACCTTTAGAAGCCTCCGTTACTCTTTTGGAGGCGACCACCCCAGTCAAAACTTCCATCACCAAGCACCGTCCCCTTTCGCAAGGGTTAAATTCCTGCATACAAAGGGTGGTATTTCAACACGACTGTCGACGCCCGGCGACGCCGGATCGGTCTCCCACCTATCCTACACATTACTTGTCCAAAACCAATACTAAGCTATAGTAAAGGTGCACGGGGTCTTTTCGTCCCACTGCGGGTAATCGGCATCTTCACCGATACTACAATTTCACCGAGCTCATGGCTGAGACAGTGCCCAGATCGTTACACCATTCGTGCAGGTCGGAACTTACCCGACAAGGAATTTCGCTACCTTAGGACCGTTATAGTTACGGCCGCCGTTTACTGGGGCTTCAATTCAGATCTTCGCGCGAACGCTGAACCCTCTCTGTAACCTTCCAGCACCGGGCAGGTGTCAGGCCTTATACTTCATCTTTCGATTTTGCAAAGCCATGTGTTTTTGATAAACAGTCGCCTGGGCCATTTTCACTGCGGCCCACATCGCTGTTGGCGACCCTTCTCCCGAAGTTACGGGTCAATTTTGCCTAGTTCCTTAGCCATGAATCTCTCGAGCACCTTAGAATTCTCATCCCAACTACCTGTGTCGGTTTGCGGTACGGGCTGCCTCGCTCGTTTTTCTTGGAAGTCGCTTCTCTGGATTATCACCTTGGCCGTAGCCTCAGTGTACTATCGCCGCATTACTGCTGGTTTCAACGAACTATTCCGTCAGCCTGCACCAAATATACGCCTCCGTCACTTTTAGCGCGGCAGGTACGGGAATATTGACCCGTTGTCCATCCACTTCCCTTCGTTCGCGTTAGGCCTCGACTTCCCTCCTGACCAGCTGATTAGCATAGCTGAGGAAACCTTGGTCTTTTTCGGTGTGCGGGTTTCTCGCCCGCATTATCGTTACTTATGCCTACATTTTCTTTTCCATCCGCTCCAGCATATCTCGCAATACACCTTCTGCGCAAATAGAATGCTCCCCTACCACTTTTAAAAGTCCATAGCTTCGGTAGTACACTTATGCCCGATTATTATCCATGCTCGACCGCTCGACTAGTGAGCTGTTACGCACTCTTTAAATGAATGGCTGCTTCCAAGCCAACATCCTAGCTGTCTAAGCAGTTCAACCTCGTTTATTCAACTTAACATACATTTGGGGACCTTAGCTGATGGTCTGGGTTCTTTCCCTTTCGGACATGGACCTTAGCACCCATGCCCTCACTGCTGATCAACATTTTATAGCATTCGGAGTTTGTCAGGAATTGGTAGGCGGTGAAGCCCCCGCATCCAATCAGTAGCTCTACCTCTATAAAACTATATGCCGACGCTGCACCTAAATGCATTTCGGGGAGTACGAGCTATTTCCGAGTTTGATTGGCCTTTCACCCCTACCCACAGGTCATCCGAAGACTTTTCAACGTCAACCGGTTCGGGCCTCCACTGTGTGTTACCACAGCTTCACCCTGCCCATGGGTAGATCACACGGTTTCGCGTCTACCACTACTAACTAAAACGCCCTATTCAGACTCGCTTTCGCTACGGATCCGGACCTGAAGTCCTTAACCTTGCTAGCAACGGTAACTCGTAGGCTCATTATGCAAAAGGCACGCCGTCACCCTAATGGGCTCCGACCGCTTGTAAGCGTATGGTTTCAGGATCTTTTTCACTCCTTTATTCAAGGTTCTTTTCACCTTTCCCTCACGGTACTAGTTCACTATCGGTCTCTCAGGAGTATTTAGCCTTAACGGATGGTCCCGCCAAATTCATACAGGGTTTCACGTGCCCCGCACTACTCAGGATACCACTATTAATAACGCTCTTTACCTATACGGGACTATCACCCTCTATGGTCACTCTTTCCAAAGTGTTCTAATTCATTACGCATCAAATATTGTGGTCCTACAACCCCAGCATTGCCGTAACAATACTGGTTTGGGCTAATCCGCGTTCGCTCGCCACTACTTACGGAATCACTTTTGTTTTCTTCTCCTCCGGGTACTTAGATGTTTCAGTTCTCCGGGTTTGCCTCCTTACGGATACTATATCTTCAATATAGTGGGTTGCCCCATTCGGATATCTGCGGATCAATTTGTATGTGCCAATCCCCGCAGCTTTTCGCAGCTTATCACGTCCTTCTTCGCCTCTGAGAGCCTAGGCATTCCCCATACGCTCTTATGTAGCTTATTGTACTTTTGTCTTTTAATGAGTTAATAGTCTGTCAGAAAGCTCGTAAACTTCGACTGACTACTTGTTACTTTGATATGATTATAAATCATATCTGTATTTTTTATGTATCTTTTTCAATATGTCAATGAACGTCTTCGTGCACCGAAGCTTTATGCGAAGGTGCATCAGCCCGACTTCGCACAAGGCTTCGTCGGACACAGTGGAGAATATCGGAGTCGAACCGATGACCTCCTGCGTGCAAGGCAGGCGCTCTAGCCAGCTGAGCTAATCCCCCAATCTCTATAGTTGGCAGTCCACAGTTTTCAGTCTGCAGTCGTTGACCGACTAATCGGGTGGGTAACCACTTCTAGAATTTCCTTTTCAAAAAAAAATTAGTAGTCTCAGGCAGACTCGAACTGCCGACCTCTACATTATCAGTGTAGCGCTCTAACCAGCTGAGCTATGAGACTCTACTTTTTCCTTAGTTATGTTATAATTAACAGCGTTGAGAATAAACTATCTCTTTCCCTTAAATACTACCTCTAGCCGTCTTTCTCTAGAAAGGAGGTGTTCCAGCCGCACCTTCCGGTACGGCTACCTTGTTACGACTTAGCCCTAGTTACCGATTTTACCCTAGGCCGCTCCTTGCGGTGACGGACTTCAGGCACTCCCAGCTTCCATGGCTTGACGGGCGGTGTGTACAAGGCCCGGGAACGTATTCACCGGATCATGGCTGATATCCGATTACTAGCGATTCCAGCTTCACGGAGTCGAGTTGCAGACTCCGATCCGAACTGTGATAGGTTTTATAGATTCGCTCCTGGTCACCCAGTGGCTGCTCTCTGTACCTACCATTGTAGCACGTGTGTAGCCCAGGACGTAAGGGCCGTGATGATTTGACGTCATCCCCACCTTCCTCACGGTTTGCACCGGCAGTCTTGTTAGAGTTCCCGACTTGACTCGCTGGCAACTAACAACAGGGGTTGCGCTCGTTATAGGACTTAACCTGACACCTCACGGCACGAGCTGACGACAACCATGCAGCACCTTGTAAATTGTCCGAAGAAAAGTCTATCTCTAAACCTGTCAATCTACATTTAAGCCCTGGTAAGGTTCCTCGCGTATCATCGAATTAAACCACATGCTCCACCGCTTGTGCGGGCCCCCGTCAATTCCTTTGAGTTTCATTCTTGCGAACGTACTCCCCAGGTGGGATACTTATCACTTTCGCTTAGCCACTCAGATTGCTCCGAACAGCTAGTATCCATCGTTTACGGCGTGGACTACCAGGGTATCTAATCCTGTTCGCTCCCCACGCTTTCGTCCATCAGTGTCAATATATTGTTAGTAATCTGCCTTCGCAATTGGTATTCTATGTAATATCTATGCATTTCACCGCTACACCACATATTCTAACTACTTCACAATAATTCAAGATAACCAGTATCAAAGGCAATTCTACAGTTGAGCTGCAGGATTTCACCTCTGACTTAACCGTCCACCTACGGACCCTTTAAACCCAATGATTCCGGATAACGCTTGGATCCTCCGTATTACCGCGGCTGCTGGCACGGAGTTAGCCGATCCTTATTCTTACGGTACCGTCACGCCCCCTCCCGAGGGGGTGTTTCTTCCCGTACAAAAGCAGTTTACAACCCATAGGGCCGTCTTCCTGCACGCGGCATGGCTGGATCAGGCTCCCGCCCATTGTCCAATATTCCTCACTGCTGCCTCCCGTAGGAGTCTGGTCCGTGTCTCAGTACCAGTGTGGGGGATCCCCCTCTCAGGGCCCCTACCCATCGTCGCCTTGGTGCGCCGTTACCGCACCAACAAGCTAATGGGACGCATGCCCATCCCCTACCGTAACCTTTAACCGGGCGGCGAGGTCGCCGCCCGGTGCCATGGGGCATTAATCCAAGTTTCCCTGGGCTATCCCCCTGTACGGGGCAGGTCGCATACGCGTTTCGCACCCGTGCGCCGCTCTCACCATACCGAAGCATGGTTCCCGCTCGACTTGCATGTGTTAGGCCTGCCGCTAGCGTTCATCCTGAGCCAGGATCAAACTCTTCATCGTTAAATCTTAAGGCTTCGCTTGCGCTTTGCCTATTCTGTTCGACGACCAAGGGAATTTCAATTTCAAGGTACTCAAAATGGTTTGTTCTCTTTTTGTGCAATGCACCGTTTCCGGTACATTGCTACGCTGTCAATCCAATATGTTAATGAACTTTTTCTCTTCCATGCTCAAGGACTTCCCTCCTTAAGCGGGTGCAAATATAAAACCCTTTTTCTGCCCACGCAAACAAAAAATGAAAAAAATTTAAATTGTTTCACGCATCCGATTTGCTGTTGAAAAGAACACACCCTGTCGACGGCCCGCCACAACGGCTCTCCGTTTTTAAGAGGGTGCAAATATACAACCGTTTTATTGCTTTCCGCAACTATTTTTTAAACTTTTTTTTAAGTTTTAATACATGTTGTCTTATTTATGTTCATTACTAATATGTTACCAATGGAATGATAATGTGAACTCCTTCATAATTGCCAAAAAGCAAATATAAAAAGCGAATTGCCAAAGTGTAATATTTCATTTTTTTTTTAAACCAAACACAAAATCAATATTTAGAAAATAGAACTACAAATTTATACCTATATATATATTGTATAGAAAT
>JAWKNZ010000002.1:0-325000 GCA_041391425.1 Bdellovibrionota bacterium
AGGTTTGTTAAAGTAAAAATGATCTATCAAGAATTCAAACCTAATTATGATCTAGCTCCTTTTTTAGAGTGCTTTTGGTATTGTGAGTGCTATATGGACAACTGGCATCACAAAGTGCTGCCAGATAATTGCATAGATATCTTATTTGATTTTTCAGATGGGTCATCCAAATTAAAATCATTTGTTACTGGAATGATGACAAAACCTATCATATCAACAAGGACAAAAATACTAGCTCTGAGATTTAAACCCGGAATGGCGTATTCATTTTTTAAAATGCCCTTGTCCGAAATAATCGATCAATCAGTAGATTTAAAAGACCTATTACCACAACAAGATTACATTAATTTTATAAGAGTTTTTGATAATGAATTTTCACCCTCTCATTTGATCGTAATAGAAAATGCCATTAGCTCCATGTTAAAAAACATTTCAAATACGGATTCACGGATCGTAGCCGCTATTAGTAATTCTCATCTTAATGTTGAGGAATTAAGTGCCTCTCTGGGGGTTTCTCGTCAGCACTTGAGAAGACTATTTAACCAATATGTAGGCCTGTCCCCAAAACAATATTTCAGAGTCCA
Source organism: Bdellovibrionota bacterium (assembly GCA_041391425.1). Lineage (GTDB taxonomy): Bacteria > Bdellovibrionota_B > Oligoflexia > Oligoflexales > JAWKNZ01 > JAWKNZ01. Next base: position 585 of record JAWKNZ010000002.1, read on the forward strand.
AAGGGTTAACAATTTGATTAGGCAAGTTTCTAAAAATGCAAGTTTGCCTGGAGGCTGGGCCTGGATCGCACAAGAGTGTGGATTTACTGATCAATCTCATCTTATAAAGGATTTCAAGAGCATTTCTGGGGAAACACCAATTCAGTATTTTATGGGCACTTAAGCTAAATGTTCCATTTTTACAATACGACCTACAGAAAATGAATTAAGAGTTTTCCCTATGGAGGAAAAGCAATGAATAAACTTACAAAAGAAAATTTTAATAAGGCTAAAGATTACATTTTTACTGAGGGGCGTGCTCTTGAGCGTGAAATGTTTAAATTCCATTTTGAAAAGGGATCTTCTCGGTCAGTTTTGAATGAATTGGCTAGATATCAAAACTGTGATGGTGGGTTTGGGAATGCTTTAGAGCCTGATTTGAGAACTCCATTATCTTCAGCTTTAGCAACCTCTATTGCCCTCAGAGAAATGGTTAAAATTGGAATTAGCGATCAAAATGATATTTTGAAAAATACAGTATCTTACTTATTAATTAGCCTGGATCAAGACAAATGGAGATGGATTATCGCTCCTATAGGAAGAGAAAATAGTCCTCATGCCCCCTGGTGGGGAGCAGAAGATGTCGTTGGAGCCTTTCGAGGGTGTATTGCTAATCCCACTGCTGAAATAACGGGTTACCTCTTAAACTATAAAGACCTAATTCCCAAAGGAATTATAGAGTCTTTATTAGGAAGATTAGAGTCCTATTTGGATGAGGCTACATCTTCTACAAGTAATTTTGAAATGCATGATCTAATGTGCTATCTCGCATTGTATCACTCCAAAGGCTTGAAAGATTCAACCAGTGAGAAGTTCAAACCAATATTAGTGTCACAGGCAAAACGAATTGTAGATACTGAAAAAGAAAAGTGGATTGAATATGGTGCTAGACCTCTTTGGTTTTGCGATAGTCCAAATTCAATGCTTTATCCTCATTTTGAAAAGAGTATACAAATAAATTTGGATTTTGAAATTGAATCACAAAATGAAAATGGTTCATGGAGTCCCTTTTGGAGTTGGGAGGATTATAATTCTAAGGATTGGCCAATAGCTCAAAAGGATTGGTCCTCACATTTAACCTTAAGAAATTTATTTTTATTCAAAAACTATGGTCGATTAGAGGAATAAAACCAATGATACTGTCAAAAAGTATTGATAAAAGACGTTTAATCGATCTTATTTCTGTTGGTAAAGCCACAATTAAGGACCTTGAGCTTTTAGGCATAACCAAAGTTCATCAATTGAAAAGTAAAGACCCTCAAAAATTGTATGATGAACTTTGTGAAATTACTGGCTCTCAACATGACATATGCTGTTTGGACGTCTTTAAAGCTGCTGTTGAACAAGCCAAGGACCCTGACTTATCTAGGGACAAATGCAATTGGTGGTATTGGTCTAAGCAGAGAAAATAAATCTTTGAGCTTAGAAGATTGAGAAAACCTTGATGGAGGAAGTATGGAAGAATCAAAAACTTATAAATTATCGTGCCACTGTGGGTCTGTCGAGCTTGAGTTAAATCTTCCAAATGGTTTTGAGGACTTAAGAAGGTGTAGCTGCTCTATGTGCCGAAGGCGAGGAGCCATAGTTGCATCCGTGTTATTAGAAAATTTAAAAGTAATTAAAGGGAAAGACTGTTTGACTCTTTACCAGTTCAATACAATGACTGCAAAGCATTACTTTTGCTCAAAATGTGGTATTTACACTCACCATAAGAGGCGCTCGAATCCTCACCAGTATGCCTTCAATATGGGGTGCATAGAAGGCATTAATCCTTTTGAACTTGGAGAAATTCCACTTAAAGATGGTGTGAATCACCCATCTGATACTAAAAATAATGAATCGGAAGGATAGTATGAATACCGGTGATGTCCTTGATTCATTTTCTAGCTCCACATTATTGTATGAAGATAAAAGGGATTTAGTGGGTTCGAGAAAATAAACTAAATCTGAGACCTAGATACAAAAACAAATGTGTTAACGGGAGTCTTTAGCAAAAAGAAACTTCTGAATTTTAAAATGGTCTAACCCTTTATAAACCATTCATATTTTTGATTATAACGCCAATATGGTGAAATCTTATAAAGTAAAGTGATTTTAATAGAAGATAATTGTCTGATCTTGATTTTTTATTAAAATTTGTTTTTGTAAAACAATAGATTAATTGTAAAATAGTAACGTAGCTAGGTGATTTAACCTGAGTTAAAATCTCAGAGTTTCCACCACTAGTGAACTGCATTATCGTAGAGTAACCCTTCAGCACGATAATTCAGTAATTTTAATAACATAGGCTGAAGGGGATTTTTGAGTTCGGACAGCTCACATCACTTAAAATCACCCAAAATCACGGGTAAAGTTAGAAGTTGTGGTTAGAGCCTGTGGTTAGCTCGATTTTGTGGTTAGATTTTGGGGTGAATAAAAAGTGACAGGGGCATAGTGAATTATCCAAATTTAGATACGGCTAAATTAACCAATATTGAAACCCTGTACTACATTAAATGTTTGGATAATTTGCCATTTCCTCCCGATAGTTTGGTTCAGTGGGAGTGTAATCTAAAGAGCCACCAATGGACTGCAAGTGCAATTGAAGTTCAAATTGATCAAGGCTGCTTCCAGTGTGACCCTAAGGATATAAAAGTCAGAGGAAATGGAACTTTCTCACAAAACATGTCTGTGACGCTCTCCAAAGTTGTCAATGATTTCGAAGCTGGCGCTTTTCAAATGCACCAATATTCTTGGGACTCCGGTATACATATTATTTTGGCCAGCTTCTTTTTTAATGCTGTCCGAACTGAATTTGTTCTAAAAGAATTAAGTAAAAACACGTTGGGATTGAGATTGTCGAGCCCAAAGAAATTTTGTTTTTGGGGTGGAAAGCCATACAGTACTGTGGAGTTGGTTGAAAGAATGTACAAGCTGGCCAGCTCCAATATTCCACAATTCACGATAGCCGGGATGGCACATCAGAGTGCTGAATCAAAGTATAAAGATCTAAAGAAATCCTTAGTCGACTATGTAGTAGCGAGAAACAAAATCGCCCACGGATATTCTAAATATCCAACCACCAAGAAAGGCCGGTACAACCTATCTATAGGTAACTTGTTGAAGGAAATTTGCCGGAACGGGCTAAGTGATGTTTATAAAAAGAGTAGTAGTTTTATCGATGTTTCTGAGACGCTTCTGGATACTTCTCCTGAGGGTATTAAAATGGGCAATAGAGTCCTCCATAGCTTGTTTTAAAGGAGTTAGTTGCCGGCTTATGAGTAAAAGCGATTCCGAGTTGCCACCATCATTCGAAGAACTGAGTAATGACATAAATGGCTTTAACGCCATTGCTTCCATTTATCCATACTATGCATTCGTTATTGATGGGGCCACTGAAGGTGATGTAGGAACTAATCCAGCTAAATTGGAACTCGCTATATTCCATTTGCTGAAGGAGCCTCTTGCCGACTCTCAAAAATTTGCAGATCCGTGGCAAGTTCAGCAAATTATGTCCGCCATTGACCATGATTTCTATAGCAGATTTAATCCGGCAAAAGACTTTGACCCTCAATCTCCACCAACACCTCTTGATCACATTGCTAAAAAAGCTCAAATGGATTTTGAGTTTATTAGGGGAAGCGCATACCCGTTTCAGACCGAAACCAAGATCAGAGAAACCATGGGAAAATTTGATGCTTATTACACGAGCAAATTGGGAATTTCTGCGACCAAAGCCGTCGATATTGTAAATGCAGTTGTTGAAGTTTCTCAAGAGAAAGCAAATATTTTTTTGAAAAATGCAAGGTCTGAAGCAGACAAGTTTGTGGAAGAATGGAGAAACAAGCCTGTCGACTATCTAGCAGACAAAGATGCTGCGAGCGGGTTTGGAATGAGCCTAGCGTTTGCGATGCTTGGACCAGAAGAGCTTCCTGTTCAATTTTCCGATATTCAAGATAGAGTCGATATAAAGGAGGAAGAGTGGAAGTCTTTTATTGCGATGTTTGGTATTGGTGCAAGTTACAATAAGGTTCCTCAGAACTTTCATGAAGTTAGAAAATATCCAGTTGTAGTCTTCCCATCAGATGGGATTTTGTTATGGGACATGTCTAATGCCCTTGACCAGATTTTTGACAGATTTGAGTCTGAAGTAAAACAAGACCAGAGAATTTGGGAAAAGTATCAGAAGCACAGGGGCGAATGCCTTGAAGATCAAATATTTCGGAAATTATCTGAAGTGTTTCCAACTGACGCTATTTATAGAACAGTCGACTACCCAGACCCAAACCAACCAAATGGGAGTGCTGAAGTAGACATTGTAGTCTATTGGGAGCCTTTCATCCTATTTTTCGAGGCAAAAGCTGGTTCGCTCCACTTCAAGTCTCAAATAGGAGATGTGAAAAGATTAAGAAATGATTTAAAAAAGAATTTAGAAGTAGCCTTTGACCAGGCAAAAAGGACTTCTGAATATTATGAATCTACAGACAAACCAACTTTTATTGAGCGAGCAACCAGACGACAAGTTCCCATTCAAAAACCAAAAATTGTAAAGTCTTTCCTTTGTACCGTAACCCTTGAGAGGTTTGGGCAGATGGCAAGTAAACTTGCGGCACTTGCACCGTTGGGATTATTTACTGAAAGTGAATATCCTTGGGCAGTTGTAATGTCTGATTTAGAAATTATCGCTGAGTTTGTAGAAAACCCAGATGTTCTACTACACTACATAGAGCGGAGACTTGAAGTTCAGAAGCACGACATACATTTTGAAGCTGATGAATTAGATTTTCTAGGTGCTTACCTAAAAAATAGACTTTCCCTGAAACAATTTTTAGAAAATCCAGAAGAAACTCCCAGCTTTGTATTGCTGAGCGGATTTAGTAGTGACATCGATGAGTATTATGGCGCCTTTGGCAGTGAGAAGGGGGAGCCACTTAGAATAGACCTTCCTGATGAAATAAAGAAGATTTTGGCAGAATTGAGAGATCGAAAAGATGACACCTCAGCAAGGCACCTGGCTTTCTTACTATTAGACCTGCCCTACGATCACTTACGTGCGATAGCTGATAGTTTCCGCGAGATGTGGCAGCAAGAACCAAAGCCAGGTCAGTTTCGAAGATGTACAGTAAACTATGAAGATGTCGCTATTTCTATTATGTCCGCAAGAAATTTGCCAAAAAAATTGATTTATGACAGAACAGTGTTTCGGGCACTTGCCGAAAAATATAGATTCAAAACGTCGAAAGGAATTTGTTTCGGCATTAACTTATCAGATCCCTCAAAATATTTTTTTTCCATGCATTATGCGGAGGGCGCATGGGAATTTGACCCTAAAATGGAAAGAGCTCTTGAAAATGAACCGCCTACTTCATATGACCGCAAGACTCTGCCCGGAAGAAACGACCCCTGCTTTTGTGGGAGTGGGAAAAAGTTCAAGAAATGCTGCAAAGACAAGATAACATAATTCACCGGTGACTTATGAAAAGTAAAAGGAAGAATTTGATTGACCTGAGGTAAAATTGGAGAGGCTATTGCTATTGAGTAATGAAAACAGTAGTTGTGACATATGTAAAATTTATGTCTGCATGGAGGAAGTTTGAAGAAGAGATCTAGGGTGCTTTCAGATTATAAAAAAGTCGGAAAGAAGTTCATACCGCCCTTCATACACATGTTAGGTCCGATGAAAAATGTCAGTTATCACCGTAGTGGCATTCCAGAAATAATTTGGATGGGTCTTCTTAATGAGCGATTTGGAATTGCGAGAGGCGCTGAGATTGCCGCTAAATTTGCCGAAAATGCAAAAGAGCTGGATGCGGAGAATAGATGGGCAGCGCCAATGACCGCAATCCATGATGCGTTTGTAAATCAAAGTAAGGAACTTATTTCAGGACTCGATAAGAAGGGGATATTGCAGGACTTGAGAGATGGACTTCATGATTTTACAGTTTGTTACCCTGAGAATCCTTTGAAGATAATTTTTGAAACTCAGCCAAGCACACTTAAAGATGAAAGGTATCTTTCTCAATACAAGGAAGTCTTCTCAAGTTTCTTCGAGAAAAGAGGGCGACCGGCAATAATGATGCAGGCAAATGCAATCTACATGGCGTTTATCCAAGACAAACTAAAGGTTAACAAAGGGTTGGCATTAGCCGACTTTCCAGAGATAGAAAAATACCCAAATACAGAAAAATCCAAGCAAGTGGGAGCCTCTATTTGTGCGGCATTGAATATGATGTTTGCTCATCAGGTAGGCACGACTCATGAAGGTTGGAAAAGTTATTTTTGGAATCAAGGATTTATTTTGGAACCTCTTCAGATTCAGAAAGTATGGGAGGACTATGAAGAAAACTTTCAGTGAAGAGCTCATGGAGATTATACAGGAATATCAGGTCAATCTAAGAGATGAACTGGAAAGCCGATTTGGAGTTTGGCCAATTGATGTAAATAATCAGCGTGTTCACGAAGTGATTGGTGCTCTACTAGCTAGGCAAGTAACACTTGCAGATCAATTAGCGAATTCACCATCGATTTGGAATAATCATGCAGCTCCTCTGTTTCATAGAGCTATTGCAGATGTTTATATTTCGCTAGCTTGGATAAGTAAATCGCCGGAGGAAAGAAGTCAAAAATTTATAGAATATGGACTTGGCCAGGTTTTGTTACAAACTGAACATCGAAAAGCACAAATGAAAAAAGATGGCATTGATAGTGAGAACGACCCAATCATAGAGGCAAATTTGCATTGGGTTGATACTTTTAAGTTTAGAGATTTAGTTGAGGTTAATGTAGGTGCATGGTCGGGATTGAATACCAGAGAAATGGCGGAACAAGCTGAGTGCATTGATTTTTATAATTATGTTTACACACCTTTTAGTGGATGTGTTCATAGCACTTGGCATCAGGTTTCAAGATTAAATACAATAATAGACCCAAATCCACTTCATAACTATTTGATGCTACCCTATGTTAGAGATTTAGCGCCAGACATTGATGATTTTTTATTGGCGGCAAAGTATGTAAAAAAATCTTTTCGCCTTTTCACTGACACGTTTTTATCAAATGTGGATCTACCCTGTTCTTATGACAGAGTTTACCAGGAGATTAGTGATTTAGGCTTAAAGTGGGAAGAACAGGCAGAGTCAATGTCAGAAGCAACCGAGGAGTAGGTAAAAGGGTACCCCAAAACACATAAACTGACCAATAAAAGAATATGCAAAACATGCACTCAAACATGCAAAAACATACAAATGCATGTTGATTTCAAAAAGTTGACCTTGAGACAGGTTGCACATTCACACCCTACCCTTTAGGATGTATGGCACTTTTATCCATCATAGGAACTAGGTCGAACTTTATCACCTATTTATCTTAACTAAAAAACTCACCAATAATTTGAGTATGAAGTGGAAAGGCTAATTCGTCTCCCTTTTCTATAAGGGTCAGTACTTCAGTTTCGTCATTCGTAAATGCAAAGTCCAAGTCAAACTTAGATATTTCTGGAGCTATTCCAAAAATAAGAATGTGATTTGATTCTACTGCACTTTCCACAGAGAATAGATTTATCTCCATTGGTATGAGTTTAAACCCGGTCTCTTCAAATAGCTCACGTACGCATGCTTCTTGCCATGTCTCGCCTGAGTTTATATATCCACCAGGAAGAGCTATAAATCCTTTCTTAGGCTCGATACCTCTTTTTACTCCCAGAAGTTTACCTTCAATGGGTAACAGACATACAGAAACAGGTGTTGGGTTGTTATACATAAAAATTTATTTCTTAATCAACAAGTTATGGTTACGTTCAACATATATATTTTAAAAATGTAGCAGTGCTATTAAAAAGTCAATAACGACAGTATTAATATCATAACTCAAAATGGCAATGCATCACCAGTCAGTTTATTCAAAAAAACCTCAGATGAAGATAATCCCTTATCAATTCTTTTAATTGCCGCAACCTCTAGTTGAAATAAAGCTTTTCTCCCAAGCTCAATAGAGCCATAAGAAATTACCAGTGCTAATATTAGTTTGACGATAGTATTCATATTCATCTCCTTTGTTGACATTTTTCCTTATAAGCATCTTCTCGTTCCAAAATTCTTCTTACAGTGGAGTGGTCCCATTTTTTTCCCTGTTTCTTTGTTGGGATCTTCATCTGAGTGAGAATCTTAGCAATGACTGTGGTTGTTAATTCCTGCTCGAAATACATTTCAGTAATTGCATTTTTAATGCTCAACTCTTTTTTATGCTCCTTCAATTTTCCAGAAAGAAGACGTTGTCCATATTTTAAATTTTCTTTATGGCGAACTTCTTGGACCTCAGTTTTGCGGATTCCGAATTGCTTCAGATATTTTTTTAGGCTTGTTTCTCCACACCCGAGGAGGACACTCATTTGTTTAATAGTAAGCCCTTCTTCAAGGTATTTCTTGCGGAGAACAATTGGATTTTTGAAAGCAGGAAGTTCTAAAAATATTGTATTTTCAATAGCATAAGGGAAGGAGAACAATAGTTGGCCTTTTGTAAGCGAAGGGCGACCAAATTCCACCAATAAAATCAATACCTTGTATAAATTGTTCGGACTGGGTTTCAGAAATCAATTCGCCGGGTTGGATGAGTTTACGTAAGTTACCTCTACAAATGTTCGAACTGAATATTCGAACCAAGAAACTTTTTAGAAATCAATCGGCTGAAGGCAAAGTTGCACTCGAAACAAGGTCATCCTGCGTAACTGGATATTAGTACCAAGGAGTTATTTCTTGTCCGCATCATCGTCTTCTTTATCAACACCTGGTCGCACTTGCCCTGGCAGAATGTTTCGTGCTTGCTTTCGCTCCATGAGGCGTAGCTGGTAAAAGTGATTGACCAGCGCGTCCCATTCCTCTTTTGTGTCAATGACGACAGTGCGACCGTCGGGGAAATCCGTGAAAATTTTGTAGGGTTTCTTTTCCTTCTCATTGCTCATATTCAAACACCTTCCTAATGCACAACAGAAACTGTTACGTCCTCAAGGGAAAACTGCTTTCCTATATAATCTGGGTTTTCAGACTTCGCAAACAAATCTATGTGAGGAACAACCCCTTTCTTGAAAATCATTTGCCCAGGCTTCAAGGACACATTTACTGCTTCAGCTCTAACCTCTGCGTGAGGGAAAACCGAACTAATAAAGTTCTTGCATTGCTCAAAATTAGGGATTTCCAACCTACAGTCAAAAACACCTTTAAAACCATTTTCTTTTGCATTTGGTTGCATCTTGGAGATCCATTTTTCAACCACCCCTTCTTCGTACTGTATGAAACTGATCTCTATATTTGTTCCAGGCAACCTGGGAAGATGGAGAGTCGTCCAAGGCATCGTCTTCTTAAACAAACCAAATATTTTAAATGAAACTTTGTCTTCATTAGCAATGATTCCTTGTCCCTTGAGTCTCTTCTTGATTCCGTCAAGATCATCTGTACCTAGGAAGATGCAAAATGTGCCACGTTCACCTTTGTTGTACAGATCGACCCAATCCTCCCTCCAGCCACCACCGTCTGGTCGTTTTAGCCAGGGAATCTCAAAGTATTGGTTCCCGATCCAGATATTCGCCGCACGAAAACCAGAAGTACCTTTTCCCTTTGATGGATCAAAAGGAATTCCTGCCTCAGCAGAAGCAATTGCGACTTGTTTGAGTTTGTCTGGGTTATTTTCGACATGTACTACGAAATGATCTAACTGCATATGATTCTCCTTTATCATCACTCATCAATTAGCGAATCCAATAGTGCCTTTACCATCAAACTGGACTCATGTTTCAAATCGACTGCGGTTCGATCTACCAACCAGAGATTAGTCAATCCACTCTGAAAGCTAACTATGACTGTTGCTAGTTGATTTGCCGTTAAAGATGGGGGCATTTTAGTAGATTTAAGCAGGGATTGAATTAGATTGGTATATAGGTCGATCAACATCCGAGTCGAACTAATTTTTTGCTCCATCCCGCCCATAAGTTCATCTGATAATTCTGTTTTATAAACTAGTATGTATTGAAGATCGGCAAACTCGGGATCGCTTTCCAATGCTTCAAAATATGCGTTGATGATTGACTCGAGCTTTGTCCTTGCGCCAACGTCAGATTCGAGTATTGCGTATGAATTAGATAGGCGCCCATAACGATCTTCGCAGAGAGCATTAAGCACCGCTGGCTTGCCATTCTTAAAGTGATGATAGATCGCCCCACGAGTTACACCGGCTTCAGCTGCTATCTCTTCAAGAGTCGCCGAAGAGTAACCCTTTGATGAAAAGACCTTCTGGGCCGCAGAAAGCAATTCCATTCTTGTCCTGTTAGTTTCTTTTTTGGACTTTCGCATCCTCCCTCCTATTGACATACATACATGAATGTATATTGCGAGTCAACAAAAGACATTCGATGTCACTATAATGACCTGATTTTCTTGTGCTATTGCGGACTCGCGGGGTTTTGTATCAATGCCTCAAGTATAGACAAATAGAAGCCGATAATATATGTATATTGTCGGTATTAAAGGTGCAGGTTGCCGACAATACTCAGAGTCAAGAATCTCAGATTCTTCTTTTATTCAAGTGAGCATGACCCACCCCATGTTCATGTATCCATAGGACAAAGCACTGTGTATCCACATGCAAAGATAGAGCTGCGAAACCTTGAAGTGATATCTGTTCGAGGTTTCACTAAATCTGACATCAAGAAGATATTGCATGTGACCTCGATATATCGAGAACACATGCTTGAAACTTGGGAGGATTATTTTGCCTAAGAAGAACGAGCTCCACTACGGAAAGAAGGATTTTATTGAAGGGGACCTCTCACCCCAAAGTGCCAAGGTAAAAGTTACAATCTACCTTGATGGCGACTTGTTGTTAGAAGTCCGTCGCAAGGCAAAAAAGTTAGGAAAGAAATATCAAACACTGATCAACGAGTCTCTCCGGGAAAAGTTCTTAGGAGACAAGGCATCAGTTAATCCCGAAGATTTTAAGGAACTGTCAGAAAGAGTCGCTTTGCTGGAGAAGGCCGTTTCATCAGATTAGCATTCGTGTTTGGGTGGGACCCAGAATGGACTGTCCTAGCAAATTAAGCGGCCAACGAAAATTCTGTTATCAAACCACCAACTCTAGTGGTCTTCTTGTATGAAAGATTAGGGTACAGGGAAGTACTGTTGCATTTTTTTGAATTTGTGTCACATGGATTTTGACCATCTAGAGCTTGATGTGGACGACTAGCATTGTAATAAGACTGATATTCAAGACATAGTTTTTGGGCTTGGCTAAAATCAGTTATGTCGATCCGGTTAAGAATTTCGGTCTTTATGGTCAAATGAAACCTTTCACAACGACCATTTTTCCACGGCTCTTTAATCGAAATACGGGGGACATCGATATCAAATAAGCCTTTAAGTGCTTGGTCAAGCCAATTGCCATAGATCCCATCATTATCAGCAATCAAGCCTGTTGGAAGTTGATACCCAGACATACTAGCGTTACAAAATTGTTGAATAATCCAATTCTTGTTAGGATTTAGAGTTGCATTGATTGCCACAAGCTCTCGAGTAAAAGTATTCAACAGGACAAGTATAAAGAGCTGATTGCCCTTTGTGTCAAATACATTGTGAAAATCCATGGCCCATATGTGCTTATGATGATTGAAAAATGCCTCCCAAGAGCTTGGAGTCATTCTTGTTTTAGGCGGAGTAAAACCATTACGCTTTAAAATTGTGGCAACGGTTGTTTTGCTTACTTTAATTCCAAGCAGCAGTAATTCTTGAGAAATTCTAAGTGCACCCCAACCCTGATTACAGCGCTTCATATCTAAGATCAAACTTTCTACTTCATCTGAGACTGGCGGTCTTCCTCTGGCCTTTTGGTACCCAGACTAATTTGATTCTACGAGAAAGCCTTCTGATAGCACCCACAATTAACATTAACGGATATGTGCTTAAGTAATAATTACGGAGATCTGTAAACAGCTCTTTAGCTGTCTTCCAAACCATTCTAACCACCCATTTTAGCCTCGAATAGCAGCTCATCGGGGCGCATTATAACACAAACGCAACCTACTCTTAAATCCATGGTAATATTAGATAGTTACCAATACTAACTGATTACTTTTGCAGGACACGGATATCGAACACAAAACTCAGGTAGCATCATCCACATTCTTAAGTATTTCAAGATGCTTTTGAAGCAATCTCGACATGACATTTTATACCTGCGCGTTCCAATTGAGAGTTAATAAGCGGTTGTAAAAATGTTTCGATTGGATATCCCATAGCATCTGATAATTTCTTAGCAAATTCTACTCCCACAACCTTTCTATCTTTTTCTACATCAGAGAGAAACTGCCGAGATACCCCAATTTGTCGAGCTAGTTCTACTTGTGTTATCTCGTCGCATTCACGGAGCGAACGTATAGTCTCACCAAAACTTGGTTGAATTTTCAGATCTTTCAAGACTTTTCCTGCTCGTTGGTAATTTCTTTTGTTTTTCTTAGTATTCATGTTTGGACACCTCTTCAATCGTCACGAGATTTAAAATTCCAGATGATTCGCGATAAATTGCTCTCCATGCCTTGTTGAGCCGTATGGATCTTTGTCCTTTTCGCTTTCCAAGTAGTGGTTCGTCATGAAATCCGGGAATTTTTCTGGCTTCGTTTATTCCTCGAAGTTCAACCAGCTGTACCCAAATCGCAAATTTGTTTCGGACATTACAGGGAGCGTTTCTAAGGCCTTTCTTTGCTGATTTTTCTATAAGTATTTGATAACTCAACAATTCCCCCGTAGCTGGACACAAAACCAATTGTACTCCTGTTTAGGTGTACAGTCAAGTAACTAATTTGAAAACTCCTCATCAATAAGAGATGTACGGGTATTGTTACGCTAAACTTTTCTCTTTCTTCAGATTTTAATTTTATCTCTGCATACTCCTGAGCGATCATTTTTGCTCAGACTTTGTGATTATTTTTGAAGAAAAAAAAGAAAGCCTTTAAGAGGGTAAGTGCAATCCCACTTAGAATGGGATAAACTCTCGTAACTCATATTTTGTATCTCCTTCATATGGACCCGCCAAGCCCGAGGGAGATACATTACCCCCGACAAAACTAAATCTGAAGGACAAGCCTTGAGAGTCTCACTGGTCAAACCAGTGGTTTACCTGTCATAAAATTAAAGAGAAATTTCGAAGGGATGATGTACTTGGCTTGTTCTTAAATGTGGATGCCATTATGAAATGGCAACACGCCCTAGACTAAAAAAACACTAAAATACATTGATAATCTAATCAAAGAAAAGATCTACTTCCCCTCCGAAATAATAGCTTCCTTCATTATTTTATTTGGCATACACTGCGTCCCATCCTCTGGATCCCCAGGGCGAGGCGCCCTCCAAAGTTCGCAATCTTTCTTGTCATTAACATCAATCTTAGCGTTTAGATCATTCTTATACCACCTTTTATGATCAGAAAAATATTCATTAAGAACGGCTTGCTGCTGTTCAAAATCCCATGCATGGGTGCGTTGTAGCATAATATAGTCCCAGATATTGATAAAACCTTTTTTTCTTTGCTCTTCAGACCATTTTACAGATGTCAATTCGGCAATATCCGATTCCTTAAAATCTTCCTTTAACCCCATAGAAGTCCGCACCGATTCATCCAATTCAACAAATTTACGAGTTTTAGGATTCACCCATAAAAGATTATAGGATGACATATGATGAGGGACCACACTTAGAGCTACCCGAGCATTATAGCAACCTTCTAAATAGCCCTCTCTTAAAATCTTATGGCCACTGCAAATAGCAGCAATTTCGGTACGAAATTCGCTTCTTAGAATATTTTTTCCTTTTTCATAAAGATCAGTTGTACAAGATTCGCGCACATTAAACATAGTGGTCCAACAACCATGCCTTGTATGGGGTGATTGAACATAATGATGGGCCTGAATTTCACTAAAATATTTGGGCATATATGGAAGATTATTACCCATACTACCCACCCCATCTGTGTTCCAACTCAATGAAGTCTCGTCAATTGCATCACTAATATAGTTACCATCAACAAAATTCGCGGCATCATCGATAGTTACAGGTGGATATCGATGTGGATTGGGAATAGTTACCATAAGACCATTACCTTCAATCGCTTCAAATGGAACAGTATAATAATAACGCCTCAACCTTCTCATAGCAGCAAGAACAGTTGCTGCAGCGAATTTTTTTGCTTTAATATTTTCATCTTTAATATTTTCTTGAAGCTTAAGTGGCTGTAACAGATACTGCTTATCACTAAAGTCTCCTATATTGATTTCATACCGATCATCGATAACTTTTAAAGATCCTCTTGCATCCCTTAAAAGAGGATTATCTGTATCATCTTTAATGATATCAATTTTTGAATACTTGGCTCTACTCGTCGAAGACGCAGACAAACTATAATCAGGATTAGAAGAAGAATCCGTCCGACACCCGACAAGTAACAATAAAAATATGTTAATCCTAATAAAACTCATAAACTCTCCACAAAACATTATTTTTAACTAAATTTAAATGAATTCCATTAAGGAGTAGCAGAATTAAGCCCATCCAATTGCATTTGACGAATAAAATTATAACGAGGTTGATCTGCCAACCAGCTTGGATAAGGATCTAACACCCGACGAGGTCGCTCCTGCTTTAAAACATCTTTATAGAACTTATTAATCACTTCGTTTTGTGATTCGATATTAAAATCCATAACTCCAGTTCTTATATACATGATATAGGCAAAAGCCTTGGAATTCTCCTCTTTTTTAAAAAAAGGAAGATCCGCTAAATGCTCTTTAAAAGAAATACAAAAAATATTTGTATTCTTTATATCATCTGGATCACCGCATTTCGAATCAGTTATGGCTTTTTTAGTTGAGGCTGCAATATTACCTATTTTATTTTGCAGGCTTTTCCTCTCCGCACTTGACAATGTCGTGTCAGTTTTTAGCTTTTTAGTCAAAGCTGATAACTTAAGCAAGCTACTGCGCAATTCTACCAATCTGTTCGCGAAATTCGTCCTAGCACCAGATAACGGGAGTTGGCAGTAGTAATGAGCTTGAATATCTTGCCATGGTGTTGCTCTAGCATTTTTCAAGCAAGTATTCCTCGCTCCCATATTAGCAGAGGTACTCTGACTAAATTCGGTAGAAATACGCTCAAATGCTTCCAATGTTGGATCAACATCCATTAGATAATTAATCTCACCTCGTTTAAGAGGCTGTCCAAAAGTACTTTGCTCTGATGGCGTTGGAAGAGCTGGTTTATTTTTATTTACCCATTTTTTAAGACCTTCATTTCTCTCTAAACCAATGACTGAAAAGGCAACCATTTCGTCCCCTTTTACATTTGCTTCGATATAGCATTTCTTCTTATCACCTATTGATTTATTATCCTTATAATGAGGAGCAGTGATTGATTTTTTCACAAGCTCCTTTTCAACCAGGCCACAAGGCCAAGGATCATTGGAAAAAAGCCCTGAGCTAATAAAGTCTGGACGCTGAAGCTCACCTAACCTTGCACCCTCTGAAGTAAAAAGAGTAATAACACCTCCAACCCTATATTCTCCCAAAAACGAAATTTCGTGCGAAACAATTGGCTCACCACGCGCATCTCGTAAGGGTTCTCCTTCATGACTTTCATCTGCCTTATAAAAAATAAACTTACCTGCACCAAAATCATATTTAGCGGGATAAACTTCCGGTAAACCATGCATGGCCTTTAAACCGCCCCTTTCCTCATTTTTAGAAGTAACCCTACAGGAGGCAAAAAAGCTTGATATTAGTAAAATAGAAAGGACGAAGAAAGAACCATAAGTATTTAATTTAATACGAAAATTTAGAAAAGAAATCGACATATTATGCTCAACCTTTGTCAATGATTTGTAACGTTGTTATTAAGGATCTTCTATTAAGTATTTTACTAAGACAATCAATTCATAGTCAATTTTTTGAACACATTCTATCAAATTCATAACCATTCATATTTTTAAAGACCTACGGGGGTATTTTATTCGGAAGCATTGACTCACCTCCGATTAAGCTTACTAGAATATTTAAAGAGCTTACATAATTTTCATAATTAACTATTAATCAATGGTTCAAACAATCGAAAAAATATATCTCTAAATTTTTTAAAAAATAAATAGAAGAATCTATAACCTTCCTTTCTCAAAAAAATGCTTTAAACTAAAGCTAAATATATCAAATAGCGACTCACTCATAAAATCCAAAATAGCAGAAATAGAGCCGCATCTAACTAAAATTAAAATATAATTGGTAAATTTCAAAAAAAGCATTATACATTTCACTAGGGCATGTTGACGTTTCATTTTCGTAGCGAGAGACAAATACTTGAAAGTCGTAGCTAGGAAGGGTTTCAAAAATTACCGGAGGTGTACTAGATGTACATTGAGGATAATTTTTGAAACCATGACAACGTTGTGACTCAAGGGTTTGGCTCGTAGTAGGAAATGAAACGTCAACATGCCCTAAGCGTTTATCACTAATATTGGAGTTAAAGAATGAAACCATTTAGTGAAGCAAGCTACCTAGCTCAAGTAAAACGACTTCGCTGCATGGCTGAAAGCGCAGTATCTAAATACCCAATAAAAAATTATGACTTGAAATTCATTCAACATGGTGAAAATGCGACATTTAAAGTCATTACTCCACGGCAAGATTACTTATTAAGGCTTCATCGCAATGGATATCACACTAGGTCAGCTATCCTAGAAGAGCTCAAATGGTTAGAAAACCTTTCAAATACTACTAACATACCAGTTCAGCAACCGTTTGCTTCTAAAAAAGATGAGCTAATAATATTGCAACATGGGGAAGAAACCCCATCTAGGCATTGTAGCATTCTTAAGTGGCAATCAGGCCAAATAAAATTCAAGCGACTAGGCCCAAAAGATCTGTATACAATAGGTGAGTTAACAGCACAACTTCATAAGGCAACTACAAAAAGAAAGATCAAGCATCGCAACTATTCCAAAAAAATAATGAACAGTATTATATTCTATTGAAATAACAAAAAAGCAGTGCTAAAAACCAGCCGATAAACATATTTATACAAGTTTCAAATTAAAACCATTCACTCATATAAGCCATATTAACCTTCAAAGATTTGAGAGAAAAAATGGATTTTAAACGAACATTCACCAACGCACCTTGGGAAAAGCAAATAGGATACTGTCGCGCTCTGAAAGCCGGCGATCATATCTATGTAACTGACACAGGCACCAAATGAAGGCTCTATTTATTTTCTATGTTAAAAACCAAGAAAAAAGTAAAAATTTTTATGAAAATGTGCTGCAGAAAAAGCCATGCCTAGATGTCCCTGGCATGACTGAATTTTTATTAAATGGCGGATACTATTTAGGACTAATGCCTGAAGCTGGAATTAGACGCTTGCTGGGTGAGAAATTCCCCGATCCCAGCCTAGGAACAGGCATCCCAAGATCTGAGCTCTATTTGAGGGTTCAAAACCCTCAAGATTATCATGAAAGATCAATTAAAAATGGAGGAGTTCACATTAGTTTTTTAGAAAAAAGAGACTGGGGAGACCTTGTTGCCTATTCATTAGATCTGGATGGACATGTATTAGCTTTTGCCAAATCCAGTAACGGCGAATAAATCCTATCAACCAGTTGTTAGTTCTAACTAGCCTAATAGAAAAAATAATTTAGTCGAGCTTCTAAATCAAAAAACAGAAGAAATGCCAGGAGATTAAATGAACCAAGAAAAAATTATAAAGGACGGTATATATCAACATCACAAAGGAAGAAAATACAAGCTTATAGATATAGTTAGGCATAGTGAGACTCTAGAAGAATTAGTTCTTTATGAAACGCTATATGAAAACAATATTGGAAAGCTTTGGGTCAGGCCAAAGAATATGTTTTTAGAGCACCTAGAGGACGGCAATCCTCGATTTAAATACGTAGGTGATAAAATAGAAAAAGAGGACATCTGACAACATTAATCATGTTATAATTATGGTCTCTCATATAATAAATCTATAGAATTTTACAAAAAAATCGAGCTATTCTCAGAAATAACGTTTTTCCTATTTATCCTCAAAGGAAAGTTATGCATAAAATAATCGAATCCAATGGAACAGTGATAAAATTTGTTGATAACAAACCAAAATACTCTACTTTTGAAAATGAGCGCAAGTGGTTGGTTGACGATGATTTTATGATATCATTTGAAGGTAGGTGGAACTATCTAATCACAGACAAGTATATTGAAAATAGCAGGCTAAGAATCCGTTCAGCATTGGACTCAGATACGAATAAATTTATTTATAAACTATGTAAAAAGTCTACATGTTGAGAATTTAGATGCAATCGATGGAACCCCTGTCCTTGACATCAAGCCTTGGATCAAAGAATTTGGCCCCAAAGGAAGCATAATTCAACCAGCATGGATAAGCGATCTAATGAAAAACTATTTTTAGAGAGATTAACACTTACGCTAAGTAATATATACATTTAGCTCTTATATTTATTAGCAATTAAAATATCCGAACAAAAGATAACAATAATGCACTTTTTATAAGAACCTAAAATTCCTAAAATTGAATCTAATTTAACACAAGCTATGCAGCCTGATCTAGATCCAATAAATTATCCTCATCAGCTCTAGAACTAGCCTTCGAAGAACTACTTCGAACCGCACTAAGATTATTATAGCGCATCCTAGAGCCCTCAACCTCATGCTCCAATTGCATTGCTAATTGAATAAGTACAGAAATTTGAGAAAGCAAATTATCAGATATTTCTGCCGTTTCATGAGCAACATCGGAATTTTTATTTGTTGTGGAGTCTAATTGATTCATCGCAATAGTAATATTATTAACCCCTTCAGATTGTTCCTTAGAGGCGGATGCAATTTCTGATGACATCTTCGATATCAATGACACATCTTGAACAACCTTATCAAAAATCTTAGTACACTCATTTGCTATCTTGATGCCAGACTCTATCTTAGATTTTCCATTTGCAACATGATGCTCAACCTGCTTACTACTTGAATCAATAGCATTACGGACATTTTTTATATTTTCTGTTAACATCTTTTCAATCTCACTAGCTGCAGTGCCACTCATTGTTGCTAAATTTCCAATTTCTTCAGCAACAACGGCAAAACCTTTTCCATGTTCGCCTGCTCTAGCTGCTTCCACAGATGCATTAAAAGATAAAAGTTTTGTTTGAAACACGATATCATTTATAACCTTCGTCTTATTTGCTATCTCCTGTATAACAATAACAATATTCTCTACTTTTTTGTTACTATCCGCGATCGAACTTGTAATATTTCGATTGCTTTCAGAAATATCATTTATCGCTTTCGCCATATCTTCAATCGCACCTTTGCCTTGTGCGATAATATTTTCGCTATTTTTTGCAGTCTCTGAAGACTTTTCAGTATTCCCAACAGATCGATTTAGCATAGCACTTATCTCATCGAGAGAAGCCACAGTTTCTTGAATAGCAGAAGCTTGCTCAGTAGCTCCCTCAGCAACTGAATCAGCCGCACCTTTCAAGGTACTACTAAATTCCGTTGTTTTTTTACATGACATTCGAAGACGCTGAGCTATAGCGCCAATCCTTTTCGATAAAGTTGAGGAGAAAAACCAAGAAAAGACAGCAATTACCATAAAAGTGACCAAGAAAAGTGTTAAATTTAATAACATAAATTCTTTGCTTTGCAGAGCCTCATCCTCATCAATTTCCGATAATACATACCAATTTAATCCTGGAATATTCAAAGGACGAAAAGAACTTAAAACATTGACGCCACGATAGTCTTTGAAAATGTCAAAACCAGTTTCACCAAGAACCACTCTCCTGGATCCTTCAGAATCCACCCGTTGCGATAGAACTGTCGTATTTTTGGCTCTAATATAATCAAGACTTTCCTCGGACAAGCCTATTTGATCCGCCATTGAAAAATAATTTTCCGGCTCTTCGACAATAAACCGTGAAATGCTACGCATCGATTTATCATGTCCAATTAAATAAGACTCTCCAGAGGCGCCAAATCCTGTTTCCAGCCACTTTCGATTATTTGTCATAATATTATCAATTTTATTAACCGGAATCTGAAAAATTAAAGTTCCAACTTTTGTTTCTTTATCAAATACAGGAATAGCTATAAACGACGCAGAATCATTATATGATGGTAAATACTGTAATAAGTCGACAATTACGGGACCATCATTAAGATCTAAGTCATTTGCCTTATGAAAAGCATCAGCCAAATTTGACTTGGCAAAAGGACCATCTTCCAGAGAAGTCATAAAATCAAGTTCTTTAAAAACCGAGTAGATAATCCTACCTTCTAAATCAACTAAAAAAATATCATAATACCCAAATTCAGTTAGAAATTGCCTAAATGTATTGTGATATCGGTTATGGACCTTTGACCATGACGTGTTATCATCAGCTTTGTAAAGTTGGTCCTTTGAGCCTAGAGGATTTTCATTTTTACTGATATAACTATATTGCGCATAAATGCTTGTCTTATCAAGCTTATTTAACATTTCCCCAGATAATATCGTTGAATTATTTTTCCTTTTATATTCACTTGCAAATTCTTCGATATAAAATGATTCTAAGGAACTCTTTGCCTGATCTATATTCCCACTTAGTTTATGTTCTCTAGGAATCTTTTTTACTGCATCTGAAAAATCTTTTATTGCTTCGATAGTAACTTTGTTCTTAGCAAGTGAAGATACTTGATGCTTCATACCTTCAAATAAATCTTCAATTTGTTTAGCCTTAGTTTCACGAATTACGAGAAGTTTATCCTTAGATGCTGCAAGCAAGGTTTCTTGATTCTTCTTAACCGAAATAAATGCAGTAATTCCGACTGGTAAAATTCCAAATAATATAAAAGATGCAATCATCTTATTTCTCAGTGTAAATCGATCCAATATAGACATGAAAGACCTCCGAATGACTATTTACTTCAAACAGCAGCTACAGATAATGTTATTAGATTGCTATGCGAAGTTAAAAGAAAATTAAATTCCTCATACCTCTCTGAGAATGAAAAATTAAGAACCATCAAAAAGTATAATTTTATATTTCATCTATAAAACCTTGTTAAACTTTATTACGAGGAACCTTTTAAATAGAACCTCGACAAGATATAAAGACAAGGAATCTTCATGAGTGTAAATCGGTACTACATACTTTTACTTTAATGATATTTTTAGCCATAGAATTGTTACAGAAACTTACTGAAAAGACACTAATAAAGGTTTAAGTAAAAAAGATTGATTAACCAAGATATTCAAAGTTGCAGTATTCAAAAATTTTAATAAAATCGGGATAGGGAGGCCCTCTCGGGCTTTCCCTCCCACACCACCGGGCAAACGGGTCCGTACCACGGCGGTTCGATTTAGTTAAATGTTCTTGGCCAACCTCGGAAGACCTAATTGGTCAAAGTATTTGTTAGGCAGAGCGATTCGGACTCCTGGAGTATGGCACACATTCCAAGGCCCTTTTGCACTCCAAGCTGTACTTTGAGCAAGGTCGCATCGGACTCCTAAACGCAGTAATTCAGACTTCCGTCGTTTATATACCTTCCATTGTTTCCACTGAATACAACGTAGGCGACGGCGAATCCAACCATCAAGTTCCGTAAGAATGCTCGGAGTCTGGCAATATCCGTAGTAGCCTCGTCAACCCATCAAATAGGTTGAAAGGCGAGCCATGATATCCTCCAAACTACGACCACAATTTCGTTTCGTGAGTCTTCTGACTTGCGCTCGGAATCTTGCAATCGACTCAGGATCTATCTTGCGCCGTTTAGACTGCTGATGGAAATGCCTCTTATTCACATAGCAATATGCTCTATAAAAATAAGACATTCCATTCACAAAAACTATATAAGATTTATTTGCTTTCCTGTTGTATGATATAATAATAGTATTGAGAACCCAAATAGCCATCAACCTTTAAAGTAACTGCTATCGTGCCTACACTTTCATTTACCTCAAAATTTAGAACTACTAATTGTTCAGATATTTGAGCATAGACAATGGATTCAAATAACTCTATTGCCTCACTTGAGTTACCCCTATAGCTTAAATATTTATGCTGTAATTCTTCCAGAGGATATAACATATCTGGATATATCGTAGTAACTTCTCTTGATGACTCGTGTACATCGATCACAGTTACAAACGCAAAAGCTTTAACTGATGACACTAAAGACAATAATACAATAATTGTTGATACTAGATTTTTCATATTCATTTTTCCTTTTATTTTTAAAAATAATTACCAATAATTTCAATTAGATTTCATATAATATTCGATTAAAAACTTTTTTATACATCTAAGCTTCATTCCAAAACTGATCTTCTTCATTTTGATATTCTTAAAATAAATAAACCACAGTTATCTTACCATGTTCAACTTTCATCAAATCGACTCCATCCATTGATATAAACTTGTCTTTGCGACTCGCTGAAAAGTGAATAGTGGCAGCAACTAAATTTTCATTTGCCATTAATCCTTTTACTTCGTCAATCTTAAACGTACCTCCACTTCGCGATATAAACTCATTAAACAACTTAAAAACCTGTGCCTTTCCTTCATAGATTCCCGACAAATCCCCACTCCCTGGTTGATTCCATACAATATTCTCGTCAAAAATCTCAGCTAAACCCTCAAGATTTCCATCTCTTAAATACTCAAAATAATTTTTAACAACTTCTAATGCTTTCATCTTTCTCTCCTTTGTATTTTCGTATAAATGAAAAAATTTTCACTTGACCGATAGTTGGCATATAGTGCCTGTTTTTAGGACTCCAATCAGGAGTGGATTGAAATTTGCCAAAAACTAATATATTTTAAAAATTTATAATAAAAATATGAGGTATTTATTTTATGAATATAAATAGCATAGACCTTAACCTTCTAATTTCACTAAATAAATTACTTGAGTTAAAAAATGTAAGTGCGGCAGCAAAAGAGGTTGGTGTTACCCAGCCGGCAATGAGCAATATCTTATCTAGACTAAGAAAAACATTTAACGATGAACTTTTAGTTAAGGTGGGGCGTAAAATGGATTTAACACCTAGAGCTAAAGAAATAGTAGTACCATTAAAAAATATTATTCTGGCAATACAATCGCAAATCTTGGGTACAAAAGAATTTGATCCTTATAAAGATAAATTTCATTTCAAGCTATCATTCCACGACTATGAACAACTTGTAATCCACACAAAGATTTTACCCTTACTAATAAAAAAATATCCAGGAATTTCCATTGAGCATATTCCACCTAAAAGCATTCATCCAACTGATGATTTGGGATCTAATGCCATCGATTTCTCAACAAGTCCAATCGTTAAAGATCGATCTGGCATTCTAAGAAAAAGGCTTTTTACAGACAAGTTTGTATGCTTAGCTGATCGTCGAAATAAGATATTGAAATCGCAAAGCTTACAATTAAATATTTATACTCAGCTCGAACATATTTTTATTGCTCCACACGGAGGAATATCTGGGCAGGCAGATCTGCTATTACAAAAGAAAAAAATGAAACGCACCATAAGAATGTCTATAACAGAATTCTCTATTGCCCCTTGGCTTATACTGGGAACTGATCTTATTGTAACTCTACCCGAAAGAGCAGCCATGACAGCCTCAACACAACATAAAGATCTGATTATTCACGAATGCCCGCTGAATATTGATCCTGTGAATATTTATCTAAGTTGGCATGAACGTCTGAACAATAGCAGTCCACATAAGTGGCTTAAACAGCTAATTATCGATACATTAAATTAAGAAACATTCTTGGTTATATTTTTTTAGCAACGGCGACAAAAATCAAAATTATATGAACTTTATAAATAAATTAAACCTAGCTATTGTTCTCAATAATATATCTTGATAAAAGACGTTATAAATACACGTAAATAGGAAATAAAAATGAAAATTTTAGTTATTGGAGGGAATAGATTTTTTGGTAAAAGACTAGTCCAAAACCTATTAAAACAAGGCCATGATATCACCTTATTAAACAGAGGCCATACTGACGATGGATTTGGGCAACAGATAAGACGGTTACAATGTGATCGCACCGAAAAAGCTCAATTAGAGAAAATCACCCATAACCTCCATTGGGACATAGTTTACGACCAAGTTTGTTATGACTATAGAACAGCCAAAGATGCCTGCGAAGTTTTTAATGAAAAAACCAATTCTTATATCTTCACATCATCACAAAGTGTTTATAATGCGGGTAAAAACCTAAAAGAAACCGATTTCAACCCCAAAGACCATAACTTCGAAAGAGAAGAGATACAGCATAATGATTATGCAGAAGCAAAAAGACAGGCTGAGGTTGGATTCTATAAATACAGTAAATTTGATGTCACATACGCAAGGTTTCCAATCGTTGTCGGATTGGACGACTATACACAAAGATTCAAATTCCATGTCGACCGAATTAAAATGGAAAAACCAATTTATTTCCCAAATATTGAAGCACAAATTTCATTTGTTACTTCAGAGTTTGCGGCTCACATTCTATCCTCAATGTCGGTAAAGCCAATTAAAGGCGCTATAAATATCGCTAGCCCAAAACCTATTTCTTTGCTTGATTTCATAAAAACTATAGAAAAATTTGTTGATAAGAAAATGATTTCAACGCCGGATGCGACGGAAGAAAACCAATCTCCTTACGGAATCCATGAAGATTGGTTTATGAATTGCGACCGTTTAAACGAATTTGGTGAAAATGCAAGTGAAATAATTAAATGGCTTCCGGAACTTCTAAAACAATATTTGAACTAACCCATGGTGATAGAGAAGCATTTTAGAAACTGTATGTTTGGTTGAGATGAGCGTACATTATACTTCATCAAGCTAACAATTTTTAAAATGCGTTTCAAATCTACTAAAAGCATACATTAATTTAACAACTAAACCTAACGACAAAAAACAGATTCCCACTCTTCTTTTTTAAAACCGACCAAACCAAAAGTCTGAGTAAGAATAAAAGGACGCTTCACTAATTTGCCATTCTCAGAAAGCAAATCGATTGCTTCATCTAGATCCATAGATTTTAACTTATCTGCAATCTTCATTTCTCTATACAAAACTCCAGATGTATTAAAAAGTTTTTTCAAGTTACCATCATAAAACTTAAGCATTTTACGTAAATCAGATTTTGATGGTGGATTTTCTGTAATATCGATTGGCTTAACATCTACCTCTATAGATTTTAAAAACTGGCTTGCTTTTGTACATGTGCTACATTTTTTATATGAATAGAACTTCAACTTTATAATATCCTTCCTACGCCTTCTAAAGACCTATATAATAGCCAAGTGATAAATTAACTTTGTCACAGAAAGTACAACCAAATCGTTATCAAATTCAAGTATGAATTATTCTATAAATACTAATTGAAGCGAGCTTAGAAAAATGAATGTAAATAATAAAAAAATTCTACTCATAGGTGGCAGCGGATTTTTGGGAAGCGAGTTAGGCATATCCCTCGTAAGTAATGGATATAAAATAAATATACTAGGTCGGCATCACGCTAAAAAACATATGCTCCCATTTCCATTCAAAAGCTTTACTTGGGAAAAAGATGGATCAATACCCAATTCAGCTATGGAAGATGTCGATATTATAATCAACCTTGCCGGCGAAAGTATTGCCAGCGGTAGATGGACGAAAAAAAAGAAAAAAGCCATAAAACAATCTCGCATTAATGCCACAACCGCAGTAGTTAACACTGCTAATCACCATAAAATTCGCATACTTATTCAAGCTTCCGCAATTGGAATCTATGGAGACACAGGCGCTACCCCTCACTCAGAAGAAGATCAACCAGGCGAAGGTTTTTTAGCTGAAACTGTCATCGATTGGGAACAACCCCTGACCAACCTTAATAAAGACATTCGTTTAGTAACACTTCGATTTGGTGTTATCTTAGGAACTACAGGTGGCGCTTTTATAGAGCTTCTCAATCTTTACGCTACGGGCTTAGGAGCTAATATTGGACGAGGAGATCACTTCTTTAGCTGGATCCATATACAAGATGTCTGCCGTTTTATCAAAAGGTCAATAAAAGATAAAAATATATTTGGGATCTATAATCTTACTGCTCCAAATCCAATCATATATAAAAACTTGCATGTGAGTTTAAGCAAGTATTTTGGAGGGTTTTCTTGGATATCAATTCCAAAATTAATCATTGCTATAGGCCTTGGAGAAAAATCAAAGATTCTGCTTGATAGCCAGAATGTCATTTCCATAAAAATGGTAAAGCATGATTTCAAATTCAAATTTAATACCTTTGAAGATTGTCTCAATGATCTAATCGACCGAAAAAATGATAATGGCTTTATTTTCCATAGAAAACAGTGGTTACCAAAAACAAAAGATGACGTTTGGAACTTTTTTACTATACAATCAAATATAAAAAAAATAGTCCCTACATGGATAGATATAGCTTTTAAAAATGACTCATCAAGACAAACTCCAACTGAAATTACCTGCCGACTTAACAAATTGATTAAAGTTAAAATTTTTTCTTCAAGAAATTTCGAAATTGCCCAAGAAAAGCAATTGAAAATAAACCAGTCAAAAGGCATTTGTAAAACAATGAGACAAAGCTATTCCTTTGAAGAGTTAGCTGATGGTACCATCATTGATATTTCGATAGTGTATAAATTCCGCTACCATACTATTGGTAATGTTCTGGGGTTTCCTATTTTAAGCCATCTTCTCAATACAGCCTTCAACTTTGAAAGACAAAAAACAGAAGAAATATTGTCTGTAGATATTTAAGTATTCGATTTTTTATATAAAAATTCTACTCCAAGAATACCAACCTTTGCAATGCAACCTTGCTTATTAGCATTGTCCATGTTCTAATCATCGCTATCGATGTTTTGTATTTATAATTACTGAAAACTGGAGCCATATAATGAAAAAGCCATCAATAATAGCTGCTATTATCCTTGGTCTTTTAGTGAGCCAATCTGTATCCGCATCTTGGCATGCTGAAATCATATCAAAAGAAACAGCTACTGACCCTGAGGGAATTGTAAAAATATTGCTACAAAATATTGACAAATTTCAAGATGATCTCAATAAGGCTACTGCCATGTCCCTTGTCGGCATAAAGACAGCAGAATTATGGATAGAGGCTAGCGTAACTCATTATCGCTATACTTGGGTTGGTAATACAATTTGCACCCCTGATGATCCCAGACTCGAAGTTATGGAAAAAACTTCATCAATATGTACAATTAAAGGTAATAAAGAAATATGTATAGCTGAAGGTGTTTTACTTCCTATAGAAGACCCATGCAGTGAAAACACAAAGAAGCCTTATACCCTTAGAAAAGAAGAAACCATCAAGTCTATAAATCTCAACAACTAAGAAATAGCAGCTATATTAAAAAGCTAGTTTTAAAAGAAACACTACACTAAAAGCGTATTGATAGCCCTTGCTGCTTTCCCTCTAATTACAATAAAGCAGCATTAGTAGCTTTCGCAAGATCACGGTCACTCTTTGGTAGATTAATGAGTCCACGCTCAGATTTACGCCAGGCAAAATGCAGCCTAGAGCTATCAATATTCATCTCACCCCCTGCTCGCTTACGGAGCTCAACTTGAGAAAGGATAAGATCCATACATGCATAGTCAATATAAAAAATTCTATTAAACTCAATACTAACCTTTGCCTTTAAAGGAATCTGTTCCAACTCACTAGCTAATCTGGGTAAAGTCAAAAATGTTGCCGCCCCTTTCAATCGCACATGGACGACCCCATCTTCATCTGTCTTTACTTTAATTCTAAGATTAGAAAACAGCATTAATAATCTAACAAGTGAAACAGCAATCCCAATCAAAACCCCGGAAAGAAGATCTGTAAGGACTATTCCTATCACAGTAATAAAATAGATACTAACTGTCGACCTTCCATAATTAGCTAAAGTTTTTACAATTGCAGGATTGACCAATTTAGCACCTGTGTAAAGTAATATTGCAGCCAAAGCAGCCATTGGAATAAAACTTAAAAGGCTTGGAACAAGTATTACAAAAACGAGCAACCAGATACCATGTAAGACAGTAGAAAATCTACTCTTCGCGTTTGCATTTACATTAGCACTACTACGAACAATCACACCTGTCATCGGAAGTACGCCGACAAGCCCACATAAAGTATTTCCTATTCCTTGTGCTATCAATTCCTTATTATAGCGAACCTCGGCATCATAGCGCATTTTTTTTAATGCTGAAGCACTCAATAAAGTTTCGGCACTTGCAATAATAGCAAGGCCAAAAGCACTAGTTAGTAATGCTGAGTCTAATAATAATTTCCAATCCGCTAAAGTAGGGATATTTAAACTATCGACAAATGAACTAGGTACTTTCACATAATCTACTGGCAGTTCCAAAACAAAACACACAATAGTAACAAATAAAATAGAAATCAATGAAGCCGGTAATGATTTCAACTTAGCCGGCCGATACCTTTCCCAGCCCACGATTAATGCTAAGGTAACAAAACTAACAATCCCCGCATATGCTTTGTCATAATTCTCAGAAAAAAAAGTACTTTTAATCACTTGCGGAAGTAGTATCAAATTCTGTAATGGCGCACCACCAGGCTTCGAATCAAATGCAATATGTATTTGGCTCGTTAAGATCAACACCCCAATTCCAGAAAGCATCCCATAAATAATAGCAGGATTTACAGCGCGAAACCATTGGCCAATCCTCGCTGTTCCTGCCGCAACTTGCAAAAGTCCAGCAAGAAAAACAACCGGCCCTAATGCAACCAAGCCATATTCAGAAATAACTTGATAAACAAGAACAGTTAAACCTGCTGCAGGCCCGCTAACTTGTAAAGGCGCCCCTGAGATCAAGCCAGTAACAATCCCACCAATAATTCCAGTAACAAGACCGAGCTCGGGCGGAACACCGGAGGCTATTGCAATACCCATACATAAAGGCAAAGCTACTAAAAAGACAACAAAAGACGCAGGAATATCCTGGAGAAACTTACCAAAGCTACCCATTAACCATACTCTCCAAATTTTAAAAAATTATGCGCGAGAATTTAACCATTCCAAAGATACTTCACCCATATCAAAAAAGGCAGGTACAACAATAAAACTTCCGTCATGGACTTTTTCTCTAATAACAGTACTACTAGAAAGAATTTCTCTTGCCATTGACTTCACATGCTCTTTTATAGCCTGCGATAAATATTCTTCTGTGGACAAAGACTGAAATTTTTTAGCAGCTATAGAAACACTTGGCTCTATGCAGCTAACAAGCTTTTCGAGCGCATCAGTAGGAGGTACATTGTTTTCATGAACACACTTTAATGTTTCAGAAACAGCACCACAACCGGAATGACCCATAACAATACAATTTGAAACATTTAAGGCAGTCGCTGCATATTCAATCGATGCAACTACATGGGAATCTATAACATTCCCTGCCACTCTGATCACAAATAACTGACCTATATCGGCCTCAAAAATTATTTCTGGTGCCACTCTTGAGTCACTACATGTTACAACGATCGACTTTGGTTGTTGCCCATCTCTTACAAGCTTCTTCAACAGAAGAGCCTGCTTAGATGATGCAAAAGAATCAAAACCTTTAGTAATTCCTAAATCAATTAAAGCACCCATAAAACCTCATATACTGATAAATTCGTACGTCACAAGTGTGACTCGATGCCACTTTGACATCAAATAGATAAATTGGCCTGAATTTATAGATTTTATAGATGATCAATGCAGAAATTAAGAATTTTTTAAAAATTAAAGTTAGTTATACTAAATTACATTTTTCTATTAGGACTTTCTAATAATTACATTTTCATACCTTAACCAGCGGTATTAAAATATAAATATTTAATTTTAAAGTATTTTTTCAATATTGGAGATTATTTAACATTGAGTCAATTTGCATCACTCTCAATATTAAATATAGACATTTAGCTATTTAAAAATATAATGGTATCGTTTTTTTCTAATAATAATTGCTTATAGAAATCTAAGGAAAAAGCTTAAATGCAGTGGCTCAACTATCATCATTTATATTATTTTTACGTTATAGCCTGCGAAGGCGGCATTACCGAAGCCACCAAAAAGCTTCGCTTAGCTCAATCTACACTCAGCACCCAATTAAAAAAATTTGAAGATATTATCGGCTATAGCCTCTTCGAACGCAAAAATCGCAAACTCACGTTAACCGATGTTGGTAAGAGAGTATTTGAATATGCTCACGAAATATTTTCGCTCGGCGAAGAACTAAGAAACTCTTTAGTGAGCTTTGAAGATTCTCTAAAAGATTCCATTACGCTGGGAATTATGGATTCAATTCCTAAAAAGTTAGGCCGCAAAATTGTCGACTTAATAACAAAAGAGCACGGCCGAAACACCACCATAACAATAATTGAAGAGTCACTTCCAACCTTATGCACAAAACTTGAAAATCATAAAATCGACTTGATATTAGCAAATGATAAACCGCCCAATGATGATCAAACTTCAAAATTTTATCATAAGTTAGTAGGAGAACTGCAGGTAGATTTTGTCACGACCTCGTCACTACTTGAGCTGAGAAAAGATTATCCTAGATCATTAAATGACAAACCGATGATAATGCCAGGGAAAAACAGCCAGCTACGAAATGAAGTAATAGATTATCTTAGAATAAAGCACCTCCAGCCTAGAATTATTGCAGAGGTCGACGACTTAGAGCTACAAAAAATGCTTGTAATAGATGGGCATGGATTTACAGCTCTACCACTTATGGCAGCCGAAGAAGAACTTAGGTCAGGAAAGCTAGTCCGATTAAGTGAAACACCTATTTGCCATGAAAATCTTTGGCTCATTTCAGCCCACCGGCTCGTCAATAATCCAATTTCGAAGATGCTGTTCAATACCTTTAGATCACATTAAGACTATATACGTTGATATATAGTTTTAAAAAAATAATTCAAAAAATTAAAAAACACCATTTTCGTTAGGAACTTCTCTCTCAATAAACTGACCCACATCCCATAGTTCGATAACCTTATCTTCCTCAAACCTAAAAATATGGATAACGGCAATATTTTTTTCATCTGGGTTCTGCCGTGAAACTAAAGAATGGGTTATAACCGTATCGTTATCTTCATAAGACCTCTTTATCTCTATAGATTTATTTGGACTTATTCTATGCGCCTCCTCCATAGCTTCCATTAAAGATTGACGATCCCCTTTAAAGTATTGATTATGATGGATAAAGTTAGACGCAATAAATCTATCATAAGCAACTTTAATATTTCCGGAACCTGCCATTTTTAAAAATGATTCGGCAATTTCTTTTTTTTGCATCCTAACTCTCCATACTTCCATCTTCACAACAGGTCTGAATCCACCCCAAATCATTCTTTTAGTATCAAATGGCGCATCTTTAGGGTTCATTTCAAACATCTCTTTCAATCTTGGATCCTTCATTACTTTTGCATTGACTCGATCTCTTTGAGCTCTAGATTTGAAAGTAATGTAGGAAAAGAAAACAACTTCATTTCGTTTAAGCTTCACAGCCTGAGGAAATGAAGTAATTTTACCTTTTTTTACATCATCTTCCATACACTCATAAAAACCCAAGGCACCATGTTCCAGCCAAACCTTACCACACCTCCTGGCCATTTTTTTATAATCATTAACTTTATTTTTTGGCACAGCAATAACAAATCCATCTACATAGCCAGACATATTAACCTCATTTCTAGGACTTCAAAGGATAGTTCAACATCCAATAGATACCAAATTTATCAATAACAATACCAAAACGAGCGCCCCAAAAAGTATCACCCAATGGCATGATGGCATCTCCACCTACACTTAAACTATTAAACAGCTTATCTATTTCATCTACCGATTCACAATTAATACATAGATGAATATTATCGCCCTTCTTAGGCTCCCCTTGAGGAATATCAGCGCCCATTAAATTAAAAGATCCATTGGTAAGACTACAATGCATAGCCTTTCCTTTCATCGCGCTCTTGTTTATGTTATCGCCACAAGAATCCTCTGGAACATCGTCCCAAGGCATTATTTCCAATTTACCGCCAAAAATTCCTTGGTAGAAGCTCATAGCTTCTCTACAATTTCCATTAAAAGAAAGGTATGGTATCAATTCTTTCATAGCTCATCCCTATATGCTTTTTGTAGTTCATCTATATTAAACTTTTTCATTTTTAAAAAAGCTTGTGCAACTCTCTTGACTCTTTCTTGATTTCCACACGCCATCATATCACTTAACACTGCAGGTATAATCTGCCATGAAATACCAAATTTATCTTTAACCCATCCACACTGTTCTGCCTCAGGAACCGCCGAAAGATTCTCCCAATAATAATTAATTTCCTCCTGATCATTACAATTCACCACAAAAGAAATAGATTCATTAAATGTGAAATCATGTTTTAAGCCGGCATCCATAGCAATAAACCAGGTATTCTCTAACCTAAAATCGGAAAACATCACAGTTCCCTCTTTATTAGGCTCTTGATTTGCTCCATAAAACAAAAGTTGCCCTGCTTTTGTATTCTTAAATACAGACTGATAAAACTGTCCAGCTGCGGCGGCCTGCCCTTGTCTATCATCCACAAAAAGAAGTGAGGGAATAATAGATGGACGTTCATCTCCATTGGGATCACTAAGGATTAATTGCCAGGATAGTCCATATCTATCTTGGATCCAGCCATACCTTTCACTAAAAGGATACTTGCCAAGTGGCATAAGAATGCGACCCCCCTCAGACAACCTATCCCAAATATAGTCCAATTGTTTTTTGGCTTCCTCTCCCTGTGAAGAATCGATGTTTACGAGAAAAGAAATTGAAGGATTAAATTTAAACAAAGATCCAGCTGAAATGGCCATAAATTGACGATCCCAAAGTTCAAAAGAAACAACATCACAATTACCCGAAGGTGTATCCTCCACAGTTGTTAAGTTCGTCACTTTCGAATTCGGAAAAATAGAAGTATAAAATTCAACTGCTTCCTGAGCTTCTTTGTCAAACCATAAATGGGGGACTATTTTTGACATCTCTGCACTCCTTATCACTAATTTCTAGCTTTCAAGTTTCATAGGATATCAAAATATCTACTTGATGATAGATCAACATGACATTGCAAAAATATATCGCAAACATTCTAATAAATAAAGCATCAGGAAAAAATAGATTACTCAGCCTGAAATTGTATGCAAGACAAGTCGCGTAAGCCTATGTGCCAAAGTTTCCAAAAGAAATATAAATATCTTCACATAAACACTATGTGAAGATGTGAAATTTAATAGGTAAGTTAACAAAAATATATATAATTTTTCCAAATAAAAATTTGACAAACAAACTTAACGACGTGCAGCTAAAATATTTTCTGTAACTATTCAGCGTATTTTTTATCTGATCGACTCAAAGCCTTGACTGCCCGTCATCCTGATTGAAGCGAAAGATCTCGAAATTGCGAAATAGATCCTTCGCTTCACTCAGGATGACGATGTATCAAGCGACATATTGAAGGGAAAAGATACGCTGAGTAGTTACTATTTTCTTTAAAGAAGCAGAGATGAAAGAGATATATACTATGAAGAAAATCACTGCAAAAAACTAAAAAAATATCATAAAATGATAATAAATTTTAAAGGTAGCAATAATCATAAAAACAATGCGGTTAAATTTAAATATTTTATCTTCAAAATAGCCCAACATCTCAGCACAAGCTAATGGATCGACTCGTCTACTGAAAACTTACGGTCAACCATTAAACTCCAATTAAATCCTTTCTAAACGATCAAAATTCTTTAATATCAACAAAGTCTTAAAAGTTAAGTGCGAAGACCACTCTCGGCAAGCCATTGGCCAATGCATTGTATTATAATCTCCCCAATTCCAAAAGGGCATCCAGGAACCCTCTTCACTTTGATTTTCGATTTCAAAATCAAGATTTTCATTCACACACTCTTTCAGATAAGGATAGAGCATTGAATTTGGATTATCACAAAGAGATAATGGTCTGGCACCATATCCACTCCATTTATTTCTATCTTTATCTACAATCCTTTCAGCTTGCGAAATTAAAATCGGCCTGATTTCTTCTCGCGTTAATTGATCCAAGTTTTCAGAATGAAAAAAGACTAAATAGCACATCAAGTCATGCATTTCAAAACTGCCCCCATCAGCCGCAATCGTTTCCAAAAGATATGCCTGCATTCGTTTCAACAACGCAGATAATATTTCTTCAGGGATCAATCCTCTATAGTTCAGCAACAGCCCCGTAATTTCAGATGAAGGATTAGCTACACAGCCAGAAAACGCTGATAGGATATCATCAGCACCCCACCATGGAGCATGTGGACTATCTTTTCTACCTTCTGGGGCAATCACCCAGCGCCAATGCTGGCGATCAAGCGATGTTAAAAGATAGGTGATAGTTTTACTAAGAATTTCATTTTCTCTATCAACATTGAGATTAACCATCTCCCTCAAAGCAATCGAAGTCGCTAAAGCGGAAGATAACGGAGTTCGCAAATCAGGCTCTAAGGAATTTCCAAAACCTCCATCCTCATTTTGATATTTAGCCAATTCATTCATCACTGCACTAGGTGAGCCATCTTCAAAATGAAATTTAAAAAGCGCTACATCCAATGGACGCCCGTTTGCAAATAAAAATTTTCTAGCTTTATCAAAATTTTTGCTACTTAGTTTTTTCATCGTTTCCCCCTTTGGGAAAATAATATTATATATTTACCCTCCAGTAACTTACAAAAAAGAAAATTCTTTTCAGAAATTAATAAAGCTTTATCTAAAATTTGGCACATACACATTTATTTCAGAAAAGACATAATCCATCACTCGATGAAACTAACTTAAAACAAATCAATGCACTTAAAGTGACCAACAGCCAATAGAGACAAAGGTCTGCCATTAGTACTCCATACAGTTGTATGAGTAAAATCACCGACTTTAACCGCTAACTGATCCTCACAAGTTATCACTGCATTTCTCCATACCTCTGCTTCTTGAACTTGAATATTAGGATATCCGTAATATAAATTTTCCTCGCTCTTAATTTCAAAAATTTTTTTCTCTTCGTTAGCCTTGGCTAAACCTGCAAAGCCGAAAAATAAAGCAATAGTCATCACCAATAGTTTCATTATCTCTACCCCTTTCAATATTCATTATTAAGCCCATATATGAGCAATACCAAGGCTGCTATAGCTCCAATTTAACTATAAATAAAATAATTTTTCAGAATAGTTATAATAAATAATTTTAATAGGTTGATTAGATGAAAAGAAAAGGCTAAATACACGGAATTTGTAAATACAACTGATCATAATACTTATTATCTAGATCTCTTATACTTTCGTGCTCTCTTCCATACTCCTCAAATCCAAATTTTTTAAATAAATGAATTGCTGACACATGGAGTAGCAACCATAGCACGGACACCTCTAAGCATTTTTCAGCTCTAGCATCATCCAAGAAGCTGCTCAGTAACCTCGTCCCAATTCCCCTACCTTGATAATTAGAGTCAACATCCCCCCACATACTAGCTTTATGATCGACACATTCACGACTCTCGGGAAGCATGACAATGATTCCTAAAAGACAATTTTCCTCAAAATAGCCTTTTACAAAAAACCGGGAATTGCCGCCACTATCCTTTAAAAGAGATAAATGTTTTTCCTTAGGACATTCTCTAAAAAATTTTGGCATTGAAGAATATGCAACGGGATTTTCTTCCAAGGACTTTAGCCTAATTCTGTAGTATTCATGAAAATCTTCTTCATTTAGATTTCTAATTATAGAGTCCAAATAAGACCATCAGGAAAAACTGTAGATTGTAGTCAAATGAAAATAAAGACGTCAAGGTTACATATGTTAATTAAAGTTCATATTTAAATCAAGCGTTTCGCATCTCATTCAAATGTCAATAGTTTCACAGCTATTCTTTTCTAAACATTCTAATAAAGTCCATGGAAAATTGAACTATTTATCTTTGTGCGACTTATTTATTTCAACCGATTCAATTTTCACATTCAATCCAGGTGTCTGATAATCCAATCCTGTAGGTGCATCTATTGCATTACGGGAGCATTTATTAATCAACTTCACAATCTGAATTTTATTTTCTATAGCTCCTTGAGAAAGCTCAGCACCTTTAATCAGTACTTGTGCACTTTTATCTTTGACGTGCTTAATGCATAGGGATTTTTTTGCATTCTCTTCAAAATTGAAGTAAATACTTGGAATAAAAACAGACCCCTTATTGTTTAGAAATTGTTCGTATCTAGTCTTATCAATCCGCACTACATTCATTGACAATTTATCGCTATTAGAATATGCAGGCTTTACAAAAAAGCTTAAAAGAAACAGAAAAGAAAATAGCAATTTTTTAAAAAATTCTAGCATTTTAGTGACTTCCTCATATTTCCATGCCATTGACGTCAACACAGCGCCAACAATTTCATTGACGCTGTCATAGTAGATATTTATTTATCTTGAATGAGGTTCAATGCCGCATCAGAAAAATCTTTGATATAACCGACAAAACCATCTTTAAAGTCTTCATAACCGTAACTTCGATTTATATCTGGATCTACACGGATAAGTGACGACCAGAAAAATCCAGATTTTTCGTTAGTTTCAAATCTCCTATTAAAAGTCTTCGATGCCCACAATATTCTCATCGAGAAGGCAATTATTAACCGCACATCGTGCATGAAGAATAGCCAAATTACTAAGGACGAGATGGACAGCAAGGGCATCCCTGCTACCATCATGTACCCAGCTGGCGGCGGTAAGCATCCAACTATTTTAGTATTGAGCGGCTCTGAAGGAGGAAAATCGTTAGAAAGAGCCTGTCTCCTTGCTTCAAAAGGTTTTACGACAATAGCCTTAGCCTATTTTAATTACAATGGCTTACCAGATTATCTCATAAAGATTCCTCTTGAATATTTTCCGAAGCAGCTT
The DNA here is from genome assembly GCA_041391425.1 of Bdellovibrionota bacterium. Classification (GTDB taxonomy): domain Bacteria; phylum Bdellovibrionota_B; class Oligoflexia; order Oligoflexales; family JAWKNZ01; genus JAWKNZ01. The sequence continues at coordinate 37,677 of JAWKNZ010000002.1, forward strand.
GAGCAGTTACGTTTTCACAGAGCAGTAAATTTAGAAAATCTAGCTGTTACAGGTGCCTCAAAAGGGGGTGAACTATCCCTGCTTTTAGGTGCCCACTTTCAAATATTCAAAGCAGTAGTAGCTTATGTTCCAAGTGCTGTGGTTTGGAGTGGAATTGATTATACAGGCACAGCACCGATTCAATCTTCTTAGACCATAAAAAATCAGGAATTAGAATATTTAACTTTTGGGGCTCAAAATATCGATTTTAGCTCTCCACCTTGGAGATTACGACTAGGATATAGCTCCCCTTTATCAGAATTTGATGTGTTAAGACGGGCGATAATTCCTGTAGAAAAAATTAATGGACCTATTCTATTAATAACAGGTGACGATGATCAAATGTGGCCAAGTTCTACATTCGGCGACATGATTTCTACTAGGCTTTCAGCTTTAGATTTTAATTATAATTTTCAACATCTTAGATATAATAATGCTGGCCATGTAATAATGGACAGCTTTTTGCCAACAACAGTATTTTCTTACGGCCCCTATATCATGGGCGGATCAGCCCAAGGGAATGCTATCGCTTCCAGAGATTCATGGCCAAAAGTTATAAACTTTTTACGACATGCACTACAAAATTAACTAAAATGGTGAGCTTTTTAAGTAAGCTAACCAAGCACCCTATTACCATAAAATATCGTTTAACATTTTATCCTCAAAAGAATGTCAAGAGCCCAGCCATAATGAGATACCTCGCTACGATCAGGAAGCCCGTTAAGGTCAAACCATTTTATTGCTTCAATATCTTTAGAGGTTGAAACTTTGGGGATATGATTAAGATTCACTACATAGCTGATCGGTAAATGCCAGGTTCTATCGTTTCCTCTAAATGATTCAAGGTATGCAATTCTTGGATGACTAATTTCGAGGTTTAATTGATTTTTAACAAGACTGATTGCGATATCCTCAGGATGGGTATTGTACGGAACAAGATCATGAGGGATAAACCAGCCTTTTTGATGGTCTGGACGATTTTTATACTTTACGAATAGTACCTTACCATTAGCGAAAAGTACCATATTGACAATTAATTTTGGTTCTCGCCGATTCACTTTTACCTCCTGATTATATACATTTAGACAGAGTTGCAATTTAGACAGAAATTCAATATAAGTAAAATTAAACAATTTAACTCTTGGAGTAAGAATTGTTAACTCTACCAGATTTCAATCGATTAAAGGTCTTTCATTTCGTTTATAAGACAGGAAGTATTCAAAAAGCAGCAGAAGAAATGCACGTTACCAGATCAGCTATCAGTCAAGCAATTAAGGCCCTGGAAATTGAGCTCGATTGTGAACTATTTGTTAGAACCAACAAAACCATAATACCAACTATTCAAGCAGAGCGACTATCACAAACCATATCCCCATTTATTAGAGAACTGGGAGAAACTCTAATTTTTTTTTGAGAAAGGTAGAAACGAGCCTTACGGAACTATTAAAATTGGTGCTCCTGTGCAGTTTGGAACAAATATTTTAGTTAAAGAAATCGCAAAATTTAAAAAACAATATCCAAATACTAATTTTGAACTAGAGCTTGGCATTCCTCCTAAACTTCTTAAGAAAGTTTCTGAAAATCAACTTCACTTCGCTTTTGTTGATAATGGTGATCATTTTACAGAGCAATATCCAGTTATGTTAGAGAACATATGGTCCGAGCAGTTTATACTTGTCGGATCAAAAAAATATTATAATAAGAATATAAAAGGCGATCATAGCTTTAAACAAATAATAGAATGTAATTTTTTATCTTATGTAAACCATGGTCCTGTTCTAAAAATGTGGTTTAAACATCATTTTAAAAAATCCCCTACTCAGTTCAAAATCGGGCTTGTTGTTGAAAATGTTCACGGCATTATTAATGGGATTCAAGCAGACCTCGGCCTTGGAGTCGTACCAGATTATCTTGTTGAACCTCGAATCAAAGAAGGCTCATTTATAAAAATAAATGTTAAGGACAAAGAGTTTAAAAACCAATTATCTTTAGTCCAATTACCAAACAAAAAAACCACTTTAACAGAGAAAATATTTCTTTCAACTATTCGAGCTACATTAAAACAGTCATAGCCGAAAATTTCGATCCGACATGTTCGCGCTTTGAAATATATGACTGATATAATGATAATGTTCAGCTATGTAAAAAAATGATTAAGCTATCGCGTAATTTTAGAATTTTATGGCGACAAGTTATAGGCAGCGACAAAGTTTGGGTTTAGAAAGATAACCAGAATTTATCTCCGCTCCATCGCTTCCTTAACTGAGTTTCACAACTATGAAGAACTTACAGGTGCAACACTGCAACAAGTAAGCGGAAATTCACTTATATTTGATTTCCTGAATTACGAATTCTCAGAACGAGGAATCTCGTTCAAAACTAAATAGTTGCAGCTACAGAAAACAATAAACTCATTCAAAATAGTGACCTTTGCGGAATGGGGTTGACCCAATTCAGACAACAAGAGGTGTCATAATAAATATTTCTCCATTCTAATATCGTCCCAGTATTTGCCATCCCAGTAAGTAAATTTATCAAGACGCCCAATTTCAATAAATCCTAATTTTTTATAAAACGCTTGAGCCCTATAATTAAACTCAAAAGTACCTAGCTCAATTCTATTAGCTCCAAGTCTCCTAGATTCTTTTTCAAAATACTCCATTGCCATTTTTGCGACACCTCTTCCCCAATACTCTTTTTCTCCGATAGTCAAACCCAACCAACTGGTTCCATTAATTTTCTTCATCAAATGGCCTGGATCTATTTGCAAAGAAAAATTACCAATAGGCTTATTATTATCAAAAATTATATAAATTCCAGAAGAATATTCAGGGTTTTCAGCATATCTTTTTTTAAGGGATTCAAACGTATTGATTTCTGGCTTACTTTTATCTCTTACAGGAGTAATTAAATGATACAAGTCTTTATCATTTTCCCATCTGACTATAGACCTAATTTGCTCTTCATCATTTATATCAAGTTGTTTAATTTCTATATTCATTTCCTAAATTTTCCTTGTAAGCCGATAATACCCCCAAAAGGATTTTTAATTTGACATCGTCCTTCATTGCTTTCTAGCATCTCAATTGGCTCTCGATAAACAATTCCACCCTGTCCAACAAAAATATTAATCACTTCTAAAAGGTGATTTATATATCAGTAATCAACACAGTCGCTAGTAGAAACTAGCGACATATTCTGCTTAATGAAAACAAATTTACTATCAGCATGCTCCATAAAGAGAATTTTTGGGTCTTCATCAATTAAAGGGGTAAGGCTTCCACATTCAGATGAACTTCCCATTGTTAACTATTAAACATTAGGCTTGGAAATACAGCACCTCATTGTCTAAATTCAGTAAAGCAAAGAAAACATCCATTAAGAGAGCGTTGCTAAAGAAAAATAACCTAATATGCTGTCTATATAGTAGGCTCGCGACTATAAATATCACCTTGCAAAAAGATTGTGTTAAATGAAAAACATGCTTGAATTGCCTACATCCATCACCTTTAGGTCTTATTGAAAAAAAATTTGACAGGCAAGAACAGATTAATTTACATAATTACAAAAAGTTACACACCTTCCGCTTCTGGAAAATAAATTGCATATAGACTAAATAAGGTGAACAGCTGCGTTTAGCCTGTCACATGCATGATCAAAAAAGGAGCGGGTATGAGCCGTCTGCAATTGGGAACTTTTTTATTTCTTTTAAGTTACTTATCATCTTGTGGTTCCCTGCAATCCTCAAGACCATCAAATACTAATCATAAATACCTAAAATCCCAAGAAGCCCTCGATCATCGCTCCCAACAGGGAGCCATAAAACTTATGAAACAGGTGGATGATTCATGGGTTCGATCGAAAATTTTTAATGGTCTTGAAGAGATAACAACTATTTTGGGCTTTATCAACAAAAGTAAGAAAGAAGAACTCATAGAAAAAAAAGGTTACAAAGAATTCTTTATTGAAACAGAAGAAGGAAGCGTTACACAAGCCTTGGTCAAAATACCCCCAACACCAAGACCTTTTCTTATTGTAACGGGTGGATTAGCCTCTGAAGTGACCATGAGTGCATTTACCGACTACGCAATACCTATTGGAGAAAAATACGGGCTTGGCATAGTCTTATTAGAAGGAAACACCTCTGCCAATTGGACAAACAGAAAAGGCAACCAACGAATGGTACTTTCAGGGTATGAGGCTGGTTGGGAAATTTATATGACGATCAAAGAGCTTCATAAAATTCCGGAAATCGCCTCAAAAATGGCAGAAACTCACTTATTAGGCTTAAGTCTCGGTGGTAGCGACGTCGCCTACGTTTCCTACTTTGACTCATTAGATGAAGAAAAACGCTTTATTGATGGTGCGACCATAGGATGGAATGGCCCACTTTTACGCCATAAAGATTTTCGTTATACGAGAGAAGGAGATGGACCTCTTTCTGACTTACTGAGAGAAAAAATCTACATAAAACACTATGATAGAATTAAATCCATTATAGATCGCTGGATGCCAGGTATAAGTAAAGATGATTACGTTAGAAATTTAGATACGGATATTTACCTAAAAAATATTTACTTCCCACAAACCAAACAATATCTAAAAACTCACCCGCATCATTACACTAAAAAGGTAAATGGCAAATTTAAACTTCCATTCTTATTTGACGCTGAAACTTTTACATATAACCAGTATTTACGAATGGTTGACGTTAACGATTATCTCAATCATATAGAAAACCCTCTTCTATGGATTAGTAACGAAGATGATCCTCTCGTCCCCATTGAAAGCGTAAGAGAATTTTTAGCAGATCATAACCTTCCGTCCCACATAGCCGTATTGCAAAACAAGCAGGGCGGTCATTTAGGAGAGTCTTCCTATCGCGGAAAAGAGTGGGTTTACCAGACTATTATGACTCAAATTGTATACTGGGGTCAATTCACCTATCCATACTACATGCAGTTCCAAAACCCCGAAGAGTGCAATTTGATGATCCACCGGCCTGATCCTTTAAAATATAAACAAAAAAAATCCAAGCCTAAAAAATTTATTAATATTTGCAATATAAAACCATTTGAATAAGAATTGTACGTAGGAGACTGGGGTATTAACCAACTATAATTATTGAAAACGCTTTGCAAGAGTGTCATGTATTTATTTGTTTTTTAGCTCTTATAGCCAAGAATTTACTTTTGAAAAAATTACGAGAAGTTGACAAAGAAGCTCTTATCGTAAAACTATTGTGGACTTAAAAAGGTTACAAGCAATGAACCTCAAAATTCACAATAGTCACGTTACCATTAGAAGTGATGGGATGTTAGAAGCGCGGCAAGAAACTGTCTTGCAATCCTAACTAAAAAATCAAAATAAATGAGAACAAAATTAAGCCTCTCTATTAGGCAAAAATAGCCTATAATTCATTTAATACTTTCAGAACTTGTGTGTCTAATTCTGTTGAAATATCGTCCTCTGTAGTTCCGCCCGCTTCGAAGTCTGCCGGAGGTAGCAGTCCGTCATCAGTTAATTTTGCAGAAACATATCGAGTGACATCGAGGTATTTATCACAATTTTCGTTAGCATTGTCTTCCACATTACTGCGATCACAAGATATGTCTGAGGAAGAGTCATTTACAATAAAAAACTCATAGTCCGAAGTTGTAATTTCTAAATTAATAATCCCAGTGTCTTCATTTGAAGTCGAAAGAATATTATACAAACCAGAACGGCTCATATATTGAATACGATTTTTACAGTTAGAATCATTGTAAATTGATTGGGCGAATTCGAAGGAATTATTATTATATGTTTGAAAAATTGTAGTCCAAGTTTGTTGATTGGTAAGAGTAGTCGTTATGATAGCGCCTTCGCATGATGTGTATCCATAAATAGCTTCAAATTTTTTTGCTAATGTTTCATTATCGTTGTCGTCTTTGTCTTGGCCACAGCTATTTAATGAGACATAGATAGAAATAATGACTATGTGAATGTGAAATTTCATAAATTGAGCTCCATACTATATAACGGGAAAAATATCGGCATAATTATGAAAATTATTTAAAGATACAAATGGCTTTAAAAAATAGGAGATTATCTTTTGCATAAATAAACAAAGTCTCCTCCAGCACCTTTATTCAAGTCAAAGTCGATCCATTCATATCCTTCTGGACAACTGTTTCCAGGATCGTTTTGATTATATACATGTATATTTCTAAGTGGTATTGTTATACCATCACCCACAAATTCTCTTTTTTTGCATAGGTATATGTAAAAGCCTCCAGACCCCTTGTTTAAATCGAGTGGTTCCTTTATATAATCAGTTGGGCAGGAAATTAAGCTATTATCTCCACCAATAATTGTTACATCTGTAATCATTTGGACATGTTTTCCAGCCTGCTCACAAAAATAGATGTATTCACCTCCGGCTCCCGCATTCAAGTCTACGTCATGTTTGCGAAATCCATCTGGGCACGTGTCTATAACTGAAGTGGTATCGATGATACCTTCGGGCAATTGACTTGGCGCTAGCTCAGATATAACCACTCCGCATTTTGAATTGCTTTGTGTATAGTTATTAATGACTATAAATTCATAAGTGCCAAGTCTATCAATACTACCTTTCCATTGGTTATAAGTGACTTGCGTTAGATTTACTCCTGCTTGCTCTAGGCCTTTATTTAAAGAAAAAATTGGAGCAATCTCGATTCCGTTACTATCCTGATTCCAAGAATCTATTGTGAGAATAATATTATCTGGAGTTCCAGTGACACTGCATGAGGGTTTTCGAACTAGATCTGCAAGCCATTTCTGATAACGAAGCTGTTTATCTTGAGCCTCCAAATAGTATTTAGGGGCAGTTGAATCTACTGCTGTTGAAATTATGCTTGCTGAAGCGACGCATGAACTATATTCTGCTGTTTCTACTATAGTTGTCACCAACGATTTAACTAGATTTCCAAAAAAATCAATATATTCATCTGCTATTGCTAATTTGTATTTTAAATACTTGTCACAAGACCTTGTAAGATTTCCAGTGAATGATTCATTACAAGATGTCCAAGACTCTCGTGCAAGTTCCAAAATATTATGCGTTCCAGACCTGTATTCGTAGTAGCATTTATCGTGAGCATTGCAAACGGGTACAAATTGAGGAAAGGTCTTAGCTTCATTTGGAACGACACTACACCCGTTTGGTTTTTGTGCCCAAGGGTAATCAAGTGCTATTAGATCTCCGAATTGATCTGTTCTTGTTTTAAATTCTTCTGGTCTTATGGCTTCAGGAGGGAAGAATAAGGGTTTTAGTGGTACCTTTCGAGGATCAAATGCTGGCCATTTCGGCTCTGCAAAACCATAGGCATACTTGAAAGCTACTAGAGTTGGTGGTTTGATTACAGAATTTTCGTTGGCAGCTTAATTTGATAGGACAGTGTATTAATGCTGCAATTGTTACAGAACTATCTCGGATCAGCCGTGATGTTAAGGACTTTTGCAACTTTTGGGATTTTTTGAAACAATACGATGCTACATTTATTAGTTTAAAAGAAAATTTTGATACAATGACTCCAATCGGTGAGATGATGGTTATTCAAGCCATCAGTTTTGCTCAATTTGAAAGAAAAACAATTGTCAACAGAATTAAGGATGGTGCACGCGCTAGAGCGGAGCGCGGTTTGTGTAATGGCGGACCAAAAACATTAGGATTAGACCATCATAAGCATAAGAAAGGTTATCTTGTTATCAATGAAAAAGAGGCTGCGGTAGTTCGCCATATAGCTGCAAAATTTTTAGAGCTAAACAGTTTATCAAAACTTAGAGATTACTTAAATGAAAATGGCTATCGTACAAAAAGCTATACGACAAATATGGGTAAAAAAGTTGGTGGTTCCTTATGGAACCGCCAGTCTCTTCTAAATATATTAACCAATGTTAAGCTTATTGGAAAAGTCAAAGTAAATACAGCTAACAAAAACAGTGTTCAAGATCAACTTCCTCCTGAGCAAAAGTATAAATTAGTCGATGCAGTTTGGCCTAGTATTCTTGATAAGGATATTTTTGATCAAATTCAGATACGTTTGAGATCAAATAAAAAACTACAACGAAAGCATACGCACGTTTACCGTCTTTCCGGATTAATTGAATGTGGTATCTGCGGACGTGACCTTGCTGGCGCTTCAGCAAATGGTTCTGGAGGAAAATACTACTATTATAATCATACTCGCGCTTTTAGCGCTAAAGGTAAACATAAAGAACGTTGCCCATTAGAACGGCTACCAGCTCTTCGCTTAGAAGAGGCAATTATTGATAGAGTTATGATGTTAGCTAAAGACAAGCGGATTTTGGCTCAGCTAATTGAAAATGCACGTTCTACCTCTAAGGAAATAACCAAAGATATTGAAACTATGATTGCTTCTAAGCTTCAAGAAGCTGGAAAATTCCGCCGTATGATTGACAATTTAGTAAGCACATTGGCGGACCTACCCAATGGAGTCAAACCGAAAACAGTCTTATCACGGATTGCCAAATTAGAAAAAGATCTAGCCGAGATCCGAATTTAATATCCAAGACCTCACCTTAACCTGATGAGTATGATATCTTTTAGAGGTTTTTCTAATTTCACCCAGACTGTCAATAGGAAATTTTCCTCGTATCCCGTACAGGAACAGAGGGATATTTTAAGAGAAATTATCAAAAAGATAATTGTAAACCAGGAAAATATTAAAATAATTTATTATGATAGTCCGAGGGAAGTAATTCTAGCTAACTCATTGAAACCATTTAATAATCATTTCAAATAGTTAAATTAAATTTCAAAAAGTCTGCTAGAATCATTGCCCGAAAAATGGTGGACACAACTACCACTAATTCGAACTATAGCTGAAATTGATTTGGAATTTCCAGTGTTTGTCAGCGACCCCTTCCAATATCAAGTATTTGCAGAGAAAATTCAGAAGCTACATTTGCTAGGTATGAAGGTTAGTGAGATAGCGAGGTCACTTGGGCTTGAGCCGAAGACGGTAAAGCGCGGGTTGAAGTGGTTAGAACTGATTTAAATCTTATATTGTAAGCTCTGACCTTGGGTGTAACGGTCAAATTGTCTTTGTCATTTCCACGCAAGGGACTCGTGTGCCGTCCCTGAATGTCAGAGTCTTTTTCTTAACTTTTTGGTATCCGTTGCGTAGATAGAAATTGAGAGCATTTAGACTAGACTCCAAAGTAATTTTTCGGATGCCTTTTTTTCGCATGTCACTTTCTAATCGCTGTAGCAACTTTTCCCCGATTCCCTTTCCGATCCAACTTGGATGCAGATACAATAGCCAAATGCGATTTTTTACTGAAGCAGCCACTCCACAAATTACCCCGTCGACAATTGCAATCACATTGTTAACTTCTGGATTTTTTATCGCTCTTCTGACGCCTGCAGCAGATGTACCGCCAGACCACGCGTCAATAATTTTTTGAGAATACGAGTTACTGCATACACCTCGAATGGAACGTCGATGGACATGTGCTATCCGCCTACTGTCCTCTAACCTTGATTTTCTGATTTTGACTTTCAATACTGTATTCTTCCAAGTAATCTTAGTTATTTTAGATGGTTATTGACTGACAACTATTTTTAATAGACAATGGCTATTATGGACGAGAATGTACTAACACTCAAGCAGATTCAAAAGAAGCTCCAGACGAAGCAGCATGTGCTGATCCACCTCTGCGAGAAGGGGGTCATTGAACCTGATTTTCAAGAGACTCAAGGTCGGGGCATTCATCGTGAGTTTTCTCAACGCAACCTGCTAGAGTTTGCTGTTGCTCTAACAATCCGCAAATACGGAATCCCGGTCGCTACTACCGCTGCTATTGTGCGCCTCCTTAAGTCTTTTGAGCGCTCCACACAGCGGCGTATCAAGGGATTTAGCCTTATTGAGTACCTGCAGAAAAGGAGAACAAATCCTAATATCCTACTCTTTCTTTACGACGGCGAGTACATGGTCTTCGGAATCGAAAAAGATCAGAAGTTTCTCTCGGTCACCGGATTCAACATCTCCAAGTTAATCTCTGAGCCCGAAAGACAAGTGAAACTGGATCATCTCGACGATTTTCCCACATCATTTGACTCCTACCTGCGGATCGACCTTCAACGGATCGCTCAAAAAATATCATAATCTCATTCCATCAATCAACCTATGAATTTACATTGATTTTCTAATAGACAATGTCTATTATTAAGTTATGACGAAGTCTTCAAAGAAAAGCAAAGAACCTAACCAGAAGCCTTTATCTCAGGAGGCTTTGAAGCTGATCGGCCATATTGCTGACATTTTGGCGGAGGAGTTTGTCAAAGCCATCAAGAAGCAAGATGTCGAGAAAAAGGAGGATGGCGATGAGAGCGGCAATATACGCTAGGTTTTCTAGCGACAACCAACGAGAACAAAGCATCGACGATCAGATTCGTGTTTGCAAAGATTTCGCCTCTAAAAATGAACTCAGCGTCATAGAAAAGCATATCTATTTTGATGAAGCTAAATCAGGGTCTATTCATAGCCGTCCTGGCTTGGAAGCTCTAAAGAAGGCAGCTGAGGAAAAGCAGATTGAAGCTGTTTTAGTCGATGATTCTTCACGTTTGTCCCGCGATAACCAGCACTTCAATACTTTGCTGTGCCTCTTCCAATTCTGGGGCGTCAATCTGATCTCAGTGAGCGATGGCCTGGACATGCGTGAAGAGCATTCAAAAGTCGCCTATCAATTTCGCGGTATCATGAACGAGCTTTATTTAAGTGATTTAAAGAAGAAAACCCATCGTGGGCAGATGGGCCAGGTTTTACGCGGCTACTGCATGGGTGGTGCGAGCTATGGCTATAAATCGGTACCTGATGGCGACCCTAAATATGATAAGAAGGGACGACTACGAGCCAATGGTTTTAAGCGTGTCATCGTGCCGGAAGAAGTGCGGATCATTCAGCGAATCTTCAAAGACTTCACTGATAGTAAGTCCGTTTGTAAGATAGCCAAAGAGCTCAACGACGAAAATATCCCAACCAAAAATCGCCTCAAAGGCGGCTGGAATGTCTCAACTATTTCACGTATTCTCAAGGATGAGAAATACATCGGCAAATATTCTTGGAACAAAACAAAATCAGTAAAAGACCCTCTAACCGGCAAGACTAAACAAGTACCACGCCCCAAAGAAGAGTGGGTTATCAGAGATCAGCCCGACATGCGCATCATTACCGATAACGTTTGGGAAAAGACACAAAAGCGCTGGCAGGAAATCGACAACACCTATCCAACCATGAAGGGCAAAAAGGGCTTTAAGAGTCAGCAAAAAAGCTACGTATCCACTCACCCGCCACACTTATTATCTGGTGGCTTAAAATGCGGTGAATGTGGCGGTAGCATCTCGCTTGTCAGTGGCAAAGGCAGTGGATACTACGGTTGCTTGAACGCATCTCGTAGGTCTTGCAAAAACAAAATGCTGATAGCTCGCAAACGTCTCGAAGACAACTTCACCAAGGCTATTTATGACAAGGTATTTAAAACGGACACACTCGATATTCTCTTTCAAAAAACATCCGAGAAGATCAAAGAACAGTTTGCCCACATCCCTGAAGAACTTCGACTCATAAAACTAGAACTCAATAGAGTCGAAACCCGTATCCATAACTTCGTCGAATTTATCGCCGAGGGCCGCGCCACCGGCTCCATCACCGATGCCCTCGAACAGGAAGAAAAAAAAGCCAAGCTCCTCAAGCTCGATGTCCAAAGTCTAGAATCTGCCAAAGAACAGGCCTTTGAGCCACCACCCAAAGAATGGGTCGAACATCGCATCGGCGACCTCAAATCCCTGCTCGAAGAGCGTACCGAACAATCCGCACTTGCTCTCCGACGCCTCACCGGCCCCATCACGCTGACACCAAAGAAGCCCGACGTGGGCCGCGACTACTACCACGTCCGCTGCCGCTTCAAATCTTTTGCTCTGCTGGAGAAAAATGGCCTGGGAAAATCGCAAACCGTAAGCAATAAAAAACCGGAGCCTTTTCAGGACTCCGGTTCGAATTCATTGACGTGGTGGAGATGGCGGGAGTTGAACCCGCGTCCAAATATGGGGTTGAAGAGGCGCTACATGCTTAGTCTCGATTTTTATCCTCTTGTACTAAACGCCTACGGACTGGCTTTTAATACCGCAGCCTGATTGATCTTGCTGTAAACACTACAGGCGGAAGCATTTACAACAAAGTCAGCTAGATGACGGATTGCAAGGAGCGCTGACTGATCCAAGTTCTCCGGCTACCTTTTAATTAGGCAGCAAGTGCGTAATCGTTGCCGATTAAACAGTGAGGCGCATTTAATAACCGGGTCACGCAACCACCCCGAACATGCTCCAAGTCAAACCTGCCATACCTGTCGAAGCCGTGACATCCCCAGTTGGCAATCCTGTTAAGGTTGAAGGGTCTGAAAGTAAATTCTAACCAAAAATGCTTCCAAACCTGCGCTATAGTATACCATAGTATTTGCTAGTTGTACGCTAGAAGTTTTTTTAGCCCCTTGTTTTTTTACCTTCTTGTTATACTTTGGATCTGGCTTATAATAGAAAACTGATTTAGTGGCAGAGGGCAGATGATTTGTTTATTTTTTAAGCTATGGGATTTCTAACCCTAGAGAAGTCATCTGACTGGATTGTAAGATTTATAATTATAGTTAATTTTAATGAAATTAAGAAACCAGTAAAAATGACTAATACTCAAACACCTAAAGATGGTGAAATACGTAACCTAGTATACCCATGCCCTGTAGATCATAACGGCTTTACTATCAATATTATTGGTTGGAAAGTTGAAGGTAGTGTTAAGCCTCCACTTATATTTGCCCATGACATTGGTGAATCGATCGAAAGATATACTGCCTTAGCTATGAAGTTAGCAGAGGCGGGTTATAGCGTTTATGCATTTGATATGAGAGGCCATGGCCATAGTGGCAAGAAAATTGAAGATATTTCAAGCTTTAGCTTACTGGTTAATGATTTATTGCAGGTGGTGGCGTTTGTTAAGTTTAAAGAAGAAAGTCGCAGGCCGATTATTATTGCAAGAGGTATGGGGGCTTTAATTGCGCTGACATTTACCAAGATGCATAAAAAGTTTGTGTCAGGTGTAGTCTTTGCATCTCCGATGTTTAACCTTAATTACAATTTGACGCCACTGCGGCGGTTCTTAATAAGAACGGTGGCTGACGTTTTACCGTCGATTAGCTTGCCTCGGTGGCTAAGCCCAGCATTTACAAATGCCAGCCAAGAAACCTATGTAATGGACCCGAATAAAATCCATCCAAAGATGAGCAGTCATTTTACCTTTGAGCTTTTAAACTATGTTGGACAATCACGCAAATTGTTGCGTAGGCTTAATCTGCCAACACTACTGATTTGCCCTGAGAATGATCCAGCTTTACGCTATGAATTTCTTAAGCCGTTAGTACAGAGGCATAGCCACTCAGATAAGTTCACATTAAAATTTGTAAAGGGTGAAGATAATTTACCCCTTGAGCATGGTGGCAATACATTAAAGTATCTCTCCTCTACAATTATTAGCTGGCTTGGAGAAGTAGCGGATAGGCAAAAAGCCAGATCTCAAGGCTTGATAGAAATCGCTAAAGAGAAAAAGGGGCCGACTATTGTAAGTGAAGCAACTACGGATATTAAACCGCTTCAAGAAGGATAACTATTGAGTATCACAAATACAAACTCGCTCTTTGAGTCCACATTTATATCGTTAAATAAAATTAAGGATAAAAATTGGCGTATTGCAATGTGCATATCAATAGTAGGTTATTTTTGTGTCTCTTTGATTTTTATCTGCCTTTGGGCGATGGTACGCCCTGATGAACCATTCGAACAGTTGATTATTGGTGGGGCTGCGTTCCTTTCTTTTTGGTTAGCTGGTGGAAAAATAAAAAGGGAAAAAATAGAACAAAAGAATTTTCTTTTGCATTTAGAAATGAGCTATCCCAATACGAAATATCCTTCAACATCTCTTGTGCATGCATCTCAAGAACGATTAGCCGCTGAAGAAGAATGGAAACCAATCTTAGAAAGAGAGGTTACGAGGTTAGCAAACTTCGAGAAAAGTCGTATGCGAATTAGGTTTAGCACGTTGCTTTTGCCAATCAGCTTAGCGATTTTTTTGGTTTTTTGGGTAAATCCAGCAATTAGCATAGCTTTGACAAAAATAGCGGACCAGGTGTTTTTACATAAATATGGAGCTCAATTAGAGATTTTACAGGGTGCAAAAAATCCAAATGAGACTAAAAATAAAATGATTGATCTTGGCCCAGATCGACCGGTTGTCGTAGATCTTCTAGCTAAGAATCTAATAAAGATAGAGTTACTGGAGAAATACTCTAATATACCTCAAACTCTTGTTTTGAAAAAGCCGAAAGATGAATTTTCTAAGGAAGTTAAAATAGATGACCTGGTTTCGGATATTACCTATCAAAGCTTTCGATTTAACTCTTTAGAACAGAGAGATGACGCCAAAGTTCAAAGCTTTTCATTGACTTTTTCTTTGAGTGAGACTGTCTTTCTTTATATTCCTTCGATATCAGAAAAAAAGCCGTTAGCCCTTGTAAAAGTTAAATCCTTACCGCTTCCAAAAATTGCACTCTCATTGGTCGAAGAAATAAAGGAGCCTTGGCCAGATTATAAGCCATTGTTTCTGAACATTGTTGCATCAGGAAAGACCCCTTTGGCTAAAATAAATCTTATCATTAGGGGCAAAAATAAAGAATCTAGAGAATTAGTCAATGATGTGATGGCAAAAGATAAGCTTAAGATATCGACAAATTATAACATATTATTGGAACCTTATTTGGACTCTGATCTTGAAGAATTGGAGGTTATTGGTGAAGTTATCGATCGCGCAACCCCTACGCCTTTAATGGGTTATAGTAGTCCTTTAAGAATCAAAGTTGCAAGCGCTTACGGTCGCTATCGCAATACTCTACAAACATTGAAAGATCTGAAGGGTCAGCTAGATGCTGCTATTATAAATAAAAATCCAGCAATAGATGAAGAAACTATGGTGCTTGCAAATGATGCTTTTAAGCAATCATTAGATTCTCCTTTTTTCGATTCTATTGACCGCGTGAACATTATGAATTTTAGAGATTCGACTGCACGTAATGTTAAAAATTTTAATTTGCAAGAAATGCATCAGCTGTCTACAAGCCTCAATGACTTTTTATTCGAACATGAAGTATTAGATGATAGGGAACGCGATCGAGATTTTTTTATTGCAGCTCGCAGCTTGTCTAGACTCTTAGAAAAACCAAAGTCAGATAGGCCAGTAGAAGTTACAATGGTCGTGGAAAGAATGAAACGATTTTTAGATGCCCGTGAAAAACGTTGGAAGCTGAGGGTAAAGCAGTTGGATTCTGAAAAAATACCAAAACTTTGGCCTGAAGTTTCTAGAAATAGGCCGTTTCATAAGGCAATGGATGATATTAATAAGCTTCAAAAAAATGATGCAGATCCATATGGGAAGAAAGGTATTGAAACGCTATCCCTCGCTGTAGGGAAATACCGCAATTGGCTGAATGAGCTTGAAGAGGCAGAAGATGCGCAGAGAAAACAACTTGAGCAAGAGAGGCAGCAAGGGCTTGCTTCTGCACAAAATGAAATTAAAGATCTACAGAGAAAACAAGGGCAGATCTCTACTAACTTGGACAAATCTCGTAGCCGAGAATTGAAGCAACTTACAGAGAATTGGCCGTCTATTAAGATGAAGCAAAAAAGTAATATTAATGGAACGAATCGCCTGGAAAATAAGCTTAGATCTTTGTCGCCAGGCGCAGCCGAGAGGATGAAGTTGGCTGTCCAAACTATGAAAGACACAGTTCAATCTGGTGACGAAGAAAATTTTGTCAGAGCAGAGAGTGGTTCTGACTTTGCGGGAAGATTACTCCGTCAGGCAGAGAATGCAGCTCGGCAGTCACAAAAAAGAAACCGTTCAAGAGGGCGTAGGCGTAGGGTGTCGGGAGATCAGTACTATGGACAATCTGTAGTTGGTGGTGATGTCGAAATTAAGAGGGAGTATCAGGTTGATAGGCGTTACCGGGAAGATATATTAGATGAAGTTCGCGATGCTGAGTTAGAAGGTGATGACAAGGTGTTGTTGGAAAATTATTTACGTAAAGTTGTTAGATGAAATAATTCAGATTATGGTGAATTTATGCAGAATTTAGATCAAAAAATGCTTTATGAAAAGACCTTAGGTTTTGGCGCGAAGGCATCGCATGCAAAGCAAGTTTCGTCTCGTTTGAAAAAAGTTTTGCCGATAAGATTAAAAGATATTGAAAGAAGGTATCGGACTAAACAAAAACCCGGCCGTGCTGCACGGTTAGCGCTGGCAGATCGTGATTATGAAAAGTTAATCCATGAGCTTGTCGAAGTTAATGCAGAAGCTTTTAGATCCCGAATTCTTTGGGAAATGCATTGCTTATTTATCGATGCCAGAAGAAGTATGCAGGCGTATCAAAAAGGGCAGAAAAAAGGATAATAGGAATTGGAGCAGAGTAGCCCGATGTCTTTTCCATCAAAAAATTTAGTTTTGAGAGGATCAAAGCGAGTTTATTTGATTGATATTGTGCAATAATTTTTGTTTTGAGGCTCGACAATGTTGGCGATGGCAAGTAACCTTAAGAGTTGTGTGGCGTGTACAACTCCTGAGAAGCATTAGAGAAAAACGCTGTTATTTTAAATGGATAGTTCTAGCGCCTTTTCTAGTACCTTGAGTTTTTAGCCGTCAGACAGCTTTTGTGGATTTGAAGTGTATAAAATGGTTTCAATTTGTGAAGGAGGGTCTCCCGCCCATGGGAATTTCTAATGTTATTTTCACTGCTATGCTACTCACTGTTTTTGCTTTCTTCTTTTTGAACATTAAAAAAACATGGCTACGGATTAAAGCTGTTGGAGCAGGTAGTGAAGAAGTTCGTTATGATGATTTTTCAGGCAGATTTTCTAACATGCTACGCTGGGCTTTGTTACAAGGAAAAATGTTAAAAGATCCTATACCTGGAATTATGCATATAGGGATATTTTGGGGATTTATTATTGTTTCAATAGGAACCATTGAGACATTTTTACATGGAATTTATTCTCATTTTGACTTTCGAATTCTTCTTGGAGAAGGAGCATTATTTGATCTCTTTTTGTTCAGCCAAGACTTCGGCAATTTTATGGTGGTTTTAGCGATTTTATTTGCTTTTGCAAGACGCTTATTTTTCCCACCTGCACGATTAAAGTCATTAGATAAAAGTGCAAAAAAAGATGCCTTTATTGTTCTTGGTTTTATTTTCTCTTTGGTATTTACTGCACTTTTAACAATGGGAGCTAAAACATTTGCAACGGATGCTCATGATGTTCTTCCTGCTGACCCATTGACCTTTTCAAGGGCGCTTGCTGGTGCCTTTGGCGGCGCTTTTGGGATTTCTAGTTCTCATGGTTGGGAAAACTTTTCTAATTCTGTTTGGTGGCTTCATGTATTTTCATTATTTGGCTTTATGAGTTTTCTACCTTTTTCGAAGCATCAACATTTAATTTGGGTTTGGCCAAATATGTTTTTTAAATCTAAGCATAGCTCGGGACGGTTACGGCCTATGGAATTTAATGAAGAGGCTGAATCTTTTGGAGTTGGTAAGGCTACTGAGTTTACTTGGAAACAGTTGCTAGATAGTATGACTTGTGTTGAGTGTGGGCGGTGTACGCAGCAATGTCCTGCCTTTAATACAGGTAAATCTCTGGACCCTCGTAAAATGATTCATCATCTGAAAGTAAGTTTAAACGACGCTGATCAGAATCCAGAGGAGAAGAGAAAATCGCTTATTGGTGATATCGTTACTACAGACGAGTTGTGGGCTTGTACTACTTGCGGTGCATGTATGGAAGCCTGCCCGTTAGAAATTGAACATATCCCGGCAATTGTTGATATGCGTAGATATTTGACTATGACCGAAGGCGATATTCCTGCTGAATTGCAAACTTCGTTGATGAACTTAGAAAACCAATCAAACCCTTGGGGAATGAATAACGATACTCGGGCAGATTGGGCAAAAGGACTCAACGTTACAACAATGTCAGAGAAAAGTGATGTAGAGTATTTATTTTGGGTTGGGTGTGCTGGATCTTTTGATGACAATTATAAAGGAGTTTCGAAGTCTATCGTTAAAATTTTGCAAGAAGCAAACATCAGTTTTTCAATCCTTGGTAAAGAAGAAAAGTGTAATGGTGACACGGCACGAAGGGCTGGGAATGAATATTTAGCAAACATGCAAATTGAAGAAAATGTCGAGACTTTTAAGCGCTATAATGTGAAAAAAGTCGTTACTGGTTGTCCACATTGTTTTAATACAATCAAGAATGAATACCCCGATTTTGGTTTTGATGTGGATGTTATACATCATTCGCAGTTAATTGCAGATCTACTAAAAGATGGAAAGCTTAAAAGTAAGGAAGCATCGACTGCTTCATTAGAGAAAACCACATATCACGATTCCTGTTATTTAGGACGTCATAATAAAGTCTATGATGCACCTAGGACTTCACTAGAAAAGATTGGTGGTCATCAGATTGTAGAGATGCCACGTAGTAAAGAGCAAGGTTTTTGCTGTGGGGCTGGTGGTGCTAGAATGTGGATGGAAGAGACTGTCGGTAAGAAAATTAATATTGATCGAGCTGAAGAAGCGATCTCTACAAATGCTTCGACAGTCGCTACGGCGTGTCCTTTTTGTATGACGATGTTGAGAGATGGAGTGACAGCTAAGGGCAAGAGCGAAGAAGTAAAAGTTAAAGATATTGCCGAAATAGTAGCCGACTCTTTAAGCTAGCTTTCTGACTTAAGCTCTGGTTTTGACGAATATTTTAAAATCTTCATAAAGGGTGTAGATCACTGGAATCAGGAATAATGTGATTAAGGTTGAACATAAAAGTCCACCAATGATCGCATGCCCTAGTGGAGAAAATGGAATTCCTAAGATGTTGGAAGAGCCAAGAGCCATTGGAAATAAACTAAAAATAGTGGTAGCTGCTGTCATTAGGACTGGCCTTAATCTTCTTTCGCTTGCTTGTATTACTGCCAAATGAAAGTCTTGTTCTGGAGAGTCACTGGTTTTTTTAATTAAATCGATTAATACGATTCCGTTGTTGACGACAATACCTACCAAAATTACTATCCCAAGTTGACCCATGATTCCAGGTGCGGTGTTTGTCAAAATCGACATCCATTTCGAGCCTACAAAAGCCAATGGAACTGTGAACATAATTATGAATGGAAGTACTGCGGATTCAAATAGAACTCCCATGATTAAATAAACCAATACAATCGCCATTATAAGAGCAAAAAGAACATCTGAGCCATCACGCGCTTGGTCTCTAAAAGATTCTTGACTAAGGGTATAGCCTGTTGGCAATGCCAGATTGTTGATGTACGATAAGACGAGACTTTCAGCTATGTCCCGAGTTTCAGGTGTGATGGCCTCATCATAAAAGACATTGATTTGCTGAGATAACGCTCCATTTAAGCGGGCAGGAGTTACACTTTTAGGAATATGATGCACATCAGTTAGATGTTCAAGAGGGATTCCACTCTGCAACTTTATTTTGTTAATGTCATTTAAGTAATTTATTTGATTAAAAAAGCTAACTTCCACGGGATATTTCTCATCGAGCTTAAAAACTTCTGTTTTTGCCAATCGCAGTCGAACATCATTAGCAATCGATGTCGACGAAATTGATAAATTACGTAGTTTACTAGTATTAGGAACAATTTCTATATTGCGATTTGAATTGTCATTTTCCTCTAATTTGACTTCAGCGACCCCATTAATGGCCTCAAGCATTTCTTGGACCTTTGACGTTAATAGATCTAGAGTTTTTAGCTTTGGTCCACGAATTCTCACACTGGTATAACGATTTTGAGGGCTTCTGCGATTTGAGTCTTCTATTGTTCTGATATTATACTCTACTCCTGGAAACTCAGGTAATATCTCAACTAAACGTGTTCGTACGACACTATTATCAAGGGATTGATCGACATGGCGAGCCAAGCGGATTGATGCGCAGCAAGAATTTCTATTGAGTTGTACGCGAATCCGCTCTAAATCAAATTCACTTCTATATTTGTCTAATAATTTTTCTATTTGTATTAAATGTTCACTCCTTTGATAAAAAGGAATTGATTCATCAAATTTAATACGAAAGTGAAGTCTAGTATTGTTCTCATTGCCACCTGATAGATTTGCCTTTTGTCCGATGATGAATGTAGCGGCCGTTAAAATCAATAAACCACAAATTACCTCAAAGCGTTTTTTTAGTGCTATTGATAGCAGTGTTCGGTAGGCATGTTTAACCTTATCAAATGTCGAGGTGCTTTGATTTATTACACCTACGTTTTTGATCGAGTTAGTCAAATATGGAATGATGACTAGTGCGATAACTAAAGAGGCTAGCAAAGCTATACAAACAGGCATTCCTAGCTTAGACATAAAGAAGGAAAAATTTGAATCTCCATTCATCAAAATTAATGGCAGGAATACGGCGATACTTGTTAATGTTCCCATAAATACTGCCAGACCAACATCTTTTATGCCAGCAATAATAGCTTTTTGTTTGTTCATGCCTTGGTGAATATTATTAAAGATAGATTCTGCGACGACAATGCCGTTATCAACAACCATTCCACAGGCAAGCATGATTCCCATCATGGATAAAATATTTAATGATTGGCCACTAAAATAAAGCCAAATTAAAGTGATTAAAATTGCGAGCGGTATTGCTATTGATACTAGTATAGTCAACTTTAAATTTCTTAGAAAAATAAAGACAACAATGAAAGCAATTAATCCTGAAAAGAGTGCGGTGCGGAAAATTGATTCAAGAGCAGTCTCAACCGCATCGCCTTCATTCCAGACTATTTTAAACTTATAATTACCATTGTTTTCTTTTTCAATTTTTTTAAGTACATCAACTATCTTTTTGGATACAGATAATATGTTGGCTCCATCTTGTTTTCTAATTGATATCCAATAAAGGTCTTGGTTATCGATACGAATTAATTGGTCACGAGGATTGTCTTCCCATGTGACTAATCCTAAATTCCCAATTGATACTCCCGGTTTAATTTGAATTGAGGTTATTTCCTCAATATTTGAAATTTGATTAAGGA
Source organism: Bdellovibrionota bacterium (assembly GCA_041391425.1). GTDB lineage: Bacteria > Bdellovibrionota_B > Oligoflexia > Oligoflexales > JAWKNZ01 > JAWKNZ01. The sequence goes on from JAWKNZ010000002.1 coordinate 58,916, forward strand.
AAATGACTGGTATATCTCCGGATTTACCCAGCGAAGAGGAGATGCTATGATTTTGTAATTCGTTAATAACATCAAGAGCCGTAATTTTATATTGGCGAATCAGCTCTTCTTTAAGACTGATAGATATTTTTTTAGGTCTTAATCCATATACATCTACACTTGCCACTCCTTCTATTCTTTGAATGGATGGCCGTATATGCGATTCAAAAATATTTTCAACTGCTTCTGCAGGGAGGTCTTTAGTCATCTGTAAGCCAGCCCATAAGATAGGAGAAGCATTTGGATTCCATCGCCAGATAAAAAATTTTGAATTTTTGGGTATAAACTCCCTAGAGCGATCTAAAACAGTCTGAATTTCTAAATAAGTCGTCCGCATATTTGCAGTCGGAAGAAACTCTAAATCGAAGCTTACTCTATTATCATGTGATCTGCTATTTACTCTTTCTATATTTTTTATTGTACGAAAAAGTCCGGAAAGTGGTTCTGCGATGGCTTTATCTGCTTCATCTGGAGAAAGTTGGATATTGTAGACACTGACATACAGGTAGCGGGGTTCAAAACCGTCTGGGTTAATTTGTCGTTTAACTTTGATGAATGAGAGGACTCCAAGCAATATAATTAATGCAATTGCCATGGTTAAGGTGACAGGACGATTTAAAATCCATTTCATCAATCAATAATCCCTACACTTGTGACTGGATCTTTTTTAAAGATTGTCAATAAGATGGGAATAAAGACTAAGGTCAATAAAGTCCCAAATCCTAAACCACCAATAATAGACCTGGCCATAGCAATGGAAAGGGAGGCTCCTTCACCCGTAGCAAAAGCCATGGGTATTAAACCTAATATTGTTGTAGAAGTTGTCATTAGAATGGGTCGTAAACGATTGCGGCCAGTCTCTATTACGGCCTTTTCTATTGAAGAGCCATCTTTAATTAACTTATTAACAGAGTCGATGAAAATAATTGCATTATTGACGATGATTCCTACAAGAACAATGCAACCAACAAGCACCATAATACTTATTGGTATATTAAATGGAAAGATAAAAAAGATTACACCAATAAAAGCAAGGGGAATAGAACCCATAATGAATAAGGGTTGTAAAAATGATTCAAATTGGGAAGCCATAACTAAATAGACCATGAAAACAGCTAGACCCACTGCAAAAATCAAGCTTGCAATTGATTCATCATATTCTTCACTTTGACCGGTTATTTTATAATCGGTCTTAAGTGTGTTTTTAGGCATTATTTTTGATAGATGTTCTTTTGCTTCTTTTAAGCTAATTCCATTTGGTTGATAGCTGAGTCGAATACTCCTGGCTCCGGATGAACGATAGATGTATGAAGGGCTTTGGCTTGTTTTTATTGATGCAATTGACGTGAGATCGATCATTTGCTTTTCATTAGTGAGTATTTTGATATTTCCTAGATCTTGCGCTCCACGTACTTCTTTCTCCTCGGCACGAATATTGACCGGAAGTGTTTGATCTGAAAGCTCAATTTGTGTGGCTTTTTCCCCTCTTAAATAATAGCTTAGATCATTTATGACTTTTGCGGGAGTTAAGCCTATTGAGGCCAAAATCTCAGGTTTGACACTGACCAGTAGCTCGGGAACACCTGAACTTATGGTGTTCTCTGATGATATTAAAAAAGGTTGTTTGTCTAAATTTTCTTTTAGTTTTAAGGATGCTTCCTTTAATTCTTCTAAACTATCATTGGTAATGACAATTTCTAAGGGTTTTGATTGGATGCCAAGACTAGGCTGTCTCAATGTCCAATTGACACCATCAATTTTTGATAAGCTTTCTTTTAGAATCTCTTTTGAGAAAGACATGGGATCGACATCGAATTGAATGGTAAATTTATTAACCCCAGCGTTGCCCATTAAAGCTTGAGCTTGGTCGATCCCGATGAGTGCAACAACATTACTTACACCTTCGGTCTTCTTTAATTTTTCTTCAAAAGCATAACTGGTAGAGTTTGTTTTTCTTATACCTGATCCAAGAGGAACCTCGCCATCGATAAAGTAACGGCTTTGTGATAAAGGGGGTAGGAGGTCTCCACCTAAGTATTGAACCATTATTATAGATATAGCAAATAAGATGGCAACAGTAGCTATGACATTCAGCTTCCGTTTCAATACGAAATTAAGAAGTTTTGGATAACTATCTTTTTCCAAAAATGTAATGATATCACGGCACCAATTTGCTGATTTTATGACAGGTATTAGTAAAAATGAAAATAATAGAAGGGCATATTTCGCAATGATTTTTATCAATATCGATAGAAGTGAAATTGCTGAGCGGAGGATATCTATGATTAAAAAAAATGTTATTTTAAATATTATCCATGGAATGAGACTTACTTTTCCTAATGTTGCTAAATAAATGAATTTTGAATCTAGAAACCAGCGAAATCCTTTAGTAGCTAATTCTTGATAATATGGTTTACTTAGGGCAAACCAACGGATTTTAATCTTTAATCCATCCCGAGACTTTGTTTCTGAGGTTGGTAGGTTATGAATCAATACATACAAAGTGGGTAGAACTACTATAGCGACAACTAAGGAACATGATAAGGAGAAGATAATGGTCCATGCTAAATCTCCAAAGAGTTGTCCAGCAATACCTTCGACAAAAGCTAAGGGGATAAAAACTGCTATTGTTGTCAAGGTGGATGCTAATACCGGCAAAAACATTTCCCTGGTTCCTTCAATAGCATTTAGAAGTATGCTGGAATTTTTCTTTTTTGCAATATTTTCTAAGACTACAATAGAATTGTCTACAAGCATTCCTATACCTAAAGCAAGGCCTCCAAGGGACATGACATTTAAGGATATTCCTTTTTGATCTAAGAGAAAAAAAGTGGCAGGTATTGCTAACGGAATAGCTAACCCTATCAAAATTGAAGGAATTAATTCACCCAAAAAGAAGTATAGGATTAACATTGAAAGAATGGCGCCACCTATTGCCGCACTGATCACATTACTGATAGATTTGCGGATAAAGCTTGATTCGTCAGAGACAATTTGTGCATTAATTCCTTTCATCCATTTAAATTTAATCAATTGGTGATCGATAGCTTGTCGAAGGCTATCTACTACGGAAATTATATTTGCATCAGCCTCTTTATAAACATCCAGAAATACGGCATCTTGCCCATTTGTTCGGGTTAGAGTTTCTGGTTCAATAGCGCGTTCTTCAATGGTCGTGATATCAGATAGGTGGATTGCATTATTGCCAGGCTGATTGATAATTAGTGAACCAATTTCATTGATACTTTTAAACTGTGAATTGACGCGAACGAAAGTTTCTTTCTCTCCATGCTCAAATTTGCCACTAGGCATGCTTATATTTTCTTCTCTTAGAATTTGAACTATATCAGCAGGCCGGATTCCAAATTTTTCTAATGATCCTTTGGAAAACAAGATCGCGATTTCCTTTTCTCTACCGCCTTTAATAATGCTTGTAGCAATACCAGGAAATGTTTCAATTACAGGCTTAATGTTTTGATCTAGTATAGCTCTTATTGTAACAGTATCTATAGTTTCCGAACTAAAGCTAATTCTAGCGATAGGCTCAAAGCTTGGATCAAATCTTAAGATTTTGGGTTTTTCTGCTTTGTCGGGAAATTGCTGTCTGTCGAGAGCTTCTCGTATTTCTTGAATTGCTCTATCTATATCATGTGACCAGCTGAATTTTAACTTGACGATAGACTTTGACGGTTGAGAAAAAGACTCAATTTTTTTTAAACCGCTTAAGGTCCCTAAAGACTTCTCGATTGGTTTGGTGATTAATCTTTCTACTTCTTTAGGGGAAGCATCAGGGTATGCAGCCTCCACAGTTAATGTTGGCTCATTTAAGTCTGGTAAGAGAGTTTGTGGTAATCGCAAAAAAGAGATGATCCCAAATATCATGATTCCAACTGTAATCATGATAACAGCAACAGGTCTTTGTATATAAGGAAGGTCCACAGTTTAAAATCTCTCTAAAATTTTCAATTTCGCAGCATCGGCCAGCTGGTATATGCCAACAACGATTATTTCAGAACCATCTTTTAAGACTTTGGCTGGTTTTGGTTGATCCCTTGTCAGTGCGTACTCTCCACTTGCAAGCTGTTGTATATTGACAGGAATTTTTCTAGCGCGTGGCACTTTCTTGATTAATTCAACTAATTCTGTATTTTTAGAAGATGGCTCAGGTTTTTTTTCGTCTTTATTATCTTTAGCTAAGGCGGTATTAGAGTTCTTTTGGTCTTCTCCTTCTTTTGTTGTGCTATTCTGAGTCAGTTTTGCGAGTTCTGTGTCAATTTCATTTTTAGTAGCATTATCTGGAATAAAAACATAAGGCGTATTTCCTTCAAATACGACTGAATTTTCTGGCAGTACTAATTTTTCCTGAGAATCGCCAAGAGGAACTTTGATCGTTATTCTCTCCCCAGCAAGAAATTTATGATTATTATTAGCAACCTCGAAATAGATCAAAATTGTACCTGTATTGATGTCAGCTACAGGTGAAATCCTAGTTACTGTTGCATTCTTTCCAATTCCTCGCCCAAAGAGATCAACTTGCATATGCATTTGAATATCTTGTTTATATGCTAATGGCAGGGCAAATGTGCCTTTTAACGTAGTATCTTTAACAACTCTAATTGGGGCCCTTTTATTATAACTGCTTCTACTAGCTCCTATCTGTAAATCATTGTATGCAATGATACCGTCAAAAGGAGCTTTAACAGACATTTGTCTAAGGCTTTCTTCGGCCTCTTTTAGTGCAATCTGACTTTGTTCTAATTTAATTCTCGATTCTTCAAAAGCATCAAATGCAATATGATTATTGCTATATAATTTTTTGCTGGCATTGTGCAAACGTTGTGCTTCAGTGAAATTAATCTTTGCTTTTTTATAATCAAAGGTAAGCTTGGCAGATTCAAGTTTTGCTATCACATCGCCTTTTTTGATCAAGTCGCCCGTTTGAAAAAAGACCTCTTTTACCGTATCACCTAGACTTAGTAGTATTTCTATGTCTTGCTGTGCTTCTAAAATCGCAGTGGACTGATAGTTATTTTGTATCGCACGTTTAGCAATTGTTTTAGTTTGAACAGGTATCCTCTGTTTCTCTATTTGTACTTCATAGTTTGGGCCACTGTTTTTTTCATTTGATTGAGATTCTTGGTTACCGCCTTTTTTATTTTGACATGCCAAAATAGCGACAAATAGTGTAGTTACAAAAAAGATTCTTTTCATTCTCTTTATCCTAATTTTTAACGAAATAAAAAGTTAGTTTACCATATAGGTGAAAGAAGTTTGCTAACATTTTATAAAGAACAAACCGCTCTTTTTTAAGAGAGATTTCAGCATTCGTATAATCTTCCTCAGCAGTAAGTAGGTCAGTTGTCGATTTTTTCCCTAATTCATACTGTGCTTTGATTGATGCAAATTTCAATGATGCTGATTTTAATAGATCTTGACTGGCTGTTATTAATTTTCCTTGAGCTATTAGCATTTCTTTAGCATCTGCGAGCTTATTCCATTCTTGTTCTAGTTTGTTTTTATAGCCATATTCAGCAGCAAACTGCTTCTGTATATCACTTTGGCGTTCGAAATAATCTTTACCTCCAGAAAAAATATTCCATGTCATGACTAGTGATGCGCTCAATAGATTATCTGGTTCGGAAGTGGATAAGTAAGAATTGGAGTAGTTCTTCATGTAGTTGAGCTTGATATTAAGATCAGGAGCAAACTTCCAGAGAGATTCTTTTCGCAAGCTTTGATCGGCTGTTATTGAATGATTTAATGCTGTTATGTCGGATCGATTGGAAAGGGCTTCATCTATTGCCGCCTTGTCTATCTTAATAACAGTATTTTGCCAGTTATCTGCATAAACTGGCACATCTTTTTCATTGGTCAATATGTCAGGAATTCTACGGTTATCGCTATATAGTAATATTCCTAATTTTCTCAGACTAGATTTTATTGTCGATTCTGCATTTAATATTTCGATATTTATTTTTGCCAAAGCATGCTCAATTTGACCAAGATCAGATGGTGACCTTCTGCCAATGGATACTTCGGTCTTAATTAAGTCATAGTTTTGTTCGCTTCGTGTCTTTTTTGCTGTTAATTCGATCAATGAGGCTTGAGCTTCTTGAAATGTATAATATATATCTATGACCTGGTTAATAGTTTCCGATAGCATATAGTCATATTCGTCTTTTTCCTTTTGCCAGATTAACGATGAACGGTTGTATGCTCGATATACTTTCCCCTGTAAATCTATGGTTTCAGAAAGCGTTAGATTTAAGCTGTTTTCTGTTGATGAATACACGTTTTGTGGTTCGTCTTTTAATAATGAAGTATTTTTAGTTCTCTCAAAACTGCTATCGACTCTGGGTAAGTAGCTCGATAGTACTGAAGATTTTTGCAGCCTTGCATTTTCGACTACGGCTTTTTTTTGTTTAAGCTCTAAACTATTTTCAATGGCAGATCTGATACATTCGCTTAAAGATAGGCCCGCGTTTTCCTCTGCATTAACTTTTGATGGCAGCAGCTGCAGGCCAAGGAAGGTGGATAAAACAACAATAGATTTTAATGATTTCATATTAAGTCACTTCAAATAACGTTATAATATTAATATACATTAAAATATTATCAAATCAATAAAAAATTTTATGCTAAAAACTTTATAAAATATTAATAGTTTGTATAATTATACTTTTATAAAATGTTGCCTTTTTTAAATATTACTTAGTACGATGAATATTGGCTTTGCTAGCTCCCTGCAGGATTTTAACAAATGATATTGAGAATTTAATGAGTAGCAGGGTATACTCCAATAAAAAAAGGGGCAACCATGACGGACTCTTCTCTTGATCTTTGCTTGAGTCAGCTGTCAGATGCCAGATTTGGAGAAAAAAAAAGCAAAATTGGGCAATATTGCCAAGGAAGTTTGTTGGCTATCCGCATTTTTGCTTTTTTGCCTTTTTCTATCTTTTGTATTTCATTCTGGCCTTTTTCAGCAGTGGCAGAAGAAGCTAATAAACAGATTTACATAGGCTCTTGTGTATTGGAGGTCGATCCTTCAGACCTTGCTTTTGAACAGTCGCCATACTTCTGCATCCAAGGAAGTTTAGGTTTGTCTGCCCTTTCAAGTTCACATTATCCCGAAAGTGCTACTAGTCGTTATATGCGTTTATATTTAGGAACGCATCCATATAGTCTTTTGTCCTTGCATTATAAAGGAGCTATATTTCATAAAAAATTTTTACAAAGTGCGCTTGATGCTAACCAGATGAATCAGACAGAGTTGGGTATTGTTAAACTTGGTAATAGTGCAACTAATAATTTACGAGCTAGCATAGGCTGGCAGACATTACCAGTTGCAATAAATCACGATCCTTTTAAGCCATTGTTTTATCCAGAGAGTAGTTATGAAATTTGGGACACTCTAAAACAATCAATTGTTTTGACTTGGGATAATATGTTCGATTTTCAAGTTAATTTAGGAGTTGCAAGAGAAAACGTTTCCTTGAGAGCTTCCTCATACAACAATGCTATTGCGATACAAGCCTTCTCAGATGTCTCATCGTTAGATGGAACAAGGTTTTCTGTTTCATTTTATTCTGAAGAAAATGGAATTAGAAGAGCGAGTGTTGGGGTGTTAAATATTTCTCGTAAAGATGAAATTTTTTCACTCGAATGGGTTAGGCAAAGATTAGATCCGACAGGGAAACTTTTTCCATTTCAGCAAGTGATTAGATTTACTTATGAAGGTAATGTTAGGCGAAGCTCTAAATGGTCATTTCTATATGACCATGTGCGTAAAATGTATCGTGAATCTAAAGTTGGTTATGAATACTTTCTATATAAAAATTTTTCTATATCCAATGTGTTGTCTTATAGAGCTAGTGACAATGACAGTATTATAAGCTCGTGGAAATACTTAGTGAATGCTTCCGTAAAACTATGAGCAATAATGGGGTTCTACGTTGAATTTGAAATGGTTATTATTTTTAATAATATGGATCCCTTCTTTGGTTTTGGCAACGTCTGAATCAGATGAAGATACCAAAATTACTGTGATTTATGAGGACTCCAACACTTCAAAAAATGCCGATGATGCTTTCTTGCCAAAGATTGAAGAAATTTTTCAAAGCTCACTGTTGACTAATGGTTTGAATTCAGGTGCTGATGTCATCAATCGTTCTGTAGAGTCTTTGATGGAAGTTGTATTCTATAACTTAATGGATAACGAAGCTATATATAAGTTGACTGAAGATTCATGGCTGACTCTTAGAGGTGAGAGAAAGGTATACTCAACGGCAGTTGGTGGCTATGTTGTGGTCGATCAAATTAATTTTGGTCCCAATTATTATAAAGAATTATGGAAAATTCATGAAATACCAATAAATTTAGGCATTGATGGATCTGTACAGCTTTTAGAAATATATCCACGTTCGGATGCCGGACGTATTTGGCAGTCGGAGGAGTTGCCTCCTTGGAGAAAATGGCTGAATAATTGGTTTGGTCTTTTACCGTTGTTGACTCGGATATTGCCACCATCATTTAACTCTAATGAGCTATATGATCCGGCCAGACAAGTGGAAGCATCGTATTCATTCCCACTATCTGTGGATTCTTTTTATAGCATGCCAATCGGATCGATTCGAAGCTATGGCTTGACCGGAGGAGTAAAGATTCCGTTAAATTTAACCGGATTTATTGATGCAAAAACCCAAAGTTTTTTATCAAATTTAACAAATGTTGCAGCCGGAGTGCCGTACACAATATTTACTAATGGAATTTATCGTATTAATGTTCTTAGAAAGTCAAAGGATTTGGTTTGGGTAGGCTTAAGTACAATAAAGCAAACAGGTCATTCTTTGGCGGGGATTGTTGGGAATACTCTATATGTTTTAGGAAATGCAATTCCTTCAATACCATGGGCAGGTCTACCTGTTCCCTTGTTTCCAATTGATATCGGTCTGACGAATGCCTTGCGAAAAAAATATGATCAGCTATTTGAATTTGATATGTCTAAAGACACTGCCAGACAAGCGTATTTAAAGGCAGTCAAGGGTGACTTTGAACTTGCCGGACAAATGTCAGGTTTAGCTAAAGGCTTAAATGAAACAGGAGTCACATATCACTTTCTAAAAACAAGCCGTTCGATAGATAGTAATTTTAAAACATCACGGAATGTATTTGTGACTAGGCAGGGTAGGATTCAGAGCAAAAGTAAAGCGGAAGTAAAAATAAAGGACAATGAGGGCGAGTTTCATATTCTAGAAGCTAGTGAAGATGTTGAAGATACGAACTGGGATTTATTAGTCGGCAATGAGGAAATAAGGAATCGACTACAAGTAGAAATGAATGTTGAAAAAATTTCAATAAACTCTGAGAGTCAAAATGAGAGGCCATATAAATATATTTATGCAAGGGACAAAGAGCATAATATTCTTAGCTTAAATCTACAAATTAAAGATAGATATACTGATACACTAGAATATATCACCTATGTTGAAATGCTTAAAAATTTCTTAAAACGGGATCTTTCTTTTCTGCCGAAGTTTCCTAAAATAGATCTAAGGCGCTCTCAAAACCGGAGAAAAAGTCTATATTTAGTAGATCCAGGATTGGAACGATTTTCTATTCATTCGATTCCTTTAGTTTTAGGGCGATTTAATAGTACAGCTTCTATAAAGCTAGGTGATAAAGAATTGAAGAATATTTTAAATAAATCTGAGAATGAGGTCTGGAGAGCTTGTGCTGTCGCATTTGATCTTGATCCATTGGATTGGAGTGATGCAAAATCAAGAAGTAGTTTGTTGAAAAATTTACTGTGGCTGAGAAGATTTGTCATGTACCCTCTGCGTTTGTTTAATGTTAGGTCATTCGAGTCGGATTCTATAGCTGAGATGAGAAATTTTGTTTCACGATTAAGAGCTATAAGAAAGAATGGAGAGCCTGAGGAGAATCTTGATGCATTCGACGAACTGTTTAGCAGTGACCATCCTGATCGCATTGCTATAGCATTGCTAGAGCTAGCTGGCGTGGACACTACACAAAGGAGTGTGTCATTTTACACTAAGCCTGCTACATACTTGGATTCTCAATTGAAAAATAGATTTGGAAATTTAAATGGAGTTAATAGATCTTATGGAAGAAAAAGGGTAGAAGAAAAGAGACTGCATGTAATCAAGGAAAAATTATCTTCATTTTTTCCGACAGGTATTAAAGATCATAAAATTAGGCCGCATATTCTAAGTATAGAGGTTTTGAATGAAGCAAATGATATATTATCAAAAACTGATAAAGCAATGAAAGATATTGTGATTAAGCTGAAATGCAATAAAATGGTGAATTTAAGTAGCGCCAAAATTTATGTTAAGTTAGAGCATGCTGGAAAAGTTCAAATTGGTAATCTTGTACTTATTGAAGATGTGGCAGAATTATCCGAAATTGAAAATGATCTAAAGCTTTCAGATGATAAAAATACATTATATGAACATAAATTTACTTTTTATCTTAATGGAATTTATAGCCCTTTTGAAAGCTTTATTTTAACTAAAGCCTTAGAGTTTGGTGGAGAATTTCAGTTAACTATATCAGTCTCTTCCGAAGGCGATGTTTGGAGTGATGAAAAGACTTTGACGTTTGGCTATCGCAACGGTAATTTAGCGAAACCGGAGTAGTGAAATCAAGTTATAGGTGAGTCAAGTTCCATCTGAAATTAAGTGCAATAATTGATTATCCAATAAAAACAATGAATTATAATGTTTTTGTTTATCCCGTAAAGATTTCTAGAGATCTCCCGATTATGATTAGGTGAAATTTGATTAACCTACTTTAATGGGACAGACGTCAGGCTTTAAAAAGGTAGATCTTTGAAGATTTACTGTTTTAAAGCAGACTTTTCTTTTCAGGAAATTATAAATTTTATAATTATATAACCTAGGAATGTTATGGAAGAAGATGAATTTGAAATTGCTTTAAAAAAAGAATTTTTGAATGAAGCTACCGAGCTCTTAGATGAATGTGAAGCCGTTTTTTTAGAGCTTGAAAAGGACATCAATTCCGAAGATGCTATTGATCGAATTTTCCGTGCGGCACATACGATAAAAGGTGGAGCGTTGACTGTAGGGTTACACTCATTTGGTTCGTTCGCTCATGTTTTTGAGAATTTATTAGTGGCGATTAGGAATGGCGATATGTCGATCAGCTCTGAAATTATTGATACCCTGTTAAGGAAATGACAAAATGCGTGAGTTTATTACCGCTGTTTCTGCCAACTCTGAAGAAAGTGTTTCATGTGAAGGCGTTGCTGATGAGATAAAATCGCATACTAACTCTGCAGGTGAGAAGCGGACTTTAAATGCTAAAAAAGATTCAGAACTTGAAAGTACTCAAGTAGAACAGATATCTACTATTGAATCTATTGTCGAAGAGAGCCCTTTAGAGAAAATTTGGAATGGGCAAGGTGCTTCTTTTGGCAAAGAACAGAAGGTTTTAGTTTGTGACGATGAACCCGATATACTCGATCTTTTGCAAGAAATTGTAGGATTATTAGGCGTGACTGTTATTGCCGCAAATAATGCTGTTGAGGCATTAAAATTATTAGAAAGTGAATCGGTAGATGTCATAATTAGTGATTTAAAGATGCCTATGATGGATGGGATTGAGTTTATCGAAGAGGTGCGAAAAACGAATTTAAATGTCCCTGTTATTTTTTGCTCTGCTTTTGCTGATAGACGGGAGTTAATTAAGTTTATGGATTTGGGCGCATATGGTTTTATTGATAAGCCGTTTGAAAGTGAAAGAGTTGAATGGATGGTGAGAAGTGCTTTGGCATTAAAAATAATGAGAGATGGAGTTGTTAAACTATCGAAGCTTAATTTCAATGCCTATATAAATATGGTGAAAATATTAACCATAGTTGAGGGTGATAATATTAATACAAAAGATCTAAAAGCTTTGCAAATAAAGTTGGGCGAAAAATTGGGAGATATTAGCTCAATTACCAATTCTTTGTTGAAAATGAGAAAGCATTAATAGAATTAATGTCTGGATAGATTTGTATTTATTTCCTGCAAATTTGCATGAATTTATAGTCTAATGACCTTGAAGTGTTTACTTGTCATTTAAATACCCCCAATCACGCAGTACTTTTTCAAATTTTTTATTTCCTGCAACCGGGCGGATTTCCTGAAAATCGATCTTTTCGACCTTTCTCAAGTATGCGTTTATTTTGTTTTCAATTGGCATTAAGCTACTTGCTCCAATTGCCTCGGCAGGGAGTTTGTCGCTATTTGAATGAATATTTAGTTTTGCATATGTCTTTCTTATCGGAATGTTCATAAATTTATTATTTACAGCTGAAAATATATTAGGAAGCTGTTCCGGTTGATTGGCGAATGTCATTGTTGCGCGTTTAGTGCGTTGCATTAAATAAGTATTCATTTTTTTTAAATCGAGTACGGCAATTCCTTCGTACTTAATGGGAATGGACACTTTGTCATTAAATTCAATGATTATAGGAGATTCTTCTGGAGATTCGATGACGAGTTCCCATAGGTATGTGGTTTCATAAAATTCTTTCATTTTTTCACGAGCAGTACTTGTGAGTCTCTCGTCAAGATCGATGATGTTGGTGGTTTCTCTGGGATCGTTTTTTAAATCAAACAAAAGCTCTTTCTGAAAAACCGAGAATTTTTTGCGTAGATAACTATCAAAAGTAAATAGAAGCTTATTGGTCATCGAATAAGATAAGATGTATTTATAGCGATTCTCAAATATGATTGCTCTGCGGCGCATGCCTTCGCTTCCAATTATTCTATCTTTAAATGAAACATTTAGACTTTCTGATTGTATTGCTGGTAGTAAAGTTATGCCATCACATCTATCGGGAATTGATTCTCCGATAGAATCAAGGAGTGTTGGAGCTATATCTAAGTTAGAAACAAAGTTGTTTATTTTTTTTGTTTTATTAAAATCAGGTCCTTTAAAGAAGAGAGGTATATGTAGTTCATCATTATAAAGGGTAGCCCCGTGGTCGAAGAAAGTTCCGGTCAAAGCATTTCCAGCATCATTGTCTTGAAACGTCTTCATTTGCTGAAATTCGCCGTGATCTGCCGTAATGATAATATTTGTGTTGTCTGATAACCCTAAATTTTTTAAATTTTCTAGCAAGATTTTAATATATCGATCAGTATATGTTACCTCAGATCGATAGAGCCAGTGAAAGATCGAGCCTAAAGAAGAAAGTTCAGAAATACTTTTATACGAGGTAAATATATCTTTTAATGGCGCCCGATAGGGTGCGTGTGGTGCATGATAGTGTACATAGAGAAAGAACGGTTGATCCCTGTTGTTTTTTAACCAAATCGAAGCTTCATTAGTTATCTTTGGCGTATCGTATGCATCTCTTTCAATTGCAACATGCTGATCAAAGCCATGGTCGACTCCTATCCCGAGCGCTTCAGAAATTACTGAAATATTTCCAATCATTGCTGTTTTCCAGCCGCCTTTCTGAAAAAATCTTGGAAAAGAGTCCTCGTTTTTTTGATAAAATTTTCTTCGTTTGAACTGACTCGCTCCATATGCAAACGCTATATCGGGAAGGCGAGAAGGTTTCTGGCACGATAACAATCCATAACAGGATGGAGTAGTCATGTTTCCTACTGACATTGCGTTTGTAAACTCTATCCCTGAATTTCTAAATTTATCTAAGGTGGGAGTTGTTTCGCTATCTATAGCATCATATTTTAGTGTATCGACTAAGATAAAGAGGTAGTTGTTTTTTGGAGTGGTCGCTTCTTTATAGATTTTTGGCCTGCTGATAAAACAATAGCCATTTTTTGATTTGCAAGTCAGAGTGATACTTTCGTTGGGTTTAAAGGTAATTGTGTATAACTTATCAACCCAAACTTTATAATTGTCGTCGGTAGTAAGTTTCCAATACTTCCCTATGAATTTTTGAAAAAAAGTATCCTGATTAATTGGATCGGGCGGTCTTTTAAGTGAGAGTTTGTCAATTAATTTTCCAGCAATACTAACTTCTAAATCGCTGTCACTTACTACTGCGGCTGCTCCGAGTTCTAACTCATAAGTACCATTCAAGTCTGCGTTAATTTTAATATTTTTTCCATTTGCTAACAAAATCCCCTTTCTGTTTTCAACATATTCTGGATAATTGCCAATGGAGTAATTTGCGTATAAGGGTGAAGGCCCGCCTGGAATTGCTTGAATGATATGGGCGGATATGTCGTCTACGGTGCGTATTTTTTCCTTATATTTTTTTAAATCAATATTGTGGGTGAATTGTGGCCAAATTCCTGGGTATATTTCAGCTTTATTTTTTTTCTCTTTGAGTACTGAGTCTTTTGGGATCGCGGTTACATCAATTCTATAATCGTTGGGGTAAACAATTATGATGTACTGGGCGATAAAGGTAAACAATAGGCAGGCAAGGATGATACTGAATATATATAACGTTTTTTTAATCATTGTGGAACCACATACTGATCCACTATATTTGTAAATGGCTCAATTTTTTCTACTTCATTTTGAAACATAGAGATCATTTCTTGCAAAATATCTGGATTAGATTGAGCAAGGTCGTGCAAGTTTTCGCTGTCATTTTTTCTGTCAAATAACTGATAAACGACTTTGTCGCCTTTTGGCATATAAATGAGTTTGTATTTTCCAGCAGTTATTGAGCGATGCTTTGCGATTTGTATAACTTTTTCGAACTTGTTGTTTAAGACTATCTGGCGAGTTCCTCCAGGATCGAAGTTTAATAAGCCTGTTATGCCGGGATAAAATAATCGGTTTTTTTGAAAGTGAGTATTGCCTTTGTTTGAAAACCAAATTCCAGTCTCAGAATAAGATATAAGATTTTCATATGGTTTTGATGAAAGATGGCTTGGAGAGCTTGTCGGATCTAATTTTTCAAAAAAGGCAGGGAGGAACGAAACTCCACTCATAGAATTTTGCTTAATTTTAGCTATGTCTAAAATTGTAGGAGCTATATCAATTGAGCGGCTAAGATCTGAGATGGTGGTGACGCTAGGCTTTAGATTTTTTGGTAGTTTGAGTATTAATGGTACCTTTAATACTTTATCACCTAGGAGATGCTCTCCGTGCCCCTGGCCGTTGTGATTTTCAAATAAGTCTTCCCCATGGTCGGCCGTAACAATAATAATGGTGTTATCCCATAGCGACTCCTGTTTGAGAAATGAGAATAGTTCGGATAAAGATTGATCAATCGAAGATAATGCTCCGTCATATAGACTTTTGACTTGAGCGATGTCTGCTTGTGATGTCGAATCTGCATTGCTTTCAAGGTCTGGATTTTTTTGGAAGAAATAAGGCCCCGGATAGCTGGAATTGGCGAACTTGCTATAGTGGGGCCACGGAGCTGCATATGGAAAATGAGCTGTCGAATAAAATAGAGTCAAGAAAAAGGGCGCTTGATTTTTAGTGGTGTTGATAAAGTCGATGGATGATTCTGTCAGATGGTTGGGGTTTGCATAAGCAGGATTTCCTTTTAGGTCAGGAAAGAATCTCCTTCCTATCTTGCTTAATATAAAAGGCATAAATACTGGAAATGAAAACTCCAAATTTTGTCTGATGAGAGAGTCCAAGCTCATTGCAGGAGCGTGAATTTCCTGTAACCCTGAATTAAAACGTGGAAATATGTCTCCTGCAAAGTCAGAACATACCCCAGTTTTATAACCAGCTTGATTTAAGTATGTTACTAAATTGGCATTTTTTTTTCGAGCTTGGCTAAGCGACGGAAACATATGGCGGATGCCTGTCTTTGCTGCGTAGTTTCCCTGAAAGATTTCTACCCATGAAGGAAAAGTGCGTGGTACTCCGACATGATGGTCTTTAAAGTAGATGGTGTTAGGCGATTGGATAAGCTTGGTAATATTTGGTGTGATACTTTGGTTACGCGATTTATCAAAGCGTAAAGAATCAATTCCTATTAATAAGATATTGGGTTGCTTTAATAAGGATTCTGCTAGCGATGGTGTATGCCTATTAATTGATACGATAATAACGACAACCGTGCAGGCTATGGCAAAACTGGCCATTGAGCCGATGGCAGTAGTTCTCCGCTTAAATGTCTGCATTATTCTTGCTATTGAAATATTGAGCTTGATAACAAAGCCCAATGATGTGAGTAAAATCAAAACAGAACAAATGAAAAAGCTGTTCGGTGATAAATAAAATGATGATTGAAAAATAAACTTTTTAAGTGAGGCCGCTAAAAATGGCTCATAGAGAGCTGGGTATTGGATGACTGAACCAATAAAAAATAAGCTGTAGCTACAGATCGCCCAGATGAATATGGAATATTTGTTCAAAGATATCTTTTTAAACTGTGATTGTTTTTTGAACTGATGTAGCAAAAAAACAGGCCATAAAATCATGCTTATGAATAGGATAATTTTACAAACTTCAACAGCAATCACAGAAAAGTATGTATCGATCAAACCATGTTCTATAGACGAAACCTTTTGTCCCGCAAATTCGGAAGATTGCCTGAATTGATATTGTAATAAAGTTAAGGCCAAAGAAAATAAAATGCTTTTTATTAAGGAAATTAATAATGAACTTTTTAAAGAATTGGATTTCACTATGACTGGACTCTTCATAACCTTAATATAAATTTAAAACAAATAGAGAACTTTTTGTGTTTTTAACGTGTAATTTCGCTAATATCGTCTAAGCACCTATTTATGGCTCCGTTATTTTGTAGAGTTTTAGAAGCAGAAAGTGGGGCTGATGAAAATTCTTCGTAGCTTAATAATGAGCTTAGCATTTGCCCAAGGCACAAACAGAGGGATCTCAATTGATCTTCAGTGCAGACTGTTCGTTGAAAATCATTTAGTGTCTCTAAGGAGCATAGATCTGCTTTGATGTTCTTCTGGCATTCTTCGGCTTGCTCTTCGACTTTAAGGCCGCTCCATCCAGCTTTATAGTAATTATCTTGGGCTATTAGTGGATTATTTATGGCAAAGAGCAGTGTTAAGCTTATGATCGTTTTAATGTACATCGCGATAAACCCCTAAAATTACCAATATTATATACAATTAATCTTGGTTTGCATACTTAAGAAAAGCAGCTCCCATGCCTATTATAATACTACCGTAATGGCATAAATGCAGCCTCAGTTATTATGACGCCACATCGCAAGTCCAGCTTCGGGCAATAAAATACTTGCGATAGCTATGGCAAGTCGTGTTTCTAACTAGATTAAAACTTATTTTCGGTCAAAAGAAGTTTTAAACATTTGAGTGTCAGAGTCTCAAGATCTTAAGAATAATCAGTAATGTCAAATAGTTTCTGTCTAAAGGCAAATATACGGTTCTTGTCTTTAGAGAAAATAAGCCTTATCAAGGATTTAATGGTTGACACAAGACGTAAATTACTATTGAATGCCACCTTCCTCAGGAAAGGTAAGCCTGCTTAGCAAGCCAATGCCGCATTTAAATAGAGCAATGTTTTGCCATGCGCTTCTTTGCCTACCTTTACCTCGAGTATTCCAATTGCAACTAGTGTATCAGCTGTATTGTGGAGTGATAATAAGAGTTTTTAGAACTTAAATAGTCCCCCCTCTGATTACAGTTAGTGAATTAAGTTAGTAGATGGACGTAAAAACGGACACAAGAAACGGACACAGAAACATGCAGAATCAAAAAATTCGAATTCGTTTAAGGGGTTACGACCATAACTTGGTCGACCAGTCGGCTGTCGAGATTGTGGAAAGAGCAAAGCGTACTGGAGCTAGAGTTTCTGGCCCGATCCCGCTTCCAACTGCAATAAATCGCTATACCGTATTGCGGAGCCCTCATGTGAACAAGAAATCAAGAGAGCAATTCGAAATGAGAACTCACAAGAGAGTTCTGGATATTTTGGATCCAAAGCAGCAAACAATTGATGCGTTGATGAAGTTAGATTTGGCATCTGGCGTAGATGTAGAAATCAAGCTTTACTAAATAACTTAAAGGCGTTCGGCGTTAAGCCGGTATGATAAACCTTAATCCTCGATATGGGTTGGATTGATGGCTAAAATAATAGAAAAAGGATTGATTGCTAAAAAAGTCGGCATGACTCGTATGGTCGATGCAAATGGCAATATGATTCCTGTCACCCTTCTTCAGGTGGAAGAACAAAAAATCACAAAGGTTTTAACTCCGGAGAGAGATGGATACCACGGTGTGCAAGTTGGCTTTCTGGCAAAAGGTGAAAAACATCTAAGCAAGGCAGACCTTCAGAGATTAAGAAAATCTGGTGTTGAAGAAAATTATTCTAGATTCATCGAGTTTAGAACTGATGGTCCAGTTGAACACTTCGAATTGGGTAAATCTTTGACTGCCGAATTGTTTGATGGAATCGATAAGGTTGACATTACTGGTGTGACTAAGGGGCGTGGCTTTCAAGGTGCTGTTAGGCGTTGGAATTCTAGGATTGGTCGGATGACTCACGGATCGCGCTTTCATAGGCGTCCAGGATCTCTGGGGCAATGCACGACACCCGGCCGAGTTTATAAGAACAAAAAAATGCCAGGACATATGGGAAGTGCAAACAGAACCATCAAAAACCTTAAGGTTGTAGATATTGATGTGGAAAGCAAGGTTATTGCTATAAAAGGCTCGGTTCCAGGCAATAGGCATGGCTACTTAGAGATTAGACCGACTAACAAAAAGTAATAAATCCACGTTGGATAACGTGAAGGGACATCGATCATGAAATGGGATGTAGTAAATATCGAAGGTAATAAAGTCAGAACGATCGACTTACCTGATGACATTTATGGTTTAGAAATGAATGAGGCTGTGTTGCATACTGTTGTCAAAGCTTATTTGGCAAATAAACGTCAAGGTACAGCTGCTACTAAGACTAGAGCCTTTGTATCTGGTGGAAGTAAAAAGCCCTTTAGACAAAAGGGAACAGGTAATGCGAGGCAAGGGCATGGAAGATCGCCTCTTTACCCGGGTGGTGCAGTTTCCCATGGTCCGCAGCCCAGAGATCATAGGCAAAACATAAATAAAAAGATGAAGCAATTAGCCCTTAAAGTAGCTTTAAGTGATAAGTGCAGACATAAGAAGTTGATTGTTGTTGATGATTTTTCGATTGCTAAATATAGCACAAAAGACATTGTTAAGACTTTGTCTGCTGTAAAAGCTTCCAATACTGCATTGATGCTTGACGAACGTAAGGACAATTTCTTATATAGGTCAGCTCGCAATATTAATGGAGCGGTGGCTGCTTCGCCTTTAGAGATTAATACAGAGAATGTTTTGAGGCATGAATCTCTTATTGTGAGTGAGACGGCTTTGAACGTGCTAGCTCAGAGACTCGGAGGTAATTAATGAATCCATATAACGTTATCAAGGGTCCAGTGTTATCGGAGAAAAGTAACGATTGTAGAGAAAGTGAGCAAGCATATACTTTTCGCGTTCGATTAGATGCTTCAAAGTACGATGTTAAAAAGGCGGTAGAAAAGCTGTTTAATGTAGATGTTAGATCTGTCAACACCAGCATTAAACGTGGAAAGCTTAAGCGTAGGGGCTATCAAATTAGCTTATTGCCTAAAGAGAAAAAAGCTATTGTTAGGCTAGTGGAAGGTCAGAAATTAGATATATTTGAAGATCAGTAGAAGAAATCACCCTATAAAGAGAGATTAAAAAAGGGAATTTTCGAAATGGGAATTAAAGCATATAAGGGTATTACTCCAAGCCGTCGACAAATGTCTGTCGTGGATTATAGAGAGTTGGATAAGGTTGAGCCTCTTAAGTCCTTGACTAGATGTATGAAGAAGAGTGGTGGAAGGAATAATTATGGACGCGTGACTGTAAGGCATCGTGGTGGCGGTGTTAGACGAGCATATAGAATTATTGACTTTAAGAGGAATAAAGTAGATATTCCCGGTCGCGTTGAATATGTCGAGTATGACCCGAATCGAACGGCATTTATTGCGCGTGTTTTATACGCAGATGGTGAGCGCCGGTATATTTTGTGCCCAGATGGATTGAAAAAGGGTGCTCAAGTTGTTAGCGCCGAGAAGGCAGACATTAAGCCAGGCAATGCAATGCGTTTGAAGAATATTCCATTTGGAACCATGATTCATAATATTGAGATGAAGCCAGGTCGCGGTGGACAGCTCGCACGTTCGGCGGGCGCTTATGGACAGCTTGCTGGTCGGACTGATGGGTACGCGCAGTTGAAAATGCCTTCAGGGGAATTGAGGCTGGTCCCCGAGGATTGCATGGCAACGATAGGCGTTGTTGGCAATTCTGACCATAGCAATACTAACCTTGGTAAGGCTGGTAAAAAAAGGCACTTGGGAATACGGCCGACTGTTCGCGGTGTGGCGATGAACCCAGTGGACCATCCTCACGGTGGTGGTGAAGGACGTACCTCAGGTGGTAGACATCCAGTTTCTCCTTGGGCGCTTCCTACAAAAGGATACAAGACACGTAAAAATAAGCGTACAAGTAAGTTTATTATTAGAAGACGCAACAAGAAGTAAGTTGGGGAGGTTTTCGTGGCTCGTTCGATTAAGAAAGGCCCATTTATTGATGATTACTTGCTGAAAAAAGCAGAGGTTGCTAAGCAGGATAAGAAGCCAATTAAGACATGGAGTCGTAGGTCTACGATTTTTCCTGAGTTTGTTGGATTGACCTTTGCTGTTCATAATGGCAAAAAGTTCGTTCCTGTCTTTGTGACGGAAAATATGGTTGGCCATAAACTTGGGGAGTTTGCTCCTACGAGGACGTACAAAGGGCATGTTGTAGATAAAAAAGGCAAGAAATAGTACTTGAGGTTAGAATCATGGCTGAAGCCTATAAAGCAGTATTGAGAAATTGTCGTATAGCACCTAGGAAGGCGCGCCTGGTGGTTAATTTGGTTAAAGGGAAGCCCGTGCAAGAAGCATTGGATATCCTCAAATTTACTAATAAAAAAGGTGCTCCTATTCTATATAAAATCATCTCATCAGCAATGGCAAATGCTGTGTCTAGGGCGACTGTTGATGTAGATCAGTTAATTGTGTCAGAGGGGTTTGTGGATCCTGCTCGTACTTATAAGCGGTTTCTGCCTAGAGCGCAGGGTAGAGCTACGCCTATACGCAAGCGTTCTTCACATATTACAGTTAAGTTATTAGAGCTTTAGATAAAGGAATCATCGGTGGGACAAAAAGTTAATCCAATTGGAATGCGGATCGGAGTGACTAGAACTTGGTCTTCTAGATGGTTTGCCCGTAAAGGCTACGCTGATTTGCTACAAGAAGATATACGTATCAGACAGTATCTTTCGAAGAAGTTCGAGTCAGCTGGGGTTTCAAAGGTAGAGATTGAGCGAGCAGCTAAAAATATAAAGATAAATATTCATAGCAGTAGGCCAGGGATTATTATTGGAAAAAAAGGCGCTGGAGCTGAAGCTTTAAAAGATGAGCTTTCCAAGCACTGCAAAATTACTTCCGGGGATCCAGTGGTAAATGTGTTTCAAGTAAAGAAACCGGATGTAGAGGCACAGCTTGTAGCCGCTGGTATTAAGCAACAGCTTGAAAGGCGGGTTTCTTTCCGAAGGGCTATGAAAAAGGCGCTACAAAGCGCAACTAAGGCTGGTGCTAAGGGTATTAAAGTTCAGTGCTCAGGTCGGTTAGGAGGTGCTGATATGTCACGCGTGGAGAGGTATCATGAAGGACAAGTCCCTCTACACACACTTCGAGCGGATATTGATTATGGTACAGCTGAAGCCCTAACTACTTATGGATTAATTGGTATAAAAGTCTGGATTTATCGAGGTGAGATACTCGAGAAGGTCCACTAATAGACGAATGCAATGTTTGTTGTAGTAATTTGGTTAAGCAGGAAAACTAAGAAAGCGGGAATTCCATGTTAGCTCCTAAAAAGATGAAATTTCGAAAGCAGCGAAAAGGCCGAATTAGAGGAAACGCAAAAGGTGGTGATACTCTAGCTTTTGGCGAATTTGGTTTGATGGCTACAGAAAGTGGTAGAATAACCGCCCGTCAGATTGAGGCGGCGCGTATCGCGATGACAAGAAGAGCTAAAAGAGGTGGTCAGGTATGGATTAAAATATTTCCTGATGTACCGGTAACCAAAAAACCTGCTGAAGTCAGAATGGGTAAAGGAAAGGGCTCGGTTGATCGCTATGTTGCTAAAATAAAGCCTGGTCGTATTCTTTATGAAATGGGTGGTATTGCAGAAGAGGTTGCCTTGGAAGCATTGGCTTTGGCGGCGGCAAAGTTACCGCTTAAAACTAGATTGTTGATTAAGGGTAGAGACCCCTGGATTTAGAGGTTAGGTCATGGAATTGCAGAAACTTTCAATTGCAGATATTACTGGCTACGATATGGCAAGGCTCGTAGAAGTAGAGAACGAAATTCGACGTGAGCTTGCTATGCAGCGTATGGATGTGTATGCGGCCCAAGGGCAGTTTGCTGCGAAAAAGAAAGCATTAAAAAGGAATTTGGCAAGAGTTTTGACAGTAAAAAATCAAAAACGTGAAAAAACATCAGCTTAAGGTGAAAGAACGTGAGTGAAGTTACCGAGAAAAAACAAAGAAAAATTAGATGTGTCGTAGCTAGCGATAAGATGTCGAAGAGCCGTGTAGGTGTTGTTGAACGTCTTGTTAGAGAAAAAGTTACGAAGAAATATATTAAGAAATCAACTCGGTTGATGTTCCATGATGAGACAAATCAGTCCAAAGCAGGTGATTTGGTTTTAATTGTTCAAACAAGGCCGATTAGTGCAAAAAAGAGTTTTACTTTGCACTCAGTGCTGGAAGCGGCAAAAAAGTAAAGCGAAGATAAACATAAACGGTTTTTAGGGCGTATAGCTATGATACAGATGGAAAGTGTAATCCAAAGCGGTGACAACTCGGGAGCTAAAAGCTTAAAGTGCATTAAGGTGCTTGGCGGTAGTAAAAGACTTAGCGCGGGCGTTGGTGACATGATTGTTGTCTCCGTGAAAGAAGCGCTTCCTAACAGTCGTGTGAAGAAGGGTGGTGTATATAAGGCTGTGATTGTACGAACTGTACAGCCTGTAACGAGAAAAGATGGTTCAACAATTCGTTTTGATGAAAATGCTGCTGTTCTGGTCAAAGATGACAAAGAGCCTATTGGAACTCGTATTTTTGGACCGGTTGCTAGGGAGATTCGAGGCGAAGGATATATTCGTGTTGCTTCTTTGGCGCCAGAGGTTCTTTAAGCAAGATTTTATTAAATGAAAGCGACTTCTTAGTATTAGGAGATTGAGTAAAGTGGCGACATCATTACCGCGTTTAGCGGAAACATACAATAAGATTAAGTCAGGCTTGCAAGCTGAGCTAAACATTCCAAACGTGATGGATACTCCGAAATTGGAAAAGATTGTTGTTAATATTGGGCAAGGCGAAGCGGTTAAAAACATCAAAGCTTTAGAAGGTGCAGTACGCGATCTTGAGTCAATTACTGGACAGAAGCCTGTAATGACGAGAGCAAAAAAGAGTATTGCTGGATTTAAGTTGCGAGAGGGAATGCCCATTGGTTGCTCTGTTACTCTACGTGGCCAAAGGATGTACGAATTTTTGGATAGACTGATCAACATTGCAATCCCTCGTATTCGTGACTTTAGAGGTTATTCGTCTAAAGCTTTTGATGGCAGAGGTAATTATACTCTTGGGATTAAGGAACAGATTGTTTTTCCTGAGATTGACTATGATAAAGCTGACCGAGTTCGTGGATTAGGAATTACCATCGTGACTTCGGCAAAGAATGATATTCAATCGAAAGCGTTATTAGATAAATTTAACTTTCCCTTCCGAAAGTAATAGGAGCACTCATGGCAAAGAAGTCGTTAATTGCTAAAGCAAAGAGAGAGCCTAAGTTTTCAACTCGAGGCTATACAAGATGCAATAAATGTGGACGCCCAAAAGCAGTCTACAGAAAGTTTGGCATTTGTCGTATTTGTTTTAGGGAAATGGCTCTTTTAGGATTACTTCCAGGGGTAACAAAGGCGTCTTGGTAGATAATAACCTACTTTTTTAGGTTCAGGAGATAATAAGTAATGAATGTAAATGATCCAATTGCTGATTTATTGACTCGTATTAGAAACGGCCAAAAGGCCCGTATGGAAGTCATAACAGCTCCGGCATCCAAGATCAAAATCGCAATAACCCATTTGTTGCAGCAAGAAGGCTATATTCGTGCTTACAAATGCATTAGAGACCGTAAACAAGGTATCATTAAAATTGCATTGAAATATAGTGATGAGCAAGGCCACGGGGTTATTAGAAATATAAAAAGAGAAAGTAGGGGAGGCCGTCGCAGATATGTTGGCTGTGATAAGATCCCTTACGTAAAGAACGGCTTTGGGATTGGTATATTGTCAACATCGCAAGGTGTTATGACGTGCAAAGAAGCCAGAAAAAGAAAAATCGGTGGCGAATATCTTTGCTCGGTGTATTAATGCACTAGCTTTAAAATAGATCAAAGTTGTTTACGAAGTTAAATGTATTGAAGAAATATTAGAGCGTTTTAAGTTAGAGGATCTACAATGTCTCGCGTTGGTAAAAAAACTATCCCACTACCTCAAGGTGTGGATGTAAAGATTGATGGCCAAAAGATTTCAGTAAAGGGCCCAAAAGGTAACCTTGATAGAGTGATTCATCCGGCGACCACCGTGAAGTCTGAGAATGGAGTTATTACGGTTTTACCAGTTGACGAAAGTTATGAAAATCGTAAATTTCACGGCTTAACTCGTAGCTTAGTGAACAATATGATTATTGGGGTTTCTGAAGGATTTACAAAGACTCTAACTTTAGTCGGTGTTGGTTATAGGGCTGCAATCAAAGGAAATGAACTGAATTTGAGCTTAGGATATAGTCATCCTATTGACTTTCCTATACCAGAAGGCCTTGATATTAAAGTTGATAAGCAGACGAGTGTGATTGTATCAGGATGTGACAAAGAGAAAGTTGGTCAGACAGCTGCTAATATAAGAGCCTTTAGAAAGCCGGAGCCGTATCATGGTAAAGGTGTTCGCTATGCTGATGAACGTATTATTACTAAAGCAGGTAAGTCAGCTGGTAAGAAGTAAACTTAAATTGACCTAATGGATTATAGTTATGGCGAATTATAAACGAACAAAGTTAAGACTTGAACTAAAACAAAAGCGCAAAGCAAGAGTACGGAAGAAAGTTACAGGAACTGCCGAGAGGCCGAGGCTTTCGGTGTTTAGATCTGCAAAACATATTCACGCTCAGGTTGTAGATGATGTTGCGGGCAAGACACTTGCTTATGTGAGCTCCTATGAAAAAGGGGCGCACCAATCGGCAAACGTTGACGGCTGTAGTGAGCTTGGAAAGCGGCTAGCGGAGCGTTGTAAGGCTAAAAACATTGAATCGATTGTTTTTGATAAAAATGGAAATAGATATCACGGTAGGGTAAAAGCTTTTGCCGAAGGTGCGAGAGAAGGTGGTCTTAAGTTTTAGGATTTTAAGTCCAGAGTATTAAAGCCGACTGTGTCGTCGTGTGGCATACATAAGTGTTGCGTGTAATGATTGCACACATATAAAGTGGAGGCGTAGATTGACAGCATACAATCAAAAAAAGGAAACCGAAGCATTGGAAGATCGAGTGATTGATATTGCTCGTGTTGCTAAAGTGGTTAAAGGTGGTCGGCGTTTTAGTTTCAGTGCCCTGGTTGTTGTTGGTGACGGTAAAGAAGGGGTTGGATTTGGAGTTGGAAAAGCCGGAGAAGTTCCTGACGCGATTCGTAAGGGTTCTGAGCAGGCCAAGAAAAATCTTCTAAAAGTCCCTACTGTTGATGGAACTATACCATTTGAAGTTGAAGGTGTATTTGGTTCTTCGCGAGTGGTTATGTATCCGGCAAAGAAAGGGAAGGGAATCATTGCTGGTGGTGCGGTTCGTACTATCGTTGAGTTAGGCGGGATTCGAGATATTGTATGTAAGATCCATGGTTCTAGAAGCCATCACAATGTGGTTAGAGCTACGATGGATGGTATCAAGCAGTTGATTTCTATTGAAGACTACGCTGCAGAAAGAGGAAAAACTCCAGCTGAAGTCCAGCAAATTAGACATGAGCAAGTGAGTGATAAGATAGTGGACTAAAGCTTAACGCTGAAACCTCGTAGAGGTTGGTTAATAATTTAAGGGGCAAGCATGGCTCAGAAAATTAAAGTCATACAGACAAAAAGCATGATTTGTCAGACGCAAAAGACTAGAAAGATTTTAAGAGGTCTTGGTCTGCGTCGAATCGGTGCAGAGAGGGTTCATACCGATAACAATTGCATCCGCGGTATGGTTAATAAAGTAAAACATTTGATTAGTTATGAGATCATTAAGGGTTAGTAGTATGAAGAATCTCAGTAATCTAAGACCAGCACCAGGTTCTAATAGACCTAAGAAGCGTGTAGGCCGTGGTCCAGGTAGTGGCTTGGGTAAAACGGCGGGCCGTGGACATGGTGGTCAAAAATCTCGTAAAGGCGGTGGCATTGCCCCTGGGTTTGAAGGTGGACAGACTCCATTATATAGAAGAATTCCCAAGAGAGGCTTTACTAATCCATTCCAGAAGACGTATAACATTGTGAATTTAGCGGCGCTGAATAAGTTTGCAGAAGGCACAGTGGTATCTCCAGAGGTGCTAAAGGAAGCTGGATTATTGCATAATTCTAAAAATCCTATTAAGATTCTCGGCAAAGGTTCTTTAGAAAAGAAACTGACTGTTAAGGCACAAAAATTTAGTGGAAGTGCTAAAGCAGCGGTAGAAAAAGCAGGCGGTGTTGCCGAGGAGATTAAATAGTGGCGAATTCAATTCAAGGTTTACCCCAAGAACGATTCAATCATTTACAAAAAAAGATCATGTTCACCTTGGGGTTTTTAGCACTTTTTAGAATTGGTGTACATATTCCAATTCCAGGTGTTGATACTCAAGCCTTGAGTGAGTTTTTCCGCAATCAAGGAGCTAATCTCCTTGGTATGTTTAATATGTTTTCTGGCGGTGCTCTTGAGAGATTTAGTGTTTTTGCTTTAGGAGTGATGCCTTATATTTCTGCTTCAATTATAGTGCAACTTTTGACAGTTGCTGTGCCGCATTTAGAGCAGCTTTCTAAAGAAGGTGAAGCTGGACGGAAGAAAATTACACAATACACTCGTTATGGCACGATCGCCTTATCTTTGATTCAAGCGTTGATGATCGCAAATACATTAGAAACTTCACAGTTTGCCGGTCGAAGCCTGGTGATTGAAGGTGGTCTTAGTTGGAAGTTTTTGACGATTCTTTCCCTGACTGCAGGAACTGCTTTTGTGATGTGGCTAGGAGAGCAAATAACTGAGAGGGGTGTAGGAAATGGTATCTCTCTTATAATTTTTGCTGGAATCGTAGCGGGCTTGCCAAGTGTTATTGGGAACACGTATACGCAATATACGAGCCAACAAATGGACCTATTGAGAATTTTGCTAATTTCAGGGGTCTGTATAGTTATTGTAGCGGGGGTTGTCTTTATTGAACAAGGTGCACGCCAAATCCCGGTGCAATATGCAAAACGGCAGGTTGGTAGGAAAACCTATGGTGGCCAAACCTCTCATTTGCCGATAAGGGTTAATACTGCAGGGGTTATTCCGGCTATTTTTGCTAGCTCTCTTTTACGTTTTCCTGTTACTGCAGCGGCCTTGGCCCCTCAGTCTAAGTTTAGTGATTTGGTCAATACCATTTTTGGTCCTGGTAGCTGGCTATACAATACTGTATATGCTTTCCTTATAATATTTTTTGCTTATTTTTATACTTCGATTACCTTCAAGGCAGATGATGTTGCTGAAAACTTGAAAAAACATGGTGGATTTGTGCCTGGGATACGTCCTGGTGCTAGAACTGCTGAGTACCTTCATAAAGTTTTAAGTAGGTTGACTTTGATTGGTTCAATTTATCTTGCAGCTATTTGTGTGCTGCCGACTATATTGATGGGTAAGTTTAATATTCAGTTTTATTTTGGTGGAACGAGCCTTTTGATTGTGGTTGGGGTGGCCTTAGAAACGTTTCGTCAGATAGATGCTCACCGCCAGTCTTTGAGATATGATGCTTTCATGAAACAGAGTAAGATTCGCACTCGAAGAGGCGGAGTATGATTGTCGTTTTGGTGGGTCCTCCTGGAGCAGGCAAGGGTACGCAAGCAGATTTGCTTGTTGATAAGAGGGGCTTTAGAAAAATTTCTACTGGTGATGCTCTCCGCAGACAGATCAAATTAGGAACCGAAGTTGGCAAAAAAGCGGCAGAGGTTATGAAGCGCGGAGATTTGGTATCCGATGATATCCTTTTTGATGTTATTCAAGAGGAGCTTGGCAGCAAGGCCGACGAGAATGTTTTATTAGATGGCTACCCGAGAAATATTAAGCAAGCTGAGACGTTACAGACTATCGCTCAGGAGCGTCCTATTCAAGCTGTAGTTCATTTAGATGTCGCGAGAGATGTGCTGATTGAACGTCTGTCCGGTAGGAGAACATGTCCGGAGTGTTCGGCTACTTTTCACGTCTCCCTTAATCCTCCGAAAGTGGATGGAAAGTGTGATAGGTGCGGAGGTGCATTGGTGCAACGTCCTGATGACTCAAAGGAAAGTGTTCAGGTTAGGCTCGATGTCTATGAAAAAAACACGAAGCCTATCCTAGATTTTTATCGTGGGCAGGGTATATATAAGTCTATAGATGGAACTGGCAATACCCAAAGTGTTTTCAGTAGGCTAGAGGCGGTTTTAGCTTAGCGGTTTGAATTTACTTAGGCTCTACGGGGCTTTGTCGAGGTTATTTTGTCTCTCTGGGGATAAATTATCCGCTGAATTGCTTGCTCTTTAGGATGATATAAGGTAGTTTAGCGCGTATTTTAGACTCTGTTTGGCCAAAAAGTGGCACTTGACTGATTTGTTGATTAATTTAATTGGATTTGGATTTGTTAAAATGGCCAAAGAAGATGTAATTGAAATCGAAGGCACGGTGAAGGAACCTCTTCCAAATGCTATGTTTAGGGTAGAGTTAGAAAATGGTCATGAGGTTTTAGCACATATTAGCGGTAAGATGAGGATGCACTTTATTCGTATTTTGCCTGGTGATGTCGTAAAGTTAGAGATTTCACCTTATGATCTGACAAGGGGAAGGATTGTTTACCGCTCTAAGAAATAGGCAAGTTAAAGTGGTATGCTGATTAGAGACTAGATAAACAATAAATATTAAGCAGACAATAGTTGAGAAAGAGAGAAAGTTATGAAGGTTAGGGCAAGCGTTAAGCCAATTTGCGAAAAATGCAAAGTTATTCGTCGCCATGGTGTGCTACGAGTAATCTGCGTAGAAGCGAAACATAAGCAACGTCAAGGATAAACAAACGGAGTTTGAGGAGTAGTTACATGGCCCGTATAGCCGGTGTGGATTTACCTGGACATAAAAGAATAGACATAGCGTTAACGTCTATATTTGGAATCGGTAGAGAAAGTGCTAAGAGAATTGTTTCAAAAGCTGGGGTTGATCCCAACATTAAAGCAAATGATCTTGATGCGACAGCTGTGAATGATATTAGATCAATTATCGATGCTGATTTTGTGGTTGAAGGTGATTTGAGAAGAGAAGTATCTTTAAATATTAAGAGATTAGTTGACTTGGGCAACTATCGAGGTTTGCGGCATCGTATGGGGCTTCCTGTAAGAGGCCAACGGACTAAGACTAACTCTCGTACTCGTAAAGGCACGCGCAAAACTGTTGCTGGCAAGAAGAAATAGTTAAAGGAATTGGTTGATAGCTCTTTATTTTATGCCGTTTGCAATATTTATGAGAACGGTTGGCGCTATTGAGCTTAAGGAACAAAAAGAGGTCAAGAAGGATCAAAAGTCATGGCGAAGCCAATTAAGAAAAAAAGGTCTAAACGCAATGTCCCAATAGGGGTTGCTCATGTTCAAGCTACATTCAACAACACAGTCATAACAATTACAGATGTGAATGGTGAGGTGGTGTGTTGGGCGACTGCTGGAGGTAAAGGATTTAAGGGTTCGCGTAAAAGTACGCCATTTGCCGCACAGGTTGCTGCTGAAGACTGTGCAAAAAAGGCTATGGATGCTGGGATGCGGACTGTTTCAGTTCTTGTGAAGGGGCCTGGGGCAGGGCGTGAAAGTGCTGTTAGAGCAATTGCTGGAGCAGGACTGAAGGTGGCTTTGATTCGTGATGTTACCCCAATTCCTCACAATGGTTGCCGACCACCGAAACGGCGACGCGTTTAGTTAGTTTGGATAAATGAAAATGGCTGTCAGTTTGATGGCGAGAATATTTTAAGGAGGGTTCTGCTAGTGGCCAGGTATATAGGTCCTGTTTGTAAAGTATGCAGGCGTGAAGGCTCTAAGCTATATTTAAAGGGAGAGCGTTGTTACTCAGACAAGTGCTCATTTGAGAGAAAGCCAGCTACACCAGGGGTTCAGGGAGTAGGGAGGCGTATTAAGAAGTCTGAATACGGCTTGCAGTTGCGAGAAAAGCAAAAGGTTAAATATAGCTATGGCCTTTTGGAGAAGCAGTTTCGTAATCAATTCTTTGCTGCAGATAAAGCAAAAGGTGTTACTGCTGACACTTTTTTCCGAGGTTTGGAGCTTAGGCTAGATAATGTAGTTTATAGAATGGGTTTTGGTCGTAGTAGAAATGAAGCGAGACAGCTTGTTCGTCACAATCATATTTATGTTAATGGGAAAAAATTGAATATTCCTAGTGCTAAAGTGAAGGTTGGCGATGAAATTACTGTAAAGGAAAAAAGCCGCAGTATGTCCGGTTTTGAGTTGGCAACTGAGTTATATGGAAAGAGGGTTCCTTTGCCGTGGTTTGAAGTTGACCACTCAAAGCTGACAGGGAAAGTTACCCAATCCAACGAGAGATGACATTCAGATGCCTGTTAAAGACCGCCTCATTGTAGAGCATAATAAGTAGGTTGAAGTGAGCTGAGTTATATAGGAGCCATTTGCTTTATTGTTTAGAAGGATGTGGTTTCTGATTTTTTGTAGCGTTCGAATTGAGTTATACGAATACCGGTATGCATCGTAATTGGAAAGAACTGATTAGGCGAAAGGCGGTGAGACTATCGAGCAAAAGATACCTACGGTAAGTTCGTTATTAAGCCGCTTGAGGGGGTTACGGTCTGACCTTGGGGAATTCCTTAAGACGTGTGTTGCTGTCAAGTATCAACGGAGCTGCTGTTGTTGCGGTTCGCTTCGATGGGGTAGAACATGAGTTTTCTTCTGTTAGGAGTTGGGAAGATGTCACTGAGATTATTCTTAACATTAAGCAGGTTAATCTACGTTATTTAGGTGAGACTGATACGACTATCTCGATAAAGACTTCGGGCTCTAAAGTTGTTACAGCAGCTGATATCCAAACAAGTGGTGATGTTGAGGTATTAAACCCTGAACAAGTTATATGCACGATGAATGAAGAAGCAAACCTTAATTTGGAAGTAGTTGTCCGTCATGGACGTGGTTATGTTCCGGCAGATGAAAATGAGTCTGTAGAGATTACGGTTGGCTTTATTACGAATTGATTCATTTTTCCTATACGTCGTGTTGCTTATGGCGTGTCTAATGCAAGGGTTGGACAAGATACTGATTATGACAAGCTGACAATGGAAGTATGGACGAATGGTGCTGTTAGACCTGATGATGCTATAGCTTATGCAGCGAAGATCATTAAGGAGCAATTGACTACATTTATTAACTTTGATGAGACAGAAGAAATCGAGGAAAAGGCGGCTGAAGTTGATGAAGCACCTAAGCTGAATGATAACCTCTTTAAGACAGTTGATGCATTAGAGCTAAGTGTACGAGCCGCCAATTGTTTAGAAAATGCTAATATTAAGTATATTGGTGAGCTTGTAACTAAATCCGAAGGGGAAATGTTAAAGACTAAAAACTTTGGCCGTAAATCTCTTAACGAAATTAAAGATATATTAATGGAAATGGGCCTTTCTCTTGGAATGAAAATTGATGGCTTTGATCCAAGTACCCTTCGCGGTGGACAAGATTAGATAAAATTTGGTAGTAGGGATAATTAGATATGCGGCATTTACACGGATATAGGAAACTTGGCAGACGATCAGCTCACAGAAGAGCGATGTTAAACCTAGCGACATCTTTTTAGCTAGTGGGCGGATTAAGACAACAGTTCAGCAGAAAAGAGTTAAGGGTATTGTTGAAAAAAATAGTTACTCTTGGAAAACGAGAGACTTGCACGCGAGAAGGCAAGTAGAAAATTATCTTTTTGATTCAGCGGCTGCAAAAAAAGTCTTTACGGATTATGCTAGTCGGTTTGGCTCTAGACCTGGTGGCTATACGAGGATTCTAAAGCTCGGAAGCCGTTTTGGTGATGGCGCTCAGATGTGTCACTTGGAGTTAGTTGACTTTAGAGATAACGAAGCGAAAGATAGTAATGATTAAGTGATAAATGATATATTGTAATATAGCCCTTATGAAGGGCTAATTACTTACTTGGAATGTAGCAGTTTCAATATTTTTTCTGTCTTCACAAAGATACCGCCTGATCTACCCTCTTTTGTTGGATCCTCTCCTTTAATAACATAGCTGCATTTATATCCATCAATTCTACTAAACCATTTTTTCCTGGCTAGTGCACTGCCTAATTTATGACAATCATTTATAAGATCTTTCGTAGATATTTCCTTAGGAATTTCGATGCGAAATATAAGCCCGGCACCGTTTTTTGCTAATATTGTATTGAGGTATATTATTTTCCAATCTTTTAGTGTACTGCGGAGGTCATTTTCCCACTGTTTTCTTGATAGAGTTTGCGCCTGAAGCTCGTTAATTTTTCCATGTGCATCAGTTCAAACTGTTTTTTCCATACACTAATTTTGAAGCGATATCGAATTTGATGAAAGCAGAATGTAATGAATCATCTCTTAAGTCCTTTTGCCCTTCATAAACCCAATGCTCAAAGTCTTTTCCAGCGTGCGTCCATTGATGGTAATGAAGAGCACCAATGTACCAATGTCCTTCTTTGTTAACTAGTGTTGCAAAGATACGGCCTAGTTCTTTTTGTCCTAATATTTGCAACCATATTGCAAACTCTAAATTATATCCAAATTGTGGCCAGAATTTTAAACTTGCTTTACCTTGCTCTTGACAGGTGACTGGAGATGGGTCTCCATCAACTGTATTTATAGCCCAAAGCCTATAAGTGGATACTTCAAAAGGAGGGCCGAGTGTAATTCTCATTGCGCTCAGCAGCTCTTTGATCGGAATAAGGCTGTCTAGGATTTTCGGGTGAAACAGTGGCAATAATTCAGAAGTATTGCGGCTTTCAAATCCATTGCTAAGCTTGGTAAGAAAATCTTTCAAATCCTTGTCAATGATGTCAGCACCATTTTGTAAGCTATTATGTATAGTTAAACATGATCTGTTCTGTAGAGACTGCTTGAAAAGAGTCGAACGTAATTTTTCGGTCATTGCTTCCGAAGCAACTTTCTGTACGAGTTTGCTATCATCTTGAGCTATAACTTCTAAAATTGGGAAAGAAGCAATCATAAAGTAAAAAAGTTTACTTAAGAGCGAAAAATTTTTCGTTTTGAAAGTTAACACTTTTATTAGCTCCTTTTTGCAGAACAGCTACCACAATCTTTCTTTTTTACATCGAAATTTTTTAATTCCCAGGTAGTAAAGTCTGTATTTATAAGTTCAATGGCATCTTCAAGAAATTCAAACTCAACGGAAAGAAGCATTTCTAAAAGCTCGGTTTCTAGGCAGTATGCATTGTAGTAGTAACGGTTATCACTAGGAGAAAATACAACGTTCACACCTGCTTGCCTCTTTTGGAATTGGAGGTAGCTATAAAGATAATTTTCGTTAGTTAATTTATTCATGTAGAGTTTCCATATATAGATTTCAATTCGTTCTATCGATCAACTGCAAGCTATAGGATAGCAGCGGACTGGTTTTCTGTCCAAGCTTCGTTAATGAATTAACGCTTTGTTCGATTAATTCTTTGGCAATTGAGTGAGCTTGATCCTGGCTCATGAATTTTAAATAAGTTAGTTTGTTGACTTTTTGGTCTTTTCCAGCAGATTTTCCAGTAGCTTTTAACCCGTCTATCAAGTCATCTTGAATTTGGAAAGCCAGTCCAAGTTTTTCACCAAATTGTCTAAATGCATCTACCTCTTTATTATCCGCTTCAGCTGCAATTGCCCCAAGCGCACATGAAGCACCAAGTAATTTTCCTGTCTTACAGACATGGATTTTGTCTATTATTTCCGTTGATGCTCCTTCTCGGTCTGTCCAATAAAGGTCTAAGTGCTGACCTAGGACCATACCATGGCTGCCTATAGCTGCAGATAGTTCGGAAACTTGTTTTAGACGTATAGCCGCAGAGAGTTGTTCAGCCTTCCAGCTTGTCAAAACGTTAAAGGCATCCGATAGCAATGCGTCTCCTGCAAGTAAGGCACAGCCTTCCCCAAATTCAATATGAGTGGTTGGCTGCCCTCTGCGAAGGATATCATTGTCCATACAAGGAAGGTCATCGTGTATCAAGCTATATGCATGAATCATTTCGATTGCTAATGCGCTGGCTATGGCGTTATTGGCTTCTTTTTTGAAAGCTTGGCAACTTAGTAGAACTAACATAGGCCTAACGCGTTTTCCTTGGCTTGCTAGCGAATAACTTATTGCTTCTCTTAGATGATCTTCAGGTGGGTAGTAATTATTGATAAAGGATTTGAGTTCTTGATCAAATAAATTATAGCTTGATTCTATAATACTGTTATCAGTTGTCATGCTGGAACGTCCTTATTTGATGGTTTGCCAGTGGTAATGAGCCGTCTAACAGCTCGCTTATAACTTGTGGATATAAGAGGCACTCCACTGAAAACACTCGTGCTGAAAGGCTAGCATAATCATCATCTTGATGGATTTTTACATAGGATTGAGCGATAACTGGCCCTTCATCATATTTAGAGGTAACAAAATGTACAGAAGCGCCTGATTGTCTATCTCCAGCAGCCAAAACTGCTTTGTGTACTCTATCTCCATACATTCCTATGCCTCCATACTTTGGTAATAATCCTGGGTGAATATTTAAAATTCTCATATCCCAGTCTGAATGCATTGGAAATTTTCGTAAAAAGCCAGCTAGGGCTATGAGGTTGATTTCTAAATTATCTAGCCACTGGTACAAGGGAGCTTTAAGCGTTGGCAAAGTCTTTTCATTAAATTCACCGATGAACGTATCTATTTGATAGTTTTTTGCTATTTTAAGGGCTTTACAACCAGGGCTTGAAGCGATAACTGCTGCAACTTGGTAATTCCAACAATTTTGTTGTCGTATTAAGTTTTCTAAGCTTCTGCCGTTGCCGGAAACAGCAACGGCTATTTTATTATTTTCAATTTTCTTCGTCGTCATTGAAGATTAACTCTCCTTTTGTTTTGTTTCCATTCCAAAAAGCAAGCGCATCTTGTGATCTACTGCCTGCAGGCTTTAAGCTGTCTAGCAAGAGAAAGCCATCGCCTGTTGCTACACATATGGCTTTGTTTTTTTTAGAATAAGCAAACGATCCTACAGCGCTGATTTTAAGCACTTCTTCGAGATCAGCGCTAGGGGCGAGCCTCGCACTTTCTATAGTGATTCTGCTTCCGTGAAAAAAAGTATAACCTCCAGGCCATGGATATAACCCCCTAATTTGATTAAATATGTTTTTGGCTTTGTTGCTCCAGCGTATAAGACCATCTTCTTTGTTAATTTTGTGGCAGTGGCTTACAAAGTTTTCGTCTTGTGGAGTACCTAAAAAAGTAGGATCTGCGAGCAGAGAAAGAGCCTGAGGAAGCATTTTTGCCCCTAAAGCAAATAGCCTATTCGTGAGGCTTTCTGTTGTCTCGTTTTCCCCAATTTCACTTTCTTCTTGTAGGATGACATTACCTGCATCTAACTTTCTGACTGTAAAAAGTATCGTAACACCAGTTTTTGAATCCCCATTAATTAAAGCTGTGGGTACTGGAGTTGCACCTCTGTATTTTGGCAGAAGTGATGGGTGTATATTAATAGTTCCTCTAGTAGGAATTGATAAAAATTCTCTGCTAAGTATTTGTCCATACGCTGCAGTTATCATTAAGTCTGGCTCTAATTCTCTTATTGTTTTAAGGAATCCCACATCACTTGCTTTTTCCGGTTGTAATGTCAGAAGCCCTTGCTCCTTTGCGAAGGCAGCAATAGGAGGGTCTATTAGTTTTCTGTTACGTCCGGCTTTTTTTGCTGGCTGGCTAACAACTGCAATAAGATTATGACTTCCGTCCATTTCTACTAATGTCTGGAGTGGAGAAAGAACAGATATTGGGGAACCTAGAAAAATGACTCGCATACTTTATTGTTGGCCTTTCCATAGTATTGAAAAAATGCTCAATTCAAAACAATTCCAGCTTTAAATCTTTTATTTATATAACAAATTTCTCGAGAGCCTACTGGTAAATTTACTTAAATTGCTTTTTCAGTCAGATATGTTTGGAGGTTTGAATGATTAATTTGGGGAGAATTAAACGGGAACCATTAAAACTAAATATAATTATATAGTTAAATAGAATGGTTCATGAAATCACCTAGGACTACCGATAGTTCTTATATCAGGCGAAGAAAAATTGCTGCTCAAGTGTAGCACATTGAAATCATATGTAGTTTTTAAATTATAGAGCTAGATCTCTAACAAAAAGGGGCTTTTTGGAATTGTATAGCTTAGACGACTTACTGAGATCGTTAAACTCAAAGTTTTTTATAGGCGAGATGCTTCAGGCTTGCCGAAGGCTTCTGTGTCTATGGGGTTTTATATCACTTCTAATGCTTTCAGAATATTCACATGCAGGTGAAATTATAAGAGGGGGGCTCTCCTCATTGGGCTCAGATTTAGGAAGTCAGCTATTTTCTCCTACTTCTTCTTCGCACAAAAAGAAAGTATATCATCTTCCATTTTCTCACCAGAGTGAGGCTTCTTTGTGGGCCCCGTCGTTAGGTGGTTTTTCCCTTTTGCATAAAGGGAATATAACCCCTGAAGATGCCGTGAAAATGTATTTAAGAAATGGAGTCATAGATTCAAAGTTTGGGATAGTTACTGTTAAAAACTATGAACGGGCTTTGAGTAAACGTTTGAGTAAAGAATTTCGATTCTATATTAGTGGCTTTCCTCTGTGTGATTATACATTAAAAGCGCATATCACTCCTGGAGAGGATCCTATCATCATGGGGACAGTTCCAGATTTCGATCCGGGCTATGTTAATTTTAGTTTGTCGGATTTTCCAACGAAAGAAAGTGATATTGTCAATATAGCAAGTTCTTTGCATCTAAGTGTTAATTCAATATCACTTAGTAAAGTATCTTCATGCCTCAAAGCTGATGGCGGTATTTTGGTTCCTTCACACAAAGTAGATTTTTTAGTAAATGCGTTACCCCATTCAGCTATAGTTAGTTCGACGAAAGTTTATTCGATGCAACGGGAGTTTTTTGGCGTTACTGGTTCAGTTACTGCTTTGGAAAAAAACCCAGATGATGGAGCTACAAATACCTACTCTGTCGAGTTTACTGGTGATACACATTTGACAACCACACAATTGACGACGACAACTGGTAGTGTTGCGCGTGCTGCTAACTCAGCACATCAGTTTTCTTATAGTCCTACAGATCCAGAATATGCAGAAGTAAATGCTTTTATGCATGCTGAATTAACGTATCAATGGTTTAAAAGTTTTGGATATGAATGGACAGACGGGACCCGGCTGACCTTGAGATTAAGGGAAGGTATTAAAGATGCACAGGGTAAATTAACACAAAATAATGCATTATACCTTCCTGCTGGGCTAGATGGAAATTCCTCGCCGATGATTGCAGTGGCAGATGGCGACGGTGCTGTTCTAAAAGGGCTTCCTTTGGATTTGGATGTTGTTGGTCATGAATTCGGCCATCATATTTTGTTTGCAACATTGAAATCTACAAAGCAACTTGAATCTCAAGATGGCTCTGTCGAGACGCCAGATCATTCGGCTGCTTTGCATGAAGGACTTGCTGATTATTTTACATTTGCTCAAACGGGTGACGCTTGTTTGGCTGAGTCTATTTGCCCAGATGGTACTCAAGCGTGTGTTGTTATGACTGCAACCAAACGATGCTTACGCTCAGGAGAATTAGATTTTAACTATAATTCACCTGAGTATTGGGCTTTAGGAGCTGCCTTTCACCTTAAAGGACAGGTGGTTTCCGGAACAATGTGGGATATCCAAAATTCGGCGAATGTCGATCCGCAAGATTTTAAAAAAATTGCTTTTGCCTCGGTAGATTATTTATTGTCTGCTAGCTCCTATTCAGATTGGCTTATTGCCCTTATGTCTGCTGATAGGGACTTATTTGACGGTAAATATGGTTGTGAGATAGCTTCAGTAGCTTCTTCTAGGGGATTTGATACACAGGTGGAGGAACATATTTCTGACTGTAAGAATTTTGCCTCAATTAAGAAAGCTGACTCAGGCGAAGATAGCTCTACTTCGCAGTCTGATGTTGTCGATAAGGAAGAAGCATCAAGTAATGTCGGTTCAGAAACTGATGCGCAAAGTAGTTCCGGTACTACTAAGAGAAAGTCTTCAGGAAAAAATAATTTTTGCGGGACAATTGCACCAGTAAATTCTAAATTGGGTTTTGGTAGTATTATTTTACTAACTTTATTTACTTTGCCACTTTTTTTTGCGCTACAAAGAAAATCTCTCAATATTTTAAGAAAATAATTAATTTTTGTATTTTACCGTTGTCGTATTATATGATGGTCTGACGCGTCAAGAATTTGTCCGATTGCATCCACTTAATATTCTTATGTGAAAATCGACGGTTTTAGATGATCTTTAAGTGCCCCTAAAAGGGTCTTTATTATGCATGCATAACTCGATTTTTTCATTAAGCATTAATAATCTGCCGGTTAGCGAGCTTCTTACCCAACAGCTTGCATATTTCTTGCTTTGTCGAGGCAAAGCTGATTTGATAGTCTAGTAGATTACTTACAAGTAGTAGAATTTTGTCGTATTGAGGGTTTTGTAATGAGTGAGCACCATTATCTATTGGCTATTGATCAAGGTACAACTGGTAGCACTGTTTTGATTCTTGATGTGAGCGATAAAAATCGGCCGGAGGTTCTTGCTAAAGTTACGAAAGAATTTAAGCAATATTATCCAAAGCCGGCGTGGGTGGAACATGATTTGGATGATATTTGGGAATCCGTCTCAGGGTCGATAGAGGAAGCTTGTTCGTTAGTTGAAGCTTCTAATGTAAATTTTACCCGCAAGCAAATAGATGGAATAGGCATTACGAACCAACGAGAAACGTTGTGCTTAGTCGATCGTCAGACAAGAAGGCCTGTCTATCGAGCTATTGTTTGGCAGTGTAAGCGTAGTGCTGATATTTGTAGTAGGCTTAAAGCAGATGGTGTTGAAGCACTGTTGCGGGATAAGACTGGTTTGCTCATTGATCCTTATTTTAGTGGTACGAAGTTAACTTGGGTTATGGAAAATTGTCCACACATTGCCCGCAGGTTAAAAGAAAAAGAAGTTTTAGTAGGGACAATCGATGCATGGTTAATTAGTCAACTTTCCCAAGGGGTTAGTTTTGCAACGGAAGCAAGCAATGCTAGCCGTACTTTATTGTTCGATATTCGAAATGGAGATTGGGATCAAGAATTGCTAGATATGTTAGGTGTGCCTTCTAAAGACGTTCTCCCAGAAATTAAAGATAGTGCAGATATTTTTGCAACGACCAAAGGATTGGGATTTTTACCTGATGGTATTCCTATTTCTGGTGTCCTCGGAGATCAGCAGGCTGCTTTGGCTGGACAAGCTTGTTTTGATATTGGCTCTGGTAAATGCACATATGGGACAGGTGCCTTTCTTCTGGTTAATCAAGGTGATAAACCAATTTTATCGAAGAATAATTTACTTACCACGGTTGCTTGGTCTGTAGGTGGTAAGCTTACCTATGCTTTTGAGGGCTCTGCTTTTATCGCTGGTGCTGCGTTGCAGTTCTTACGAGATCAACTAGGAATTATCGAAACAGCCACTCAGTCAGAAGGTTTGGCGACGAATGTAGCAGCTGCTCCCGAACTTTATTTTGTCCCAGCTTTGGCTGGATTAGGAGCGCCACATTGGGACCCAAACGCTCGAGGAGCCTTTCTTGGCTTAAATAGAGGGACAACTAATAATCAGCTCATTAGAGCGGCTCTGGAAGGAGTTGCACTTCAGGTATGTGATCTTATCGAAGCTATAGAGGCTGATCTGGGTCATAAAGTTGAGAGGCTTCGTGTTGATGGTGGAGCCTGTGCTAATAATTTGTTAATGCAATCGCAGAGTGAGTTTGGTGGCTTTGAGGTAGACCGACCCTTGAATTTAGAAACCACCGCATTCGGCGCAGCTATGATGGCAGGTTTGGGGATAGGTCTCTATGAGAGTTTGGATAATCTAAACAATACGCGTAAATGCGATAAATTATTTTTGCCAACAAACTCAGATGAAATGCTAAAATATAGAAATGAAGTTAAAGCTGGTTGGAAACGAGCTATCCAGGCAGTACAAATGTTTGCGCGAAACTAGAGAAACTGCGGTATAATATTAGCTTAAATTTAAAACAGATCAGATTTGCATAAGATAGTAGAATATAACTGAGGGCAATATCTATCATAGTGCCTTAGATTTAAAAATTGTATCAAATGCGCTCGGCCTGTGTTTTTAAAATAAGCTTTGTTCGATGGGATTTGCTTACGACAATAATTTAGCTTGGATATATAACGTAGTTTCTATGATTAAGGTTTAGTGTTTGATGTTTAAATATTTTGAAACTACATTCTTGATTTTACTATGGTGTTTTATCATTTCAATATTATGGGCCTATCTTTCATATTCGCTCGTGATAATAAAAACTAGGTTCGATAATAAGGTTATGGATCGTAGAGGATCGTCTTTTGCTTCGTCTTTTGTCGCAGTTCCAGCCTTAGTTGTTTCCGCTATTTTGTTGGTGTTCTTCTATAAAAATTTTGGCATCAATTTACTGTTTCCATTGCACTTTTTTGCATCGAAAGTGCAGTTGATCGCAATTGCTTTTATTCCTGCTTTGGTTTTAACATTTTCATGCGGTTTGCTATTTGGTTTAGTTCAGTCTATTAAATTTGAATATGCCTATTGGCTAAGTAAGCCATTTGCAATAGTCATGCTAGCAACAGGTCAAAATATAAATTTTAAGTTGCGTAGATTAATTCTGCTTAAGTCCTTGTCTCAGACTTGGAATCAATGCCTACCCTGGTTGTTTGGTGAATTGATTGTGGTAGAATCTGTTTTTAATGCCCCAGGATTGGGGCTAGATGCATGGCATTTGGCTAAAGTTAGGGATTTTGTAGCATTGTTAGAAGTGATTTTTTGGCTAGTTTTACTTTATATTTTCTGTCGTTTGATTGCTCACACCATTAGTAGTAGAGTTGGTCTGAAATTAACAGGCTATTTATGAAAAAGGAGAGTCGAATTCCGCTGATTAGAGGATTGCGATTTATTTTTATAATCTTTTTTTTGTTTTTAGCTTTTGTTCCCTGGGATCGATATTTTGATGCCGGAGTTGATCTAAA
Source organism: Bdellovibrionota bacterium (assembly GCA_041391425.1). Classification (GTDB taxonomy): domain Bacteria; phylum Bdellovibrionota_B; class Oligoflexia; order Oligoflexales; family JAWKNZ01; genus JAWKNZ01. The sequence continues at coordinate 100,595 of JAWKNZ010000002.1, forward strand.
AACTATCGGTGTTGGGCCATCGCTGCAGCATTTGTTAGGAACTGATAACTTAGGGCGGGATTTACTGGTTCGCTTAAGTAGTGTTTTAAGAGATGTTATCGTTCCCATTTGGCTTACTGTACTAATAAGCAGCTTAGCCGGTATAGGCATCGCGATTATAGTACTTTTACTTAGTGAAGAAAATACTGCATTTAAAAGAGTTATTGATTTTTTGGGGCATGGGTTTTCATTTATTGCGAGTGTGCCAATAGGAATACTGGTTTTTTTACTTGCTGTTTACTATGAAGAAACTGGGCTTAGGATGGTGCTGGTTGGCTTGAGCGTTTTGTTAGCTATTCGGTCGTATTTGCAGGTTTTTGATTTATATGCTGAAGATAAAAGATTAGGTTATTGGTTGGCGCATGAAGCACAGGGCGGAACTCTTTTTTCAAGGCTCATACGTTACGGATTGGGTATGCGTTGGAAAGAATCCATTTTATTAGCCCTTGTATTCCATCTGCAAATTGCTGTTACGATCGAATCTGCATTAAGTTATCTAGGATTTGGTATTCAAGAACCACAGGCCTCTTTTGGTAATATGCTTGCCTCTCACTTCGATATGTATTTAAAGGGTGATTGGGGTATCCTTTTGATAATACTCATTGTGATGGGACTAACATTTCAGTTTCCAAAAAATGTTGCTATTATTGGAAAATATTTGAGGCGAAAATTTATATTTGTAAAATAATAGTAGTGTGTTTAGCGGGAATAACTAGGGCGTGTTGACGTTTCATTTCCTACTACGAGCCAAACCCTTCCTAGCTGCGACTTTCAAGTATTTGTCTCTCGCTACGAAAATGAAACGTCAACACGCCCTAGTAGATATTAATAATGCAATCCATCCAACGATAAATGCTAATCCCCCAATAGGAGTGATCCACCCAAAGGCTTTATTATCAAAAAAGATAATGCCGTATAAGCTTCCGGAGAACAAAATGATCCCGAGGCTAAATGAAAAGCCAGCAGTTTTGATGGCGGTAGAGTCAATCCTTGAGGCCACAAAGGCAACTGCCAGTAGTGCCAGGGCATGGTACATTTGATATTTAACAGCTGTTTCTAAAATAGACAGATGGTAGTCGCTATATTTGCCTTTCATGGCATGTGCTCCGAAAGCACCGAGCGCAACTGAAACAAAAGCAAAAAAACTACCTAAGCTTATCCAATTTGTCCAATTCATTATCTTAGTTCCTAGCGAAGTTTGATGTCTAGGGGTTGGGTGCATCTTAATACCCATGAATGCTGTGTTATTTCGGAAAAAATATCTCTATTATGAATCCCGGATCCGAATTTCTAGCCGGTTGCGGCGTTGCTTCGTCGTTAGGAAATCCTCATGTACCAACATGTACACTGCGGTTTCCCACCTCCTTGCGCTTAGCACCCGACCGAACTTCGAATCCGTTGAAAATGCTACAGTTTTTCAAAAAATTTCAGATCCCTGATGAATCATATATAGCTTAGTTTTTCTTCATAGCACCTTAAAAATCTGTACGACAGATGCCTTACAGACTATAACGACTCCTAATAAAAGAACAATGGCTTTTATTATTTTTACTACTTCTTTGAGCTAGAGTTATTTTCTTGTAGCTTCCATTTAAGTTCGCTGGCATGTTGATTATAAAGGCAAAATTCGCCATTAAGTTGTTATACAGATATGAATCTCTTATTAAAGGGAGGTCTTATGGGGTTATTTGAAAATAAAGTTGGCGTTATTATGGGAGTTGCAAACGATCGTTCGATAGCGTCGGGCATTGCGAAGTTTATCCATCAAGAAGGAGGTAAAATCGCTTATAGTCATTTGCCGGATGAAAGTGGTCGTATGGAAAAGAGGATACGCAGGGTTGTGGATGATTTAGATCCCAAACTTGTTGCTCCCTGTGATGTAAATAAAGATAGTGATATTGCGAGTTTTTTTTTAAAAGTTGAGGAAGTTTTCGGAAAAATTGACTTTTTCGTACACTCAGTTGCCTTTGCCCCTAAAGAAGATATCCGTTGTTCAACCGTAGATGTTAGCAGAGAGGGGTTTCGTGTGGCCTTGGATTCTAGTTGTTATAGCTTTATTGCGACAGCAAGGGCAGCCGCGAAAATCATGAATGACAATGGGGCTATCTTGACTATGAGTTATTTTGGCGGAGAAAAGGTCTGTGCAGGATATAATTTAATGGGCGTTGCGAAAGCAGCGCTTGAGTGCTCTGTAAGATATTTAGCATATGATTTAGGACCGCGAGGTATACGTGTGAATTCAGTTAGTGCTGGTCCTATAAAAACTTTAGCTGCCTCTGCTGTTGGCGACTTTTCACAAATGCTAGGGCTTAATGCCGGGATTGCTCCGATGGGCAGAACGGTTACAATCGAGGAAGTTGGTCGTACTTCTGGATTTTTATTAAGTGATTATTCTAGCGGGACGACTGGGGAAAATGTTCATGTCGATTGTGGTTATAATATCATGGGAAATCTCGGCCGTGCTTTTGAGCGTTGGAATGTTGAACCCACAGTGACCAAGGGAGCATTGGATTAGAATTGATGCAAGAGACCAAAAAAAAGAAATCTACAGCTGAAAATTATAATGAAATTACGATCCCTGCAAGAGATGGTATCAAGTTAGCAGCAAGGCATTATCCACCTGTTAATTCTGGGGCTTTCCGTGTTCCTAAAGTCGTAGTTTTTAGTACTGGTATTGGGATCCGTAAAGAGAAATATCACGCCTTTGCGAGCTATCTGGCCCGTACTGGTGCTCGTGTTATAGTCTTCGATTATAGAGGAATTGGTGGGTCATTATCTTGTAAAGTTAAAGATACCCGTGCATCTATGACGCAATGGGGAAGCCAAGATTTGGCGGGAGTAATAGACTGGGTTATGCACTCCTTCCCTAAGGAAGATATGTTTTTATTAGCGCACAATTCTGGTCAGTTGGTCGGATTGGCACCAAATTGTGATAGTTTGAGGGGGATGATACTGGTCGGGTGTACCCATGGCTATTGGGGACACTGGCATCCTATCTTGCGTAGTTTACTTGTCCCGGCTATTTATGCTGTTTTTCCATTATTAACTGCAGTTTTTAGGTATTTTCCTTCAAGGCATTTAGGCTTGGGAGAAAACTTGCCTGCAGGGGTTGCTCGTGAGCTGTTTAATTGGACTAGGAAGAGAGACTCATTATTTGCTTTACACCCTGTGGCGAAAGACAGGCTAAAAAAGCTATCGATTCCAATCCTAGTGTACAGCTTTAAAGATGATATATTTGCTCCTAAAAATGGCGTTAGAACTTTACTTGATTTTATGGCTAGTCCCTGTAAGCAATGGAATCACATATCTCCTAGGGATTTAAGAGTTCGTCATATCGGTCATTATGGATTTTTTAGCAGTAGAGTAAAGAATACATTGTGGGATGATACAATAAATTGGCTGAAGGGTTGCTAAAAACACTCCCTTGAAAGAGGGAGTGTTTTTTAAAAGTGTAACCAATAGCTTAATTAGATAGAATTAAAGCGAATAGGTCAAGGACAGTTGAGTGAATAACGGCGCGTTGCCGCCTCTGTCGTTTCCAGAAATCAAGTATGGTCCAGCAAATAAAAAGCTATTTGCATAGGATGCATCTATACGTAAGTCATTGTTTTCATAAAACAACCCTAATGCCCATAAACTTGCATCTGAAGTTTCAAAGATAGAAATTTTAGTTGTCGGCTCATTGCTGGATATGTTGTCATCTTTTGTTATAGTTCCCCATAGGGTATAGTTGAGACCTCCAAGGATGCCGAAACTCTCAGAAACTTTTGTTTCTAGACCGATAGCAGCTCCCAAGGCATTTGTATCTATTTTAATTTCCTCATCGCTGCTTGCAAAACTTGGGACTGCATTTTCTCCTGATGGTGAGGTTGTGGGGCCTTTGCTCTTAATGGTAATGAAATCAAGCCCTGCATATACTAGGGTTGATTTGATGGGGTTTAAAATAGCGCCACCGCTAAGATTTATTGCGGATTCATTGATTGTGGCGCTTTCATCGGCACTGGCTGTTTCGTTGGTTAGCTTTGCTTTTCTTGACTCAATCCTTAATAAAGCATAATGACTTTTGTGGTTAATGCTTCTGGCTAGGAATAAGAAATGTTGCCCACTTTCATCATAAGAATTTTTTCTTGTGCTTGCTGCTGATTCTACATTCCTTTCTAAATCGCCAGCTAGGTACGCAGTTAATGCAATGTCAAGAGGGAACGCGCTTTCCAATTTGGAGAAGCCAAGAGTTAACCCTATTTGAGTTGCTTCGCTTTTTACCATGTCCTTAGGCCCGGAATCATGATCAGATTTACTAACATAGTTTGCAAAGGATAAACCAAGACCAAAACTATTTTTACCTACTTTTCTTGCGTAAATGATATCAATAGGTCTTTCAGGATAAGGCAATAAAAAGTTGTCATTGCTATTACTTGTGTTTTGTGAAAGCCAGGCATCGGCAACACTAACAGAAGATCCATAGTCGGGAGCCGTAAAAAGAGATGCCTCGTGGCTAAGAGCAATAGCAAATTGATTGTCATTTGCTTCATGTGAGATTAATCCATAAGCTTGAGTTTGCCCGGAGGTGCCAAGTTCTACTAGTACGAAATTTTTGTTTACGGCAGTACTTGGAAACGAAAACAAGTCCGTATTATCTCTCACAGAATCGTGTCCTATCACACGTGTTCTAGTTTCAGAAGCTTGGGCATTGAACGGAAGTAGAACGAGTAGCAAAAAATAAAAATTGAGTAGCTTCATGAATTAATCCTTATATATTTATAAAATTGTAAAGCATTCTACCTTAGAAGCTGCATTACGTACACCATTTCTGCATCATTTAATGATAAGTAGTTTCTTTATAGATATGTTACTCTTTTATATTTAATAAGAACTTCTAGAGTTAAAATATCCTTCTACTTTGCAAACTTTAACGGGTTCAGTTTCTTGCTGTAGGAGACTTTCTGCAATCGCCGCTTCTTCTTTATTTCCAATTAAAAGGCGACTTTTAATGATTTCTCCAGTCCCTATGTCTTCAGATGATTGCCACTCTATCTCGTCGGTGTTTATGAATTTAAGGCTGAGCTCACCTGATTTATTGCTTGAGCTGGAACTCAGCTCATCGGTAGATTGAAATGATTCTGTTATCTCACCATTTCCATCGCCATTTATTAACCATTGGTTATCGTAAGTAAGATTTCTATCGACTTTGCCGCTAGGGGATTGTCCAAAAACACTGCCTGTCCATGTGTATTTCACAGAGTTGCTGGAGATATTGGCGACGAGTTCGACTTCTATATGACTAAGAGTATTATAGGTATCATTAGGATGCTTATGACGGTCAAAAAACGCTTTTAAATGTAATTCATCGTCATTACCACCAGCAACTAGGGAAATGCTATCAGTGACTGAATGTTCGTCAGTATTTAGTTTTACTAGAAATAGATGATCAGTCGATTCAGGGGTTTCATTAAGTTCTATATTATAGCCGAAAAGGCTATTACCTTTCATACTAGTAATGGCCGTTAGTAGGTTATAGATAATACCCGGCGTTGTTAGATTTTTTCCGGGAACTGTATCATCAATACTGCTACAACTTGTATCGAGATTTGTGTTAGGAATCACAACACCTGGGTAGGCTTCACTGTCATATTCCGGTATCGTTTCAAAAATTGAAGTTAATGAATCCAGAGTGTAAGTATCTGGAGCTGTCTCTGGAAGAGTATCGGCAGTCGATCCCTCACTTTTTAGGAATAGAGATATTTGCGTATTATTTATTATCTCGATTAGCTTATTGGCATGCTCTACAAATTTTTCTCTATTAATGCTGTTTTCAATAGCTAAGGAAAGCTTCGTCTCGTCATCATCTTTTTTAGATTTGTCTTTTGAACATGCTCCATAAAGGACCAATGTCGAAAGTGCTAAGAATTGAGTACATTTTTTAAAAACAACAATTGAAGATTTCACCATAATAACAAACTCGCGATAAATTAATCTGTTAAATTGTATTTATGCGCCGTCGGAGGATAAAATATCCTAATTATGGAGGCACAATCTTGGTCTTTTAAAAGGCTTGTGCATCTTTGCGGCCATCACGTGTGATCTTATCCTGCAAAGTCATTAGCCCAGCGAGCACAGCTTCGGGTGTTGGAGGGCAGCCTGCAATATAAACGTCGACAGGTATAATTTGGTCAATACCTTGTAAGACGTGATAAGCACGGTAAAAGCCACCGCTTGCTGCGCAAGCACCCATTGCAATTACCCACTTAGGCTCAGCCATCTGGTCATAGACCTTTTTAATTACTGGCGCCATTTTTTCTGTAATTGTTCCGGCAACTAATAGCAAGTCTGCTTGCCGCGGAGAAAATCGGACTGCTTCTGCGCCAAATCTTGCAATGTCATACTTTGGCCCAACCACGGACATATATTCGATTCCACAACATGCTGTTCCAAAAGGATAAGGCCATACGGAATTTTTACGTGCCCAACTCAGAAAGTCAGCAGCCTTGGTTGTGAAATAGCTGCTATTTGTATTGTTTTCATTTAGATTATCTACGTGCTTCATTAAGCCTAGCCTCCAAGCCGCTTTTTATAGGAGCTTTACACTCGCAGAGGGTTTCAAACCCAGTCATCATAGCTAAGTCTTCCGGTTTTTTCCATAAGGTAGCTAGTTGAGCTAGGGTTTTCTTTTGCAGATTTTTCCGCAAATCGGAAAATAGATCCAACCAGATATCGCGAGTGCTGCATAAGTAACCACCAAGACAATTTGATGATTCAATACATTGCACTGGATAGAGTGTATCTTCAGCGGCAGAAAAGATATCCCATACAGAAATTTCACTTGCAGGTCTTCCTAAGATAAAACCGCCATTGCGCCCTCGAATGCTAGTGACAAGCTCACTTTGACGCAAACGTGATAGAATCTGGTCTATATAGTCTGGAGGAATACCTTGCCTCTCAGCGATATCTAGCCGCTGTTGCTTGCCTGACTGCTCATGTGCAGCTAGATCTACCATGATTTTTAGTGCATACCGACTTTTTGATGTAATGTTGATCATTCTTAAAGCCCTTTAATGTATCTCAAGCATACGATTCAGGGAGAGTCTAGCTTTGTCAATAAGTTCATTCGAAATATTTACTTCGTAACGGTTGTATTTTAGAGCGTCTCGTGTCATTTCTAACGTAATTTGTGCCATATATGGACAACGAAAGCTACACATTCGTAGCAATTCTTTGTCTTGGTTTTCAGCAATGATATTATCTCCCATACTGCATTCTGTGAATAAGGCGTAACTCTTTGCATTGCCTTCCTTCACGGCTTTTATCATTGCTGAAGTGCTTCCCGAAAAATCGCAAGCTTCTACCACATCTGCTTTACATTCCGGATGGGCTAAGATCATCGTTTCAGGGGACTGCTTTCTAATACTCTGAACATCTTCTACTGAGAATCTGTCGTGTACTTCGCAGAATCCTTGCCAGACAATGAGTACATTTTTATCAGCAGTCGCATCGCAAACAATTTCTCCATTGATTTTCTTTGCGTAGACAATTTTTTTTCCTGTTTCTCTTGCTACATTAGCTGCCAAATATGCATCAGGCAAGAAAATGACTGTATCAGTAGCTAGGTGATTTACGACCTTTACTGCATTGCTAGAAGTACAACAGATATCTGTTTCAGCCTTAACATCAGCATATGTATTGACGTAGGTGACAACTGGCGCGTTTGGGTAAAGCTTTTTCAAAGCTCTTACATCCTCAGCTGTGATCGACTCAGCTAAAGAGCATCCAGCACGATCTGATGGGACTAACACTGTCTTCTCTGGGCTAAGAATTTTTGCGGTTTCGGCCATAAATTCTACACCGCAAAAAACTATAATATCTGCTTTGGTCTCAGCTGCTCTTCTAGATAGTTCTAAAGAGTCGCCCTTATAGTCTGGAACTGAATGGTAAAGTGCAGGCTCCATGTAGTTATGTCCGAGTATAACTGCGTTACGTTCTTTTTTTAGTTCTTCGATTTCAACGATAAGCTCCGAAGCGAGTAAAAGCTCAGCTTCCGGCACTATTTTGGAAAGCTTTATTTTTAAATCATTAAATGTTTCATCAACAGATTTGATTTTGTTCATTTTTATATTACCACCACTTCAATATCGGGACGAAATTGATCTTGTAAGACACCAGTAATGGCAGCGAGGGTTCCCATCATGGAACTTGGACAGTCTCCACATGCGCCCATATACCTCACCGATAAAACCAAACCATCATAATCGATAAGCTCCAAATCTCCACCATCCGCTTGTAGAGCAGGACGGATCGTATGATCGAGAATCTCATCAATTCTCTGCATTTCAGGCGTCATCATGGCCCGTTTTTCTTCTTGGCTAATTTCTAAGGACTCAATAAAGTCAGGATCATGTGCATTGATTTTCTCATTTAAAATAGCCTGCACAGCATGATCAACTCTTGCCCAATCCATAGTGCCATCTTGGGTTATAGTTACAACATTTTCAAAGAAATGGACTTGTGAAACCGCAGGAATTGAAAGAAGAGCCACTGCTAAGGGTACATGGCGGCAATCCTCAGGGTCTTTATAAGAAACTTTGCCCTCTCGCTTTAGCTCAGCGCTAACAATATACTTTCTCGCAAATGGATTGGGAGTACTTTGGATTCTAAATTGCAGCATATTTGCTCCATTATTTTACACGTGCAAGCTCACCTAAATAGGTGAGTCTATTCCGTTTTGGCTGTTTCAGTATTTTGATTCAATGCATTGTTCATGGCGTGCCAGGCAAGCGCTGCGCATTTTACTCTTGCAGGGTACTGCCAAATACCAGAAAAAATTTTAAGTTTGCCCAAAACATTATCTTCAGTTTGTGGGTCTATTTCCCCATGTAAAAGCTTTTTGAACTGGTTGAACAGTACGTCAGCTTCTTCGCAGCTTTTTCCTACTAAAGCTGTGGTCATCATAGAGGCTGATGCCTTACTTATTGCGCAACCACTGCCCTCAAAAGAGACGCTTTCAATTTTTTCTTCATTGTTAATATTTAAATAAATATATAAATGATCACCGCATAGGGGGTTGAGTCCCTCGGCGCTATGGGTGCATGGGTCCAATTTTTTAAAGTTTCTTGGCTTTCTGTTGTGCTCGAGAATGACCTGTTGGTACAAATCTAATTGATTTGACATGCTTCTTCTCCTTCAATTGCAGCATGCACGTATTCTTGCATGATTTTTCTAATATTAGGAGACTCTATTTTTAAGACAGCCTCTTCTGCAAAAGCCTGACAAAGCATTTTTCTGGCAATAGACTCAGGAATTCCTCTCGTTTTAAAATAGAAAATTTCATTTTTATCTAATTGCCCAATTGCTGCTCCATGGGAGCACTTTACGTCATCCGCATCGATTTCTAATTGCGGTTTGCTGTCAATCTCAGCGGCTTCACTTAGAAGAATATTCTTATTAGTTTGGAATGCACTTGTTCTCTGTGCATTTTTTCTTACAAAGATTTTTCCGTTAAATACAGCTCTAGAATTGTCGTCAAGTATTCCCTTATAGAATTGATTGCTAGAGCAATCTGGAGCTTTGTGATCAATAGATACGTGATTGTCAATATGCTGTGTGTTGTGTGTGAGATATATTCCACCCAAAGAAGCATGGGCTCCCTTGTCTTGCAAAGAGACGTTGATAGAGTTGCGAGCTAACTTTGCTCCACAATCTATCCCAAAATAATGGAAACTTGAATCCTGCTTTTGTTCTACGTTCATGTGTGAAATGTGTAATGCGTTTTTACTTTCTATCTGGGATTTGTAATGCCTTAATATAGACCCTTGTTGTAAGGCTACATCGATAGCAGCATTAGTAAAATAATGTTCGCTGTCACTGTCATCGCTTATATGAGTTTGAAGAATCTGAGCTTCTGCATAGGGCTCTAAATTGATTAGAATTCTGGGAAAAATAGCGCTGTCTTGCTGTTGTCCCGATTGTAAAAAAAGAAGATGGATGGTTTTTTTTATTTGTGTATTTTTCTTTATATTGATCAGAACCCCTTGTTCAATCATGGCGCGGTTTAAGGCTGTAAAAGCATTTTCTTCAGATTGAGATCCCATTGTTATAAGGTTACAGGATAGCTCGCAAAAACCATTGGAAAAACTGTCTATAATTGGGACAATGGTTAAACCTTCCGGCAAGCAGGGCGGTTCCATTGTTTTATTTGCGATAAATCCATCTATAAAAATAATATTGATGTCATCATCATTGATATATTGCTTAATTCTCGATACGTCGTATCTGTCAGACTGCTGTCTAGAAGGCGTTTTAAAATTACTGGTGCTGATAGCATTAACACTTGTATACTTCCATTCTTCATGTCTTCTGTTGGGGAAACCAATCTCCTTAAAAAGAGTAAAAGCAGCATTTCTCGTAGAGTTTAACGTGGAAAAATCGCTAACTGGAAGTGAGTTAAATTGTGATTCAAAGTTATTATCCATTATAAGTAACCGCTCATTTAATTCAGGGACTGTTTTGTTTGTGATAAAATTTGATCGTAGCCTCTTTCCTCAATTTCAGTCGCTAATTCTTTGCTTCCAGTTTTGACGATTCGGCCGTTATAGAGCACATGAATATAATCAGGTGTAATATAATTCAAAATCCTTTGGTAGTGGGTGATTAGGATGATGGCGTTGTTCTCTGACTTCAGCTTATTGATTCCTTCAGCTACAAGCCTAAGAGAGTCCACGTCAAGACCAGAGTCTGCTTCGTCTAAGATCGTAAGTCTTGGAGAAAGTACTGCCATCTGCAATATTTCATTGCGCTTTTTTTCTCCACCTGAAAAATCTACATTAACTTGGCGATCTATAAAATTCTCGTTCATGTCTAACAATTTAATTTTTTCGCGTAAGAACGCATCGAAATCCAAAGGATCCATTTCTTCAATGCCTTGATGGCGGCAAATAGAATTGAACGATGCCCGTAAAAATTCAGAATTACTAACACCGGGAACTTCAACTGGGTATTGAAACGCTAGAAAAACTCCTTCGCGAGCTCTTTCATCAGCTTCCATTGCCAATAAATCTTTCTTACGGAAGTTGATTTCATAAGAGACATTGCCTTTGGTGACTTCGTAATCAGGGTTTCCCGCAATTATCTTTGACAAGGTACTTTTGCCTGAACCGTTTGGTCCCATAATGGCATGCACCTCACCAGCTTTGACTTCAAGATTTAGGCCTTTGAGTATTTCTTTTTGGTCGATAGATGCGTGTAAATCGCAAATTTCCAGCATTAGTTTTGTTTCCTTTTTTCTATTTTATCCAATACTATCTTCAAGTTTCATTTCTAATAATTTGACAGCTTCGACGGAGAATTCGAGAGGTAACTCTTTAAAAACTTCTTTACAAAAGCCATTCAATAGTAAGCCAATTGCTTCTTCTTCATCTATTCCACGTGATTTGAAATAGAAAATTTGATCAGCACTTATCTTCGATGTTGTAGCTTCGTGTTCTACTATCGCAGTTTTGTTTTTCACTTCAATATATGGGTGTGTATTAGCACTGCACTCATCACCAATAAGCATAGAATCGCAAACCGTATTGTTTCTAGCGCCTTCAGCACTTGGCAATATTTTAACTTGCCCTCGATAAGTATTCTCTGATTGGTTCGCCGATATGCCCTTAGATACAATATGGCTCGTTGTGTTTTTACCCATATGGATCATTTTGGTTCCAGTGTCGGCTTGCATTCTATTGTTTGTTAAAGCTACAGAGTAAAACTCGCCTCGGGAGTGATCACCTCTTAATATGACACTTGGATATTTCCAAGTAATTGCAGATCCGGTTTCAACTTGTGTCCAGGAGATTTTCGAGTTAGCTCCTTGACATAGTCCTCTCTTAGTAACAAAGTTGTATATTCCTCCCTTGCCTTCTTTGTCGCCTGCATACCAATTCTGCACAGTTGAATATTTAATTTCAGCGTCTTTTAATGCAATAAGTTCGACGATAGCTGCATGCAGTTGGTTTTCGTCGCGCATAGGTGCGGTACAACCTTCAAGGTAGTTCACTTTACTACCCTCATCCGCAATTATTAGAGTCCTTTCGAATTGTCCTGTTTCTTGAGCATTTATTCTAAAATAGGTTGATAAATCAAGGGGGCAGTGCACGCCTTTAGGAATATAGACAAAAGAGCCATCGCTAAAAACTGCTGAGTTTAGTGCAGCGTAGAAATTATCCTTATAGGGGACGACGCTACCTAGGTATTTTTTAATAAGTTCTGGATGCGTTTTTAAGGCTTCATTAAAAGAACAGAAGACAACACCATGCTTTTTAAGCTCCTCTTGATGGGTAGTTCCAACTGAAATACTATCAAAAACTGCATCGACAGCGACACCAGTTAGGCGTTTCTGTTCTGAAAGAGGAATTCCTAATTTTTCAAAAGTCCTTAGCACTTCGGCGTCAATTTCACCCATGCTTTTGAGGCCGTCACCCCTTTTTTTCGGTGCGGAATAATATTTAATATCTTGAAAGTCAATTTCGGGGTAGTTTACAGATGCCCACTTAGGTTCCTTTAGCTTCTGCCAGAAACTAAAAGCTTTAAGGCGAAAGTCTAGTATGAAATCTGGTTCTTGCTTGATTTGGGAGAGGCGCCTTATAACGTCTTCGTTTAGGCCTTTGGGAAATTCCTCTGTTTCAATATCTGTAAAAAACCCGTATTTATATTCTCTATTAGTTAAATCTTCGTTTGACAAAATATAGCTCTCTTGAAGTCTTCAGATAACGATGCAAAATTAAATGCAGATAGATTATTTGCTCAAGCATTAAGCGATTGCCTATATATCCGTGTATTTCGCCCTTGCTTACCAATGGCCTCCGGTATATAAGGAAGCCAACATTTACCATATCTACACGCTCACGGTCGACAATCTATCAAATGTTGAGTGATTTAGTCAACATTTGTCTTTGTGGTTTCTAACCAATCAATATAGCTTGTGTTTATACATTTATTGGCCTCGACTAGACGAAAAAAATTGCAAGTGATAATCAATATGTGGTTGGAGTAGCATATCCAATACTCAGGCTCTGTCTGCCTGATTAAAATATGTGCATAATGCTGGCAATAAATCTAATAGCCTTTAGAGGAATTAAATATGGAAAAGCATGATATCCGGTTTAGTGATGAAGCAATAATGCATGCTAAGCGCTTGCAAAAAGAAAATGTTGACTGGAGCCACCTACCGCTCAGGATTTATATGGATGGGAAGGGGTGTAGCGGATTTCTTTATGGTATTTCTTTTGATGAATCGACGGATGAAGATATTTTAATTGAACAAGATGAGTTTAAAATTGTAATCGACCCTAAAACTATCAAATTTGTTAAAGGATCGGTTGTCAATTGGGTTGATGATGAACGTGGTACTGGATTCTTAGTTGATAATCCTAATCATAAGAACTTTAGAGGGAAATTTTTCCGCCGTGAGGGCTGGCAAGAACGTTTGTTGGGAGAAGATGGAAGTGCTGGTACTTAGACGTTGAAGCCCGTTGCGTTTGTTTTCAAATTGTTTCGAGAAAAAGTTTTTTATGAAAACATGATCTCGAAACTTTTTTTATTCCTTGAAACGTCAACACGCCCTAATTAGGATCTAGCTTTTCTAGAACTAATTTGCTTCCTCGTGGGAGTTCTGTTACTCCTTGCTCTAAAAAGACAATTTTGAATATAGCGTAATTGCCAATTCCAGCGGTGTAGGTTAAAAGCCCGCTTCCTTCATCATTATCATCTTTAATGCGTATCTTGCTTTGACTATTTTTGAGGGCAAGTCCTTGCCGAGCAGTTCCATCAAAGGCATCGAATAAGCTTGCGACTAGAACATATTCTTGTTTGGTATCAAGGACGACTCCATTATAACCTAAAGTTAATCCTAGCCATTTACGTACAGATTTATCATTTAGTGGGTCCGTTGGTGGTTCAATTTTTATATTCAAATCCACGTTGGAGTTATTTTTGTGAACAAATCTCCATGGATTATTAGGATCCTTAGATAATATAATTGCAGAGTCGCACCGTAATAAGGTCATGGATAATAAGGTTCTTTTCTCTAAAGGCAAAGGCATAGATTTTTTGCCTCCAGGCCAGAAATTTAGATGATAGCTTAATTCGACTTCAGCTTTACTAGCAAAATCTATAGTTCCTGAAGTATCTTTGTTTTCGATTTCAAATAGTTTGGGGTAGAATCTATTTTCCCATGATTTAATAAGCATTATCCGGTTCGGAATATTTATTGAATTAGTAATAGAACTCTTTGCTGTTCCTCTGTTAATCTCGGTAAGCCATGCACTTAGGTCTGGCAGTGGAGAAGCCGTTGAGATACGAGAAAATATAACGGCAAAGAGAATAAAATAAATTCGCATCGAATATTTGCAAGTGTGAATAAACATCATAGGTTAGTAACCTCACTTTTTTTACCAAGAAAAGCCTAATCCTGCGCCTAAGTATCCTGTAATATAATTTAGAGAGCTCACATCTATAGATTCGGCACTTTGTACTGAGCTTTCTTCCGAGTGTAAATCAATGGATTCAACTTGTGAAAAAATTTGAATATTTGGCCGAAGTATATTTGCGAATATTGGCAATCTAACTCCAGGATAAAATGCAATATTTAAGCCAAACTTTAAAGAGGTTAGTTGTACTTTTTCCAATTTTTTACTGTCTAGAGATTTTTCAAAAATTGACCAAGCTCGGGCTAAATACCAAGGTTTTATTTTTTCAATACCAATTTCCATGCCTAATAGTGTCGATTTTTCGATATTGAATTCGTGCCCGAATACTTCATTTTCAGTTATTATAGGAAGCTTCGCTGATAGCTTCCATGAGCCAATGTGTGGCGTTATATCAATGCGATTTATCACACTATCAAATTCGATTGCCAGGGAATAACCTATAGAGTAACGGTTCCAACTTATATAAGCAGTTCCAAAATCATCTTCTGAGTTGATTTTGGGAGCGGCTGTATAATTGATTTTTACTCCGTTTAGAAAGCCATGCCTAAGTTGAAATTCGCCAATAAGCAAGTAAGCTTTTCCTAGCAAATCATCTTTTGCTAAAAACTGAGTTCCATATTTGAATATTAGATCATTAGGTCTTTTTATGCTGTCTTCTGATGATCTTTTATTGTGGGTTAGTAGAGTGTTATCCGAGATTAAGGACTGTGCTTCAATATTTTTAAATGCAGAAGATAGTAAGTCCGAAATATTTTTATTACTGGTCTTATCGGATCTTCCGGAAGAAAGATGTGCCCACAGACGGATATTTTTTGTTAGTTTTGAGTCTAAATTCATATGCCAAGTGAACTTGTTTATTTTTATTTTTTTTCCGTTTTTCTTCTTTTTTTCTGTGCTTATTTTTTTAATTTTTGCATGTCCAATTAGAGTTGGAATCCAAAGGTCGTCATTGGATGAGTAGTTTAATGTGTAAAGAGTTAATTTTTTTGGATGGATAGTTTCTAAATTTAGATTCTTCAATGCTTTGGTCATTCTTATATCTCGAAACGTCCTAATGTTATTGGATGGCAAAGATATCAGTGCAGGGGTTGAATTTAAGATTTGTAATGAAATTAAATCAAGGATTCCGGAGTCTGTTAAATAGTGGTATGACTCTTGGTAATTTGGAATACTAAAAAATGATTGGCGGGTTGTTTTCAGTTTTAATTCAATTTCAATTGTGTCATTTACTTCAGTTATATCTAGAAACCATTTTTCATCTTTTAATTTGCCATAAATTTTATCATTATTGATGAAACAGGAGAAATTTGAAAAAAAACCTATTCCGAAAGGCCCTCCTGAAACTTTTAGGCGTTTTCCCAAACGCTTGCATGATTTTATAATATCCTCTTTATGAGTCGTATCTTCGTTTTTTGTTTTGAATGAAATCTTCAGCCTGGGTGGATTGATGCTTTCAGCATATACACTACCTCTTTCAAAGAATATAGAAAGTAGGACAAAGATTTTTAGGACTAATCTGATCATTCGGAATTGATTATTCTCATGAGTTTATGTTTTTAAATACCAAAAAATTAGATATATGCATTCTAAGTCAAATTTATCGTAAACAATAAAATTTTTAATTATAACCTATATTTTGTTGTTAGTTTTTAGTGTCTAATATATTTACTTTTTTAGAAAAAATATATGAAGCATTTCTGCCTATAAATCGAAGGACCTGGCTTCTGTTTTTGATGAAATTTTTAGAAACTTGCACCAATGCTCCTCCATTCATAATATAGATTTTGTTATTTGTATTGGTTGGAGAGTCTATCCAAGATTTAAGATCTTCTACAGATTTTCCCGAGGCATTTAGTATGGCATTAGGATCACCTTCAAAGATTACATCTGCATTCAACATCTTCTTGATGATTTTTGCCGAGTTTTTATCAATTAGACCTTTTAATGAAGCGATAATTTTTAAATTCTTAGCTGCATATATTCCATAATTTTGAGGTATATTGATGCTGCGGAGCGAAAACATTCCATTTTTTAGATATGGTATTATACTTACAATACTGGATTTATCATATATATTAATATAGTACTTTGCTTGATTGGCAGGGATTTTAAGTTTTTGTGTAAACCAGATACTATTATTGATGGTGTTATTGAGTGTGTTTAGACCTATCTCAAGGGGGTAATCTTCGATATTTAATAAAGATATCAATTTATAGTTATATACTGTATTTTCTATATATTCTCTAGGATTACTGCTTGGGTCATAAGAGGCAATTGCACCGCCTTTTATTTGAAAATTCCAATTTATTATTCCGTTTTTATTATTTTTTGCCGCTAATGTGAGAACTTGTGATGTCGGTATTGAAATTGTTTGCTTCTGGAATGCGTTTTGTCCCTTGAATAATCTGCTATTTTTTTTGTTTGTAGGATTTATTGTTTTTATATATGGTATCCATGAAGCTAATTTTTGTCCTCCCTCTAATTCAGGAGGAGAGACCTGCATTTCTAATGCTAAGTTTGTATTGAGTAGGTTCTTCTGTGTCCATAAAGTTATATTGTTTCTAGGTAAATTAGTTATTTTTCCGGCGTAGTTTTGTTGTGTCGGTTTGGGTGCAGCCTTCAACGTCTTTTGAGATTGATCTTTTTTTGTTATAGTTACTGTCTTTGCTTTCTCATCTTTTCTTTCCAACGCCGCATTTTTTAGTACATCCTTACTCTCTTTCAATAGGTTTTTACCGTTACTGATATGGCATGTTAATGAAGGTATTTTGTTTTTAATTATTATACATACTTGATCTTCCTTTTTTGATAATTTATATGTAGATTTATTTATTGTATTTATATGAATAATTGCATCACTTAGATTTGATATCTTAAATTGGCCATTGTGGATATCAACTGTTAATTCACGGTTTTTTTTGTTCCCCTAATTGTATAGAAGTTTTCTCTTCTAGTTCGAAAAGATGCTTTCCAGATATTTTAAAGCTTGCTCTTTCTTTTGATAACGTGACTATTTTGTCTTTGTTATGTAGTTTTTGGTAAACATGCAAATCTGTCCAATTAGTTTTGTTATTTGGGTGAATTTTTGCTTTGCCGATTAGTGACTCAATTGTTCCGAGGCTGTTTGATGGCCCTTGCGATGCAGGATTTATATAATTCAATCGGAAGTAAGCAGTTAGGCCACCGACGATTACAACGATAGCAAATAAGAAGAAATAGGATTTAGATTTTAGAAAATTCACTGATAATTTCCAATCTAAATAGACTTATATCATTTTTGTTAGATCAAGTTTTGACTAAAGATTAAAGATACTTTTAGGTAGATCGGAAATTCTGCTTCGAGCATAAGAGATAGTTTTGATGAATTATATTCTGTATGAACTTGTGATAAAAATTTTCTTAAGATTGAGTAAATTCTACCGAATAATGCCTTGAGCCATATTTTGCAATCTGAACTTTAAGAGTATTTCTCCCGTTGTTGGGGGTTGATGGCAAGGTGAAGTGTACTTGTGCGCAGCGCCGGTTTAGTCTACTCGTTATTAATGTGTTGTTGTACTTTTAAGAGCAAATTGGATTTGATTGTCTTTTAAAATTAGTGGAATGATCAATTGAACGCTTCGCTTAGAAAAAAGTTATTCGTACTCCTTGCGGGGATTAGCTTTTCAATTGTTGCATTTGATGCAACTCTATCTTACTTTTCAACACGTAAATTTATCGAAGATAGTTTTGAAGATAGCTTGGTGCTATCAGCGCAGAAATCTTCAGCTCAAGTTGAAAGCATAGTTAGAAATTACCATTTGAACATTGATGAAACGATGCAAGAGCTTATACCACAGTCTTTGAGTGAAAAGAATCAAATTATCAAAGATTTTGTAGCAAAAGATAATAATGCTATTGCCTACTTGTTATTTAAAATGTCTGATGAAGATAAAGGTGTAGCTGAAAGTATTGCTTTAACCAATAGAGTATCTGACCCTAGATTTGAAAGCATGCCATTAGCCTCTGTTAGGAAAATTTTAACAAAGTCCAGCCTTAATTGGGCGAAACATACATTAAAAGAGAAAAAGCCTTTTATTTTTAATATAGTATCGTCTGGTGAGAACGATGATGTTGACTTGGCTGTTGTTGGAGTTAATTCCCCTATTAAAAGTGCTACTGGCTCTTATGTCTCAATTGTTGTCTTTTGGCCATCGGCGATTATTGCTGCATTAGGATCATATGGCAATGAGAGGGGTCTTTTAGTTAATAAAGAAGGTAGGGTATTGTTTGATGCTTCAAACGATAATAGTTTGCGTAATATAAATATATCTAGTAGCACTCTATTTAATATCGCAAAGCGCTCTAAAGAACATATAGGATTTGTTAAAAACTATTCTCTAAGAAAAAAAGGCGATAAATATATTGGAGGCTATGCGATGCT
The DNA here is from genome assembly GCA_041391425.1 of Bdellovibrionota bacterium. Lineage (GTDB taxonomy): Bacteria > Bdellovibrionota_B > Oligoflexia > Oligoflexales > JAWKNZ01 > JAWKNZ01. The sequence continues at coordinate 119,513 of JAWKNZ010000002.1, forward strand.
TCCTGATCTTGATAATTTCACGGTTATAATTCAGAGAGAATTTCAATTTAATAGTCTTTTAGGCAATATAGTGTTTGGTAGTTTTGCTATTTGTGCGCTGTTTATCGTCATTTCTTATTTTATTAGTATTTATGGAATGAAAAATTTACTTGCGAATTTATATTATTTACAAGGCTTAGTTAGGAAGGTAGCAAATGGCGATTTTTCGAATTTTGTCCGACTAGACTTAAGGGATGAGATAGGAGTGTTGGGTGATTCAATCATAGAAATGGCATATCAGGTCAATAATATGATGAATATTGCTATTGCTAAATCGAAATATGATAAGGAACTGGATACATCTGAAGCTGTTAGGAGGGCCTTCTTTCCAAAAGATGAAATTACAACACAATATTTCACTGTTAGTGGATTTTATCAGTCTGCAGATAAGTGCGGAGGAGATCTCTGGGGATTTATCCCTTTGGCTGAGGGAAAATATTTAGTCTTCATAGCCGATGCTATTGGAAAAGGTGCAAAGGCTTCATTGGGGGCTGCTATGACCTATTCTGCTTTGCAAACTATAGTTGAGCAAATGATACATGATAAGGATATGCCAATAGATCCAAGCGTTGTTTTAGATGAAATGAATAGAGTTTTTTATAGATCTAATGGTGGTGATATTTCTTTGACATGCTTTGTTGGGGTCTTGAATTGTGTATCGGGAGATTTTATTTATGCCAATGCTGGACATACGTTTCCTATACTAATACCGAGACAACCTAGAGACAACAGGCAGCAAAAGGCTCCGAAGGCGTTAAAAAAGGTTTCTGAAATTTCACCAATAAGCTTGAATTCAGTGGGTAATCCGATCGGTTTGCAGAGTGAAGGGTCTTATTCATCAAAATCGATCAATCTTCGTCCTGGTGATAAACTGTTTCTTTATACCGATGGGTTAGTTCAAAGTGAGTCACCTAAGAGAAAGCCGTGGGGGACTAGAGCTATGATGGCATCATTGGTGAAGAACTTTGATAAAAGTAGTAGCGTATTTAGAGATAAGATTATTGAGGCTGCGTTTAAACATTTTTCTTCAAGCCCTACAAAAGATGATGTGACTGTAGTAGTGCTTGAAGTTAATGATAGCTGGCCTAGCATAAAAGCGGCTAATAATACCAATCCACTAGGTGCTAGAATGACTCAGGCAGATCCTGAATGGTCTAACTATGGGAAAGAAGCGCATGAGTTGGGAGCAGCTGCAAAGCAGCGACCTAAATCACAGGATGGAGTGCAAGGTTTTGATGCTTCATTTTTTAGCACAACGGCGTCTGCTGGATTTCTTAGTGGTAATGAAGGATCCAAATCTAATCAGAAAAATATTAATGAAAAAGAAGATGCGGAGTTTAAGAGCCCGAGTAAAAAAAGTACTATTGGCAATACCCTTGAATCTGATGGCCTGTTAGTAGCCTTAGATGATGAAGGCCCATCATTGGATCTAGGTGATGAGGTTTCTTATAGTACTCCACCAGTTAGCTTGGAGTCTGGAAATAATTTTGTAAACACTTTGGACATAGGTGCAAAGCCTGAAGCTGGTTTTGATGAAGCTAACATGGGTTCTACAAATGGGAGGAAATTAGCTCCTGCTGGAATTTTATCTTCAAGCGCAAATAAGAAAGATAAGAAGCTTGTGCTACCACCAGTCCCAGCTGTTGAGGAAGAGGCGGAACTTGAGGAAAAGAAGGAAGACGGAGATGGGCCAAAAAATTTCAACAAAACAGGTTGAGTGTGGATAAAGCCTGTGGATATTTTGTTGATAATAATACGGAGTAATCCACATTTATGAATTTTGAATTCAAGAAGTAAATCTAATTTCTGAAAACATAAGTAAAATCATAGCAATAAAAACTCTACAGTTATCCCCTACCTGTGGATAAGCTGTGAGTTTATTAAAGCGTTTATAGATAGACCGGATGAAGCGAATGCTCTTTGCGAGGACCTGGATTTACCTAATTACTCAAGGCCGTCCGTGCTTGCAAAACCAGGTCATTAAACGACTTAGTGTCGTTTATTGCTAAATCAGCAAGCACACTGCGATCAAGCTCAACACCTGCTTTTTTCAAGCCGTTCATGAACTCTGAGTAACGCATTCCAGCGGCACGTGTGGCTGCGTTGATACGAACAATCCATAGCCTTCTGAACTCCCGTTTCTTGACCCTGCGATCACGGTAAGCGAAGCACAAAGCTCTCCTTACTACATGTATTGCAGTCTTAAAACGACTGTTTCTAGATCCTCTATATCCCTTTGCTAGGCCGAGGATTTTCTTTCTTCTGCGTCTGGCCTTAAAGCCGCGCTTTGCTCGAGACATTGTTCTTACCCTAACTTATTAAGTATATTTAAAAAACATATGTATATTTATCTAGATTAAGCTGATTTAGCTCAGGCAACCATTAACCGTTTGGCAAACAACGTTTGACCAATTGGGTGTCTGCTTTGCTTACATAGCCACCTTTTTTGAGCTTGTTTTTTGCAGAGCGGGACATTTTTGTCAAAATATGCTCTTTGTTTGCCTTCGCGCGACGGATTTTTCCGGAGGCCTTGATTTTAAACCTTTTTGCAGCTGCTTTTTTCGTCTTTAACTTTGGCATGGTTGCCATCCTCAACATACTATATTAACTTAAAATTATAAGGCCTTAGCCTCTTATTCTTACGTACTCTAAAACACCTTACTACTAAGTTTTTTTAAATAAACTCTAATAGTTACAGGAACGTTATCCAATCTACTCTCAACGGCCATAAATTTATCGCCGCCAAATACGAGAAGGGAATATCTATCATTTTGAATTTAAAGGTGCAATGAAAAAAAGGTGAGGCGTGCTCAGAAATATGTTTTGGTTTAAAGTCAGCACAATGATGCTTTGTGCTTTGTTGTAAAATAGGCAAAATGAAATCGGATAGGCTTGTTTAATGCTTAGAATGATAGCTGATTTCTACTGAGTAAGCCCAGATATCAGATAGATTGCTAGTTTATTGCTCATTAGAGCAGGCTTGCACATCAAAGTTTCTTTCTATGTGACAGGTCTTTTTACTATTTGTATACAATTGCAATTTTGGCATTTTCCAAAATATAACGAGAACTACTGGTCGCTTCTTGCCAAGCCTTCCCTTGAACTACAAATTGCCCTTTTTCATCTATAGTGTAAGTCAAGGAGACTGGTGAGGTTCCTACTACGGTTGTTAAAAGCTTTCGAGAGGGGCTATTTTTGAACCAACGGCCCATGAGGTTATCTTTAAATGCTTTCTGGGTAACATCAGATATAGAAAAAAGGATATGCCCAGCCTCATTCACGATTTTGTAAAACGGGCGGGGCTCCACTGATGCCTGTCCTCTAAGGATGAGTCCAGAATAAGTACTTTCGTCCTTATTTGCTGTTGATGAAGGTTTAAAATTAAGTGAATTGCTAGCAAGGATAGGGCCTAAAGACCCTTCTAAGTGGACTTTAACGGAGCCAGAGCTGAAGTATTCAGTACGTATAGATCGGATATTTTTAATCAGTTTCGCTTGAATATCTTTGGTATCGGTTTGAGTTGGTATGTATTTGGAGATTAGCTTTTTGGCATTAAGTTGAGCAAAAGTTACGCCATTTGCCCAAGCACGCTGTTCTATGGCTTTATAATCTTCATTGGTGGAGCTAGGGGTGCCTTTTCCAAAAAAGCGGACCTTAAGCGTTGACCAGTCAATTTTGAATTCGCTATCTGTTAGGTTGTCAGTGCTGGAATTGGTGTTAGTGAGTACAGACGGACCTTGCATTGTCGCCAGTGCGGCATTTGAGCTTAAAGTTAATATAATTGAAGTAAGTAGTACTACGGCGTAAATTTTTTTCTCTTTAATAATCATCATAGCAGAATAGCTCTTATAGTTTAGTTTGTAGGATAGCTTCTCACTGATATTAATAATAGCGAGATATACAAACAAATCAAGTTTAGGTAGGTGTTGCTGTATTTGATTGCATTTTCTTTTAGCAGTTTCGTAAATGATGATAGATGGATTTTATAGTAAAACTTATAGGTGTCAGTTGATGGCTTGGGGGAAAAAGCTAACATGCTCTAGTAGAAATATTTAGATCAGATTTAAAACCCGACTATTAACAGACTCCTAATTAAGGTATGTTAGGTTAGCATGGTGTGTGCTAGCTCAATATGTTTGCATCGGGTTGGCACGTTGGATAGATAGATTGGGTGTGGTTTTGCTGGAATTGTATCCTATTATCAAACGAAGGTAGCAATATTATGAGCTTAACAGTGCAATATTTAATAACAGGGCTTATTGCGGTTACAATTGGTTATGCCTTGTTTCTTTTTATTTTGAAGATTTTGCCAAAAAAGCTTTGCGATGAGAATTTGCGGCAGAAAGAAGATGTGCTTAAAGAAGCATCAAAACAGAGAGATTCTATTTTGGGAAGTGCCAATGATAGTGCCGCTGAGACTTTGCAGCTAATGCAAGATGAGTTAGAAGAAGATATTCAAGAGAGCATGGAAGCACTAAAGTTGGAAGAGCAAGACCTAGAGAGTAGAGAGGAGTTTTTATCAACGGAACAGTCGCGTGTTGATCGTCTTTTAGCCTCTTTGAATAAAAAAAATGAGCAGGTTTCTGTTTTGGAATCCGAGTACAATATCGGTTTGGTAAAAGTCAGTGAATCTAAACAAAAGTTGATTAGCGGGTTGGAAAAAGCTGCTGAGTGCGATTCACAACATATTAAGGAAAAGATTAAAAATAAGATTATCGATTTTAGGCAACTAGAATGCCAAAAGACGTTAAGGCTTTTGATGGAAGAGCTTGATTTGTCTGCGCGTAAACGTGCTGAGAGGATTCTTAACAGAACGCTTGCGCGCTATACCCCAGATTTTACGTGGCCTAAGTCCATTAATACTGTGGAGATATCTGATAAAAATATTTTAGAAGAGCTACAGAATCCAAACTGTACTTTGTTGCAACGCCTAAAGGCTTTATCAGAGGCAGAAATCAAAATCGTAACTCCCGAGGAGGAAAACCGTCAGACTGCAGTTGTGCGTTTGGTGAGCGGCTTTGGCCCATATCGTGAGGCAGCAAAAAATACTCTTATTGAGATGATACGAAGGGGTAAAAATAGCTGGGGGCAGGCAGAGCAAGTATTTGACGGCTATAAAAAGAATATCGAACAAGAGTGTAGGCGATTGGGTAATAAAGCTGTTAATGAATTGAAGCTTGGTGGTATTCATCCAGAAATTCAGATGCTAATAGGGTCTCTATACTGGCGAACAAGCTATAGGCAGAACCAGTGGCATCATACGGTTGAAGTTTCGATGTTAGCTGGGATTATCGCTCATGAACTTGGAATCGATTCGGATGCTGCCAAAAGGGTAGGCCTTTTGCATGATATAGGGAAAGCTATCGATTATCGAATCGAGGGAAGCCACGCCGTGATAAGCGGAGATTATGCTGATAGATTTGGTGAAGAAAAAGTCATTTGTGATACGGTGATGAGTCATCATTCTGATCTTATTGTTGAGACGCCATTGGCGTATGTCCTAAGGGTGGCAGATACGTTGTCGGGGGCAAGACCGGGAGCGCGTGTTAACCTTGAAGAAGGATATCAAATTAGACTTGATGCAATTGCCGAGTCTATCAGAAGCTTTCAGGGTATTTCTGATTTTGCTATTATGAATGGGGGTAGAGAAGTCCATGTGCAGGTTAATCACAAAAAAGTAAAAGAAAACGAAGTAAGGTCGTTGACAGAGGCTATTGCACGGAAAATAGAAGCAGATGTTGCTTTTCCTGGGCAGATAAAAGTTATGGTGTCCAGACAATTTGAATCAGTTACGGTTGCATGATGTCATCTTTACAAAATGAATTTTCCATTGTTAAGGCAAAGGTAGATATCTACTTAGGTATGGGAAGGTACGATGTGGCTGAAAAACTTTTGAAAAGTTTTTTGGAGAGCCATCGAGCTAATGCGAACTTTCATAATTTGTTGGGTGTTGTTTACCATAGGCAATCCAAATTTGATGAGGCAATCCAAGAATTTCAACGTGCTATTAGCCATGATGCTAATTTTATTGAAGCTAGTTTAAACTTGGCAGCAACTTTTTGTGATCTTAGCCAATATGATGAAGCTCAAAAAGTTTTTGAAAAGCTTAAAACTACCTGTAATTTTAGTAATAGAACCCCTGTATCTTTTTTAGAAAAAATTGCTATCCAGCATGTTACATGTGGGAATATGTATGAGCAGTGTTCTATGGACGGAGAAGCGGTGAATGAATATAAGCAAGCTTTAAAGCTGTCACCCAAATTATCGTCTGCTCGGTTAGCTTTATCCAAGCTGCACCTCAAACAGGGAAAAATTGAAGAAGCAAAACGAGAGCTAGAAGAAATATTAAAATACGAGCCCTCATTTGTGGATGCAAGAGCGTGGCAGGGCATCGTCTATTATAAACAGGGTGATGTTGCTAAAGCAAAAGAAATTTGGGAACTATCGGAACAGGAATTTCCAAATAGTCCCAGTCTGAGCGCATTTAGGGAGATTTATTTACAGTAGAGCGATCTTCCAAAAAAAGTATTCTTGTTCTGTTTCTTTTTATTTGCTTATCAAATAACGCTTTAACAATGAGGTATCGATTTTATCTTCTTTGAAGGTGTCTGGTGCCGTTAGATATAACTGTGTTAAAAAGTCCGTTATAAAATAACTACGTCCCAGTGTAGTTAATTCCTTTGGGTCAGAAGAGCATATAGTCCCTTCTTCTGTTTTTGTGCATGCATCTACTGTTTGATATGTCCCTAAATTTTATTTTTTCCTTATCTGTAAATTTTTCGATAAAATCTTGACTCTTGTATTTTACAAAACCAGGAAATTCGATCTGAAAGTCTTAGAGCTTCTTCATTAGAATGGCAGATATACAAAATGGACATTTTTTCTGAGGAAAATAGTCTAATGAGCTCTTTTGTCAGCGAGTCTTTAGATTTTGGTGATAAATTTGCTGTTAGCTCATCTAAAATAATAAGAGCTGGTTTAAATGAGAGCGCTCTAACCAATCTCACTTTAGAGTTTTCTCCCATAGATAGATGAGACAGTCGTTTTTTCTTGTCTAACTCAAAGGAGTGGCATAGTTTTTCGTTTAAAGTCCAATTCCAGTGTTTATAGGTTTGAGAAACTATTTTGAGGTATTGTTCTACATTTAAATGGAGTGGATAATTTTCCTTTTGAGATATTACCCATCCCACTTTTTGATTAATGTTTTTAATTGAAGAATCTTCATAAACTTCACCCCAAAAGGTTATGCTACCACTATAAGGTTTGTGTAGGCCCATAAGGCAATCAATTAATGTGGTTTTTCCACAGCCATTTTCTCCCATAATGGTTATAAATTCATTTTCATGGATACTAAGATTAATTTCTTTTGTTAATGTTTTTTTATATCCAAATGAAAGGTTGGATAATTTTAAATGATGCTGACTCATTTTTTCTCTCCATTCGCTTTAATTATTTCTATGAGGTCATGCTTAGAAATATTCAATGCTTTAGAAAGTTGGATAAGATCGAAGATCCTCTCTTTAAGGATGCTTTCTTTTCTGCTGGCAGCAATTTTATCTTCTATTTTTTTTACTTTGAGCCCTTTGCCGCGGATGGCTTCGACTAATCCCATGGTTTGTAATAATTGATAGGCCTTTGATACTGTATTTGGATTTATTGTATGTACAGACGCAAACTCCCGCACACTTATTAAAAAGTCACCATCTCTTAATTCTCCGACTAAAATTTGCCTTTCAGTTTCATTCACGATTTGCTGAAAAATCGGAATTTGAGAATTTATATCTATGAAAGATTTATTGCCCATGAGACCCACTGTACTAGTTCACTAATACACAGTCAATCGGAAAACTTGTTTAGAGCTTTAATGTAGAATTACCATAGATTGGTAAGATATTAAATATACTTAATTTTTGATTTTGAGAATGGTTTTATAAGGGTTGGGTGTTGGGGGGTCTTTGCCTTCGGTTCAGATTGAAGGGAAACCCTGCTCTTCAATTTATTCAGCCTTAAATAGTTATTCTATTTTTTTCCAAAAAACAAAAAATTCCTGCCGTCAAATTGGCAGGAATTTTTTATTTAATATCCGTAATTAAGACTAAAATGAGCAAGTTCCATTAATTAAAGGGCACTCCACCTCTTCTCCTAACAAGTTTCCTTCCAACCGAGCCCATGATGCATTTATTAATACAGATAGTGGAGAAATATCTTCTATAAGATTATATTCTAGATTAATTGTCCTGAGCTCTATTAAAGATGTCAAGGGTATTAAATTTTCAATTCTATTGTTACTTAGATTTAAATAAGTTAACAGTGATAACTCAGATAAAGGAGAGATATCTTCTATAAAGTTAGCCTCCAATGTAAGTCCAATAAGTTTTGAATTTTTAGTTAATCCTTGTATTTCAGCTAATCCGCACTGGATGCAATCGAATGTTCTCAATTCTCGCATTGGGATAAATACACTAGACATCGGGATATTAGTTCCATATATATGCACCCATTTTAAGTTCCTCAAGAAAGAGAGTGAATCGATATCCTGGATAGATACACGATAAAGATCAAGCTTTTCTAAAGCTAAATGTTTTATTGGAGCGAAAGAAATAATGTCTGAATACCTTAGCGAAAGAGACTTTAACTTTTTAAGATTTGCTAAAGGTGCTAATTCAGCAGAGCGAATTCTATAAAGAGCGAGGCTTTCAAGTTGCTTGATTCCCTTTAACCAACTTAAGTCAAGCAATGGAAAGCCGTTGATGGTCAGGCGTGAAAGATTTTCAAGACTTTTTAATGAAGCTAAGCCTTCTACGTTTAAGGCTTCTACATGCAATTCTTTTAATTGATCCATTTCAGATAGAGTTTCGACGTTTATGCCACTGTTTTTAAATATGTACAGAGAATTTAGATTATTAATGGATTTCAATGGAGAAAGATCAATCTCTTCGTCGTCAAAATTTAGTGACAGAGGTGTTATCAGGTCGTCTAATTCAGTTTCTGCTTGCTGACAAGATTCAGCATAAATGCTTTCAAGAACTGCATCTATAGTCGCTCGCTGAGGCTCGGGAAGTTGGTTATCTAAGCAGAGATCTAAGAAGTTTCTCGTATTAGCAGAGGCATGCACACTTGATACTAAAATGGTTAAAGTTAAAAATAATATATTTGTGAATTTGAGCATGTTTTTTACTCCTAGTTTTGAATAGTTTCTTTTAAATCCATGATTAATTTGCCGTCTAATATGCCTCCCAATTCAAACCTATTGCCATATGGATAAATTTTCATAAATATCTGCTTGGAAGAATGATCAACAAATGAATAGAAAACTCCTTTCCAGACAATTGATTGTTGCGAGGGACCAAAGATGACCCCATAATTTCCATATGAATGATCTACCTTATCGAAAATTTTTTGTTCTGAATAAACAACCAATTTAATCGATTGAAAAGTCTGTTTAATCGGACCTGTTGATTTGAAATCAATATGGCCCATCAACTTAGCTTGTCCATTTGGACGACAACTACTAGCATAGACCTCCATATCTACTCCAAGTGAATTATAATTTATACATGGAAATTCTGATGGTACTTTGAAAAATAATCGTTCTCCACCATTCTGCCGGAGTTCTTTCCATATCTTAAAAGGCTCTTGGTTATAAAATACCGGAGATAGTGAATTGGGGATATTCCGATTAGTCTGAACTAGATTTTCCAAATAGGTGTCGCTCATAAAGTGGTTAGGCACTGGAAAGTGCGGAACACCAAAAACATGGCCAAGCTCATGGGCAATTGCGTTCATAAGAAGTGAATCATCCACATTTGCCCAAGGGTTTTCTTGCATGTTTGGCAATGAAGGTCGTAAAGGACCAAAAGCTGGAGCTATATATATAAACCCTTTGCCTCTTAGTGTGCGTCTATCATAGCTTGTACGCACTGCGATACCTATTAGTTCTTTCGGATCACCCAATTTTTTCTTTTGCTCATCACTTAGTATTCCAAATTGAAGAACTAGTTCTGGATCGAGCGTGCATTCTGTTTCTACAAAGATTTGAGTGCCGATCTTAAGATCTTGGTTATCGGAATTTGTAGCGAATTGAGATTTCCAAAATTGAATAGCTTGATTAATTGCACTTCGAACCCCTTCGAGCGTCTGCCCAAAGTTAGCCTCGTCGATACTGACGCAATAATTTACTTTTCTGGTATTTTTGACAAACCAAGGGTTTTGACTATCTCTGATTAGTAAACCACCACCGCTTACCCACTCCGCAGTTGCAGGATAGGTTAATCCAATCGATAGTCCAAATAAGACTATCCTTGAAAGTAACATCTTCATTTTCTACCTCAATCGAAATATAGAACCCTTGACTGTTAGCTATTTTACGGGGTGAGTGCACATTTGTAAATTTATACTTTCTTAATTTATAGCAAATTAGTATATTTAAAATATACTACGCATGGGAGAGTAACTGTTGAATATTATGAATGAAAATGACTATCGCTCTATTTTGCGATACACCTTGCTGGAGTATAAAGAGAAGGTTAGCAAATCTTTTACCTTTAAAAACATGGCAGATGCGTGTCGGGTTCAGAAAGCCTATCTATCGACCGTTTTGAAAGGTCACGGACATTTGAGTGAAGATCAACTTTATGCTGCTTGTAGGTATTTAGGGATGTCTAAGACAGAGGAAAGCTTGTTACAGCTTCTCATGTCAAAGCAAAAAACAATCTTTAAACATAGAATTTCTGAGCTTGATCAAGAAATAGATAAAACCCGCTCTAAACTATCGAATACGAAAGAACACTTAGGAGAGGAAGTAATAGAGCTTTCGACACATGGAATGTCAGAATATTTCTTGAACCCTACAACGCAGTTAATTCATATGATGCTTTCCATAGATAAATACGCATCTAGTCTCTCCGAAATAGCAAAAACGTTAAATATCTCTGAAAGTTTTGTCTCGCATTCGATAAGTACTTTGACAAGGTTAGGCCTGACCGAGCTATCAAATGGAAGCTATCGTAATAAAGAAAGAAACCTTCATCTTTCAAAAGATTCTCCAATCTTTAAAGCATATAGATCAATTTTGAGGAGTGAAACACTTCGAAGATTAGATAGTGATTCAGACACAAAAAGCTATAGTTTTTCTGCTATGTTTTCTGGAACCGAAACAACCAGAGATTTTTTACATCAGAAATTACTAGAGTTGATCAAAGAAGCTCAAAGCCTCTCTAATAATGGTGATAATTTGGAAATTTTTCATCTAAATATCGATCTGTTTAGGTGGACTTAATATCGAGAAGCGGCAAGTAACAAAAATCTATTGCCTTGGGCGCAATTTAAATGTGTGGTTCTTTCTCATAAAACTTGAGGCCTACCCGCTTAATATGATCTAAAAGATCTAAATTAGCTATTTGCGAGTATGATGATAGGTCGATCAAGTAAGGTAAAAGCAGATCGTCCAATTCATTAGAAATTTTATTAAGAACAGTTAAATTTATGCCGGAACCCAATAATGTGAGATCAATGTCCGAGCCTTCTCTATAGTTACCTTTAGCTCTGGATCCGTAGATAATTGCTGAATCAATTTCAGGATATTTTTCAAATACTTTTCTAATTTTTAAAATCGTACGATCAGGTATGCCAAATTTCATTCTTTGATACCTTCTAATTTAGTGAGAAGTGCTCTAAATAGTCCAAAATATACAGTAAGGATTTTTTCGACTACTTCGTCTGCAGTTTTTTGATTGTAGGTATGAGAGGTAAGCGTTCTACTTTTGACCATATCCATCCATGCCTCGCCGTTTTCAATTAAGCCACGGTTGAATGCTAAACGGAAAGCATCGCGGCTGCCTTGAATATTGGTATCTCCTTGTGATGAATAGAAGTCTTTTATTGCGTTCCATGCAAGCTCATAATTATATTCAAAGCACTGGATAAGGCCTTGTGCTTCAAATTTGTTCATATTCTCAATTGCAGCAAATTCTTTCAGTTGAGTGAAAGCTGTTTTGAAGTTATTGAGCCTTTGCAGCCATCTGATATCTTTATCTGACATTTTAGCCTCTTAATGTATTATTATAACAATTTTCAAAGATAATTTTTTGCCCAGGTTAACATCTCTTTAGATTTAGTTATAACTTCAGAAAGATCTTCAAAAGATACTTCATAAGTCCCTTCTTCGTAGCGTCTTGCAGCAGCAAATTGGTTTAGTTCGCTCAATTCATATCCAAAAGGAGGCTCCAATTTTTCAGGTAGTTTTGCTAACAAAACTCCCAAATCATGTACCAAAGGCACCTTTATACCTTGAGCAATTAGTACTGCTTTGAGGGCTTTCTCAATAGCCTGTTGAGCCATGAAAAATCCATTTTCCGCACGACCTTTTTTGCAACTGGTAATCACCTCGGCAGTTTCTAAGTCACCCTCTGCAATCTTCATTAACTCAATTGCGTACTCTTTTTTAAACAATTTCTCTTGTTGCTTTGGACTCATACTAATCTCTACGAAAAATTATTGTTCCTTCCTTGCTTGCGATATAGCAAACCCCACCGCCTTTTTTGACTCTCTCCTCAAATTCTTTTTTTGTATAAAATAACAAGTCTTGAGGCCAATCATCGACTGGGCGACTTTTATATATTTTTTCTTTTCCTGCTTTCATTTTTGCTTCGTTTTCGAAAATTAAAATAAGATCGATGTCTGAAGTTTCGGTCATAGTTTTCGTAGCAGCAGAGCCAAACAAAACAATTTGATAGATTTCTTGGATTTTACTCAGCCAATCAATTTTTGCTGCAACTATGCGCTCTATTTGGGCATTTGATATCTTTTTTGATAATAATCTCATGGGATTGAACTTATCATAGGGACGATTATATTAAAATGCTATTCAGAATTACTTGTGACTTCCATCAGCATTATCATCGAGGAAATCTGCACTGAAATTGAGTAGAAAGTCATGTAGGTGCTATGACCCAATACTGAAGTGAAAAGAAAGGAAAATTGTCCTAAAGCACAAAAAGCCGCCCTTGTAGGGTGGCTTTTTGAATTCTGAGTTGGCGTCCCCAGGGGGATTTGAACCCCCGTCGCCGCCGTGAAAGGGCGGTGTCCTGGGCCAGGCTAGACGATAGGGACTAAACTGCCTGTTTTTCTTGAGAAATGGTGAGCCCACCTGGACTCGAACCAGGGACCCGCACATTAAAAGTGTGCTGCTCTACCAACTGAGCTATGAGCCCTTAACCTAGGTCAAGAACATTTCTCAAGAACGGAATATCTACTTAGACTTGACTAATGTGTCAACCTAAAATTTTGCCTTAAATATGGGCGTGGTGAAATTTAGCTGGCTCTGGCTGGTGTTTTTCGTACAATATGGGCGCATAGAGGGTTTCTTAGCATTATATTACCTGTTTTCTAACTTACTGGATTGGTAGATTTATGACTGTGATAAAAAGAACAAAGCAGAATTCTGTAACAGAACTAGTCGCTGCGCTTGGAGAGTTTGCTTGTCACAGCTGAAGATCAAAATGAAAATGATGCGGAAGATTTGCGAATTGCTGCCACTGATCTTGGTCGGTATTCGATTGGGTCAACAGAGTTTAATACTGCTATTGACCTTGTTATGAACTCGTATGAAGGAGATCATGAATTGTTTGCCTATACGCATAGGCGCAAAGGAGCGGATGATGGCGATTGGACTCCAGCAGATCAACTATATATGGCAAGCACTAAGGTTCTAAATTTAGCTACTAGGCTGAAGGGTGGAAATGGGTGATGAGCAGTTATCGAATTTTGAGAGCTGGCGAGGAATTCTCACGTCAGTATTATATTTGTTTGCAGTTTTTAATTGCTTCAGGATATTAGATGCTAGGCGTTCTGCCGCCTCGACAATTTCGTGGCTATGGGCTCATTTAGCAGTTCCTTATTTGGCTGTGCCGCTCTATTGGTTTATCGGTAGGGTGCGTTTGATTGAGTCTCAGAGAAAAAAACAAGTCCGAGAATTTGAGTTTTTGGCTATCATAAACCTAATCCCAATCCAATTGACGAGAAGAATTTAGCGCCTAAGAAGCAAAAGGATTTATGGACGTTTTCACGCTTTGGCTATCTTTTTAACACCAAAACCAAGTAAAAATACTAATCGATGATTGTCGACATTTGATGAAATCTTTACCTCCATGAATGGCACTCGTCAGTATGTCCATATCGTTCAGTATTTATGTACAGTCTGATAAATTAGGTTTAGAGCTAAAAGAAATTCTTATGAGAAAAGAAATGGGGAAGAGTTCATTTATGTACTTTATGATGATATGGGATCGTTCTGGCTTCGAGGCGCTATATTAAGGATTTGCGGGAATATGGCGTTCGTACAGCCAGGTTTTTTGCCAATAACATCGTTAAAGCGTCTTTCTATTGAATTTTCATGTCCATCGAAAATTTGTTGGCGTGGATGGAATGGTTTGCATTCACCGGTGGTTTAAATGTCGGCGAAGAGTATGTGGGAAGTCGATTTAAAGTGTCATTGGCGTGGTCTCGTTATGATTACTGGGCCTGCCGTTAGACAGATGGAAGAAGTATTTTTTAATGACTGGGAATTTGCTACTGGCGAAAAAATTAGTGATGAATTTAAGCCATTAAAACAGTTTCAGACCGAGCGAGATTCTCAACCTAAAATTGATTTCGGGCGCCCAAGCCCGTTTGTACAAGTGGTGCCTTCTGGTCCTTCTGATCCGACTATGATTGGTATACTGGCATTTTCTCAAATGATAAGAACAGCGCGAGAAAGGATTTGGATTGCTACGCCTTATTTTGTTCCAGATGAAGCCTTGCAAAGGGATTTGGAATTAGCAGTCTTGCGTGGTGTTGATGTTCGTATTTTATTACCTAAGATCTCAGATCACCGCTTTGTCCATTGGGTTACGCTTTCGTATGCAGAACAGATGCAGGTAAAGGGGTTGAGGTTTTTTTTATATGAACAAGGTTTTACCCATCAAAAAGTCACCGTTATCGATAATGATTTATGCTCGATTGGTACTGCAAACTTTGATAATCGTGCAATGTATCTAAATTTTGAGACTTTAGTTTTAATTCATGGGGAGTATTTTACCGCAGAAGTTGCAGCCATGCTCTTGAATGATTTTGATGCTTCGTGCGAATTTGTACGTGTTCCTTATAAACATGGAAGGCTTCTTACAAGGTTACGTGACAATGCAGCGCGGCTTCTGGCTCCTCTCTTGTAAACTTTTGTGTCTGTTCCCTTTGCTCTGCTCTTCTTGATAAATATACTTTTTATCCCTTGAAACTTTTCTCATTTGCGCTTTTGGATTCAGATGGATTTTCAAGGAATATGTGTCTAATAAATACTCTTGGGGTCCCTAATTTTAAAAAGATTATATTTGGCTTTATCGAAGTGCTGGCAAGGATAATTTATATCCTTTTGTTTTCAGATAGTTATGTATTTAATGGTTTATGATTCCAAGTCTAGAAAAATTTTAACTGTTCGATTATATTTTGTGAGATCATTCACTGGATGTTTTCTCTTTTTAGGAGGGCTGCTTGCTCACTCATCTCAACATAAAAGGCTTGGCGATTATTGATGAGTTATCCATTAATTTTGCTTCCGGATTTAATGTAATTACTGGAGAAACCGGAGCAGGCAAATCGATTCTTATAAAAGCGCTAAATTTGTTATTAGGTAAGAAAGCTAATGCTGATATTATAAGAAAGGGTAGCACATCTGCTACTGCTGCAGGAGTGTTTTCACTTCCTGCGTCGCACCTTGTTATTGGTTTAGTAGAGGAGCTTGGAATTGAGCTTGAAAAAGATAGGTCTGATAATAGAAGCTGCGAATTGCTTATACGTAGGACTGTAAATGACAAAGGAAGATCTTCTGCTTGGATAAATGATACACCGATTACCCTGGCTTCGTTAAGGTTAATCGGATCAAATTTGATTGATATTTTTGGTCAACATGAAAGTACTAAAATCCTAGACCCTAGCCAACATACAAGATATCTGGATCAGTTTTTAAAAAATAAGAAGATAGCTAGTGAATTCAAGGCAGTCTATCATGACGTCGTGGCTTCTCTTAAGGAAATTAGAAGGGCTGTGGCCAATTATGAGAAAAATATTCGTAATCAAGATTATCTTTCTTTTCGTTTTGAGGAATTATGTGAATTAAATCCTAGCAAAGATGATTATCGGCATATGCAAGAATCTTGCAAGAATGTTGAGCATTCTGTGCTGCTGAAAGAGAATATCTCTGCATCACAAGAACAAATCGATAGAGGCGCTAATGGTTCTTCTCTGGCAAGTGTTCTTTGGAAAGTATCTCAAAGACTTGCGAATGTTAGCACTTATAGTAAAGAATATGAGGAATTATCAGTGAGTGCAGCTAGTGTTGCTTCTTTGATTGAGGATTTAAGCTTCGATTTAGATAGACTGGGTTCACAATTGGATTTTAGTGAAGAGGATCTTGAGTTTAATCAATCTAGGTTATCTCAGTATCAGGATTTTTTTAGAAAATTAGGAGTGGCTGACGTTGAAGGCTTGATTGTTGAAAAGGATAAACTTGCCAATGAGCTAGCTCTTATTGATTCAGCTTCTAACTATATTATAGAAGGCTTGCAGATTTTATGTGAATTGCTTCAGAGGTTGCGAGCAAGCGCTGATATATTGACTCAGGAAAGAAAAAAAGCTGCTATTAATATAAAGAAGAGAGTGGAGAAAGAATTTAATGATTTGGCTATGCCAGGAGCAAAATTTGATGTCCGCTTTGAACCTGTGCAGAGCACATTAACAGATCTGGATTTAACGGCATTTGGCTCAGAAGCGCAAGACAAATGGGGAGAGGTTTGCGAAGCGCTAAGTGAGATTAATGAACATGGAGGAGAAAGGGTAAACTTTATGCTTTCTTCTAATCCAGGCGAACCTTCTTTGCCTATTCAAAAGATTGCATCTGGTGGTGAGGTAAGTCGAATTATGCTCGCTTTAAAGAAAGCTTTAGCTGCAGGAGCTAATACCTGTATTCTCGTTTTTGATGAAATTGATTCGGGAATTTCAGGTAGGGTGGCTTCAATGGTAGGCAAGAAAATGCGAGAATTGGCTAGGGAGTTTCAAATTATTAGTATTTCGCATTTGGCACAAGTTGCAGCTTGTGCTGACGAGCACTTTCTTGTTCACAAATTTGGAGACAAGAATAGAACTAAATCCAAAATTTCACATTTATCTCCTGAAAAGAGTATGGAAGAGATTGCTAGGTTATTGTCCGGAGATAAAATTAACAAGTTGAGTTTAGCAAATGCAAAATCCTTGGTGGAAAAGGCTAGAGGTGCAAAGGCCTAAGCGCTTTTTATAAGTTTAAGAGCTCTAAATATATTAAGGGGAGAAAAATCTATCAGACAAGGCTTGCCTAAAAAATATGAGGAGATAGTACCTTTAGTACAGTGACGACTGTTTTTAGGCGTAACGCAGTATGAAAGATTTTTCTCCCCTTAGTATGTAAAAGTTGGATGGGATTAATAATAATCCCATGGTTTGAGGAGGGTTTGAGGCTAAAAGCCTCAACAAAGATTTGCATAAAAGGATATTTAAGAAGGGCGGTCTGCATAAAAGCTAACTGCAACCTGTTGTTGCTCCACAAGAGTCACACTTCATACAAGCTCCATTTCTAACAAGAGTCAATGCACCGCATTCGGTGCATGGATCACCAGAATAACCTTTAATAAGCGATCTTGATCTCTCAGCTTGAGCTAGTTTATCTTTAGAGCTAAGTTCTATAGATTCTTCTATAACGCTGCCATCAACGTGAACAAAGTGTGTGGCTTTTGTTTCTGTTTGTAATGAATTTGCTTCATCTTCATCACTCAGCGTATCCGGTTTTACGTGTGCTAAATCATGCCTTTCAGCATAGTTTATTCCCAGGTCGCGGAATAAAAAGTCCAATATTGAAGTGGATCGTTTTATGTAATCATGTCCCTGAACTAAACCATTTGGTTCAAATTTTGAAAATGTGAAAACATCAACGAACTCTTCTAAAGGAACCCCATATTGAAGTCCTAGGCTTACTGCAATGGCAAAACTGTTCATCATTGAACGCAGAAGTGTCCCTTCTTTATTTAAATCTAAAAAAATCTCGCCTAGTTTTCCATCCGCATATTCTCCTGTACGCAGGTAAACGGAATGGCCACCGATTTTAACTTTTTGTGTGTAGCCACCTCTACGGTGTGGCAGCTTGCGACGTTTGTTGATATATTCGCGTGTTGCTTTTTGTGCGATGTCTTTTACTATTTCATTAGAACTAGCAGTTAGGTTAATGTCATTTAACCAGTTTTTTGCTGTTGAGTTTAGGGGCTGGCTTAGCTTCGAACCATCTCTGTATAATGCGTTTGCTTTTAGCATGTAGCGCCACGATTTTAGGTAGATACTTCTAATGTCGTCGAGGGTTGCTTCGTAAGGTAAATTTACAGTTTTGCTAATTGCACCGCTTATAAAAGCCTGTGCGGCAGCCATCATTTTTATATGATTGTCTGCTGAAATGAACCTTTTGCCATGTCTGCCGCAGCGATTGGCGCAATCGAAGACGGCTAAATGCTCAATTTTAATATGAGGGGCTCCTTCTAATGTCATATTACCGCAGATATAGTCATTGGCTGCATCGATCTCTTCTTGGGAGAATCCTAGTAATCGTAGAAGGTTAGTTTCAGGATCATTTAGGTCTTCTGATTTTAAATTTAACTTATTTAAGCAGAAATCTTCCCCTATGCTCCATTGATTGAAAGCAAAACTAAGGTCAAATGTTTGAGGCAGCTCTTTGTTTATTTTTATTAAAGTTTCTTCACTTAATCCTTTCTCTCGAAGTGAATCGAAATTTATATAAGGAGCATCAGCTAAAGTTCCATGTCCTATGCAATATGAAACCATATCTTTAATTTGTTTCGGGTTGTAGCCTAAGTTTTTTAGTGCGGTTGGAATAGACTGATTGATTATTTTAAAATAACCACCTCCAGCTAATTTTTTGTATTTCACTAAAGAAAAATCGGGTTCAATACCAGTAGTATCGCAGTCCATAAGTAAGCCTATCGTGCCAGTAGGTGCTATAACGGTCACTTGTGCATTACGAAAGCCATATTTTTGTCCAAGTTTATATGCTTCGCCCCAAATAGCTCTTGCTGCTTCAGCTAATTCTAGTGAGCAGTAGCTTGTCTTCAATTCCATCGGTTTTATTGATAGCCCTTGATAGCTTCCTTTTCCACTTGCTGCTGTTAAATGATTTGAAATAACTCGTAGCATATCATTTTTATTTGCTTTAAAACGAGGAAAGGCTCCTAGCTCTTTTGCCATTTCAGCGCTGGTCCTATAAGCTCCGCCACAAATAATCGCCGTCAACACTCCTGTCATAGATAGTGCTGGCTCCGAGCCATATGCGATTCCCATCCTCATTAATAATGCACCGAGGTTTGCGTATCCAAGGCCTAAAGTCCTATAGTCCCAACTCTTACGAGCTATTTCCTTGCTTGGAAATTGAGCCATTTGCACAGAAATATCTAAGATGGTAGTCCAGATTCGGGTAGCATGGATCAGAAGCTCGAGATTGATTGAATTGGATGATTCGTCGTAGAATTTTAATAGATTAAGTGAAGCGAGATTGCATGCAGTATCATCTAAAAACATATATTCTGAGCATGGATTAGAAGCGTTTATTTTTCCATCTTTAGGGCATGTATGCCATTCATTGATGGTGGTATCGAATTGTAATCCAGGATCTGCGCATGCCCAAGTCGCATATGCTATTTCGTCCCAAAGATCTCTAGCATTCATGGTTTCTGCTATTTTTCCTGTAGTCCTATATATTGTATTCCAGGTGCCTTCTCTTTCTACTGCTAGCATAAAGTCATTAGAGATTCGTAACGAGTTATTCGAGTTTTGCCCGCATACTGTATTATACGCCTCAGAGTTCCAGTCAGTATTATAGGATTCAAATTTTATGGCAGTAAAACCTTGCTTGGCTAATTCTATGACTCTCATTAAGTACGAGAGAGGTATGTGGGCTTCTTGAGCCTGTTTTAACGCGATACGTAGTTTTGTATTTTCACGTAACGAATAAGGATCTTGAAGGGTTTGTTGTTGATCATGACATGCAGTCATAATTTCATTTAAGCTTTTTTCTATGGCCTTACTACCAGCCACCAGGCAGGCTACTTTTTGCTCTTCTTCGACTTTCCAATTAATAAATTTTCGAACATCAGGGTGATCCAGATCTAAGCAAACCATTTTGGCCGCTCTTCTTGTTGTTCCTCCTGATTTTATAGCTCCGGCTGCACTATCACCAATTTTCAAAAATGACATCAAGCCTGAAGACGTTCCTCCCCCTGATAGAGCCTCACCTTCACCGCGAATGTTTGAAAAATTGGTACCTGTACCACTACCATATTTGAAGAGTCTCGCCTCGCGTGTCCATAAATCCATAAGACCACCTTCGGTAACCAAATCATCTTGGATAGATTGAATAAAACATGCATGAGGCTGAGGGCGTTCGTATGCACTGAGAGACGGCTGAACCTCGTTTGTGTCGGGATCTACATAATAGTGCCCTTGACTATTGCCCTTAAGGCCATAGGCATAAAAGAGGCCGGTGTTAAACCATTGAGGGCTATTAGGTGCGGCCATTTGATGTGCCAACATATGGCGTGTTTCATCATGAAAAGCATCAGCGTCTTGGTCGTTATCGAAGTAGCCGAAACGCTTACCCCAGTCAGTCCAACATCCTGAAAGGCGTTCAAATACTTGGCGGCAATCTGATTCTGCATTTATTTTGGGAATGCCAGCTCTTCTGAGGTATTTTTGCGCTAAGATATCTGTTGCTACTTGACTCCAAGACTTTGGGACTGTTACTCGAATTTTTTGGCTGGCAGCGGATCCATTTGAATTTTTCAATTCGGAATTTCGCTCTACAAAATCGATGCCTTGATAAGGATTATTTTTTTCTTTAGTGAATTTTCTTTCAAATTTCATGAGCAAACCTCTTTGATTTTTGAGTTCACAATTTTGCTACAGCCTGACTCACATGGATCTCTTCGATGCTTCAGAAAAAATTTTTCGGCAAATACTTCCGCTACTTCTTTCTTCGAGCCTTGATGTCCTGTGTACCAGGTTTTTATCCAACCACTACGCTAAAAACTGATCTGTATAAAAAACAAACTAGCTTAAGCCATTGTGGTTTAAAAAGTTATCCAATTTACATAGGGTCTTATTCTTTCTATTTAGAATTTTGCGACGAGTTTAATGCCCTGTCAATAGAGCGACACACAAAATATAGCGTCCACAGGTTGTCCACAACGCTACTTATTGGAGCATACTAAATTATGGTGTATATTATCTTTTTAAAATTACATGAGATTTTTCAACTTTTTGTTTTGTTTCTGGAGGCAATTAACAGGTCTATCCACATTGGGTATAACTGCTTGTGGATTGCAAAAATTTTTAGAATCTATGGGTGGGTATAGCATGCTGGTATTGCCTAGACAAAGAATTTATCCTTTGCTCGGCCTTTTTCTTGGCAGCTTTTACTAATCGGTGGTAGCGCTTTTCAGTTACGAAATATTGGATAGTAATTTCCGTTGTTTCACCAGATTTTATGGTGACATTACGTCCTTTCATCCATCGTTCCCCATCGATAGAAAGAGAAGAGTTATACTGAGCCAAGCGGTATGTTCCAGCAACTAGAGTGAAATTTGACTCGTTGCTAACCGGAACATCTAGAGTATGTCCAGACATTGGTTTTGTAATTGCTTCAAGCCTTACTAAGTCTGTCACTTGATTTGGGTGGTATGCTGGTTTTGGGATGATTTTAAGGGTACCAACTTTTAACGTTATCGAAGGTTTACCTTTTGGTAGTTCATAGCGGATTCCCTTTGAACTTAAAAAGCCTATATGGGTATCGTCATCTAAATAGAGGATATGATAGTCGGTAACTCCTTCTAAGTATGGGTAATACTGATCTTTATGGTAAAGCAAGACTTCTTTGTCTCCAAGGCAGGACCACTCCCATGGAGAGCAGCCTAAGTCTACTAAGACCGATTTTAGGCTTAGCTCTTTTATTTGATTTTCCTCGGTATCTAATACAATTGCTTCTTGAGAACCGGGTAAATTGATTTTAATTTGTCCTGGTAATATTGGTGTGATCTCATCTAGCTTCAGCAAGTGATTGCTGTTGATTAAAATAGAATTATCTCTTCGTTGATCAATGCTAGTGATCAAAAATTCTGGTGGTGTCTTTACTTGGATCAATGATGCTTCAATTTTTAAACTTTGTCCTTTTTCTATTACTACTTCTTTGCTCGTTCCATTCAACTCGACTTTGTATGTTCCTGGTAGTAGGTACTGCCACTGGCCAAAATCTTGTGGTTGAGTTAAAGCAACAAGATCACTTTGCGTAGATGGTGAAATAAAAAATGGCGGTTGATTTGTTAACTTTTCACTATCGGCGACCATGAGGGCAGACAGTGAAAATTCAAAAACCTTTGGTTTACTATGGTCGTCAAAGTCAGCTCTATCTAGGGAGAATGGGGTGAGTCCAACTAAGAGGTCACGCTTTCCACTCAATATATGGAAGCTGAATTCGTTGTCTAAGTTTTGCCGAAAGGCTAGTTTTTCATAGCGGTTGCACTGGACTGAAAATTTATCTTCTGCTTTTGGGGGGTGAGGGGGAACAAAATTTACTTTATGTGCAGTTAGCGAAAAGAGTTCGCCTGAGCGTACATATACTCTAGCAGATGAGCAGTCCGCTAGGACAAGATAACTTCCAGGCTTAAGCTCTAAACGTTCATTGAAATTTCCTATATCTTCAGAAACGAGTTGAGTGGATGGCGTTCCCTCCAGGCGGTATACTTCAAAAGTTCCAGCATCAGGTGAATTAACTCGTAAGTATCCTGGAATATAGGGTTTTTGGCACGAGATGACTAAGCTAGCAAAACTAGCAAATAGCAGCAAAAAATATAAACAGTTCGTTGGTATCAAACGTCATCCCTCACCGATCTCCTAAGTTACCTAAGAGCTACATACTTAATGACTAGCATAAATTAGCATCTGGATCGAGATGTTTAAGAAAAACCGCCTGATGGAAAAACCTTTGTGCCATTTTAGAAAGAAGTGTCCTAATAATGCACATCTAATCTTGGAACTTTTTTCTTTAATGTACTGATCTTCTATGTTCTAGACAGCATTGATGGTCTTATTAAAACGAAAAGCTGGCATCCGCAGTGAGCTGATAGGTTGTAAAGGAACCAAAGCCCGCATAAAGTTTTGGACCTAGGGCAACTCCAGGCAGTAAATGCCACTTAGCGCCGCCACCAATCGTCATATTAACTCCCGATTCATTTGGAATCTTTAAATCTTTAACATTGAATTTGTCGTATAACGTTGCCTTTAAATATCCTATTTCGCCGCTAGCAATTATGTCTAACTTTTTGTTACCTAGTGGATATACAAATGAGCCTCCAAATTGATAGGCCTCCACTACCCCAACAAATTCATTTTTACTTCCATTCTTTGAAATTAAGGGAGCGACATCCATTGGTGCATATCTAAAAGTCGTATATATTTTCCCATTAGCTATTTTTATTGGCAAAAGATAAAGAATGCTTATGTCTGACATTCCGGCCGCTCGCCACGTGTTGGATTCTTTTTTTAGCCCAGCCCAACCGAAACTAGTTGCTAGGAGTATTTTCTCGTTTGGTAACGTTTGTTGTGTTTGTTCACTTTTCTCAACACCCTCGCTTTGAGTAGAGGCTGCGGTGATATTAGCCTCTTCATTTTTATGTTCGTCTGCTGCCTTATCATTATCTGCTTGGCTTTCACCTTTGGCAGGAACTAAATTGTCCAACCCTTTTGCAAAAGTTGAAGAGCTCAGTAAACAAGATATCAATAAGAAATATGAAATTCGAAAAAACATGATGCTATTCTCCGACTAAATTAGCAATTTAATTTGAACTAGGAATCTTCTCTCTGTTAAAGCGTCATGAGTTCCCACCACAGGCGCGTGATCAACAGTATAAGTGGCAAAACGCAAGTTTAATAACCCTACATCAAATTGGAAGCCTCCAGTAAGGTATCCAGCTTTTAGTCCGGTCTGAATTTTAATGATTTTCCCGTATCCCCATTCTAGCCCTAAGTTATATTTCTGTGAATAGTGCACTGGCTGGTTTATAGCATGAGCATCTGATGCCACTAAAACATACATCGAATTTGTTTGGATGGGCTTAAAACTGATCCCTGTGTTTACCGATGGCAGTCTAGTTTTGGGAGCGCCAATCGCAGTACCTTGTACGTCTGCTTTTTCGTATACACTGCCACCGATGTCGGCCACACTGATGCCTAGGGTAGGTTCCATTGTTTTTATTGGAGTGAAGAGGATGCCACCATCGAAACCAACAGCGTATCCACCTTCTACTAATTCAGATATGGAATCTTCCCCATCGCCTTTTGTGAGCATTGAGATGGTGTCGATGTTAAAGCTGTGATCGATACCTGCACGTGCTAAAAATTTAACTGTTCCACCCACGCTTAACTTATCATTTAAAAAATTTTGTGCGTAGGAAATAGGTGCGATGATTCGTGGGCCAAATTTAAACTCAATATCTATATCGCTATGAGCCACTAAAGTGGTTTCTAGCTCTAAGCCTAATGCAAAACCAAAGTTTTTAAAGATTAGATGTGGTGTAAGGTACATGGAAAGGTGGTGGGTTTCACCAGTATGGCTTTGCAGAAGCTCGAGCACCTCAACAGTATTTTTGGATTCGCTGCCTAATTCCATGAGGTCGTTAACAAATGAAATGGTCGTATCTGCGACTTCGATAGTCGGGTTTAAAAATTCACCATCCCATTCTTTTAGTCTAGCTAACCCAGCAGGATTATAGAATAAAGCGTTGTAGTCATCTGCAACAGACACAAACGCATTACCCATTCCTAAAGGTCTCAGCCCGTATTGAGTCCATCTTAGCTCTTCTGCTGTACCAACATTAGGGCGAATAAGAAATGAAGTCAGAAAAACGACAAAGATAAGGCTGAGGCGCACCATAAAAAGCTCCAATAAAGACATCAGCTTATTCAAGATTGATTTAAAGAAGATTTTATCATGTCTCAAGGCCACAGGATAGGGGTAGTGGGGAATTATTATTTTGATGAAGTAACAATGTTTTGAATGGCACTATGTTCAGGCTAAGCGTAGTTATTTTCTCGTTTGCCTATTATTGTATTTTTAGGCGAATGTTTAGTTTATATTGATGCTAGGTATTATGGTAGGATTAGGATTTTTACATAGCTAACATGGAGGGCTAAATATCTACGCGGTCCAATTATATTACTTACGTTTCTCTAATAAAAATGTGATGCAAAAAACATCAGGAAGAAACGCTGTACAAAAGCCCCCCACTCGATTGTGGGATGTGTGACAAAATGATAGAGTTTATTATGTGTAGCCACTATAGATGACAGAAGTTAAAATTGATTAAACCGGCAAAATTCAATTTATTAATTTAACAAAACCCCGGGAGCAGAAAAATGTCTAAGGCAGATGTTGCTATTGAGCGAAAAAATCAGATTGTAAGTGCGACCGTTGATTGTATTACAAAACATGGATATCACAATTTTTCGATGCAAGATGTTGCGAGGACAGCTGGTGTAAGCAAAGGGATTATCCATTATTATTTTCTCAATAAAGACGATCTGATGATGTCGGTACTGGATAAGGTTGCTGGTGATATCGAAAAAGTTTTGCTAGCTGATATGGGTGAGATAGATGACCCAGTGAGAAAGTTAGAAGTTTTTATTGAGGTGAGTTTTGATGTGGTGCGTAACACTAAAGAATATTACCAGGTTAATATGGATTTTTGGACTCAAATCAATCAGAAAGAAGAAGTAAGAAAAGTCATAGCAAAACATTATGCAAAATTTAGAGAAACAGCTGCAACTGTTATTAGTGAAGGAATGAAGATAGGCAGTTTTAGAAAAGTGGATCCAATAGAGTATAGTTCCTATATTATTGCGGTTATAGATGGAATAAGTTTGCAGTCTCTATTTGATGAAACTGTTTTTGATTACGACAAAATTATAAAAAAAGTAAAAAATCTTTTAATTTCTGGGCTTGTTAAGCCAGATCATGACGTTTCGTAATAAAGTCAAGCCATAAAGTAAATTCAATAAAGGTTAGAATCTATGTTAGAACAACAAGACCCTAATATTTATTCTAATATCGAAGCGATGTTGGACGGTCTAAAGTCAATGGACGCTTTAGACTTGGAAGAGATTAACACCTATTTAGATACTTTTGAAAAATACGAATGTTGGCATCCTTTTTTTCATTTGATGAAACATAAAATTAGTCAAGCTCAATCTGACCCTACAGAAGACTATATCAGAATGGCTAGAGCTCAAGGTTTTTATTTAGAGGATATAGAGTCTGCGTCGAAAACATGCTGCGAACTTGTAGAACAGACAGAGATTGGATTTAGTAGGTTCCTACAAGAGATAATTCCACAAATTATTGAAAAAGATAATTACATATTTGAAGCGATGATATTCGAAATGATTGGTAGTCGTTTTAAGGCTGTCGAAGATCATGTCAGCTGCTTGGAACGTTTATGCATGCTCTACGAAAAAAAAATCTATGATGAATCAAGGCTTGCCGCATCATATGAGCGATTATTGCAAGTTGATCCTAAAAATATAAAGGCATTACGATATTTTAAACTTGTTTACACACAAAATCAGGATTGGGAGAGTGTTGCGGAATCTTTGCAGGAATTAATGAAAAGCGTCTCGCGGAAGCAGGAAAAATTTCGTGTTGCTCAAGAACTTGCTGCAGTCTTGTTGTACCAACTAGATCAGCCCAAAGATTCAATTGAAGTATTGAAAACTTGTTGTAAAGATAGTCCACTCAGCAGTACAACGATTGAGTTTGATGCTTATTATAGGATGAGAGATTGGCAGTCTTGTTTAGATATACTTTTAGATAAGTTACAAGAAGAAACCTTTGATGAAGCAAGAGCAATGTGTTTGTTTAATATTGCTAAATTATATTTGCAGTTAAAAGATAGCAAGCTTGCATTGGAGTATTTTGAAAAATCAGCGGACACTAAGGATGAATTTCTGGATCCGATCGAGCAAATCATTAATATTAAGTTAGAACAGAATGATTGGAAAGGAATTGTTTTTTGGCTTGAAGAGCTAAAGAAGAAATCAACTGATGGAGCTCATATTGAACGTATAGAGCAGGCCGTGCAAAGAATTGATGGTGGAATTAAAGATGATTCCAATCAACTATGATCATGCTGAAAATGAAGTAGTATTGACAATTGCTGATAAGTTTTATTGTGACCATGGTTTGTATTCTCAAAGACCTCATAAGTTAGATCGAGTTAAGCTCGCCTCGACGCTATTGAATAAGCACATCGCATCTGATAAAAGTGATTGTGAAGTCGAATATTTTACAACTATGGCATTAGAACAAAAAAAACGCCTACAAGAATATTATAGAAATATACCAATAAGATTTTTTGATACTTTACTTTCTACATTATTGCAACGGCTTACGGATTTGAAACAAAGGAAAATGTTAGCCTTTGAAGGTAAAGCTTCTATTGAATCAAATGAACATTTATATTTGCTTGCGAAAAATATAAATGTTCTTGAACCGCAAAGGCAATATGACTTAATTGTTAAGATTGTTGAATTTTATTCAGATTTAGAAATTCCATCGGAATCATATGATCTAGGTGATAAGTTGGTCATCCAAGATCGGTCAGGAAGATTTAACACTTCAAACTCGTCGCTTATGAGTTTGAAACCGTCCCTAAAACATTGGAAATCTTTTCAACAAGAGAGCTCCCCTTTAGAAAATAAAGAATATAAGACAGCAATTTTTGAAGATGGCTGGGGAGTAGGCGCGCTATCGGTTGAACCTAGAGATTATTCGAACAGTGATTTTTATTCTGTATCCATTAATTTCATTTGCGGTTTGATAGAAGAGCCGCAAAATTTGAATTTTGCATCCCATATTTTAGATGAATTAGGGAGTTGGCTAGAAAAAAGCAAGGTTGGTAGTATTACAAATATAGATTCTTTGAGTGTGTTGTGCCCGTATTTGCCTATTGTTGCTGCTGTTCTTTCGACAATTGACGATTGTTTTCCAAATACCGATATTTTTAGAAAATTAAACATGCAGTCTTTTCTTTACGGGTGGAATCCTTTATCGATTTTTGTGGATCAATTGACAGATGAGAAGGCCGGGAATAGGCTTATTTTGGATTTGTCTAATTTCCCTTACTATACATTTATTACTGTACGGAAATGATGGGCGAATATATGTCTGTAGATATTGAGGAGTGGGAAGATGATGTGATTATAGTATCTCTTCCATATGTGGATAACATATTGAGCGAACATGGTGTAGAGTTTATCGAAGAAGTCTCTAACATTATAGCTCCGATGTGCGAGAGAGCAGACCTATCGATTCTTTTCATATTGTCTGAAAAAAAAACTTCTGGAAGTTTATATGATAGTTGGTTGGAAGAGTTAGAAAGCCAATTGCTTTTAATGCAGTTGAGCGAGCGTATCAAAAAATATAGGCATTTTATTAAAATTATTAAATCTTCAGCGGCTACAACCTTTTTTGCTTTTGATTGTAATTGTTGTGATTGGAAATTTGATGTTGCCTTATCTTGTGATTTTCGTTTGTCTTTTAATCCAGAAGCAATAGTAGGCTTTGAGGAAATTGAACTTGGCGTTTTCCCTCCTGGATGGAGGGTTGGCCAGCTTTCTTCCAAACTACAAAAGTATAAAAATCAATGGAAGAACTTTCCTGTTTTAAAATCGGAAGATGCAGCAGCAAAAAACCTCCTCCAATTTTCTGGGTTTCATTCTAACTGGCAAGAATTTCTGAAAAAATGGATGAGAACGCAGGTAGTACAGAGTGCTGTAAAAAAGGCAAAAAACACATCGAATAGATCTAAAGGATACAGAAATATCGAAAACAGAATAAGCGATTCGACATTGACTTCCTTTAGTGAACTTAAGAAGAAAGTAGAAAGTTGGGAGCAGGTTAACCTAAAAAATGAAGAGCATTATTCAGGTTGGGATGTTTGTTGGAAAATTGCAGAGTCTAAGTTTGCTAATTTAAATTTCAATGAAATTGAGTCATTGTTCGTATATCATTTGGCTAAGCAATATTTTTATCCTTCATATATGAGACTTATTCGAGCTCAAAAAGATAAGAAAAACAACCCAAGATATAAAATTCAAGAACAAATTGATGACCTGCCGCTGTATCTAAATGTAGATACTGTACCGCCACCAGTGAGTGTTGTTGCTAGCCTAATTAAAAATGGAAAGAAAGTAATTTTTTTTGCATCTGATTTTAGGCATTTGACCCCTGCTCTTGAGCGGTATTTTATTAAGCTTGAAAGTTCTTTTCCAGATAAGAGTAAAATGCATTTGCTTTGGGAAGAAAAGATATCTTGGTTTACGGGTGACATCGTTAAAGACTCATCAGTTGTCTTGTCATGGCAGTTTGATGATACGTTGCATATTAAAATGGGGAACAATGTGTTGGTATTGAATTGTTTGGCTGGTAACCTTTTCAATGCTGAGATAAGTGTTTGCGAGACAAATTCGGACAATATTGATTTAGTTGATGTTCCTGCTATTAAGGGTGTTTTACCGATTCTTACAAGTGCTTTAGTAAGGTCGAAGCCGATAACGGGAACTTCTGTACCTGTTTCGATTTGGTTAAGATCATTGTTGTTTGAAGAGCTTTTGCAAGTAGCTGCCTATATGAAGGTTAGTTTTGAAAATGTTTTGAAAGCTTTGCAAGAATCTAATTGGGGCTTTATAGCGATGGAAGATTGCTGGTCGAGATTTTTGCAAATGCGTTACTCTGCTTGGTCATCTTTAGACAAATCAGATGATTTGATTCAAAACTTTGGACCAAACCAGGAATCATGGGATATCGCCAATTGGAAGCAGATGAAGAGCTTGCCAATGAAGCAGCAGTATCATGAATTGAGCTGGAATCAAGCTAGTCATACCATTGTGAATCATCATTTTGCAGTATATTGTGGATTATTAGCACGTTTGCTTGAACGTATGAACTTGGTTGGTAGCATATTTGATGCAAATATATTATGTTCTGGTGCCGCAGGTTTTCCACATATGTATGGAGAACCAACACACTATCTGGATGAGCTAGGTGAAAAAAGAGTGGCGGCATATTGCAAGATATATTGGCCTGTCTATTATGAAAAGACATTATTTAAAAGTAATTTAATTTACGAGCGGCGCAAAGGATAGCTATGGATACTTTTAGAGATCGATTAAAGGTTTGCATAGAAACGCATTTGAACCCTATTTGTTTGGGAATTGATCCGCATTTTGATGAGAAAATGCTTCCAAGGTTTATGAGAAAGGAAAAAAGTGAGAAGGGAGAGATTGCTTTATTAGAAGCATTTACAAATACTTTGCTTGATGCCGCTAAAGGTAAGCTACCTGCAGTTAAGTTTCAAATGGCTTTTTTTGAAGCTTGCGGTTGGCAGGGAGTCAAAGTATTAGAAAATGCGATTGTTAAAGCCAAGGATGCAGGTCTACTTGTTATTTTAGATGCCAAAAGAGGTGATATCTCATCTACTATGGCTGCTTATGGCAAAATGGCATTCGAGAAATTTTGTGCTGATGCTTTAACTGTGACACCTTATATGGGATATGATGTTATCCAACCGTTAATACCATGGTTGAAGGCAGGTAAGGGTGTTTATATTGTTTGGGTGAGTTCTAACCCTTCTGGTTCGCTATTGCAGGATCAGTATTTGCAAGCTGCTGATAGAACAATAGCAGAGTTTTTGTTGGATGCATTGCAAAATGATTTTGAAAGAGATCAAATCACCGAATCAATTGGGCTGGTACTAGGTGCAACAAAACTTGAAACCTTATCAGAATCCACTTGGAAACTTGCATCAAACTATCCTTTGCTACTACCTGGAATAGGTCCACAAGGAGGGACGTACTCAGATAAAATCCTGACTTTGTTAAAACATCAAACCCACCTAATACCTATTTCAAGAGGTATAGCCGGAGTTGGTGATGTGCGCGTTGCGGACAAACTGAATGCGCTAACTGGTTGGGACGATTATCATAGTTTAATTGTTGATAATATTTCACCCATTGCGCAGTATTCAAAAATTAAAAGATTTTCTGATTTGCTTTAATAGTGAAAGATTTTGGTTATTGCTTATCTAATTAGCTCGCTTGTTCTTGAATATGCTAGGTAGCTTTTAGTCTGAGCTTGATAGTTTGCAGATGAACTATGTCAGTAGAGGTTGTGCTTGGGAATGCAAGTGTGTCAATTTGCAACATAAACCTGAAAGTCCAGTGTCAATCGTACCAAACCTAAGGACTTAACATACAGATAATTCTGTAGATATCATTTTTATCTCATAATCTTAAATAGTTATATGATTTTCTTCATATTAATAAATAGGTACGTTTATTGCAAAGACTTTAAGGAGAAGTATCACTAATTGGTTAGCTTTTGATTGATTAGGATATTTAAAATACCTGCTATGACATACATCAAGGTTATTTTTATAGCGCAGTTTTTTAGTATTAAGAGATTCGCAAAACAGTAGAGGCATAAGCATTCAACTTGTTTGCTCATGATATTAAGTTTTTTTTGGAGTACTGGATGATAGGTAAGTATCAGGGGACTATTAAATCGAAGGTTGCATTTGCAGGTGTTGGCTTGCATTCCGGGAAGATTGTAAACCTGGAGGTAAGGCCAGCATGTGCTAATACCGGGATTATTTTTCTCAGGACTGATACTCCATCTGGCCGGCCTATTGTTGCACATCCTTATAATGTAACTTCAACCGAGTTATGCACATCGATTGGTGATGGAGATGATCGCATTGGAACTATCGAACATCTTATGGCTGCTTTTTATGGTTTAGGAATTGATAATGCTTTTGTCTTGGTTGATGCCGGTGAACTTCCTATTTTGGATGGTAGTGCTGCTCCATTCGTTGACAAGCTTAAGGAAGTAGGAACTGAAGTCCAGCCTTGTTTGCGTAAAGTTTTGGTCATAAAGAAGCCAATTGAAGTGCAAAATGGTGATCAATTTATAAGGATTGATCCGTGGCAATCACTTGCATTTGAGTGCACGATTGATTTTGAAAATAGTTCAGCTATTGGTAAGCAGTCCGCAATTGGAATTTAATCACTCAACGTTTCTAGAGTTATGTGAGGCTAGAATTTTGTCACATAAATGATGTCAATTCTATGCGTGAGATTGGCCTCGCCCGAGGAGGTTCTCTCGATAACGCTGTAGTCGTCAATGATTCCAGTGTTATAAATGCAGATGGCTTGCGTTATAAGGATGAATTTGTGCGTCATGTTGATTAGACGAAGGGCGATTTAGTTGTTAGGTGTGTTGATAGGCAAAGTTACAGCTATAAGTCAGTCACGCTCTTCATGCTAAACCACGGCATCGATATTACAAAAAGCCCATACTTCAGTAGAAGTGATTGATTTTGGTAGTTTGGATAATAACGATAGCTTATATGAAAACGGTGTAAAGCGCGAAAATGGTGTTGATGGTTTGGGTTTGGTTGCTAATCAAGTTTCTATCTCTTAATTTCTACTACTACTTAAAATTGAAGCTATTACTATTTTTAGTAATACTTGGAATCAAAATACTATAAATGTGTAGTTTTTTCTTATGCTTTTTAAGCAAATCTTGTTAGATTGATTTTTAACCGGAATCTGAAATTTTTTGAAAAACTGTAGTATTTTCAATGGATTTGGAGTTCTGTCAGGTGCTAGGCGTGAGGAGGTGGGAAACCGCAGGTAAATGTATATTAGCCAGTATTTTTTGAAAATTTTCCTAGTAATTGTTCAGAAAGACTATACCATTCAAGCTCTGCAAATCTTCTTAAAATTGGACCTAACTTTTTTAGAAATTCAGTATTAGCAAATAAAGAATTCCAATTGCTATGTTGTATTACTGTGGTAGCCCAAGAATTGTTTTTATTGAGAAAGGCTAGATCGAATAGGCTAGCAATAAGTACTGGGCTTTCTGGATAGGAGGAGAGATGCGGTGCCAAATGGTTCCATGATACTTATCTTTTCGCTATCTCTCGATTCAATGGCTATCATTGCTAGCAATAAAAGGCATTCCATGCTTTTTCCTTGTAAGGTTATGCATTTGTTTGCAGCTTCCCAAGCTGCATCTGATCTTGATATTACAAGGTTTGCTTTTGCTAATTGAAAGTATGCGAGTATTTCATGAGGATCTATGCTTATATTATTTGCCATTCGACAGTTTCCAACAGCCTGCCCTTTTTCGAGTAGAGCTTGGCTCCTAAAATAGTATAAATAGGAGCGTATGGTGTATCTATTTTTCGCATTCGTCGATACATAGTTCTAAGTCATCAAGGTTTAATGCTAGCCATGCACATAAGAACCTAAATGAAATTAATTCTGTTTTATCAGCTATCTTTTGTATTAATGTTAAATAAGATCTTGCGTCATCTAACTGAAAAGAGAGGAAAGCCATATCGCTGGTTAGCAGTGATAAATCAAGACCGTAATAAGAAAAAAATGA
Organism: Bdellovibrionota bacterium; assembly: GCA_041391425.1. Taxonomy (GTDB): domain Bacteria; phylum Bdellovibrionota_B; class Oligoflexia; order Oligoflexales; family JAWKNZ01; genus JAWKNZ01. Next base: position 153,168 of record JAWKNZ010000002.1, read on the forward strand.
GATGCATTTATTGAAATCTTTTTCTAACTCTCTAGAGTTAGAGATTAGACTAGATAGTGCATCTGTCCAGGCGAAATAGGAAAATTTATCTTGAAGATTTAAGCTTTGACAAACTTTAATTTGAAAATCATTTGTATAATGTTTGATATATGAAGGCGACTTTTTATTTGAGTTATGAATAATCTCGTTTTCAAACCAATTTTTTAGTTCTGGATAGTTTTTAAGTTGATGCTTGAAGATGGCCACGGATTTTCCTCACTGTTGTCGGTAATTCCTGGCGTTATACCTACGCTATAAATCTATTATAGCATTTTTTCTTCCTTTAATAAATTTATGTCAACGGTCAGAATGGCCATGCATTTAGCGTTATGTTTGTGCATATTTATAATTTTGCTTATGAGACTGATGGTACGCGAGCTGCGGGGCTCACATCTCCTAACGAAGGCTGTTCTATTGGCACTCCTAAACAAAATGAAAGTACCTTTTCTAGAGATTCAAGGGTTGCTGGCTTTGTTGCAAAAAGATTTGGATTAAATTCTTCTTGCAGCAACTCAGAAGTTATAGCTTCATGAGCCAAACAGGAAACAAAAACTGTATGAAGGTTAGCATCCAATTTTTTGAGTTTTCTATGGCAATCAAATCCATGCATATATGGCATGATTATATCTAAGCTTACTATATCTGGTCGCACATCTTTAAATTTTTCTATCGCAGCTAAGCCATCGCCAGCTTCCCCTACAATTTCTAAGCCTAAAGACGCATAAAGTGTTCTCAATTGATTTCTGATGAGAGCAGAATCATCTACAATTAGTATTTTCTTATTATGCCAAGGGGAGGTGTCGTTCATAATATAGCCTCTATTGATAACTTAAATAATGATATTTCTATTATCGAATAATTCTCTAATTAATTTAGAGCTTAAGGGTCAATTTTTTCCTTGTGGATATCTTTGTTGATTTAATAAAAATCTTAGCACTATGATCTTTTAATCTTTTTATAAATATGTTTGTAACTGTTCAGCGTATCTTTTCCCTTCAATATGTCGCTTGATACATCGTCATCCATATGAGGGTGGCGGGCAGTCAAGGATTTGAATCGATCAGATAAAAAATACGCTGAATAGTTACATATGTTTTTACTATGAATGCAAAACTCATTTCTTTACGCCATTTTGATAATCTGCATATCAGAAAGTTTATATATAAGTTTTTGATATGGACCGGAAGTAGTTTAGAAAAATAAATGTTAAGATAGCTAAGCATAGAAGCCTTATGCTTAAAGGGATGTTGTCATAGAATAATGCTGGGTAATCATTGGATATTTGATATGATTTGTCTAACATATCTAAAAATTTTAATTGGATTTTTCCAAGTAGGATTGAAGTATTTTGAGGTAGGGTAATAAAGATATCTAAGAGAACAAAAAAGAAGAGTATTGGAAAAATTGGAACTAATATTATATTTAAAAACATGCCCACAATACTTAAACGGGCAAACATCGCAACTGAAAATATTGTAAATAAAATTTGAGGAAAAAATATATTTTTAAGCTTTGTTTTATTAGATTGCGTGGTTGATAGAATGCATAGATAAGCACCCCAAGTAAGTAAGGCTGGAAATGAGATGAAGTTATTTGGAAATAATAGTATTTGGACTGTAAATGCAATAACTAGACGGGAGCTTATGGAAAGTGCTCCAGTATATATTAAAGAAATTTTATGACACGCAAAGACAATTAAAGCTCTTTGTGCGGATACTGGAAATCCAATACTTATTACGAAACAAATTGTAAGGATAATGCTCATTAAAGAGCTTAGAATTTTACAGGCGATCCAATATCGCGATTTTAAAAATGAAGATAGATATAAAATCCAAGCCGGAAATAAGATAACTCGATCAATTAATAACGAAAAGAATCCTATATGAAGGCCACTGACTACCAGCAGATGCATAGTGCCTGTCATAAGAAATACATCTTTTTCTCTTGATGATAAAGAGTTATAGTTTCCCATTGTGAGAGCCGCATACCAGCGGCTTAATTTTGGATTCAGATTATCTATGCGTGTGTTCATGAAATTATTTAAAATTTTGGATAGCCTTTCTAAAAAGGTCAATCTTTCTCTGACCTGGGGAGAAAATTTAGGCTGCAAGCGTGTTTGCTGGGTTTTTACTAAGCTATGGCTTTTTTGATTATGAATGTATCCTATGCTTCCAGATGGTAAGGGGAAGGAACTATGAGTAAAATACAAAAACTTATGATCTTCATTTTGGCTTGAAAGATAAATTTGAAGTAAATTTTTGGAATATGGAATAGCATTATTGACTTGGATGATGGTATTTTCTTTTAAATGGGGAGTTGGACTTTGGTGGATAGCTCCCCAATAGAAGCCTGTGAATGATATTAGCGCCTTTGATATCAAGAGACTGTAGCTCTTAGAGTAGCTAATTATTATGGCTACTAAAGGTAGTGTAGAGAATAGGATAATTCTTCCTATTAAATCTATATTTTCAAGAATTATCAATCCATAGATCTGGCCTAAGGTGAAAAAAAATATTCCTATAGGTACATATCCATTACTAATTATTTTTATAGTAATGCGATTGAGAATCATAGTTTATGACAGTTTCTTAATTAAAAGTTCTATTTGGTAAACAAATATTAGAGAATATGTCTATTCTTCAGGGAATTTTTACTTTTAATAAGTGTTGGTGGTGAAGGGAGATCTGACAGTAGTACAAATATATCACAGTCGTTTTCTTGTTTGAATTTTTGTCATGCTGAGCGGATGTGAAGTATCTTTCTCAGCTACACGCCCAGTATTTTTTATTGTATTTATTTGTTCTTAAATTTTTCTATTTAACCCGGATCCGAATTTTTAGCTAGTTGCGGTGTTACTTCGTCGTCAGGAAATCCTCATATACCAACATGTGCACTGCGGTTTCCCGCCTTCTCGCGCCTAGCACCCGGGCGAACTTCGAATCTGTCGAAAATACTGCATCTTTTCAAAAAACTTCAGAACCCGGATTTAACAGTCTTTAAAATAATGGTAACTATTCAGCGTATTTTTTATCTGATCGATTCAAAGCCTTGACTGCCCGTCATCCATATGAGGATGACGATGTATCAAGCGACATATTGAAGGGAAGAGATACGCTGAATAGTTACAAATAATGAAGGATTTTCAAGATATGGATAGGCTGACTTGAAACAGCAATGAAATATTGCCTGCTAAGCCGCTTTTTGGAAAAATTATATCCGTCATCTGAAGTATCAGAGTGACGGTATAAAATAAATTATATTTAAGTATGTTGTAAATGAGAGAGTGTTGATGCGTTATCGGTACTGTCATCTTTATTACGTGTATTGGCGACCAGAATACTTATGATGGCAACTATTAGACAGAATATAGCGACAATAAAAAATGCTGGATGCCATAGTGCTCCCAAGGCAAACATGATAGCTGAGGATGTTGAGCATACAAAAGAATTTACCATCAGCTTATCTTTTCTTAAAACAGGCAATTCTCCTTTTAAAACACCTTTAGCAAAGCCATCTAAGATTAAATGCCTTTCTTTGGATTTCTGGAAATGTTTTAAAAAGCTTTTGGGGCGGTAATAGTATTTTACAAACCAAAAGGTAGATGGATGAGCTGCAGCCCTGCTATTTCTAGCTCTGTTCGGCAATCTAGCTGAACATCGGTAAAGTTTTTACGAGCTCTTGATGATAGCGTAAAACTTGACTTTGCTCGCCCCTTTCAGCCTCTTCTTCTTCAACTTGGATATTTAGAATAGGAAGGCCATTAGCAAATTTAAATTCAAAGGGTTCTTTTATGCTATAAGCTGAAACATCTACTCCGCCTACCGTCGATTGATTCTTTGGTGGCCGATGTTTGGTCTAGCCTTCCCCTAGAAAAAGTTGGAATCGAGTGGAGCCGTCCCAATCAACGCGAACTGCTTCTTTGGCTCATGAAGCCTGGCAATGCCCCAATTTTCAAGATATTTTCTCTCGATGAAATGCACCACCGGTAGCTGCGGTGAAATTGTCCTGTTTCAACGACGTGATTGCTGCTGAGTATATAATCACCTGAACTAAGATTTCGCCTTTCCACTAGCCCTTTCCAAGCGGTATGTGCTTGCAGTGAAATGACCCAAAATGGGATGGAAAATCCTGAAATATCTGCGACAGAAAACTCTTCTTCGACAGAACCGCGGCTGTGATGCAATCTTTTTAACCATTTAAGTGTCAGGTCTCTGATTTGCCGAGAATCTGTCGTATTAGCTACGATAAAATGTTCGCCAAATATCTCTTTTTGTCCATTTTCTTTATTAAGTCCAAAGGTTGCCGAGCAGAATGGACACATGAAGAGGTATTCGCGCAAATCATATTTTGATGGGGCGTTGCAGCTAGGGCAGGATAGTTCATGCATTGTAGCAATCCTCCGTTTTTATCCCAGTTATTGGCGTTATGTCTATTTTATCATGACTTGTGGTTGACACTCTCTATTTTGGTATTATGTTGGGTTTCAGGTGAAGACCTTTTAGCTTAACTGTCTGGCTGTAACTATAATATAGGCAGAACCGGCTGTGTTTTATAACAATTATTTTAGTGTAACTTATTGATTTAATTATATCTTGGAGGGTGCTCATGGGAAAAATTATTGGAATTGACTTAGGAACCACAAACTCAGTGGTTTCAGTGATGGAGCAGGGGCAACCCAAGATCATCGCAAACGCTGAAGGTCAGAGAACAACACCCAGTGTTGTCGCTTATACAAAGGATGGTGAAGTGCTAGTTGGTGCGTCTGCTAGGCGTCAGGCTGTAACGAACCCAAAAAATACAGTTTTTTCGGCAAAGCGTTTTATTGGTAGCACTTTCGCCGAAATGAAAGATGAATCTACCCGTGTTCCTTTTAAAGTTAAGCAAGGAAAAGGCGGTGGTTGTGTTTTTGCTCTGGATGGGCGAGAGGTTACACCACCGGAGATTTCAGCAAAAGTTTTAGCAAAGTTGAAGCAAGCGGCTGAAGATTATTTGGGCGAGCCTGTAACTGAGGCTGTTATCACAGTTCCAGCTTATTTTAACGACTCTCAGAGACAAGCGACTAAGGATGCCGGTAAGATTGCTGGTTTAGACGTTAAACGGATTGTTGCTGAACCTACAGCAGCGGCTTTGGCTTATGGGCTAGATAAGAAAGGCTCTGAAAAAGTTGCTGTCTTTGACTTTGGTGGTGGTACTTTTGACGTTTCAATTTTGGAAGTTGCTGAAAGCATTGTTGAGGTTCTTGCAACCAATGGAGATACCCACCTTGGTGGTGATAATATCGACGAGGTATTGATCAAGTTTTTGGTCGATAATTTTAAGAAAGATACTGGCATCGATGTAGCAACTGACCCAATGGCATTACAACGCCTTAAGGAAGCAGCTGAAAAGGCAAAGATTGAGCTATCTACAGCTCAAAGCACAGAAGTTAACTTGCCGTTTTTGACAGCAGATCAGTCTGGTCCTAAGCATTTAAATGTGACTATAAGCCGGCCAGATTTTGAAAGGTTAATTTCTGACCTTGTTAGCAAGACTTTGGAGCCTTGCAAGCAGGTTTTAAAAGATGCTGGATTGACAGCAGCAGATATTGATGAGGTATTATTAGTTGGAGGTTCAACGCGTGTTCCTTTAGTGCAAAGGGAAGTTAAGAGCTTCTTCAATAAAGAACCGAACAAGTCGGTTAACCCAGATGAGGTCGTTTCTATCGGTGCTGCGGTACAAGCTGGAATTTTAGGTGGTGATGTTAAGGATATCCTACTTTTAGATGTCACGCCATTATCGCTTGGTATAGAAACATTGGGTGGGGTTATGACTAAGCTCATAGAAAGAAACACCACAATCCCAACAAAAAAGACACAGGTATTCTCAACTGCAGCTGATAACCAGCCTTCAGTAGAAATCAGTGTTCTACAGGGTGAAAGAGAAATGGCTAGCGCCAACAAGAAATTGGGTAATTTTAGCTTGTCAGATATTCCTCCTGCGCCAAGAGGTGTGCCACAAATCGAAGTGACATTTGATATCGATGCAAATGGTCTAGTTTCTGTTTCAGCTAAGGATTTAGGAACAGGTAAGGAGCAGAAGATTGTTATCACTGCTGATACCAAGCTATCCGAAGAAGATATTGAAAAGATGGTTAAAGAGGCTGAGCTGAATGCGGATGCTGATAAAAAACTTAAAGAGAGGGTTGAAGCGCGTAACGGTCTTGATTCTTTGATTTATCAAGCTGAAAAGATGTTGAAAGAAAACGGCGAGAAATTACAAGCAGAGCTTAAACAAGACGTTGAAACAGCATTGACTGAGGCTAAGTCTAAGTTAGATAGTGAAGATGTCAGTGTTCTAAATGCAGCAAAAGAGGCCTTTGAAGCTAAGTTACATAAGCTCGCAGAAGCTGTCTATAAGCAAGAAGAGGCGCAAAAACAAGGTGCAACTGCTTCACAAGGTGAGGCTGATGCTGGAGGAAAATCTTCTGGCAACAACGACGATGTCGTCGATGCAGAATATGAAGAAAGCAATCCTTAATTAAGCTTTGTTTTTGATCTAAAAAAGTTAAGAAAGCGAAGCGACTTTACTCAGATGGCCGCTTCGCTTTTTTATTTAGGCGTCGGAGTTGTTTTTAATTTTGCTTAAACCTTTGAAAAGTTCGATGGGAATAGGGAAAAAGGATGTCGTGTTATTTTTTCCTGCAATATCAACCATAGTTTGTAAATATCTTAATTGTAAAGTCTGTTCATTGCTGGACATTGTGTCAGCGGCAGCTTTTAGTTTGAGTGCTGCTTGAGCTTCTCCTTCTGCAGCTATAATTTTTGCCCTTCGTTGTCTTTCGGCCTCAGCTTCTTTGGCCATAGCGCGCTGCATGTCAGGTGGTAAGTCGATATGCTTTAACTCTACAGCTACGACTTTGATGCCCCATGGGTCAGTATTCTCATCTAATATCGTTTGTAGTTTGGAGTTGATGCGATCTCTTTCACTCAATAATTCGTCGAGGGTGTTTTCTCCCAGTACTGATCGCAGATGAGTTTGTGCTAGTTGGTTGGTTGCAAATTGATAGTTTTCTATATTGATCATGGCCTTGATTGGATTTACCACGCGGAAATAGAGCACAGCATTTACTTTTAGACTTACGTTGTCTTTGCTTATTACATCTTGTGGCTCAATGTCCATGGTAACAGTACGGATACTTATTTTATACATTTGATCTACAATAGGGATTATAAAGAAGAGACCAGGTCCTTTGGCAGCTGCTTGCACACGTCCAAGACGGAATATTACAGCTCGCTCATATTCTGGGACAATACGGACCATCATAGCAACTATAATTACAATTAGAATTAAGAAGAATATTAAACTACTCATTGAATGACCTCATTAAAATTAGGTGTGGGTTTCATCGTTATTTGTTGTGTCTAACGTAACAAGAAATCTTAAATTTTCAACAATCTTTATTATAGTTAGTCGATCTCCTTTCCTTACATTTCTGCTGTTATCTTGATCGGATTGGCATAGCTCTGCATTCCAGATTTCGCCCTCAAAACGAACTTTTCCTTTGCCATTTAGAAAATCATTTATAGCCTTTGCTGATTTGCCCTTTACGCCTTCCATGCCAGATGTCACAGGCCTTCTCTCGGATTTGAGCACTAAAAGAGCTATACTTATCCCAGCTCCTGCAACGACCAATGCACCTGGAACTATAAAAGTTAGAGATATCCGCAAGCCATGAGTATCAGACGGGTCTACCAGAAAGATTGAGCCTAGCAGGAAGCCTATAAATCCTCCAATGCCAAGAACTCCAAAGCTTGGGACAAAAAATTCTGCTATCATGCATCCAACTCCTACTAAAAGTAGGGCAGCTGCGCCAAAACTTACTGGTAAGACCGATGTAGCAATTAGAGCTAATATCATGCAAATTCCGCCGATAACACCAGGAAAAATCGAACCAGGATGGGTGAGCTCAAACCCTAATCCTATCAATCCTCCTAAAAATAGTAGGTAAAAGAAATTGGGATTTGATAGTATTTCTAAAGCTTTTTGTCTGATAGAGGGCTCATAAGCAGTTATACTGCTGCCAGATGTGTTAATAGTGATTTCGGAGTTATTTTGAAGTTTTATTATTTTTCCATCTATCATCTTTAAAAGTTGATCTATACTTGGAGCAATATAGTCGATAACATTATTTTTTATTGCTTCTTCATCTGTGATCGAAGTGGACATTGAGACGAATGATCTAGCCATTTCTTCATTGCGCCCTCTCGCCTTAGCTATACTTTCAATAAAGGCAACTGTATCATTGGTAATTTTTTCTCCCAATTTGCTACTAAGATCTTCTCCATTTGACTGGATAGGATGCGCTGCTCCAATATTTGTACCTGGAGCCATGGCAGCGATATTTGCAGCAAGAGTGATAAAGGAACCGGCGCTACCAGCCCGAGAGCCTGAAGGACCAATCCAAACAATAGTCGGGAATGGGGCTGCCATTAAGTCTTTCACCATTTTTCTGGTGGTTTCAAGACTTCTCCGGGGGTATCCAATTGAATGATGATACCCTGATACTCATCACCTTTGGCTTGGTCTAATGCTGAGGATAAGATATCTTGAGATGCAGTTCCTATAATGCCAATTTCGACTTTTAGCCAACGATTTGAGTTTGAGGCAAGCATTTGTGGTTGGATGAAAAGAGTCAGGGAGTAATATATAGTTAATGATAAAATATTTATTAGATAGAGCTTCTCCAACCAGCGCTTCATTTTGAGTCCTCTTCTTCGAAGTATTTTATAACCTTTTTTAGATCATTCCAGGCATCTAGTTTTAAGACTGGATGTTTGAGCAATTAATTGGATGCCAGGTTATAATAAATTTGATTTGTGAATTATTACTTGTTCTTTGGCACCATTCACCTCGTTTTTCATCAAAGGATTTTCCATCTAGAATATTTAATAGATGGGCAGTAGTTGGATCGAGAACTATAACTACTTTACACATTAGCTTTGAGATTTCTTCTAGTAATAGACTCTTTGAGTTTTTTAAGTTTTGATCAATTAAGCGTACTTTCTTAATGGCAGTTTTTTTAAAGTTCATTGCTGATATCATCTTATCAAGAAGATCTTCTCCTTGATGAGATGTGTCGGTTTCCCAGCTAGAGTTTGAGGATAGCATAATAATATCGTATTTTTTGAGATGGGCATCGATCGGGACTTGTAAGCAATTAAAGAATTGCTTTTCAGGAGTTTTGCTTTCGTCTTCAAAGCTATCGATAATAGAATCCGCTTGTTTTCTCATCATCGAAGGAAAGCGTAATCCGCGTGTTTTCTGCCAAGCTAATAGTGTTTTGAGTTGTTCCAGTTGGCTTGTGTGATTCATTTCATGTCCCATTTATCTATCTTGTAATAGAGTCTTTTATTGCTTCTTTTCATAACAACCCTACTGGGCTTCAAAACCCATGAATTTTGCCATAGATAGGCCCTTTTGTTAACTCCTAAGAAGTAAAATTCTATTAAGGAGAAGTTAAAAATAATGCTATATTGCAGAATTATATTTAGCTAGGCTATTAGGCGAGAGGACTGATGACGGACCCTAATAGCCCGATAACATTGTGCTATATTTTTGTCGCAGTGACCTTTGTCGTATCCTAGGCGTTTTGCTTGCGTTAGGATGCAAAAAGCTTTTGAAAATTGTTTTGTTTTGAATAATGAAATACCCAACATATATAGTACTTTAGGGTTTTTAGGATTTAGTTGTATCGCTTTGTTAAGGACTGCTAAAGAATTTTTATAATTTCCTTGTTTTTGATAACACTTAGCTAAACCAAGATGAGTTGATTCTGATGAGTCTAAGCTTATCAATTTCTTATATGTTTCTGTGGCAGATTCAATATTATCTAGCTTGAATTCTATGGCGCCTTTTATGCGAAGGCCATTAATATTTTCCTGATCTATTTTAAAAAGCTCATTAATAATTTGTAATCCAATGTCATCTTGATCCATGGCAACATATAATTTAGCTAATATGGGATATACATCTAAGCGTTCTGGATGATTTTTTTTCTCATCTCGTAATATATGTTCTGCTTTTTTTGCTACATCAGCTTCTAGGCAGTATTTTACTACCGCCTCTAAAGCTTTTGTTTCTTTTGGATGATGGCGTCTTAATCTCTTAAAATAATAAATCGATTTTTCTAAATCTTCTTTACGCGCAAACGCATGGCCCATGCCCATCAGTGCTGGCTTGTATTTAGCATTTTCTCTGAGAGCTTCTCTAAAATGGTTGATAGCTCCATCAATATCGCCTTCCTGCATTAGCAGTTTTGCTAAGAGTACTTGCCTTTTGGGTTGTTTCGGATGCAAATTCAACTCATTTACTAGTGCTGCTATTGTTTCTTGAATATTTCCTTTTTTAAGGTATATATTCGCCAAGGTTACATAGTTTTTATAGTATGATGGAAAATCTGTAATATTTTTCCTTAGCGCGGCCATTGATTCTTCTTCTTTACCTTGTAACAATTTTGATATAGCTAAGAGATGTTTTATTTTTGGATTGTCTTTTTCTAATTTCAATGCTGATAAGATAATTTGTTCAGAATCGGAATATTTTTTTTCTAATAAAAGCTTCTCACCTTTGCGTAATAAAGCTACTGCGGGAGAAGGAGAATAGAACTCATTTAGCACTCGTTTTATTTTTATTTCTAAATTTTCTGCTTGGAATGGTTTTAAGATGTAATCATTTGCACCTAAGTCTGATGACTTGACGATATCCTCCTTGCTGGCTTCGCCTGTAATAATGATAAAGGGGATATCATTAGCGATCTGTCGATTACGTAAGTAGCTAAGGACATCGAATCCTGATGTTTTTCTCATGTAAATATCGCAGAGTATTAAGTCAAAATGTTCGTTGGCGAGTTTTGCTATTGCGTCTTTTCCATCAAAACATTCAACAACCTCTGCAGCCTTCATAGATTGTACGATCTTTTTTATAGCTTTACGAATTGGATCGTGATCGTCAACGATGAGCACTTTAAGTTGTTCTGGATTGTATTTGAGTTCATCCATGTAAAATGTCCTTATTATCCACATTTTAGATGATCGGACAAGATTAGTTCTAGCTTTATCTTAAATCGGTTTTAGCTTCTATGAAGAAGTGCAGTTGGTGTGTTGGTCGTATAGGATAAATCGATAATAATAGTTAAGATTATCTATAGTTTTAGCGCCGAGGTATGAAGGGTTTGAATATAGTAATTTCTTTGCTATTGGTTTCAAATTTTTTGTTCGTCAATGTATAAATAACTTTTACTTTGATTTTGAATCCTTCAGGGCCATTATAAATGTTTTCTTCATCACTTGTATCAATAAGTAAGTCCGATGAAGAAGCTTTGAACGTTAATCGATTATCCGAAATATATATGTCTCCTGGGCCTAGTTTTATTTCGTTACTCTCCGTAGAGTTGCTATTTGTCTCTAAAGGAATTGTAATGATAAATGTGAGATTGGATAGATCTTTAAGTGTCAGTCCAGAGTTTTTACATTGTATGGAGATTATACCATTATTTGCCTCTTCGCCGCCTAATCTATCTGATGTAACTGAAAAGCTAAGGTGTTGTTCTTCATCTGAGCATGGTTTGGTGTTATTAGTAGATTTTTTATTTGAGTCGATATTTTGATCCTCTTGATTTTGATCAATTTTCGATTCTTTTTCGCTTACTTCAGGTGTATCCTTTTGATCTGCTTGACTTTGCTTAGCTTCTGCATTGTTTGTATTTGTTTCCTCTGTTTTTTTAGCTTGTTGAACAGTACGAGATGTAGAATTAAATTTATTTTCCCCAGAGCATGCGAGATGCATTAAGAATATTATATTCCAGGAAATAATAGTGCTTTTCATACCGTTACCTTATTTAATTATGCTTTGCTTAAGTATACATAGCTTAGCCACCCTATCGGATTTTTTAAAAAAAAGTTTAATAATTTTTAGCAATGATACATAACTTTTTTAAAGGTATTCTAGTTCTGCAATATTAAGCTTAGAAAGCGAAAAGAAAACTGATGCTATGAATCTATAATGTAATTCTAAATATTAATGAAATTAAAGGGTGTTATACGGTCGTTGAAAGCTCAGATACCGATATGTAGTGGCAATGGTTTCCCCTGCCTTTATTAATATAGAGTAACCACAGAGTTGAGTTGATTTGTGCAAATTCTTTTCGAGTTAACTCTTTCACAGTGGTGTGGTTGCCTGCTTTTTGTTTTAGTGAGGCTACTAACTTTTTGCCTTTATGAGAGCTTTTGAGCCATTCTTTCCAATCACCTGAGACTTTAATTGGTTTTTGAGGGCGGCTGTGTATTATTGGATAGAGTAGCCAATTGCCTTTCTCATGAGCTGGCCCTATTACTATGCCTATTTCTTGGAGTAGGTTGTTTATACCTCGCGGTAGTGAAATGTTGGAAATTTTTTTGTAGTCTTGGCAAATTTGATGGACTTTGCGCCAATGATCTATATTTAAGATGTTTTTTAAAGAGAATCTGCTCTTGCTGGCCTCAGGCCAATCCTTATCTATGGTTTCGTGGAGGAAAGAAGCTAAAATAGACTCTTTCTCAAGGGGAAACAGTGCGTAATCTTTCTTTATTTCAGCGCCTAGCTTTTTGGCCAGGGTTTCTATCAATGACATATAAAGCTTACGATCATTAACAGGACCAAAAGCATATTTTATACCAGCTTCTAATCGTCCGATTCCAAGTTGGATACTTTGTTGGTCTCTTTTAAGGAATAGCACTTGAGGAATGCGCAGGTGCCATTGACTGGGGTCGTAAGTTAAATTTCTTGTACTTAATGCATCCCCCTCACCTAGCATCGCATCGAATAAATTTGGATGTTTTTGAAATTTTATTTCATGGGAATTTAGTACAATGCGTAAAAGTCTCTTGGGGAGCTTTTGATAATTTGTTAGTTTTTGATAATCCTGCTCCAGGCTGGGAACGCTGCTTAAAAATAGTGGCTTCGCATTTTTTCCATAGAGGTAGAAAACGCCTGGGCCACGGGGAGGATTCTTTAACTGTTTTTCTTGAATCGCCCACCCTAATCTCATACCAGATTCTATATCGCCTTGTAGGCGGATCCCATCTTCTATTGTGCAAAGTGACTTTGCCTTGAGTCTCAAACAAATTTCTTTGAATAAATGTAAGGTTAACTCTGCATCTGCATCGGCGCGATGGATAGTGTCGATAGGGAAATCGAAGTATTTGGCAAGCCCTTTTAAAGATTTATCAGGAGCTTCGCTAATCACTTTTTCTGTTAATAAATGTGTACATAAGAAGAAATTTTCCAAGCTATGCTCACATGTTTGCTTGGCAAAGTGTACGAGAAACTTTAAATCTCCAATTGTATTATGACTGACGAGAATATCATTTTGAATGAACTCAATAAATTTTGGCATGACTTCATCAATAAGTGGAGCATCTTTTACCATCTTGTGATCGATTCCAGTCATTTTACGTACGATAGGAGGGATTCGGCATTGAGGGTTTACCATGCTATAGAATTTATTTTCTATGCGTCCTTTTTTGTAACGCATGGCTGAAATTTCTGTAATGCCATTTCTTTCAGGGTTACCACCAGTAGACTCTATATCGAATATAATAAATGTGCCTTGCTCAATGGGCGTTCGTAGCCGGTTGAAATCCTCCGTACTTAACGGAAAAAATTCGCGAAACTTTCGTTCAGGTTTAGGCCGCTTTTTTTTGCTAGGGCGTTTATTCTTATTTTTGTCTGGTCGAAAATTCAATATAGGTCTTCTCGACAAAATAGTTTTTTCAATCATTCAGTTTATTGTTATAAACAAGCTGTCCTTTGTGCCATGTAGCGCAAACGGTATAGGGTAGCTCCATACCATCATAAGGGCTCCATCTGCACTTAGAAACTACTTCTTTATTCCTAATAGTTTGTGTTTGTCTTGAAATCCAAACAAAGCTTGCATCGTATCCTACTTCAAGTTTACCCAACGAAGAAAATCCAAACGGTATTGCTGCTTTTGCTGCCCCCATCTGCAAGGTTTGCACTGGAGATAATCCAGTTTGATCTGCAAGTAACAATAGCAATGGCCAAAAATATTCAATCGAAGGAACGCCTGATGGACATAGTTTATAAGGTTGATTCTTTTCCACCAATGTATGAGGGGCGTGATCGGTCGCAAAATAATCAATCAATCCTTTTGCAAAATAATTACGTAGCTCATGCACTTCTTCTGGAGAACGAACAGGCGGGTTCATTTTTAATAAAGGGCCGAGGTGTTCGTAATCATCTGTTGAGAAAATCAAATGGTGAGGGGCAACTTCTGCTGTAACATGTAGCCCGCCTTGTCTAGCTTCTTCTATAAGTTCCATCTCAGCAGGAGTGCTAATATGTGCAATATGGACTGGCTGTTGCCATTTTTTTGCCCATTCTAGAATTACTTTTGTCGACTGCCAAGCACTGTCGCTGCTTCGAATTTTGCTATGGAGTTCGTATGGAAGGCTATCATCTTTGGAATTATAGCCCGTCAAAAGTTCCTTTTCATTATGATCTATTCTGCATTGGTCTTCTGAGTGAAATGTTAGAACCCCTCTCATGTTTTCAGGCAGGGCTTTTGCGAGCGTTTCGAGGTCGTCGTACATTAGCTCGCCTGTCGACTGCCCATAGTATACTTTCAGACCACACAGTGGTAATGAGGGGTCTGAAAGTATATTTTTAAGAGATCCTATATTTGCTTTGCCGACACCGAGATAAAGTTTAAATGCCAACTTTGATTTTTGTGCTATATGGGCTTTTTCTTCAATATCTGCGCGAGACATAGTCGGTGGTAGCGTGTTTGGCATATCACAAACTGCAACGACCCCGCCCTTAAACGCAGCATTACTAAGAGTCATCCAATCTTCTTTGTGGGAAAATCCAGGCTCGCGGCTGTGGACATGGACATCAATTGCTGCAGGAAGAATCAGCTCGGCTTTACAGTCGATATTTATTATATCAGTCGAGGGATTCCTATTTTTAACGAAATCTGCTAGGTCGAACTTGGCATTATGAATTGAAGTCGTTACAGGTAGAAGGTCTGTGATTTTTCCATTTTCAACTATAAAATCAATGCATTCACCAGTGAGAAGCTTAGCGTTGTGGAATTTATAGACCTGATTCACGAATACTCCATCCCTATTATGTATGCCTCTTGTTCTAGCGAAAAATTAAACAAAAGAAAACAAGAAGAATGACTAGGTCATTATGATATGCATATTTTGCTATAAATTTTTGTAATTTAGCTACAGACTCTCGATTAAAGGTGACTTGAGTAAGCGAAAGAATGCAGTAAGCGTGTATTGTCTGCTTATTGATATAGCACCACATAGAACTTGAGATTAAATTGTCCAAATCTTTGTATGAATAGGCTTAAAACTTATGATACAACGATCGATGTGGAGGTGTGTTCTGTCGCGTGCGATTTCTTTGGTGCTTCGGAAAAAAGTATCCTCATGTATGTATACATAACTCTGGTATTTTTTCATTAGAATCTCAAGTAACCTGCGCGAATGATGAGCCTCTGAATGGATACAAAAAAATGGATTATTTGTCTGTTTTGGTGAATAGCCATGCGGATAAGATAACTAAGTAATATGGAAATAGGATAGGAATTATGTCGGATCAATCAGTTAACGAAAGAATTGAAAAAGAAATTGGAAGTAGCAAAGTTTTTCTTTTTATGAAGGGAACTCCACAAGAGCCGATGTGTGGATTTTCTGCGCAAGTCGTTCAGATTCTGAATGGCTATGGCGTTGAATATAAAAGCTTCAATGTGCTAGAGGATTGGGATGTCAGAGAAGGGATTAAAAGTTATTCCAATTGGCCTACTATTCCTCAGTTATATGTGAATGGAAAATTCGTAGGTGGGTGTGATATTGCGATGGAGCTCCATCGCAAAGGTGAGCTTAAGTCTGCTCTGGCTTGAAGGTAAAGAAAGCTAAATTGGTAACTATTCAGCGTATTTTTTATCTGATCGATTCAAAGCCTTGATCAATCGTCATCCTGAGTGAAGCGAAGGATCTATTTCGCAATTTCGAGATCCTTCGCTTCACTCAGGATGACGATGTATCAAGCGATATATTGAAGGGAAAAGATACGCTGAATAGCTACCTAAATTGAAATAATTTAAAGCTGTCTGGTAAGTGCTTTATAAGGCTAATTAAGATAAAAGTGTTTTCGTTGTATATTATTCCGATTCATTTTTCTTTTTTGAGCTTGTGTTTGCCTGACAGCTTTTTAGAATCAAGAAGATTTTGGGGGCATTATGGCTATAGATCCGAAAAAATATACTGTTTCAGTTCATGCTGGGACTGAACCAGAGATAATAACCGGAGCCATTATGACTCCGATATTTCAGACTTCAACATATGTTCAAGAAGCACCTGGGGTTCATAAAGGCTATGATTACTCCCGTGCGGATAATCCGACAAGAGCGGCTTTAGAGAAAGCATTTGCAGAACTGGAAGGTGCTAAATATGGTTTAGCTTTTTCTTCCGGACTTGCGGCGGAACAAGCGATCATTCAGATTCTTGATCCCGGTTGTAGAGTCTTGGTGTGTGATGATGTGTACGGTGGCACAGGGAGGTTGTTCCGCAAGCTTTATGCGAAGTATGATATCGACTTTCAATTTGTTGATATGCAGAATTTGGAGGAAGTAAAAGCGGCCCTGACTCCCAATACTAAGATGTTGTGGATTGAAACACCGACGAACCCAAAACTTAAAATTATTAATATACGAGAGATGGCGAGTTTAGCAAAATCCGTTGATGCACTTTTGGTTGTCGATAATACTTTTAGTTCGCCTATTTTTCAAAACCCGCTAGAGTTGGGCGCTGATATTGTAATGCATAGCACTACTAAGTATATAGGGGGACACTCAGATATCATTGGCGGTGCGGTTATGATATCTGATCAAGATTTATACGAAAAAATTAAATTTATTCAATTTGCTGCTGGTGCTGTTCCAGGGCCTTTTGAAGCATTTTTGCTATTGAGAAGCTGTAAGACTCTGGCAGTTAGAATGAAGCAACACGAAGAAAATGCATTAAAAGTTGCAGAATTTCTTGCAGGCCATCGTAATGTAGAAAATGTCTTTTATCCTGGGCTAGAAAGTGACTCTCAACATGTTCTGGCCAAAGAGCAGATGAGAGGCTTTTCAGGCATGCTCAGCTTTAATGTTAAAGGGACCTATGAAGACACTGTTAGGGTTACTCAAAAACTTCAAGTTTTTGCCTTGGCTGAAAGTCTTGGTGGGGTTGAATCTCTTATTAACCATCCTGAAAAGATGACACATGCTTCGGTGCCGGAACCATTAAGAAAAAAACTTGGCATTGGACCAACACTTCTAAGGTTGTCTGTAGGTATCGAGTCTGCTGATGATTTGATCGCTGATTTAGAGCAGGCTTTAGATTTTTAGAGCGGCCTGACAAGCACGATATCAAAGTGTAAGGAACTCCGGAATTATGCATGTTATATCCCGGATCCGAACTTCTAACCGGCTGCGGCGTTGCTTCGTCGTCAGGAAATCCTTATGTACCAACATGTACGCTGCGGTTTCCCTCCTCCTCGCGCTTAGCACCCGGCTGAACTTCGAATCCGGTGAAAATACTATAGTTTTTCAAAAAATTTCAGATCCCGGTTGTATAATTCCGTTTTTTTATCAAAGGTAGAGCCGAAATCGTTTGTATTAAACCGTTTTCTAGTAATGTTTATAGAAATTAACTAGGGCGTGTTGACGTTTCATTTCCTACTGCGAGCCAAACCCTTGAGTCACAACGTTATCAGGGTTTCAAAAAATTATCCTCAATGTACATCTAGTACACCTCCGGTAATTTTGAAGCCCTTCCTAGCTGCGACTTTCAAGTATTTGTCTCTCGCTACGAAAATGAAACGTCAACACGCCCTAGTGCTTAAGCCTTTTATTGAAAATCTCTTGAGAGATATACTCACAAGCAGCGATTACAGAAGTTTGAATATTGTGATCGCCCACATAGCTGGGGCCATATGCATCACCACAGTATGCTAGATTATGGTTGTTGATGGCCTTTTTCTCAAAAGATTTAATGTGTCGCAAGTCTGATTGTGCGGTTGATTGGGGCCAAGCATAAGGTATAAGTTTTAGATATTCTCCAGAAATTTGTAAGCCTTCTACTTGCGCTAAGAGCTTTTTTTGGCTCTTCTCAGTCTTTTGATTGCTTTTACTACCTCAGGGGCGTCAAGAGATTTCAAAATCTAAAAGTGCTTTAAAGCAAATTTCTTTTTGCCACGTACCGAAACTATAGTTTTTTCAGATGTAATATACGTTAGATCAGGTAATTCGACGTATTCTTCAATTTCGCTTGTAAGGGCAACTAGGCTGACCGGTTTAGTTTTTAAAGTTAAATCTAAAAGGGGTACCGGCCAATATTCTTTTGCAAGCCAATCAAGCGCAACCCAGGGCGCCTGGGCTACGATAAGGTTTTCCGTTGAAAAGGTTCCTTGTTCTGTTTCGATTTTCCATATATCGCCAATTCTTTTTGCTTCTATAATATGGCAATTTGTTTTTAGAGAAATAGCGCTTTTGAGAGGTTCTCTATTGAGCAGGTCGCTGAAGGCTCTTTCCCATTCTCCGGTAATAGACCCTTGTTGGAAGGCTTTTGAGCGCTCTCTAATTGCCTGAACAGTTGATTGCCATAAGTCTGCGACGCCAAATGAGCAAGCGAAGTGCTCCATAACAATTGCGGCAGGGTTTTTTCGTGTGTGCTTCCATGCCTTACCCATTGCTTGCGAGGCTGTATCATGTGCTAAATCATGTGGAAAGAGAAGGTCTTCAACTTTATCCCAGGACTTTTGGGCTGTTATCCCCCCTAGTTTCCTTGCTCCTTGGCGTCCGTAGACATCAGCTACATCAATATTGGCTATTTTGCCACCAGATAATATGCCAATTTTACTCTGGGTTTCGTTGACAAAGCTTGGCAAGTCCTCTTTGTCCTCGTGTAGATTGAATGATTTACAAGCAAATTCATAGAGTTCACTGGAGACAGCATTAAGGCCACAACTCCAACTTCCAGCCTCTCCACCGTTAGTGCGGAGGCGTCCACCCAATACCTGCTCTTTTTCTACAACAATGATATTAATATCGGGAATGGATTCGCCTAATCTTGCGGCAGCAAGAAGGCCAGATATCCCAGCTCCTGCGATGGCTACATCGTAAATAGGCTCTTTCATATTTACTGTTCCTATAAGCTCCACATGCTTAAGAATCCGCCTGAAGTCTATGATCTCTTAGTTGATTTAAAATAGAGTACCTTTGTTACTAGATATAATTCCAGTTTTTTACTTCGTGCTTCAATATCCTACATGTTAGACAGCGTCTATATCTTCTCAGCAATATTTCAATCTCCAGGATCTCACATCTTCTAGCCAATTTCCATTGATATTAATGCGTATATTGTATACTCAAACAAATAAAATGCCTGGGGTTTGCTTGAACATATGCGGTTGAGAGCAATTTCCAACAACTCTATGGGGGAGGGGGTAATGCCTGATGTGATCGGTAATGAGCCGATTTTGGTTGCCAATAAAATAGCTAAATCTTTCGGTGGATTTGCAGCCGTTTCGGAAGTTTCTCTGAATATTAATATTGGAGAATGTGTTGCGCTGCTAGGCCCAAATGGAGCGGGTAAAACCACAACTTGTGAGATGTTGGAGGGTCTACTTGAGCCAGATAAAGGAAATATCCAAATTTTTGGTAAAGAATATAGAAGCTCGAGAAAACAAATTCTTGAAAATGTAGGCGTGCAGTTGCAGGAAACAACCCTATATAAAAAATATACTGTTAAAGAAACTCTACAGTTATTTGCTAGTTTTTATCCGCAGGCCCAACCAGTTGAAGAGGTCCTTCGTTGGCTCGATTTATCGGAAAAGGCGAATGCGAGGATAGAAACTCTTTCAGGTGGCTTAAAGCAAAGGGTTTACCTAGGGTGTGCGCTAATTCATAACCCAAAACTGCTTTTTTTAGATGAGCCGACGACAGGCTTAGATCCACAAGCAAGAAGAAACATTTGGGATGTTGTTGAAAGGTTGAAAAATAATTCTAAAAGCGTTCTTTTGACAACTCATTATATGGAAGAAGCAGCTAAGCTAGCAGATCGGATTGCGATTATCGATCAAGGTAGGATAATTGCAGAAGGCTCTCCGGAGTCATTAATTCGTGAATACTGTAAGGGTGAAATTATTAATATATCGTTCGAGGGTGAGCCGGTTAAAGTAAATGAGATAAAAATTAAGTTGATAGAGAGGCAGGCAGAATTTTCTGATGCTGACATAATTGAGAATTCACTTGAAATAAGTGTGCCCAACGCAGGTTCTTATATTCCTAGGCTTATTAGGACAATTGACCAATTGGGTTTGAAAATTAAATCGCTCACTATGCGTCCTGGCACTTTGGAAGATGTTTTTATAAAGCTTACAGGTCGGAGTATTATCAATGTTTAGCAAGAGTCTTGTAGAAATGGTTAAGGGCCGTGTTCGAGAGTTTAAGAGAGAACCTTCGGCTATGTTTTTTGTTGTCTTGATGCCCATTATTTGGATGAGTATTCTAGGGGCAGCCTTTTCTGGGAATCGAAATGAAGTGTTCTCTATCGCTTTATTTTCTTCTGATCTAAAGCAGGAAAGCAATAATTCGCTATATCAATTTCTCAAAGATGATCCTCAGTTACAAATCCTTATCGGCGAAGCCAATGAACACTCGAGTTGGTTAAAAGGTGGAAAAGTTTCAGTCATTGTCAAGTTAGATATGGCAGCTAAGCAAGTTGAATATCACTATGATCCGAACAATCCTATGTCGTCAAAAGCACGTATGCAAGTTAATGATAAGATTCAAAAATTTGCCGGAAGGTCTGAAGTTGTCAAAAGTAAGGATGATACTGTGATTATAACTGGGAGTAGATATATAGATTTTCTTATCCCTGGTTTGCTTGCTTTAACGATATTAACATCAAGTTTATTTGGAACCGGCATGACTATTGTTGTGAATAGGCGTGATAATTTATTAAAGCAGTATCTTACTACTCCAATGAATCCTTACGAGTATATTATTTCTCATATCATAGGTCGGTTTATTATTCTTATAGTCGAGTTTGCAGCAATCATGGTATTTGGAATTGTGGTCTTTGACTTTCAAATGCAAGGAAGATGGCTTGATTATATTTTGATATCCATTTTAGGTTCTGCTGTTTTTGCTGCGATAGGAATATTAGCAGGAGCTAGATCTAATAATGCTTCTGCTTATAATGGTAAAACAAATTTGATTGCTTTGCCTATGATGATGTTGTCAGGAGTTTGGTATTCGCGTGCTGGCTTTCCAAATTGGCTTGCGCAAATTATTGACTATTTGCCTTTGACTCCATTGGTGGATTCCTTGAGGAAAATCGCTTTGGAAGGGGTTAGTATCTTGCGCTTAGGGCCTGAGATAGCTGTTTTAATTGTATACTTGGTGGTCGCTACTATTTTTGCCAAGAGGCGTTTTGTTTGGTTTTAGTTGGAGCTTGTGCCGGTGCCTTTTTATATGATTGATATATTTCCGAGTATCATGTGTTATTTTATTGCGCTGTTTACTGTGCTGTAAGTTTTATCGATTGCTTCTTTAAATGGGTGATTGGCATAATTAGTTCCAAATTCCCCTTGAATTGATCTATAAAACCCTCCGGTTTCTCGGGTAAGTTGATAAACCGTGCTTTCTGCCTTCTTAAATACTCGAATTGCGCTTTCCGCATCTCCAGATTTTATATAATTTGCAGTTGCACTAATACTAATGTTGATAAAGTCTCGATCTGGAATTTGACTTAGTTTAGCCCCATTTTTAACGTAAAAATCTATATATTTTTCTCCTGATTGAGCAGAGCTTTCAAATTTACTTTGTAATGTTTTGAAAATTTTTTCTTTCTGATTTGGATATTTTTCTGCTGCTTTAACCAAATAATCTGCCGATCTCTTAAACCACTCATTGGCTTGTTTATAAAATTCATCAGCGTTTGATGGATTATTCTTTGTTATTTCTTTTAAAAAAATCTGGGCTGTGTCCTCTGCAAAATTCGAAACATTTTCAAAATCATCTAAGTTTGCATCTTTACTAGCCGCCTTTGCTGATAATTGTTGCCATTTGGTGACATCCCAGTCGACATTATTAATAGAACACGATCCGGCGAGACAAAACTTAGTTTTTTTAGGTGTAGGTAGATTTCTATTAGACCTTACCACAGTAGAACGTCCTATACGTGATAATAACTTTGTAAATACTCCTGCTCCTCCTAAAATGAGCTCAGCTGCAGATCCAATAAAACCAGGTTTTTTATTTTCTATGTTTGCCATTTCGTCTTGACTGCACTTATTTTCTCTTCCAAGAGGTGTGTATTGAAGGATATGATTGCAATCTATTCCGTTGCTTGCTGTTTCACATTGATCTGGATTATTTTTACTTAGCAATGGTAAAAAGGCATTGCATCTATATAAAGATTTTTCATATTCACGATATCTAAAGTAGATATCGGAGGCGGTAAAGGCTGTAGCGCCGATAGCTGCTACAGCTACAGGCGTGGTTAAAAAGCCCACAGCAATGGCGCCTGCTATTAATGCAGTCGATCTTATAGCTTTTTGTCGATCAAAATCGTCATAAATGTCGGAAAGTATTTGACAATAGCTTCCTATGATTACAGTGCTGTTATCATTGTCTTCACCGCTTTTCAGGATGTTTGCCTGATGTGCTAGGCTTGCATCGATTTCAGTTGGAAAATACAATATACTTTTGTAATGGTCATTAATAAGCTCTTCTTCTTTTTTTGAAAGTTCTAGCTTCACTCGTTGTAATGCTTTTTCTAAAGTAGTTTTAAAGACCGATTCTTCTGTTCCTGTGCGTTGTGTTTTGTCTTCTGACATTATTCTTATTATGGGGTATTCGAAGATTATTTGTTGCATATCGTTTTCAATTTCTGAATATCCTTGGCTTCGATGACCATTATTTAGCGTTTGATACATTGTATACGTCTTCCAATTTTCAAACACATTGTCATAATATTGAATACATTGTTTGCAGCTTTCTTGTGCCATCCTTGGTGATTTCAAGTGCTGTTCCATTGATTCGATGCTTTTTATACTTAAAGAAATATTTTTCTTTACTAGTTCTAACGCAATCTGAAAAATATTATATGTCATCATTACTTTCGTTTGATCGATCGCTAATGATAAATCATTATTAATTATAGATGTTGAAGATAACGAATGTTCGGATTGTGTATGGCCAAATTGATAAGCTTGCGTTAGAATAGGAGTGCTTTTCGGAACGTGAAAACTATCCGCGGATTCAGTTTTTTTTCTTTTAAAAATTGAAGGAAATTTTATACCTTCTCTATTAGTAAAGAGTCTGTAGTTTGGTGCTTTGTCTTTATTGCATGAATCAATTTTTCTACGGTTTTATTTAGTGTTGTTATTTTTACAATATTTTCTTTCTGATTTGGAAATTTTTGTAAAAAGGAAGAAGCAGGCTCTAGCATTTGATTTTTGATTTTTGCTTCTTCGAAAGCACTTTGCTGGTTTGGTTTACAGTTTGTAAGCAGAACTGCTGCCATTAATATAAAGTATATAAGATTTAATTTGATATTTGCTGATACTATCAACTAGGTTTCCTTTATTATTGAAAATCATTAAGCACAATCTTTGCTGAAAAATTTACTCACTTTATTCCTAAAATTAGGAGAGAACTAATGAATATTTATTTGCAAATAATAGAAGCGCTTTATTTTTCTTAATTTCCAAAGGTAGTTCTTTTTAAGATATCTATTAGAGGGGGGGCTCTTCTATGAAAATTATAGATTCGGATAAATTACCATCATCCGACTCAGCGACCACCCTGATTTCGTTATCCATTATAGCATCCTGGCTATCAACCGAAAAAACAGCTGACTCAAATTTCCATCGACTAAAATTACCTTCACTAGATCTCTCAAAGGTTGTCATATCGATTATTTTTTCTTTATCATTTTGTAATAGAAATTGTAGATATGCTTTAGATAGATTGGCGTAATTGCTAACAGCATCCTTAAATATTAATATCCCCTCTACCAATTCACCTGCTTGTGATACGATTTTTATGTTATTGGAGCTTCCTGTTATCTCGCTAAGATAATCCATCCTATCTTTTCTGCCTTCAGAACCTTCACCATCGAGATATATAGCATACAATGATAGATTTTCTAATTCACGCAATTCGTTGGCAGCATCCAATCCAAATTTCTTGGCATCTAATTCTTTACTGTCGAGTTTATTTCCGTTAATTACAACATTCGTAGTGTTGCTTGTATTGATCTGAATGTTGCCAAGTCCCGAATCAGGCAAGCCATCTGATATTAAATAAACTACTTTTTTCCAGATTTATCCTTCAATAATTCGTATGCTCTATTGAGAGCATTGCCATAGCTTGTGGCTCCTTCGCTTCCGCAGAGTTGTTGTGGATCGATATTGATATCGCTACTAACTTTGTTAATAGGCGAGATTGTAGTTGCTTGATTTGAAAATCCTATAATACCAAACATAGCTGTATTTAATGAAACAATCTGATCTAAAATTGCATTTACGGCATTATATCGTCCACAAGTATCGTTTTTAAATTGATCATTTACTTTCATTGATCCAGATAAATCTATAACGAATAGAATATTTACATTAGAATCTTCATTGTCCTTTTTAGGAGCAAGGCACAATTCTCCCCCAATACGTACCTTATTTAACAGCTTGTCTTTTTCAATAGTAGCAGTGCCAGTACTTAGATCATCGCAAGAAAAACTCAAAGTATTGATTGACTTAATATCACCATTATTCGCGTTCTGTTCACTTGATAAATTTTCCTTCTCAGCTATTACGTCGTTTTCTTTCTGCTTTGGGGAGGCGTTGCTGAAGTTTGCTTGCTGACAACTAATTATAAATATATATGCTGGAAGAATTAAAAAATTGCACTTATCTCTAATAGAAAATCTCATAATCGATGCTATTGATAGAGCCCATTGATTTTTGATTAGTTTGAATTGAATCATAATTATCTTGAATCCTTAATTTATGATTTCTATTGTAGATGACATCTTAATTTTTATATTTGCTATGCGCTGTTTGGTGCCTGCAATACGTTTTAAATTATTGGTTCCGCTAACAGACGATTAAATATAAAAACACTAACGATTAGCATATCGGTTTGTTTCAATAAATAGTTAAGTTAGACTAAACACTTCATAAATAACAAGTAGTTATAATATTTTAAACTGCAATACATGATGGGTTTATCTATAAATTAAATTTAACTTTGGATTATTTAAAAAAAAATAATTTTATTTAAAGTTTTCAGTTGTTTTGTCCGATAAAAAAGGCATCGGTTGATTGAAATTATTTTTGGATCTTTGAGCCAATGGAGCTTTTTATGAAGTGTTACTTGCCTGTATATTTATTGTTTATTTTTGGAATGAATGTAATCTCATGTTCAGAAGATAAGAAAGTTAAGGATAGAGGACAAAAAAGATTTACTTCAGCGAATAAAGATGGCGAAGTTAGCTCTGCTAATGCAGCTGTTCAGCCTAAAGTTGATGAAAATAAAGATTTAGAAAGTAAAGAAACGGATAATTTGATAGAAGAATCAGTGGGAACCTGCATTTATAAAGAAGCAAATTTTGATCAAGGCACATTAGTCAAAGAATCATGTATCGAGTCTGGTGAAGTGACATATCAATGTAATGAAAATAAATGGATAATTATAGACGATACTTGCTCAAACTCAGAAACTTTAGTTGATGGAGTTTGTGATACAAAGATTAACGGATGTGCAGAGGGACAGCTTCTAGATTTAGATGATTCTGATAGTGACTATTTATGGCAATGCCAAGGAAAAAATGGAGGTAAGGATTCAAGCATATGTAGTACTCCTATTCCGTTGCAGGCAGTAAATGGTGTTTGCGGTAATACCAAAAATTCTTGCCTATATGGAGATGTCAGTATTGAGGGCATTGATAATACATCCAAATATCATCAATGGAAATGCCTTGGAAGTAATGGGGGCAGTGACTCAAGCATCTGTAAGGTGGCGGGAGATTGTCCTTCTGGTATAAAAGGAATTGCTTTGACTAGTTTAAGCTCATCTACATTCTCCACGGATCGTTGCAGTCAAGATATAGCAACTCAGCCTGTTTGTTATAATGGAGCAGACGACTATACTCTTGCAGGTACTCCAAATGCTATAAATGATGTCATAATATATAATGTAGGTAAGTCATATGATATGAAGTACTGTGGGACTACGAATAAAAACTTTATAACAGAATTTTTTGGTGTATTTTCCACTCTGGCTAGTGAAAATTTGAAGTATTATAGCCTACCTAATACTATTCTTTCTCTTAAAAATAATTCTGATCTTGCTCATGATAATATGCTAATTGTTCAACGAGGACAGGCTGTAGGTGCAGCGGGTGGAAATGATACTTATATCCTTTCTCCTTCAACAATAGAATCCAACGAGGATATAACAATTTCGGATGCAACAGGGATAAATAAGGTGCAACTATATGCTGGTTTAAAAATTTCCAGCTCTCGAGTAGCTTCAAATACCTTGATGTTAAATTTAAGTAATGGTGCTAGTATCACTGTGCTTTCGGCCTCAGAATTTTCATATGAAACTGGTGGAAATTTATTAAGCGGTAAGAGTGGTAATGCATACAACTTTAGATCATTTGCGTTAAATGTATTAGGTGTTAGCGTTCCCACATCAGGCGTGGTAGATGGCGGTGCTGTAGAGATTAAATAATAACTTTTTTCTAGTTTTTGGCAGGGGATTTTCACCTGCCAAAAGCTAGGCTGATATCCTTTCCTTTAGACGAAATGATCCAATGCCAATTTTCGAATAGTTTCAACCTTGAAGACTTATTTTTTGCTACTTTTAGTAAAAATGTGACTTCATAGAATTTTCCCACCCCGTTATGATTTTCTAAATACTGAGAAGGGTTGAAAGGATCTCTTCTCAACGAGATTTTTTATCAGCTCTTGATATTTTTAGAGAGGAGCCATCCCCAAGTAGTAATACTGCGAACAATTCGCTGTCTTGCGTTTTCATCGAAATTCCGAGGTGTGTTGCCTCTTTCGAAAGGAGCAAATTTCTATGCGTAGGGGAGTTCCATAATAAGGCAGCCATGGCTTCTAGGCTGTTGGCTTTAACCCTATTTTCGCCAACAAATTTAACATGACCTTCTTGGAGTCCTGCCTTGATGCTAGATATCATTTTTCTATTATGCATGATGCTACCACCTATTGCTAAGGTATCTGCTCCTCGATTGACTACCTCATAGCCGTATATCAGTGGGGGCAAATTTTCTTTTTTTCGTATTGCATTAATCCAAAGTGAAAGGTGTTCGCTATTGTTTTTGTCATTCTTATCTTTTAGTAGATAGTTAAGGGGTGCATGCATATTTGTTATATGTCCGATCGGACGTAGGTACCAGACAACAGGCCCCTGCCATCTAGGTATTTTTGGTAAGCAAGTTAGTCCAAAGACTCCTGTACCAAGCTTAGAAATATCGATGCTTTTTTCTGATTGTTTGAAGTCTATACTGAGGCCACCGTCATGGGGTGCAAAAGAAGCGAGATAATCGCGGCAATATTTATTTAAGGCTGCTATTGGCAGCTCTATTTTTCCTGTTTTTTTAATTAGGTTCAAAGGAGTCGAGGATGGTATTGATGCGGTCCAGCCTCTTCCGTCTGAGCAGATGCCCCAAGCGGCGCCTTTATGGTTATGTCTTTTTGCTAATGAGATTGCTTTGATCTGCATTTCATCTTCACTGATTTTGGAATTGCTTTTCGATTTGTAGTATTTTCCTTCAATTTGCGCATCGTAAATTTTTAGAGACCACACGATTCTGTAGAAGGAATTGTGTTTTGCACGCATAGATAAGATGAAAGCTTTTCTTTCAAGTCTTTTCGTGCGGTAATGCCGCCACTGTATTTTGCAAAAGAAGCAGTTGATAAAAGAAAAGACAAGCAGGTTAATACCAATTTGATTTGACTCAAAATTCTTGAGTTCTCTAGTTTGTTAAATTTTATCAAGCCTTTACCCTTCCAAAATCTTGACATAACTACCTCTTAAATTTCTATTGCCTTATCCTAGTGTAACACATGCGATAAGACTATTTTATACGTAAGGGGATTAAATCTATTATTTTAACGAATACCTCGTACTACTAGATCTCATCCCCTTTACAGACTTTTTGCATTTGAATTCAAATATTGACGGCAAAAATTATGCTTTTTCTAACAGTTTATATATGGTTTGAAGTTGCATATTGGAGGTGCCTTCATAAAGTTTTCCTATTTTAGCATCCCGGTAATATTTTTCGGCTGGAAATTCTTCGATAAATCCATAGCCGCCAAAGACTTCTAAGGCTTTGGAAGCAACCGCTTCACCAACTTGTGATGCGTAATATTTTGCCATAGCCGCTTCTTTGGTAAAGCTCTTTCCAGCATCCTTTAGCCGAGCTGCATTATAAACGAGAAGCTTAGCGCATTCTATTTCAACAGCCATACGAGAAAAATCAAATTGGATGGCCTGAAATTTATTAATAGTTTTGCCAAACTGTGATCGTTCTCCTGCATACTTAAACGCGCAATCAAAGGCTCCTTGGGCTAATCCTAGTACTTGCGCAGCAATTCCTATCCTGCCTTCATTAAGGGTTTCGATAGCGATCTTATAACCGACTCCAACCTCTCCAAGTACGTTTTCTTTAGGGACTTGGACTTGATCTAAAATGACTTCACATGTTGATGATGCACGAATTCCCAGCTTTTGTTCTTTTTTACCGATGGAAAAGCCTTTCATATCTTTTTCGACTATAAATGCAGTTATACCTTTATATCCTGCTTCTGGGTTTGCATTAGCGAAAACTACAAAAATATCTGATTCAAGTGCGTTGGTGATGAAGATCTTCTTTCCATCCAGAATCCAGTGATCTCCTTTATCGTAAGCCCTGGTTTGCAAAGCAAAAGCATCTGAGCCTGAGTTGGCTTCTGTTAAACAATAAGAACCTAAGTCTTTGGAAACGAGTCTAGGAAAATATTTTGCTTGTTGTTCCTTGTTAGCCCATTTCTTAAAAATATTGTTGACCAGAGTGTTTTGCACATCGATGATAACCCCAGCTGATGGGTCAACTTTTGATAATGATTCGACAGCTAAACAAGCCATAAAAAAGCTACCAGCTGAGCCTCCAAATTCCTCAGAAACTTCAATTCCCATAAGGCCCATCTCAAAAAATTGCTTCAACAATTCTTGGTCAAAGCGCTCATTTTCATCCATAGATTTAACTTTTGGAAGTATTTGCGTGTTGGCAAACTTTTCAATTTCTTTTTGAAAAAGCTGCTCGTCATTGCTCAATATTGTAAGTGGGTTCATAGTTTCTCCTTAAAATGTGACTCTTTGTTATCAGTGGCGAAGGGAGTATCGATTTCATTGTGAGGCGCTCGCTATAAAATTAAGCATTTATTCGTGCGAACTACCTGTTAGAAGCCAAAAATCGCCTTTTTTATCAGCTAAATGTTGTATCTTTTTTTGCCAAACTTTGCAGTAATTTTAGTTATTCAAATTCAAGATGATTGGAATATTTTCGATTTGATTTCGCCTGTTTCACATGAGAGTCGGCAAGTAGAGCTTCTATTTTTTTCTTAGGCATGTTGAGTTGTATTAGCTGCTCTGCAAAAATATCAAGTGATTTTAAAGACTTACTTCCAAATTTGTTAATTTCTTCCCAGTCGCTGACATTTACTGCCTTTTTAGGCATCGCAGCCCGGATTGATCGGGCGACTAAGGCATTTAGTTTGTTGAAGGTTTCTAGATAGGTTTTCTTTTTCTGTTTGCGAATGCGCATACTGGCGTTGAGGAGTAGTCTTTCTAGTGATTCTAGAGATGGGTGTTTAAGAGCCGTTTCTAAATCTACTCCGAAAGATCCATTCATACTACCTGCTGCATCGCGATTGGCGCGGACTAAGACTAGATAGTTATAGCTATTAGATAGTTTTGTTTTTTCATCTAATAAGTCTTGAATTCGTCGGTTGAGGCCTAGTTTGACTTTTTTAAGCCTTTTCTTTTGTGCTTTAATTCTCGGAGCACTTACATAAGAATCAGCGGAAATAGAATTGTGAGAATTTCCTAATGTTCTGCTTTGCACTAAGCGAGTCCAAAGTAAAAGCTCAGTAACTTCGTTTGCTTCTTTGTGCAGCTTTTGTGCTAAGTCAAAATACTGTGTGCTCCAATGGAGTAGGCTTTTTTCTTTTGCGGTTAAATATCCACGTGGGCTTAGTAAGTAGACGATTTCTTCTAGGCTTTGAATTGCTAATTGCTGAAATTTTTGCAATTGTTTTCTTAGGGAGGAGCGATGTTTGTTTGCTTCTTCGTTATTTCCAAGGACTATGCTTTCGACTCTTTGTAGTTCAACAAAGATTTTTGTAGCTTGTAAATCCCATTGTTTTATATTTTGCTCATTCATAAGAGCGAACCTTTGACTTGTGAGTTCTATTAATATTGATTGTTGGTGTGCTTCTTTGTTGATGGTGCTGAGTCGTATAATTTGAATTAAATAGGGTTGAATTATCCGTTTTAGTGGCTTCGTGTGAAAAATTACTGACATTCTCAAGTAGGATATTCTGAGAAAGTTTTCTCGTTTGTTGTGGGTCAATAATTGATTTTCTAGGAAAATAATTTGCCATTTTTGTTTCTTGGAGCTTTAACCAACGACGCATCCAATCTACTTTTTCCTCTTCATATTTTGTTTGTGATTGCATATCTGCTATAACTTTATTTAATTTAACCGCATTGAAAAATATTGATTTTAACTGATCGAGTGGAGAAAGCTTCCTGTTTTGAAGCTTATCTTCTTCTTTAGTTATTTCTTCGATGAATTTTAATATTGCATTTTTAGTTTTTCTGAGGCGTTGTTGTTGCATATTTAATGTAGACATTAGGCTACGCATTTTTGATAGTCTAATATTTAATAATATTTCATTAGAATTTTTTTCCGATACTTCTTTCATCCAGCTGGCTACACTCTGATTGTCACCATAAAATTTTTTCATTTCTTTAATACGTTTTTTCATTACCATATCGCAGATATTTTTTTCATTAGGGGTGCATGACCCGATTGGTGGCAAGGAGATGCTTTGGTGCTCTAGGTGAGTAGATCCTGAAGCAAATTTCCAGTTTGCTTCAATATTATGCAGTTTTTCTGAGATGGTGAGTAGCTTTTTTCTTCTTTTTTTATAAGTGGTTGCAGTGATTAAGCCAGATAGAGCCATTTCTTCCAGGTTTGTTTCTAAACCGACAATACGAGACTCGTATTGTTCGATTGATTCTTCAAAGCTTGGTTTTTGCTCAGTGTGAGGCAATTCTACTGTTCCTAGTTTGGGATTATTTATACAACCCTTTGATATTTTTAAAGCTAGCTTTAACTAATATGGGATATTATGATTCAATAAGTAATATTCGATTTTCCTACTATATTTTCCCATGTTATCTTGGGCGAAGTCGATGAACAGGCAACATTGTGCTAATAGATTAGTTAGCTGTATAGAAAGAGATCTAAAAAAAATGACAATTTCAACTAATAAACCATTAATTGACGCGGCTTTTGGTAAAACCCCAACTAGGTATCCAGTATGGTTTTTAAGGCAGGCTGGAAGGTACTTACCTGAATACAGGGAAATTCGTGCCGATCTTGGTTTTGTCGATCTTTGTAAAAACCCAAAACTTGCAGCCGAAGTGACTTTGCAACCGCTCAGACGTTTTGACCTTGACGGTGCTATCATTTTCTCGGATATTTTAATTCCGCCAACAGCAATGGGACAAAGCTTAAGTTTTGCTAAAAACCATGGACCTATATTAGAGCCTACCGTTAGAGGTCGTGAAGACCTTGTTAGGCTCAGGCATCCCGATGTTAGTCGTGAGCTTAGTTTCGTCGGAGAAGCAATTGCTCAGACGAAAAAAGATCTGTCAGAGAAAAAAGCCATGATCGGTTTTGCGGGTGCGCCATATACTGTGGCTAGCTATATGATCGAGGGCACCGGTACTAAGTCTTATACAGAAATTAAAAGACTTATGTTTGGTAATACTGATTGTTTTGACTCCCTTCTCCAGCTTTTGGGAGGTGTTACCGCTGAGTATTTAACTATGCAAGTACAATATGGTGCTGAGATCGTCATGTTATTTGATTCGTGGGCTGGTGACCTAGCACCGCAGGATTATAGAAATAGAGTAGTTCCTGTAATGAAGGCGTTAATTCAACAATTTAAGAAAAATAATCCAGATATTCCCGTTATTTATTACCCAGGGCAAGGTTCTGATAATCTAGCTGAGCTAGGTGGGGTAGGTATGGATGTTGTTCATGTTGATTGGCGTACTTCTATAACAAGAGCAAGCCAAATTTTAAAAGAAGCAGGATGCGATGTGACTTTGCAGGGCAATATTGATCCGCAAGTATTTTTAGGCGATGAGGCTTTTGTAAGAGGGCGTGTTAGAAATATTGTAGAAGAAGCTAAGCATTGTGAGTTGAAGGGACATATTTTTAATGTTGGACATGGTTTAATGCCTCACACACCGATTGAAGCTTTAAGCTGGGCAGTTGATGAATTAAGGCAGCTGGGTAACTGAGATTAAGGATAGAAATAAATTATGAGTACGGTGAAGAGAAAACTGCTGACAGTTGTGATGGATGGGATCGGTGTTCGTGAAGAGATGTATGGTAATGCTGTCAAATTAGCTCATACTTCGAATTTGGATTGGTTAAAGCAAAACGGTCTTTATACTGCCATTAAAGCACATGGTACATATGTTGGACTACCTTCAGATAATGATATTGGTAATAGTGAGGTTGGGCATAATGCTTTAGGAGCTGGGGTCATTTATGATCAGGGCGCAAAATTGGTCAATAATGCCATAAAAGATGGGTCTATTTTTAAAAGTGCTATTTGGCAAGAGGCTGTAACAAGAATTAAAAGCTCACACGGTTCTACTTTACATTTTATTGGCTTGTTGTCTGATGGCAATGTTCACAGCCACCAAGATCATCTTCTTGCCTTATTGAAACAAGCTCATAAAGAAGGTATTAATAAGATTCGCATTCATGTTTTGCTTGATGGTAGAGATGTTGCACCTAGATCAGCAGAAATCTATGCGGAGGCTTTGGAAAAAGTGCTTCTTAATTTGCGAAATCTTGGTTGCGATGCCAAAGTTGCTTCTGGAGGAGGTCGGATGGTTATTACCATGGATCGCTATGAAGCGGATTGGCAAATGGTATATCGTGGCTGGCAGGTGCATGTGCTAGGTAAAGGGTTGTCTTTCCCTAATTTGGAAAGTGCTATTTCTGAGTTTAGAAAGGATAGTGAATTGACAGATCAGTATTTTCCTGGATTTGTTATCACAGAAGAGGGAAAGGCGATCGGAACAATTGAAGATAATGATGTTGTTCTTTTAACTAATTTTCGCGGTGATAGAGCTATAGAAATTTCTAAGGCTTTTTGCCAAGAAGAATTTTCGTATTTTGATCGTGAACGTTTCCCAAGGGTGTACTTTGCCGGCATGATGGAATACGATGGTGACGAGCATATTCCGGCTAATTACCTGGTATCACCACCTAAATTTGATGGCACTATGGGAGAATACTTAGCAGCAATGGGTGTCCATCAATTTGCCGCTAGCGAAACGCAAAAATATGGACATGTTACTTTTTTTTGGAATGGTAATCGTTCGGGGATGTTTGACCCAGAGTCTGAGAAATATCTTGAAATTCCTTCAGATAATCTTTCTTTCAATCTAAAGCCGTGGATGAAGGCGTATGAAATTGTTGAAGCAACTGTAAAAGAGTTGTGTTCAGATAAATTTGAGTTTGGAAGGATTAATTTTCCTAATGGAGATATGGTAGGTCACACTGGTGATTTGGAAGCTACTATAGTCGCCGTCGCAACTGTTGATTTGATGATTGGGCGGTTGATTAGGGCTGCAAATGACACTGATACGATTTTAGTTATTACTGCTGACCACGGCAACGCTGAGCAGATGTTGGAAGGTGAAGAAGAAAAATTCCCAAATTGGCTGAGTATTGATAGTAAAGATAGGCCAAAAGCAAGAACATCACATACTTTGTCTGAAGTTCCTTTTTATATTTACGACCCTAAGCAAAGACATAAAGAAAACGTAAAATTACGCAAATCAGGGGAAGGGTCTTTAGCTAATTTTGCTAATACCGCATTGGAGCTGATGGGATTAGAGACAAGTGACAGATTTTACCCGAGTTTACTTATACAAAAGCCCTAATAGTGTAAGCATAGTTTAAATAATTTTTTCTTGATTAAGAAGATTTAATTTTTCTAATAAAGGATATATTTTGAGTGAGATCCCTTTTAAACCTAAGAACATTCCTGATGAAAAAGCTGCGCAAAAGAGCTTTAGAGATTTTATAACAACTATTGCGGCTTTGAGAGATAAGGAACATGGTTGTCCTTGGGATTTACAACAAAATCATGAATCTTTGCGACGTTTTATGGTTGAAGAAGCCTATGAGGCGGTAGATGCGATGACGGAAGGTGATCCCATTGATATTTGCGAGGAATTAGGTGATGTGCTGTTACAGGTGGTTCTAAATGCACAGCTTGCGTATGACGATGGGAGCTTTTCTATAGTTGACGTTATAAATTCGGTGAATAATAAAATGCGTCGCCGTCATCCTCATGTGTTTGGAACTGAAGAAGAAAGAAAAAAAAGAACTATCAATGATATTAAATCTAAATGGAAAAGTATTAAGGAAATTGAAAAGAAAAATCAAACTAAAAAATCTGTAGATGGCATTTTTAATCGAGAAAACATTGAGAATGTTACTCCATCAACGCGGCAAGCTTATATGATCGGGAAAATTGCCAAAAAAATTAACTTTGATTGGAGTCATCGAGACGAAGTTTTTAGGCAGCTTTTATCGGAAGTCGATGAACTTAAGGTGGAATGGGAACAAATAAAAAAAACATCAAAATGGGAAGATGCGCAATCTTTATTTGAAGAAATTGGAGATGTGTATTTCACACTGGGGCAGCTTTGTCGGCATTTAAAGCAAGATCCTGAGATAATTGCTTGGGATGGAAACAAAAAATTTCTTAAGCGTTTTTCCAAAGTTGAGAGCTTAGCAGCTCATAAAAATATTGACATTGCTCAAGCTGATTATGAGACCTTGGAACAGCTATGGCAGGAGGCAAAAAAGGGTAGAGAGTAGAGGGCGGTATGTTTCATTGCAAAATAATACTTAATTTAATGCAGGTCCTAATTTATTTTTTCTTATTAAATCCTGTGTGTAGAGGATAAAACGGTACAAATGACAATTAGTGGCATTTTGATCTGTCCTGTTGTTTTTGCAGCCTTCGCGCTGAAGGTTTTCTCTTTGAGTTGCTGTTTTATTTATATGGATAAAATGTTTATTATATACCAGTCCTAGCCCGCCGAGTTTGTCATCTCTGGTATCAAAAAATGAGCGACCAATGAAATGGTTGTTTGCATATTGAATTCCTAAAAGATGCAATAAAGTTGGTGCAAAGTCAATTGATGTTGTATAGGCATTCACTTCTTTTGGGAGATCATGTGTTGGGCTGCTGATATATAGAGCTAATTGATCGAGTAGTTCGTTATGATAATCATTACCGGCAATTTTACGATAGTCGACATCTGCACCTCGTACGTGGTCCCCAGTAACAATTACAATGGTGTTTTTTGACCAGTTTGAATTACGAAAGTAGGCGAGAAATTTTCCAAATTCGTAATCAAAGTTTTTAATGGTATTTAACGCTGGATTAGGAATAGGTGCATATACGTTTTGCTTGTTTAATGTGTCAAGGCCAGGGTGTGTCCCAATGGTAGAAAGTGAGATGAAAAATTTATCTGCACTATTCTCATTTTCTTGGAGAAATTTTACGAGTCCGGAAAGCATTTGCTTATCAGAATTTCCATAAAGTGGGCGTTCAGCAGCATCGCCTAGGTTAAATCTTTTAAGAAACTGTTTGTGAAAATATGATTTTGAAAAACCAAATTCTTTTATTTGATCTGAAAAAAATGTTTCATTTGGGTGTGCGTAGCTTAAGTAATAAGTGCGATAGCCATGTTCATTTAGAATTAAAGGCAAGCATCGGAATAAAGTGCTTGAGCGATAACCCATGTTTAATTTTGTGAAATATGAATGAGAAAAATACGGAAAGATTGAACATAGTTGGCCTCTTAATCCATTGACTGTTGGAAAGGCATGATTGTAATATTCTTTTACTTGTAAGGATTGCCGAGAAAATTCATCTAGACTTGGTGTGAGGCCGATAAACTTTGCTCCATAGCTGGGTAAGAGTCGAGCTGATAAACTTTCGACAAAAAGCACAATTACATTTAGTTTTTGATCTTGATTATTAATGCTAAAAGGTAAAGGATTTTTATAAATCCAATCCTTATAAAGTGGATAATTGCTATTAAAATCTAGGTTTAATCCTTGGGTTTTTATGGTTTCTTGTTCAGTTTTTGATAAGATAATATCTTCATCCGGTAAAACATTAATATTATCGGAAAGCATTTCCTTTACTAACGCTGCTGTTGGAAAGTTCGAAGCTAGTTTGTAAGATCTGCGGATATCCTTAAACCACCCCGTATAGCTGAAACCATTTGCATAGAAAGTGTATGCTAAAATGATAAAGAAAAAAATTATTGCACTTCTGCTTTTTGTCAGGGTTTGAAAATGATTGTTGAGTAGCTTGGTCATGGTAAAATAGACAACGAGAATATAGCCAAGTGATAGTAGAGTAAACTTACTTACCAATTGGGTAGCTAATTCATAATGTCCCATAATTTCAGATGTCAGATAGTTGAAACTGAAATAAAGAGATATAAATTGAGAATAATGTGATAATCCTATTAGTACAGTAAATGTAAGGACCATATATTTTAGTCTTTTAAATTTTGAGAATATTAGCGTGATTAAACATAAGATTAAAATTTCGGTGGAAAAGGCATTCAGAGAAAAAGTGGATAATTGAATAGTTGTGAATATAGATATGCTTGGAAATAGCATCATAAACATAAATGTCGTGGGGAGTAGAAGAAACAGTAATATGAAAAAAAATGAGCCTAAAAAAGCCATTACATCCCCTAGTTAATCATTTCTTAGTTAGTAAATAAATGTATTAAGTATAAGCAATACAGAATGTTATAATTTTTTTCCTATAAATACTACAGTCTTGTAGGGGCTTTGACGAAGGGAAATAAAAAAGTGGAGGATAGATAGAATGAGCGTAGGCAGAATAGATAATACGCACTCATTTTACTATGCAGCTTTATATCACTAGTGCGTTAATTTTCATCTTCTTTAGCTGAACTTCTCCTGGGAAATCTGTAAATCTCATTCGTTGGCGTTACTATAGATTAATATTATTTAATGATATTAGCCTGTTTTGGAGCATATATAATGAATCAAGTCGCAGAGCCAAAAATTTCATTCATCTCAGATTCTTATGAGGAGAAAATTTGTGATGCGCGATTATCAATTATTGGCCAAAATTTTGCTGAAATTGTTCACGAATTAAGAAATCCACTCGCTATAGCTGACGGGTTTAACAGTTTGATTTTGGACCATGCCGAAGATAAAAATTTGGTTTCCGCACATTCATTAAGTATTGGTAAAGCCTTAACAAGGGTTTCTGATCTGATTGATCAAATCTATCGATTTTCTCGGATGAATCAAACTGAGGGGCATGAGATTCAAAATTTGAACCAAATTGTTCATGATTCAATTAGTTTTTTTGCATGGAAAATTAAAAAGCAGAAGGTTGTTGTTAGAACAAATCTAACTCGAGAAGACTGTCTATTTTTAGGTAGTCAAATGGCAATCGAAACAGTCCTAGCTAATTTTTTATCTAACTCTTTGGATGCGTTTAAAGGTAACTATACTGATAATAGGACTTTAACATTTAAAACTTCAATTGAAAGTGGAAATTATGCGGTGTTGACTTATATTGATAGTGCTGGTGGTATGAGCCCAGCTGTTGCTAGTCGGCTATTTGATCGATATTTTTCGACTAAAAAAGGTTGGCGCTGGCTCGGGAATTGGCATGGCATTAGTCGATGATATTATCAAGCGTCATAATGCATATATGTCCTTTAAGACTGAAGAAGGTGTTGGCACTGTTTTTGAAGTGCGATTTCCTATTTATAGACAGAATAATGTTAAACTAAACTTGACTTTAGTGGAAAATGATACTGATGAGTAATGTAGCTATACAGGCCGATTCTTTTAAGCCTTATGTATTATATTCAGACCTTAATTGTCCGTTTTGTTTTATATTGAATGAATGGATTATTGCAAGGAATGTCGATGAATGGATTGAGTGGATTGGAATTGAACATTTGCCAGATTTAACACCTATCCAATCATGCAGTATAGAAAGCTTTAAGGTATTGCAAAAGGAAGTTCAGGAAGTGTTATTGCGTTCTGAGGGTGTGCATATAATACAACCTGAATTTCGCGCGAATACTCGATTGGCTTTGAAGGCAATAGAAGCGGTTAAAGATCAAGCTCCGCAGAGATATCGAGATATCAAAACGGCATTGTTTAGAGCTTTGTGGATTAGGGGGCAGGATATTTCAGATGTAAATATTATTAATAAAATTATGAAAAGCTTTCATGTTTCTTTTTCTTCTGAAGAGCTAGACAGATATAGTGATATAGTTAATTTAAATACCGAGAATTGGAAGAGTAAATATGATAGAATTCCATATATAGTTGGGCCAGGCGAGCAGTTTTATGCTGGCTTAGGAAGTGGTAATAATTTAAATGAATACCTAGAAAAGCAGAATTTAACGCTTCAATCTCCTTTTGCCTGCCTTAAATCAAGAGAAAAAGACTTTTCGGTTAACAAGGCGATACGCTTGGAAACGAGGATTAAAGAATTAATAGAGATTGTAAGGCACGAGCAATCTCCTTGTGTTTTGCTCAACCATGCTTTTAAAATTCTTTACAGCAATGGCTTATTTTTAGAGCTTTTTAACTATGAAGAACCAAAAGTTAATTATTGTATCAAGGATATTCTTGGAAGAGAGACATGTGATGCAATGCTTACGAGCCGAGCAAAGGAACTTAAATTCGATGGTACCCTTCTTATAAGTGATGATGAGGAAAAATATATTTCTTTGCATGTAAAAGTGCTGGATGAAATAGGATACTTGCTTAGTTTCAAATAA
Organism: Bdellovibrionota bacterium; assembly: GCA_041391425.1. Lineage (GTDB taxonomy): Bacteria > Bdellovibrionota_B > Oligoflexia > Oligoflexales > JAWKNZ01 > JAWKNZ01. The sequence continues at coordinate 192,523 of JAWKNZ010000002.1, forward strand.
AAATTTGATCGAAAGATAGTTATTTTCAATTATCTGAATTAAAGAATGAATTTTTGGCTAGTAAAAGCGAATTTGGTAACTTCTATTTAATCCGTCCACCAACAAAGATGGTACCGGACTTGGCTTCATGATATGTGATAAATGCGTTGAAGTCTTTTTGGTTTAGTCCGATCTTAAGCTCCTCAGCTATTGCTGTTATAGTTTTTTCAATAAGATCAGGACTTCTGCCTTCATACATAGTGAGATTTACGATTGGCGGATGGCTATTTTCTGGTTGTAAATTTTTTAGATGTTCTCCATGCGCATAACAGTCTGTTTCCAAAGTATTCCAAGTGCAATAAATTGCTTGCCGGGGAATATCAAGCACTTCTGATATTTTTGCCGTCATACATGTTACAATATTGGAGATATTCACTTTTTTATCTTGTGGTAGGGCATTAATTTCTATTAGTGGCATGTTGAACTCCGGTAAATTGCATTTTAGCAAATGCAATTTTTGTCATAGCTTTCCTCTTCATCTCGATGCAGATTATCATAATCGAGCATATAGAGATACATATAGATACTGTTAAGCGATTTGCGAATGAATTGAGCATAAATACACTCCGATTACGATAATAACTATGTTATGAAAAGTGATCCTTGACTTTAAAGAATGCTATAAAACGACTTCTGTTACATAATTGTCTGTAAATTAATTCTTAAGCAAGTAATGCCTTCAATTAACATGAGTGTAGCTATATCTAGCTACACTCATATTCTATTTCGCTGGTTCGAAAAGCCTAACTCTGAACGTTTGCAGGACTTGTAAGGCTTCAGGATTAACTACGTTGAATTTGACTTGAAGGTAGTTTCCATCTTTAGGGTCAATATTGAAAATATTTATTGAGCATTCACTAATATTGACATCAAATTTATTGGTAGTTACTGATTTGTCACAAGGAGCATCAATAAAGGAAAATACTAGCCGGATATCATCAAAACTTATTACAGTTTCTTGATTACTTGCCTTAATTTGCCATGAATCTGCCGTCACATTTATCAAGTAATCTTTTAAAACAATAATTTCGCCTGGATTTTTAATAATAGGACTTGTTGGCTTTTTGGGGGAGTTCCTATGTTCCATCTCAGTGTCATTGTTATCACCTTCAGTTGGTTTATTGCCGTTATCAACAATACCACCTCCAGATTGAGAAACTCCACAGCTTACAGATGCTAAGCTTATTAAAAAATATAAAGCTTTGTATAGGACAGGCTGCAAGTTACATCTCCTCATTTTTTCGACCGAAGCAGTTGCTAACCTTTAGATAAAATATTAGTATACACTTTGATCAATGACCACAATTATTAAGTAATTACAGTGTGTTTTTGTTTACTGGGTGTATACTGATGAGCGGCGAAATTCCAACTATCCAAAATTACAACGATTATAGAGAATTTTTAAGAGATTGGTTTAATGCTGTGAAAGCTTTAAATCCGAAGGTTTCTTACAGATTTTTGTCAAGACAGATTGGACTGAAGTCACCAAACCATCTGCATATGGTGATGAACAAGAAGCGTCATCTTTCGCAGGCCACTTTAATAAAACTGCAGAAGGTATTAGGATTAAATCGTAAAGAAAAGTCATATTTGCTAGCATTATTGGAGTTAAATACTGCCAAAAATCCAACCAATCTTAGCGAAGTCGAAACTAAGCTTATTGAGCTTAAAGAAGATATGTTGAAAGACGATTTGCCGTTGGAGCATCTTGGTATTTTATCTAATTCACTGGCATGGTTTATTGTTATTGGGGCGCAAAAATTTAATGGACTCGATTTGGAAGAAATATATGAACTAGTTAATATTTCTTGTCCATTTAATATTCCCAAAGATAATATTTATCGAGCACTGAATTTACTTGAAAGGTTAGGCAAGCTAGAAATTAAAGAAAATAAATACATGTTTGACTTTAGTAATATTAAAACTGCATGGGATTTTGATCGGAGTGAAATTAAACAATTTCATTATAACAATCTTAGATTTGCTCTACACAGTATACCGTGGGAAATCGAGAGGAGATTTTTATCTAATGTGTCAATACCCGCTAATAAAAAAGTATTAGAATATGCAAAATCTGAGATTCGTAGTTTATGTAAAAGGATTCTTAAGTATAGCGAACAGGAAGTTATAGCGAAAGATGATTTGAATAAAGTTCTGTCAATTGAGTTTGCTATGTTCCCATTTTTTGAATTCAGTGAAAAGTAGATACATATTTTACAGCTGGTAGAAATTTAGTTTCGAGTGGATAGCTGGCCATCCTTTAGCAGGCGAATATCATTAGCATAGTTTTCTAACAACGAGTCATGTGTTGCAAATATAAATGCAACTTTTCTTTCAGTGTTTAATTTTTTCATCAAAGCTAAGATATTTGATGCCGTCTTAGAATCAAGATTTGCGGTTGGTTCATCCGCGATTACTAATTTAGGATTTGTTACCATTGCCCTTGCTATTGCCACTCTTTGACGTTGTCCTCCGGACAACTCGTCTGGTCTGTGATGTCTATGTTGATTAAGTCCTGTTAGATCAATCCATTCATCTACTCTACGTTTTCGTTCGGATTTTTCAATATCCTTACGAATCATTAAAGGAACCATGACATTTTCTTCTAAAGTTAGTACTGGATTGAGATTGAATGCTTGGAAGATAAAGCTAATGATTTGACTGCAGCATATTTGCAAGAGCATCGAAATCATTGTAGGTTATTTCAGTTCCTTGTAATTGTACCGTGCCAGATGTGGGTTCATCGAGGAGACCTAATATATTTAATAATGTTGATTTACCTGAACCAGAAGGCCCTTTGATAATAATAAAATCTCCTTCTTTAACGGAAAATTCAGATTATCAAGAGCCTTAACACTGATTTTCCCCGTTTGGTATGTCTTAGAGATATGTATTAGGTCAATCATTTTAAAAACTCCATCTAATATCAAATGTGCTGCGGCTATTAAATGGCCTTAGTTCTGAAGATGGGGTACTGTCTTTTGTAAGTAGTTTAGGTAGGTAGATCAAGTGTCATGAAGACCCAACTTTATACTCTAATCGGGCTAGTCCGGCTCCATCTTTGTCATCTAAACTGTTAATATATGTTATGAAAAAAGTTAATTCGATCGAGGAAGTCGATCAAGGAGAAATACAGAGAATATAGCGTGTTCGTATTAGCAAGGTTTGTATTGATGCATTGTTTTGATCTATAGTTACTGAGTCCCCGGCCGCTTTCAGAAGATAGATTTTAAAATCGATATCACCCTCATTGAGCATGTCAGGTTGGGCTAGGTATTCAATTTGGACTCTAAATTTTGAAGAGCCTTCATATGAGCTTCCAACTAACCAAGATCTTGCAATGTTTTCTTTTCCATATAAGAACTTGCTTGTCTTTTTCTATTCCATATTCTCCATATGTTTTTAAAGTATTGACCATCAGAGCTTGAATAAATGAACCACCTTGAATACGCTTATCTATCTTTCCATAGATAGGCCGATTTCTGTTTTATCTATTCTTTGATAAACTCTAGCCAGAAACTGAGGTTATTGGAATTGTTATTGGAATTGTCTTTGGGTAGGCCGTTGGTCTTTTTCATCATCGACTAATACGATAATGTCATAAGTACCATAGGGTTGCTGCGAAACTCATCCAAGTTCCTTGTCGGTCTTCTTTTAGGCCAGGTGCAGTGTTCGATTTATGTAATAAATCACTAGGAGAAAATTATGAGGCCTGAGGCGTTTATTGCGCTCCTTACCTACGACAAGTAAAATTGAATCGATAGGTCTGTAGCCTTCCTGCCTGATTAAGATAACCAAGTGTCCGGCTAGAAATTTCTTCAGAAAAATATGCCGTACCATCGAAATAACTCATACATATCCCAAATTTTGAAGAAAGGTTAATCCTGATTCATAGTTTCTTTTTAAATCAAAACTACTATCTTTTTCTCGGTTCTAATTGTTTCTACAAAATAGCATAGCCACGGTAATTGGATTTGATTTGGCGAGAATTATTTTCATCTTGGCTATTGTTTTCATTTTCTGTATTAGCATTATTTTCCGATTTTCCCTAATGGCAGAGCTTCTTCGAGGTCATTGTCAATTGCATTGCCTGCATCTTGGCTTAGAGCCTCTTGGAAGTTAGCAAGTAATAATACAATTAGAAAAACTTTAGTCATCGATTTTTTGATACCTTTCATTAAAACGTTAGACTTAAATTTTGATTATTTTCCTAAGTTGTCTGCTACAAAACGACTTGGGGGAATTTCAGATACTTTCTAAGCTAATGACCTGCATTTCACTTTCTTGTTTTGTTATTAGATTTTCCATTACTAATCTAGAAGGTCTGATTGATTTTCCAAAAGACTTTACCTCGCCATAGCGTAATCGTTTTTAATTTAGATCCTTGCGAATCGTAGAATATTTGCTGAACAGGCTGTTGTGATTTTTATCGACCCACAATAACATCTTAGCGTAGCTTGCGTCTTTTGACTTTGCTGTTTGTTCGAATATCCACTGATTTTTAATTCTTTAATAAGTTTTGTAGTATTGATGCGACCAGTCGACACGGAGAATATCAGCATTGGAGAAATCACCACCGGCAAAGCTGTCGCGGTCTGCAACTCGTATAACTCTAGCGGCACTGGGCATAAACGTCAAATTTCATCATTGATACGCAAAAATTTTGACCTTTTTCTCTTGCAGGAGCGACAAAATAGCCTCTGGCATGATTGGCGTCACTAATGTCAAATGTGACTGTATAGCTAGCTTCTGCGCCGTCGCTTCTTTTGTTTTAAAGTAATACTTCGCCTTGACGTTTTTAGGAGCTAACGAGGCCTCAATTTTTTTCGATTATAGTGTTTAAGGATTGGTTGCTTAATGTGGCCGAGCTTGTGAGCAAACTGACGCTGATGATTAGATAGTTCTATAGAAATTAGATACTGACATATTTTGTTTTATCTTTATTTCTAATGTTATTCTTCTGCTCCTCACTCGTTAACTGATTAAGTTGAATTTAGTGCCTCAACTGGTTTAATCTGCTAGCGCGGTAGGCAGGAAAAAGGCAGCAATTAGTGAAGCACAGAACGCAAGCCCGAAGCTAGAAGAATGAAAGACCACGGTATATATGGATGGGTGTTTGTTGCCACTCGTTGACCGGGTAAAGCAAAAACAATTCCCTTTGATCCTAAATAGTTACGACACCCCATGCGAGGACTACTCCAACAATTCCTCCAAGTAATGATATAAGCAGACTCAGAAAGAAATAAAAACATAATGTGTTTTCTTCTATATCCAAGGGCTGTGAGGGTGCCAATTTCTCTGGTCCGTTCCATGACTGTCATTAGGGACGTATTAATTACCGCAGAAATCATAATTACAAAAACTACGGTAACGATAATTGCGAAAATTACGTTTTGTAAGTTGAGCACCTCGCCAGAAATGAGAAGTTCAATCCAACTTTCCAACAACCAATCCTTTTGATGCTACACTTTGAACTTCTTTTTGCTATTTTGAGAGATGCATCTTTTTGAGCTGCAATGGCCACCTCGAAACAAACCCTTGAGAACGTGTGAGAATTTGTAATGTAGAAAAATCCATCCATGCCATTCTACTAGCTGCAGTTGGTAATGCATAATCTACAACTCTACAATCTTTGTCGATAGCCTGCATATTATTTCGATCTTGAACTAGTATTACAATTTCGTCGTTAAGCAGGCCTTGAGTCCGCGCATTAATGCAGGCATAATCATTATTTGGTGGAAACTATCACCTGCATCAATGCGAGACTTATCCATAACATGATCGTTTTTGGGCTTCATCAGAGGTGTTGCAGCTTCTAGTAAATCGTCATCTTCTTCAGTTGGCTGCTTTTGTTTTTCTTTTATAGAGCTTAAAACGTTACCATTTTGAATGGCATTTTTAAGGCGCGGGCATACTGAGCTCTTTTGAGAATCTATTCCTACAATCATCACGGGAGTAGATTTTTGACTTTTCTGTTGATTTAATCAATCCCGTACCATAGCCTTGGGGCTAAACTAGTGATTGTTGGTAATTTTCAAATTTGATTTCATCGGCTTGACTATAAGGGAAAATAATTTCATATGGATCGGCGCGTCGATGATATCGCGATAGCCTTCTTTATGTATCTGCATATCTCCATGTATTTTGCGAGTGAGCCCTCCCCGAATTTCTCCTTGTAGCCCATTCAACAAACCGCGTGTTCCACATACTACGACAATGCCGATAAAAACAGTGAGGGCAGTTATGAGGCTTCGTCTATAGTTGCGTCCCATGTTCCGCCGTACAGCTTTTAGAAGATCCATACTGCTATCCTTATTCTTTCTGTTTAATCAATTTAGCACTCTACTATACTTTTAAATGCGCCCTTACAACGGTATCCCAAGGTATGGAATTTCTACAGTATTATGTTAAGCATGATGCCTAGATTAATTATGTTACTACTATACTCTTGCACTGTAAAAATACCATTCACTATTAGTGCGCCACTTTGCCATTAAAATTTAATGAAATTAAGTGACTGGCTGTAATTATATTATATCTTTTGCCTGAGAAGCTTCAGTTACAAGGCTTTTGTGACTAAGACAGACAGTTCGCAAAATAACAAAAAAGTACGTGACAAGGAGAGTATTCAAAAAAGGGGATGTATGAATACTGAAGAGAAAATTGAAAGTATAGTTTTCCAGCTCCATCTTCTACCAGACAAGTAGCCATCAGTTGTTGTTTATTGTTTTGCAGCCAATTCATTCGCAGATGATGACGATAGAGTGATTTATGGTGAGGATAATCGATTGGATGTTAAAGATGAACCAGACCTTATGTTAACTCAGTTGGCGCGTTCAACTGCTGTATTGGTAAAGTCATCACAGTTAAAAACAATTAGCCAGAACTCATTGCTAATGGAGCTGCCTAGCGAAACTTTTCAAGAAAGTTTTGGGGTATGTCCGACTGAGCCTTTTGCTCAGCAACCTAACCCCGGATTTTGTTCAGGTTTTTTGGTGACAAAAGATTTATTTGTGACAGCCGGCCATTGTATGGCGTCACCTACTTCTTGTGCTGAAACGGCAATTGTTTTTGGTTTTAGTGTTGAAGTAGAGGGGCAGGATCCTTCAAAAGTGCAGGAAGCAGATGTTTACTTATGTGAAAAAATTATTGCAAGAGAACAAGATCCTGTGACTCTCAATGATTTTACTGTGATCAAACTTAATCGCTCGGTGGAAGGGCGTGAGCCACTTGCATATAGAAAAACTGGCGCAGTATCCATTGGCGATCCTATGACCGTGATCGGACATCCTTCGGGTTTACCAACTAAAATTGCTAGCGGCGCATGGGTGCGAAGTAACGATGCAGATAAGTTTTTTGTGGCGAATCTTGATAGTTATGGAGGAAACTCTGGGTCAGCGGTCTTCAATACAGAAACTGGGGAAGTAGAAGGAATTTTAGTACGAGGAGAAAATGATTTTGTCCGTCAAAATAACTGTATTGTTTCAAATGTATGTAATGATTTTGAATGTCGGGGTGAAGATGTAACGCGAGCGATTGAATTTGCTAAATATATTCCAAACGACGAAACTTCGGAAGAAGAGCAAACTGCAGAAATTATAGTAAAAGAACATTCGAATCTTGCATTGGCGATCCCAGATGCTGATGCAAATGGTGTGGATATTTATTTTGATATAGAACAGGAAGATACGATTACTCACGTTTCCATTTATTTAAATATAGCTCATACTTATATTGGCGATCTTAAGATTTCTTTCTCTCATCCAGATGGCACGCAAATTGTTCTGCAAAATCGTACTGGAGGTAGCAAAGATGATCTTGAAGTGGAGTTTGGAGCTAAGGATGTGGAAGTTCCTGCCTTATCCAACTTGCAAGGTAAATTAGCTGCTGGAACCTGGAAAATTAAGGTCTCAGACCTCGCTTGGGCTGATGTTGGTAAGTTAAGGGATGCTAGATTGGCTTTAAAGACCCAAAAAACCTTACCTTTGTAGAATGCATCTGCAGATTCATAGTATATCGAATTTTTCTTTGATAATGCGGGCTAAGCCCGCATTACTGCCTTTTTTTGTTCTTTAGCTTTAGGCTGAAATTGTTGTCCATTAATTTAACTTTGATAAATTGTGCCTAATCGATTACATGTGACTACCTATCATGTGGAATTCTCCCGATTACATCTTTTTTAATTTATTTATATATTAAATCTTTTTGGTAGCTTGGTGTCGAGCATTTGACTATATTATTGCTTAATCTTATATATAATTTCCTGCAATTTATATGTTGAACATAAGCACTTTAGACATGTTTGAAAGCATTGAGGTACAGATGTTAAAGATAATGAAGGACTCTTTTTTTCTAAATATTATCTTGATAACGGTTTTGCAGTCACAATCAGCCTGCAAAGCAATCCGACAAGGGCATGATGACCAAGGATTTCTAAAATATCGGCAAGAAAAGGACGGTCAGAATGTTTTAGTTGATGGCGGTATTGCTTATGATCCTAATGACAAAAGTTGTTACGGTTTTCCACGCATTTGGGCTGATTCTAAAGAAGGTACTTGTGTAGGCATGGTAAGTGTATCGGGAGCAGATGATAACAAACTTCTAAAACCTAGATCGATGTTGCAAATTCCAGGTTCGAGAGATTTTTTACTTACTGATATGGGAGGCTGGAATCCAGGTAAAGGTCGTCTTTTAAAATTGGAAAAAAAGGATTCAGGTTATGCGATAAAGGAAATAGAAGGGCTGAAAAATCTAAATCTTCCTCATGCTTTGGCACTCGGCCCCGAAGGCAAGGTTTTTGTCGGTGAAGACCGTCAAATATTTTGGATAGATCCAAATCAGGAAAAGCCTCAAGTTAATGTAGTTATTAATGGTTTGACAGAGGCAGATGGTAAAAATAAACATCCAGTAACTATGTTTGTATTCGATAATGAGTTTAACCTTTATGTCAATATCGGTGCTCCGTCAGATCAATGTGAGTCTGATTCACAGCATGAATGTAGATTATCTAGCAATTTTGCACAGCTTCGATTTTATAAGTACAAAGGTGATTTACATTGGGATGAAAATTTCGAGGTGTTTGCTAGCGGGTTACGCAATTCAATGGGTTTAGCTTTTCATAAGAGCGGAACTATTTTGCAGGCAGAAAATAGTATGGACTTTAAGAACGAATTTGAGCCATTCGAAGAGCTTAATATAGTAGTACGACAGAAACATTATGGTTGGCCATACTGTTACGACTTTTATAGAAAAATCCGATTTTTAGTAAGCACACTAAGTTTTCTTGTGACGCCAATAACAGCAATAACTATCAAGCTCCATATATATTACTGCCACCTCATAGCGCTCCTTTAGGAATGCTTTATTACCCTGAAGAAGGAGCGCAAATGTTTGAGGATTTAAAAGGAGCTTTGCTGGTGTCTTTGCATGGCTACCGCCGCTCTGGTCACAGGATTATTTATTATGAGGTTGACGATAAAGGTTTACCGATACTTAGTAATGCCCCAAACGATGTTTATTTTAATTTAGATAAAGAAGAGATTACAGATAGTAATAAATTAAATCCGTATGAATCTGTTAAGTATAGTAGCTATATAGAGAAAATCGATAGGGCAGCCCAACATAAAGAATTATTGAAAGGGTGGTTTTCTTATCCACCATATAGGCCAGCTTCACCAGTAGCCATGACAATTGATGATCAAGGTGCAATTTGGTTTGCCGATGATGATGGCTTTAGGTCTAAAGAAAAAGGAATATTTGTCATTGCAAAGTTTGATGGAATTTCCCGCTCTTTGGACGATTCAATTGCAGCGAATATAGTAACGTATGACTGGAATGAATTTTCCATGCAGATTATGGAGCATGATAAAAATCTTTCTCTACGTTTTAAAAATTTATGGAATAATTACTTAACTCAGTATTGTGCGGGATGCCACATAACTGGGGAGCTTATAGCGATGATTCGAACTCTAAAGATATAGCAAATGGATTTTACAATGTGATATTTGAGAAGGAGTTTTTGACGCCGGGCAAAGGTGAAAATAGTTTGGCTATCGAAAAAATTGAGGACGAAAAGCGTCCTATGCCTCCCGTTCCACATTTGAGAAAAGGAGCTTTAGAAAATATTAGACTTATAAAGATTTTGCTAATAGTCTTTCAAATAAAGATTTAACTGGCTTTCGAAGAGTTGGGGTAGAAAATTTAACAATCCGATTGCAACCGACAACTAGAGGTGACAAATGTTTGTCTAAAGGAATGGCTTTAACACTTAGTAAAGATATGCCGATGTATGTTTTGCAAGCAAAGGAGAGTGATGGATATACTTGGGGAGAGATTATCGTTCCAAAAAAGATTCGAAAGAAAATCTTTGATGTTTGCGATGTCGATGGGACAGTCTGGGTTGCTGTCTCAGGTAAGTTTACAGCGAATTTTTAATTTGGATAACAATATGAATGAGGAGGCTAATAAACTCCTCATTAAATTCTCTTTTATAGATCAATATTAGATTGAAAAGCTATCTTGATGCTTTTAAGATGTTCCTGCTTTAGTTGACGACAATTTTTCATTTAAGTTGTAAATTTCATTGAGTAAGTGCTATCTTTAATAGCTTATTTTGATAGTTATACCTCTCTTCAAAAGAATACGGAACAAATTGGTCTAAAGGTTCTGAAACTCCTGATACCATCTCACCGTCTTCAGTTACGCTTCTAGCTATGGAAATTGTTTGTGAAAACAAGACATCCTCTGGAACCTCTGCATAAATAGAGCGTAGCTTAATGTATTCTCCAAGATTGTTAGGGCTGCCATAAATATCAAGAGCAACTCTTGCATATGCAGTGTCTGCAGATTGTGGTATTCCTATAATCTTTACTTTGTCTGCTAGCTCATCTTTTATTTCGTATACAAAAGCATCGCAGGAAGAAACGCACAATTCGTTGACAAAGATGGTAATCTTTCCACGAAATGGATGATTATCAGGATGAAATCTTCCTTTGGTGCAGATCACATTTTCGTCGGCACAGAACATAGGAATTTGTGGTAAAAATTCACTATCGACTGTATTATCCCAGACGCCGTTATTTTTAATATTTTGATACCAAAGCTCTTGGCCCTTGCTTCCCCAAAATATATGCTTTTCTTAAGGTCTCGTTTTCAATGATACTATTTTTTCGAAAGCGCACCCATTGCTCTTGAAAAGGTTCCGCAAATAATATTTTATAATATGGAATTGGAGCCTGGCCTCCGCCATTTTCAAGAATGTCAATGATAAGGTGATTTATCTTCTCTGACTTATTCCAGTAATTTTTGCGTAAGCAGTCTACCTCATCATAAATATTTTCTATCGGTTTGCTTGCCTCATTGGAACAGAGTGGAGGATTTTCATTTTTTCCATGGTTGTATTGAAAAGAAATAATTCTTAAAATGGCAGTATCTGGATAATCTGGTGATTCATAAATACATGCTCTATTTCCTTGATAAGCTAATTGAAATCCGTCGTAGCGTTTTGTGAAGTTAGCGCATCTATATTTTGAATAGTCTTTATGAGCAGGGCTATAGTCAACTAGTTGCACATCAATATCAATTGTAGATCCTTCATGCTCCACTGAATATGTTAGTGTTTCTTCTTGCCTCCATGATAGGTATTCTCTGGCTAGATTATTAAATAACGTAAGGCCGCATTGGCTTTTGAGAGGCCATTTACAAAATGAAAATTGCTCATTTAGCCAAGCTTCCATTGGCCGCCCGTTGATCGCAAGCAAGCGGTCTCCTATTTGGGGCTGGAGTTTATGATTTGCTTTTTGATTGATGGCTGAGATTACAAATTCTACCTTGTCTTCTGAAGGACGCACTTCGACAAATTTAATGGCTGGGATGCGTTTTTTAGGCAAAGAGTTCTTGATGTCTGTGTTATGACTTTCAAAGTAGGAGTGTAGATTTGGGTATGTTTGGTCAATGCGCTCTAATGCCCTGATGAATTCAGGGGGTTCTTCCGTTTTTGTTCCCTCATCTATGATTTTACTGACTGTTTCACGCCAAGAATCATCTCTGTTCTTACGGACAAATAGGGCTTCGCCATCAAACTTTTCAATCTTATTAATTAGCTCGTTTAAGATTACTTCTTGTACTTCTGGATCCGGTAGTGCTTGGCTGCTCGCATTAGCGGCGAATCCAAAGGCGATGTAAATAAAGATGAATGATTTAAACATGTTGTGCCTCATAAGTTCAGGTTGCTGTGAGCCATGCTTATGTATAGTATTAAGATACTTTTGTAAATTATTTATAAATTGGTATATAAATTTAATACTAATCTGAAGTGGAGTATATTATTTGAGCACAAATATTGAAACTAGGAAGTTGATAAGCGCGTTAAAAAGAGTTCTTAGGATCAAAAAAGTTAAGTATCGTGATATAGCAAAACACTTAAATCTAGCGGAAAGTACAGTTAAACGGTTCATGTCGGAATGCGATATTGATCTCAATCGGCTAATTGTAATTTGTAGTTTTGTTGGCATGAGTTTACATGATTTGATGCATGAGAGTGAAATACAATCTGAGCTAAGGTTTACCATTGAACAAGAATCTTTCTTGGCGGAGCATATCAGCCATTTATGCTTCTTTCTAGAGCTCAATGATGGCAAAGCGGTTGAAGAGATTTCTAGTAAATATAAATTGAGTAAAAGTTCTGTTGATCATTATCTTTTGGGGCTTGAGCAAATAAAACTTATAGATATTGATGAGGATGGTAATCCGATTCTTAGATCTTTTGGCACAACTGTAATGTGGGATGATAGAGGACCTATTGGGCAAAGGTATAGTAGTTATTATTTAAAAGAAATGACTGCTAGAGCTCAAAAACATTTAATAAATAATAGCGAATTATGCTTACGTATTGGCTTACGACGGCTTTCGACACATAATTGGAAAAATTTTAAGGAAGATATAGATACTGTTTTGGCGAAATATAGAAATTTGTCTTCTAAAGGTGGTGATCAACCGGTTCAGTATTTATTTATCTCTGATTTATGGCATGATTCTTTTTTTGATAGGATTGATAATATTTAAGATCTTCTTTTAAATAGAGCTGTCCTTCTTTAAAAATTTTATCTTACAATGATTTTATGTGTAACAAATCTAGGTTAACGATATAACTTGTTATATAATAGCTTTTTACAAAAATAAATTATGTTGAAATCTAAATGGAGGAGTGAGGATGAAAAATGTTCGAAATATTATAAAAATTGCTATCCTTTTATATTTATCTGTTAGTTGTGGTTCATCAGAAGATAGTGACAGTAAAGATAGTGCAGCCGACACTTCTATTTATCAAGGGACATGGTCATTAGCATGTGCAAGCTCAGGAACAGATAGTGGTTCTTATGTATTTGATGGATCAAATTTTACATATAAGACCTCTCACTTCAACGGCGAATCCACAAGTTGTGAGGCGGCTAATAAAGATTTTGATGCCGAAGTTACTGGTACATATAAAATTGGTGCGGACATTGAAGGAGTTGAAGGAGCAAAGGCAATAGATATCACATTTGTAACTTATACTATGACCCCAACTTCAGAAGATGCTGTTAGCTTTTTTAACGATGAAAGTGGCTGTGCTAGTGGTGAATGGGAGCTTGATACTAAAAAGGATTTAACTACACTAGATTGCGATATGTTTGGGGACACGGCAAAAGGAACGATCGTTTATGATATTATTAAGGTGAATAGCGATAAATTAACCCTAGGTGATTCCGAAGATGATGCTACAGACGGTACTACTGAGGCTAAGCGCCCTACCGCTTTAGAATCTGATTCTTATACCAAAGAGTAGAATGATTTTTTGGAAGGAATAGGTTTTTTCTTGTATCAGACTTAAATTAAAATTAGCTAATTCGGAAACAAACTTAGAGGTTCCTATTTTTTCCTACCCTGAAGGGAAGCCTTTACGTATTAGTGGTACAACCGTGGATATGAGCCAGTTTTTTACAGAAATTAAATGCATGGATAATGATGGCAATGTTTTAGATTTTGAATGTCCATGTGGAGCTGATCAGGATGGAAATCCGATTGAAAAAAAAGAAATTGAAAATGAAGATGGAGAAAAAGAATTATCTTGTCCAGCTCTTGAAGAAGGACAATCTCCACCTGTAGCACTTGTTCAGGTGTCTCAAGAAGGAACATTTGATACTTTGAAGGTTTCTCTCCTAAACTCAACCGATGTCAAAGGATGTGTCGGCAACTATATCAGGCAAGATGGCTGGGGAACATCTGATGCCTCAAAGTATACAGATGATGTTGCATTTGAAAATTATTGCACAAAGAAAAGTTTTACTATGGAAACTGCATTAGCTGGAACCGCGACAGAAAGCTCAGAATTTTTATCGACAGCTGATGACGCTCAATGGACGACTAGTAGGCTTTCATTAAATCCTGATCATGGTGATTCATTCAATATGGAGTTTCCTATTAAGATGGAATAACTATTGCGGCAAATTCAGATGCTAAACCCAATATTACGATGCTGATTGATACGTCTCGTATCTAAGATTTTAAGCGAGACAACTATGAAGATAGAAGCCGGCCTGATGGTGGCACAGAAACTGAGCAATTTAAGGGTTCCTATTTTATATCAACCGTTTTGGGAGTCAAAATTTTGTATTTGTAGGGCGTCCGGGAACTATACATGGGTATCGCTACCTAGCAGATTCAAGCCGAACTGAAGATGATTCCAACGCAACACCGCCGACGACTGTGGTGGATGGAAGTGAATATGAGCAATGTTCTCGTGCCAGTGAAGATTGTTTTGACTATGGTGGAGGCTGGGTTACAGTCGTTTTTGATCCAGATGGCGAGCCTCTTTTGATTAGTATACAGCCTGATGATAATAATACTGGTATTAAATATGCGAATCAAAGCAAGATGGAATTGACACAAGTGTTTTTAATCAAACTTCGAGCGGAGTTTATAAAATTGAGACTGAATTCAAAGATGGTAATGGTTCGCCATGGATTGTAAAATTGTATAACCTTGACACTTCTATTAGTGTCGGTAGTTCGGTGGATTCATATTTCTATCAGTATTTGGAATCAGCAGATGGAAGTGATTCTAGCGAGACATGGGGTGTGATGCATCTTGAGCGTGGGCTTTAGGTTGTTAATGAATTTTTTTTGATGTCTAACTCTTTGGCTGTTCAAATAAATGACTGAACAGCCAAAGGATTAAAATTTTTCTAGCTTGCCGTACATTGCATCACTAAATTTGACCATCTTCGCATTTATTAATTTGTTAATCGATCTTAGCGATACACAAATAAAATTTTATTGAAAAGGAAATAGGTATGAACCTACAGAATTTTATTTATGGAACGGCATGGAAGGGCGAAAATACTGAGAAATTTACTTATCAGGCTTTGAAGGAAGGCTTGTGTACTATTGATACAGCTAATCAAAGGCGGCATTACTATGAAGCGGGAGTGGGAAATGCACTAAAGAAAGCTTTCGATGAAAAACTTATTAAAAGAGAAGATGTTTTTTTACAGACAAAGTACACCTTTGTTGAAGGGCAGGATGTGGATGAGTATTTACCCTATAACCCTAATGACTCCATAGTCCAACAAGTCCACCAATCTTTTACAAGTTCATTAGCCCACCTTGGGGTTGAAACGATAGATTCTTATGTTTTGCATGGCCCTAAGCTGGGCTTTGGAATCACTGATGATGATGTTGATGCATGGGAAACAATATCAAGCTTAAAGCAAGATGGTAAAGTTAAATTGATTGGTGTGAGTAATTTTTCACTGGAGCAGCTTGAAGAATTGGTTGCGGCTACGAATATTTATCCGCAGATCGTACAGAATCGATGCTACCCATCCATTCAATGGAATTCAAAAGTTAGGCATTGGTGCCTTGAGTCTGACATTGTTTATCAAGGCTTTAACTTGCAGAGAGATCCACTATTGTATAATTCTGAGTTTATCCGTCTGCTTTGTCAAAAGTATCAAGTTCCAATCAATACATTAATTTATAGCTTTGCCTTACAGGCAGGAATTCAACCACTGACAGGAGCAAGAGATGTGAAACATCTTCAAGAAAACTTGCGAGCAAGAAATGATCTTTTAGAGCAGCAAGACTTTTTGACAATAGAAGCTGTAGAATTTTAATTTTCAATAAGTTAGGTCAGTCAGACGTTTATCTTTATTGAAGTTAAATTTACCCTTCCTCAAGATAATATCAAAGAATAAGCTTGATCACATCTCGGAGATAGGTCGGAGCGTGCAGTTTTTTTGAATCCATATCGCTTATAAAGGCCTATCGCCTCGACTAACACGGATGCCGTTTCGAGTTCGACTCTATGGTATCCCAATGATTGTGCTTTTTGCAGTGCTCTTTCTAGCATCCTTTTTCCAAGGCCATTTCCTCTTGCTTGTTCTGATAGGTACATTTTTCTGAGCTCTACAGTGTCTGGATCAACTTGTAATAACCCCCAGGTACCGACAAGATCTCGATTTTTATCATATATAGTTTCAAACCAGCCATTTTTTTTAAAGTAAAGATTTTCGATGTCGAATATGTCTTTATCTGTTTTTCCCGGATCGGGGCTTAATCCATATGATTTTAATATCGAAAATATAAGGTCTCTAACTTTGTCGGTTTCACCATTAAACGTTTCAAATTGAAAGTCATCTATTATCGGAGTGGCTATTTTTTGTAGCCAAATGGAACTAATATAAGAATCATTTTTTTTGGCGTATTCCTTGAAGACACCTACTTCTTCGAAATCAAAACATTTATGGAGTTTGATAGAGGCATCATTAGGTAAGGCTATACCAGATACATAAAGATGAATTTGTTCATATTTTAGATCACTGAATAGAGTTTTGTATAATTGTTTTCCTATACCCTTGCCTGTATAAATAGGGTGAATATAGATCGCAACCTCAACAGTGTCGTTAAAAGCGTGATGTTGACGGTATTGATTTGTGGAACAAAAACCAACAATTTTTTCTTGGTAACAAGCAATCCAGCATCTATAACGACCGAATTGTTTGTATCGCTTGAATTTTTCAAAATGCTCGCTATTTGTCGGAACTATTTCGTCAAAGGTTGCATATGAGTTTTCTACGTAATGATTGTATATTTGAAATACTTGCATTTGATCTTCAGGAGTAAGGTATCGGATAACAATATCATTCATTGAGTTTCCTCAAGTTGATCTCTCCAACTATCAATCGCTTCATTTATGATAGCTAGCCCATCACATATCTGTGTCAATTCGTTTTTGGGAATATTGGCCAATTCGTTACTCAGATGAGATTGAAACTTCTTCTGGAGATCACTAAAGGTTTTTGCGCCTTTGGAAGTAGGGCTAACAACAAAAGACCGTCTGTCGTTTTGGTCTATTTTTCTCTTTACAAATCCTAGCAGCTCGAGTGAATCAACAATCTTTGTAGCTGAGCCAAGTGAGACTCTGAGATAAGATGCAAGTTCTGACATAGATTTGGACCCTTTTATCAGTTCTCCTAATGCGTAGGCTTGCGAAACATTTAAACTTGGACAGGCAAGATCCGAAGTCCTTCGTAGTTGGTACTTTTTCGCAAATTCTGTGACTTCTCTGTGAAGCTTTTCGATCGTATCATCCATGGAGACTAAGTATTTAATTTACTAAGGAAAGTAAATTAAAATATAAATTTACTAGTAATATTGGATATATATACTTAATTCAAGTGCTCTGCCAGAAGCCGTGATGGTGCTGATTTTATCAAGGAATTATCGAAAATGAGAAATTTGTCTATGTGAGTCAAGAATACTAAGGTAAGGGAATTTCCTCTATTTTTAATTTTCGAATTTCTTTAACCAAAGGAAATGTTGTAAAAAAGATCATCCCAATGAATACCGCGCCGAGTGAAAGTAAGGTGGTATCCATTCCATAAGTATCGACCCCGTAACCAACCAATGGTCCGATAATAGCGAATCCTAGGCGAAAGAAAAAACTCTGTAGTGAATTTGCCGTAGCGCGAAATTTGCTGGGTATTCTCCAATTGAGAGCGTCTTTTAATAGAATTTGTGTTACCCCTCGGCTAAGATAGAAAAGCAATCCAAATGCCACTCCGATGAATCCCGCCGATTTTGCCATTCCTAGGTATCCCAATACAGGTGCTATACTCAAAAATAGAAGCAATGGAATGGCACCTATTTTATGTTCAAGACGGTGAACTTGCTTGCCAGTAATGCCAACTGAAATATTATAGATAGCCCATATTATGCCAAAGTAAGTGAGCGATATTCCACGATCTGCCCAATATTTCTGAAACAACCAAACGGCAATAAAGGTCGCCAATCCCCAAATGATAAGATTGATAAAGCTAAAGAATAGAATTTTATCCTTACAAAAAAAGATATGACGAAATACTTCTTTAAAATTTTCTAAATGAGTTGAACGACTCATACGTTCGACAGTCGGTTCGGATAGCGTTAAGGCGATGAAAAACGGAATCCACCCAGCGATTGCATTTGCCACTGCTACATGGGTAAATGAAAATGCCATCAAAGCGCCACCTAGAATGGAAGCGACAGATTCTCCGGAAACAGAAGCAAACTGCATATTTGCCAATGACTTGGTGCTGTATTTTCTATCGGACTTGTCCACTGAATCGTAAAGAAGTGAGATGTCCGCGCCAGAAACAAAACTCAATGCGGTTGCAATTATTAACTCGTATATAACTAATTCGGCAAATGATTTTATAAAAATGAGATAAGTGAAGCCAAGCCCAGATAGAAAGGAGCCGATAATGAGCGATCTTTTTCGTCCCCACATGTCACACAAATATCCAGTGGGTACTTCTAAAGTGACAATTCCAAGTCCGAAGATAGCTTGAAGTTGAAAAACTTGGCTCATTGAAAGACCTAATTTTAAGAAATAGGGGACGATAACGGGAATAATGACTAAGAACATCCAAAAAAAGCTAAAAAAATAAAGTTTTTTTGTGTTTCTCATATTATGCTTACTTTTGTGCAGAAAGTAGATTTAGAGAGCTTTCGGCCCATAATATAATATCATTTTTCTCGTCACTGCTCAGCTTATGGTCTCTATGCATTATGAGATATTGCCAAGGTGGCATTGAGTCTTCGTCTACCACTTCAATGAGCTCTTCAAGATCTTCCTTGGGTGTTCCATGTCCAGCAAAAGGAAAATCATTTGTAAAATCTAAATGCTCTAGTGCGTCTTTGATATCATGATCAATGAGTTGCCTAATGCCAGGTATAGGATAGTACCAAGGATATTTAGTTTGATTTGAATGGCAGTTGTAGCATTTTTCCTGAAATATTTGTTTTATAGAATTAGTATAACTTTTGTTTATTTTCCTTAGTAGTTCATCGCGATGGTAATTATTTTCGCCATTGGCAATCGAATCTTTATGCGCATTTTCCAAGTTTTCGTGGTGCTCACCATGGGCCATTGCCAATATAGGAAGCAAAAATATGATGGATATAATAATTTGTCGCTTCATGATGGTGCCTGTCTTAGAGTTTTCCAAGCTGAACCCTAACATAGGAAATAACATATTTTAAAAGAAGGATAAAGATTTTAATAATTACGATAATTTCTGGCAGGGCGGCAACTTTGCTAGATTATTTTTTGATGGCTGTCACATAACTCTTCTCGATTGAGTCTTAATACACAGGGCATAATTTAAAATTGTTTTATTATGTGGGTTGTCTTGTCTTGTCTTGTCTTGAATTAGGGGCGTTAGGAAATATGTGCGAAAGTGCCAACGCAAATAGCGTTGGCAACAGAATGTTGTTAAACTGTTAAGATCATTCCAAAGCCAAAGCCAAAGCCAAAGCTAAAGCCTAATGGCAGAAGTTGCTTAAGGGCTTCTTCTAAAAGACTTACCAAATACTATTTACCTGTGTAATTGGCAGCCAGAAATTCACCGGATAGCCTCATGAAAATGAATAACTTTTGCTTTGCAGTGTCTTTTATCGCTTTATTTAAATAGGTAGCCACCCATTCCTCCGAACTGCCAAATCTTTTCTTTTCTAAACTTACGAACTGAGATTTTGTCCACGAGTTTTCAATTTTTTTGGTTTTAATTAACATATTAACACTTTCCTGTGCGTTCTTTTTTGCAACATCCTCAGTTACTGGCTTTTTTGGAGGATGGTGATGATCTGAATGACTAAATGCTAAGGTCGCGACGGTTAAATTAAACATGACTAGTAGAGATGATAAAACTGCTTTCATAACTTTTCCTTTCAAAGTGAATCGTGTTTACTGTTTTTTTGGTGGACGTCCATATCCTCATGATGATGTATATGGTTGTCTTCGCTAAATCCAAATTCATCAGGGTATGATGTATGTAGATAGCCATGTAATTGCATTAGCAAGAGCAAGAACCCTGCTAAAATCAGCCCATCATTTGCGATTTTTGAAAATCGCCTAAATAGGTCAGTCTTTCTTACCGAGCCCAAGAGTAGTAGCATTATTGCAAGTGCCACGATTTGCCCAAACTCGACACCGATGTTGAATGATATAATTCGCATCAACATTTCAAAACCCTTATCACCTAATGGCAGTTGCTGGAGTCTTGTTGAGAGACCAAAGCCGTGGATGAGTCCAAATATGAACACCATAAGTAATAAGTTTGGCGCCTTTTGCATTCCAAAATAATTTTGGAATCCTTTGTTATTGTCGAATCCTTTATAACAAACACTAATTGCAATTATAGCATCAACAAGCCAATAATTTGCTGTTATTCCTAAAAAGGTAGCAAATATTAGTGTTATGCTATGGCCGATAGTAAATACTGTGATGAACTTAACAATATCTCTAAATGAAGTTAGAAAAAATATAACACCGAACAAGAATAGCAAGTGATCGTAACCTGTAATCATATGCTCAGCGCCAAGCCATATATATTGAAGGTATCCTCCTTCAATCATAGCCCGCTTTGCCTCTTCACTGATACCATGGCCCAACGCGTTGGCAGACCATAGTGCTAGCAAAAGACATAGAAATATCTTCCGCATGGATCCTCCTAAATTAATTTTGAGTAGAATAAAGAATGTTAAAGCAAGGCGATAGGAGGTCGAAAAAGTTCTTCAGGATGAGGGTTTGAATTTAAGAAGATAACATAAAATCCAGACAAGACCTTTAACAAGGTAAGGGGAGCTATCTCTAAATTTGTGTTTAGAATAATTCTCAGTTCTGATGTCTTATTGGATAAATGGTCATGGCTATGTTTGTGCTCTTCGTCATCTTCACTATGTTTATGCGAGTGTTCATGAGCTTCGGAATTCTTGGTAATATTGTCATGATGATTTTTGTTATGCTCAGAATATGAGTCAATATGGAGGGTTAAAAAAAAGTCGCTAAAGAATGAAGAGCTTGGAAAGCTCAGAGTGGTGCTTATTAAAAGGCAAATAAAAATGTTAAATGTTTTGTCCATATATGCATAATATCACCATGATAATGGATGTCTAGTCATAACTCGATTGAAAAAAACGGCCCTATCTTGCAGTTCGAAGCTTATTTTACACTTAGTTAGAAAATTTAAATCAACTATTACTTGGATTCCATAAGTTTTAATACGTTACCGTCTGGATCCTCGAAAACAACCATGTTGCCCCATGGTTCGTTTGCTGTACCAAGGATCTTTGCGCCAGCCTGTTCAAGTTTTTCTCTACCAATAGTAGCATTTGCTATCTTAAGCATGTGGTTCTTGGATTAGAAAGTTGACGACCGTGCAATTAATATTTTTTGCAGCCTCAAGTACAGATTTAGATTATAATAGGAGAATAATCTAGTCAAATTTTGAAATGTGTATAAGGAATCTGATTCGATGTTGAGACCATTAATTGCTATGATGTTCATTGTTTGCGCTTTGGGTTGTGCTAAAGAAGAAGAGGAAGTTGAAGGAACTTTGTTGCCTGATGGCGGCAGTGATTGTGTGAGCTCAGAAGCAGAGCCGACAAGCAATGATGGTTTTTTAAAGATTAAAGTCGGTGGTGATTACAGTGGTGAATTGACTTATACCTGTTATAAAATTCCCACACTGATTGATGGTGATGCGGACTTAGAGCAGACGAACTCCTACCACCCAGATCTTGGAGTTGTCTTTAATAATAATGGTGCAGCGGGTGCCTATAACGATATTGTGCATTTCAGCTTTTCCTTTTCTCGGGGATTTTATGAGGGGCTGTCAACATTTCAAATCTGTCCTTTTGGCGAGACAAATGAGACACAAGGAGGCGGCGGTATGTTGATGAAAATTCGAACGCCAAAATTAGAAAACCCAGAAACTACAGCTACTACTTATGACGTGTGGTTACAAGATAGATGTGATGGCGATACAGTTTGGAAGATTATTGTTGATAGTCACGATACTGCTACTAATAAAGTTACTGGGCATTTTGATGAATTAAGTCTTAGAACCGATGACATGACTAAAAAAATTAGCGTCTCTGGTAGTTTTTCTTTTGTTTATAGTGAATAGCATTATAACTGAGAATTTGTTTTGAGCGGATAAGAATTTGAAATGAAGTAAATAAATTTCTAAGACTAAGCAAATGGCTATAAAATTGAAATCGTCATAGGTCGTAAGAGGATGTTGATAAGTAATCGCTGTTATGAAAATTTTTAGAGAGAAAAGAAGTTTATAAAAAATTCTAATGAAAATTTGCAATTTGACGAAGAGTTGTGTAATACTGAATCGGTGATGATCTTACGAGATCTAGCCTTGATAGGAAAGAAAATGAAGCAAATGAATAAAGTAAAATTTCAAAAATTAACCCAGACCACCACCACTTCATGGAGGATGGCCTAGGTCTAGTTATTGATTTTATTTGATTAACTTTTAAAACCCGGGTCGAAAGGCCCGGGTTTTTTGGTGTTTCCAAAGGGCTCGTTTTCGACCCTTAGGAGAACATCATGGAAAAGAAACCGCTTGAATCCAAAGAAAAACTTTTTAAAATTCGCCATAGTGCGGCTCATATCATGGCACAAGCTGTCATGGAGTGTTTTGAAAAAAATGGACCGGTATATCTGGCTGGCGGTCCGCCTATAGATAATGGTTTTTACTATGACTTTCTTTTGCCTCGAAAAATCAATGAAGATGATCTCACTTGGATTGAGAATCGAATGAAGGAGATCATTCTCGAAGCTCATGCATTTTCAAGAGAAAATGTTGACGAAAAGATAGCAAGAAACATTTTTACCAATCAGCCTTTAAATTAGAAACTTTGAAGGGATTTTAGATGGATCATTAAATGATGATGGGATTGAGGTGAGGAGCTTAAATCCTCAAATTTCAATCTACAGGCATTCGGGTTTTTTTGATCTTTGTTCTGGTCCACATGTTAAGGAAGCAAGTGAGATCCCAATTGATGGATTTAAGGTGCATAGGTTTGCTGGTGCATATTGGAAAGGAGATGAAAGAAATCCAATGTTACAGAGAATCTATGCTTTGTGTTTTGAATCTAAAGAAATTTTGGAAAAGCATCTAAAATCATTGAAAGAAGCTAAAAAAAGAGATCATAGACTTATAGGAAAAGAAATGGATCTTTTTTTCTTTTCTGACGATGCACCTGGCATGCCTTATTGGTTGCCAAATGGCTTGCAAATTTATGAGGAATTGATTTCTTTTTGGCGAAAAGAGCACAAAAAACGCGGGTATAAGGAAATTTCTTCCCCCTTGATTCATCATCAAGATATGTGGGAAGTATCTGGCCACTGGGAACACTTTCGAGATGAAATGTTCCTTATGCGAAATCCTAAAAATCCAGATAAATTTCTTGGTATGAAACCGATGAATTGTCCTGATGCAATGGTAGTTTTTAATTATAAGAAGAGAAGTTATAGAGAGCTTCCTCTTCGATTGGCAGATTGTGATAGTCTTCATCGTTTTGAAAAGTCTGGTGCATTACATGGTCTGTTGAGAGTTCGTAGGTTTTCTCAAGATGATGCACATATCTTTCTTATGCAAAGCCAGATAAAGCAGGAGATTAATAACATCCTCGATCTTGTTGATAGGTTTTATGCAATCTTTGGCCTCTCCTATAGTTTTCGGTTAGGCCTTAGGCCAAAAAAATTTGTAGGCGGCTCAGCACAATGGGATGACGCCGAAGAAATTTTGCTGCAAATTCTAAAAAATAGATTTGTTTCTGAGAAGTTTTCTATCGATCCAGGGGAAGGAGCATTCTACGGCCCTAAAATAGATATAATGATCGAAGATTCTCTTGGTCGAAAATGGCAAATGGGTTCAATCCAATTAGACTTTCAGCTTCCTGGAAGATTTGGGTGCAAATTTGTAAACCAGCAGGGAGCTGACGAAGTGCCTATTGTAATCCATCGAGTGATTTACGGATCAATGGAAAGGTTTATAGGAATCTTGCTCGAACATTTTGCTGGACGTTTACCCCCTTGGATTGCACCAATTCAAGTTGCCTTGTTACCAGTTGCTGAGAGGCATTCTGAACGATGTGCACAATTTATGTCTTTGTGCGAAAATGCTGGCTTGCGTGTGATTGAAATGCTACCAAAGGATCGAATTCCAGCAAGAATACGTATGGCAGAGAAGCTAAAGATACCTTTTGTTGTCGTTTTTGGGGATAAAGAGGCAGCAAGTGATTTGATCTCATTGCGAATAGGAAAAAAACAGCAACATCTATCACTCTCTATTATTGAATTGATCGAGCGTGTTAGACGTAATTGCAGTTCTCTAGCCTTGGTTCCATTGGAAGAAATGGGGAATGATAAGGAGGCATGATTGGACTGGTAAGGAAATCAAAGTAGTTTATTGATTTCCTGCTTTTTATATCTTTATTATAAATTTTTCTAAGCTCGGTTGCTAGACATCCAACCTACGGCGAAATCTACAAGCATATCTAGGTGGAAAAGGTTTGATGTCCATTTATCAATAATCGGCGGCTTATTGATTTTCGGATGCGAGAAGATTCAGTCCATGTAAGACTGCTGCTTTTTTCATTTGAAGAACGTATCTATAATAAACGGGAAAAAAAGGCATCTAACATTCATCATGGGATTGATCTAATGCCTTTTGAATGTCAGTGTTAAGCTGGCTTGTCTTTGAACCATTTAGCTGCGCTTGGTCTTCGATGGGGGCAGCCTGGCCAGCAACATGGTCTTTTCTTTCCTTGGTTTAGTTCTTCTTGCGCGCGTTTAATGCGTTTGACTCTGGTATCTTCCTTTTTCGCGGAAATTACCCAGCAAATCCATTCATTTCGAGCCAATGGCGTAAGTTTATCCCAAGCCTTTTTGATCGATGCCTTAGAGCTTATGGCTTCCTGAAAATCATTTGGTAGGTTATGAACAGGGCCAGCTGAATTTTTAGATGTCTTCTTTTTCGTTTCGGTTGCCATTAACTCCTCCGCGGTTAATTTTACTACACTAGTAGATGGATTGGCTAATGGAAGCTTAGAAATAGTGCCATTTAGTGACCATAATGAAGATTATGTAGGGTTTATTATTATAACCCCAAGAGAGTATTGCTTCCATTTAATGACATTGTTTTTTTAGTTGAACCGCCTTTAAAAAGGATCACTACTATCTTCAAAAGGCAATTGGTTGGAATTTAAGAATTTTCTAGAGCTTATCCAAAAGAATATTGGAAATTTTTAAATAAGCACCTGCTTGATTTGAGTCCTATCGTATTTACTACTGCTACAGAAAAATTTCTAAAATAAAAAAAGAGCTTCTAAAGCTAAAAAGAAAAGAAGCACGCAAGAAGAAAGGTAACGTTTTATAAGAAATTTAAAAGCAGAAGGCGTGAAAAGATTTCTTGTAACACAAGCCTATCATTGCCTGATAAAAAGAGCTAAAATAGCCGAAAATTTATAGATAATGTTTGATGTTCAAGAGAGGAAAAAGCTAATGAGCGAACTTATCACTTGTGTTTGGTTTGACCACGGTGAGGCGAGTAAAGCAGCAAAGTTTTATTCTGATACTTTTCCAAACAGTAGTATCGATCGATTAAATACAGCACCAAGTGATTTTCCTGGTGGAACAAAAGGAAGTGAACTGACTGTTGAGTTTACCGTGATGGGGCGTAAATTTGTTGGCTTAAATGGAGGACCTAATTTCAAGCCGAATGAGGCTGTAAGTTTTATGGTCGTTACTGAAAGCCAAGAAGAGACTGATCGTTATTGGGACGCTATCATTGGCAATGGTGGAATGGAAAGCGTTTGTGGATGGTGCAAAGACCGTTGGGGGTTTTCTTGGCAAATTACGCCAAAGGTACTACTAGATCTAACAACCAGCTCAGATCAAGAAAAAGCAAAACGTGCTTTTGAGTCGATGATGACAATGACAAAAATTGATATTGCAACTCTTGAAGCGGCTGTTAAATAGATCCCATGTAGTGGTAGCCTGTAGATTGAAACTAGCTTTGCAATACCATCAATATTATCAGAAACACGATGTGGTGAGCCCTTACAAAAATGACTTTTATCAAATACCCTCAGGCTATTAAATTGAGGGCATTTATTTATATTTTTCTATATGCATCTGAAATAGATGAGGGATTGTTTGGGTTGATCGACGCTGGCAAGGTTTTCGAACTTGCGCAAAGCATTGACAAGTTTGAGAACTGAAATATTAAATTTTCATCAGGTGAATATTAGTAAAGGGCGAACTGGAAGATTTAATGAGAAAACTAAGCTGATACAAATAAGTTGTTACAGATATAAGAATTTTAAAAATTAATGACTAAGGATATTGACTGATTGTCATTGAAGGGTTTTAGAGTGTGTCTTTTAGGCAGAAGGAGAATCTAATATTTTAATGCTCAGTAAAAAGTAATTTTTTTGAAAAATCTATGAAATAGGAGCAGTTGCTGGAGAGCTGACGAACTTGTGATGTGTCATTTTAGGTATCTCTTTATCATTGTCAGGTGACTTTTGGAGGCCATTTATATTAGCTGGAACATATGCAAATACTTCTAGATTTGGAATGTCTTTAAGGTATTTTTCTATCAAGGGTTTTACTACTGCCCAATCCAATCCTCCGTTGCCACAGCCAAGCGGTGCTAGAGCTAAAGAGCAAATACCCATATCAGAAAAATTTTCCGCTAAATACTTTAATCCATCTTCTATGTAGCTCAGTTCTGAGTTGTTTTTCCAGTGATCTTTAGTGGGGAAGTTGAGGATCTGAACTTTATCATCTTCCCAGAGATATGGCTGACCGATTTTGACTTTACCGGTTAGGCATTTCTTTTTATAGTCGGCAAACATAGTGGGATATCGCTTCTTAAAGCTGAGTGCGATTCCTTTGCTCATGACGCCGACGCAATTAACTGTGTTAGTTAGCACCTGAGCGGGGGATTCAAAAATGTCGCCTTTTACAAATGTAATCATGATAGTCCTGTTTATGTATAGTAACCATCCACCTCACTAACGATAGATTTCCCAGAAACCTACGAAATCAAATTCGCACATGTTTTGAATCATTTTTCAAGCCAGGCTAGCCATTTTTTCTCGACAGCTTTGTTGAGGTCGATGTTATGATGCATAGCGTAAAGCAACACATGGCAAAGAACATCTGCTGCTTCAGCAGCAAGCGCAGCTTTAATCTCACTATCGGACAAATCCTTTTTTCGCGCACGACCAGAAACCTTTAAATGGGCTTGTGTAAGTTCTCCAAGCTCTTCCTGAAGCTTAAGCAAGAACCAGTCAGAGCTACGCTCAATCCCATGTTTCATCGCATATACTTTCGAAATCGATTCGACTGATTGTATTAGATTGTCAATATTCATATTCCACTCGGATATCAGAACTTTGAAAATTACAGACTAAGGATATTATGAATGATTGTCACTGAAGGGTTGCAGAACTTACCCACCACACGAAATGAATGAGAACTCAAGTTTATAAAGCTGGAGAAAAGCTATTCGTTGATTACGCTGGCCATGCTATTCCTGTTTTTGACTGCTACAGTGGTAAACATTTCGAAGTGCAAATTTGTTGCAGTATTAGGTGTTAGCCATTATGCATACTGTGAAGTGTCTGTTTTCCAAAAGCTCGAATACTGAATTGGTGTGCATGTCCGTTGCTTCGATTTTATCTGTTGATTGTTCTTAAGATGGTATGACGGCAACTGGATGAGGATTTATTACGCTTATTTATTGCTCTTCATATAAATTATATTATATATTTAAATTAAATAACTTATTAATATAATTATTGACATTGATACTTTTAAATTGTATTTATTAAATAAGCTGTTTTATTAACTTTTTAAAGGTTTATAATGATGAGAACATTACTGTTAACTCTAGTTTTAATGTCTAGCTCAGCGGCATTCGCAACAAATTATGGATGTACTTTTAACTACTTATCTGAAATTCATTTCGGTAAAAGCCTCAATGGTAAAGCCATAAGCTCTGTTTACGCCCACGTTGGTGCGCTCGAAGAAAGACCACTCTATCTAGGTGGTGGGACCTATTGGACCGATGTAAAACATATCCCGTTAGAGGACAAAGGTGACCACTTCTTTGCGACGGTTGAAGTCAAAGGTTGGTCAGGCTATTCCGTTGATCAGAATAAAGGTGCAATAGTCCAATATTGGATTTATTTCGAAGATGGCACGGAAACTAAAACAGATGTTTTCTCAATTGAGCTGCGACAATCTACCAATATCGGCACGTGGAATGAATATCGAGATATGCTTGAACTAGAGCGTGATCGTCAAAGCCAAACCAAAGATGGTGATCGTACTATTGCAGATATGATCGGCTACTGCAGTGTCAGCTAATATTATTTCGTCGATAACCGGACATACTGATCTAAAATTTTTTTTTAACATCTTGGCCGAAATGACTGTAGCTTGACAGAAAAAAACAGAAAGGTGTTGTACCGTGGTCGTGGCAACGCAGAAAACTTTATAAATGTTGGCAACAACTAAAAAGTGCAGTTATTTTGATAATAACCTGCACTTATTTCTTAACTTTTAGGTCTATAATTTGAATAAATATCCATATAAATATTTTTTAGTTCTTCAATTATTTGTTTTAGCCTTGCCAGAAGTGCTTCTTGATTTTTTTCTTGAGTAGTTTTTTGCATTATTGATACCTTTCTTTTCCAATGATTCTTTTGCTCTAAATGAATCTGCAGTAATTTTTGTAACCTCGCAGTAATGAGTGAGACGATCGATAAGTGCAGTAACACAAGCTGCTCCCTGAAATAACTTTCCCCAGTCTTTAAACGCTAGATTAGTCGTTATTATAATTGATCCTTGTTCATATCTTTTGCTAACGATTTCGAAGAGAAGATCAGCAGATCGATTGTCAAATGACAAGTAGCCTAGTTCATCTATAATTAGGAGATCAGGAGAAATGTATCTTTTAATTCTTCTTTATAGAGCTGCAGTGCTTTCTTGGCTTCCTAAATCAATAACAAGATCTGCTGCTGTGGTAAATAAAACTTTATAGCCATGATTAATGACATTTAATGCAATATTTTTTGCAATCATAGTTTTACCGACTCCTTGTGGGCCAGCTAGAATAATGTTTTTGTGCTGTGATACAAATTCACACATCATGAGTTCTTCAATTTTTCCTCGCTCAATTTCTTTTGGCCAATTCCAATCGAAGTCTGCCATTAACTTGGCTTTGCCAAGTTTGGACGCCTTCAATCTAGCGTGTGTGGATCGATTGGATTGCTCTATAATCTCTAATTCAACAATTCTACTAATGAGTTGTTCTGGACTCCAAGAAGACTTTTTTGCCTGCACTAGGAACTGTTCCATATGCTCGGCAAGGTAATGCAGTCTTAATGATTTTAATTGTTCATACACCATATTTTATCCTCCTAAATTTTGTCATATTGATCGAGTGAATGAGATTTGATGTGTAAGCCTTTAATTTCTTCTTTATCTGGCAATTGAATTGAGATTTTAGGAACTATTTTGTGTTTTTTTTGTAGCTTTTGTAGAAAGTAGCGTAATGAATCGATGTTATATGATTTGCTTGCAACAGCATGCAACAAAGCTTTGTTAAGAAGTTTTTCACCATATTCTCTATGCAAAGAGTTAAGTTTATTGGCTATGATATGTGTACTATAACCCTGATCAAATAGCCTCTCAAATATGACTTTTGCTTCGGGAAAGTCATTGATAATGCTTTGTTGAAGGTAATTTGCTTTACCATAATGCTTGTAGTTTGAAATAGTTTGTCTATGTTGTTGATCATCAATATTTTGGTTTCGAGAGAATGATCGTTTATGCCTGGCTATTATTTTTCCATCAAACAGAATTTCTATAACTTCATCATCAGCTTGCAATATGAGATTGAGGCCAAGATACTCTGGAGGTATCGAATAGAAGTTTAAATCAAAGGATATTTGCGGATATTTACCACTTCTCTTTGCAAACATTTCTTTTGGGTGAAGAAATCGTGTAGGGCACTTTATTAATTTTGGACGTTTGCTCATCCACTTTTGATATACTGTTAAACTTCTATCAGTTGGCCATTTTCTACGGTTAGCAATTTTATTGCACCATTGGTTGATGCTTTGGTTTATTTGAGCTGGCCCCATTTTACCGGACATTCTAAATAATGTGAGTTAACATGATTATTTGGAGGTTTAATATGGTAAAGAAGAGAGCAAAAAATACTCATTATAGTTTAGAATTCAAAAAACGAGCAGTAATGCTAGCACAGAAAGAAGGTGTAACATTATCTGAAATTGCTTGTGAGCTGGGAATACCTCGAGCAAATTTATCTCGATGGAAAACTGAATTTTCTAAGCAAGATGGGCTGGAAAATACTGAACAGAAAATTGATGCTTTAACAGAAAATAAGCAACTTAAAAGACAGCTAAAAGAGTTGCAGATGGAAAATGAAATATTAAAAAAGGCGGCGTCTTACTTCGCGAGCCATCAGTAAGACGGTATGAATTCATAAGCAAGGAAGCTAAGAATTATCCCATCATTAAGCTTTGTCAGGTCATGAGGGTCTCAGCTTCGTCGTATTATGAATGGCTCAAGCCTCATACGTCAGCCAGACAAGTTGAAAATCAAAAGCTTAGAAAGATAGCAAAGATGGAATATGAAAAGAGCAATGGTACTTATGGGCGTAGGCGCTTAAAAACAGCAGTTAATGAATCCTTAGATTTGAAGGTATCCATTAATAGAATTGAACGCCGTATGAAGGAGCTAAAAATCATGGGATATACACCACCGGCATTTAGAATCACAACTATAGGAGATCCTCTTTTGGAAGATAGCCCAAATTTAATAAAAGATGCTGAGGCAAATAATATTAATGAGATTTGGGTGTCGGATATTACTTATGTAAATACCAAGGAAGGTTGGTTGTATCTTTGCACTATAATGGACCTTTGTAGTAGAAAAATTGTTGGTTGGTCCATGCAATCTAATATGAAGGTTAAGCTTGTAATAGATGCTTTTAATAGCGCTGTAAAAAGTAGAAAGCCAAAAGGAAAGGTTATTTTCCATAGTGATAAAGGCGGGCAATACAAAGCTAAAAAATTTAGACGTCGGTTAAAAAATGCCGGATTTGAACAAAGTATGACAGGAGTAAACCATTGTTACGACAATGCAGCAGCTGAAAGTTTCTTTGGTACTTTGAAACGGGAGCTCATTAGAGGTAAAATATTCGAAACGAGACAAGATGCGGAGATGGCAATATTTGAGTATATTGAAAAGTTTTACAATAGAAGAAGGATTCACTCATCTATTGGAAATGTCTCACCTGAAAAATTTGAAGAGAAAATTGCTTAGCAGGTGTCCTGTTTTTTAGGGCCACCTCAGCCTGAAGTAAGTGGTCAGCAAACTCTAGCTGGCATCGAGGAAGCGAAGACCAGTGGTGACGACAAACTAAAAGTTCTGGGTAGCGAAAACGAAAAAATCGCAAAACAATTTAGAGAACAAGGACTCAGTGGGGATGTAACCACTCTCCTTGGCAAAGTTGAGGAGTATCAAAAGCACCTCGAATACAGTTCCCAAAGACTGAAGAAAATTGACGAAATGTCCGCAAAGAAAAAGGATGTTTTTACAAAGATTGCAGCCCTAGCTGATTCACTAGATATGGAACTAAAGACTCGTGTCCTTGAGATCCAGAAGTCCTGGCAGGCTCTGAAAACTGGGAAAGAAGGCTGGTCCCCGGAACAGATAGATCTCAACGCTTCTCTGCTAAAAGACATCGAAATATCTGGCGAAGTTTCATTCGACGAGAAGTCATTCAAGAGCACTCTGAGCGAATGCTTCAACAGAACAAAATTCAGAGCAACCAAGTCAGAGTCAACTGAAGATAGAATTAAACAGCTTCTCACGATTAAAAGTCCAGAGGACTATCTGAAGTTACTTCGTAACGAAACAGTGTTGACATCCCCGACCGGAGAAATGATCTCACTAGAAGAGTTCTTAGCACTAGACATATTTTCTAGAAATGGTGAGGCGGAGTTCATAAGAAGTGTTGTAACCAAAGACAATCGCATGAAGTTTATTCAAGTGGTTTGCCAAATTAAATACCTGGGGAAACTGCCAAAGCAGCTATCCATCGGTCAAAGGGGCACTCTGTATTTATGCCTTAAACTTGCTACAGATACTTTTGGTACACCTTTTATTTTTGACCAACCGGAAGATGATCTCGATAATAGTTTTATCGCTGAAAACTTAGTTCCCTTGATAAGAAAAATTAAGAAATACAGACAAGTTATTTTTGCAACCCACAACGCCAACGTTGTAGTTAACTCCGATTGCGAACAAATTATCGTCGCAAACAATGAGGGCGAAATGCTCAGTTACGTTTCAGGTGCAATCGAGAACACCTTCACTGACAGTGATCCCTCAGATCTGCTGCTTAAAATGGGTATCAGAGAGCATGTTTGCAGGGTGCTCGAAGGCGGAAAGGATGCCTTTAAGAAAAGAGAGAAAAAATATCAGTTTTAGTACCTAGATCGTCAAAATCAGGTTCTAGAAAGACGTGAGATATGAAAAAATGGAAATTTGACAAAATATCACTACAATTGCCAACAGGTGCTATACCTGCCACAGGCGAAATTGAACTATCCTATAAGGGCGAAGTGAAAGTATGCATTCAGTGCTCGCACTTTGTCCCTGCTTCCATGTCAAGGTTGTCCGCAACGGGTCAAGACACTAAGAGTGGGGTGACATTTCAAATTCCTCAAGGCGTTATAGTCAGAAGCTCGTCTGATGGGTCTATGACTATCAAACCTCTAAAAACAATGATTTTTTATCCGGTCAAAGACAAAAATCCGATAAGGATCGAACACCATCTAAAAAATATTAAGTGTTATGGATTTGGATCTACTCGCTATGGAGGTTCAGATGTACACCTTCAGCCGTATCCTAATCTAGATATAAATCTGGTCGAGCCCGGCCAAATTAATGCAGTCCTGACTATTGAAAGTTCAAGTGGGTACCCAAGCACTTCAGTTGCACTTGCCGATGAGAGCTGCGCAATTCTCTCAATGGTAAATCGTTGTCCTATTGGCTGGGTGATGAAAGAAGCTTTTAATGCCTCAGGAGAGGCTATCGAAACTCACTTGCAAGAAGTGAACAAAAATTTTCCAATTCTAAGTCCAATGACTTCATTTGATTCCCCGTCCATGATTGAATTCGTCGAAAAATCATACCAAGGGTATTCAAGCAATCTCGTTAGTTTTGGTCTGAACGTCCTAATTGACTACTATTGCCGCTCTCATACTGAGACAACTGCGGAAGTAAAGTATCTATTCGCCAGCATCTTTATGGAGTCATTCAAATTTAACTGGGCAGCAAACATATCTGGATACCAGCCTCAAACCAAAGCAAACGGGTTAATAAAGGGGTTTAAAGCGAATCCATCAGACGCGCATATGCAAAGTTTCGAGCAACTTCTTGTCGGAGCATGTAACCACATCGGATTCCCCGCTGTCGTTTCCAGCGGAGGTGCTCCTGGCACCTTTTCGTTCATTGACGATAGGAATTGTATTTTTCATTCGGGACTTTCTTCAGCTCACCAACATGGGCACCCAAGTTCGTGGCCACATATTAAGACAGAACTTGAATCTATATTTGACCAGATTGACAATATCCTATTGAGGTTGGTTGGATATGTCGGAGAATACTTTCCAGTTTCGTATCACGGTCACTATGCACCAAAAAAAATCCCCTAAAGATATGTCATGTATCGAGCACAAAACTCTGATATAATGGATTGAAAATACTGGATATATTCTTGATTTAGGGAAGATGTTTTTTGAGATGCGCAATTTATACAAGGGTCAGTACCGAGGAACAAACTCGAAAGGAATATAACTCTCTTGAGTCCCAAGAAGAGCATTGCCTTAAGTACGTTGATCTCAAAAAAGAAGATGGTTGGACACACGTTGAAACGTACACCGATCCTGGCTATACCGGTGGCAATGTAAACCGACCTGGTCTTCAGCGCCTTCTGCAAGACGCAGCATCAGATAAATTCGATACCGTCTTAGTCTACAAAATGGACCGGCTAACTCGTTCGATTCGAGATTTCTATCAACTTTGGGAATTGTTTGAAGCCAATAACGTCAACTTTGCTGCCTCGTCACAGGAAATCAATACCACGACAAGCCAGGGCAAATTGATGCTGCACATTATCCTTAGTTTTGCACAGTACGAGCGAGAAATAAATTCTGAACGCGTAAGAGACAAACTCGCCCAGAAAGCAGCAAAAGGACAATGGACAGGGGGTTGGGTACCTTTTGGATATGACTATGATAAAAGCAAAAAAATACTCGTACCAAATGAACAAGAATCCATAGCTGTGAACCTGATGTTTGAGATTTTCGCCGAAACAAAAAGTCAAAAGAATAACGCTGACAGAATCAATGCACTTGGCTACCGAACTAAACAACGAGAAAAGAAAGTCGGAGCAAACAAAGACAAAAGAACTGGCAATTTGCGATTTTCCATGACCCGAGTTAGTGAGATCCTGGGTAATCCAATCTATCTCGGAATCATCAGATTCAAAGGTAAGGACTACGATGGTGAACATGAAGGGATCATCAAAAATAGAGACCTGTGGTTCAAAGCGGCTGAATTACTGAATGAAAAAGAAACGCCTGGAAGTGTTCGTCAAGGACAAGACTCATATACCTTCCTTCTAAAGGCTTGGTCTACTGCGATGACTGTGAAGCACCGATAAGATCGGATTTTTCTGGTAAGAAAGACAAAAATGGGCAGCCATATTTGTATTATACACGCACAGAAGTTAAACGGTTTCTAAACAAATGTACTTGCAAAGTCAGGTCCATTCCCGCAAGGCCATTTGAACAAATCATAGTCTCAGTTATGCAGGCCTTATGAAAACAAGACGCTACTCAAGGCTACCGTAGAAAAATCGACAAAAAGCCAAAACAAGAAGATAGGACCTCTAGAAAAGAAAAAGAATTCTCTAGAGAAAGAGCTTCAAAGCACAAATATACGCATCAAAAATGCCATCCAGGTTCTAGTTGAAAAAGGGAAGGTCGCTCTTTCAAGTGATCTAGAAGTCGAAATGGAAAACCTTCAGAAAGATAAAAATGCCATCACGGACGAATTGAATCGCATCAAATACGAAATCAAGCAGCTTCAGAAGAGTCAGCTCGACCTTAACCTGATTGAGAAAGCATTTGATCATGTTCACGAAAACATCGGCTACCTTGACCTTGAGAATCAGAAGGCGCTTCTTCAACTCATGATCAAACGAATCACCGTTAACCGTTTTGATCCTGAAAAGGAAAGAAAGAGGCTAGATGGCGCGTTACCAAAGGGTACGATAATCACCAAAATACGAACTAAATGGTATGTGGTTAAAATCGAGTTCTACGAGTTACCAGATATTTCACTTACTTATGATGCAATGAAGGGAAGTTCGTATCAGAAAATGGATGGCTCCTCAGGACGGACTCGAACCGCCGACAAGGTGGTTAACAGCCACCTGCTCTACCAACTGAGCTACTGAGGAATATCAATTGGAATGATTTTGATAGCTGGTTTCTGGCTTTGGGTCAAGGACTAAGGCATGTTATGTGAGAAAAAATTATTTTTATCCCCGAAAACCTGCCTGATAAATCAGCTACTTTTTTTGTAAAGCATCTTATTGATCAGTTCCACCATGTGCTCGACTTCGAACGGCTTGGCAATGTAGTCATCGGCACCGGCAGCGAAGCCGAGTTTGATATCTTCTTCGGTCTTCCTGGCTGAGACAAAGACGAGGGGGACGTCCTTTAGTGTATAGTGGGATTTGATCAGCTTGCATAATTCGTAGCCATCCACCCATGGCAGGTTGACGTCTAATAAAACCATGTCCAAGCCTGTGCTTTCTAGGATTTTCGATAGTTCGATGCCATCTTGCGCTACAATAACATTGAATTTTTCACCCTCTAAAATTCTTTTGATGGCATTGCGCATTGTTTCATCATCGTCTACTACGAGGATGGTGTGGGTTTCTGGTTCTGTGCGACTTTCGCGAAATTCAGCTAAGTCGACAACCTTTTCAGATGCTATTTTCTTGCGCTTAATGGCTTCGACCCGTTTGCTTAATGATTTGTCAACCATATCAGCCATTAACTTTCGTTTGTTTTTAGACATCTACATTCCTTCTGATGTTATCCGCAAAATGTTTTACTTCTTTGGGATTCCCCATTCCTAGGGGATACACGGTCTTGAATTTGACGTTCGACCTATATATCGGACTGTGTCGAGCAATCTTAACTAAAGAAATTAGGTAAAATTGATTTCAAGCAGTGGATACATTTTCTTTTATTTACCAAAAATTTTAGTTTTTGTGTTTTTGGCAAAAAAACTGTATCCTTTTAATATGACAAAGAAAACGCATCAAAAACTCAAAGTTCATTGGATGGATACACCACTTGAGTATCAGCAAGAAGGAAGTTTCTGCTGGGCTAGTCTTACCAAATCTGCCGCTTATATGGGAAAAAATGGCGAGAAGCAGTGGAGTTCTGACGAGAAGTCAGCACAGAGAAAAATTGAGAAACTTTTAGATTGGCCATCTGGGACCATATCTGTTTTTCAACAAGCGTTTCATCTTGGTTTAGATCGTTTTACAGGCTGGGATTTGAGTGCGGTAGGCTCTGAAAAAAAGCTAGCTAGTTATGTTACGGCAGCTTCTGTTTATAAGCGTGGAGTCGCCACCTCTCAATTTACAAAGCCTACTAAGAAAAAAAGTTTAAAAGGCCAGTATGATATTGTCTTGAGTCAAGACTTGTCAGCTATTGATAAAAGGCTAGATGAGGCGGATTTTATTGTAGTTGACCACAATGTTGAGCGCGCGTGGCCACACTTAGAAGACTTTAGGCATTTATCTCTAGGATCGGTTTCTGAAGTAAATAAAAATTTGCAGACGGTTGCCACAATCTTACAAGCATGGAAGCAGGCAGGTGCGAAGAAGCGTTGGGTAGCTATTGGAGGCGGAATTACTACTGATTTGGTTGGTTTTGCCGCATACTTAGCGCAAGCGAGTATTGTTATGGTGCCGACTACGGTGCTGGCCATGGTTGATGCCTCGGTTGGTGGTAAGACTGGTACGAACTTTCCACCCTATGGAAAAAATCAAATCGGAGCATTTTATTTTCCTCGGGAGGTGATCCTTTGGTCTGGGTGGCTCATTACTCTAACTGAACGCCATATTAAATCTGGTGGTTCCGAGTGCATTAAGCACTGCTTACTAGTTAGAAATAAGAATTTAACCAAGCGATTGGTCAAGGCACTTGCAGAAGTAAATTTAGAAGAGATAGCTGATTTTTTACCAGAGCTTGTCGCAGTAAAATCTAATATTGTTTCTGAAGATGCCAAAGAAACCGGAAAAAGAGCTATTTTAAATTTAGGGCATACCTTAGCTCATGCACTGGAAGCAGTTTCCCACCATAGTGAAATTGGTGTCTATAAAACTATTGAGCATGGAGAAGCGGTAGGGCTAGGGCTTTTCTACGCTACGATTTTATCGCACCATTTAGGGCTTATGGAAAAGTCCGATCAAGATTATATCTTGAATATACTTATTGAATCGCGCTGTTTAATTTCTAAAGCACAACTTCGCAGCTGTCTAGGTGTCAAAGCCTTAAATTCTGTGGAATTATGGAAGCATCTTGAAGAAGCGTTATTGCATGATAAAAAACAAAAAGATCAAAAAGGCGAGTTTGTAAGATTTGTACTTTTGAAAAAATCTGGTGTGGTATGTCACGATAAAAAATATGGTTATACGATCCCGGTTGCTTGCTCTGATCTGCATAAGGCCTGGCAGAAATTTATTAAGCTACTTCCCCATCAATGACAACTCTTAAGTTGTCTTAAGGTCGGATTTAAAACTTGCCATAACTTACTAGGGCGTGTTGACGTTTCATTTCCTACTACGAGCCAAACCCTTGAGTCACAAAGTTGTCATGGTTTCAAAAATTATCCTCAATGTACATCTAGTACACCTCCGGTAATTTTTGAAACCCTTCCTAGCTGCGACTTTCAAGTATTTGTCTCTCGCTACGAAAATGAAACGTCAACACGCCCTAATTCCCATCTTTTTTACTCAGGAATTGCGAGTCCAGCTTTTTGAATGATGTCTTTTCGGATGTCTTGAGGAAATTCACATGGGTTGAGGGTTGGATTTTCATATTTAGCAGTTTGCTCTAAGAATTTTTTTACATCCTGATAAGTATATTGTCCAAAATTATCGTCATGCCCTAGAATATAGTTTTCGGAAAATTTTTCACCAAGGCTGTGCCATTCATCTATATTTAAAGCAATCGGGATGTATTTATAATGATTTTTTAAAAATGAATCCTTATTATTGAGGATTTCTGAAAGGCTGTACGGATGAATCGTTGCAGATTTTGCAGTCAAGAATCTAGAAACGCGGCTAGTTCTTATGCTTTCTTTAAGGGACAAATCACTAAAGTATACACAACTAAAATCCTTATCAATTTTAAGGCCCCAGAGCATGATATCCCTAGTTTCTTTAAAAAGTCCGCTCTTTCCAAATCCAATAATCGCTTTTTCTTTAGCAGATTTTTGCGTGTCTCTATGCTGACAACCTAGAAAGAAAGTAGCTGTGAATACAAGATAGAATGTGTAAAGAGATACTTTCATCATATGCCCTCCACGAAGGTATTGTCGATAAAATCTCTACAAGGGGTCTTATCGACAATATTTTCTACTCTACAAGCTTTTTGCGGTAGGCATTATCTACATGTTTTCCAAGCTGCTAGATTTTCTTGGAAAATACTTCGTTGGAGTTTAATGGTCTACATAGAGCGTCGATAACGCCCACCAACTTGATAAAGCACCTCGGAAATTTCACCAAGGCTGCAGTGACGGACGGTGTGCATCAGTTCTGCAAAAACGTTGCGCTCTTCGAATACAGCATTTGCTAGTCTTTTTAGTGCTTCTTTGCTATGGCCTAAATTTTTTTCTTTGAAGTCTATTAAACGGTTTAACTGTGCATCCTTTTCTTCATACGAAGCACGAATCAATTCAACCTCCTCACGTTGATAGTCAGATTCTAACGATTTTGGATTTAAGTAAGTATTGACACCTATGATTGGAAGCTCTCCGCTGTGTTTCAAATGCTCGTAATAAAGGCTTTCTTCTTGAATTTTCCCTCTTTGGTATTGGGTTTCCATCGCTCCTAAAACGCCACCTCTATTAGAGATCATTTCAAACTCTTGTAAAACGGCTTCTTCTACAATATCTGTTAATTCTTCTAGGAAAAACGAACCTTGATTGACGTTTTCACATTTATTGGGGCCGAATTCATTATTGATAATCATTTGAATGGCCATAGCTCGACGTACGCTCTCTTCGGTTGGTGTCGTAATAGCCTCATCGTATGCATTGGTGTGCAGAGAATTGCAATTGTCATAAAGCGCAAGGAGGGCTTGGAGGGTTGTGCGAATATCGTTGAAATCCATTTCTTGTGCATGTAAAGACCGACCAGAAGTCTGAATATGATATTTTAGCATCTGTGAACGCTCATTAGCACCATAGAGATCTCGCATGGCGATTGCCCATATTCTTCTAGCAACTCGGCCTAGTACGGCATATTCAGCATCGAGTCCGTTGGAAAAGAAAAAAGAAAGATTAGGAGCAAAATCATCGATCTTCATTCCTCTTGCCAAATAGTATTCGACATAAGTAAAACCATTGGCAAGGGTAAATGCTAGCTGAGTAATAGGGTTGGCTCCAGCTTCGGCAATATGATAACCCGATATCGAAACTGCATAATAGTTTCTAACTTTATTTTTGACAAAATACTCTTGTACGTCTCCCATCATTTTTAGGGCAAACTCGGTAGAAAAGATGCAGGTATTTTGTGCTTGATCTTCCTTTAAGATATCGGCTTGTACTGTGCCGCGCACTGTTTGAATGGTACGGGCAAAAATGTTCTGATGCTCCTCAGGAGTCGGTAAGCGATTATTTTCTTCTCTAAAGTTATCGACCTGCTGATCAATCGCGGTGTTTAGAAACATAGCAAGTATAATAGGAGCAGGGCCGTTGATGGTCATGCTTACACTGGTCGCTGGAGCACAGAGATCAAAGCCTTTATATAAATCTTTCATATCGTCTAAGGTAGCAATTGAGACTCCTGACTCACCTATTTTACCATAAATGTCTGGTCTTTTGTCTGGCTCAGCTCCATAAAGAGTTACACTGTCAAACGCAGTGCTGAGTCGTTTAGCGGTGTCGTTCTTGCTGAGGAAATGAAATCTAGCATTTGTCCTGGAAGGCCCACCTTCACCGGCAAATTGCCTTTTTGGATCTTCACCTTTTCTTCTAAAGGGAAATAGCCCGGCTGTGTAAGGGAAACGTCCAGGGATATTTTCATCGCGTAAAAACCTTGCCATATCAGCACGGCTTAGAAAGCTAGGCAGTGCCACTTTGGGGAGCTTTTGCTGAGAAAGCGTTGTAAATTCAGATTCTACTTTGACTTCTTTTCCCCGCACTTGGTAACTCGCAGTGCCCGACTTGTAGTTTTTCTTTAGGTCATCCCAGCTCGAAAGTTCTTTCTTTAATTCTTCGTCAATTTTATCCCATAAAAGCATTGATTCATTTTCGATCTCACCTAGAACAGCCTCTTCAACACGATCCTTTAAAATCTTTTTTGATTGCTCTAGTGCTTCTATTTGGCGGATAGTTTCGCACTGTACTTCCGTTTCCATATGATAAGCTCTAACGCTATGAGCTATCTCAGATAAGTAATTTTGTCGTTTGCTTGGAATTAAAGAGTTGCGGTTGTGTGACTCGATGTTATATGGACGGTCGTTACTGGCCTCATAGCTTCGGCCTTCGGCGACGGCAGAGATTTTTTTGCATAGGGACCTGTATAGTCCGTTTGTGCCGTCATCGTTAAATCTACTGGCAATAGTACCAAACACTGGATACTCATCATTATTCTTGTGCATTCCTTTAAAACGATTTCTTCTAAGGACCGTGCGGATATCACGTATCGCATCAGGGCCTTGTCTTCTTTCAAATTTATTGAGAGCGATGATATCGGCAAAATCCAGCATATCGATCTTTTCAAGTTGTGTGGGGGCACCGTATTCAGGGGTCATAACGTAAAGGCTAATATCGGATACATCTAAGATTCCAGTATCTCCTTGGCCGATACCGCTTG
Source organism: Bdellovibrionota bacterium (assembly GCA_041391425.1). Classification (GTDB taxonomy): domain Bacteria; phylum Bdellovibrionota_B; class Oligoflexia; order Oligoflexales; family JAWKNZ01; genus JAWKNZ01. The sequence goes on from JAWKNZ010000002.1 coordinate 234,185, forward strand.
TTTCGACGATAATAAAATCAAAATCTTGGCTGCGTAGTAGGTTAACGGCATTTTTTGTGACTGTTGCTAGCTCTCTTCCTGAGTTGCGGCTGGCAAAGCTTCGCAGATAAATTCTAGGGTTAATACAAGAGTTAACGCGTATACGGTCTCCTAAGAGAGCACCGCCTGTTTTCTTTTTAGAAGGATCGATGCAGAGCAAAGCGATTTTGATGTCAGGAAAATCAAATAAAAAGCGCATCAATATTTCATCGACAAGAGAGCTTTTCCCGGCTCCTCCTGTTCCGGTAATCCCTAAGACCGGAATATTTTCGAACCTTCTTTGATCTAATTTTATCGTCTTTAACAGGTCTTCATAATCTTTTTGCTCATTTTCTAATAAGGTAAGGGCTCTTCCTAGCCTGGAAACTATATGTTTCTCGGTAGATCCCCAGTCACTATAAGCATGATCGGTCATATAAATCATATGGCCGATGATACCATCAAGGCCTAGAAGCTGGCCATCTTCAGGGCTATAGATTTTAGTGATCCCAGAGCTTTCTAGCGTTTCTATTTCTTTCGGAACGATAACACCACCGCCACCTCCGAAAATTTGAATGGCATTACCACCTTCTGCATCTAACATCTCGCGGACATACTTGAAGTATTCTATATGACCGCCTTGATAGCTTGATAAGGCAATTCCTTGCACATCTTCTTGCAAGGCTGCATCAACAACTTCTCTTGCCGTTCTATTGTGTCCCAAGTGGATGACTTCGACGCCGCGAGATTGTAAAAGCCGTCTCATAATGTTGATGCTTGCATCGTGGCCGTCAAACAATGATGTTGCAGTAACAAATCTAATTTTATTTTTAGGTTGGTACTGCGCTAGCATATTGACGTCAAAAGAAGAAAGGGGCTTTTGGGTTACGTTCTCGCTCACTGGGCATCCTCATGGGCTTATTGTTTATTAAGATTTATCAAAACTAAAACTATAGGAGAATGAAAATTACGCTGCAAGTCTACTTATTGATTGAATCGTCGATTTGTTTCTATCAAATTAAAGCCGTGATTTTAGTATTAATTAATAAATATCAATAGTTACAGACAGCATGCAATGAGGATTTCCTATGAAACAGTGCGTTTATAGAGGAGACTGAGCTATATTATATGCCGTTGCACACAGAGCATTGGACGCATAATCAACAATATGCCGCAACAATCAGCAGAAGTGAGGCGCCTTTAAGCATGGAAAATCCTTATCGAGGCTTCCTACGTTTTAGCTCAGTCAGTGGAAATCGTCCAAGTCGTAGCCAGCCAGAGATGAGGAAAGCAGCTAGAATCACCAGCCCGTTAACAGTCAATTTAAAGAACGCAATTAGCCATGGACTTTGTGTTGGCAACAATAGTTTCGCTAGGGTGGAGGATATATCAGTATAGTTAAGAATCACAAAACTTACTAGAGCTGCCAACGCGATGAGTGCGAGGCTGCGTAAGAATGGTTTTGTTTGGTATGACGTTTTTACTCTAAGGGTTCCAACATATAGAAAAAGAGCGTTAAGAGAAACAACAGTGGCTGCAGTTGCTGCCAACCCAAGGTGTTCAAATCTTCTTACTAAATAAAAATTTATAATAAAATTTAAAAAGATTGATATTAGGCTTACTTTAACTGCGTAGCTAGTTTTATCAATAGCGTAATAAAATGAAGTGAAAACTTTAATTAAGGAAAAACCAAGCAATCCATAGCTATATACTTTTAATGTATTTGCTGTCGCATTTGCAGCAATACTATCAAATTTTCCATGCTGAAAAACGACTTGAACAATTTCTAATCCACATACTTGGATAACCACAAATGTTGGCACCATAAGCCAGAAGACCAGTTCTATCGAATTTTGTAACTTTAGAGAAACTTCACGAGTTAAAGTATTGCCTGTGCGTGCCAGAGCGCGACTTAAAGCAGGAAGAGACACGGATCCCACAGCCACACCGAAAATTGCGACTGGTAAATGTATAAGGATAAATGCTGAAGATAACCAAGTCACTGCTCCACTTTGTAAGGTTGTCGCAAAATTGGTATTAACTACGATATTTATTTGTGAGGCACTAGCAGCAATGATCATGGGGCCCATGAGCATCAGTACTTTTTTTAAATCTTGTGACCATGGAAGTCTATTGGGTAGACCCATTTGATTCGCCAATAGAGGCTTCCAAATTCCCCAGAGAAGAATTATAAGCTGCAAGATTCCACCCAATAAGACACCGATAGCCAAGCCTACTAACATGCGATCTGCTATTACATCATCTATCCACTCTGGAGCAAATTTTTTGAAAGCAAAAGAAAAGACACCTGCACCCAAAATAAATCCAACATTCAGGCCAGCAGAAGAGATTGAACTTAAGAAGAATCGACCTTTTTGATGAAGAGCCCCGGCAGCGATGGCAGACAAAGACATTAAGAGAATGAAAGGAAATAGAATTTTAGTTAGTCCAGTCGCTTGCCGGATGAGCTCTGCTCCATGGCTGGTTCTATTGGCATATATTGCGACGCTTTTAGCGATGATAGGAGCTAAAACGATACCTAAAAGACTGAGAATCCCAACGGCGATAATAGCCAACCAGATAGAATCCACCAGCAATGCTTTCGCTCGTTTTTGGTCTTCTTCCCAGAGAGAAGTAAATACTTTGGTGAACGATGCACCAAGTGCTCCCTCTGCCAACATTTCACGAAGGAGATTAGGAATTCTGTAGGCAACGATAAATGAATCGTTTAATAAGCCGGCGCCGAACACAGCGGCTTTAATTGACTCTCGAAGAAGTCCGAGCACACGACTTATTAACGTACCGATGGCAAAAAGAAAATACGACTTACCAGCAGACAACCTTGACTCCAAAAATGATCCTATTTTGATCCTGCCATTTCTATACTCTAAGCATCATATAACGGCTGAAATAAATTTCCAAATATTTAACTGGCTGAAAGTAAATTTGTTTGCTTGGAAAGTGAAGGCAGTTTTAGATAAGTTTTGAATTAGGTGAAATTTTCTTAAAGTTGAGTTTTCATTTGCTTGGAAGCGCTGATATCGAAAGGAACGATACGTTTTTCTAATTTACCTGTCCCCAAATCCACCTGAATTTGACGGTATCCGATATTAGGTATATTTTGCTTCACAGAAAGATTTTGATCTTTTTGATGCGTTTGGGATATGTGTGAGTTTATGGTTTGGTTGATATTTGTCCACAGGTTTATTAGATTGCTATTGGATTGTTCCATGGTCTTGGCTATTTTTTTTCGACCGATTTCTGCACCTACCCAAATTGTAGTTAGAATTTTGTTTTTGAATCCGACAATCCATGCGTTTTTTAGATTATTTGATACTTCATTCAACACAAAGGTTTCTTCAAAGTTATTTGATATTGGGATATTAACACTAATTGATATATCTCGTAATGCATCCAGCATGATCTTTGCGGTTGTTGGTCTTATCAGACGTTGTTGAGGTAAGTTGTTTTTTGTATAAATAGCGTGGCCATTTCGATTTTCTATTTTCGAAATTAAATATGGTGTCGTTTGTATTCCTTGGTTTGCTATCGGCTGGTAAGCCATTGCTAATTGAAGGGGTGATGCAGATCCTTTTCCATCAGCAATGCGTAAGTCTTTAATTTTGAAGCGAAACCCTAGTTGATAAGCAAATTTAGAAACGGTGCCTAGACCGAGGTTTGAAACTAATACTGTTTTGCTATCATTCTTTTTGTTTAAAAGTAATTCATAAATACTAGGAAACCTAGTCACAGGTGAGCCGTTTTTATCTTTTGTATATAGAGAATCTAAGTCTACAGAACTTGCCAGCGAGTAGCCATTATCAATTGCATAAGTGATGTAAAGTGGACTAAATACATCGCCGAGCTCGCGCTTCGTTCTAAAAGCACGGTTAAACTGGCTATGAGCAAAGTTCCATCCACCTTGCAAAGCTAGAATTCCTCCAGTAGCCGCATCTATTGACAAAAGTGATGCTTGGATTTCTCCATTGGCTCTAGCATTTTTGTGCGTTATAGGAAGTGACTTGCTTTCTTTTAAAAAAACATCTTCAACGGATTGTTGTATCGCAAAGTCAAGTGTAGTATAGATTTTTAAACCTTCTTTATTGAGGAGGTCATTTGCTTCGAATTTTTGTGCCAATACTTTTTTTACTTCTGAGACAAAATATGCGGCAGTAGAATTATAATTTTTTGGCTTGGGGTAAACCTTGATCTCTTTGTTTAGCCATCGAGAAAGCTGAGATTTATTGATATAGTGATTTTTATACATCGAATAGAGGATAGTTTTTTGTCTTTCTCGTGCTCTGGCATAATGTTTGTGAGGTGCATAGTAACTTGGTGCTTTTGGTAGACTTGCTAATAATGAGGCTTCCCCTATAGTGAGATTTTTGGCTGCTTTGCGAAAATAGTTACGTGCTGCAGCTTCAATCCCATAAGAATGATTGCCCAGGAATATTTTGTTGAGATAAAGCTCCAGAATTTGATTTTTATCCAATTTCTGTTCAATCATGATAGCTAGCATAGCTTCTTTAATCTTTCTTGATAGGATTTTTTCCTTATTAAGGAAATAAGCTCTCGTTAGCTGTTGCGTGATTGTGCTTGCTCCCTGAGCTATCTTATTAGAACGAATATTAGCAAATAATGCTCGGATGATTGCTTTTATGCTGACGCCAGGATGGCTGTAGAAATCATTATCTTCCGCACTTAAAAATGCATGGATTACGTGTTTTGGTATCTTATCGAAGCGTATGACGTAACGCCTCTCATCAACAAACTCACCAATCTTTATGCCATTTCTATCAAACACCTCGGAAGAAATGGGAAAAGAGTTATAACTTAGTTTACGTATAGCCTCTGATTCATTTGGTAATTGTGCTAGCGTTTGGCGGAGGTAAAAAAACAGATATGCGCTTATGAAAATAAACGCAGCTATTCCTAGAAAAGTAAGATGCCGAAATAATTTTGATACTCTCATAACCAAATTATACCATAGCTTGCTGATTTTTGGACTGATTACAAAGATATTGTAGTGAAAGTAAGCAAGAAATAATCAATAAATATAAATAGTTATGAAAAATTCAAGATTTCTCCTCTGTGAACCGATAGGTAATAGGAACGCTTTAATAGCAGGAGATGTGAGTGAGTTTTATGAAAGAACTTAAAAATAAATTTGAAATATCAAATGTTTATCATTTGCTAACTGTATTTGCTTTTTGCATAGGGTGTGGAAAACAGACCACCTTTTCAGGTGCAACCGAAAATGCTCGCACCGCAGCAACGAGTACGAATGAAGAAGGTGCAAGCCAAGATCAGACGTTAGAAGCTCCTGCAGCCGATTCGTCTTCTGATATGAATCCAGTGGTCAAAGAAAATACGCCAGATGTTACAGAAGGTAGCGTTGAGGTAAAACCTTCAAATGTAAATGTTTCAAATCTTAGTATTATTCGTGAGTACGTTTCTGGAAAATCTGTTCCTACGAAAATAGAAGTCGATGTGGTAAATAAGAGAATTACCCAAACTCAAACGCTAAAAAAAGAAACCATAACTGTAAAAAATGTAAAAGATTTTGTTCAATCATCTTACCCGATGGTTACAGATAAATTCACTCAAGGTAGTGCAGTAACAAAAGACTATAAAGAAGAGTTTGCTCAAGAATCGCAAGGGATATTGGACCTTCTAATTGTTGTCGATAATTCGGGCTCTATGGAAGAGGAACAGCAAAATTTAGCGACAAAACTTAAACCTCTAATTAGCTATATTGATAATTCGTTTTGGCAGATAGGAGTGGTGACTACAGATGGCAACGATCCTTGTCTGAGAAGTCTTATTAAAAAAGGGGATGGAGATATAGAGGCATCCTTTTCTAATGCAATTAAAGCTGGTACCAGCGGTGATTATATCGAAAAAGGTATTCTCGCTGCCACAAGGGCGTTGGGGTTTGATATTAGTGATAGCCCTTATAAGAATTGTAGCACTCAATGGATTAGAGCAAACTCGTCTATTGCTGTATTAATAGTTTCTGATGAAGACAATTGTAGTAATGGTAGAGAGTGCAGTACAGATCCTTGGAGTAACTATAATTATCTTAGCGATAAGCTTTCGAAGATTAGAGTTTTAGGTAATAATGCTAGAGTTTATGGCCTTTTTGCGGTTCCAAAAACTTCTTGTAGTACTGCCGATAACGTAGCTAATATTTATAATGATTTAGTCAATACGACCCATGGTATTGCAGGTTCAATATGTGATGCCGACTATTCTGAAACGTTGATGCAGATATCAAAAGACGTTGCTACAATTTTAAAATCGCAGTTTATTCTTCAGAGTAAACCAGATGATGGAACTTTAAAGGTCTATATAAATGATACATTGTTAACGACTGGTTATCATATAACCGATACGACACTTACCTTTGATGTGCCTCCAGCTAGTGGGTCAAGCATAAGCGTCATGTATAAGACTACTGCTTCCGTTACTTTGAAAGACTTTTCACTTTCTGAGAAGCCAGTTGCAGGTTCTATCTCAGTAGATGTTGATGGGGTTTTACTTTCTACCTCAGCGTACTCTGTTGATTATGGCAATAAAATTTTGAAGTTTCAAAGTCCGCCAGCAGATAATGCATCAATCAAAGCAGTATATAAGAAGGATATTGCCTTAGGTAAGACCTATGACCTAGGTTCATCAGTGCTCAAAGATAGTATTGAGGTCATGGTAAATAATGACAGCGTGGAAATTTTGTCCTTCGATTCTTCTAGCGGTATTTTAACTTTAAAATCGACGCCGCCAGAGAGTGCTGCGATTCATATATCTTATAAATCGATACAGATGGGAGATCCAATTACATCATTTCCTCTGGTGACCCCTTGGAATAACGTTCGTGATTTAAATGTAAAATATGTGATGACTGGCGAAAAAATTATGGCTACCTGGGAGAATGGTGTTCTTTCAATTGCGCCAGATGTTTTTCTTGAAGGAAAAGAAATTGCGATTAGTTATCGAGATGAATCCGATGGCTATAGTCGATCTTTTGAATTGCCATCATTGCCAATTGATGGCAATGTTTCGGTGGATGGAGTGTTAGTTGAAGAAGGTAAAACATTAGCTTGTAGTAGCGATGAGGTTAATGTCGATGGTTTGATGGTTACATCAACCTGTGATTTAACAGATGCTGATAAGGTAAGTTATTCTTATCGATATTACATAGATTTAATCGAAGAAATTATCGTGTCTGAAGTAGCTAATGCAGATTCTGCTACATGGACAGTCTGGGTTGATGGAGTTATCACCAATGACTATGTGCGGACAGATAATCGGATTAAATTTTCACATCCTGTTATGGGAGGTAAGGTTGTAAAGGTCGAAGCTAAGTATAAATAAGATATATTAGGTAGATTTAGAAATTTAAAAAGCCAGGAAGACAACTTCCTGGCTTTTGTAATTAAGTTATTCAGAGATCACTTTCTTGTTCTCAATGAGCCATTGAGCGAACTCTCTTGGTTGACCCAAAGCGCTAGTTGTAGTTATATCTCGTCCTCCAATAGCGTTATTTAATGACTCTTTATATGCATCACTAACTGCTTTTTTCTCGTTAATACCCCAATCAGATGCTACACCGCGATCTGATGAAAGCAAGCCGATCGTAGCTTTACGTGAAGTTGCCGAGTACTTGTAAATAGGAAGTACAAGCGTTTCTTTAACGGCATCAGTGGATTCAGCTTCTTTTGGTAAATCTACTTCTACAGTTATTGATCCTTCGGTTGCATTTAAGATTCGACTGACTTCTTTTGACAGGTAATCAAGAAACTCGTATGATACGTCGCTGTCTGAAATATTTTTTAATTCACTGAAGCTTTCGACTTCTGCCGTAAGCAATGCATTAGCAAGTTTTTCAGCGAATAGAGCAAATGTATTCTGCATTTGAGCAATTTCACTATCTGTGAATGCATATGATCCACCTGGTCCGACACCAGAGCGATACGCGTCGCTTTCGATAATTTGATTGAACTTGCTAATAATCTGATTTTTATAATCAGTTGGTATTGTCCCCAGTATATTAGCCCAACCATTTAAAGCATGAACTTGTGAAAGAAGCTCATTATTTTGAGCACTCTGAATTCTGTCGATATATAAGTCTGAATCACTCTCAAATTGTCGATAAATAGCGATACTTTTTTGCTCGGTACTTAGTCCCGCTAAAGCAAAACTCCTTGCTGAAAGTATGCCTTTTGCTAAGTCTGCTGCATTGATATTTATATCATTTAACGATAAGGCATCATTACCGACGGCAGGCGATTTTGCGTAGTTAATAAAGTATCTGGCTATTGAATCTGGAATTCTATTTAGACCTTCATCGAGTGCATCCCGTGCATATTCTTCCATCGATGAGCCGACATCAAATACATTGCAGTCATAAAAATGACCTCGGTGTGTATCGGTACAAAATAGCGGCGAGTCACTTTGTTTAGCTTCGATATCATTATATAGATAATTGATAGCCATTTGATCATAAGCTAGAGGCTTTGACAAAATTTGTGTGCCAAGGACAGCACTGAAATTAAATGGTATGTAATCCATTACAGTAGAAGATACTTCTTTATCTGCGGGCACATTACCTGTAGTAAGGATGCTTTGAATAACGTCATCGCTTTCATTCAGACCATAATTTCCTGCCAGTGATCCAGCGAAGTTATGTCTTAGCCCTAAAGTGTGACCTACTTCGTGAGCTACCACTGTTCTGATATATGCTTTTGATAATGCTAGTATTTGATCATCAGATGCATTTTGTTGTAATAAATTGGATATGCCTTGAGCAAAGGAGTTGTTAAGGTCCGCGAAACATAATGCTTCTTGTTCAAATCCTTTAAGACTAACTCGGTGAAAGTCATGAGTATAGCTAGAGTGCGATTGAGCAGTTCCATCATTTGACGATATTCTTCTCAATATATCTGCAGCAGCTCGGCGTCCTGATACTGCGAAGGCACTTGTCATGAAAACTTGAGCATTTAAAGTTTCGCCAGTTCGTGGGTCCATTTGTGCGTCAGCATAAGCGAATCCTGCATCTTTCCAATCAACCCACTGAACGACATTGTAATCATAGTCAGGAGCACTTGTGCCTTCAGGAGCATCGATAGCATGAACAATTTGTGAACCAAAAATTTTATTCCAGTATTCAATTCCTTCTTTTACTGCTTGTTTATAATCGTCTGGAGTATTTGCCGAGACAGCAAATGAGATGCCTTTACTATGATCGAATTTTGCCGCTAGTGTTTGCTGGCCACCTTGTTCATCGATAGTTGGAGATACTTGAAAGAATCCCATTTTGTCAAAACTACCTGTCTTGGTAGCTTTAAAATTTTCATTTACTTGATATGGTTCAAGACGGTAAGCAATCTGAGCTGGAATTGTTTTACCTTCGCCAGCTAGCTGTGCTACTTGAGTGATAATCAATTGATTGTCTTGCCTTAACTCAGCTTTCGTAAGGTAGCTGTGTTCAACCTTTTGCGAGCTATATAGCGTATCTGTTGTCGAAGCAGAAAAATCTGAAGCGTACCAACCGTTAAACGTATAGAGCTTGCTCATGCCTTTATTAAAATCAAAATAGATGTGTCTAGCATCTTCAGATAAAATATTAAATTCTGCTAAAATAACTTCCAATGGAATGGAAGTGTAGTACCTATGCCCTTTTGAAGCTTCGAGCATGAATAAGCTTGATCCTTGGCGTTTGAAGGCAACAACGCGCGATTTTAGACCATTGAAAGATGGCAAGAATGCTGTTGAGTTCAAACCTATGATGGCATTTGCTCTTAATAAAAATTCTTTATCTAAGGAGTTACTATCTAATCCTATGACGTATTCTTTACCTCCTGCTTCTGCAGAAGAATCGATGACTTCTTTAACGGCAAAAGATTTTGTAATATCAGCTGGAGCAGAAAACTCTGAACGGTTAGGTGTCCGGGAGCGTTTTTTGCCATTTGGTAATCCGCAAGAGCTCACCATTGCAATTCCCGTAAGACCAGCTAAGACAAAAGTGCTGATTTTAACTCTATTTGTTCGAAACATATTAGATCCTATCAATAAGTCCACATTACAGATTTTAAGAACGAAAACTTGTTACAAAAGGTTTTTTTGATTAATGGAGTTGGCCATATATGAAACTACGGCACGTCAAAATGATCACTTTTTATACATCATTTTGCTTACTGGGTCAATGAAAAACAAATTAGGCCGGCCGTATGGCGGGCGCTAGGAAGGTAAAAACCTTATTAATGCGCTGTAATTTAATAAGATTTTACATTGATGAGCCGTTTATTTCGATGCTTTATCTTTCAGTGACCGAGCCTTTTCTAATAGCTGTTTTGCAGACATATTTTTAAAATATAGGTTTTTATCGGAATCTGGTTGTTCAGTCTTTTGTTTGGCAAGTTTTTCGAGGGCTGAAGATGCAGCTAATGCGGCACGCAATTGGATGTCTTTATACTCTCCATATTTATCCGCAATTTTAAGGTTACGATGGGCGCATGCATGCCAAATTTCTTGCTTACAATAAAACTTAGCTACGAATTCTTCTGACTTAGCAATCCGCAGCCGTCCATCCTTAATGTTATCTTTTGCTAATTTGGAGTATTGGCTGTTAGGATATTTGCTTACGAGTTTTTCCCATTTTTCAATAGATTTAGCGGTGTATTCTTGCTCTCGATCAATTTCTTCTGGAGCGTCTGCCCAATAAGAAGCCCCCACGCGATAAAGGGCAAAATCTACTTTTGGATGTTTTGGATGTAGTTTAGCAAACTGCTCGTAGGCGACTGCTGCCTCGGTAAATTGTCCTAATTGGAAGTGGCTATTTGCTATTAAAAGTTCAGCTTCTATTGCATACTTGCTATATGGGAAACGGGCTTTAAATTCTGCGAGCTTTGTTAGAGCAATTTCGTAGTTTTCATCGTCGTACGGCTCTTTTGCAACTAGGTAGGATTTTTCTGAATCGTTGGGATCAAACTCTTTTTCGCTACAACTGGCTACAACCAAAAGAAAAAGGGAGCAAAATATCGACTTTTTAAACAAACCTCACCTCGCAGTGTATGTAATTTTACTACATCATACTTAAGCCATGCCGATACCATAGTGTATCTGGATGTAAAGTAGCACAACAATCGAAAATTTATCTTATTTTTTGGATTATGAATGGTTAACTTTCTTCATATTGTATTAACGTTTAGGCTAAATCCCATTATTACTATTAAAATTAACTGGTTATGTGCTTGTGAGAATTTTTCTTAAAAATAGTTGCCATATTCTCTTGTTGGTAGAAGGCTATCAAAAAAGCTTATTATATGAGCATTTTGATTCATAAATTTTAGATATGTGTTAAATATAAAATGGGGCTGAGGCCTGTAAGTAAAACATACAATGAAACCTATAAAGCAGACCAGGAAAGAAAATCAGCTCAAAGTGAAGTTACCTATACAAAAAAAGTATAAAAGGAGAGGCCTTGAGGCAAATACGCTGCGAAGCCCTGGTTATTTTATTCTTTTTGCAGTGCTTCTCTCAATAATTATCCATTTTTCATCTTTCTTGTCACTCAGCCATATCAAAAAGGATTTTTCGCATTTAACTCCACCAAAGTCACAGCCAATTAAAATCAATATTGTTGAAAAGAAGCCTGATCCACAAGAAGCAAAGAAATTAGTGGAAACGCCTCTGAAGAAAACTGAGCCGGCGCAGGATGCAAAGCATTATGGTGTGAACGATCATCAGACCAAAAAAGAAACGATTAAGAAAAAAGCTAACGATAAACAATTAAAGTTAGCAAGGGCTGGAAAGCGCGGTAATAGCCAGAATGAAAATAAAAAAGACACAACAAAGAAAGATTTACAAAAAGTTGTAGAAAAGGTGCCTGAAAAGACTCTACCTCCTAATGAATTGCCCGGAAGTTATAAAGGTAGTTTGACTATTGCAGGTGCCAAAAAAAGAAGTAAACCTCGCAATGCATATGAAAAGTTATTGAACCAATCTTTTGATCAATTGCAGGGAGAAATTGACGCAGGTTATCAAGAGTATATCGATTATAAAGCGGAAGAGGGCGAACGCATTGATCTCAATACGCAAGAGTACCGTTACGTCGGTTATTTTACAGTATTGCGCAAGTCGATAGAGTTAGTTTGGAATTATCCAATAGATGCTGCACGTAAAGGGTGGCAGGGAACGGTTCAGCTTGAATTTACTATTGCAGCTAATGGAGATGTGTCGAATATAAAAGTATTGAATAGCTCTGGATACTCTATTTTGGATAGAGCGATTGTTGATGCCCTTAAATTAGCATCCCCATTTGCACCATTGCCGAAAGGATTTGGTAAGGAGAGATTGGTTATCTCGGGTTCTTTTAACTATGTTCTCCAAGGGTATGCTTCAGGGCATTAAGAAGCATTTTTCTATATACAAAATATTGAAGGTGCTGAAAAAGTATCGAATTTTTAAACATATTGCGAACTTAGCATTCTTAAAGAGTATATTAGTGGTGCGTATGATCAACTATTATGCAGTGGATAAATTAAGCATATCAACCATCCAGAGCCTCACAGTTGAGTTGGGGAAGATTTATATTAAAATAGATGTAGGTGTGGGATAGAATCATAATTTCAACAAAGAACGCTTAATTTTGGAGCAGTCTTATTAAGATTTTTTTGCATAAATTCCAATTTATTTTATTATTTGTCGTTTCTTGCCAATCATCCCAGAGTTTTAAAATTGGGAGTGAGCAGCTATCAAAACCTGAGCTTGATTCTACCTCAGCGCCCTCTGAAGATAAGGATGATGAGATAGATCGGCAGGATGCCTTTACAAGCGAATCTACTGAAGTAGTCGATGATCATGATGAACACTGCAAGGACGACATATATACGAAGTACCTTGTTAGCGAATATAAAAAGCAAAATAAAGCCAAGCGTTATAAGAATCGACGGATGCAAGCGCGTTATTTAAGAAATCGTGAAAGTGAGGCTTTGCACTATGCAGCGAGTCGTATAAAGGGACAGGCTATTGATCAGATGGGGACATTTCCTCTGCTGAGTAATCAAAGAGTAGAGTTTTGGCTGCGTTACTTTAAGACCGTAGGTAAACAAACGTTTTTGAAGTGGATCGTTCGTGGAGAGTCTGTCAAACATATTATAGAGCCTATACTTAATGCTGAAGGTGTACCTGCTGAACTGTTTTATCTTGCAATGGTAGAGTCTGGGTTTAACCATAAAGCTTACTCAAGCGCTCGAGCAACCGGAACCTGGCAGTTTATGAAAGGTACAGCTAAGCTCTATGGTTTAAAAATTGATTATTGGCTCGATGAGCGTCGGGACCCAGCTAAATCGACAATAGCAGCAGCGCGTTTTTTGAAAGACCTTTATCGGCGCTTTGGTGATTGGCATCTAGCATTGGCTGCATATAATGCAGGGCCAGGTAAAGTCGCTAGGGCTATTCGTAAATCTGGCTCGAATAATTTTTGGAAGTTAGCGGAAGGTAAGTACTTAAGTAAAGAGACGAAAAATTATGTTCCTAAATTAATTGCTGCTGTCATCATTTCTAAAAACCCTGAGTTGCACGGTTTTAATTTAAATGCCGATCCTAATAATAAGCTGCCTATGACGTTTATTCCAGTAGACAGACCTGTGAGGCTAGAAGATATTTCTGAAAAGTTAGATTTGTCGCTTTCTAAGTTAATATCTTGGAACCCTGAGCTGATTAGAGGGATTACACCGCCTGAGCGAATTTGGAAAGGGACAGCCGGTTATCAATTGCGCTTGCCAGAGAAGTATTTATCGTTGTTTACTGAAATAGAGCCGCAGTTAGACTATATAGAAATAAAAGATGTTTTGATCCATAAGATTGAAACAGGAGACACCTTGTATGGAATATCAAAAAAATATAAAGTCTCAGTAAATAAAATTTTGCAGGTAAACCCCAAATTATCTCCAAAACGGTTGCGGGTAGGAAAGCAAGTTGCTATTCCAATACCTGCGATTATTAGTAAAAAGAAAAGTATGTCTTAGGTGGGTTAGAGTTCTATGAAAGATCGAGAACCGTTTATTAAAGAGCGCCTATTTTGTCCAGGGCCTACGCCTGTTCCAATTGAAGCAAAAATAGCTGCGGTTTCAAATTCCGTGTACCATCGAACAGAAGAATTTTTTTCGACTTTTTATCAGTGTCGGCAATTATTGGCACCGATTTTTGGTGGGGCTGGTTTGCCTTTAATCCTTACATCTTCTGGTACAGGAGCTATGGAAGCTGCTGTTGTTAACCTTACCCAAACCGAAGATGAAGTTATTACTGTTACGGCTGGAAAATTTGGTGAGCGTTGGCATGATTTGACATCAGCATATGGTTGTAAGGTTCATACATTAGAGGTTGAGTGGGGATCTGCACCACGTGCTGAGCAAATTGTTGGGTTGCTCAAAAAACACCCAAAAACTAAAGCTATTTTTATTCATGCCAATGAAACTTCGACCGGAGTTTATTTTCCACTTGAAAAATTTCTAAAGGAAATTCGTAAGGAGTCAGACTGTTTAGTTGTAGTCGATGCTATTTCAGCTCTAGGTGCCCATGAAATGAGAATGGATGATTGGAAAATAGACTGTGTGGTATCGGGGAGCCAGAAAGGATTTGGCATTCCTCCCGGGCTGTCTTTTATTGCATTGTCGGATCGTGCATGGCAACAGATTTCAAAGAGGGAGAAATTTTATTTTGATCTAAAAAAGGAGGCTAAAGGCCAGGATAAGGGAGCTTCAGCCTTTACGCCTGCATCTAGTTTGATCGCAAGTCTAAGGGTGTCTTTAGATAAGTTGCATGAGTATGGCATTGCACAGGTTTTAGAACACCATAGGAATATGGCTCATGCCGTCCGTGATGGCATCCTTGCCTTGGGTTTAGATCTAGTGGTAAAAGAAAATTTTTCACATTCACTGACTTCGGTATGGGTTCCTCAAGGGATCGATGGCTCGCTTTTATTAAAATCTCTCAAAGATAGGTATGGTGCGGTTTTTGCTGGTGGTCAAGAGAAGCTTAAAGGGCGTATTTTACGTTTTGCTCATTTAGGTTTTTCTGATCGTTTTGATGTTCTTTCGGGCATGGCTGCATTAGAGTTTGCTTTGAAGGATGTTGGGTATCAATTCGATGTTGGAGCTGGAGTCACTGCTTTAATGAAGTCTTTAACTCAGTAATAAACAAATGTCCAAAGAAATGGCATGATGTTTTTTTTTGAAGGAAGTTAAGAAGTTTTTGCCTACAACCCTTCTGGCTCGTTATCTATAGGCATACGCAATTATCCGATTTTCAATACCTTTTAGTCATGAACTGGTGTAAAATAGATCTTATCAATTCTATAATTGTGAGACATTCTATAAATATGATTAGAGGGACTGGTGGCTGGCGTTGACGATGACCAAAGCGTCGAGGATACAGAGTCTTATAATGAGACACATGAAGATAGCGCGGAAAAGAAAACTGTAAACAAATCATATTCTAATAAGCGGACAAATATTATTCTTGTTGGCTTGCCAGGTTGTGGAAAATCCAGCACTGGCTGGTTGCTGGCTAAGCAGATGGGGCTCGGCTTTTTTGACACCGATGAATGGATTGTCAGTCTTTCTAGGAAGCCGATTGTTGAGATTTTTAAAAATGAAGGTGAATCGGGCTTTCGTAAATACGAAGAGCAAGTTGTGAAATTCATCTCTAACATCCAAAATCATGTGATTTCTATTGGCGGTGGCTTACTAGAAAGTGATGAAAATTGGAAAATCCTTGAGTCACGAGGTCGTCTTGTTTATCTCAACTGTTCTTTAGCGGAACTCTCAAGAAGACTTACTGTTGATCCGCAGCTAAGCGGGCTGAAGAGCAGGCCTCTTTTAGCTGATTTAGCCGATGTAACAGACAAAGAAATTAGGGAGCAACGGTTGACCGAAAGGTTGGCTATTTTGTTAAGCAGGAGAAAAGAGCGCTTTCTTGCTTCTGAATGCATCGTCGGTAGTGATTACTCGACAGCAGAATGTGATGCTTTTAAGGTGCAAGCTTGCCTTCAAAAGTTACAAAATTTTTGATTGTGAAGTACTAAAATATATAGGAATAGGCGAGTTATACTGATACCATGCTGGGCAAAATTTCTATAAAAGATGAAAATTTGAACTTTTTGTTGGGCTTACCATGGAAAGGAATGGTAATCGTCCTTTCTCTAGCTTTTGCATCTGCCACTATTCTTTCGATTTTTATTGGGAAGTTTATACTACCCAATCAATCTATAAAACGCACGACAGTACAACAAAATAGTGTTTTTACTCCAGCGTTGCAAGCTTCTTTGAATCGTACCGAAATAAAAAGTATAGTAACCAGGAATATTTTTAATGCCGAAGGAAAAACTGGCGAAGAAACACCTGACCCTAATGCTGTCAAAAAGAACTTGGGTGGTGATGCTGTTGAAACCACACTCCCGCTAAAGTTGCAGGGAGTTATCTTTGGTGGTGATCCAAATTCTGGTATCGCTCTTGTAGAAGATACTACTCAAAAATCAATAAATAGCTTTATGGTTGGGGACACAATTGCTTCAGCTGCTACGGTAATGCAGATTTTCGAGGATCGGATAATTATTGATCATGATGGCTCGAAGGAATTTTTGAAGTTGATTCAGCCTGAATTAGTACGGACTAGAAGAAAAAAGACTGCGGCTAATAAGTCGGTTAAATCTGGATTGTCCCCTATTGCGGTAAAGCCTCCACCGGACACATATAAAGAGGAGGGATTTGAACGTAGCAAAGAAAAGATTGTAATGTCTTCTTCCTTTAAGCAGCGTATGCTAAGTGGCGACTTTGCCAAAGTTTTGCAAGATGCCAAGGCAGAGCCTAATATGGTAGGCAAGGAATTAGTCGGATTTCGATTAACCAGAATTCGGCAAGATTCCATCTATGAAAAATCAGGGTTGCGTAACGGTGATATCATTACTGAGGTAAACGGCATACCCTTGAGTGACACTGGGCAAGCAATAAATACACTACGCTCTCTGAAAAATGAAAGTTTTATCGAGATACGTGTTAATAGGAACGGATCTTTTTTTAATATTTCTATTGAAGTTCGTTAATTCTGAGGTAGGCGAAGTGATAAAGGATAAGAAATCGATATCAAGCATCTTTACCTCAGATTTTATGCAGGAGCTAAAAAAATTTTTACTGGCACGTAAAAATATTGCATTTAAAGTATTTGCGGTTTTTTTGGCTTCATATGGTGCGGCAGCAATTGCCTCGTCCTTATTGGTTAATTTATTGATGGGCCAAATCATTGACTCGTCCAAGAAGGCTTCTGTTAGGGTAAATTCTTCACCTAGCTCGGTATCGATGCGTAAAAGTGATAGTATTAATTATGTAACGATGCGTCGTGCGGTTTTGGAAAGAAATATTTTTAATTCGACTGGCGAATTTCCAGATGAAACGGTTCCAGAAGATGATCAGCAAGATAAAGGAAAAAAAGTATTTGATCCACACGCAAAATGTCAAAAATCGAGTTTAAATTTATCTTTACTTGGGACTATTTTTTTAGGAAGTGAAACGACATCATTAGCGACTTTAAAGGAGTCTGGATATAGTGATGCTGATATCTATAAAGCCGGTGATTATATAATTGGCAATGACGAAGCGCAAGTGGTTGCAGTTTTACGTAAAAGAGTAGTTATTAACAATCAAGGAGTTAAGGAGTGCATTGAGATTGAAGAAAAAGAAGTAGGAACTTCATCTTTGTCCTATGATCCTTCGGTTGTTGCAAATAAGAGTAGTGATCCTTTTAACAATCAGTCTAAGCCTTTAGGAGCTGAAACGGATGGTGGTTGTGTGACTTTAACAGGTACTTTTGTTGAAGGTGAGTTGGGTGAAGGTTTTAGTAAAGTTATCACTTCAGCGAGGTTGGTGCCTAATATGGAAAATAATGCTGTCAGTGGATTTAAAATTTTTGCAATTAATAAGTCCAGCCTGTTTGGCAAGGTTGGATTTAAAGATGGCGATATTATTACTCAAGTTAATGATGTTAGCCTTAAGCAGCCAGAACAAGGTTTCGCCCTATATGAAGCATTTCAAAATGAAAGAGAGATTAATATTCATGTCATGAGAGGTGGTAAAACCCCTCAAACGTTGTGTGTTAGGATTAAGTAAAAGCAGCCTGGCGTATTTGGTTAGATTAGCTTTAAAAATGTAAAAATAATACTCAAACAAAATTTTGTGGAGTCTTAACGATGAAATTAAGTCTATGGCTAAAGACCTTCTTCTTTGCTAATGCGGCTGCGGTGTGCATGTATAATGCAGCGATAGCTCAAGAGGCTTCGACAGCAAATCCAGATTTGCCACCTGCTGAGGGCTTAGAGGCACCTGATAAAGAACCAGAGGCTGCTCCTCCACCAGACAAGGTGCCTCCGACAAAAAAAGGAGCGAGTGCTATTCCTGCTGGGCAGGAGCTTGTCAACATGGATTTCCCAGAGTTAACAGATATTAGAGATATTATTAAGGCGGTATCACTGTGGACAGGAAAGAATGTGATATTAGACCGTAACGTAAATGGTAAAGTGCAGATTATTTCTCCGCAAAAAGTAACAAAAGAAGAAGCTTATCAAGCTTTTTTATCGGCTTTAAATATAGTGGGACTGACTACAGTTGAAACAGGTAAAGTTATTAAAATTTTGCCGGTTAGAACCGCTGTAAAAGGGAACTTGAAGACGTTTTTGGGTTCGTCTTGGACACCTCGTACAGATGAAATTATTACCCAGATTGTACCTTTAAAATATGTTGATGCAAAAACAATTCAATCAAACCTATCACGTATTGTTTCTTCAAACTCTTTGATTGCTTATGAACCTACGAATACGCTTATTATTAGCGACAGTGGTTATAAAGTAAGGCGTGTTCTAGATATTTTAGAGCTTTTAGATGTGCAGGGACAGCAGCCACAGATTGCAATCGTACCAATCAAGTATTCGGATGCAAAATCGATTGCAGATCGTCTTAAGGAAATTTTTCAAGCATCGCAAAGTAAAACTCGTAAAGAAACATACCATTCTTATAAAGTGCTTACAGATGACAGAACAAATTCTGTCGTAGTATTTGGGCCACCGCGGACGATTAAGGATATTAAAGCATTAGTTAAGAAATTTGATACTCCAGTAACTGACCCATCTACGCAAGCAAGCATTCATGTGCGTCCTTTAGATTATGCCGATGCTAAGAAATTGGCTACCACCTTGTCGAATTTAGCCTCCTCGGGAAATCGTAATAATAATCTTAGGCGTCCGCCCCTAAGAAGTACCCCACAAAGTAATGGGACGGCAAGTAGCGAGCCTGCTTTGGCTGACTTAGGAGATGGAGTCAAGATTACAGCTGATGAATCATCAAATTCTCTTTTAATAACTGGGAGCCGGTCTGCATATGAGGCCGTGAATTCAATCATTAGAAAGTTAGATATTAGGCGTAGCCAGGTTTTTGTTGAAGCAGATATTTTAGATATTATTGCAGACAATGGTTTTGGCTTTGGCACTTCAATTTTCGCAGGCTTAGGCTCGCAAAATGGAGCAAAGGCAATTACAGCTTGGGAGGCTGAAAGTTTAGGGCCTCTGATTATTTCCCAAGCAAAGGGAGATTCTAAGTCTAGTAGTGATTTAGCGAGTGTAGCCGGTGCCTTTGCATCTGATATGACAATCGGGATTTTATCGGCGAAAGAAGTAAATATTCCAGGTTTAGGTTCTTTTTCTCCAGGTGCTCTGATCAAGATGATAAAGACAGATTCAAATACGAAAGTCTTATCGTCTCCTCATATCCTAACTTCTAATAATGAAGAAGCCACGATAACTGTTGGCGAAGCTATTTATTTTTCTTCTTCACAAGTAAGTGGTACTACGGGGGTTTCTATTCCTAAGGTAGAAAAAGTTGATGGGGACTTAACTTTGAAAATAAAGCCAAATATTAGCCATTCAAGTTATATCACTTTGAATATTGATTTAGAATCAAGCTCGTTAGGTCCTATTAATTCAATTACTAAGCTTCCTTCGGTTAATAAACGTAAGTCGAATCAGATAGTCACTGCTAGAAATGGACAAACTATTGTTATTTCTGGTTTGGTGACAAATAGAGAATTAGAGTCATTTAAAAAGATTCCACTTCTGGGTGATATTCCAATTCTGGGTTGGCTTTTTAGAAATTCTACAATTAAAAGTATCCGTAGTAACTTAGCAATCTTTTTAACACCACACGTGATACATGGAGCTGAGGATTTAGCCTCCATTTACAAGATTAAACTGAAGGAAAGAGATGAGCTTCTTAAAGGTATGTATGGAAAATCGGGGGTTGAAGATGAGTTCTATGCAAAATTACCGACCGAAGCAGACGGCGCGTATAGGCCAACACCGCTTGATAAAGATGAACAAGAACGTATAAATAAATATCGGCGAGAAACCTATGAGGATATGGGCTATGGTAATATGGTGAAATTTTTGGATACCTCTGCTCCGAGGAACGACGAATCTACTATCCCACTTCCCATGACTTCCGGTGATGGAGGGGGTGATGCTGTAATCCCATCAGATAATGGAGCACAGATTCCTTCTGATCCTATTGAGCCACCAGAGCCTGTTGAGCCACCAGAGCCTGTTGAACCAACAATTCCGAGTGATGAGGGCAATTAATGGAAGAAGATTTTGAAAAAACATCTTCCCCTGATACTGCTGTTGAGCTAACAGGCACGGAGACAGATGAAAATCCGAAATGGAGCAACTTGCCGACCGTTTCGTTTAGAAAATTGCAGAGAAAAACATTAGGGGAGATCTTAGTTGAATCTTCTACTATCACTGAAGAGCAGCTTAAAGAAGCTTTAGTTCTTCAACAAGAACGAGATGGACAAAAGCTAGGACAAATTCTTGTTAATCAAGAGTATATCAGTGAAGAAGATATGCTAAGAGCTTTGGCCTTTCAGTTAGATTTACCATATTATGATAAACTACCTGTGAATGATATCGATGCAGCATTGATAGACAATATTCCTATTCAATTTTGTAGAGACAATAAAATTTTGCCAGTCGCAAAAGATGATTTTAATGTTACAGTCGCAGTTGCTGATCCGTTGAATATTTTTCCTCTAGATGATTTACGGCTAATATTATCGACTAATATTAATATGATAGTTAGCTCTCCTTCGGTTATCCAAAATAGTATCAATCGAGTCTTTGAAAGGTCCCAAGACGCTTCGCAAAAAGCTATCGATGATTTGGAAGCGCCAGAGATTGGTGATGAAGATCTTGAGGAAACGCGAGACTTACTTGAAGCCTCTGATGATGAAAAGCCTATCATTCGTCTAGTGAATGGTTTGTTGGCACGTGCAGTAAAAGAGAAAGCTTCAGATATTCATATTGAACCTTACGAAGCAGAAATCGTAGTTCGTTTTAGGATAGATGGAACTTTGCATGATACGATGCAAGTGCCTAAGAGAGCCCTTGGTTCAATTGTTTCTAGGATTAAGATTATCGGTAAATTGAATATTGCCGAAAAACGAGTCCCGCAAGATGGTCGGATTAGCATAAAAGTTGCAGGGAAAGATATTGATGTGCGGCTTTCGGTATTACCTACGGCATATGGCGAGCGTATCGTTATGCGTCTTCTTGACAAATCGCAAGGAACCAAACGTTTGGATCAGATGGGAATGGATCCGAAAGTGTATTCTCAGTGGACAAGATTGATTGAAAAGAAGCATGGAATTATTCTTGTGACCGGTCCTACAGGTTCTGGTAAGTCGACATTGCTTTATGCTAGTGTGACTCATATTAATACGACTGATATTAATATTCTTACTATTGAAGAGCCTGTCGAATATAAGCTACCTGGTATAGGCCAAATCGATGTTAAAAATAAAATTGGATTGACTTTTGCCGAGGGCTTGCGTGCAATTTTGAGGCAGGATCCAAATGTTATTATGATTGGAGAAATTAGGGACTCCGAAACTGCTGGAATTGCAATCCAGTCTTCTATGACAGGTCACTTGGTGTTATCAACTTTGCATACAAATGATAGCGCTTCTTCAGTCACACGTTTAGGTGATTTAGGAATTCAGCCTTTTCAAATTGCATCAACGTTATTAGGTGTTATGGCCACACGTTTGATGCGAACATTATGTAAAAGTTGCCGAGAGCCTTATCCACCAACGAAGGTGGAATTGGATGTTCTTGGAATTAATGAAAAAGAGCTAGCAGGCAGAAAGATTTATAGACCCGGGCCAGGTTGTGATTCTTGTCTTGGACAGTCTTATATTGGAAGGGTTGCAATTCACGAGCTATTGGTTATCGATGATGACATTAAGGAACAAATATTAAAGTCGCAGGATGCTAATGCTATTAAGAAAATAGCGCGAGAAAAAGGTATGCTTTCGCTACGAGATTCAGCTTTATCGAAAGTGTTAGAGGGTATTACTTCGTTAGAGGAAGCCGTAACTTCAACCCAGGTAGAGGAGCTTGAGGGGGATTGAAGGCTGAATCATTTGTTTTTAGTGTTATTTTGAAATGGAATAATTTTTGAGGTTTTTGTGCCAATATTTGTCTACAAAGGCTACGAGTCTAAAACGGGTAAAAACTGCAAGGGGAAAATAGAAGCAGTTTCGCTACGTGAAGCTCGTCAAAGACTTAAAACTCGCGAAAAAATTATCGTTTCTGATATTAAAGAAGAGACAAATAAGGCGAAAAAGAGTGGCAGCAGCGGTAAATCCAAGACTAAAGTTAAACTTACAGATTTAGCAATAATGACAAGGCAATTTGCAACATTACAACAGGCGCATGTGCCGCTTGATGAATCTTTAAAAGCTCTTGTTGGTCAGGTGGAAAACGCTGTTCTTGGCAATGCTTTGTCATCTGTAAAAGATATGATTCAAGAGGGCAAGTCTTTAGGGGATTCCACGAAAGAATTTCCTGGTATTTTTAACCGGTTATTCACCAATATGGTGCACGCCGGGGAGCAGTCAGGCACGCTGGGACTGGTTCTGGAGCGACTTGCCGATTTTATGGAGTACCAAGTTAAAGTACGTGGGCAAGTTTTTAGCGCTTTATCTTATCCTGCTTTAATGATCGGTGCGTCATTTCTTATTATAGGGTATCTGTTTGTCAGTGTGGTGCCAAAGCTACAAAAGGTTTTTGATAGCTTAAAGGTTACGCTGCCATGGTATACAAAGACCTTAATACAGTTTTCTGAGTTTATTCAAAGTTATTGGTATTTGCTTCTTATTGGTGTGGTGCTGATATATTTTGCCTTCAAAAGCTGGTATAGTTCTGATAAGGGACGACTAAAGTTTGACCGTTTTATTTTAGGTGTCCCGGTTTTTGGCCCGATAATCATGAGGGTCAATGTGTCAGGATTTACTCGTACTTTGTCGACACTATTGGGTTCTGGTGTGCCTATTATTTCGGCTTTGGAAATTACGAAAAATACCATTGGTAATAGGATTATATCAGATGTTGTGGAGGCAGCTCGAATTGCTGTTCAAGAAGGAGAGAGTTTAGGTCAGGTAATCGAGAGAAGCGGTGAATTTCCTTCTTTGGTAACCCATATGATAAAGACCGGAGAGAAAACAGGTGAGCTAGAAACTATGCTTAACCACGTTGCAATAGCATATGATGCGGAGGTTGAGCGTAAAATTTCATCAATGATTGCGATGATTGAGCCTGCGATGATTATTGTTATGGGTGCGATTGTCGTCGTTGTTGTTGTTGCGATGTTGGTGCCTATGCTTTCAGTGATGAGTCAAATGCGATAAAGTAAGTCTACTTGTGTGAGAGATTTATAGTTTTGCGATTATAAGAGAATGGAGGTTATTTTGGAGCAGATGAATTTGAGATGGTATCGTTGGATTAAAAATCCTTTTAAAATTGAGAATGAAGAAGGGATGACCCTTATTGAAATAATCATTGTTGTTGCCTTGTTAGGTACATTGATGACCTATTTGATATCTTCAATTACCAATACAGCCGAAAATGCTAGGAAAGATCAGGCAAAACTTGGTATTGGGAATATTCGTAATGCGCTAAATATGTATCAGATTCACAATCATAAGTTTCCAACGACTGATGCAGGATTACAAGCATTACTAGAAAATCCAGATGGAAATAAGAAATGGCGTGGTCCTTATATTGAAAAAGAGAAGTTGATGGATCCATGGAATAATGAATTTGAATATGAGAGCGACGGACATAAGTACAAAATTACATCTGGTGGAACCGACGGTGAAGTTGGTACTGATGATGATATTGTCTACCCTGAAAAAGAAGCCGAGGGAGAAGGATCGTAAAGGTCGGAATGGATTCCACCCGAGTTGAGGTTTTTTGAGGCTTCGGATGACTTCTAAGCCTTAAAAATCGTTATGCTGGGGAAATACCAGATTTCCTACAGGAGGGCTTGCTTCACCCAGAAACTATATAATCTTATCTTAGGTGTCGACAATGTGTGGGACATTAAAGAATCTCCGCTTTTTGAAAGCTTATAACGATTATAAGAAACTACGTTATGGGCACGTAGAGTCCGCATTTACTCTAATAGAAATTATCATTGTTATCTCTCTTATTGCTTTTGTTTACGCTATCGCTATGCCTAACTTAGGTATGATGGGTGCAAATGAAGTCGCTGTGAAATTGGGGAGATTAAACTCCGACATTCGATCTGCTTATGATTTAGCTGTTTTGAGTGGAAAGTCTTATCGGATGGTGTTTGAATTAAAAAGTGGTGATTACTGGCTTGAGGAGACAGAAACACCTGACGTTAAGCTTGGTGATGAAAAAACTCCAGGTGATCCGACTGAAGATGAAATATTAGAAAAAAAGAGTATGTTTGATGAGACCTTTGAAGAATATGAAGAACTAGCGGGTGAAGAAGTCACCAATCCAGAATCTGATAAAAAAATAGCTCCAGAGTCACCTGTCCTTTTAGCTAAAGAAAAACTGCAAGGTCCTGAATGGACCAAAGTCGATTCTCTCGAATGGAAAAAGCGCTCTTTAGGTGATGGGCTGATAATTAAAGATATGCAAGCAGAGCATCATCAAAGAAAAGTTAGCTTAGAGGTAGATGGTGAAAGCGCACGTGGCTTTATCTATTTTTTACCAAATGGCTATGTTGAGGATGCTTATTTACATATCTATTATACTGATAACGATGGTGGAATTAATGAAGATAAGGAGCCTTATACAATTAAAACTAGTCCTTGGGAAGGCGTTGGTACTATCATTGACGGTTATGAAGAAATTGATTTAAGTTCTGACTAATGTGAGTAGATGTATTTTGAATATCGACAGTGACAATAATAGCGTTAGAAAACGCAGCGAACAGAGTTTTACTCTTATTGAAACCATTATAGCACTTGGCTTAATGGTCACCGTTATTATGGAAATTGGTAATGTTCAAGGTAATGCGGTGTATTTTTCAAGTTATGAAAGAAATGCGACGCAGGCGGCTTGGCTTGCTAAAGGGTTTATGTCGCAGGTTGAGTATGAGTGGAACACGCGGGCATTTAGTGAGCTTGAATTTAAAGTTCCCGAGAGAGATATCCCAGAGTTTGATGGGTTCACATATGCTATTAATATTGAAGAATGGAAGCTGCCTTTGATGGACTTATTAACTGGCGGTGGTGGAGGTGGCGATGAAGGAGGCGAATCCGCCCCTGAAGCAGATATTATTCGTTCTCAAGTAAAGAATATCTTGGGTGATGATCTTTTGAAAATTGCTCAAGTTGAAGTCTTTTGGGCGGAGGGTGCTAGAAAAGAATCGGTTTCAGTTGCAATGCTTCTTACCAATCAAAAAGGCTTGGATGAGAAGATTGCTTTATTGCAAGCTCCTAGCACTCCTAGTGGTGGTGGGAACTCTAGTGCAGGCGGTGGAAATCCTCCAGGGTCAGGCGCGGGTGCCTCAAGTCCTGGAAAATCTGGAGGCAATCCTTTGGGTGGGAGTTCTCAGGGTGGTGACAAATAGAATGGTCATTTTAGAATAATTTAATGTCTACGGAGCTATTCTGAGTTAAAAGGTGGCATTTGTGAATAAAGCTGATGCTAAAATTTATGTAACCTCATCTAGAGGCTTTACGTTATTAGAAGTTGTTATCACTATTGGCATTTTGCTTACAATGATGATTGCAATTACAACAATGTTGCGTGGAAGCTTCGATATCCGTTTTGCTCTTTCCCAGGAAGGGCAAGTTACCCATCGCCTAAATACGGCTATGGAAAAGATTTCTTCGGATTTAGCCCATGCCTATATTTTGTCTTCTAAAGACGTCAATAGAAATCCCTCTGACCGGTATTTTAAGACTATTTTTAAGATAGATAAAAGTTTCTCTGGTGATAAGCTGGCTTTTACAACGATGAATCACCAGCCATTGAGGGCTAATGCCAAAGAATCCGATAGTTCTTATGTTGTTTATGAAATTCAAGATTCTAAGAAAATTCCTGGTCGTAAGAATCTATATCGAGGGGCTTTTGTGCGTATTCCTGCGGATTTCAAGGATGATCCTCCGATGAATTTGCTTGCAAAAAATATTAAGACTATTGTTTTCGAGGCTTGGCAAGGAGATGGTTGGTCGAAGGATAAATGGAATTCTGAGAGTCGAGAGACGCGCGATAAAATTCCACATATGGTCAGAGTTAGTATCGAGGCATGGAGTGAAGATTTAGAAGAAGGAGAGACGCCAGGTCCTGCACATGAAGCAACACTTAAGTACCAAACAATCATATACTTAACTAGTGCATCTAAATTTGATGAGCTTAAGCAAAAATCAAAAAATCTTAAACTTTAAACAGGTTTCGACATCAGTCTGAAAGTACCAGGGATTTTATAAACTAATTTTTGTCGTTTTATAACAGGTATGCATGAAAAAAAAAGACAATAAAACTCGTCTGATTAAATTACCCAAAACATATTGGGGATTTCCTATTGAGTCTGATGATGACAAAGGGACTAGTCTTACCTCACTTCCAAGCCAAAATGACAAACACAAGCAAGGAATTGCTTTGTTAATTGCTATTATGGTCGTCGCCATTGTGATGGGTTTTATAGCTGATTTAATTATTTCATCTTCTGTTAATGTTGAGCTTGCTATGGGGCAGAGAGATCGTATTAAATCAGAGTTTATTGCGAAGTCGGGGATAAATCTTGGAGAATTTCTTACGAGTATCGATTGGGGCATTGATTTGTATATGGCTCAGAATAAACAAAAGCCAACTGATGGCATTGGAGATATTTGGGCAATGCTTAATGGTTTGCCAATAGGTGGGTCTACCCTTGAGCTTCTTGCTGGTATGCAGGAAAAGTTCAAGTTGAATGCAGTCAATGATAGTAGTGTTCTCGACCAAATAAAGCTATTGGATGGACAGTTTGTTTTAAATATTTCTGACGAAAGCAGTAAAATTAATGTTAATTATTGTTACAAAGGACGTTGTACACAGGTTATTCACATGTTGGAAGCTTTGATGTCATGTCCTGCTGAACGTGCCTTTTTAGATAAAAAAGGCATTAAAATTAAGGAGTTAATATATCGCATTAAAGATTTTATAGATGATAATAATAAGGCTGAAGGTGAGTCTGGGTATAGCGATGAGAATGATCCTTATTTAGATAAAAAACCCAAGTATCAGGTAAAAAATGCGCCATTTGACTCACTCGAAGAACTTAAACTAGTGGAAGGTTGGGATGATGAGGTGCATGCAGTGTTTTCTCCTTATTTGACTGTGTATCCCTTTCAGACCTCTGGCCGAGACGTTGCTACGATTAATATTAATACGGCAAGCCGGTCAATGCTGGCGTGTTTGATTCCTGATGACCTTAAAGATGAATGTCGAGAAAAATTTGTCATTAGAATGTTCAATCAATCTGAAGAAAAGGCAAACTTTTCTGATGATGGTGACATGAAAAAAGTTTTGAAGGATTTGGTTTGTTACAACGGTGATGGCTCAAATACATCGAGTTCAAATGATAAATCAGCTTGGTTTGCAGCAAGTTCTAAAGTTTTTAGATTAGAAGCTAAAGGTGAAGTAGGCAATCAAAGGCGGAAGCTGATCGTTGTGATCGAACGCCTTGATCCAAAAGAAATGAAGAGGCAAAAGACAACGAAATCATTCAATTTGCTTTATTGGAAATTAATCTAATCTATAGCTAACTGGATCATATAGATAGAGGCAGTAATCTTCTTAATTATAGCTTTAATCGATATCGATAATTATGAATCTGTTTATAAGTATATCAGTGAATTTTTCAAAAAGTTTGACACTGATGTGTTTGACGAGAGAAAATAAACTATGACTCTTCATCAAAAAGGTTAAGTTAAATGCAAAAAATTATCGGGCTTGATATCGGGAGTTATTCGATTAAAGCTGTAGAAATTGTAAATACCTTTAAGTCTTATGAAATTTCTAATTTTTATGAAAATGTAATTCCTCATATTGATGAACTTTCTCCAGACGTAGTCATTCCGGCTTGTATGGAACAGCTTTTTAGAGAAAATGAAATAGAGGCAGATAGAATTGTTACGGCGATGCCTGGGCAATATATATCGAGTAGAATATTGCCTTTTAACTTCTCTGACCCTAGAAAAATCAGTGCAGCCATTCTTTCAGAGGTTGAGGATGTAGTGCCTTTTAATCTTGATGATATGATTATTGACCATCAGGTCCTTGGTAGCATGGATGAGCAGACTATTGCGCTAGTTGTCATGACAAGAAAGAACTTTTTAGCAAGTTTTTTAGATCATTTGCAGAGAATAAATATCGATCCGAAGTTAGTAGATGTTGATAGTCTGGCTTTTTATAATTTATGTCCATATCTACCTATGGATCCCGACAAATGTTATGGCATTGTCGATGTTGGTCATGAAAAGACCTCAGTCTGTATCGTACAAGATGGCGTATTGCGTATGTTTAGATCAATTAACTTAGGTGGACGTTATCTCACTGAGTTTTTGGCAAGAGATTTAGAAACAGATTTTAACAATGCGCAGCGAATTAAGCATGAAGTTAGTCAAATTTTTTGTGATGAAGATAACGGAGCTGATCTTCAGGCTGATGATAGGATGGTGGCAGAACGTATTACATTAGCTTCAAATGCAATAGTTAAAGAATTAGGGCGTACTTTTTATGCTTTTAAAACCTGGGAAAAGGCACCTATCTCAGGTGTGTTTCTTTCGGGAGGTACCGCTTCGATAAAGAATTTTGATAAATATTTATCAAATCATCTAGAAGTGCAGGTTGTCGGTAATCGTCTAGAAGACTCAGAATTAAAGATGAACCCAAATTTATCGAGTAAGATGAATTGCATGGCTCAAGGTATTTCTATTGGAATTCGAGCTATTAGCTCTGTGAAGCGCCATTCTCAGATAAATTTACGAAAAGATGAATTTGCATATATTCAAGACTATGAATCAGTTTTAAGAGTAGCAGCGGAAGCATTTAAAATAGTGGCGTCGGCCTTGGCTCTTTTAGCAATATTGTACGGATTTCAATTCTTTTCTTACAATCGTCATATTGTGGAGTTGCAGGAGAAATATAAGAAGGGATATGCTGCGGCATTTCCTGATGCAAAGAAGAAAATTAATAAAAGTAACTATACATTAAGCAGAATGAGAAAGGATGCCAACTCTAAATTTAATAGCCGGACAAAAGAAATGAAAAAGGCTATTTCTGAATTTGTAAATATAAATTCTTCGAGTGGTTCTTTGATTGCGTTAAATGCGATCTCTAATGCTATACCTAAAGAATTAAAATTAGATGTAACTCGCTATGAATTTTTATTTAATCCGGATGGAACTGGGCGTGTGATTATAAAAGGTGAAACAGATACGTATGATACGTCTGGAGCTATTTTAGAAGAAATAAAGAAAATTGATATTTTCGATCAAGTGCAGGAAAAATCGTCAGGTTATAAGCCTGGGACTGATCAGAAAGTTATAGAATTTGTTATTCATGCTGATTTTATCGGTTCAATGCGACTTGATGAGGCTTAATACTATATGAGTGCTGCCACCGAAGTAGTTGATAAAGTAAAAGGAAAATTTTTTGATTTAACCGAGGGTGTTAAACAAAAAATTTTTGGTACTAATAACGAAAACATTGATTTTGTGATGGATAGCTTTTATAAGTTAGAACCATCACAACGTAATGCTGTTTTGTTAGGTATTATTGGCGGCATAGGCTTATTTGTCTTAGCTGCCGTTTGGTTGTATTTTGCCCAAGTTTCTGCTTTGAAGAAAGAATTGAGTCAAACTTTTGCTGCAATGCATGAGTTTGAAAACCTACAAACTCAAAAAAAACTTATCGAAAGTGAATTTGACGGCTTAGTTAAATCGGTATCTAGAAAAACAAATTCATTAAAAATAAAGCCTTTCTTTGAAAAGTTAGCTAAACAGCATCAAGTTACAATCGAAGGATTAGAAGAATCACGAGTACCCTTACCGGCAGATAATCCTTTGTCTGAGCGTATGGAGCAAATTTCGGTTAAGTTACGCTTGCCAAAAATTTCTATACCTAAGCTTTTAAATTTTCTTGTGGAAATAGAAAAAGCGGGGAAGTATTTACGCATCCAAGATCTACAAGTCCAAGGGCGATATGGTACCAAACTGTTTTTCGATGCTAACGTTAAAACACGTGGATATATTGTGAAATAAACCTTTTCTCATCTAATCTCGAATTACTCGATCCGTAGCTGTTATCAAAAGAATGGTCATTAGAGAGTTGTTATGAAAAAAATATCAAAGGTAGCTGGATTTAGTGTGTTTTTTGTCTTTGCATTTTGTTTCTTTCTCTTTTTTACTTTTCCATATGAAATTCTTAAAGAAGCTTTATCCGAAAAAATATCATCCATGTCCGGATTGAATATAAGAATTGGTGAGCTAGGGCCTTCATTTCCAATGGGATTATCTGTTGAAAATATTGTTATAAATTCTAAGCATGGCGCTGAACTAAAATTCAAGAAAGTCGATGCTTCGATGAGTCTATTGGCACTATTAATGGGAGGCATTGGTGCTGATATTGTAATAAATAGTGGCAATAATGATTATTTATCTATTGAAGGAAAACTAGGAATTCTATCACTTCTTATAGATAATAATTTTCTGCCCAAAAAAGTGAATATAAAGTCACAGAAATTTCCCATAGGAGGAATTGTTGATTTTATATTGGCTATGGAAGCAAACTCTCCGACGGCGAACCCACTAGTTTCTCCAATATTAAAGCAGATAAACTTTTCAGCGAAATTACAGTCGGATATAAAGGCAAACCTGGATGTGTCGGATCCAGTGGGCTCTAGTGGTAACTTGGATATATCTTTTAGTGATGCCGTTCTAAAAATGACAGACCCAAGTTTGGAAATGCCAAATCAAAATTTTAAGCATGCAAAAATTACTGCCGGCCTTTCAAAAGGAGTGTTTACTATCGCAACAGGATCCGGATTAGTTTCTTCAGATATAAGCTTGACAGTAGGGGGAAATGTATCTTTAAAACAGCCTCCGGAGCGTTCAATATTAGCTATGGATGTAGGCGTTGAGTTAAAAGGGCCTTTAAAAGAGCAATTTGGATTTGTCATGGATGCTATATCAGGATCTCAAAGAGATGGAAAGATGTCTATGAAAATAGGTGGCACTTTGAATCAGCCAAACGTTGATTATTACTAAGAGTAAAGCAATATTTTTACTTTCACTAAATTGATTTAACTTTATAGTGTAAGTAGCTAATTGGTTCAAGATTAGCACCATCTTGAAATTTTGACAGATCTTTCGATATCAATTAAAATTAGTTTAAGACTATAAATCAAGAAGCACCAAGCAATCTATGCGCGATTATTTAGCTCAGGCTGTTACAGCGTTGGAAGTATATCTTGACCGAGGTAAGGTTATTCTGGGTCATTTGCATGAAAATGATTTGGAGTCCGCTATACAGCTGGCGTCTAATAGGAAAGCTGCCTTTTATAATTTTCGAGCAGCTGAAGCTGAAGTAACGAAATTAGGTCTAGATGTGGCGAAAGATGCTAAATTTCAAGATCTTTGGCAACAAATCAGATCTCTCAATACTGAAATTGATACCTCTTTAGTGCAACTACAAGATGAACTTGAAGAAAAGATGATCCGATTCAAAAAGAATCGAATGGATTTTGAAAGATATAAATCTGGGATACAAAAGCCTAGAACTGTTACCACGCCGGTATAATTTCTTTCCGGAAGTGGTGTTTCTATAAAGAAGTTATCTGATGTTTGGGATTCAAAGGTGTAAAAAGTATTGGATTTATACAAAATCACAGTGAGGGTACTCTTCGCAGACAACGCAGGAACCTTCAGGTCAGATAACCTCTAAAAATTTTCATAATCTAACCGCTATATGGGGAGAAATTAGATGGAATCAAAGGACTGCAAGAAATTAAAAATCGCTTTGGTGCATTCATCTTTGCCTTCAATTTACGAGATTGATCAATTTATGCTGCTGAGCGATAAGTATGATATATCTGTAATTACATCGCAGTCTATCTCTGAATTTATTAATGATAATAGTAGATTTCAAGGGCTAAATTGCATTTCTCTTCCAGATCATGATGAAAACACCACGTTTTTGCCAGGACTAGAAAAAATATTAAGTGGCTTTGATATTGTGATCATTAAAGAAAGGTTAGGTTTATATGCCTACCAAGCCGTGAAGGCAAAATGGCGGAATAGATTTAGACTTATCGTTTGGGTTGATAACTTAACGTCATTCCCTGCGCAAGATGTCGCCAGAATGAGAACAGTGAGAAATGAAGTCACCGATGCGGCAGACGGTTTCATCGTTCAATCTGAGGCGGCGAAAATCGCATTGATTTTAGAGGGTGTGAGCGAGGAAAGGATTGTAAAACTTGATCCTTGGGTGAAGCAAATTGTTGATCGTAGCAAAATTAAAGGGAAGGAAAAGGCTGAGGCATTAGAAAAGATAGGATTAAAAGATGGCGATTTCGTCATCGCTCATTTTGGAAACTTAGAATGGGAAGATGGGTTATATGATTTGATTCATGGTTTGAAATTGGCTCTGGATCAAGACTCATCTTTGAGGCGTAGGTTGAAAATAGCATTTTGCTCTATTGGTTCATTTGCTTCTCAAATACGAGAGAGAATGGTCACTTTAGGAATCGATCGCAGTGCGATCTATATTGCTCCAAGCCGAGAAGCTACACAGGCGGTTTTGACAGCGGCTGATTGTTTGTTTCATTCTGGAATAGAGTCTTTAGATCGCTTAGATGGTGATCCTTATAGGATTTTATGCGCGATGGAAAATAAACTTCCTATAATCGCTCCAAGGGGTCCTTTGGTAGAAGAAATGATTGGTAAACATCGCATTGATTTTTGTGCAGGCTCACCTAAATCACTTGCGAAGTCTTTAAAGAAAATGATGAGTGCAAAGGCTCTTGTGGTAGATATTGTCGCAAAGAATTTCAACAGTGCTTCTGAAAGATTTTCATATGAAAGAATAACTAAGCAAATGTTGACTATGGTTGAGCGCTTCGAAAAGCAAACACCTACAGTCGAGTTGTCTGCATTAGAACATCAAGTGCTCGAGGTTGAAAGTAAAGTTGCAACGAAGCAATATCTAGCTGCAATTGATCTTATCGATTCTATTTTCAAGCTAGAAGAAATTCCAGCCCACCACAAGTCAAACCTTTACAGACTAATAGGTGATAGTTTTACTAAGCTAGGTGATAGTGATGCAAGTAAAAACGCCTATCTCGAAGCAATCGAATTAGATCCATATTCTACAAAAGCTTATATTGGCTTAGGTACTGCGGCAATGACAAAGGCTAACTACTCTGCTGCTGTCATACACTTTCAGAAAGCAATTGCATTAGATCCACAAGATGAGATGGCAAACTTAGGTCTAGGGTTGGCGTTTCAAGGCTTAGAGGAATTTGATGAGGCTAGTAAATGGGTGGTTAAATCATTAGAAATAAATCCTGAAAACACTGCCGCAATTTTTAGCTTAGTTAAAATTTCGAATGAGAGGAAAGAGTTTGCTGAAGCTTGCCATGCTTTAGAGAATTACATTTCTAGACATCCTCATGATCATAATATGATTTATGCATTAGCGGGAATTAGATTTACTGAAAAGAAATATAACCAAGTAATAGAGCTATTAAATGGCATTATTGCTGTCGATCCAATGGATTCGAAGGCACAGTCACTTATCAGACAAGCAAAACGAGAAATTGAGAAAGCAGATGAAGAAACATCAGCAGGCTAGTTTATCGAAAAATTTTGATTTGATTGTAAGAGTGCAAAAATAGATATGCTAAAAAATTTATTTATGAATAGTATGAAGATCCCAGTACCTGTGCCATTACAAACTATGACGCAGGTACTAGATTGGATTGAAAACACGCTGGTTAAAGATGGTCAAGTACTGACAAAAGTTATCTTAAATGGTCAAGATGTATTTGAGAATAATGCAAACAAAAATTGCGAAGATATTATTTTTGATGAAAAATCTGTGCTAAGTGTTAGGATCGAGTCTCCACGTGATTTAGCCATTCAGTTGCTTGAAAGTATAAATAAATTGGCAAGGGGGATGTTTGCTCATCTGAAACCTGTTGCTGTAAAGTGTTGGCAAGGAGGACAGTCATCGCTACCTTTGCGAGAGAAGCTTAACGAAATATATGCTGATATTACGTTGTGCATAGAGCTTGTTGAGCATTTGTGCGGTATTGTTGATCCAACCCATATTGAAGCAGCGCCGGTTCAGGGAATATCTATCCTCCTACAAAAGGCTATTGATAGATATAGAAAATGCATTGACTCTGGAGATCTGCAAAATAGTGCTCGTGTTTTGCTCAATCAGTTCGAGCCGTTGCTAGAAGAATTGATGAAGGAGTCTGAAAACCTACAAATGCAAGTATTTGCATCGCCTTTATCCGATCAAACAGGAAGCTTGCTTTTAGTAAAATGATAGTTTGTTATTTATTTTAAAATAATTTTAACTAAAACAAAACTTCCGATTAATAAAACAGTAAAAACAACAACAAAGAGGTTAAAGTACCTATCAATATAATCCTTCGCAATGTGACCCCATTTTCTCAGAATCCAGCTAACTAGAAAGAATCGTCCACCCCTTGCAGCCAAGGATGCTAACACAAAGATTCCGAAATTCACTTGTGCAAATCCTGCCGAAATTGTCACTAACTTGTAAGGTAAAGGCGTCATTCCGAAAACGAATACAATCCATGCATTCCAATAGTCATATGCTTGAAATAAATATTCTCCTCCTAAGTTTTCACCAAATAGGTCTATCATATATTTGGGTAGTGGGATATCCAGCCTACCTCCGACTGTGACAAGATTAAGGTGAAGAATATTCTTAATGATCCAAATTCCGGCTGGGTCCCAAGCTGTTAGTCCAATATAATAGCCAAGAATTCCCCCTAGAACTGAGGACAAAGTGCACCAGAAAGCCAAACGGGCCCATTTTGTTAGAGATCCTAACACTAAAGGGATTAGGAGAACATCTGGGGGGATTGGGAAGAAGCTGCTTTCAGCAAACGCTAATATGCATAACATTGGTACACCATAAGGCGTTTCTGCCCAATGCAGAACCCATTGGTAGAGTCTCTTTATATAAATTTTCCAACTCCCTCTTATTAAACTTCTTATAAAGCTAGATAAATAAAAGCAAACACATTGATGACCATGTGATTAATATCATATATAATTTAAACAAAATAAAATACAATAGTTGATCTTGAACCACAATTGATATCTGAGGAAATTAGGTGAAGCCAGAACCTAAATTTACGGGGGCAATCATATTTTGCTCTAGGAGAGATGTAAGGGATGCGATTAGAGAAGTTCTCAAGTCTATGGGAGCTACTAAGGTTGATGTGGTTCTAAGTGCTAAAGACTGTATGATTAAATTAGCAGAAAATCCGTCTTTCTTACTGGTGCTAGATTGGGAATTAGGCCCAGGCCAAGTGACAAAAGTTCTAGAAAGATCCAGAGAAAACTATCGCATCGAAACACGACCTATCTTATTAATTGCAAACGAAGCTTCTATGCAACTTATATCGCTAGGTTATGAATTCGCAGTTTCTCAGACACATATTGGTCAGATTTCGAAGGAAAAGATTAAGCAATGCCTTAAGGAAATCGTGCACCATGAAGAGATCAATGCTCCTGTAAAACAGGTTTTGCGGGAAGTTTCTGAATGTCGAATAAAAGACGATTGGCCTAAATCGACTCTCCTGTTGAAAAATATTAAAGAGAAATTACCACAGAATCCACGCATTGCCGTTGAGCTTGCAGAAAATCACATCAGACAAGATGATTGGGAACAGGTTGAAGAGCTATTAGAACCATTTGTCGGGATTAGTCCTCCGTATCCGCGAGTTTTGCACTTGCTTGGAAGATTCTATATGAAGAAAGGTAATTTTGTTGATGCAAGTGCTGTTTTAACGAAAGCAAAATTATTGAGCCCATTTAATGTTTCAAGGCTGGTCGACTTGGGCAATGCGTTGCTAAATATTGGTAGGATAGAGGAGGCTAAAGAAAATTTTGAAGAAGCTCGTAAAATAGATTCAAAAAATAAAAATGCGATGGCCGGTTCAGGCAAGTGTTTGATGTTAGAGGGTGATATAAACGAAGCGTTGTTAATCTTAAAAGATATTTCAGATCCATACGAATTGGCATCGATTTTTAATACAGCTGCAGTTATGGCTATTAGATCGGGGGAATTTGATAAAGCCATGTCTCTCTATGATTCTGCATGCAATACTATTGAAGATAATAAGAAAATAAAGGCGAAGTTAGTATTTAATAAAGGGCTTGCTTATCAAAGGACACAAGACTCAAGATCTGCGATTAATATGTTTGAAGAATCAATGAAGCTAGATCCTGATTTTGCAAAGGCGAAACGAGCATTAGGTCGGATTAAAAAACCAGATATGTCTGCTCTCGATTCTGACGCAACTGAAGAAAGTAAAGATAGGGTTGAAGAAAATGTAGAAGAAAGTTCAGTGTTGGAGAAAAGAAAGTCAGCTAATGATATACATACGACAAATGATAAAGGACTTTTAGATTTTGATGATGGTGGATTGGAAGATGAGTTTGATGACGAATCATTGGGATTCATCTAATTTTATCAAGAAAAATATTTAAAAAACAGAATGTTGAATTTGGCTCTAACAAGCTTTGTTGGAGCGGATTATTCTCAAGATTTTTGTAAAAGTTGCCGATAAGTACTTAGGTGGCTTTGGTAGGGGAACCAATGATAATTAATAAGAAAATCCGCAAATTATTGCATTTAAATATAGCTGGTTTTAGCTTGTTTGCTGTATATATCGCTTTTTTACCTGTAAATGCTTCTGCAACTATGCTGATGGAAGACTACCCTCTCAATGAGGCAGTAAGTTCTGCAAGCCAAGAAGTTGATAGTGGCCTGTCAGAGTGGTTAACTATGCATGCGGATAAAAATTTTTTATTGGATGAGCCTTCTCAAGAGGTCGAAAAAGTTTTATCTAAAGAAGATGCAACAACACGTGCTTATGTGAAATTGCTGTTGGCAAGAAAAAGTGGTGAGAATGAAAAAGCTAAGACTATCTTGGATAGTTTGATTAAAAAGATCAAATTGTCTTTAAATAACCCTACAAGAGTTGAGCATCCGTTAACCCCATATATTATAGAAGAATATTTAAAGGATCATGCAGACGTCCAGTCTGGTGAGTTGGATATGCTTAATATATTCTCTGGCACAAGACAAAATAGTTGTCCTCATAAATCCTATGTTGAGAGCAAATTGGGAGATAGCAAGACACTAACAAATGCCAAAAATATAAACATTTTACTGTCGCAAGTACAGAAGTTTAGATCTAGACAGTTTCGTGAAAAGATTTTGCGAGAATTTTTACCTGATGTGCCTGTGAATTTGCGAAAAAAAGTTGTAGAGGAGGTTTGGCCAATTGCAAAGGATACTCCTTATTTGCTTAAAAGGTTTCCTTGGATTGCTACATTGTCAGCGAATGATCTTGGGATTGAGGGCAAATTCTCAAAAGTTTCATATGCTAGCCGCCGCGGACATTGTGAAACCGCCAGAAACAATCTGATTTCAATTTTTCGTAACGAAAAAAATCTTGATATCAATGAGGCGCATGATGCAGCATTGCAAGTAGGGAACTGCGCTAAGCGCAAAGGCGCTCAGAAGAGGATTGAATACTGGATTTCAATGATTCCTTACTTTGAAGATATTTTTGGAACATCTGGTTGGGCAGTAGCTAATATGGAAATTGCCAGATTCCAATGGACGCTTGATAAATTTGAATTGGCAAAAAAAATATTAAAGGATGTTATAGCTAGGACAGAAAAGGAAAAAGATGATGAGTTTTTGGCCAAAGCTACACTTATACTAGCTCAAGTTTATGAAGATAAAAATGAAGAAGATTTGGCAATTGAGCTATATGAATCTTATAGAAATCGCTTTCCTAAAAGTGAGATGATAAACAAGGCATTATCGACTTTGTTGTTAGCTTATGTCGGACGTGGTGATTGGGAGAAGGCTTTAGTTCCAGCAAGGCAAATTATTAAGTCACAAGATGATTTGCCAATAGATCAACGGGAAGTATCTATTTTAGGCTTTGCACTTTTCTGGCAAGGACGTTCATACCTCGAGTTGAAAAACAATGAGTTTGCACAAGCCTCATTTAAGAGGTTGGTAAAAGAATTTTATTCTACTTATTACGGTGCGATAGGGCAGTATCTTTTAGAGCAAATGGGTGGATCAGAATGGGCGTTGAAGTCGGGACCTTCGATTGGCTTTGCTAAAGATGAGTGGTATAGAAAATTTAGTAAGACTGATCAATTGCGATCTAAAAGGATAGAACTTCTGTTACGTTTAGGTATGAAAGAAAAGGCTATTTGCGAAATATCAGAATTGGATATTAAAGAAGTAGCTGAAACCAGCTTAGTTAAATCGTTATTTCTTCACGCAGCGGGAAATTGGCTTGGTGCTATTAAAGAATATAGTAATTTACCACGGAGCTTTCGCCACTCGTTACCATATGGTATGGAGAGGGTATTGTTTCCTAAAAAATTCGAGTCAGATATTAAAGAATATGCAGGCCGTTTAGGCTTAGATGCCAATTTCATTTTTGCATTAATTCGTCAAGAAAGTGTTTTTAACCCACTAGCTAGATCTCCGGCCGGAGCTCGAGGATTGATGCAACTGATGCCTCAGACGGCATCTTTGGAAGCGAAGAAAATAAAATCTCCATATGTTTCATCAAAGGTCCGCAGAAATATTTTAGCTAGAACGAGAAAGTCAAATAGCCTTTTCGATGCGAATACCAATTTACTGCTTGGAACGCACCATTTGCATAGGCTTTTAGAAAATTATGACAGCCCTGTTTTCACATTGTCGGCATATAATGCTGGCCCAGCTGTTGCAGCTAAATGGAAAGGGGAGTTTGATACTACTGATTTATTATATGTGATTGAAAGAATTCCATATAAAGAAACGCGAGGGTATGTGAAGTTAATTTTGAGAAATTATTTTTACTATAGTAGATGGTATGGAGGAGGTAAAGACAAACCACTTCCTCATTTAAGAAAGGTTATGGAGTCTTTACTTGCGGGCGGTGATGCTCCTGCTAAGCAGGCTTCTACATTGCAATAATTGTAAAATTTAAGGTTGAAATGAATCTGGAGCCGCACGTTGGCAGGCTTCAGTTGCTAAGCTCCTTTGTTCAATTTTCTTGATTTTAGGAAATTGTTCTAAGTCAATAGTGTATCTGCGGGCGTTATAGCACTGAGGGATCAGGCACAAATCGGCCATAGTGATTGTTTCTCCCAAGCTGAAATGACCACCCAATCCGTGTTGGTTTAAAATTGTCTCGTATGCCTTTAAGCCTCGATTAATCCAGTATCTTGCGTATTCTACCCTTTTGTCTTTATCATCTGAATGAAACTGCTGGGCTATTAAATTTTGCAGGGGTTGTGTACCAGAAGCGATCGTCATATATAGCTGGCGTGTAAGGAGTCTAGCGAACGGATCTTCGGGGAGTAATGGATTATGTGGCCATTTTTCATTTATCCATTCAATAATGGCCATTGATTCTCCATAGGCCTTGCCGTCGACGATAAGAGATGGAACAAAGCCGGATGGATTTTGTTGTAAGTAAGTCGACTGCTGTTGTTCATTTTTGAGTAAATCAACAGCTATAAGATTATGTTCGATTCCCTTTAATTGTAACGCCCAACGTACTCTCCAGGAGCAAGAAGAACGCCAATAGTGATAAAGAGTGATATTGTGTGGCATGTTTTCCTCATTAAATTATTTTAATAATCAATATTTAAATTGAAATTGGAACTTCCTCCCCAATGGTCATTCCTTTTAAGCTAGGCTTGACCCTATAGCATAGAATCTCTACTCCGTTTTTTTGGGATTTTTTTAGTGCATCCGCATACTCCGGGTCAATTTCTTTTGCTGGCGTAAATGCTTTTCCTTCTGGCCGGTTTGCTAGAAAGAACATGACCGCCCGATCTCCTCCTTTGACTTGATTTTCTAGTTCTTTTATATGCTTTAAACCTCGGGCTGTGACTGCATCGGGGAATACGAGTAGATCTCGGTCATCCAAATACATAGTCACGTTTTTAATCTCAACCCAGCACTTCTTTTTTACTTTGCCTTGGTCGGTTTCCAATAAAATGTCTATTTTTGATTTGGAGCCATACTTAACTTCTCGTCTTATTGTTTCATAACCGTTAAGCTGGTGAATCTGCCCCTTTTCGATAGCTTCAAAAACGATTTGGTTAGGGCGCATGGTATTAATGCCAATATACCCTTTTTTTACTTTAGTATACTCCCAAGTATATTTTAGTTTTCTTTGAGGATTATCGTGATAGGAAAGATATATAGTATCACCATTTTTCCAGCAGGTTTTCATACTGCCGGTATTGGGGCAATGAGCTGTGACTAGTTCTCCTGATTCAAGCTCTACATCCGCTAAAAATCGCTTGTAACGTTTAATTATTTTTCCCTTAAGTAATGGGGAATTAAAGTTCAATTCCTATCCTTTCTAGATCGGAGAGTTCATCCTGTGAGGCAAGTTTGAGATCGAATTTTGCAAATTTTTCACTATATACCGTGTGTCGTTCCCTTAATTTTCTTAATGTTCCTAAGTATGATAAGTCTATTATTTTTGTGCGGAGCTTATAACGCATAGGAGATCCTACCATAAGTTTTGCACATTCTTCATCCGGTTGGAAAACCATAAAATCAATGTCTGGATAGCGCTCGGTTAAATGGCTGAGCGTAATATTGAATCTGGTATATACCAATGCTTTGACCGTTTGTATTAGAGCATATACTCCGCCTTTTTTGTCTGCGGACCCAGGGCTTAGTAATGGGTAGGGTTTTAATGGATCTATGAT
Source organism: Bdellovibrionota bacterium (assembly GCA_041391425.1). Classification (GTDB taxonomy): domain Bacteria; phylum Bdellovibrionota_B; class Oligoflexia; order Oligoflexales; family JAWKNZ01; genus JAWKNZ01. The sequence continues at coordinate 275,624 of JAWKNZ010000002.1, forward strand.
GATTATTAGCCGGCACCCCTTTTTAACCGATAGCTCTAAATTGCATGTTTTTGTGATCTGTCCATCGATAAACCAGCGCCCTTTTATTTGGGCAGGAGTAAAAAATGGTGGTAGAGCGCATGATGCTCTAACGGCATCGCTTATCGGTACATCATCCCAACCAGGCTCACCGAATACGATATGTTCATAGGTATCTTGATCCGTAGCTCCGATATAAAGTTCGCTATTAAGGCTTGAAAACTGATCATCATTACCAAATGCTTCCATCGATTGGCGAAAGTAATCTTTTAACTTTTCACCCTTAAATAATCCTGTGGGAATGCTATGAAATGTTTTTTGAATCCACTTGCTAGGATCGATACCAGCCCAGCTGATACTCTGTTTTCCGATTCGCTTGGCAATATCTTTTGTTGCAAAATCAAATACAGTGGAGTTCGTTAAAGGTGGAAGGATTTCTGATTTGCTGTGAATTGCCCTAACAATTTCTATTGTTGGCACACCAGCTGCCATAAGTGAGGCGACAATTGAACCGCTACTAACCCCTGAAAAAAGATTGAAGTCGTTTGCTTTAAAATTCTTTATTGCGTTTTGAAAGGCCAGTACTGTACCCAACTGGTAAAGAAAACCTTCCATGCCCCCTCCACTAAGAGCCAAGCCCTTTTTATTGGTGGATAGCTTGAAGTCTGCGATGAGGATCTTAGCGATCCATCGTAGGGTAGCAATAAAGCTATTGGGATTAACTAGTACGTCTCGAACATGATCCCTCCCTAAAATGAAAGATTTGTTTGCGGCGTTGCCATCGTCATTTATGATTGTTACGGCCCTACGCATAGGGAACAGGAAATCTGGCCCCCACAGCTCGGCAAAATCTTTTACATCTTTACTAATTTTATTAATTGCGTCGATTGCGTCGATCCCTTGACGCTCATCATAAATTAACAGATCTACTGGATTTAGTTTTAAATGAGGAGTAATGGCATCAAGGGTGTCGACAACATTTAAGAATATTTCAAGATTTTCAAACTGCTTATAGTGAATTAAATATCCGGTTCCAATGGCTCCTTGATCTTTTTGTTTTACTGCACTTAGGCCGTTTAAACTGGCGCGGGTAAGTTCTGCTTGTTTGGAAGAAGCTACATATAGAATGTGTCGTCGCATGTTTATTGCTCCAAATCAAACATATTTAATTTGTTTATTAAGACAGGGGCAGTGACAAAGCCCAAAATAGAATATTTATCTTTTATAGATGCACCTTTAGGGAGTATTGTTAAGGTTGGTAGGCTATGTATTTGGTATCTTTGCATGATAATATCATTCTCGTCTGTGGCCTCTGTGAGGTCAAGCTTTATAAGAACGAACTGTTTTTGTTTTAAAAACTCAATAACCTTTTTGTCAGCAAATGTGCTTCTATCCATTTTTTTGCAGGCTTCGCACCATTCGGCCCATGCATCAATGAGTACAGGGCGGTTATTTTCTCTCGCGAGCTTGAGACCTTCTGCCTCTGACTTTATCCAAGTTAGATGTTGGTCACCATTAACAGGTTTTTTACCAATCGAAAGCCATTGGCTGCCAGCAAAAATAGAAATGCCAAAAACCAGGGTAGGAATTATTAAAAATCCTTTCTTTTCATATATGGTCGGTACAAAAATCCCTGCAATAATAATAGAGCATCCAAGTATAAAAGAATACTCTGCGATCACAAGCCAGGAATCAGACAATGGTTTTATTAATCCATATGCGGGGATACGCAAATAATATAAGCCCAAAGCAAACATGACAGAGGCGAATAACGCTTTGACTCCAATTTGAATTCTTGCCGGAACACGCATGCTTGCTGCTCTGGCTGCAACACCACCTAAGGCGACGTAAGGAAGAGAAAATCCGAGGCTATAGACAATTAACAATAATATTGATTCTGAAATATTGGAACGTTTTGTGGCATAAGCAAGTAGGAAGGCTAGAACTGGTCCTGTACATGGTGAAGCGACAAGTCCCGCTCCTGTTCCCATTAAGAAAGCATTTTTAAGTGAAGCTTTACCAGCTCCTATTTTACTGCCGATAGTTTGCAAAGAAGTGAAGTTGCCAAATCCAAGCATTGAAATGCCAAATAGGATCATTATAGCCCCAAAAAAGATATTGAAAGTAGGGCTAGCCATTATGCTTCCAAATAATGAGCCGGTGAAGGCGGCAAAAACACCTAAGCTTGTATAGGTAACTAAGATCCCGGTAGCATACATAATTGCTGCGTTTATAGGTGATTTTGATTGTCCTGCTAGAACTCTTATAGTTATTGGTATCATAGGATAAACACAGGGAGTTAGATTGGTTGCCAGCCCTCCTAAAAACGTAAAAAGTAGTAGCATCCATAAAGATAACTTCTGCTCTTGCATCTTTTTGACCAGTTCATTCTCTAACTCGTCCTTAGCTTCAGGCTCTTCATCCTTATTTGTTTGAATCTCTATGTCACTGTTTGAGTTGTTTTCTTTATTTAAGGTGCTTATAGAGGGTGTTGTACTTGTGTTGTTTTTGTCGGTTTTTAAGGACACGTTTTTGGAGAAAATATTGAGTTCTAAGGTTTCAGTGTAAGGAAATAGGCAAATTCTTTGTGTGCAACCTAAGTATTTGATTTTGAAGGGAAACGGGTTAGGGATATTGTTTGCTGCCGTAAGCGAAGGTTTGACTATAATTTCGAATTCTCCACCATAGTAAACTTGAACTTTTCCTCCTAGAACTGGGTCTATGAGTTCTCTGGTTGGTGGGTCTTTTATTTTTTCAACGGTAAAGCCTTGTGGAGGTGTAAATTCTACCTTTTCTTTATAGAGTGTAAATTCATTTTCTGTTTGGAGTCGAAGGCCAATTAAGATAGAGCCATCGGTATAGGATTCGCTGGCAATTGCTTCCCAGTGGATTACGTCTTTAGGATTTATGTCCTCTGCGAGGTTATCATCTTTTTGAATTAAGACATTTTGGGCGTTTAGAGTGGAAGTGGCTAAAAATCCATAACTGCATAGCGTTATTAAAAATCTCGTTAGGCCAGTTAGAATAGTAATGTTTTGACCGCTTCTCGCGAACATAGTTAGATTCCCTTACTTGAAGTCTCTCTATTTAGATTCGTATATCTTGTGATCAATGTTACGGCAGCTTGAGTCTAGCGCGGTAATTACGATAACTATTACATAATATTTGATTTTTGTCTAAATGAGATCACATGTTGTCGAGATGTATCTTTATCGGCAAACGAGGAGAAACAATTTTCAAAAAATTTTTTCTTAAAATAAGTTATTTAAAATCAATTGGTTATATGATGCGGGCGTTTTTGAAGCAGCTCTCACTTGACGAACGTCTCAGATTGCCATAAAAGGTGTAGCTTGATAACTGGTCGAGTACCCGACTTCTCATGGGCTTAAGCCTGTTTTTATTCTCAAAGGTAACTTCTAAAGAGAGCTTAAGAATTGACTAAGAATGAGGTGAAGGGAAAGTCTCAATCATTCAAGAATGTTTATAGACTAATATGCGTTATACTGCAGATAGGCGAAGGCGATGAATCTGAGAAGCAAGTATGAAAAAAAGAGTAAACTAAAGAAGGGCGATGAGGTTGTTGTCCTTACTGGCCGTTCAAAAGGCATGACCGGTGTTATCGATTCTGTTGATTTGAAAAAAGACAGAATTTTTATCGGTGGTGTTAACCTTTACAAGAAACATCAAAAACCAGACATGTCTAGTGAAAGCGGCATTGTCGATAAAGTTATGCCTTTGCACATAAGCAACGTTTCTTTGGTTGATCCAAAAACAAAGAAAGCAACCCGTGTAGGCTACAAAGTTGAGGCTGGTAAAAAAGTTCGCTTTGCAAAAGCTTCTGGAACTATTCTTAACTAGTAGACATTATCTTTAGGTAATGTTTTCTTACAAGGCAGCGGCAGTAGGCTAAAACTGTTAGGTTATAGAACTAGAATTGGTTTTATTCTCCGGTGGTGTATGCTCGGCTGCTCCGTTGCCTTTTGTATTTTCACGAATGATGTTATGTCAGACAAACATTTCCCACTAGTCCCACTTTAAACGTAATCTAATAAGACTTGATACACTCTTATATCCCGGATCCGAATTTCTAGCCGGTCGCGTCGTTGCTTCGTCGTCAGGAAATCCTCATGTACCAACATGTACACTGTGGTTTCTCACCTTCTCGCGCCTAGCGCCCGGCCGAAGTTCGAATCCGTTGAAAATACTGCAGTTTTCAAAGAGTTTCAGATCCCGGTTATATAGCCCTTGTGGCTAATTAGTTTTTAGCCTGTTGAGAAATTATGGACTTGCTTGTTAGATCTGTTATTGGAGATGTTAATGACAATAAGAATTTTTCAAGTAATTTGAGTTCATAATCAGATAGATTGAGGGGTTTTAATGAATCCTCACGGTGCCCTATGGCGGGTTTTTTGCTGCTCGGCTTATTATAGTGTTCGAGTACTTCCCGTAAATTTTTAAACCGGCCATTATGCCCGTATGGTGCGGTGTAGGCAAGGTTACGAAGCGTAGGTGTTTTGAATGCACCCACTAATTCTAGATTGTTATCGGAAAGCCATGGAAGCTCTCTACAGCTTTCAGATTCTTTCCTGTCATCAAATTCTTTTTGTGTAAAAACATTGCTTAAACAGTTGAACTCATTGATTTTTGCGAGAGGAACTCCATAAGCTCTACCGATATCAAGCCTTGCAACTCCATCTTGGTTCATACCGATTAGGCCGGTATTATGAAATTGCTGGTCGGTAAAATTTGCACCCACATGACAATTGGTGCATTGTGCTTTTCCAAGAAATATTTTGAGGCCGAGTAATTCTTCATGTTCAAAGCCTTCCCCCAAGCTATTGGCTTGTCCGATTCCCGATGCAAGGCGAGATGCAAATTGGTCAAAGGGTGAGTCGTTAGCGACAAGACCTGATTCGTAGGCTTCAATTGCCAGTCCAAAGTTTCTAAAAACCTCGTTTAAGGCGCTTTTTTGTTCGGCGTCCAACTTTTCCCAATTTTGATACCAGGAACTATCGATTGCGGATGGGGCTGCTATTAAAGTTGAGAGCTCTTCTGCGGGGGCAACTTTCTTCTGAGTCGCATTGGCTAGAATTTTTTCTAAGATAGAAAACTGTCCTATGGTTTGGATACCATAGGTGCTGATATCGATAGGTAGTTGGGGTCTAACTTCCTTCGGCATGGCGTGCGAGGGGAAGCCCTTGTTAAGCGCCTTAGGCCAACTGCCAAATATTTTTGTATACGCTTCTTTGTAATATCTATTAATAATTTTAGCAACATAAGATCTACTGATTCCATGCTCATTTGGATTTTCAATTGGCATTAGTGCTTGAGAGGCTAGGCTGTCGGCACGCCCATCCCAGAAGAACCAAAAATTTGCATAGGCGTTTATTATCGTCTGAGCATTTCGGGAGGTCTCGCGTAAGCCTTTTGAGACTTGTAAGCCGTCAGTGAAAGCTAATTCTGGTTTGTGGCAGGTGGAGCAAGATACTTGGGCGTTTGCTGAAAAGCGTTTGTCAAAGAAAAAAAGCTTACCAAGCTCTGCCATATCCTTTTTGCGAGCACTTAAAACTGGAATTTTTTGTGGAGTTAACCGTGCAACTAGAGTTTCGAAATTAGATTCTGAAATACCAGTTTTAACCTCAAAGACTTTTTCTGAGTCGTCAAGGAATAACCAGGTAAAAAAAGTGATGGCTATAACGCTTATAAGATAGACAATCGGTCGAAAGAGAGAAATTTTATTTTTTTTGCTAAGAACTACTTCCTTAGATTTTTTCATGGTATCACCTTAAGATATAGCGAAGGAAGAAAGGAGCTGTCCAAATGGTGGTTTTCATATTAGCAGTTATCGCAGTATTTTCTACTCCATCTTTAGTACAAGGCGCTGAAATAGGGCGCGTGACTGTAGCTTCGGGGATGGGCAAGAAAGAAAAAGTGCTTGTTTTATCAACAAAAAATCCTGATATTAAAAAAATTCCATTGAATAAAGTCGTCTCCTTGCACTTTCAATTTGAAGAAGCTTTTATGGAAAAACTTCCAAAAACTAGTAATGTTCAACCTCTATCTCCGGAACAAGTAGTGATAAAGAGCATTAATGCAAGAATGCCTGAACATGGTCACGGCATGGTTTTAAGTCCTAAAATCACCCAATTGGATGCTAGCCATTGGGATGTAGATGGCTTTAAATTGCATATGAAGGGGGCATGGGAAATCTATTTCTCCGTCGAGCAGGGTGAGATGACTGAAAAATTTATTATTAAATATTATGTAGAATAGATTCGTCAGTCCTTTAATCCCTTAGTGAAAGTTTTGCCACTTTACCTACCAATCATAAGTAAAAAAAAGTAAAGTTAATCGATGACTTGGATAAACTGCACTTCCAGAACTTAAATGCATTGACAAGTACGATACAAAATCCTATAAAAAGTTTTCTACACCATTTACGGGGGAGTAGTTAAGTTGGTTATAACGCCGGCCTGTCACGCCGGAGGCCGCGGGTTCAAGTCCCGTCTCTCCCGCCATTTTTTCTCTGCTTAGAAGATAATCATAATTCCGCTTTTCGAAGTTAAATCAAACCAATACAAAATTTGGTTCCGTAAGATCGCTTCGTCTATCCCAAATGTGAAATTCCAGCTCTCAAATTTTTTCATCAATCCATGAATTTAAGTACGATAAAAATCAATATTTTCTGTTTGCGGTCTAACGCAGACGCATCATGATTTCCTGGAGTTGGAATAAAGGGTATGCAATGATCGTTGATTGGTTTTAGAATACTGTTTGTAAATACTTCCCACATAGAGTGATATGGAAGATTTCTATCTTTTGTCTTTTGCTCAGCCACGTAGTCATCCACACCCGAAACAAAATCAGGAGAGAGTGATAAGATTGACTGCACCGCTTGTTTGACCGAGATTTCGTAAGGAGTTGATCCATACCCCGAGTTGAGATCACCCAGGAGTACTATTTTTAATGAATTACCCATAGTTTCTGTTTGATTTGGATTTGCGTGTAATCGATAGCTAAAGGTAATGAATATCGCTAAAATCCATCGCATGTAAAAATCCTGCTTACTTAAAAAATAGACTTAGGAACGATTTTTCCTAAATTTTTTAGAGAATAGATATGGATGTTTTATGCTTAAGCTTCATCTAGATTGCCTCTTTATTTACGGCCATGTAAATTTGTTTTATGCTTTCTTAACAAATTCTGATTTAAGTTTCATATCGCCGACACCTTTGATTTTGCAATCAATATTATGGTCTTCATCCACTAATCGGATATTATTCACTTTAGTGCCGATCTTGACCACCAAAGACGACCCTTTAACTTTTAGGTCTTTAATGATTGTTACTGAATCCCCATCTTTTAGAATAGAGCCATTAGCATCTTTGACAATGAAATCTTCTTGTATTTCTAAAGGACCTTGGCTTGTGGGCCATTCGTGTGCGCATTCTGGACAAACATAAAGTTCTCGATCTTCATAACAGTATGTCGAAGAACAATTTGGACAGTTTGGAGTTTTATTCACATTAGGTCTCTTCACATGAAATTGGTTTATCTTTGATAGCTTTAAAATTATGATGAAACTATATAATAAAATTATGCAAATTCAACTTTAAAAGTATGATGATTTTTCAGAATTATAACAGGAGAGGTAGCAGTTTTAATGATAAAGTAGGTCGTAAGATGAAGCTAGCTTCATGTTTTAGCTAAATTATACTAGGGCGTGTTGACGTTTCATTTTCGTAGCGAGAGACAAATACTTGAAACCCTGACAACGTTGTGACTCAAAAATGAAACGTCAACACGCCCTAGCTCTTTACGAGAAAACTGAGTGGCAATTAACTGGTTTGGCAATATTTACGCCTAATATTATGGCGGCTATTCTAATGCTTTCAGCTATGAGAACGGATAAAACTTATCCGTTCTCAATGTGTTGTGAAATGTTAAATTATTGTAGTATCCCATTGATGGTTAATTTCTTACGATAACCCGTCTTCCACCACCATGCCTTCCTTGACGCATACTTTGCCTTAAATGAAAAAAAGCACTTTCAACATAGTAAAAATCTTCTTCTAAATGTCTATTATGATGAGATTCATGCGCATGTCGCCATTCTCTTTGCAAGTGTCTCCAGGCAGATGCTACATAGTGAAAATCTTCTCTAATATGTGCACAATCATGCCCTCTTTCTACCATGTCATGAAAATGAGCCGCTTCTTCAGCGAGTCTTTCCGCGTCATCATATAAGTGAGAATAGCCTTCCACCCAGCGGACTTGATTAGCAAAATGATTAGCTTCGTTATCAAGATCATGAGCGGCTTCCATTATTCTGTATGAGCTTTCACATCCTCTGTCTGCCGACAGGGCTTTTGATGTAGTTAGTGTTAGTAAAGAAATGGATAGAATTGAAAACAAAGCCTTCATAAATTATCTCCCCAAGATTAGCAAATGGTTTAAAAAAGTTACCAGAAAGTCCAGTACCTGTATTTTAAGCAAAAATGGATCCAAAATTATTTTTAACAATCTATATTATAAAAACAAATTATTCTATAAGTTATTGTTTAATTAAACGTATATTGAATATTTAATACTGAAGATTGGTAACATTTTTAAACTGCTACCGTTTCTATGATGTGTTTGTAATATAAGCAATTCTTAGCATTTAGTGCCTACAATATACGTGTAATCCTAAGATCAAAATTTTTTCTAATGAAGTTGATAATAAATGGTATGGCGGTAGTTGATAAATTTAGAATTTAGTCTTTTAAACCTTCACCTTCGAACAATTAGCTTTGCCTAGTTTGTTTGCAAGTCAAGCGGATATAATTCTTTCTTATAAAGGATATTCAATGAGTATACCTATGTTTTATAAGAATTTCTGTATGTTTCTATTGGCTGTAGCATTTGGCTACCTGCTAGCAAAATTCAACACAAACAAATGAGAACCCGCTTTTTTAGGACTAACTTGGTAAAATCTTTTAGTGAGTTATATTAGCGCGCTCTAGAATTGAATTTACATTCAAAATAGGGACTCCATTTTCTTTAGACACCATTTCTTTAATGCGGTTAGTATAATTCCAAAATAAAGAATAGTTATTTCCATCATAATCAGTTACTGAAATTAACTTGTCAGTTGAATCACCAGTATATTTTTCACTTTTTGCAACAACAATTTTAATTTCTGAATCTATGCTTGCTTCTCTTAACTCCTTTTTTACATTGTCCTCAATAATATTCACTTGACTTGGATTCAAGGCTGTTACGTGACTATCTTCACTATAGGTGCCGATGCTCCTAATAATATCTCAGCTGCAGGTAGACTCTTAGTATTTCTCATTATAGTAGTTCGAGGATAATCAATTGTAAATAAATGTTATTCTAGTTTACTATTAGTAGAAGGAAATATGATAATTATTTTATCGGGATTGTGTTATTTTCCAAGATGCATCTACTTTCAATATTTTTGAGTGATATTGATGTTGCGTTTGCTATCTATTGATAGCTGATATCATGCATTAGAGAGGAAAGCTATGTTTAGTTGCAAGTTGTCACATGAGGCGGAACTGCGTCCTTTAATATATGATGACGTGGAAGATCTGTTTGAACTTACTAATAGCAATTGCAATTATCTTAAAGTTTGGTTGCCGTGGGTAAACGATAACATGACTATAGAAGATACCAGATGTTTCATTGAATCTACTTTTATTCAAGCTTCTAAGGATAATGGCTTTCAAGCTGCAATCTGGTTTGAAAGCAAGTTAGTAGGGATAATTGGACATCATGCTGTGAATAGATCCCATCAATCTACTTCCTTGGGCTATTGGCTTGGTGAGGAGTTTCAGGGGCGCGGTTTGATGACTTTAGCATGTCGAGAATTTACTAGATATTCTATAGAAGTGATGAAAATGAATCGAGTTGAAATTAAGTGTGCAGTTGGGAATTTTAAGAGCCGTGCAATTCCGGAGCGTCTTGGCTATAAAATGGAAGGGACTCTTAGGGCAGTGGAAAAACTTTCTAAAGGTTTTGTTGATCACGTTGTTTATTCGATGTTGGCTTCTGATTGGGAGAGTATGAAAAGTCTTTAGGGAATTTGGATAGATGTCGCAATATAGCGAATAAGCCAGTCAATTCTTTTAAGGCTCGTATTTTTTGAGGCTAAGAAAATAGATGAAACTACTTAATGAAATTCGTTCTTGCACCCATTGTGTAGATCATTTGCCCCTAGGTCCAAACCCTGTTGTGCATTTTTCATTAAAGTCGCGGATTATCATTGTTGGGCAAGCACCGGGAATAAAGGTGCATGAGACGAGTACGCCTTGGAATGACGCAAGTGGGAACCGCCTGCGAGAATGGTTGGGCGTTTCAAAGGAAGAATTTTATGATACCGATGTTTTTGGAATTGTACCTATGGGCTTTTGCTATCCAGGAAAAGGTAAAAGTGGAGATCTCCCACCAAGGCCGGAATGTGCAAAGTTATGGATGCGCAAAATTCTTAATTCGTTAAGGCATATTGAGTTGATGGTATTGATTGGCCAATATTCTCAAAACTATTTTTTAAAAGATAGCAAAAAAGAAAATTTAACAGAAACTGTAAGAAACTGGAAAAGATATTTGCCAGAGTATTTTGTTTTGCCTCACCCATCACCGAGAAACAATATCTGGTTAAAAAAGAATCCTTGGTTTGAGAGAAAAACTATTCCAGCGCTGCGAAAAGTGATAAGTGAGATCTATTAAAGATAAGCTAGAATTAGCTTATACGACGAATATTAAATTTAATCTTTTTAAAGGATACAATATGAACAATGATGAACTTATATTCTACACAAATCCCCAATCGAGGTCGAGGATTGTTCGTTGGATGCTTGAAGAGATGGGAGTTGACTACAAGGTCGAAGTTATAGGGTACGGCGAACCCATGAAGTCTGAACCCTATATTTCAATTAATCCAATGGGCAAGGTACCTAGTGTTGTGCATAACGGAAAAATCGTTACGGAGTGTGCCGCAATCTGTGCTTATCTTGCTGATGCATTTCCTGAAGTTGGATTAGCACCGATGATTACGGATAGAGCGTCATACTACCGTTGGTTATTTTTTGCCGCCGGACCTTTGGAGTCTGCAATCACAAACAGGAATCTGGGGTTTGAAGTTCCAAATGATAAGCAGCGGATGGCTGGTTATGGGAGTTATGATCTTGCAATAAACACACTTGCTAAGGCTGTTAGTGAGGCTTCTTATATTGCTGGAGATGTATTTACTGCGGCAGACGTCTATGTAGGCTCTCATGTCGGTTGGGGATTGCAATTTAAGACTCTCCCTGAACGAAAAGAATTTATCGAATACTTTGAGAAATTAAATCAACGGCCAGCATATATCAGAGCAACGAAGTTGGATGATGGTTTGGCTGACGCAATAAATGGTTGATATATTTTATCTAGTACCTAAATGAAGTTGTTTATTCAAATAGCTGATATTTAACAATTATATATCGTTATTTGCTTTTTTATTAAAGCCCTCTTCTATTCGTCCGATCAAAATGAAAATGATTGCATTGGTGGAAGGGGTCGAAATAATGAGTAAGATTTGGCTTAGATTATTTATGATGACCTTTGCGCTTGGCTGTGGTGAAGGTAAGAATACTGACAGTGAAGGAGAAAACTCAACGGATCAAACTGACGTTGACAGCTCGGAAGATCCTACCAAAAGCAGTGAAACCGGAGCTATTTCTATTCCTGATGATGCCTATCCGCAAAATCTTCAACTAACTAATTTAACAGTGCCAGAGACACTACCTGCAGTGCAACAAAATGTTCCTCAGGCATTAACCCTCTCTATAGCTGCAAGCCTTACTGAATATGCCATTGATTGCTCAGATTCGTATAGTCTCTGTATTCCAGGAGATATTCAAGAGCAAAAGTCTTGTACTTTTATTGCAGATGTAAAATGTCGCTTTTTCGGAGATTCTGGTCCGACTCAATTTAAGCAATTGCTTGGAAATATCGATGCAAATATGAATCAAATAGAAGAGCATACTAAGGATTATAACGTACCTTGCTTAGATGAAACCAATACTGCTGGTTATGAATTTGATACTGATAATGGGCAGGTGGTTATTGCGCCTTATAAGCTATCCACATTTTCTCTTAGTTTTCCAGACTTAAAAGACATAAATAATGCATCCCAGCCCCTTGACTTGGATAAAACATATAAATTGAGTTGTATCGATAAATATACAAATGATGATTCTTCAAGTGGTTGGAATGCAATTGGTATAGAAAAATCCTCAAATGAAAGTACTTATTACTTGGCTAATGGTAATTCTCAAGGAATTGGTGGAGTTGCCACAATAGACTCCAACGATAACGTTGATTATTTCGGAGCAGTCGGGGAATCTGGGATAAATTCTTATGAAGATATAACGCAGTCAAATGCCTTGATTCATTTAAAGTCGAGAAAGGACGTTGGTATATTAGAACTTACATTTACTGGTGTTAATGTAGGGCCTGGGTGTGGTATGCGAATGATGACAGACGGAACGAATTTATATGCACAAGCAAATATGAATAATGACAGAGAGTGCTTAACGAGTGATTCTGGTTATGATGCTTCTGTAGCTTCCATGGAATTTTGTTTAGATGTTTCTGGAGAAAGCCCATCGACACAAGCGCTATCTGTATGTTCAGGAGCCGGATTGGATGCGGATGCATTTACAGTTGAAGCTTTGAAAAGAGAACAGTTTGAAGCAACTAACATTAAGTATCTTTTTGTGGACGTTCCTGAGGATTTGTCTCCATTTACGAAGCTTGAACTAAAATAGGTAAATGATTAGCTACTAATAATCTTAAAATACATCATAGACTTGTATAGCCAAAACGTAGGCCAACCAAAAGACTAATGTGTGATAGATCTTTGTTACTGATTTCTTTATTTCCTTTTATTGCAAAAGGAATAAAATATCTCATGCTCCCATATAGCTTTACATTCTTTGTCAAATTGACCTCTGTGTCTATTTCTGGAGATAAATACCAGAAGAATTTTTTACTCTTTAGATTTTCTATGTCAGTATCTGTAGAAGACTGGTCGAATTCTGCCTTACCACGGCCAATTGCAAGTATATAATTGGGATGGAACCTTTTACGGATTGTAGGAGAGTATTCAAATGATGCACCCCATCTTGACATCATTAGAGGAATTGGTAGATTATCGTATTTTTCTGGATGGTATCGAGAAGTCATCCCGATAAATTCGATGCCTATTCCATATTTACTTACAAGAAACCAGTGTCCTCTGAATCCAAGTGAATGAACCCAAACACTACTTATCCGGTCTGTTGACCAGTAAGCACCGGCTGATCCAAGCAGAGTATCAGGGTCTAGATTTATCAAAGTTTCTGTGGCTTGGTCTTCTTCTGACTTTAAATCAAACAATGGATCGACGCCAGAATTCTGTTGTGCTAGGACCGGATGTATATTTAATAAAGAGGGATTCGTTGGCTGAAAGGTTTTTTGATATTGCTTCAGTGCGTGAAGTCCCACATCCTATTAATGATAGTAAGCACAAAGACATTAACCATTTCGTATTTATTTTATTCTCCAAATTTATGTGTTAGCAAAGTTACTGTTAATGTGGGTCTAGGCGTTGACGCCTAGACCCACCGGAGGATATGGACCCCTCACTTGGAAAGCGCGAGGCCATAAACACCATATTGAATCATGTAAGGCAGAATGTAGCTTGGAAAGGCTTTCTCAAACTCATTCTGGATCTTTACGAAGTGATCTTGGGCACCTGATCCAGTTAGCTCTGACCGACGCTCACCAAGCGAAGTAACATATTCCGTAACAATCTGATCAGCTTTCTTGAGATATGCAATCTGAGCTTTGACTGCTTCGCTAAGCTGGTATCACTTTGGAAAAAAAACTATCAACTCCAGCGTGTTTCCAGGCTGAAGTGTCAATCATACAGATAAGACGCTCGCCTTTTTCTCGCGCAGAGCGAAACGTATGGTCAGTTTCGGGAGCGACGTACACCATACGCCCTGGGGGGCATGAAAGTATTCTATTTTTCAGCTCAACGCTAATTTCATCTTGCAATGGAATAATTAAATGGTGTTCGGGATGCCTATGTGATGGGACGATGCTTCCTGGTAGATTGTGGTGCACCAAGAACAATCCAGGGAACTTCGCAGCAATGTCTTTACCACGTTGCATACTCGAAGTTGTCCAAATTAAGAATCATAGACCTCACTAACGACCTAGAATTTCGCAACACTAGAGTCATCAGGTCGTTTGGGGTGAACCCATTCAACTGTACAAGTTTCTCGATCAGCGTGAAATAAAAACCAATGAAAGTTCTTTACTTCATGCCCACTGCTGTCTTTTTCACTGTTGGCGGTTAAGAAAGCTTCTCCAGGCCATAGCCAACGAGCCGTAGCCACGTCTTTCAAACCATACGCATAGGTACCACTCGGAGGGAGATTTCCAGATCTTTCGGAAGGACGCTCAAAGCCTGCAGCAACTAGCAGTGGCACACGCTCTAATGAGTTAAAGAGGGTCTCTGCTGGGTCTCCAATTTTATGCCATCCACTTCCGCTCGGAACTCCAGCTTCTTCCTCGGAATTTCGAGCCAAGCCACTACAGTCAAGATCTTTTTCAACAGGGTGATGAAGACGACGTTCCTCAAAACAGGTATAGAGAATTTTGAAGGGAACTGTATCTGCTCCAGCGTAACCACCATTAGGATCAGCAACCCAAGTCCAGTTTCTACCTACCGATGTTGGATCGTATTGGCTTGAGTCAGGATTTTCAGGGTGATCTAGTTTTTTGAAATTTCCATGAACATTACATGCCGGAAAGTAAGGTATATCAGTGGGAATGAAAGCCTTTGGCCATTTTTGTTGCATACCTAAATCATACGCAAGATCAAAGGGCAAAGGATCTTGATCGGCTTTCTGTGCAAAGTTCATGGGATCAGTTAAATTGCTAGGCAATGGTGCGCCAGAAGAATCTTTAAAAGCCTTCAATTCGGCAGGTACAGTCTCAGTGATTTTCGAAATTGTAGTCCATGGATGTTTGAAAGTTACGGGAAACCAATCATTAAAGTTCGGGGATGGTCGTACAAAAAAGGTGTAGCTAGAGGCTGAGCCATCGCCTGCTGCCATAACGTCTACCGATTTCCCCCAATACATATCTTGCGGAATCGAAGACCAGGTTGATGTCAACCAACCGTTTGCACCACTGTCGGCGTCGAGAACAATCGCTTTAGAGGCTCCTTGACTGTCGCGGTAGGCAATTTCGATCTTTGTCTGAGTCAGACTGAGTTCAGGTGAAAACTCAAAGACAATGATTGAAGTACCATCGAACTTGCGGATCAAACCAGACCGGAAAGGCGCGGATTTTTTCGTCCATGCAGAGTTAAAGGTTACCCTTGCATTGGTTTGACCGTCTCCGTAAGGGTTGATGCCACTATCTAGGAAGGTAAGTGGAATACTTACCAAAACGTCCTGAACTGATTGCATTGTCCAGAGACGATTGATAAAATCAGAGATAGCATTTGCATACACGGCTTCTGGTTGCCATTTTGAAGAATCGTCCCCTCCCCAAGCATTATTTGAGTGAGGGCTAGGAAGTAGGCCAGGGCTGCGTTGAACAGGATCACTGTCTTTGAGCTGACTTTCTGTTGTTCTGCATGAGGTGGTGAACAAAGTAGCTAAAGTTAGAATTGTGATATGTCTATTAAAGGAGTTCATTCAACCCTCTCAGGAAATTCATTGGGTAAGCTATTGTTATTATTTCAACAAACAGTCGGAGAGTCAAATGCTTCTTAAGTTTTCTACTTTCATTTTAGCGGCTTGGATCGGCTCAACGCCTGTAGCTTTAGCTTGTGGCGTCGATACTTCCTCCTATTCGAAACGTTCTGCTGAGAAGGCAAAAAATGGGCAACATTCACCAAAAGGTTTTGGTCTCACGAGTGCAGACCACGCAAAGGATGACCGCTGGGAAAAGGTCAAAGAACGGTTGAAAAAGGCACGCGAAGCCAAATCTGCGTCCAAAGACTAGCTCATCTTCTCCCAATTCAGAAGTAGTCTCGGTTTATGTTTTTAGGAAAGGCGGCTATACAATCTCAATCTCTTGCAGGTAAGCTTTCTCACACTCCGTGAAATGACCCGCAACGTCTTTGTCGATTCCCCAGTTCGACGACAACATATTTTCAAGTTTCTGAGGAGCAAATGTAGCTACTCCAGCGCAGCTTTTCATTTTCACATCATGACGCCTTGCAAAGTCCTCAATGAATTAAATGAGGGAGCATCTACTATTCCTCGCGTCAAAAGAAAGTATTCTAAAAAAATTAACAAAACAGGGCATGATGAAGCCCCGCCAAAAAACATCCACCTCTGCTCAGACTAGACTTCGTAGTACGCAGCGATCATCTTGACCTTCTGCGAATCTCTCAATGTGCTGTCGTTAAGGATATCGGCAATAGCCGTTGGGTATTTTGATGCACCAGCTCTTTGAACTACAGCTGTAAAAATTGCTTTGGGAGCAGGGTTAGCGCCAGAATTGCGGTATTTGGTAATTGTGTTGATGCTGGTGTCGTATTTCTTCGCCAAAACAGCAAGTGTCAGATCTGGTGATTCTTTGGCAATTGCTTCCCGAACTTTCGGCGTGAGACGCTTTCTGGTTCCGGCCTTCTTGGCTTTCACTTTCTTAGCTGCCATGTCGCTTCATCCTCGATACAGGTGGATCTTGTCCTAAAACTTCGGGTGAAGATATCTGTAATGGGCTCACAACTATACGTTGCTACACTAAATTCTTAGCCCTCTTTTTGTTCCTTTTGAAAACGACTATCTAACCCTTCTATAACTAACTCAAGCCCATAGAGAAATTCTTTTGAGTGAGAGTAATCAGGTTGGAAAATGTAATCAGATGTGAATTCAAATAGGCTTGGGTATTCCTCTTTCGGAAAGTTACTTAAAATCATAGAAGCTAATTGGTTTAGTTGTTCCTGATTTTCAAATGGAAGATTATGTTCTTGCAAAATGAAACCATAGGTATAGGAATCAAGCGCAGAAAAGGCGTGTCCCGTTAGTTTTAATGAAAATTTTGCTAGTCTAAGGCATCTTATTACTCGATCGTGATAAGCAAGGGTGATAGGGCCTGGGTTTGGTCGTGATTCTAATAAGTGAATTGCCCAACGGTGTTTATGGAGAACCCCTCGAATTGAAATCGACCTTTGAAACATAGCCTCTTTCCAGCCTACGTCCATTGACCAGCTGACCTCACTAAAGATTTGATCGACGATTGCATCAAGGATGTCATCTTTATTCTTGATGTGGTTATAGAGTGACATAGCTTCGACATTAAGTTTTTTAGCCAAATTTCTCATACTTAACTTCGCTAAGCCGTCCCTGTCAGCCATTTTGATCGCCATTTTGATGATGGCTTCTTTGCTGAGAGGCCGATTTCGCTTTTTTTTAGAGTTTTTATTCTCTTTATTTTCGGACATATACGGTACCTTTTCAGAAAGCACTCAAGTATTATTCACTTACACCGTAAGTAATGATATACACTGTAAGTTAACACGGTGATAAATCGGTTGGCAAGTTAAAGAATTTAAGACCATCACAACTTTTCTAAGGAAAGGGATAAGAATGAAGACTCTTAAAAACACAATGCAGGCAGTTTCGTGTCCAAGATATGGCAACCATAAAAATATTATTGTAACTGAAAAGGAGATACCAACCCCTGGTAAAAAAGAAATACTGGTTAGAGTCGTCGCTACGGCTATAACAACAGCAGATACCATGATGAGATCTGGCACCCCTAAATTTGGGCGACTATTTCTTGGGTTCGTAAAGCCTAAAAATCCCTTTCTTGGAACTGGTTACTCTGGTGAAATCATAAGTGTAGGAACTGACGTTAGAGTCTTTAAGCCAGGAGATCTCATCTTTGGAGAATCAGGCTTAAGTTTCGGAGCTAATGCTGAATATGTTTGTGTGGATAGTGATGGAGTTCTATTTGAAAAACCAGACTACCTTTCACATGAGCAAGCATCTTGTTTATGCGATGGGCCTCTAACTTCCTACAATTTCATTAAAGAAGTTGGCCGGGCACAAAAAGGCGATAAAATTCTTATCAATGGTGGTGCTGGAAGTTTGGGTACAGCTGCTATTCAAATTGCAAAACGCTTTGGCTGCCATGTGGTCGCAACATCGAGTAAGGAAAATTTTGAATTTCTTAGGGAATTAGGCGCAGACTCTGTCATTGACTATCAGTCAGAGCAATTCCGAACCATGAATGCAGACTTTGACATTGTCTATGATGCTGTTGGCAAGCTAAAATTCAGCAATTCTCAAAGACTTCTGGCAAATGATGGAAAATTTATATCTCCAGTCATGAGTCTAAACCTTTTTTGTTCTATTTTCTGGCAAAAATTCACGAGGAACAAAATGATCGCAAAGTTTTCTGCCACTGGTTTAAAAAAGCCATCAGAACTTGTTCCCCATATTTCCAACTTATTGGACTTGATCCAAAATAAGGGCCTTAAAATCCACATTGAAAAGACATTTTCTCTAGCCCAAGTAGCAAATGCTCACGGTCTAATTGATGCTGGACATAAAAGAGGAAATTTCATAGCAAAGGTTTCAAATTGATATTCACAACAATGTACGAGGTGAAGGATTTGGTGATAAAAATTGAGTGCATAATTTTCACCAACTTCAACGATAAATTCCGGGATTAATTCCCAAGTAACCCTATAGGTACCTAAGAAATGAACAATAGCAAAAAAAACTACTTCCGTTTGCTACCCCACGGCCCTTTGAAAGAGGTGCTACCAAACGTATTCACTGTTACAGGTTTGATGCGAATATACGGGCTATTTCAGTATTCCCGAGCCATGACAATTCTTAATGAGAATGGAACTCTTGCCATTATAAATCCAGTTAGAGTTGAAGAAGATCTTTTGAACAAGATTCAAAAGCTTGGGCAAATCAAATACCTTTTAAAAATTGGCCAACTTCACAATGTTGACGTACCATTTTACATGGATAAGTTTTCTCTAGAGCTTTGGATTAATCGGAATGACCCTTCTGTCGATGAGTCTTATTCAACCCGCTATTTTGATGATGTTGATGAAATCCCAATTCTTCGATGCAAAGTTAGAACAATTAGGGGCTCCGAAATCAAAGAGTCAATCCTAGTTACTCCCGGAGATGGCGGATGTTTACATTCGTGCGATGCATTTGTAAATATGGGGTCAGACCCAAATCACAATTGGCTAACATCTAAACTTAGTAAATTTTTGCCCGACCCAACCTATATTGGTCCCAATTGGATAAAAATGGCCAAACCGCCTGAGGCTTCATTGAAGTTTGTACTTGATTTCGATTTTGAAAATTTCATCCCTGCTCATGGCGAACCAATAATAGGCAACGCTAAGAAGAAGATTGAAAAATATATGGAGAGTTTTTATGCAAAAAAGTGAGTAATTGGGTCCGCACTTTGAATCAGAATTCATCCGCACTTTGGGCCAGAACATACAAGAATCCGAGATCCGAATTTAATATTCAAGACCTCTCCTTAAACTGATGAATATGTGCCGAATATCACCATTTGAGCGCCACCTAATATCAATAGGTGCGCACCACCCGATATCAAGTCGAAGTGTACCAGTTTGTGTTGAGGTAGCCCTAAAAAACCTTACTCTTACCCATAAGTTTTCATATCTGATATAGTTTCTAAAATTTTGCTAAAAAATTTCTGTGAGGCTATTATGAGTTGGTGTGCAAGCAAGCTTGGTGACGCTGATTTTGGTGACTTTAGACTAACTAAAAGATTTACCACATTAGCTCAAACTATGCTGGAACATCCTGGGCAATCGATCCCATCCGCATGTAGTGATTGGGCATCTTCTAAGGCAGCTTATCGATTTTTGCACAATGATAATGTTACCCCCTCAAAAATGCTAGAACCACACTTATTACGATTGAAAGAGCGGTGCGAGAGCCATAATGTTGTCTTGGCAGTTCAGGATTCTAATTACCTAAATTTAGATTCATTCAGGTCTATGGACGGCCTTGGTTTTATTGAAAGCAGCAGTAAATGGTCTCATAAAGGATTAGTTTTTCACCCTAATGTCGCCTTTTCAACTGATGGGGAGTGCTTGGGGTTACTAGGCTACGAAATTTTCTCGCGTCAAGAAAAGCGAAAATCTAGTCGCCATGAATACATGAGAAGACCAATCCAAGAGAAAGAAAGTTATCGTTGGATCAAGAGCCTCAAAGTTAATAAAATGAACATTCCATCTCATATTGACGTGGTTACAGTTGCTGATAGAGAATCAAACCCACCTGCTGATTGCAATCCTATTAATTGGGTACTCCATACGAATTATCCAATCGAAAGTATTGAGGAAGCCTGCGAGAAAGTAAATTGGTATAAAATTCGCTGGCAGATTGAGATTTACTTTAAAGTAATGAAATCCGGATTTAGGGTTGAAAAAAATCGGTTTGGTGATGTTAAAAATTTGGAGAAGTTTATTATCTTAATAGCAATTCTTGCTACAAGGGTCATGAATTTGACTTATTAAGCGCGGCAGACAACTTATCTTAAACCAGAGAAATTTTTTTCGATAACTGAACTTAAGGTCCTAAGCATTCTAAGCTCTATTCCAAGCTTCGAAACTGTCCGAGACGCTGCTGTAGCTACCGCAAAACTTGGTGGGTTTTTAGGACGCAAATGTGATGGTCCTCCCGGTGTAATTACAATGTGGCGTGGATTACAAAAACTATCCGATTCTTGTGAAATGTTTGAAAAAATGCAATAAGTTATGGGTAAGAGTAAGATAAAATGGGGCCAGCTCACAGCGCATTGTATACAACAGCGTCCAAACTTGTTATTGAGCTTGGAGCGCAAGAAAGCAGCATAGCACTCAAAAGAACTATTTCAAAATATGTCAATGTCGCTCTTTTAATTATAGATGAGATTGGTTATCTGTCTTTTTGATAATAAAGCCGCCGATTTTCTTTTTGAGATCATTAATCAACGATATGAACAAGGTTCAATTGTTATGACAACAAACCTTGCTTTTAAAGATTGGAATCAGGTATTTCCAGCAGCTCCTTGTCTTACGGCTATGATTGATCGCTTAACACATCATGCAGAGATTACTCTGATTGGACTAGCAACCATTTGAATGGACTGCGCACCAATAAGCAAACGCCAGCTTCGCTTGGCGCACATACAGTAACGCTACACTTTATAGTGCAAGCAGTCACCCAAAAGAAGTGTTTTAAACTGCTTCCTTGACATATCCAATAAGATATATTATAAATAAGAGATGTGGGAGGTCCTTGAAAAACGAAATATTTCTAAGCAATTAGCAAAGGCTCCCAAGGAAATCATCAAGAAATATGAGTTCTGGAAGAACGTAGCCTGTACTGACGGACCTAAGGGATTAAGAATGTTAAAGGGGTTTAAGGACCACAGCCTGAAAGGCGAGTGGGCTGGCTCCAGAGCATCAAGGTTGAGTCAGCAATGGAGAGTCATTTACGTTGTTCAAAAGAAACAGTTGAATATTCTCGTACTAGAGGTAAATCCACATGACTACAGGAAAAAAGGTTAAAGATGCCCTGAAGGGAACATTTGTCAAAGCGAAAAGCCGGACAGATTTGAGTGTCGGAGAGTCAGTGAGAATTGCTCGTGAATTGAATGAGTTGAGCCAGAATCAATTAGCAGATTTAGCTGGGATTTCTCAGTCAATTATTTCTGGAATTGAAAATGGCCGAATAAATCTTGGAGTAGAGCGAGCTAAAGCATTGGCAAGAGCGCTTTCTGTTCACCCTGCTGTGCTGCTCTTTCCTGGGTGGGATACAGACAGGGAAAGTGCTGCTTAAAGGCAGAATATCCCATAGTCGATAAAAGCGTCCAGAAAACTAATAATAAAAATAACTTCTTGGTCTCAATTATTTTGCATTACCTTGATAGCTTTGGCAACCTTGAATTATTACCTACGTTTATCTTCCAATATATTAAAATTGCAGTGGATTTTAGCGAAAACGAATCATCGTGGCCGCCTGATAAAAACTTTGGGGGCGTTGGGACTAACAATCTATACTTTTTGTAATCCAAGACCGCTTCTGAGCTTAAAAAAAGTTCTTCGACTCTTGCCCGTAGCCTTATTAAACTCCAAAAACTGTTCTTTAACCCGAGATCCGAATTTAATATCCAAGACCTCTCCTTAACCTGATGAGTATGATATCTCTTAGAGGTTTTTCTAATTTCACCCAGACTGTCAACTTATCCACAGTTTTTTTCTAGAATTTAGCTTAGAATTTAAAAACACAGATAGCAAAAATGCCTCAATTGTTTAAAGTGATCATCGACAAAAACGTTCACAACAAAAAAGGCATTTTCATGGTCAGCATAATCCGAGATCCGAATTTAATATCCAAGACCTCTCCTTAACCTGATGAGTATGATATCTTGGCGTTTTTCTAATTTCACCCAGACTGTCAACTTATCCATGCTTTTTTCTAATCAGCTTAAATGAAAAATAGATAGCAAAAATGCCCAATTTAAAGGTGTTTAAAGTGATCAATGACAAAAACGTTCACAACAAAAAAGGCATTTCATGGTCAGCATAATCAAAACAAAAGGTTCTAGCAAAGCATTTTCAATTTATGGTGGTCTAATACTTAGCCGTGAGCTACTTGGGAAGACGAGAATATCTAGTAAATTAGCTGAGTTACTCAAAACCCTATCGTAATATTTTTTTCTTGTCAAAAGTACAAATTTGAGGTCATGCTGGGTTTCATAGAGCGGAAGAGCACCTTCAAGATTGGGATGCTTTAAATCAAGACAAAGGCTTTGAAGCAGGTTGCCACGTACTGCTCTAAAGCCTTGAAAGATTATCTCAGGTCATTTACTGGGCTTGGTCTTTTTGGCATGCAAGGAAAAATTGATTGGATTGAGTTTTGAGTTGTGCTCGCAGGTAAGTCCAAATTCCAAACGTTTTATTTTGGATATCGACTCTACATCCCATGCACAACATGGGAAAAAAATGGAAGGGGTGGAATTTTGCTATAAGAAATTTAGAGCGTTGGATTCGATTGTAGCCTTTGACGAGCTTGGTTTTCAGTATTGGCATGACGTGCGTCCTGGTTCAACCTATACGTCAAATGGCTCAAGCCAAATAATTCACGAGATTTTTTCTCGCATTCCGACAGGCAATAGAGAGCAAAGGAGAATTGTCCGTGGCGATAGCGGGTTTTCAAATGTGGAATTTTACAATGCTTGCGCCGTAAAGGGTGCAGGGTTTGTATGTGCAGCCAAGAGAACAGATAAATTTAAAGAGAGGGTAGCACGTATAAAAAACTGGGAGTCTCAAAACCCGGAAAAAAAGGGTCGTATTTTGGCAACCGGTAATCGCGAGTGTGAGATAGGCCACACCTCCTATTATAGTAAAGGTTTTTCAAAGCCGTTGCGTTTGGTAGTAATTCGTGCTGGAGAAGGCAGAGTTTGAGGGCAATTTATTTAAGGACCATAAGGAATATGATTATTTTGGTTTTGTAACAAATATGGGTGCTCATGAGTTTTCATCGGTTGATCTTATTAAGTTGTACCGTGGTCGTGGCAACGCAGAAAACTCTTATGTGAGCAAAGTTTCATTGACTTAAACCATCTCATGTCTCAAGTCATAATAATGGTGGCATTTAGATGATGTTTTGATGACCTGATGAGGTTTTGATTTTGAGCACCTAAAGAATAAAGACGAGATCAGAATTAAACAATCATCATTTGTGCAGCCAAGAAGATTAGGAGAAGGTGGTTACTGATTCCAGTCCAAGTAATCTGCCATGCGGGATCTGTAACCTTTAGATTTAATCACGATCATCATAGAGAGGTGATACGCTGGAAGACTAAACTAAAAAATTTGCAGTTAGGTTGAAGCTAAACTTCAGACTGTTGAAGACATGGCAGAGCTCTTTGACAATTGAATAAAGCTCTACCCACTGTGCTAAGGAACCCCAATTTGTCGAGATTGGCCATCTATAGGTGTCCAAAATACCTGGTAGATGTGCTTTTGTAGCGATTTCAATAGTTGAGATTGCAGGTAATGAAATTTTGGTGGGGAGTTGTCCTATTTTAAACGCACCGATGCGCTCTTGCAGTCCGCGAAGCAGAAATTTTTTTCTGATTCCGGGCTAACGAATATTTTCTACAGGCTTAAATTCGGATCCGGGGACTACTACCACGTCCGCTGCCGCTTCAAATCTTTTGCTCTGCTGGAGAAAAATGGCCTGGGAAAATCGCAAAACCGTAAGCAATAAAAAACCGGAGCCTTTTCAGGACTCCGGTTCGAATTGACGTGGTGAGGTAAGGAGAGTCGAACTCCTGACCTTTGGAATGCAAATCCAACGCTCTACCAGCTGAGCTATACCCCCAAACTAGACAAGTATACTGCCGCAAATGTCAAGATTCTGCAAGTGGGTAATTCAACTTTTTCTGCCAGGGCTATTCTCGTTACTTTTCTAATCAGCTATAATAGAAAGGCATGGATTATAAGGTGCTGTATAGCTTAGCAGCTGCCAAGATAACTATATGTTTTATTTTATGTTTAATTGATATTTGTAAGTTTTGAATTTATAGGCTAGAGGGTGTTTACCAATGAAAATGCTTGTTTTTTGGGCTTTTTTTGCTGCTTGTTTGGGGGTTTTAGGATGTAGGAAAAGCTGGTGTTAAGAAAAGTGGGGCTTCTACATCGATTGAGCGTGAGTTTTCTAAGGTGGCTGATCGTCACAATATTCCTAAAAGAATGCTATTTGCGGCGGGTTGGCTTGAATCAAAACTAAATCCTCAGGCTGCACTTCGTTCTATCTTAATAAGGCAACAGGAATATTTGAGAAGAAAGCCGGAACGGATGTTGCGCAAACTGCTTTGGTATTTCAAGGGCCGAGTTACAACTGATGATAGTGAAGAAGCCGATCTTATTGAGGTACAGGCTGAAGCTTTCGTGCTGCTTGGTTGGAGAGTAAGATTTCCGGCCAAGCTACTCTTAATTCAAGGCCTAAAACGACAGAAGAAAAATTCAATTGGATTTGGGAAATCACTAGAGCTCATATTGGCGAAGGTCCGTACAGTCGGAATATTAGAGTTGTTTTTGCCAAGGAAATGATTCGCATACTGAATGAAGGCTTTACTTGGCAGGATAGGGAAAAGCTTGAAACTTTTACTTTTGGTCAAGAAAATCCGAGGTTAGAGCTTGAAAAGTTTAGCCCAGATATTCAAAATCAATTAAATTTGATTTCTAGGCGCCCTGAAATTGATTCGGCGATGTTTTTGCCTTTGGGGAAAGTAAACTCCACACAAGAAAATAAACCAACCCATATCAAGGTTGTTCATTGCCCGCTCTCACTTTCAGCATGCTTGCGAATGCAGGATCAAAATGTAAAAGGTATTCGTATGGAGGCCCACTACATCATCCCAAGAAATTCAGAAGAAGTAGAAGAGCCAGTACAGATCACTAAGCATCGAAATACCATTCTCCTAACTGATAAGAACGGAGCAGTCAAAGAGATTTCGGATGCAATTGTTATCATGCTTGTTGGCAATTCCGGTCGAATTGTAGAAGGACATCGAAATCCAGCTAATCCAAGGTGGTTGACTAAGTGGCAAATTCAAAGGATGGGAGAAGTGATCAATGATGTTTGCCGCAACCTCGAGGAAAATTATAACGTCAAAATTGAGAAATGTTTAAAGCTAAATCAAGGTGTGACCTTCCAGCAGCAAGAATCCGATGAGCCTTTTTTGTGGGGGGACGTGGCGGATTTTGACTCTCTAATTTTTGAAAGCTATGTCAATAATCCGGGCGGGCTTCTTGGAGAAACCGTTTTTGATTTACCTAAAGAAAAATTGGTTTATTCGGCAGGAGATACGATCCCTCTAAGGATTTTATTCCGCCCATCTGTGAACCATATTGAGATTGAGAAGCTTGTCCGCTGCCCTGATCAAAAGGTTGTTTGGGCTCCTGTTATTTCTGCTGATGTGCGGTCACAAACTTCATTTAAAACAGAGAAAAAACTTTATGATGCAGGTCCAAATAAGAATGGAAATCAATTTTTTCGCGCCAAAGTCTATGATCGTGATGGCTCTTTAGTTGGTTGGGATACCGCGGAAATATACCTAAAGAACTTTGAAGAAAACGATACCTCTTTGACTCCAAAAACTTGCTTGCTTCATGGTAGCTAAGAAATTTTTGGAGATCTTGATTTTTATTTAGATAATCTGGATTAAGGCCAAGATAGGTAGCCGCTATTAATAGGTTCATCGCGAGGATCACGGCCGTCCCCGTAGTTTATTTTTTCTTCTAAGTTGAGGTCGAGTGCTGAGACGAATGTCGCCACATCGTTGTCGTTTTTGATTTGAATTGTATTAGGATGTTTTGGGTTTATATGCTTTGCCGTATAAACCTCCCCTCCAGGCCAGTCGTCGTTTTTCCCGACTCTAAGTTCGACTTTATCTGTAGGAAGGATGTTATGTATCTTTTTGGGGGGACGCCTTGTGATTTCTTTGAGATCGCCATGCAAATCGTAATACTTGACCGTATATGGGCGTCTGCTAAAACGAATCGATTGCATGGGAATTCCTTAAAAATAACATAATAACAGCATGTTAATATTTTGTATTTGTTTTAAATTACAATTAATAAAAAGCCAAAAAGCGATTTATAGGATCGGTATAGATTTACTAAACTTTAGCAAAAATCTCAGAATTCAGACATATCTAGGGAGGCATATAATAAAGCTAAAGATTCCCCGTAGCGTGCTGAGAGGAATAATATTTTAAACAACTATTTTAGGTAGTTAACTAAAAATATATGGTTGTGGTTAGTATTTAAAGTAAGCCATAAATTAGGTTTGCCAAATCAACATAACCGTAAGTAATTGAGATTTATATGATCTCTCTTCCTGCGATATACCCTGTGCTCCTAGTATTACAGCCACAGGTTCTATTTCCAGCCGATTCAAAAAGTTGGTTGCATGCAATGCAGGTGCGTACTTTTATCTTTATTGGAGCCAAGTTGGCTAGCCTACGGGCGTGGTTTTTTAGTTCAATATCTTTGACAACAGATGGAGGTAATGTTTTAAGTTTATTAGAAGAATAGTCTTTGGTTGACTCAATTTCCATATGTGCCCTCAATGAAATTAATCGTATGATGGTAGGGAATGTTAAAAAATAGTACTTTTTTATATTAAGAGTTATAATATTGCATAAATTTTCTCATTTGTCAATAAAATTTATGCTAAAATCCCTTTCCGATAAGGGCGTTATACTTATGAATCAAATAGTTAGAGCTCAATATAGAATATTATTTTTATTATTGATGGTTAGTTGCGTCAATAGCAGAAGCTTGCAAAGTGGATCTGTAGCTCAGCAAGAAGGTGGTCAAATTAGTGACCCTCCAAGCAACGATGTAGGAATTGATTTGCACAAGGAAGTTGCAAGCCGAGATGCCTCTGCTAATAGCTACGGGACGGAGAAGGGACAAGTCTATACCTCACCTATTAACGATGCTGTTCTGGGTATGTATGAACACCTGCACAATTATCGTGGACATATATTGCTTGGCAATCAACGTCTGCAATTAATTGTAGCATCTGTGCCTTCTCAGGCGCCTGGCTATTTATGGCAACCATTAATTATTGGTGGATTTGAAAAAAGATGGTAACTGGGTACGTATAAAACCATTTGGATTATTATCAGCTAGAAAACTGTCTTTGACCTCTCAACCGTATTACCCCATTGCTGCGGATTTCGGTGTTGATAAAAATTCGACATCTGCATACGCAACAATCGTATACACTCCCAAAGAAGGTAAAGCGCCTAAATCAACTTTAACATTAAAAATCGAAGCAGGTAAATCTGAGCTGTCTATTATAAGTGATGATGATTCTTTGGCAACAGGTGGCGAAGGTATCGAATGGCAGTATAAGCTTTCGTCGCGTGTAGGAGCAAGCGTTTATAGTGATAAAGACTTAAGTCGATCCTCCTATTTAATAAGGCATTGGGGAGATAGCGCAGTAGCGTTAATGGGATATAATAATCTTCTTATATCGCAATATGAAGGAGATTATTTAATTACGAGTAATGAAGAAAAATCTTTTATCTATGGTTTACACCTATTGTTTGGCAATAGAGAATTACAATCAACTATTGCTTATGATCATGCTATCCAAGATTGTAGAAAAACCCTCAATATAGCCTCAAAAGTAGCATCTGAAGATCGTTATATTCATTTACAGCTTTGTATTAGCCGTATGCTGACAGAGAAGATTCAGATTGGGGATGTCTCTTTACTACCAGTCGAAAAAGAAAATAAAGGAGGAGTTTCTGGCTTTCCTTTATTTCTTCTTAATCGTGATTTCGATCCTGTCTTATATATGTTTCTTTCATTGTCTCAAGCAACTCAACTTCTACTGCCGAGAGAAGAACAGTATTACCTTTCCTATACGCCAGATAGAGAGGGATTGATTTCAGATGATTATATTTCTGTAGATATTGATACTCCTAAGATAGTAGAGGTGATGAATCCAGAGTACTACACTTTTACATTAGATTTATCGAATGCAATAAATTTGGGCCCATTATTAGTCAGTATCAGAAACAAATCTAAACAGAGTAGTCAATCAGTATTTGCAAGCATCGAAGATTTTAATGGTCAAAAAGTTAAGAAAATTTCAAAGACTAGTTATGTACTATCTTCAAACAAGGCAAAGTTGCTTTTGTTACGGGGGCGTTACCGGATAACTATTGATGATACCTATCACCATAATGTTTGCAATTTTGACTTAGAGGTTCTAGCAAATTCAAAGAAGATTTTAAGATGTAAGTCCGAAGCTCTGAGTGAATCAAGCGTTACTTCTGAGGATACAGACGTTAATTTAAAATTAGCCCGTGCAGGTTACGAAAAGTACTTAGCCCGTCTTGAGCAAATTTCGATATCGAATACTGATGGTAATTTAGATTTAACATTATTTCCAGTAGATAAGCAGATAAAGGAGCGTTGGGAAAAGTTTAGGACTACAAAGACTTCTAAATTAGATTTGATCCATAAGTTTTCACTCTTTGCTAAAAGCTATTTGCACGATCGGATATTAGTTTTGTCTTGTCCTGGCCCTGGCATGAGCAACTTAGATTATCAGTTGGCAATCAAAGATTTGAAACCAAATGCATTACAATTATTTGGATGTAAGATTGGTAGCCGCTATATTGATTTAACTAATTTACTGTCTATTGGTATAAAAAAAGAAGATAAGCCGCGAATTTTAACTCCTGTTAAACAAGTTGAACTTCGCAGCGGAGGTGTCTTGTTGCCTAGAATTGTACCTTACACTATGCCAAAAGGCAGTCATAAAAAAAATAATCTCGGTAATATAATAAGTGGAAAGTTTGCACTTTCAGTTGCCGGTCCCATCTCGATTGTTGATTTAAATGTATTGAAAACACCTAAGAATTTATCGACGAAAGAAATAAATATGTCGGTTCAGGTAAAAGACTTTCCCAAGTATGAGCAGTTAGCAGTGAGGGTGTTTTCAAAAGAAAATATTGTATATCAAGGAAAAGTTCTGGTTAGAAAAAATACTGAGAGACCAAATGAACAAGATTTTGATTTAAAGTTTCCAATTTCATATGGAACTAGTTGGTTAAGAGTAGAACTTGCTGAAATCGATGAAGATTTTGAAAAGATACCATTTGACGTGATATTAGGAAGTACAAATTTCCTAAAGTTAAATTAGAGAGATTTGAAAAGGGTTTTAGTGCTGATGGCACTTGAGTCTATGAGGTGTGAAATTATGCTGTTGCCCCAGGAAATTATTAGAAAAAAAAGAGATGGACTGCCACTTAGCAATGAAGAGTTACGTGATTTCTTTGATGGATATCAAAGAAATGAGATTCAAGATTATCAGATTAGTGCATTATTAATGGCTATTTTTTTTAATGGTATGCAAGATCATGAGATAGCATATTTGACCAAGTTAACAAGAGATTCTGGAAAAGTATTCTCCTGGAATTATCCTAAAAATGCTATCGTAGATAAACATAGTACAGGAGGTGTTGGAGATAAAACTTCGTTGATTATTTTGCCCTTATGTCTATTGGAAGGCCTCAAGGTGCCAATGATCGCGGGTAGGGGGTTGGGCCATACAGGTGGCACAGTCGATAAACTTGAATCAATTCCTGGTATCAATTTGGCTTTAGATATTGCTTCATCCGAAAAGCAGATGACTACGTTCGGTGGTTTTTTCTTGGGGCAAACAAATGAGATTGCTGCCTTAGATAAAAAGCTATATGCCCTAAGGGATGTTACAGCCACAATAGAATCTATACCGTTAATCGTAGTTTCTATTCTTGCAAAAAAATTAGCTGAAGGTATTGGATCTCTGGTTATGGACATTAAATTTGGAAATGGCGCTTTTATGGCTGAGAAGGAGCATGCGAGAAATTTAGCATCAAAATTAATAGAAATTGGTAAATTAATGAATTTACCTATGCGTGCTGTAATATCCAATATGAACAGCCCATTGGGGCGTGCCGCCGGGAATGCTGTCGAAGTTTGGGAGTGTCTGGAAGTAATGCGTGGTAGAGGGCCTTCTGATACTGAAACCTTGAGTGTCGAGTTGGCTGCCCATATGGTTCAAATGGCAGATCCATCAAGAGAATTGGCTGTAATAAAAGAAAATATGCAAACTTCATTACGAAATGGCTCTTGCTACGAAAAATTTTGTCAGATAATATCAGCGCAAAACGGAGAGATTAAGTATTTCTCAGATGAAAAATTTTTTAATTCTGCAAGTATTATAAAACCGGTTTATGCTGATAAAGAAGGAGTTGTTGCTGGAATTGATGTGCGAAAACTCGGAACGAGTATTGTTAAGCTTGGTGGCGGGCGCAAGTTAATTACGGATTCAATCAATCATAATGTTGGACTAATACAAATGAAAAAAATAGGGGAGCCGGTAAATTGCAAGGAACCTTTACTCTTTGTTTTGGCTTCATCAGAGGATGATTTTAGGGAATGTAAGCAAACGGTTTTAGAGTCTTATCATATTGATGATAAGGTGTTAGAGGAAGAATGTTTAATCGACGACGTTATGATGTTTTAGAATTTTATTTCATCTGATATTTACCTAATTTTTTAAAAAATATCGTTATAACATAAAGCGATAGATTATTTGATTGAAGGGAGGAGATATTAAATATGAAGGAAGTCTCTTTTACGACTTTATATTCAAAAGAAGAAGTTGCAAAAAGGGTTGAAGAACTAGGTAAACAAATATCTTCTGATTTTAATGGGCAACAATTGGTTGTAGTAGGCGTTTTAAAAGGAGCATTTGTTTTTCTTGCTGACTTGGTGCGTGCCATTAAGCTTCCTTTACAAATAGAATTTATTGGAATTTCTAGTTATGAAGGTACCACTTCTACCGGTGAAGTGCGTATCACAAGCGATTTGTATAAAGAGATAAAAGGCAAAAATATATTGCTTGTAGAGGATATAGTCGATACTGGGAGGACTATAGATTTTTTGATCGATACGCTAAAAGTTAGAGAACCAAAGTCAATTAAGATTTGTTCTCTATTATCAAAGCCAGAAGTTCACGCTATGAAGAACGGCCTTGACTATATCGGTTTTGAAATTTTCGATGAATTTGTAATTGGATATGGCTTAGATTTAGACGGAAGTTACCGAGAATTACCATACTTGGCAAAAGTTACTCAGCATAAGTAATTTTTACTTAATATATATACATAAATTTAAAATCACACCATTATGCTATTCAGTCGATTTTAATGAATAGGTAATTTAGATTAATTTGTCAATTGTTTCACTGTCTTCGCAGCGTATTATTTGTAAATTATTGGTTATTCTGGAATAGGTGGATATTTCAT
This sequence comes from Bdellovibrionota bacterium, assembly GCA_041391425.1. Lineage (GTDB taxonomy): Bacteria > Bdellovibrionota_B > Oligoflexia > Oligoflexales > JAWKNZ01 > JAWKNZ01. The sequence continues at coordinate 307,586 of JAWKNZ010000002.1, forward strand.
AACTTATGGTGTTTCAAGTACTTTTTCAATTTTGGTGTGTCAAATGTGCTGTTAGATTTTCTTTTGAGAATTTTTCCTAGATTGGCGAATAATGTAGGTGCAATTGTGAAGCAATCGATTTAAAATAATAGGTGCATGCTCGGCTGTCCTTATCGGCAGGTGGGCGCGAATATTATCAGAGTAACAAGAAAGATTTGGAGTACGAAGTTGGAAACAGGAACAGTTAAGTTTTTTAATGAAGAAAAAGGTTTTGGGTTTATTGCGCCATCTAACGGTGGAAAAGACATTTTCGTTCACGCAACTGGCATTGTCGCAGGTCCAATAGTTGAAGGTGATACTGTTGAGTATGAAGTGGGGGAAGGTAAAAAAGGCCCATGCGCGGTTCAAGTAAGCGTAAGGAACTAAAAAACAGTTTTTTGTGCTGAGAACTAAGACTTAGTGGTTCAGATTAATAATGTTTCCGACTATTGTTTTTATATAGATAGTCAGATGGGCTATTCTCTGACACTGCAAAAAATTAACCCGTCTTTCTTATGTCTGGCTTGTGCTAGTGAAAAAGAAAGGCGGGTTTTTCATTTATAGTTAATTATATGATTTATAGTTTGTTATTTTTATGGTCTTTTTCAGACATTAAGGACATCTTTTTTAATTCACTCATAAGCGTATTGATTCTCTCTAAGCTAGCTTTAATGCGTGACACTCTATCGCTAAAATCTTCATTGCCATTATTACCTGGCTTGCTGGTGATTTTCCTTTCTGTATGGCTTATGTAGAGAGGTTTTCTTCCTCGGGATAGAGTTTCTTCCTCTTTTTTCTTTTTGCGGAAGTGAGCCAGGTTTAAAACCTTTGCGTTGCTTTTAGGATCTAAGTGATTTGATTCCATTAGGGAGTGCCTCGAAGGTAGATATGAAAGTAGAACTAGGTAGGTAGCAAATAATTAAGAGTTAGTGGCGATTTTGGTAAGCATTATGGCTTCATTTACATAGTTGTAATAAAGCATCTAGTTTGCTTTTAGTGTTTAATACGATATGATCTCAGAACTCCTTTATTCGCTTTTAGGCGTTCTTTCATCATACGTTTACGATTTTCTTCATTGCGTCGCATTGCTTCTGCAAAAGGATCGCTCCCTTCAGGAGTGGCATTCTGCTCAATTTGGTCTTTTGAGCTTTTTTCGTTTGAGCTTCGAGCACCGAACAGTGATAGGACGTTGTTTTTGTCGCTTTCGTTGTTTAATTCGCTCATTTGTATGACCTCCGCAGATAGTAGTAGCTAAATTAGATTAAGTATTACTAAGGACCGAAACTTTTGTCAGGTTGTCCTGACTTAAATTGTTATAATTCAAGTCTTGTGCCAATAAATAAAATTCCAAGTATATGATAGTGATATAAAAAATGCTTAAAAACTAGAAAGTTAAATAAAACTACAAAATTCAGCAGGTACAATGCGATATTAAAGTAGAACAACTGTCAAAAATATAATCACAAAAGCAGGAAGGCCTGCACCCATTGGGTAATGTTATGGATAAAGTTAAAATTTGTCAAATTTTTTTATAATTATTAAATAGTTCTGCCGCAATCTGCTGATTTAAGAATTTGCAAACTATGCGAATTTGATGCGGATAATTGGTAGAATCTATTCGGATTTTGATTTTTTGGTGCGGTATAATTGGCAGGTTTACAAAAGTTACCAGGTATTAAGTTAGGACCATTAGTTTGTTAAATCCCATTAATATTAGACAGTTAAATGAGCAATTCTATCGGTATTATGACCCAGCGTTGCATCGGACTCTTCATCAAATGTATACCAGTGAAGGACATTTGAGAAACCACCAATATCTGGGTGGGGGAAGGCATTTCAAGGTATGGCGTATTTCGCGAACACAAGAATATGCACAGGTCATTAGCGTTTCAAACAGTGGCTTTATACAAGATCGAGGAGGAGAGGCTGGAATTATTAAATGGTCAGCTCTGATGCACAAGCTTAAATTATTAGACCATCCTTTAGTGCCTCCTTTTGAAATATCGTTACTATCCGAAGAAGCATCTATCATGATGCCGTTTGGATGTGATAGAATACCGAATGCTTTAAAGACTCCTGGGCTGATCGATAGCTCTATAGAAAGCTTAAAAGTTGAGCTTACCAAAGCTTTACTGACAATTGATGATGTTTTGCAAATTCGCTATGCTAACAGCACCCCTTTTATCTGTGATTTCTCTGATTTATACCCCCTAAAGCTCCCTGATTGATATTTATATCAAAATTTAATATCAATCAGGGTATGTAGTTGCATTTTTTTCAGAAAATGCAAAGGCTAGTTATTTTTTGATTCATCTTTTTGAGTCGATAAGCTCCTGAAAGCCGGCAAACATGGCTGGAAGGTTAGCCTTCGCTATTTTATCTGTTACCGCAGAAGGGATGAGCCCTTTAAATTTCACTTCTAGCTGATAGTTGGCTTCAGTCGAAGCCTTTTTTGCTCCTTTTAAGGTCCATGAACCAGCATTTTCTTTCATTAAGTTGGATTCGGCTAGGTCCCACCATATTTTATGTGGAGATTCTTCGTACATATTCAAAATATAGTAAAATTTCTTAACTAAATTCAAATCATAGCGTACTTGGCAAATAGAGCCTGTTTCTTGTGCTGGTAACACTTGCACTTGTGTAACTCCTGGTAAATATTCTGGATAGCTATCATAATCCCTAATACCTGCAAAAACTTCGTCTATACTTCCCGTAAAGGTGTGCTTTTTTCGACTACTGCCATAACTCAACCTCATCTTCCATTAATGCTCGATTTCCTATAAACTTTACTATAACCATGCTCTAGTCTCCAGCATAGGTGTGGCAAAATTTCATATGTTGTATGTTGTACCGAAAATTTTATGGAAGTGAAATATGAGCGGTGATGAAGTATCAATGAAATCATTAGTTGAGTATGTTGCGAAATCTCTTGTTGATGAAGTAGATCGTATAGAAATTACTGAGATCGAGGGAAATCAAACTAACATTATTGAACTTAAAGTGGCGAAGGAAGATATTGGCAAGGTCATAGGTAGACAGGGCCGTACTGCCGATGCTATCCGTACAATTTTAAATTGTGCAGCAGCAAAGTGTTCAAGACGATATATTTTACAAATCATTGATGAGTGATAGTCTATGACAGATGCTGCAGCTGCTGTTGTGTCAGGTTCGTGTGAAGGTACGCTTCTTACGCCAGATGAGGTTTCTTTTTTAAAAAAAGAGTCCCCAGTTGGTTTGACCATTTTTTCACGTAATATCGAACAAGAGAATCAAGGCCGTCTAACTCAGCTTGTTGAAGAAATTCAAAGTTATAGGCAGGTTGGACTACCGGCAATGATTGTATCTATTGATCAGGAAGGGGGCGTGTCGCAAGGCTTAAGCCTCCTTTTATGAATTTAGGTCCTGCTTTGAATATCGAAGGTGGAAAGACTGATCAGTCTGCAGTTGAAAGGTTAAAGGCTTATGGACAAGAATTAGGAAAATCTTTATTTGAACTTGGCATCAATTGTAATTTTGCACCGGTGCTGGATATATTGACCGAACCTACTAATATTGCTATAGGCGACAGATGTTTTGGTAAAGAGCCTTCGTCAGTTGTGATTCGTGGTGGTGCGGTCTTGATGGGAATGAATGCCTCTGGTATTTTAACTTGCATCAAACATTTTCCAGGTCAAGGAAATGCTAAGATCGATACTCATGAGAGTGCAGCTACTATCGATATTTCCCTTACATTACTTCATCAAAGGGAGCTCTTCCCTTTTGTTAGTTTGCATAAATATGCACCAATGTTGATGGTATCTCACTGTAAGTATCCTAGTTTGGATACGAAGCCTGCAAGCCTTAGTAAAGCTATTATGACAGATTTGATTAGAACCGATTTGAAATACACAGGTGTTGTCGTAACTGATGATATGACGATGGGTGCTATGCCTTCTGATATTAAAGCGTGGAAAGAATCGATTCTTGCTTCGATTGCTGCGGGTGCAGATTTGGTCTTAGTTTGTAATAGCCTTGAAAAGTGGCAAATGGCCTTAGATGCTATCAGGGCTGAATCTAGTCGTAGTCACGCTTTCGCTAAAAGGTTAGCAGAAGCTGCGGCGCGCGTGACACAAATGAGACAAAAGTTTTTCCGTTAACTTTCCTACAGTCTATTCTTCAACTCTTTCAAGGTGTCTAGCTTCGAGAGGTTCACTGTTTTCTAGCTGTTCTTGAGTTACTCGTATCCTTTCAATGCGATGGCGAGAAACTTCAGTTACTTCCATTTTTAACGGTCCAGCTGTAACAGATTGCCCAACTTTCGGCATTTCAGAAACCAAAAGTGTGAGCCATCCTCCTAGGGTATCAGCTTCTTTGGTATCAACCTCATCTTCATCGATACCAAAATACACAAGAAATTCGCTGATAGATACTGATCCAGCAATATCATAAACCCCTTTACCAATTTCGAGAATTTTGGCCTCTTCAGCATCGTATTCGTCTTGAATCTCTCCAACGATCTCTTCGAGAATATCTTCCATGGTTACGATACCAGCGGTACCGCCATATTCATCAATTATTATAGAAAGGTGATTTTTCGTACTTTTTAAATCTTTAAATGCTTCCATAATCGATTTTGACTCGGGAGTAAAAAAAGCTTCACGCATTATATCTGTTATTTTTATTTTATCTAAATCTTTGCTTGTTTTTGCCATTTCTGTAAGTAAATCTTTTGCCAATATGACACCAACGACTTCATCGATGCTTTCTTTGTATATGGGAATTCTCGAGTGTCCTGTTTCAAGACATAGTCTTAAAACATCTTCGAAAGAAGATAGTGAGGAAACTGCAGAGATATCTGTGCGGGGAGTCATTATCTCTCGTACGCGAGTTTCATCAAATTCGAACGCACCTTCAATAATGTCTTTTTTAATATCTCCAAGCACGCCTGCTTTTTCACTTTCGTTTACCAAAAATTCTAGCTCAGCCTCAGACATTGCGGGAGGTTTATCTACTTCATCTGAAATAGCATTAACAACGCCATCAGCAAAACCAGAAAGTATTTTAGATATTGGCCGAACAAGGAATTCAAGTAATCTGATTATATTCATGGAAAATAGCGCCGTTGCCTCAGCATGGCTTTTAGCAAATGATTTTGGAACAATTTCTCCAAATACAAGAACTAAAAAGGTGATGGTTCCTGTTGCGACAGCGATCGCTTGATTCTGAAAATGGCGCACAGCCAATGACGTAGCAATTGCTGAAGCAAGAATATTTACAACATTGTTAAAAATTAGGATCGTCGATAGAACCCTTCCTGGATGATCTACCCACAACATCAGCTGTTTTGCCGAATGCCCTCGAGTCTTTAATAGATACCGTGCACGTTGTGTGCCAAGTGTTGTAATGCCTGTTTCTGCTGAAGAAAAAAAAGCTGACATTATTAAACATACACCTATCATGATCAGACCGAATGAATCATCGTTTGCCATAAATTCAAACATTTCTTGCTTCCTTCTGCTGAATACAGTTTTGCCAAATAGGCTTAGGTGATGTGTCGTTGGTAGAATATTCGTTTAATAATTGCATAATTTTCTTTTGTTGATCTAGCATAAGAATTTCATCGTTCTCCATTTCATGGTCGTGTCCACAAAGGTGGAGAAGGCCATGGATTAGTAAAAAACATACTTCTTTATCTAAAGATTGATTAATTTGAATTGCATTGTTTAATGCCATTGATGGACATATTACAATATCTCCCAGAACTTCTATTGGAGAATGGTCTTTTTTTACGAATTTTGACCTTCCAATCTCGCTTTTTTTAATATTTTCAATGTTAGCCATTAACGGACTCTTCCAGTCGACTTGAGGAAATGACAACACGTCTGTGGGGCGATTGATTTGTCTATATTGCTCATTGAGTTCCTGTATCTGTGGCTCATCAATAAATTGAATACTTACTTCATGACCATCAACATGCAAGGCTTGGCAAGCCACAAAAATAATCTGCTCAATCTTACGATTTGAAACAGTATATTGTAGCGAATTGTTTTCTATGTGGATCAAATGGCTGGGGTCGTCCAAGGGTTTTTAATGCCCTCCACTTTTAGGCTTTTTTTTCTGTTCCGACAGAGCTGCTGTTATTGAGATAACAGTGGCGTCGTTCTCCTTATTTTCTTTGCTGCTATCTACGGATTTTATTCTCATTAGACTCTTCCCTTGGTTTAAGGATGAGAGAGAAGATATTTTGGCAGCACGAGAGGAAGAATTTTCGCGTAGGCTTATTCTTTCTTTTTGAACTAGATCTTGTGCGAAACGGAACATCTCTTCGAATGAAGATACCATAGTATTTTTTTGATCATTACTATTATCTTGAAGCTTACCTTGAGAGAGGTTAGCGTCAAGTTCTGAGTTGCTTTTATTTTTGGTATTCATAATCTTTAAATTAAACCAGCAAATATAAGTTCGAAAGCTTTATTGTAGCACGAAAATCATGCACAAGGTATCGGGAAGAAGCGATGAATAGTTTAATTTTTCATATAATGTTGGATGAATTTACCCAAGTTTTTTCGTAAATAGGTAATTTTTCAAGTCGAAACTTACGTTCGAAGGTAGATTCGAATGTTTGTCTGCAAAGGCTATTAGGCACCAAAGTATCCATAAATCCATTTAATTTCAAATGGTTACATGATTCATCAAAATATTCTTTTTTGTCAGTTTTGAACCATAAAAAACCGCTTTTTTTGACTTTACGTGCCAGTATTTCGCTGAACTGCCTATTTATTAGCCTGTTTTTTGCTTGCTTCTTCTTACTCCAAGGGTCAGGAAAGAATATTATGACCCCGTCGAGCTCATGATCTGCAACTATGGAGTCTAATTGTTTCGCGCTTCCCAGTATTACGGCAACATTGTCCAAATCTGCTTTTTTGGCACGCTGTGCCGTCATGACTACTCTTTTGAACGTGATATCCATACCGATAAAGTTCAAATCTGGAAAGGCTTTTGCCATTTCAATAATTGTTTTCCCCTTGTGACAGCCAATTTCTAAAATCAGCTTATTCTCTTTTAATCTTTCGGGGAATTTATTGATCCATTTACCTTTCATACCATCCAATGCTGGGCCATAGGTTATGGGCAAGGTGCCGTCTAATTGCCCTTCCATTAGCTTGCTGACGTATGGATTGACTTGTGAGTCTAGGCGTGAAGCCACGTCATCAAAAAGGTTAGTATGGAGCAATGACATATTATTCCTATTCTCTTAATTGTAAGTGCTATTTGTGGATATTCGATGTGAGATCAGCTGAGCTGGACTATAAGCCGGATTCTGTCTTCGCAATTGCATGAACCTTAATAAATAAGATCAAAAATTGCGGAGGCTGCCATTCATCTGGAAATACTGTTACCAGTATTTTCTTGCGACCTACCCAAGAGTATATGTCGGGCAGACACTCGCTCTTCGAATGAAAAGCTAACTCTTTTCTTGGTCTTGCTTCAGATAGGGTTTACCTAGCCGATATATTTCTATACCACTGGTGAGCTCTTACCTCACCGTTTCACCCTTACCTCTAATTAGATAATCTAATCGATTGGCGGTTTGCTTTCTGTTGCACTTGCCGTCGGGTTGCCCCGCCTGGCCGTTAGCCAGTATCTTGCCCTTTGAAGTCCGGACTTTCCTCCATCATCGTAAGATAAGGCGACAGCCCGTCCAGCTCAGATGTCTCTCTAGTGGTCATTTAGTTCGAAAGAAGTCCATCTGTCAAACCTAAAGTCAAAAATTATTCACTTTTATATGAAATGAAGTGCAGTATTTTTGCGCCCAAAATGGTGATGCTTTGATAAAAAATCTTTGTAAAATCAATTAAATACCCACTAATATCACCATTTTCATCAAGAAGGATGTTGATATCCAATGTTACTTAACCGTTTTTTTGTAAAGTATTTTCATTATAGAGCAATAAATGGTATTTCGGCAGCACTTTGATGGAAGCGCAGTATCGCTTCTAACAAGCCTCTATTTTGAAGTCGAATCCCCATAGATTTCAATTTTTGATATGTCGGATTGCCACTCCAAGGCTTTCTAATTTATTTCCTATTTGATAGTAGCCTCTTTCGATCTGGTAAATATTGTTAATTTGGCTTGTTCCTTTGGCGATAGCAGCCGCCATTAACATGCTCATCCCCGCTCTAACATCTGGCGAGCTGAGGTGCGCGCCATAAAGTTGTGATGGGCCTGTGACGACTATACGATGTGGGTCACATAAAACTATATTGGCTCCCATAGAAATTAATTTATCTGTAAAAAACATCCTTCCTTCAAACATTTTCTCAAAAAAAACGATCGTACCACTTGCTTGGGTTGCAGCTACAATTGTTACTGACATTAAGTCAGTCGGAAAGGCAGGCCATGGACCACTATAAATTGTGGCAATTCTTCCCGTAATATCATTTGATATGTTCATAGGCTTGTTGCCATCGATACTGATCTCTTTACCTTTAACTTCTGGCTGGATACCTAGCCGGTTAAATGTTTTAAACACGAATCTTAAATCTTCGGGCTCAGCTTCCTCAATTGTTATCTTTCCTCCCCCTATTGCCCCAAGGCAAATAAAGCTGCCGACTTCCATGAAATCTGGGCCAATCGTATGCGTGGTCCCATGTAGTTTTGCTACGCCATCAATTTTCAGCTGATTGGTGCCAATTCCAGATATTTTAGCTCCCATTGAATTTAATAGTTTAGCTATACCATTAACATGGGGTTCACATGCAGCATTGTGTAGAACTGTTGTGCCTTGTGATATGACCGAAAGCAAAAGTAGATTTTCAGTAGCAGTAACGCTTGGCTCATCAAGAAATATTTCTGTTCCCATAATATTTTTAATGGATCCAGTAATTACCGTGTCATAGCGAAGCTCAGCACCTAAGGCAATAATACCTTCGAAATGGGTATCTATCCTTCTAGCTCCAATCACGTCACCACCGGGGGCGCCTAGTTCTACCTTACCAAATCTTGATAATAATGGTCCGATAAGTAAAATAGATGCCCTAACTCGAGCACATAGGTCTGTAGGAGCGATATGATTATTTGCTGTTCGAGCATCGAGCGTTAGCTCTTCTTCTGAGTGCCACTCAACTTTGACGCCAAGATATTCCAAGATTTCGCAAATTGTGACGACATCGCGAATTTTAGGAACTCGCTTTAATGTGATAGGTTCATCGGTGAGAAGGCATGAGACAAGAGCGGGTAATGCTTCATTCTTATTTCCAGACGGACGCACGGACCCGTTAATTGGCCTACCGCCTTCAATGATAAAGCTCGACATCGTTATCGTCCCCTATATTCTTATTGTGATAGTAATTCGATAAGATCTTGTCTCGATAGTGATTTAAAGATCTCTTCATCCTTTTCAAGAAACTTATTGAATACAGATTGTTTACTGGAAATGATTTTGTCAATCTTTTCTTCGAGAGTGCCACGAGTTATCATCTTAATTACTTGAACGAAATTTTTTTGTCCTATCCGGTGTACTCGATCTGTAGCTTGATTTTCTTTGCTAGCATTCCACCAACGATCATAATGGATGACAACAGAAGCTGAAGTTAAGTCAATACCAATGCCGCCGGCTAGTAATGAACCGACAAATATTTTAATACTTTCATCTTTTTGAAATGATTCTATGACTTGACCTCTATTGCGAGTTTGCCCAGTCATGATAACATGCTTTATTGACTGCTCTGATAAATATGTTCCGATAATTTTTATCATTTCAACATATTGGCTAAAAATTACTATTTTGTTGTCTGATTCTAGCGCTTCATCTATTAATTCTTTTAGCAATTCAAACTTACCGCTATGGTGATTTTTATAATTTGACCCTTTGATTAACAGGGCAGGGTGATCACAGATTTGCTTTAACATTTGCAAAGTTGCGAAGACGTGCAAGTATGAGACTTGAGATTGTTCGTCACTTAATTGATTGAGCAAGTTCCTTCCTTGCTCATTTATAACATCTCTATATAATTTGACTTGCTCTTCGGATAGTGAACATCGGCGAATGTCTTCAATTTTTTGTGGAAGGTCGCTTAGGACTTTTTTCTTAATTCGCCTTAGTTTGAATGGGTATAATAACTTTTGCAGGGTAAGTTCTTTTTCTATATCTTCATCCTGCTCGATTGGTCGAATGAAATTTTTTCTAAAATATTTGTCTGAACCTAAATATCCTGGAACAAGAAAATCAAAAAGGTTTTTTAATTCACCCAAATGGTTTTCCATCGGTGTTCCTGTTAGGCAAATTCTCATCCGCGCTGGTAGTTTACATGCTGATTTGTAGGTTGCAGTTGAATTATTCTTCACATAATGGGCCTCATCTAATATGACAACGGACCAATCTATTGAAGCTAATTTTTTACTGTCTCGCAATAGAACACCATAACTTGTAATTAAGACTGATCCTCTATCGATAAAATGATCTAATTGGGTTGATCGTTTTGTTCCGTGGAAAATTGCTGGAGACAATGAAGGAGCGAATTCTTTAATTTTATCCCTCCAATGCTCGAGAACAGATGTTGGGCAGACAACTAGAAACTTATTTTTGCTTTCTTTATTTTTTTGAGTAGCTTGAATGGCTGATAGAATGGCCATTGCCTGATGAGTTTTTCCAAGGCCCATCTCGTCTGCTAATAAGCCGTGCAAGTTATTAGTATAGAGCCACCACATCCAGTGTAGGCCCTCTGTTTGATATGGTCTGAGGTTTAGATTTGTGTTCTTTAGCGAAGGGGGTTTTGCTGAATGGGAGTAGTCTACTTGATTTCGGATCTTATTTAATGTGGTTTTGCTACCCACAAATTTATCAAAATCACCTACTGATGCCTTTAAGCGTAATAGACCTAAAGCATCCACCTTAAGGTATTTTCCTTCTTCATCGATATCCCAGTCATGCTCGGTCACAAAATCGGGAATTTTCATCCAAGTATTTCCTTGTTTGAAATATTCACGCCGCTGCCCTCGATATTGTTTACGTAGTTGAGCCATTGAAATTGCGGATTTTCCGATTCCATATTTAGGATCAAGATAAAACCAACCATTATTAGCGGCATGTACTGATATTTCAGAAATGTTGGGGATGTCACGAAGTTTGCTAGTATTTCTCAGCGTTTTTTCTAACCATATAGGGCCAGTGGAAAGATACTCTTGAAAATTGTTCAGAGCTAATTTGGCTGCGTTATCTTCTTTAAAGATCTTTGCCAAAGGAAGGTCTTCCCATTCTGGTTTAAGATCCTTTCGTTCTAACTTCCAATAGCCACAACCAGGTAAGAAGAAAAATTCCTTACCAATATATTTGTTCGCTTTTTTAAAGGATATGAACTGATATAGTGCAGATTCACCTTTGGGATCAGCTGCTGTCGCTCTATAACACGTTTTGATAATTGTTGATAACCTAGTCGCTTCTATAACTTTTGCAGATGGACGCTTTGTTAACTTAATCGCTACCACTTTTTCGGCGGTAATTTTTTCTTCTTCCTCGTCTTGATAAATTCGCGTACCAATTTCAGCGATACCACTAAATACTTTTAGGTTATTAAGTTCTTTCGTACCATTTGTGACATTTGTATTTGCCTGTAAAAATTTTGCTGCCTGATCCAAATCCAGGTCGTAGTGGGTTAAGGTCCCTGGCTTAATCTCGATTCTTACCCGGATGCTTGGCCCGTGAGCTAATAGGGAAACACTTTGGATAGCACCTTGCAAATGGTTGAGCAAAGTTTGTGAAGCACTGCTTCTATTGGTATCTGAAGACGCAGTTGATTTGCTTTCCTTAGTCTCTTGTGTCGGAGCTAATCTAGCTCGCTTTGGTTTGGTTGGGGGTTTAAGAGGCATTTTTACGTCAAGGTTGTTAAATAGTTCGGACCTCTCACGATCTATATGTATCATCAACGCGGCAATATGCTCACAATAGTAGCCCTGAACTCGATTTTTTCTACAGGTACATTCAATCCACTGTATAACCTTGCCACTGGGATGAATTTTAATTCTAACTTCGGATTTTGACTGAGTTGGAGAGCTTACTCGCCCAGTAATCAGGCCATGTAAGGTACTTACGTCACACGTTCTCCCTGATTGGTATAGATCAACACCTTCTAGCCAATCCTCTTCAGTAAGGTGTTCATAAAAGTGCTCAAGTAAATCAATTTTGCGAGATTTTGATATAGTCAAAGGTTTTGGCGAATCCATGTACGGTGAAAAAAAGACTTAAACAGCTATATATTACACTATTTAGAGTAATAGTTCTATCGAACGAAGTGGGAACATTACCCATGATGAGTTTTTCTTGTGTTTTTATCTACTTTAAACACTTACCTCTACGTTTTGCGGTTAAGTAGTAGAGACAGCTGTTGTGTTTATGAGCAAAGCAATTAGTTAGTAGCAGCATGAGTTGAAGACAATATCTTAGTTGATATAAGTAAAGTTACTTAAAGATTACAAATGCTTGATGACTAATTGAAGAAGTTGCTTTTTTGAAGGCTGCCAAAACATATGACTATAGTGTGCATGCAAAGTCATGTTATAGAAGCCTCGCATATAATAATTATCTAATTAAAATAGATAGTTAATGTTAATTTTAGCAAGTATGGCTTGCGGGTGATCAAGTTTAGCATGAACTGTCCGATAGAAGCTGAAGTCTATGACCACTTGAAGATATTGATTAAAAATAAGACATTTGGTTGTTTAGGAGTTTCAGCCGAAAGGGTGTGTAAAAATGGAACATGACGAGCGTTTAAATGCGGAGAAGGAGCTGGTAAGTTTCGTGCAAGAGTATTGTTCTTTAATAAATGCTCACCTAAAGGCTGTAAGGCATACGATGGCAGAAACTACTGAAGCAATAATGGATGGTGTTTCAGCTATTAATGAAAAAAAGGACGATAAGAAAAAAATGGCAGAAGCCATATTGCTGAAGCGTACGAGTGATGATGCGAAGACAGATAAATTTCAAGGTGATGATCAAGATTTTAGAAACTCACAATCGAACAAAGATGAAGATCTTGGGCATGCTTCTGGATCGGCTCAAAAATTAGCTGCACATATCAAGAGTTTTGATCAATTTGACGATCAACTGCAAGAAATTTTATTTGGTATAATTGGTGCGCTTTCAACGGATGATGTTGTAGGGCAGCGTATCGAACATATTTGTCAAGCATTGGACTCATTGAAAGAAGGTCTGACAAAGATTCTCAATCCCGATCCTGGGTTAATAAGCTTAAATGATGTGGTTAATATGGAAACCAATTTAGTTAGGAACCTTAAAGCTTCATACACAATGCCTTTAGAGCATGAGGTCCATGACGATATTTTTTCTCAATCGAATGTGAACAAGGCGTCAAAAGCGTCGTAGTATTATTTTCATTTTCCTATAACTTTTGGGTTGAATTAAAGCGCATAAGGAATTTTGCCATGAGTAAGAAAATCATGATTGTTGACGATTCCAAGACAATTAGGCAGCAAGTTACTTTTACTTTAAAAAAAGGCGGCTACACTGTCGTTGAGGCTGAAGATGGAGCACAAGGACTTGAAAAGTTAAAAGCAGAAAGCGGAGAAATTTCCATGGTTATCAGCGATGTTAACATGCCTAATATGAATGGTTTGGAAATGGTTGAAGCTATCAGTCAAGACCCAGCTTTAAAAGGGGTTCCGATAGTCATGTTAACTACTGAAGGTAGTGGAGATTTGATTAATCGCGCAAAAGCTGCTGGGGCAAAGGGTTGGTTGGTAAAGCCATTTAAACCTGATCAATTGATTGCTGCGGTTTCAAAGCTTGCTGGATAACTTAATACTTCAAGAGGAAAATGATGAGTAAACTAGAGCGAGACCATTTTGTTGCATGTGAAAAATTGGTCAAGTTTTTGAACGATTATTCGTCGGTGTTAGAGCGTCAGCTAGCTGGTGTTTATAGTACTATAGATGAGGCTATCAATGGGATTATGGAGTCTATTACTAAAATAGCGACTGAAACTGAGAGTTCAAAATCTGCAGCAGAAGCAACTTTAGAAGAGACTTATCTTGCACCGTCAGCGGAAACAAAAGAGCTTGTCAGTTCAATTCAGGATTCAGTTGATAATATATTAAATGAAGCTTTAGCAGATAGTGCTATAGAACAAAGTGGTCAAGAGGAGAGAGGCGGCTCTGAAAATACCGATAAGCTTCGACGGCTAGGTGGATATTTTTCGAAGCATATGGAATCAATGTCTACTATGGATGATGCGGTCGCTGGATTGTTGATGGATGTTATGGGAGCGCTTTCTAATGGCGATGTTATTTCGCAAAGACTAGAGCATCTTTCGAGATCTGTAACGGCGTTAAAGCTTGGATTGTCTTATGTCTTAGTTGATATCAACAAGCGCTTCACTGTTAATGACATGAAAAAACTTAGAGCTGATTTGAATGATTATATGTTGAGACAATATTCTTCAGAAGAAGAAAGGCTTCTGCATGAAGAAATAATGGGTAAAATTGACAGCAAGACGAATAACGCTTCATAAAAAGATAAAATACTCTTAACAGCCTTATTTACACTTTTCTTCTTCAGTAAGCCATGCCTGAATTGCCTCTAAAGGCAATTCTTTCGATTGATCCGAGCCTCCATGTCCTTCTTCAGATAAATTAGCAATCTTGTTGTAAAGTGTATTCGCATCAGCGTTTGTGTATGCCAATAATACTGCCCTATTATTTTCGTTGTTCTTTTGAATTAGAGTCTTCCCATTGATAGTAGTTGTTGCATGGCATGAGGACTCCGCGCAGGTACTGTCGACTGGATTTGCAATGTTTGCAATAAAGGCATCCAAGCCTTGCTGGCAAGAAGGAGTGGCATTGGTGTCCTGTTCGTAATCAATATACCTGGACTCTTGCAGGCCACAGGCAGATATATGTAGCGAAAAGTAAATTAATGTAAAACTTATAAGCTTTTGATAAAGCGAAGAAAAAGCGTGTTTCCGTTGCATATTTTAGCCTCAAATATTGTTAGGTGTTTTGGATTAGGCATCCCCCATAGAATAAACTGTAAATCCTACTTCATCTATTTTTTTAGATAGTTATAGCTACCGCAGATAGCCTCTCTATATTGTGCTTATCTGAATTCTTTGTAACATCATCCTACTCATTATAGTTTTATCATCGGTCAAAACCCTAATCAACTCCTTAAAATTACAGAAATTTTACATCAAAAACGGCCCCGTGTTTTTGCTGTTTTGAAAACATAACTTAAATGTTTTTTAGATAAGGAGGGCACTTGTTCAAGAAGCTAGCGTCGGTGCGGGAATTTAAGCCTTCATATCAACTTTCTATCTATTTAATTTAACAAAGAAAAAAATGATTGGGAAAAGAAAATAAAAAAAAATGAAAAAAAATGAAGAAAGGGTTTGACTCCTAGGGCTGTTTTGCCTATAACCCTCCTCACGCCAAGAGGACGTAACGAAGACAAGCCGCTGAAATGTTTGTTAAGTACGGAATTGGCAAGCTCTTTGAAAACTGAATAGCAAGAAGACAAAACAAGACCATATCAACAGATTACTGAGTCAAAGTGTCTTGAGCCTACAAACTTAGTTTCTGGCTTAACTCTTTGATCATTAGAGGTCACTGACCTCAATATAAGTAAATTATCTGTTGCCAAGTCAAATTTTTAAAGTTTATAGCTTTAGACAACGAATTTCGGCAATAGTTAGGATTTAAACGTTAGAGTTTGATCCTGGCTCAGAACGAACGCTGGCGACGTGCTTAACACATGCAAGTCGAACGAGAAAGCCCTTCGGGGTGAGTAGAGTGGCGCACGGGTGAGTAATACATAGGAACGTACCTATAGGTGGGGAATAACTACGGGAAACTGTAGCTAATACCGCATGTGATAGTGATATCAAAGAGGGCCTCTTTACAATGCTCTCGCCTGTAGATCGGCCTATGGCCCATTAGCTTGTTGGTAGGGTAATGGCCTACCAAGGCTACGATGGGTAGCTGGTCTGAGAGGATGATCAGCCACACTGGGACTGAGACACGGCCCAGACTCCTACGGGAGGCAGCAGTGGGGAATATTGCACAATGGGCGAAAGCCTGATGCAGCAACGTCGCGTGAGTGAAGAAGGCCCTTGGGTTGTAAAGCTCTTTCGGCAGGGGAGAAGGGCAATCGAGTTAATACCTTGGTTGTTTGACGGTACCTGACTAAGAAGCACTGGCTAATTCCGTGCCAGCAGCCGCGGTAATACGGAAAGTGCAAGCGTTGTTCGGATTGACTGGGCGTAAAGAGCACGTAGGTGGATGTATAAGTCGAATGTGAAAGCCCAGGGCTTAACCTTGGAATTGCATTCGAAACTATATTTCTTGAATACTTGAGGGGTTGGCGGAATTCCAGGTGTAGGAGTGAAATCCGTAGATATCTGGAGGAACATCAGAGGCGAAGGCGGCCGACTGGCAATGTATTGACACTGAGGTGCGAAAGCGTGGGTAGCAAACAGGATTAGATACCCTGGTAGTCCACGCCGTAAACGATGGATATTAGGTGTTCGGAGTGTTAACCCTCTGAGTACCACAGCTAACGCGTTAAATATCCCGCCTGGGGAGTACGGTCGCAAGGCTAAAACTCAAAGGAATTGACGGGGGCCCGCACAAGCGGTGGAGTATGTGGTTTAATTCGAAGCAACGCGCAGAACCTTACCTGGTCTTAACATCCTGAGACAACCTGAGAGATTAGGCTTTCCCTTCGGGGACTCAGTGATAGGTGTTGCATGGCTGTCGTCAGCTCGTGTCGTAAGATGTTCGGTTAAGTCCGGTAACAGGCACAACCCTTGTCTTTAGTTGCCAGCATTAAGTTGGGCACTCTAGAGATACTGCCGGTGTTAAACCGGAGGAAGGCGAGGATGACGTCCGAGTCCTCATGGCCCACTTTACGACCAGGGCTACACACGTACTACAATGGCAGAAACAGCCCGTTGCGAAGCCGCGAGGTGGAGCTAATCGGTAAAACACTGTCTCGGATCCGGATAGGAATCACGCAACTCGACTCCTTGAAGTTGGAATCGCTAGTAATCGCAGATCAGCACGCTGCGGTGAATACGTTCCCCGGGCCTTGTACACACCGCCCGTCACACCACGAAAGTGGTCATGGCCAAAGTATGTGAGGCTAACCGCAAGGAGGCAGCATACCAAGGTTGTGGTCGCGATTGGGGTGAAGTCGTAACAAGGTAGCCGTAGGGGAACCTGCGGCTGGATCACCTCCTTTCTAAGGAAGAATCTTCTCCTCGTAAGAGTGATGAAGTCATCCAGGTTAAACAGTAATCTGGGTCTTGTTTTGTTTTGCTATTCAGCTTTGAGGGAGTTAATTCCTCTATGCTCTTTGACAATTGAATAAGATAGAATAAATCTGTGATGTAATTGTTCTAATTTTA
>JAWKNZ010000002.1:327500-455933 GCA_041391425.1 Bdellovibrionota bacterium
CGAAAGTAGGCCTTAGTGACCCGGTGGCTCCATATGGGAGGGCCATCGCTCAACGGATAAAAGGTACTCCGGGGATAACAGGCTGATCTCCTCCAAGAGTTCACATCGACGAGGAGGTTTGGCACCTCGATGTCGGCTCATCACATCCTGGGGCTGAAGCAGGTCCCAAGGGTTTGGCTGTTCGCCAATTAAAGTGGTACGCGAGCTGGGTTCAGAACGTCGTGAGACAGTTCGGTCCCTATCTGCTGTGGGCGTAGGAGTCTTGAGAGCATCTGTCCTTAGTACGAGAGGACCGGGATGGACATACCTCTGGTGTACCAGTTGTCGCGCCAGCGGCATCGCTGGGTAGCTATGTATGGAAGGGATAACCGCTGAAAGCATCTAAGTGGGAAGCCTACCTGAAGATAAGATTTCCCTGGCATTAGCCCTGTAGGTCGGTCCAAGACCAGGACGTTGATAGGTTGGAGGTGGAAGTGTGGTAACACATGGAGCTGACCAATACTAATTGACCGTGAGGCTTATTTATTTAGCCTTCTTGCTCCCCACTTGGGAGAGCCTGGAAGAAAAGCCTAGAATCTAGAGTAATCTAGTGATAGAGAGTGGTTCGACTCTTTATGAGGATCCAGTACTCGCAAATTTAAAAGTGAGTTTAAGTTTGGAACTTTTTTAGAATAAGAAATTACAGAAGACTATCTGATTCAATTGAGCATACGATTTGGCTGTGTCTATAGCGGTGGGGAAATACCCGTTCCCATCCCGAACACGGAAGTCAAGCCCACCAGCGGTGATGGTACTGCAGTCTTAACTGTGGGAGAGTAGCACGACGCAGCCTTAAAATATAGACGCCCCCAGCTTGAATTATATTCTCGCTGGGGGCGTTTTTTTTGAAATTTATACTGAGCAACTTATTAATAAGCTGTGCTTTACTAGCGTGGTGTCAAAGTGAGAACAAGTGCTGGAGTTATGCATGATGATCGAGCATGTCAAACGTTTCCTAAAGCACGTATGGTGGTATGCCATTTGTACCGTTACTTATCCTTTTGTTTTCATTGCCTTTGGCTGCTGCTGGCCAGCATATAGGAGCCTCTCTAGCGTGTATATGGCTCATAGGTTTGGCATCACAGAAAAAAGATGCTAGGGTTTTTTTTCTTAGTTTGTTAAGAGAATTTAAAATCCCTTTTTTCTCTTCGATTGCTTTTATACTAGTTCTTATTGTCAGTTCATTAATAAATGGTCATGCAACTAATGGGTACATCCTTCATTTTGTTTTAGGACATCTGATTTGGGTTTTTTTGCCTTTTATTGTTTTGGATGGAGTTAGAAGACTTAGAGAATATGAAATCCATCGTATAAAAATAATTCTTTTAATACTGTGTTTTTTATTAGGGATTATTGCTTTTTCCCAATGGATATTTAATTGGAGGGTTGTTGGTTCGTCTATTGTTTCGTCTCCCCCAAGAGCTCGAGGCTTTTATTCTCACCCTCTTACATTTGCTTATGTTTCCATTTTGTTTCTTCCTTTTGCTTTAAGGAATTGGATCGACAATTTTAAATCCCTAGTCTCTTGGCTTTCTGTTCTTGGAATTTTTAGTGCTTTGCTATTTAGTGAGTCTAGAACTGTTTTAGCCGTGGCGGCGTTAGTGGTGGTATTAAATATTATTCAGTCAGGGTCATTAAAGGCACGTATTTTACTTTTATTTGTCGGCATAACAGCTGGAAGTGTCGTTATAGGAACAGATAATCCTTTGTCGCTAAAAATTAAAGCTACTCTTTCACATGAAGGTTTTGACCGTAATAGCGGATATCAAGATGATAGGATTGCTTTTTGGCATGCCCATTATGAGATAATAAAAGAAAAACCAATTTTGGGGCATGGTATTGGACTCTCTAAGGATTATCTACTACCGTATTACGAAAGAATCGGACTTGCCCATTTTAAGCGAATTTATCCCGCACATAATATGTATATACAAATATTGGCTAATGGTGGAATCGTTGCTCTTTTATTTTTTCTCACTTGGTATGGTTGGGCATTACGGGCTTGTTGGAGGCTTAAAGCAACTAGTGGTTATAGCAATATTTTTATGCAGATATTTGTGGCTTTAGCCCTAGCTTCTTTGACACAGAATTCGTTCCAGGATAGTGAAGTTCGTTATAGTCTTACAATTGTCATGACAGCTCTAATGTATTTTGTCTATGATAAGGAGCATCTTGGGATAGAAAAATCCTGCCGAGTTATGTCTGAAAAACATTCGTTATTGTAACAAACGTACTATTTCCTCATGTTTTTAGGCAAGCCATGTATTATAGATTTTTGTCTTCTTAACTGATGTTGTTTATGGTCTAAATATTTTCAATAATTTTTTCTATTGCTTTAATAGATGCTTCTGATTCAAGAACTTTTCCAGAAGTAGATTGTTTTGAAGGATCTTGCAAGATAGAGTTGGTGTCTTTTAGTAAGTTGCCAGTTAAAACTCCCACTACTTTTTCGGAGCTCTTAATAACATTTTTAGTTATTAGTTTTTTGATCCCAGCAAGTGAACAAGCACTTGCTGGTTCACAGCCTATTCCTTCGGCATCGATAAGGCATTTAGCTTCAATAATTTCTTCGTCATTTACTTGTTCAACTATGCCATGTGTTAGTTGGATGGCATGTATTGCTTTTTTAATATTGACTGGATTGCCAATCCGAATTGCTGTTGCAATAGTTTCTGCATTAACTGACGAGAATGTTCTAAATTGATTTTGGAAACTGAGGAAAAAAGGATTTGCTCCTTCGGCTTGGATCGTCGCTAGCCTTGGTTTTTTTGTGATCCATCCAGCCTCATAAGCTTCGTGAATAGCTTTACCAAAGGCACTGGTATTGCCAAGGTTTCCACCTGGAACTACAATCCAATCAGGGGCTTGCCAATTTAGATCTTGAAAAATTTCCCAGACAATGGATTTTTGTCCTTCATGTCTAAAAGGGTTTAATGAATTCACCATATAGATTTCAGATTTTTCAGATACTTTTTTAACAATATGCATCGCGTCATCGAAATTACCTTTAAGCGCTATACAGGTAGCCCCATATGCAAGAGCCTGCGCTAGCTTATCTTTGCTGATTTTGCCGGCTGGAACGAAAACTAATGCCTTCATTTTGGCTTGAGCTGCGTAGGCAGCAAGGGAAGCGCTAGTATTTCCAGTAGATGCACAAGCAGCGACTCTTTTACCCAAGAGCTTAGCCTGGGTAATGGCGACAGTCATTCCGCGATCTTTAAACGAGCCTGTAGGATTTTCTCCTTCGTGCTTTAAAAAAATTTGCTGTGAGTTTGCAAAATTATCAATTTTTACTCTTGTATAGAGAAAGTTGCCCCCTTCTGGATGTGAGATATATTGATCGAGTGGTAAATTCCTAATTGCTTCTCTAAATCTCCAAACTCCACTACGGTTTATTGTATCTCGGTTTTTTAAACGTTCATCAAAGGTTTTAGGACATAACTTTTTGAGTACCTCTATTGGTCGTTCGACGCTTAGATTAGCACCGCAGTCGCAAAAATAACGCTCATCATTGATAGCATATTTTTGCTTGCAATCAAGACAAGCTAAAAATTCTTTTTCCATTTCTACACTGGTCATAAAATATATGCCCCTTTTGTTGCTGCTTCTCCAATGCAAATGCTGGAAGATTGCTTAGGGAATTGATTTTCTAAAGAGGTTTTACATGATTCGGCCTGAGCTTTTTTTTCAAAGAGTGCAAAAATTGTTGGGCCTGAGCCGCTAATCGAGCTGCCGATTGCATTATTATCGCTCATTATATTTTTAATAATTCCAAAATCATCGATTAGGTGGGACCTATAGGGTTCTGAAAAGTAGTCTACAAGGCTGGCTCTGGCTAGATTTACGTCTCCCAAAGAGAAGGCAGAAACCAATCCAATGGCATTACGCATTTGATTGACCCAGGTTTTAGTTGTAAGTTGCTTAGGTAGCACTTCACGGGCTTTTTTAGTTTCGATCTCACATTTTGGTGTGAAAATGCACACCCACCAGTCGTTCTTAAAGGGAAGTGAATATACTTGAGGAGGTGCTTCAGAGAGAACTAAAGTGAAACCGCCGAATAAACACGGTGCAATATTATCGAGGTGTCGTCCCGCAACCTTCTCTTCTCCCTCTAGTGCGGCAATCATAATTTCTTCATTACTTACTTCAAGGTTAGCAGCAGCTGCTGCACCCATAGCTCCACCAACGCATGATGCAGCACTAGCGCCCAAGCCGCCTGCAACAGGAAGACTTTTTTCTATTGATATTTTAACTCCTTTATTTATGCCTTTATTACGTAGCATTGCTTCAGCCGCTATAATGGCACAGTTTTTCTTTGCATCCATTGGAATTTTCTGAGCATCTCTGCCAACAATTGAATCTATATAAGAGTTATTCCCAGTTAGCTCGACTGTGATAATGTCTCCCATGCTGCTAAATGCCATCCCCAATACGTCGAAGCCAGGCCCGACATTTCCGATGGTAGCTGGTGCAAAAACTTTCACCATATTCTGGCTGCTCCTATATAGGCAGTAAAATTGCTTGGGATGTTTATTTATTAACGGGAGCAAAACCTATGATAGCTGCGTTGCTTTCGTCTCTGTGTCTTGCTCTTATAGGTTTTGCTCCCGTTAATATAAAGTCCCTATATAAATTTAGCGCATAAATTCTGTTTTGTCTCGTTGCAGTGTATGGCTGAAAATTTACCATAAATGTTTTTCCCTCCGTGTATGATAAAAGGCGCATAAAAATATGATGTGTTGTTCTTTGGTTGCTAGAGAAATATACACAGTGTAGCATAATGAGCAACGCTATAAATATTTGAATTTTACCAAGGTACTATGATGAAGAATACGCTCGTTTATAAGTTTGGCGGAACATCTCTTGGAAATCCCTCATCCATTCTGGCTGTGACAAAAATTATCGGAGCAACGAAAGGCAAAACGGTTATTGTCGTATCTGCAATGGGAGGTACGACGGATAAGCTCCTTTCGGCAGCCAAAGATGCAGCTAAGGGACGGTTAGAAGCTGCGCAGATTGCTTCTGTAGAATTTAAAAACAGGCATATGGATGCTATAAAAGGCTTAATTAAAAATCCAATTCGAGCAGAGTTTCTTAAAAATTTTATTTTGGAATCTACCGAAGAGTTTAAATCTATTTGCAGCAGTTTATTAGTTTTAAAAGAGCATACACCCCGTATTCTTGATGTAACGGTAGCACGTGGTGAAAAGAGTCATAGCAAGGATTGTCGCGGAGGCTTTAAATGAGCAAGGATATAAGGCTAGATTCTTGGATGCTACAGATGTAATTTGCGTAAAACGAGAGCTTGGCAATACATTACCTGATATTGAGAAATGTAGACAAAACACCAAAGAACTTTTATTACCGCTATTTGATAATTATGAGCATATTATAGTGCCAGGTTTTATAGCTAGTGGTACGAATTCAGAAGTTGTAACATTAGGGAGAGGGGGATCTGATTACTCAGCCACGATTCTTGCGGATTGTGTAGGTGCGAATAGTGTAACTCTCTTTAAAGAAGTAGATGGGCTATTAACAGCGGATCCTCGTATAGTTCCACATGCTACCGTGATACCACAGTTGCATTACCGTGAGGCAGCAGAGCTTGCTTATTATGGAGCAAATGTTTTACATCCAAGAACCATTATACCGTTATTAGAAAAACAGATACCTTTAATTATTAAAAATAGTTTTAGCCCGGAGTTTCAAGGCTCAGTCATTTCATCACAGGTTTATTCGACAACATATCCTGTTAAGGCGCTTACCGCTGCAAAGCAGCAATCATTGATTACTATTGAGGGTAATGCAATGTTAGGTGTGCCAGGAATTGCAGGCAGAGCATTCGCAGCTTTGGCCCAAGGCGGTATATCTGTCTCATTAATTAGTCAAGCATCTAGTGAAGCAAATATTTGCTTTATCGTTCCATTTCAAGAGTCGCAACAGGCTTGCGATTTATTGAAAGAGGTGTTTTTCTATGAGATCAAGCATAATCAGATTTCTGCTGTTTCTAAACAAGATCACTTGGCAGTGGTTGCTGTTGTTGGAATGGGGATGAAAGGAGCTCCAGGAACTGCATCAAGAACATTCACTGCATTAGCTGAAAAGCAAATTAATATAATAACTATTGCACAGGGTTCTTCAGAGCTTAATATATCTTTTGTAATTGAGGAGCAGCATTTAGAAAATGCATTATTAGCATTACATCAGGAGTATCAGTTAGATAAATTATATCCATTACCAGATAGAAAAGGTAAGAAAGTCGAAATAAGTATACATGGATTTGGACATATTGGTACAACGCTAGTACAGCAAATGGTTCAACAACGAGAGTATTTGCAGAAAAATTATCAAATTGAATGTGGCTGTATTAGTATTGCTGATCGCTCAGGTATTTTGACAGCCAAGTCAGAGTTTGGTGATAGAATACTGACTGAATATGCTGAAAAAAAGCAAAGAGGAATTTCTTTATATGCTCATCGTGATGATTCTGAGAGTGGAAGCTTTGATCAAAGTTATCAAAACAGTACTTTCTTCCATTACAACGAAGGGATTTTTTGTAGATTTAACTGCGGAAGATAATGCTGATTTGATAAAGGAAGCTCTTAACAACAATTTTCATATCGTTTTGGCAAATAAACCTTTGGCGATTCAACAAGAGGATTTTGATGACCTTATGGAATTGGCCAAAAGCAAAGGGTTGTGGATTAAGTATGAAGCGACAGTTGGAGCCGGTTTGCCTATTCTAGATACTATTTAAAATTAGAATCATCTGGAGATAATATCATTGGAATGGCTGGATGTTTGTCTGGAACATTGGGTTTTATAATGACATTTTGGAAGATGGTATTCCACTTTCGCAGGCTGTTAACGACGCGTATGAGGCAGGATATACTGAGCCAGATCCTCGAGAGGATTTGGCTGGTAATGACGTGGCAAGAAAGGCATTGATATTGTCACGTGCGTTAAAACGAAAAATTAATTTCGAAGATATTGAACTGGAACCATTGTTTTTTTGTCAAAGTAGTCCAAAAAATCCAAAAGATTTTATTCGAAGTTTGCAAGATTATGATAAAGAATATGCGCTAAAAGTAGGTGAAGCTTTTAAAGATGGTTGTGTTTTGCGTTATGTAGCGCGTTTGTATGATGATAAGGTTCGCGTTGGTATAGAGTCTTTACCAAAAAATTCCTCACTTGGTAGCTTGCGTGGTACGGATAATCAACTTACGATTAGAACTAACCGCTATGATTTGAATCCTCTCATTGTAGCTGGTCCTGGTGCAGGTCCTGCCGTGACTGCGGCAGGTGTTTTAAATGATATTGTTGCAATTGCAATGGCGGAGAAAATGCTAAAGTAAGTGGAGATAAGTTTTTAAGCAAATATGTCAGCCTGCAATTTTTATAAATTATAAAGACTATTCGTCCAGACTTAGTATTGCCATAAATGCTTTCTGAGGATTCAACGTTGCCTACTTGCTTCATTCTCTTTTTACCAGCTTTTTGTTTTTCTAAAAGCTTTCTTTTTCTGGAAATATCCTGCTACCGTAACACTTTGCTGGCCGATAACGCATCAAAGCCGATAAAGTTTCTCTAGCTACTGCTTTACTACCAGTGATGCTTGAATAGCAATCTGAAACATATGACGAGACATTGATTCTTTTAGCTTTTTACATAAAAGCGCGACCACGATGAGCAGCATAGCCTCGGTGTACAATACAAGCTAGAGCATCCGGGTCTCCATTTACCGCTCTAGACGGACAAGATCACCAGTACGATAATCTAGTATAGTCCATTGAAGCATAGCCTCTGGACATACTCTTTAACTTATTAATAAATCAGATATCATTTCATTCATCGGAATCTCGTATATGAAATTTTTTGCTCGGCTTTGCGAAGGGTATTCTAAGCTACGTTGGATGCCTCTTCTTTCTTGAAGAAGTTTAAGATTGGTCAATAAACTCCTCCAGAATTGTGAATAGTTAATAGTACCGCCAGTTCTTCAACGTGGTCAATGATAGTTGGATCAGGGAGTTTAGATGGATTTTCTACTGACAATACTTCACCACTGACCAAGTAGACTTTATATACTACAGTTGGTGCGGTGAAAACTTTAAGATCGAGATTCCCCGCTCTAATCTCTCCTGTATAATATCCATATGTAATAAACCAAGAAAACCGACTCTAAAGCCGAATCCTAAAGCGTTAGAGCTTTCAGTCTCAGTGGTCAAGCTAGCGTCGTTTAATTGGAGTTTTTCTAGAGAGTCTTTCAAATTCTGGAATTCGCTGGCATCAATTGGAAAAAGTATATTTGAATACCATTTAGCTACCTCTTGAGCTTCTGCTAAGGAGTCTGGCGCCGGCGCGCTTGCTGGAAATGATAGTGTACTCCAACTCGCGTGTCGGCAACTTCTTTGATTGAAGCGGAAATAAAGCCCAACTTCACCTACGCTGAGTTCTGAAACCGGAACTGCTTTTGGGGTTAGTTTTCCGATTTTGTTGACTTCAAACACTTTCCCTGTTGACATCATTTTCATTTTGTCTCGTAGCTTAATATGACCAGACATAATCCTAACTAGCGAGACAGCTCCTAGGTATGAATCAAACCAACTGTCAAAAATGAGCGCTCTCAGGTGTTGATCTTGTGAAGATGATGGAGGAGGAATCTTTTTAACGATGGTCTCCAATACATCTGTAATCCCTTCTCCTGTTTTCGCGCTTACAGGAATTGCATCGGACCCTTCAATAATTAGTTCATCTTCGATTTCTTATGCGACTTTCTCGACATCGGCACTAGGTAGGTCAATTTTATTGATAACAGGGATGAGCTCTAAGTTCCCTTTCATAGCTAAGTTTACATTTGCCACCGTTTGGGCTTCGACCCCTTGTGTCGAATCCACAACGACTAAAGCACCTTCACAGGCAGCTAGGCTACGAGATACTTCGTAGCTAAAATCAACGTGTCCTGGGGTATCTATTAGATTTAATTGATAGGTATGGCCATCTTTTGCTTTATAATACATCAGTAGGTCTGGGCTTATGGTTATTCCCCTTTCCAGTTCGATATCCATACTATCTAAACCTACTGGGCTTTATTTCGGTTTACTCAGTGAGCCTGTTTCTTCTAATGAGGCGATCTGCCAAGGTTGATTTACCATGATCAATATGAGCTATTACACTGAAATTTCTAATGTATTTAGGGTCTTGCATAAAAATTTCTACTTTCAATTTATAGATAACAGGCTGATGTTATACCTTAATTAAAAAAGCTTGGCACTATTAGAATGAGGTTATTGGCTCTAGTTCGCTTTCTTGCTGATGCATAGGATGAACATTGTAATATACTGATTTTATTAATGAATCATACTTAATTTCAATCATATATTCTGGTGTGAATAGGGGATGATTTCTATTTCTGAGGTGTTTGGTTGCGTTAAAATTATGTATTAGTTGACCGATAAAATAGGAAAGCTGTTGTTTTAGTCAATACTTTTTAGCCATATCTAGGCCAAAATTATCAGATTGAGTGGCTAACTTATAATAGGAAAAGTCGAAATTGAATATTTCATTGAGAAGAAATTTTAAAAGTCATTGCCTGCTGTTAATAATTGCACTCAAATTGATTCCGTCTTGTGCGACTACTGGGGGTGAACAGGTGGATTTATCTAAGGCTAATGAACCGACTCACTATACGCTTCGTTTAGGAAAAACAATAGCTAATACTAAACCTCTTCCAAACTATACACCTATATGGGTGGACTGGCATTATCAAAATGGAGCTGTAAAATCCAAGCTTGGTTATAAGTCTTGGGACTTCAATAGTGATGGTAGAATTGATATGCTAGAAGTGTTGTCGGATGATGGTAGAAGTGTATTTGAAGTTTATGACTTTAACTTTGATGGAACGATCGATTTAACTAGTGAACTGTCAAGTCAAGAATAATCCCCATTATCTGATCTTCATTCTTATACAGGTTAAATATAGCATGAGGCAAATATCATCGCTGCCAATATAAAAACTAAGCGGATCGGTATAAAATGGCTGTTGATTGCACCAGCAGTTGTCTCGATTTTCATAATCTTATTATGGGATGGTCCTTTAGGAGAATATCTGGAGCAAAAGGTGGCTCGAAATTTGGAATTTCAGTTGCGTGCTTATCTTGTCAAAGATCCAAAGATTAATCCTTCTCTAAAAATCTATTCTTTCGACGATCATACGCTGGATCTTATAAATAAGGAAGGGTTTACATTTAACCAATGGGTCTCCATCATACATTTGATTGCTAGAAGCGAGCCTAAGGCGATAATAATTGATGCAATTTTTTCTACAATTGTAGATCGTGACGAGAATTTTTCAAATAGCATTGATGTCTTGAATAAGTTAACAGTTCCTGTTTATACGGGTGCATTTGTAAAATCAGATTCAAATCGATATGGTAGCCCGAATTTATCGAGAGAAGAATTACGGTTAGATATACCTAAAAATAGATCAAATGTTTCTTCCAGGAAAAGCTTTGACTAAGAGGTTTATACCACTAAAGAATATTTAGGATTCGTATTTATAGTGAGGTGCCTTTAGTGGAAGTATTTTATTGAAATGAAAGATGCTGGTTAAAGAGCTTGTATACCTAACGTAACTTTATTGGCTTTGATTTAATGTTTTTTGCTATTTTTAGAGATTTGGCTGTTTTTTTAGCAGTTTCTTGGTTGTTGAATATTCCAGTGCGTATTCGGTAGACGACTTGTCCTTCATTGTTAAATGGTGTGTAGTAAGCTTGAACACCTATTTTTGATAAATCATCAATAATTTTATTAGCTTCTTGTTGTGTTCTCGCAACAGAGATTTCTAAGGTGAAACTCTCTGATTTGATGGCTGTAGTTCTATTTAGGCGTTTAAAGTTCTTAGGTGCATGCCCTATCGTGGTATAGAAAAGGGGGGCGGAATCGACATCTGCGCCTTTATTTTCTATTTTAGAAGTTTGCATACCAATAGTATGCTTTATTTGATCAGAAAATAAGATCATGAGGCTATAAGTAGTCAAAACTAGTATACATAGCGCAAAAATACTACGTTTTAGAATAGATTTGGGTTTTTGTAATTGGTACATGAGTGATAACCTTTTTTGTAATTTGTAAGGACTTGTATCGATTTTATTATACTTAAATTAGTCTAAATTGCATACCTAAGGTAAATGTGGTGAAAAGGTTAAAGATGGATTTTGCGCTTGATAATGTAATTAAATTGGAAGGGGTTAGCACCAATAACCTTAAATCTTTACAGGTAAATTTTCCCCTAGGTAAGATCACAGTAGTGACTGGTGTTTCTGGCTCTGGGAAAAGTTCCTTGGTTTTTGATACGTTATATGGAGAATCATATAGACGTTATGTAGAAAGTTTGTCGAGTTTTGCTAGGCAGTACCTTCAATCTTTGCCAAAACCTAATGTTTCTGTCGTAGAAAATTTGCCACCTTCTATTGCTGTGCAGCAGAGTAGATCAGGTGCAGGTCCCCGCTCAACGGTTGGTACATTAACAGAGTTGAATGATTTATTTAAGGTTTTATATTTTCGTATTAGTGAAGTTAAATGTTTTCAATGCGATAAAGAAGTTAAAAGAGATTCTGCTGAATCAATTTTTGAGAAGTGTATTGAACAAGCAGAAGGTAAACATACGTTATTGTTGTCTTCATTAGATGTATGGAAAAACTTAAAATCTGACGAACTGAAGCAGCAATTGATGAAACAGGGGTTTACTAGGCTATTTGGCAATCAAGAAATTGTAAAGATAGAGAATGCAAAGTCTTCTAATTTGAAAAATGCATACGTGGTGATAGACCGCCTTAAACCTTCTTATGAAGAAAAAAGGAGATTTATACAGTCTGCAGACTTAGCCTTAAGGCTGGGTAGAGGTCAAATGGCTATTTCGTTTGGCAATGATATTGATCTTAAGTTTTCGTCTAAGCTTGAATGTGTTAACTGTCAAATTCAATATGTCGCTCCCAGCACTGCTTTATTTTCTTTCAACCATCCAGTAGGAGCTTGCGATAATTGTCAAGGATATGGAAGATCTCAAATTCTCGATTGGGATAAAATTATTGATGTGTCAAGTTCGATAAAAGAGAAAGGCATTAGACCATTTAATTTTGGTAAGCATGTTGTTTTCTATACAAAGATGATGAATCATGCTGTGAAGAATGGTATAGATCCAGCAAAAAAATTTAAAGAGTTTACCAAAGACGAATTGCACTGGTTATGCTTTGGTGATGGCAAGCGCTATCAAGGTATTAAGGGATATTTTTCCTGGCTTGAGACGAAGAAGTATAAGGCTCATTATAGAATTCATGCTGCTAGGTTTAACAAGTATATATTGTGTGAAGCCTGTCATGGTGATCGTCTAAATAAATTTAGCTTAGCATGTAAAATCGATGACAAATCAATATCGGATATTAGCAAAATTTCAGTAAAAAGATTGATCTCTTGGGTTGCTAGTCTTTATCAAACTCTCGATGATTTCATAAATATGGGAGA
This sequence comes from Bdellovibrionota bacterium, assembly GCA_041391425.1. Classification (GTDB taxonomy): domain Bacteria; phylum Bdellovibrionota_B; class Oligoflexia; order Oligoflexales; family JAWKNZ01; genus JAWKNZ01. The sequence continues at coordinate 340,059 of JAWKNZ010000002.1, forward strand.
GAGTGTAAATCAGAAGTCTGCTGACCTTGAACATTTATATTCAAGAAGTTCTAATAATGAAAAAGGCATAATGCAAACTGATGAAGTATTAGATGAAATTGCGAAAAGACTTACTTATCTAAATAGAATTGGCTTGCATTACTTACAGCTTGACCGTAGTTCTTCGACCCTCTCTGGGGGAGAGTTGCAACGTATTAAATTGGCTCGTTGTTTAGGAAGTTCGCTAACTGATACTCTGTTTTGCTTGGATGAACCAACTGTCGGATTGCATGTTCGGGATAGTATGAATTTGCTGCGTGTGCTGCAAGATATTAGGGATCAGGGAAATACTATTGTTGTGGTAGAACATGAACGAAGTATTATTGATGCTGCTGATTATTTAGTAGAGATAGGACCAGAGGCAGGACATAAGGGAGGGCAGTTAGTATATTCTGGCCCAGTTAAGCTACATTCTACAAAATTAGAGTGCCATGCTAAGAAGTACAGAGTAGCTTCTATAACTGATAGTGAAAAATTGTCTAGAAATGCAATTATAATTAAAAATGCTAGTGCACATAACTTAAAGAATATTACTGCAATATTTCCTATGGATTCATTAATAACGGTGTGCGGTGTTAGCGGTAGCGGTAAAACCAGTTTGATTCAACATAGTTTACATCCTCTGCTTTTAAATAAATTTGGACAGGAAAATGACTATGATTTTTCTGATCGATTAGACTTGATAACTCCGGAGAAATTTATAAAGCGATACGAGCAAGTGATTATGGTAGGGCAGATACCTCTTAGTCGGAGTAAGAGATCTAATATTGCGACTTACTTAGGGGTTTTTGATTTTATTAGAAAGCTTTTTTCTGAACAGCCAGCCGCACGTAAAGCTGGATACTCGCCGAGCCATTTTAGTTTTAATGTCGCTGGGGGAAGGTGTGAGAACTGTCAAGGAATAGGGATGATAGAAGAAGACTTATCATTTCTAGGTGATATGCAAGTAATTTGTCAGTCGTGTAGCGGCTGTGGTTTTAAAGATGAGGTTTGTTCTATCTATTATAAAGATAAAAATTTAATTGATGTTTTGAATATGACAGTCGCTCAATGTCGTGAGTTTTTCTTTGATATTCCTAAAGTCGTGAAAGTTTTAGATGAGGTCATTAATTTAGGTCTTGGTTATTTAACACTAAGGCAATCCACAAGCTCTTTTTCAGGGGGGGAGGCTCAAAGGCTAAAGTTACTAAAATTGTTAAATCAAAGGCAAGACGGCAAGCCATCTATATTAATTTTTGATGAACCTACTTCTGGTTTATCTGATTATGATGTTTACAATTTGCTATCACAGCTACGATTACTCGTGAAAAGTGGGCATATGGTGATTGTTGTTGAGCATCATTTGGAGGTGATAAGTGCTTCGGATTGGATTGTTGAGCTTGGGCCCGAAGCAGGAGAAGACGGTGGGGAAATTGTTTTTCAAGGCACAGCTGATGAATTATTGAAGAGTAAAAAATCCGTTATTAGAAATTATATTAATTAACTCTTCTTAGCCTAACTTTGAAGTCGATATTGTCGTTGATCCAATTGAAGAATCTTAGTTGCTCGTTAAATGGTTTGTTGGGTATAAAGATATGAGGAGCATTCCAATCTTTCATAACATTTGCATCTTGGGTCCAGATTTTTACTCTTTGTCTTTTTACTTTTGTTCTCCAGTTTTTCCCGACATTCGCACTAGTATATAAGACCCTAAGCGTTATATTTCGGGCTATGTATTCTAATGGTTCTAAGTTGAGTGATCGGAAATCTCCTTTTTTTGGAGAATCGGGAATTCCGTCAGTTAGCATTAATATTGAAATAGGTCTAAGAACTAAATTTTTGCTTTCAACGTATTCAGCAACTTGTTTGAAGAATGAATTATAGTCAGTCATTGGATTGGTTACATTTTCAGGGAAAATTTCTTTTAATTTTTTATGAATACTCGGAATATCGAGATGTTCAAACGAATGTATTGGAAAAAAAGTTTTTGCTTCATTGATTTTAGCTCCGCCGATACTACCTACAAATAAAGAATGAGGTGATTCTAATTTTCCAAACCCATTTAAATGAGCATATATGTAATTGGCCAAGAATTCTAAGGAATCCGTATAATACTTGTCTTTTTGAAATGAGCCACTGATATCGACCCCTATAAACATGACAAGACGACCTTTATGACCGTCGGACCCTTTACTGTTTGCTGAACTATTGCTGTCTTTCTTTTCAAATAAGAAGCACGATGTTAAACATGGCAAAATAATTAAATACAGAATTACTGTTAGTTTGGTACTAATCCTTTGCATAAAGCGCATAGTTTAATCCTCAGTTGAATTTTTTGATTTTTTTATGAGTTCTTGTGCCATTAAAAGATTTTTAAAACTTTTGAAGGGAAGTTCAAATAAATGATTCGCGCTAATTAGAAGTGTGCAAAAATTTATAGAAGCAGCGACTATCTGGAGGGGAGGAAGTATAAATGAGCCAATTATTTCATCGCCTTTTTGGCTTAACCACTCCATATCGTTTTTGACAGTTTCAAAGCCATTTTTAATATATTTAAATGTATCTTGTGAGTCGCCTATTGCAGCTGTTTGTAACCCTTTAGGTTGCTCTAATCCTGTTCGTTGGATTATTGCTAATAAAGTTGGTGTGCCTGAGCTAGCAAATAAAAACCAAGTAACTCCGCGGATGCCCATCCATGCGAATGACGAAATGAGAAGGATTGAAGTTATACCCATTCTAAACTCCCCATCAGAGTGTTGGCTAAACCATGGAACAAGTGCATCTACAAATTCACGATAAAGAAACATGACCTCAAAGACGAAAACAAAGACTTCGAATATAGCAATTTGTACGATGCGGCTTATTTTCTTTTGCTTTATGGCTTCGCCAAACGTCGATAGAATGGCAAAGCTTCCTAGTATTACTATAAAAAGCATGATTGATAGTGGAATTTGCACGAGCCCTTCCGATAATTCGTTACCTGATAGGCTTTCTAGAATTTCTAGAACTAGTGGAGTTAGGATAAAAGTAAATAATATGGCCTCAATTAAGGTCCAAAAAATAGTTAAGAAGACCGATAACCAGGGGATTCCGGGTTTGAAATAATCTTGCCCTACATCTTTTGCCATTCTGACTGGGCTTAATATTATATCTTGGACGGCAAGAAATATTCCCATAAAGAATAAGCGTAGGAGGCCGGTACACCATCCAATCATCTTAAAGGCAAATGCAAAGATTCCACCCCAAAAGCTAAATATTGAACGAAATAGATCCCACCATGTTACTAAAAGAGCAGATAGATAGATCCTCCTTTGCTGGCGTACGATGATCGTTATGAGGCATGGGATGGTAAGCCAACATCCAAATATAGCTGATGTAATTGGCAGTAGGAGTAACACTCTCTTTATTAGCATAACTGCATAGGGGTCGTTTGAGCCAAGTGCGAAGGCAAGGAGCTCGGTTTGAAAGAAAGTTGGGAAGAATAAAATGGCTAAAATAATTTTGCTAAGACCTTCTGCTTGTGTATCCATAGCGGACCATTCCTTTTATATATTTATAATGAGGTGGTTGGGTTCTGTAATATACATAATAATATCATATAGTTATAAAATATAGAAACAGGTTGAATACTTTTTAGCTGTGAAACTGTCCGAACCTTACCATCGCAATGGTTCTGTCAATTTATTTGGCTATTGCCGAGAGGGTGAAAAAGATTGTGTGATGCTGATTTATTTATGATAAGGAGCTATGGTGAACCTTTGTAGTCACGGGCTTATACATAGTGACTGTTAGTTTTAACGCTTAACTCAGCCCGTATCTGCAGGAGTTGATTAAATTTTAATCAAGGTGGTGGGATTGAGTAGTTTTGTTAAAAACAAACGAATGACGTTGACAAAAATTAGAGCAAAACAAACATCTAATGAGAAAATATCGATGGTCACGTGTTATGACGCATCGTTTGCCAGATTGATCGATAAAACAAAAATCGATATGATTTTGGTCGGTGATAGTTTAGGCAATGTTATGCTGGGATATCAAGATACCATCAGGGTCACGTTGAATGATGTGCTTCATCACTGCAAGGCTGTAAGTCGAGTTAGCGGTAGACCTTTTATTTGTGCAGATATGCCATTTATGACCTATCAGGTTTCGGTTGAAAATGCGTTGGAAAACGCAGCCCGTTTGATGCAAGAAGGTGGAGCTCATGGTGTTAAGGTTGAAGGTGGAGGTCCGGTTTTAGAAAAGATTACTGCCATTACAGAAGCAGGAATTCCTGTAATGGGACATATAGGGTTGACACCACAAAGTATCCATCAGTTAGGTGGGTATCGTGTCCAAGGTCGGGGACAAGCTGGTCAAGCTTTATTGGATGAAGCTAAACGCATTGAAGATGCTGGTGCTTTTGCCTTAGTATTAGAGATGGTGCCGTACGAAGTGGCTGAAAAAATTACGTCAGAGCTTACTATTCCGACAATTGGTATCGGTGCAGGACCACGTTGCTCAGGGCAGGTGTTGGTGTTGCAAGATCTATTAGGGTTTGATGCAGATTTTTCACCTAAGTTTTTGAAGAAATATTTGGACTTAGGTACTATGGTGTGTGAAGCGTTAGATGCTTTTGATTCCGAAGTAAAAAATGGTATTTTCCCTTCTATTGAAAAGCATAGTTTTGCTGATTCAAAGGAATAAAGCTCGAAACATATATGTTAAATCAAAAAAGGGCCACTTTTCGGTGGGTTGTTCTTTTTGTTTTGTTTGGGTAAAGAAGGTTGATAAATCATTTGATGGATAAGTGCCTGTCAGTTGTGCTGGATAATTTAGGATATAAAGAAAGAGCAATGGATTTATGTAGATCCATTACATTGGTAGTTTTTCTGAAGCAATACAAGGCCCGTATACTCGGGAGCTGAAATTTTTTGAAAAACTGCAGTATTTTCACCGGATTCGAAGTTCGCTCGGATGCTAGGCGCTAGGAGGTGGAAACCGTGTATGTTGGTACATGAGGATTTCCTGACGACGAAGCAACGCCAACCGCTAGAAATTCGGAATTTTCACCGGATTCGATTTGCTCGGGTGCTAGGCTAGGAGGTGGGAAACCGCAGTGTACATGTTGGTACATGAGGATTTCCTGACGACGAAAGCAACGCCGCAACCGGCTAGAAATTCGGAATTTTCACCGGATTCGAAGTTTGCTCGGGTGCTAGGCGCTAGGAGGTGGGAAACCGCAGTGTACATGTTGGTACATGAGTTTCCTGACGACAAGCAACGCCGCAACCGGCTAAATTCGGAATTTTCACCGGATTCGAAGTTCGCTCGGATGCTAGGCGCTAGGAGGTGGGAAACCGCAGTGTACATGTTGGTACATGAGGATTTCCTGACGACGAAGCAACGCCGCAACCGGCTAGAAATTCGGATCCGGGGTATACAATAGGTAGCTTTGAGAGAGGTAAAATATAAATTTGAGGAATAGGCTATATGGCAAAGGCTGACTATTATGAATTATTAAATATTTCAAAGTCTGCAAGTTCGGGAGACATTAAAGCAGCTTATAGAAAATTGGCATTAAAATATCACCCAGATAGGAATCCTGGGGATTTAGAAGCTGAAGAAAAGTTTAAAGAAGTTTCTGAAGCATATGAAGTTCTTTCTAGCCCGGATAAAAAATCAATCTATGATCAGTATGGACATGCTGGTCTTTCGGGGCAAGGCCACCATGGATTCCAAGATGTCGGAGATATTTTTTCTAGTTTTGGCAGTATATTTGAGGATTTTTTTGGTTTTGGAGGTGGTGGTGGGAGAAGCCGTGCCCGCAAAGGTGCAGACTTACGCTATGATCTAACGATTGATTTTGAAGAAGCTGTTTTTGGAGTTGAAAAGGAAATTGAATTCGATCGGGAAAGCTCTTGCGCCACGTGTGATGGAAGTGGAGCTGAGCCAGGAACTAGTAGAGTAACTTGTCAGACTTGTGCTGGAAGTGGACAAATCAGGAGAAACCAAGGGTTTTTTAGCGTCGCAGTGACATGCTCTACATGTCGTGGAGAAGGTTCAACTATAAAAGATCCATGTAAGTCATGCCGAGGTACTGGGCGTGTTGCTGAGCATAAGAAAATTTCGGTTAAAGTACCTGCGGGTGTTGATACTGGGTTGCGGTTGCGAGTGTCTGGGGAAGGTGAGGCAGGAATAAATAGCGGTCCGCAAGGTGACTTATATGTTGTCTTGCATGTGGCAGATAGTGCTATGTATGAGCGAGATGGAGCTGATATTTATTATAAGCATCCGATCGGAATGGCGCAGGCTGCCTTAGGTTGTTCGGCAGTAATCCCAACCCTCGATGGGGAACAACAAATAGAAATTCCTGCAGGAATACAGCATGGACATGTCATAAAAATACCGTCTTTAGGCGTGCCACATATTAGGGGAGTCGGCCGTGGAGATTTTCACGTTGTTTTGGAGGTTGTAGTACCCAAAAAATTAAACAAAGAGCAAAAGGAATTGTTGCATAAATTTGCAGAAATAACTGGTGAAGTCGTTAAAAATCAGAATTCTGGAGGGTTCTTCCATCGCATTTTTGACTAATTTGTTAGTATATCTATTTGTAGCAACTTCAGTAAGGTATTAAGACGTAAAGTCCCCTTAATATGTAACCATAGTGGGGATTTTTTATAGAAGTAAAGTATAGACTGTTCATATCAGAATAGGTTTTAGAAATCTTACTCCTTTCTTGCAGACCGAATGCGGCCGTTTTGAAGAATGCCATTTTTTAAATAAGGGTTAAACACCCTCCAAGCATAATCAATACTAGATGATGCGAGGCTGAAGGAACTTGCTATGATTGATTGAAGAAAGACTTCTTGGAGCTCGGAAGTTGTAGAAAAGTCAAACCCCCAGTTTACCTTGTTTATACTCGGATATTGTGCATCATTATGTGTGGCTCCGACAACACTCACTTCTGACATTGGACCACTTATGTATTTATAAAATAATTTCCGCTTTCTTGAAGTGAAAACATCTGGGTCGGCTCCTAAAAGAATTACCGGGCAAGAAATTTTCTTCATGTACTTTTTAACTATGGGGTGAACGACGGCTGGATCTAGTAGGATTAGTCCAGCTACTTTGGCTCCTTTTCCAGTAGCAATTGTTACAGCAGAGCCTCCAAATGAATGCCCTATTAATATAATTTTTTCTTTATCAAATTTATCAGATATAAGTTTTGGGTATGCGCGAATTAATTTAACTAGTTTGTTAATTGTATTGCCGTTTTCTATCCATTGATTTTTGTTTGGGACTTCAACTGTAAGACAGTAGAATCCCCATGTTGATAAGCGTTCACACTGGCGTTTATGAACTGATTTATTGAATTTATTTCCGTGAACCATAATAATTAGGGGAGCTATATTATTATGTGTCGGAATAAATAGATCAGTAGTAACAGCATTTTGAGGACTTAATTGCAGTTTATAATCTTCCACAATATTATTCTTATAAGGCCCTACTTTAGAAAATGCTGAAACGTTGTTGATCTTTTTGTACACTTTCGCTTCTAGTTTATTCCAGTTAGCGGCAGTAATATCGCTTTGCTCAATATTCGATGTGGCGCATCCACAAAATATCGGTAAAATTATTGACTGGATGAGTATTGCGATAGGAAACTTATTATTGAGCATATAGTATGTTTCCATTTTCACCTCCTTGCTAATCATTAAAATGGCGTTCATATTGCCTATTTCTGGATTGCCAGGGTTCATAGATCCATTTATTTATATTGGGTATAAATATAAATAAAAGCCCCATTAAGCATATAGGCAGAGCAACAGTTCCCCAATGACGACTGTGTACTTCATTTTCAAAAATTAGCATTGTAAAAATAAAAAAGAAAATGAGGACGACAACTCCAAGAAAGAAACGCTTACTTTTGTCGACTATCATGTATGCATATTTGTTTTTGTTTTCTAAAGAATTATCATCCATTGTCGCTCTCTTTCATTTTTTCTATTTCGATCAATTTTAGGTTCTTTTGTTTTCTGTGACTCAAGCCCCATTTTGCCGTTGTAAGGAAAATAACGACTAAAAAAGTTGGGAATATTGATTGTAAATTTGTGTTTATGATCCTTTGGGGGATTGCAAAAATAAGTAATGCAGAAGAGGCCAAGCAATAAGCTAAATATGTCATCATTGTTACAATATCTACGAGATCGATTTTATACAGAGGAATGAAAAGAATAGTTGACCATAACAGGAAGCAGATCGGAAATAGCGTATCAACATAGGAAATTCCATAAATAGATTTTCCTAAAGCTAAATTTGTAAAAGTTTCTATAATTTCCATCTTCATAAACCTCCAGTCACTAGATCGGAAGCAATGGATGGATTTTAACTAGGTAAAAAATACCTATACAGATGTTTAGGGCGTGTTGACGTTTCATTTCCTACTACGAGCCAAACCCTTGAGTCACAACGTTGTCAGGGTTTCAGAAATTATCCTCAATGTACATCTAGTACACCTCCGGTAATTTTTGAAACCCTTCCTAGCTGCGACTTTCAAGTATTTGTCTCTAGTAGGAAATGAAACGTCAACACGCCCTAGTGTTAGGAATCCTTTTTCTTTTGTTCTGGTGAAGATAGCAAGGAAGAAAGAGGCTTACTTACAATAGTGTACGAAATGATTCCTAGGATGATCATTAAGCCGAAAACGATATAACCTGTCGTATAGTTCATGTAGCACCACCTATTAACTAAAGGTAATAAAATAGCAGGAAATGAGCATAGCATAATAGTAATAAATTTTTAATATCATTAAGAAATTATGTTTTTAAGGAGGAGGTATTAGTTGGAGTATTTGCTAATCCAGCTTACTAAAGGGGTCTGATTATAATTTGGTCAGAGTATGCGGAATGCACCCCTCAAGTGTTAAGGCGTTTGTGCAGTATCCATCTCCTAAGCTTGATTTTTTAGCTAGCTAGATCGAATTGAAGTTTAAAGAAAATTAACTCAGCGGTTATTCCATCGGGCATGGGAGAGGGGCTAAGTTCTTACAGATGTTTTACCTGAGGTTAACATGTCTACTTTGCTGAAAACCTTGGAATATATGCATAATTGATTGATGAACATTTCAAGTAATAGCTATTATTAATCTATAGAGTTTTATGAGGTATAATATCCATACTGTCTCTTTTATTTATGAGTTTTAATATATGCTGTTTTATAAAAGACAAATTCGTTGTTGCTTTATTGTTTTTTTAAACGTGTTTGGCATTATAAGTCTCCTCACGATCGATATCAATTCATTATATGCCCAACAAGGAAAACGTGAGTATCCAGAATTACTTGTCACTCCAAGTGCCACATCTCGACTTGAAAGGGAGGCTTTAGAGGAAGAAGCATCTGCTAGATATAATTTTTTTGCTATTCAGGCATCATCGCTTCTTCTTTTTACGGCGGGAGTTTTAGCAATTAATGATGAAAGGCTTCCATCTCAAGGAGATCAAGATATACCGATGGCGAAATGGGCTGGGACCATTGCCATAAGTAGTGCGGCAGGAATTTTTGCTTTGACGACTAGTATGTCATACTTATATAGACCATATCAGACAGGTTGGAGTAAAGTCGAAAAATTACCGACTGAAACTAAGCGGGAGAATATTTCAAGAGAACGTACTGCCGAGGAAACCTTGAGAAATGCATTTTATCTTTCAAAAAAGTTAAAATGGATTGCAGTGATAATCAATGCTTCGATGTCAGCTTTTATTGTCAACTCTAGTGAAGATAATTTAACGAGAGTGGTTGGTGCAGCTGCAGGAGTGGGCTCGATTCTTCCTATGATTTTTACTTCAAATCTTGAACAAACATATGAGCAACATCAAATGTATAAAAATAGGATCTATGGTCCAGTGGCAAGAGGAGAGTTTTTGAGAGGCCTTCGTTATGAAAAATTGTATCCTGGTGTATCGCTAACATGGAGATTTTAGTTTGAATTAGACTCCATTGTTTGTGCTAATTATCTTAAATATTTAACCCGGATCCGAATTTCTAGCCGGTTGCGTCGTTGCTTCGTCGTCAGGAAATCCTCATGTACCAACATGTATACTGCGGGTTCCCATCTCCTCGAGCCTAGCACCCGAGCGAACTTCGAATCCTTTGAAAATACTACAGTTTTTCAAAAAATTTCAGATTCCGGATTTAATGTCCAGGGCAACAGTTTATTAATATAAAGTCGATTTGATGGATTTTTATTGAAGGTTTTTGTAAAAAACTTATAAGTCAGCTTATAGCAGATAGTGTTGAAAATTGATTTATATGTGTCTTAGCTTATAATCAATTTTATGTTGATTTTTTGAGAAAGGAAGAATTTTGCGGATTATTGTTTTGAGGATACTTACAATGTTTTGTTTTTACACAACTATTCCTACGATAAGTGCCTGGGCTCAGGCTGGAAAAATTAAGTTTTCGGAGTCGCATAAATCATTTGGTGAAGTTTATAGGGGACAAATTCTTGAGCATAGTTTCTCTTTTTCTAATGCTGGCAACGGTCAGCTTCGAATTAAAGGGGTTTATTCCCAGTGTGGCTGTACTATAATACAATTCGAAAAAGAAAAATCATACTTGCCTGGAGAATCTGGGGTAATCAAAGTGTTGTTTAATACCGAAAATTTTGCAGGCCAGCTAATTAAGGCCATTACTATTTTTACCAGTGAAGCTAAAAATTCATCAAAGTCTTTAAAGTTGAGTGCGAAAATTCGTGAAGAATTTGAATTATCTCCGCCTATGATTGATTTTGGTGAAGTGCTGTCGGATGAGGGTGGCAATCGTAAGACTAAGTTTAAATCTGTGAAACCAGGAGAATTAGGGATCGACTCGTTCGAGTATGATAAAGATAAATTTATTATAGATTTTAGTAAAGAGGGTTCATATTGGGCGATAGAGGTGCGCTTAAGGCCCGGTCAACAGTCAGGGTTTTTGAAGGAAAATATCTATTTGCTTAATAATAGCAAATATTTACCTCGGCTTAAGATACCAGTGCGCGCAAACGTTGTTGGTAATTTAAAAGAATTACCAAATTATATAGAATTTGGTTCTATTGGTAAAAATAAGTCGATAAAACGTTCCATTAAGTTGAGTAGTAATAAAGGTATACAAATTTCTGACTTTAATTGGAGTGTCTATGTGAATGGAGTGTTAGTCAATAATGGGAACGATTTTGTTAAAGTCGAGCTTTCGAACAAAGGTAAGGCTTCGAAGCATGAGATAAATTTAATTATTCATAATGACTCGCAGAGGCAAGGAAGTGTTCATGGTTACGTTACTCTGATGACTGATGATCCATTACAAGAAGAAGTTAGAATCCCATTTTTTGCTTTTTTTGGTTAAGTTATAGTTTTATTAACGCTTAAGCATTGTTTGGAAAAGGTACCATACTCCGTAGCCCGCAGTTTTTTCTAAAGGCTCCATATTCATCAGATAAGATCCAGCGTTCTAGGTCCCATAATATTGGCAAAGGAGATCGCATATTTTGTATGGTTGAAAGGGCTAAGTGATGATTTGGATACATAATTGTTGTTAAGCGACATAAAAACTTTGCTAAACAAAAGGCAGCTTCAGGCTCTGATAGCTTTTTAGTTAAAAGTTTAAGGTCTGCTATGGCTCTTTTACGTTCGCCCGCCAAAAGCTTTAAACTTCCGTTCGCATTCGCAGAATTTGTCGAATAGTTTCTTAGCAGCTCTTTTGGGGTCTGACTAATTAAAATTTCATCTAAATATTTTTGTAATTGACTTAGCTTCCAATTCCAACATTCTACGCCTAGTCTTTCAATGACTTTGGTTAATATCTGTGACCAATGGTTGTTTGGCAGCCTTTTGGCAAATGGAGGAAGCTTAGTGGCTGTAGTGTATTCATCTTGCCACGTGAAGATATATCCTTTTTTAGCTTCATCAAAAAATGGTGATTGATTAAGCTTGGACTCTATTCTAGCTTCGTATGATCCTTTTGCACTTGCTTTTTTCTTCTGGCAGAGGAGTGCGTGGTTTAATTTTGCGATAACAGTAGGGATGTGATTAGATGATTTAATTATTGCAATGCAAAATTTTTTCTCAACTTGATTAAATCCTGTTAACGCGACGGAAAGGACGTTGTTTTCCGGTACTGTAATAGGATACATCTTTCGGTTTTCACCTGAGACTTCCCAAGCGCTAGAAACATTGGTTTCTAAAACTTTTCTAGATTTCATTATGGAACAAGCACGCCATGCAAGGTCGTTATTTTGTTTTGAAAGGGCTATTTCACGAATTTTTTTTAAGTCAGCATTTACAAAATGTAGCCACTGACCTTTTTCAAGCAGAATATGTAGTAGTTCATTAGTGGCATTTTGATATAGAGCTGCCATTTCAAGGTTCACTAAGGTATCAGAAGTAAGTCTTTCTCCTGTTTTTAAATATTCATTTATAGTTTCGAGCGGAATATTTTTATAGTCTTTACATATAGAAAGTTGTCTGAAGGCCCTATCCTTTAATTCTGATGAGAGTGAGTTGTTTTGCTTCAGCCATGCAGTTAGGCTAGTGTGGACTTGGTTCCATGTCAGATTATCTGAATTTTTTTCAGAACTTTCCGATTTTTCTATGAATTTTTTAGCACTCCATAGTAATTGCTGTGTGTCTCTTGATGTTATGGTGTTTGTTTTATTGTCAATATTAGCGATATATTGATGAATGTAGGCAATACCAATAAAATAGGGAAATGAAGTTAGACTACTAATATTGTCGAGAATAGGCTGCCAAATAGCTAGATCAAGTGTTTTGGAGTAAAAGCATAGCGATTTTTTTTCGAAAAAATTTTTCATTTCCGGAAGAATAGGTGCTAGGTCTAAATTTTTTATCAAAAGTTTGCTTAAGCTATTCCATGCTACCGGGGTTTGTGGCATCCACTTTAATGGGTCTTGCAGCAAGATATTTAAGTAGTAACGGTTTTCATCCCGTACTTTGGCTTTTGTTCGGGCGCCTTGAAAAAAATTCTTAAATAATTCTATCCTTTTTTCCCATTTGCTTTCGCTAAATAAGAGTTTTGTATATTCAAAATTTTCAATGGATTTTGAACCAAGATTTGAAGTTAGCATTAGGTTTAAAGCTATATGATAGGCTTTGTCATCGTGTTTGATACATTTTAAATATGTACAGGCTTCTTCTTCTTTGCCTACAGTAATTGCATAATGAGCTAATTGTAGGTAAAGATCCGAAGCTGTGATTTTTACGGTTTCTCCTACAGAAATGACACCTTTTAGAATATCATTTTGATACTTTTTGAAGTATTGTAAACAATGATTTGGATCAGAGTTTTTTCCAAAATTTTTGACTATAAAAAGACGTTCGCTTGGCATAAGCCAAGTTGCTTCTCGTTGCCACGCAAGGATTGGAGCTAGAAACTTTCCAATTTTTGATTCCCAATTTGACTTTATTATTTGATTTCTAACAGTTTGGTTTACATGACCGTAAAATTTTAAGTCGTTTGCACAAAGGAGTTTTAGCGTATTATGCAAATCATCTTCATTTCCATAGAGATAAGAAAGTTCAAGTAAGTGTGCTGCAACTTCACTTGTTGGTTTTAGATTGTAGTATTTCCAAGCTATATCAGCAATTTTGTCCCAAGGCGCATCGACCTGAACAAGCTGTCTTATTTTTAATTCGTAATGGTCTGCTTTTTTTTCACTATTATTATCTAAGTATTGCTCAGTGCTTGCTGGTTGCTGCGTGTTCTGTAAATTATTAAGAATCTCATTTTTAATAAGATGACAAATTTCGGATGAAACCCCAGCTTTTTCACAAATACGAATGGCTCGCACCATTTTTAGTGCGTAGTCAGATTTATTTTCTTTTTGTGTAGACATCATAATCCTGCGATATAGAAAAAAAGAGTTAAGAAGCTACTATCTGGTTTTACAATTTGTTTTAGAAAATTTTGTTGTTATAGTGACACCAATTCAGCATTTTTTCCGATACCCGGCATCTAAAATAGATTTTGCAAAGTACGAAGCATTAAATTTGTATAAATCTATTTTGGTTGCAATTTAATTAATAACAAAGAAGACATGAGTAGCTTAATTATAGCATAAAAATTCAGTGATTGATTTTTTTCCATAATTTTGCTTATTAAGGTTTTACATTGAGATGATATAAACCTTTTATAATAATACAATAATTCGTTTAAATTTAAGTATTATAAAATGATAGATTTTGTTTTATTGTTTATCACTTCTGTGCATGATGGTTAGCTGATTCTGCGCGAATTTCTTGTCTATTTTAAAAAAGCTTAGTTTTTCTTTAAAAAAATATAGGTAGCTAGAGTGGAGCTCAAGCTACCTGTTATGAGGTAAAGGAAGTAAATTTTATTTTTGTTATGGAGAAGCTTACTTGATGCTCTTAGTGCCTATGGTATTGCTTAGGATCGATTCCATATCTTTCAAGTTTTCTTAGAAGCGTTACTTTGGTCATTTTTGTGTGTTCAGCAGTTTGATTCACTCTACCGTTAAATGCTTTTAATGCTCTAATAAGAAACTCTTTTTCAAATCGTTCTTTTAAGGCCGGATAATTTAATTCCGAAAAATCAGAGATAATATTCACTTCTTTTGTCATTGGAGAAACTTTAGCCATCTCGGTGTTCGATGCATCTGTTTTATTAGATCCAGAATTACTTATGTGCTCAGGTAGAGATTCTATATTTATGATATCATTTGCTTCTAAAATAAATGCATGCTCGATAACATTTTCCAATTCTCTAATATTTCCAGGCCAAGAATATAATCTAAGAGCATTTAACGCCTTTTTGTCTATAGATTTGATCTCGCGTTTATGAGTTCGATTAAACTTATTAATCATGAAATCAACCAAGGCGGAAATATCTTCACGTCTGTCCCTTAAAGGTGGTAACTGTATTGGTAAAACATTCAAACGGTAAAATAGATCTGATCTATAAGTTCCTTTTTGGATCATCTGTTCAAGTGGTCTATTGGTGGCAGCTACGATTCGAACATCTGCTTTGATTTCTTGATTGTTACCCACCGGGGTAAATGTCTTTTCTTGCAATACTCTGAGAAGTTTTACCTGCATAGACAATGAAATATCGCCTATTTCATCTAGAAAAATTGTCCCTCCTTCAGCAAATTGAAATTTGCCGATTTTTTTCTTATCAGCGCCTGTGAATGCACCACGCTCATGTCCAAAAAGTTCACTCTCAATGAGGTTTTCCGGCAACGCTGCACAATTGACGGCGATAAAAGGGCCTTTTTTTCGATGTGAGTTGAAGTGCACTGCTCTTGCTACAAGTTCTTTGCCTGTCCCACTTTCACCTCTAATCATCACTGAGGTCTCCACTTTGGACAATTTGTGGATAACGTCGAAAACCTTTTGAATTTCAGATGAACCACCTATGATTTGTCGGCCTTCGTCGAATTTCACTTGTGGAGCTGAAAAAGCTACAGCTTTGACAAGTTCATTTGCTTCTTCAGCTGAATCTAGTAATTGTAGAAGTCTATTTTTATCTAGAGGCTTTTCGATATAATCATAAGCTCCGTATTTCATAGCCAAGACAGCATCTTTTACGTCTGTATATGCAGTTGCGACTAAGCAGAATGTTTGCGGGCTTATTTCTTTAATTTTCTCCAGAGCTTCGATACCGCTCATTTTTGGCATGTTAACGTCTAGGACGACAACATCAAAGATTTCCCCGTCTGCTTTTAATTTTGATACGAGCTCAACAGCAGCTATGCCATCTTCTGCTTCTTCTACTGAATATTTTCGAGATTCTAGAGCGGAGCGAACTGTCATACGTAATATTTCTTCGTCATCAACAATAAGGGCTCTCATCTAATTCTCCGTTAACTTAACTAAAGTCTTATTAAACTATCTATGATGTATATAAAATCATGGATATATAGAACAATTAAGCTGAACTAGGTCAAACTTACGCATCATTTATATCATAAAATGTTAAAATGTCAATTAATATATGTTGTTATTATTAATATGATTTATAGTTTAATGTTATTATTAATATATCTTAACTAGTTTCTTTGCTTATTTTACCTGTTTTTCTGAAATCGGTTTGATTCTTGTATTACATATCTGAAATTACAACAATTTATGATTTCTTAAGATGCGAAAAGCATTCTTAAGCGTATCGTTTGAAGTAAGTGTTCAAGAAATCTATTTTTAGAGAGTGATCTAATGCTTTAATGACGGTAGTATTAATTTCGCATGATTTAGCATCGCGGCTTGGATTTTTAGGTAAAAAGTCATAGTAGATTCTCATTAGGTTATAGGTATGTATTATAAGCCATTACATAGCAGATAGCCCATTAATTTTTAAGGAGTAGATTTCGATGATAAAGATTTACGGTTCCCCTCAATCCAGTGCAGGCAGATGCTTTCTAACATTGGAAGAAGTGGGAGTTAAGTATCAGCGTCAATCGCTTGATTTCAGGAAAAAAGAACATAAAAGCCCAGAGTATTTAAAGCTGAACCCAAACGGAAAAGTTCCTACTATAGTCGATGGTGAGTTGGTTCTTTGGGAATCGATGGCTATCAATTATTACCTTTGTGAGAAATACAAGCCAGAATTGTTGGGAAAGGGCCCAGAGGTTAAGGCTGGGCTTATGCAGTGGAGTTATTGGGGATTGGCCGAATTACAACCGCCTTTGGTTGATATGTTAATTGAAAAATTTTTTGTTCCACCAGATCGAAAGAACCCGGCTGTTAATGATAAATGCATTGATAAGTTAATGCCTCTTTTTGCAGTATTAAATACTCATTTAGAAAGTCGTGAGTATTTAGTGGATAACATGTTTTCTTTAGCAGAACTGAATGTTGTTCCGACTGTTGACATTGCGACTGCTGTGGGTATTGACTTGGGGGATTATCCACATGTGCAAGCTTGGCTTACACGTTGCCACGGGCGGGATTCTTATCAACGCTTTCTTGCTGCTCAGAAAGAAGGTGCGTAAGAGGAGTGTTAGAAGTGGCATTTGTTTTCTTGGCTGCAATTGTAGGAGTTTGATGAAGTAACACTCCGCAGAGAGCTATTGCTAGGGCATCACTCGCATCATGGGGTAGATTTCCTCGTTGAAACCCTATGAGCGAGTTTAAAGATATACTTATCATTTCTTTATCGGCAGCCCCGGTGCCGGCGATCGTTTTTTTTACATGGGTAGGAGAAACTTCTATGACAGATAATCCGGTTCTTGCAACCGCGGCCATTAAGGCTCCTCTTGCCATCCCAAGCTTTAGAGCTGACCGAGCATTAGCACCAAAAAAAGCGTCTTCCATAATAACAATATCCGGAGCTAGCTCTTTTACGAGGCCAAATAACGTACTATGTAGTAAACCTATGCGTTCTCCAAATGGCAAATTTAAATTCGCCTTTATTACTCCGACATCATCTAATTTTATGCAGTGGCGGCTAATAGTATAAGGAGATTTTGAGGTTATAAAGGCATAGCCGCATAGCCTTGAGCCTGGGTCGATTCCTAGTATGCGTACATTTCCTTTTTTAGTCACAGATTGAGTCTCTTAACATTTTTAAAATTTTTGGTGTTTTACATTGTCTTTGCTATTATGCAATGAATTTGCAATTGATGCTACTTGTGAGAAGTGTTTTTAATTTAGGCAAGAAGTTTATTGATGGCGAATTCGTCAAATTTCCGTTAGTTTTAATGTTGAGGGTGTTCTTCAAAAGCTGCCTGACAAATAGTTGAATGTTTTATACTCCTCATCAATGATTGCATTTAGTGATATAAGGAATGAATTAAATGATTCAATCGGGCCTATTCCCTGTAACCCGCCTCAGAAGGATGCGCACCGATGAGTTTTCTCGTCGTCTAAAGAGAGAATTTTCATTAACTGTTGATGATTTGATTTATCCAGTTTTTGTTCTAGAAGATAACAATGCTGTCGAACCTATTACATCGATGCCAGGCATTGAGAGGCAAGGTTTAACAGCATTATTAAAGACTGCGGAAAAATGCATGGCCTATGATATTCCTGCTATTGCACTATTTCCTGTTATAACGTCACAGTTAAAAACTATCGATGCTGCCGAAGCGTATAATCCCGAGGGCTTAGTTCCGAGGACTGTTAGAGAGATTAAAGCACGTTTTCCTCAATTGGGGATTATTACTGATGTTGCTTTGGATCCATATACTTCTCATGGGCAAGATGGCTTAATTAATGAGAAAGGCTATGTTTTAAATGATGAAACAGTCACGGTGCTGTGTAAACAGGCTTTAACTCACGCTGAAGCTGGAGCAGATATTGTCGCGCCATCAGACATGATGGACGGACGTGTGAAGCTTATTAGGGACGAGCTGGATCGCTCCAATTATATTCTGACGAAAATTTTGTCTTATTCAGCAAAATATGCTTCAAGTTTTTATGGGCCTTTTCGTGATGCTGTCGGCTCAAAGCGAAACCTTGGTAACGCAGATAAAAAAACTTATCAAATGGATCCAGCAAATTCAAATGAAGCCTTACATGAAGCTGGTCAAGATATTTTGGAAGGCGCGGATATGATTATGGTTAAACCAGGACTCCCATACCTTGATATCATAAGCAAGTTGAAAAGCGAATTTAATATGCCTATTTTTGCTTATCAGGTAAGTGGTGAGTTTGCTCAGCTAAAGGCTGCCTCTCAAAATGGTTGGATTAGTGAAAAAGAGTGTGTATTGGAAACTTTACTTTCATTCAAAAGGGCTGGATCCGATGCTATCTTGAGTTATTATGCTCTAACAGCTGCAAAGTGGCTCCGCGAAGCTAAATAGGTAATCGGAGAATACAAACAGGGATAGCATATGTCAGTTTCCACTTTTGTCGCTAAAAGGTACTTACGTTCAAGTCGAGAAAATAGCTATATTTCTTGGATTGCAACCTTGTCTATCGTCGGTATTGCAATTGGTATAGCAGCAATGATTGTCGTATTATCCGTCATTAATGGCTTTGAAACCGAATTGCGTAATCGTTTTTTAGCAGCAAATGCCCATATCTTAGCGTATCGCTTTCCGACCGGGATTACAGATTTTGTGCGTTGGGAAAAACTTATCAAAAAGGATTTTGGCCAGCACATATCAGGCATCAGCCCTTTTGTTCATCAGGAAACGATGTTACGTAAGGACTCGATAATGCACGCTGTTCTTATAAAAGGCATCAGTCCCAGAAAGCGCCATTTGGTCCAAAACGTTGAAAAAATTATACGCCCCTTTTCAGCTCTTGATATCTTACAAAAAGAAGAAGATGTAGCGCTTAAAACTGGCAAAAAGCCAGAAGTGCCAGGCATAATAATTGGTATAGGTTTATTGAACTTAGTTGGAGCCCAAATAGGGATACGATTGAGCTTGTGTCACCTTCTATGGATGATTCCTTTGGGCAATTTCAAAAGTTTAAGGTTGTAGGTGTTTATGATAGTGGGCTTCAGCATTATGACAATAGAATTGGAGTGATGAGTATTCCGGCAGCGCAACAGTTATTTCAGCTGGGCGCGGCTGTCACTGGATTGGAAATTGGACTTTATAAGCCAGAAAATAGCGCCAAAATTGCTGATGAAATGCTTGCTAAATACAACTTGTCGATTAAACAGTGGCAAGCATTTAATCGCAAAGTTTTTGCGGCTATGGAGTTAGAAAGGGTAGTGATAGGAGTTATTGTTTGGTTGGTCGCTCTCGTTGCCGGATTCAATATTTTGACGACATTGTTTATCTCCGTTATTCAAAAGCAAAAGGATATTTCTATATTAAAGGCGTTGGGGGCGAATAATAAGCAGATTATAGTTTTGTTTATTAAGCAGAGTATTTTTATGGGACTTTCTGGTGGGGTTCTAGGAATATTTTTGGCTTATATAATTAGTTATGTGCTAGAACATTATCAGTTTGTTAAAATTCCAGAGGTTTACCTACTTGCATCTCTGCCTGTCGATTATGATTGGCGCGTGTATGGAGCGGTGACATTAGCTAGCCTTGTGGTTTGTGCTTTTGCTGGGCTGTACCCGGCCATTGTAGCTAGTAGGGTTATTCCAACAGAAGGATTGGCTGGAGTGACTGCGAATGAATAGGATGTAGTTTCACTGGCTTACAGTAAAGGTTTTTGTTATGATTAAAGGCAAATCCAACTAAATTTAAAATTGAATAGTAAATGAGCTTTTCATGAACGATACTTCAAAAAATCTTCAGCCTTCCAAAGCTAAAAAACTTGCAAAAGGTGCTATTGATCTTCAATTTGCAGGAGATTTGATTTTGGTTAAGTGTCTTTTTCCAGAATATGGCCATTTGGTTAGAAAGTATGAAGCTCTTTTTGAGTCTTTTGCAAATATGGATAGAGATGAGCGCTTCCTTAATTATAAACTTTTGAATGCGCTTATGCTGACAAGTCATGCAAAGAAAACATCGGATATAGCAGAGAAGAAAGAATTATTTTCAAAAAAAAATGAGCTTTATATAGATATAACTAAGATTCCAGCTCAAAGGAAAAAGGTCGCTTTTAGATATCTGGTGTCAAAAAACTTTAGAGTTGTGGAATATTGCAAAAGTTGTATTGAAAAGAATGAGAGTCTTGATAAAAAGCTCAAGCGCCATCAGTGGAAATTCTGTAATAATTGCAAGATTGACAAAGATTTTTTTAACGTTCTATCTATGTATCATAAGTTTGACGATGGTTCCGCAGGCATCTTTTTGAGCAATGATCTTCTTTCACAGTTGCCAATTAAAAACTTTAAATTAAAGGGTAAGCTTGAAAAGCATAAGGAAGAAATGCGCTTTAAAAGGTACTTATATTCTATTAAAGATTTAGATGTATTTTGCCTAGAATCTGTAAAGAAAATGCATGCAAAGGTTATAGGAAAGTGAATAAAAAGCCATCTGATACACATCCGCTTCAATCTATATCGAGAGAAAATGTACTGTACAGTATAGCGCTTTTTTGAAGCGCTCGCTGCTATAGCATGCAGCCATCTTTATATTTTTAACTTATTAGGTCTTATATATTGAGCTCACCAGTGAGTGCAGTTGCGTTAAAACCATTGATCTTGACTGGTAATTCTTTTCCAATAATGCTACTGGCTGAATGAGCGCGAACAAGCCTGAAGTGAGGCGTTCGGCCGTAATAAATACCTGGCTCTTTTTTGCTTTCATATAGAAATAATACATTCCTAATTTGTCCAACTTCTTGCTCATTTAGAGCTAAGGTTATTTTGTTCTGTAATTGATTTAGTCTTTGTAAGCGAGATGACTTTATATTTTCATCTATTTGGTCTTTAAATCTAATTGCTGCAGTATTCTTTCTCGGTGAATATTTAAATGCAAAAATGAATGAATAATTCATGTTCTTTACAAGCTCATATGTTTGCTCAAAATCCTCATCCGTTTCGCCTGGAAAACCAACAATAAGGTCGGTTGAAATTGCTATGTCAGGAACTGATTTGCGCAGCCAAGAAACTTTTTCATAGTATTCTTCTACGCTTACTTTTCGTTTCATCGTTGCTAAAATTTGATTGCTTCCCGACTGAACTGGCAAATGGATGTACTTACCCAACTTTTCTTGTTCTGCAAATAATTTGGCAAGAGGTTTGGTAAAGTCATGAGGGTTGGACGTCGTAAATCGAAGGCGCTTTAGATCTTTGATGTTTGCAACTGTAGCCAATAAATCAACAAATGGTCCGTTGGTAGTGAGCGGTAAAATATTATTTTTAATTAAATCTTGGCCGTAGCTATTGACGTTTTGTCCAAGCAAGGTGATTTCTTGTGCCCCATTATTAACTAATTGCTGTGCTTGGTTGACAATATCTTGTGGCTGATAAGAGATTTCTCTTCCTCGGGTAAATGGAACAACGCAGAAAGTGCAAAAATTGTCGCAGCCTTGCTGAATGGTGACAAATCTTGAAACTTCATTTTTTCCATCTAAAGATGTTTCTATATTTTTATAGACACTTTGATGCTCTTTTGTTTTTCTCTCGTTATGATAATCGATCTTTTCGAAGCCGAGAGCTATATTTTTGGTCCCTTTTGCTTTATGTTCTCTGACTAGGTCAGGTAGTTGATCTATTTTTCCAGGTCCTATTATGACATCGATAGCTGGTATTTCGATTGCTAGTTTTTTCCCTTCAGCCTGTGCAACACATCCGGCTAAAGCAATGGTAAGATTTGGGTTAGTTTTTTTTAGTTCTTTGATGCGACCAATATGGCTCACCACTTTATGCTTCGCTTTTTCTCTTATATGGCAGGTATTCAAAATAATTAGGTCTGCTTCTTCAGGCTGTGCTGCCATTGAGTATTTTGCTTCCTTCATCATAGCAAACATCTTTTCGCTATCTGCAACATTCATTTGGCAGCCCCAAGTTTCGATATGGACTTTTTGAGATTCTGTTAAAGTTTGTGTTTCCATGTTATTGCTCACTTGTACGCAAATCTAATTGTTTGATAATTGGTATTGTCTCGAAATACTATTTACGTCTATTTTTCTTTCTGTTTTTACGAGCTTCTTTTCTTTTTTTTGCTAGCTTTTCACGATCTACTTTTTTGAGTGTAGGTGTTGCCCCCGGCATCATCCCAGGAAGTCCGCCCCCTAGCCCTCCCATCATTGAAGAAAGGTCTGGCATACCACCATTTTGCATTTGCGAAGCCATCTTTCGCATTTGATTTAGCTGTCCTAATCCCTTCATTCCTGGAATTTTACCAAGCAGCCCCATGCTTTTTCCTATGTTGCCCATCATAGAACGCATAGATTTAAACTTCTTTACCAATTCGCCAATATCTTTTAGGTTATGTCCGCTTCCCTTTGCAATCCTTCTTGCTCTACTCTCATTAATGACATCTGGCTTGATACGTTCAAGTTTAGTCATAGAATCAATCATAGACTTTGTGCGGAGAAGTTCTTTATCATCTATATTAGCGTCTTTTGGAATCATACCTTGCATGGGAAGTTTGGTTAAAACATCTTTGATACCTCCCATTTTCTGTAGCATTGATATTTGCTCATAAAAATCGTTGAAGGTAAATTGTCCTTGTAACATGCGTAGAGCATCTTCTTCTTTATCGCCTTCGGAAATTCTATCGAAATCTTCCATGAGGCCTACGATATCGCCCATTCCTAAAATGCGACTAGCCAAGCCTTCAGGGCGAAACTCTTCTAGTTTGTCTAGATCTTCTCCCATTCCAAGGAATTTGATTGGCTTTCCTGTAATTTCTTTGATGCTGAGTGCAGCGCCTCCGCGGGCATCACCATCCAATTTGGTCATGATAAAACCGCTTAGAGCAAGGCGGTCGTTAAATGCCTTTGCAGTCGTGACGGCATCTTGTCCCATCATAGCATCGCAGACTAAGAAAATATTATCGGGTTTTGTTTTTTCTTTGATTTGCTCTAGCTCATCCATAAGAGCATCATCGATAGTGACTCTACCAGCCGTATCAAAAAGTATGGTGTCACAATTTAATTCAATAGCTTGTTTCTTCGCTTCTTCACAAATAATTACAGGCGAAGTATTTGCAATATGAAATACAGGTGCTCCAATTTTTTGTCCAAGTACTTTAAGTTGTTCAGCTGCAGCAGGTCTATAAATATCCGCAGCAACTAAGAGCGGTTTCTTATTTAGTTTTCTCATCAGGTATTTGGCGAGTTTACCAGTCGTCGTAGTTTTACCTGTCCCTTGTAAGCCAACCATCATTATTGTTGCTGGACCACCTTTTGGCATGGCAATTGATGTTTCAACCGGCCCCATAAGGTTTTCTAATTCTTCTTTGCAGATATTGACAAAATGGTCACCCGGACTGACTTTCATTTTGTTTTGACCAGTCCCGGCTTTTAAGGAAACGGTTTCTCCAAGGGCTTTTTCTTTCACTTTTTGGAGAAAGTTCTTTGATACGGAGTATTCAACGTCAGCTTCAAGAAGACTACGTCGTATTTCTGCCAATGCGCTACTGACGTTTTCATCTGTGAGTTTGGTTTTGCCCTTTAATTTGTCTGATGCCGTTTTAAAACCATCGCTGAGTATATCGAGCATAAGCTTATCCTAACTAGTTATAGCTGTTCATACATAGATTCGATATTTTTTAGGAAAATATACTAAATAGGGTAGGTTCTGGTTTGGTCCTTTTAAAGCTATCTGAATTAGGTGACAGTGTTGCCTAATTGCAAAATGCAATTTCGCATATACCCCTAAAACCGAAGTGGTTTTCCCCATACGCCTTGATTACCCTAAAGGTTAGATAAAGCTTCTCGATCAGCAATGCCAGGCCTTTAAGGTTCCCCAATAAGTACCTGAAATATACATTAAACTTGTAATTTTTCGATGCTTTTTTGAGTTTAGAATAAACTTCTTTGTGATTTTAGGGTGTTATATAAAAGCAATGACGTTTATCTGACTTGGCTTGGATTATTTTTGGGGGTAAGTGGTCGAAAAGTTCTAATTTGTGTATTAAAAAAAACCAAGATCTCGATAGGAATTATTACCATGTTTTAATAATGGTCGAAGGTCTTCTGGCTGTCCAATCGATTTTTCCCGAGGAAGTCTCGTCCGCCTCTGATGGCTGCCACTGTGTTGCATTTTTAGGGAGTGCATGAATTGTATATGAATAGGTGCCTGTCGGTAGGCGTAAAATCTTTGCGTTACCATTTGTTACAATAAACTCTGTGTCTCCGGTTATGCTATCAATGACCCACTTTTCTGCTGGCGGATAAGGCTTGTTTTCTTCGCTTGGGTTACTTTGCTGGCATAATTTAGCTTCCCCATCTTGGAGGATTTTCGCTGTTGCAGCTAATTTCATAAGGCTTGAGCTTTGGCTATACAATGGATGCCAACAGCTGAAATATTTATTTACTGCAAGTCCGGCTTCTGTCTTAGTAGAAGAACTATCGACTTGTTCCGGGATTACGTTTTCTGGGGTTAAACTAATCCATAAATTACGGCTTGGAGCTGTTTCAGGTGGAAGTTTTAGTTGTACAATTCCCAGGCGGCTGTTGTCTTCAACTAAGTCATTTAGGAAGTGTAGCTCAGATACGGCATCATGCAGAGCTATACTTATCAAGTGGCGTGTTTGCTCGCTTAGATGTTGTCCCATGTCTGAGCAAATTGCTTTCTGCCACTTTTGATTGGCAAAAGATATAGGAAGCTCTCCGATTAGGGAGTTTTTTAAGATTTTGCAGAACTTCTTTGCTTCGGGTGCTGTGATGCGGTTGCTTAACATTTTAGAAAGTTTTCTGGATACCGTTAGCTTGCGGGTAAATAAATAGGGATGGCGGCTCCATTTCTGAATCATTTTTTTTTGAATTTCATCAAGCTGCGGCTTTGTACTATTATTTGCCTGTGGTAGCTGGCATTGCCAGGTATCGGTAAAGCTGAAGTTACAGTCTCGAGATGCCGCTTGCAACCAAGCTGTGATGACTTCTTCTATTTGTTTTTTATCCGCCGAAATTGGTTTGTCGGGATGGTGCTTCCAACTGTTGCAAACTTGGAGTAGAAACTGCGGAGAAAATTGTTTTGTACTGCTAAAGTTGAAGGTTTGATCATCAATATTCATTACGCTATCTAGATGAGATTCTGCAGAGCTAGTTGAGCTAGATGGGGTAGGTAACGTTATCTTGATATGATGGTTGCCTATCGGTGAAGTAAGGCTTAAATTCCAATATTGTTTTTTTTGAGGATTATCTAAATTCGAGCAAATATCTGAGTTCAAATAGGCGTATGCACCTTTAGTCTTTTGGGGTTCGGGGACAATCTCAATAAGAGGGGAAGTTAACGCTGAGGTTATGAATGTACGCGGAGCTCCATTTTGTTGTTTGGTATTAACCGATGTCCTAACTGTATTAATGGAGCAGGATAGAATAACTATTGTTAGGAATACTGATAGTGTTTTTAAAATATTATATGGCATAATAGTTAACGATCAGTAGATAGCAATTTCTTGGACAGCAATTTTAACTTTCTCATGGAAGCCCCCCAATGTAGGATCAGCAGCCTCTAAACTCCAAGAAAGTGGCCGACAAAGTTTTAATACATATCTTGAAACTTCTTCTCCCTGAGGGGTTCGTGTTACTAAATGTATGTCTTTTAGCCCTTCTCTGTCATAGACCGTCTTTTTAGCCCATTGGTATAATGATGGGTCTGCCACAAAATCACGATTTAGGGTTATAACAGTATAATCACCAAAACGGCTATCCATCGAAGATGTTAAGTCTTTAATATTGTTTATTTTATTGAAGTTTCCAAAGGAAATTCCATCAATTTCAACCTGTATAATTTGTGTGTCTTCAGAATAGCTTGCTGCGAGTTGTTCAGTTAGGGAAGCTATGACAAAAGAAATAGATAAAAGGGCAATAGCAGTTATAACAGCCCACTTAAGTGACAGAATCCCATTTGAATTTTGGTGTTTTGTAATCAACTTCCAACCAAACTCATAACTAAATGATTTCTTTTATCTATCATAGCACAATGCAATATATTTTTTCAAATAGCCAGTATAAAAAACTTGACATCTTAAAAAAATCTTGAGAGGCGAATTCCAACCTCTAATAAAAATGTATTCCTCTTTACGAGATGGTCTTCGGATGCTAAATATTTAAACATTAGCGATGGCTTCAATTTCTACCTTTACATCAAGGGGGAGTTTTGCCACCTGTACCGTGGAACGAGCGGGAAAGGGACGTTCAAAAAATTTTGCATAAATTTCGTTTACCTTCGCAAAATCATCCATGTCCTTAAGGAAGATTGTAGTTTTAACGACGTGATTTGTACTTAAGCCAGCTTCTTTTAAAACGGCTAGCAAGTTCTTCATAGCTTGTTCAGTTTGAGCGGTAATATCTTCCCCTACGATTTTCCCAGTGCTTGGGTCAACCGGGATTTGCCCCGAACAAAAAAGGGTGTTTCGCATTTGTATTGCTTGGGAGTATGGCCCAATTGCCTGTGGCGCATCTTTAGTTGCAACTTCTCTCTTATGCATATTTTGCTCGCTCCTTCTTCTGCATCATATACGCTTAGTCTATTTGGATGTTAGTTTTCTAATGGAGATTTTTGCCCAATTCTTGATTAACTTCAACGCGCAATTGTTCTAAATGTTTTTTAGCCATATCTGGTAATGAGTCATTTTGAGTAATTTTTTCACAATATTGCAAAAATTGCTCATATTGATTGAGGGCTAAAAACGCTTGGCAGCAGTGCATTTGTAGCTGCCAGGCTATATTGTGTTTTCCCCTGTTATTAGTAGTGTTGGTTAAAAGTGAATTTTCAAATTGCCAAACTATTGGAGGAATCTTTTCATATTGGCTATCAGCACCTAAGGCGCCAGTATACTCGATTAAAAATTCTATGCTTCGCTCTCCCTGAGCATAATACGAGCTTAATACTTTCGCTTTTTTATCCGCCCTTTGTTCGAGCTCACTGAGCAAGGCATGGCCGGCCCATGAGTCATGTTCTTTTGCCAAAGCTGCTATGAATGAATATACTTTTGAATTTTCATCTTCCGAATTTGAAGAATAGATATTTTGGGCTAAACTTGCTGCTAAATCCCATAGTTGCATATTATTTGATGATGCTTTTAGTGCAGCCTTAAGCCAAATTCCTGCCTCTTCAGCTCTTTGCTCATATAAAAAAATTTGTAACAGATTGATATAGGGTGCAACCTCTTCCGGCACCATTTTTTGAGCGACTTTGAAGGAATGTTCAGCGATGTCTAGTTCTTCTAGTTGCATTGCAGCGGCTCCCTTAGCTAATTCAAACCTAAACCTTGTAATGGAGTCTATATCTTGATCATCAAATGGATATTTTTCAGCAAATTTCATAACTGGAATAGGGAGAGCCATTTGAATGAGTTCTTCTAGAATTAGAGCCAGGCCCTCAGAGCTTAGAGGAGGAATGTCTTCCAGTGGCTGGTTTAATCTGTCTAATAAAAAATCAGAAAAGCCTTGATCTTTATCGAAGCAATCGAGGTTTTCATTACTTTGATTTATCTGTTCCCTTGCATCTCTATCCTTCTGTATATTATCAGATATTGAATAGTCATCAAACCCAAGCCAATTTGCGAGGTTAGGGCCCATTGGGTATGTTTGCCATTGTGAAAGTGAAAGGTTATTTCGTGTCATTGGTTGTTCCATTCTTAACGTGACTCATGAATCTGTTTTTTAAATAAGCGTCAAAGCAGCACAAATTACCATCAATTATTCTTCATGCCAATGGTGATTGTCGATCAAGCCGGCAGAGTTTATATAAAGGTGTGGAAGTAATAGTCTGCAAGGAATTACTGATTGCCACCTCTGAGACTCAATGGTAACTTGTAGGCGATTTTAAATATAGTTTGCGAAACCTATTGTAAACTTTAAGTAATATGTGAACTATTAATATTATAAAGTTTGTTTATAGTATAAAGTTGAAATGAGTAGCGTTCTATGGCCGATGAGCATTTCCTTGAAAGCTTGGTTCAACAATTAAAAGCCAAGCTGCCTAGTGGTGGTATTAGTTTTAATAGAAATGAAAAACATTCTGATGAGGATGTTTTGCTTTGCAATCGCGAGGCCATTCCAGATGTTTTTCAAAGTTTGCATAAAGAATTTCCTTTTTTAATGGATGTTTGCGGTGTTGACTATCCGAAGCGTGATCAGCGCTTTGATGTTGTTTACCACTTGGCTGATTTAGAGAAAAAGCGCAGGTTGCGGATCAAAACGCAGGTTGCTGAAGGGGATTCAGTACCAAGTGTCATCGGAACCTATAAATCTGCGGATTGGTTTGAGCGAGAAGCTTATGACATGTTTGGAATCCGTTTTTCAGGCCACCCTAATTTACAGCGGATTTTATGCCATAACGATTTTGTCGGACATCCCCTAAGGAAGGATTATAGAGCCGATCAAAATCAGTCTCTTCGTACTCCAATGGAGCACACCTTTGAAAAAGACCGTGCGCGGATGATGCAAGAAGAGGAAGACCATCTATCAGATAAGGTCTGGATTAATATTGGCCCTGCCCACCCGGCTACTCACGGGACCTTGCGTTTTATGGCTGTTTTGGAGGGTGAGGTCATACAAGATGTCGATTTGGAAATTGGATACCTGCATCGATGTTTTGAAAAAATGGCTGAGACGCACCGCTATAATCAAATTATACCATATACAGACCGCTTGAATTATTGCTCTGCTCCTATCAATAACTCTGCTTGGTGTCGGACGGTTGAGAAAATGCTTGGTATTCAAGCGCCTCCAAGGGCCCAAGTGATTCGCGTTATATTAGATGAATTTTCTCGGTGTATTGATCATTTTGTTTGTACGATCACTAATGCACTTGACTTGGGTGGAATGACAAATTTTTGGCTAGGCTTTAGAGCCAGGGAAGCTGTTTACGATTTATTTGAAAAGCTATGTGGAGCCCGTCTGACTGTATCGCTTGCGCGTGTTGGAGGGCTTGGGTTTGACTTGCCAAAAGGCTGGGTTCAACAGGCGAAGGAAACTTGCGATATCATTCTTCAAGCTCACCAAGAAGTCGGTAATCTGTGTACTAAAAACAGGATTTTTGTCAACAGGATGGTTGGTGTTACTGCAATTAGCGCGGAAGATGCGGTGAATTGGGGATATACTGGTCCATGCTTGCGAGCTGCCGGGGTTGCAAGAGATTTACGGATCGATCAACCATATAGCATGTATGAAGAATTTGATTTTGATATCCCCATAGGTTCACGTGGAGATGCTTACGATCGTTATATGGTAAGGATGGAAGAAATCCTTCAATCAGTAAAAATTATCCGGCAAGCTTTGGATAATATTCCTGAAGGGCCGATTGCCGTTGACGATCCGACGATTAGCCTTCCGAGTAAGAAGGATGTATATGGCAATATTGAAGGCTTAATGAACCAATTTATGTTGGTCATAAATGATGTGCAGCCAGAGCCTGGAGAGGTATACTCTGCTACCGAAGGGGCAAATGGAGAGTTAGGTTTTTATGTTGTTAGTGATGGAACGGGTAAACCCTATCGGGTGAAATGTAGGCCTCCTTGTTTTGCTCTTTTTCAAGCCTTTCCACAGCTTTTAAAGGGGCATATGATTGGAGATTTGATCGCCGCCTTAGGTTCTATCAATATTATTGCCGGTGAGTTAGACCGCTGAGTTGGAGTTAAGTGTATGGCTGTGTTTACCCCACAGATTGAAGAAAAAATAGAGCATTATTTGCAGCGTTATGAAACTAGAAGGTCTGCCATTTTGCCTATTTTACATGTGATACAAGATGAATATGGCTGGATTAAAGACGAGCATATAAAAGAATTGGACGAGAAATTTCAATTGCATCGTGTTCATGTTCAGGAAGTTGCAACGTTTTATTCTATGTACCGGTTGAAAGAGCCTAAGAAATTTAGAATTTTATTTTGTGATAATGTAGTCTGCTGCATTATGGGTGCAAAACAAACAATGGCAAAGGTCCAGGAGTATATTGTTGCCTATGAAAAAGCCGGTAAGGATTGTCCTTTTAGTTTGGAAGGAGTCCCTTGCTTAGGTGTCTGTGATGGCGCTCCTGCTATGTTAATAAATAAGGATCGGCATCTTAAAATAAATCCAGATAATGTCGCTGAATATATGGAGCGGTATGCGCCGCTGCCTTGAGGCCTAGGTGTGATTGTATATATTTGTCAAACGTTAGAGCGATCTATACTCTAAAAAACAGCTGTTAAATTAAGGGTAAGGAATGGGTGATACCATAACAAAAGTTAAGATTTTGACTCAATATGAGGGTATGTCAAATAGCCGTAGTTTATCGACTTATAAAGAGCACGGTGGTTACGAAGCTTTAGCGGTAGCACTAAAGAAATCTCCGGACGAGATTGTTTCTATAGTCAAAGATTCTGGATTGCGTGGGCGTGGAGGTGCAGGATTTCCGACTGGCTTGAAATGGAGTTTTGTACCTAAGACTGAGGGTAAGAAATATTTGTTATGCAATAATGATGAAGGTGAGCCGGGTACATTTAAGGATCGCTATATTTTAGAGCTTAGCCCCCATATGCTAATTGAAGGGATGATCATTTCGGCTTTTGCCGTAGGTGCGCAGAAAGGTTACGTCTATACCCGCTGTGAGTTTTTTGATGAAATCAAGTGGCTAGATGATGCGATTAAGGAAGCCTATGAAGCAGGCTATTTAGGTAAGAATATTTTAGGTCTGGGTTTTGATTTTGATTTGGATCAATATCAAGGGGCAGGAGCTTATATTTGTGGTGAAGAGACAGGGCTAATTTCTTCGTTAGAAGGAAAAAAAGGGCAACCTAAACTTAAACCCCCGTTTCCAGCTGTATCTGGATATTTAGGATGCCCTACAGTTGTTAATAACACAGAGACTTTGTCTGCTGTTCCTTGGATCGTTAAAAATGGCTCCGATGCGTATAGGGCAATAGGGACTGAGAAAAGTCCAGGGACTAAGTTGTTTTCTATTTCTGGACCGTTGAAAAACCCAGGTGTGTTTGAAGTTCCTTTGGGCTATCCGATGATGAAGTTGGTGGAAGAAGATGCTGGTGGCCTATTAGAAGGTGAAGAGCTTAAGGCTATCATTCCTGGAGGCTTGTCAGCACCAGTGCTTTTGCCTGAAGATGTTAAAGATTTAACTTTGGATTATGAAGCTATTGCGGCTAGTAAATCAATGTTGGGGTCTGGGGCTATTACAATTATACCTAAAAGGCAATGCATGGTAGAGCTTCTCAAACTTATCATGGATTTTTATCATCATGAAAGTTGTGGTCAGTGTACTCCGTGTCGTGAGGGAACGGGTTGGATTACTAATATCTTAGAAGGCTTTTTTGATAAAAGCGCGACAGTAGATGATATAGATCAGATTTATGCTATCTGTCAGCAAATGGCGGGCAGGACTATTTGTGCATTGTCCGATGCGGCGATGCCTACGGTTGGAATTATTAATAAATTTAGAGACGAGTTGGTT
The DNA here is from genome assembly GCA_041391425.1 of Bdellovibrionota bacterium. Taxonomy (GTDB): domain Bacteria; phylum Bdellovibrionota_B; class Oligoflexia; order Oligoflexales; family JAWKNZ01; genus JAWKNZ01. The sequence goes on from JAWKNZ010000002.1 coordinate 371,982, forward strand.
TCTTATATAGAGAGAGGTACAGAGCGTGAGCGATTCAGTTACATTTAAGCTCGATGGTAGGGATGTTGCAGTCCCAAAAGGCTGGACTGTTATGCAAGCAGCTAGGCGAGAAAATGTGCACATTCCTCATTTCTGCTATCACGATGGGCTTTCTGTTGCTGGTGTCTGCCGATTTTGTATGGTGAAGGTTGAAGGCCGTCCAAAGATGGAGATTGCATGTAATTTATTAGCAACGGAAGGTATGGTTGTTGAAACTACTTCTGATGATGTTAAGCAGGCTCACAAGTGGGGCCTAGAATTTCACTTGGTAAATCATCCGCTGGATTGCCCTATTTGCGACCAAGCTGGTGAGTGTGAATTGCAAAATAGCTATATGAAGGTTGGTAAGTATAAGAGTGAAATGCACAGGCCAAAGGTACTTAAGCCTAAAAATTTAGACGTTGGTAGCCAGCTGATACTGGATACTGAACGCTGTATTTTATGCTCCCGCTGTGTCCGCTTTGAAGAAGAAGTAACGAAAACCAATGGGCTTGGAATTTTTGACCGTGGTGATCGGGCTATCATCGGAACTTATGCTGAAGAGAAAATTGAGCACAATTATCAAGAAAATTTAGTTGATATTTGTCCTGTCGGCGCTTTTACTTCAAAGGAATTTCGATTTAAGCAACGGGTATGGTTTTTGGAAGAAAAAGATAGCATTTGTAATGGCTGTTCTACTGGGTGTCACATCAGCATGCATGGAAAGTCTAACGAGCTAAGGTATTATAGGGTTAAACCTAAGCATTCAGCTGTTAATGGCCATTGGATGTGTGATGAAGGTCGTCATAGTTATCGCTATTTAAACCCTGAGGAGCGTCTTAGCCGCTGGTGGTATAAGGACAATATGAATGAAAGGATAGCTGGAGGCAAAGATGAAGGTTTATCCATACTTGCGAGAAAGCTTAAGGATACTAATATAGATGAAATTGCTTTGCTGGTTTCTGCTCATCAGACTAATGAGGAATATGAAGCGCTGCTTGCTTATTTTGTAAAAGAATTGGGAATAAGTAAAGTATATCAATGGCGGCAAGACCACGAAGATATTAATGCATTTGATGGCATCTTGTTACGAGGTGACCGTAATCCAAATACATTGGGATTGCAAAATGCCTTAACGAAATTTGGTCTTAAGGCAGAGGTTAAGAACGAGTTTGAAAAATGCTTACTCAGTGGAGCAAAGGTTGTTATAGCCCTTTGTCCAGAAAGTCCGCAGTCATTTCCTGAGCTTAAAGAGCATCTTGCGAAATTGAGTGAAATGCCATTTGTCTCTGCTTGGTCTGCGCATTATCTACCAGAAGAAATAGAGACTATTAGTCATACTGTGCCTCTTAAGGGCTTTGTAGAAAAAAGAGGTTCATTTACTAACCATGAGGGTAACATTGGCGAGCTAAGCGATCCTTTTCCTGCAGTGATCCATGGTGCGGTTGATGTTTGTGAGATGATTGAGAGCCTTCGTGAATTAATGGGATAGTGTTCTATCTATTTGTTTTTGCAATACAGAAAACTAGGGAAAGTAAAATATGGCAGTTATAAAAGTAGAAAAGCCTCCATTTGATAAAAATATTTTATTTGCGGCTATGAACACGTTTTTACAGATATTTCGCGGGTTGTGGATGACTAATAAGATTATGTTCAAGCAGCTATTGAAAATAGAAAAAACAGATACTTTAGAATGGCCTGAGCAGCCAGCTACATATGGTCCACGGTTTAAGGGAAGGCATTTTTTAACTAGAAGAGAGGATGGTCAGGTTCGATGCACAGCATGTTTTTTGTGCGCAACTGCTTGTCCAGCTGAATGTATTTATATAGAAGCAGGTGAACACGAAGATAGTCGTATTGAAAAATATCCTGTGCGTTTTGAAATTGATATCCTACGCTGTGTTTTTTGTGGTTTTTGTGAGGAAGCTTGTCCATTAGATGCGATCCGTCTTGGTCCGGAATTTGTGATGACGGGAACAGCAGAAGATAAATGGGTTTATACGAAAGAATTTCTAGCGGATAGGCCAGAATTGAGTGGTGGAATTCAGACGATGCGTGGCTCTAATGATAAGCACCCAAGCATTTACCATCAAGCTTCTGCTGATGAGCGTAAATCTCTTGTCCGTCATGGCCATCATTAAATTTTTATTTAAGGATTGCTATATACTTCTCTACCTCGAATAAATAGTTTATTAACAATGCGGTTGTCTGTACTCATGACAATGGGAAGGAAATCTGTGTTGGGATCTATTTTTTTGTGAAGAAAACGCTCTTTTAGAGATGGTATTCTTTTAAGATCTATCACCTGAAAATCAGCATCTTTACCAATGGCAAAATTGCCAGTTGACTCATGAAGCCCAAGAGCATATGCCCCACCGAGAGTGCTTAGGTAAAATAAAGAAGATGGTGAAATGGAGGTCCCAAGTAAAGCTTGAACCTTATAAGCTTCTTCCATAGTTCTCCAGGGAGATAGGCTAGTTCCTGCCCCGACATCACTTCCTAATGAAACTTTTATATTTGAATCAAGGTAGTGACACAGTGGCATAAGGCCACTACCTAGAAAAAGATTTGAGGTTGGACAATGAGAAAGAGAAACTGAAAGTGCATTTATCACTTCGATTTCATCTTTATTAGCATGGATACAATGAGCTAACATGGTTTTTGATCCAAGCAGATCGAATTGTTTATAGACTTCTAAATAATTTTTGCAGGCTGGATAGATTTTTTTGACCAATTCAACTTCTTCAGTAGATTCGCTAAAATGAGTTTGGATCCAGAGGTCAGGAAATTCGTTTTTTATCTGCCTAAGTGAATTAAATAATTTTTCACTCGCTGTGATTGCGAAGCGAGGAGTTAGGGCATAGAATAAGCGATTTTCTTTTTTATGCCATTTCTCAATAAGGTTGCGTGTGGATTTTAAGTCGTCTTGCGATTTCTGCAGAATCGAGGACGGCGCATTTTGATCCATACTGACTTTGCCTATAATGGCTTTTAATCCTAAATTATCAGCTGTCTCGAATAGAATATCTGTGGCTGTTTCATGAGAGCTAGAAAAGATCATAGATAGGCTTACTCCATTTGCAAGTAACTCTTTGATAAATCTATTCGAGGTGTGTTTTGCTATTTCTGGATCGCTAAATTTTGCCTCCAGAGGAAATGTAAATTTATCAAGCCAGTCCAGTAGGTTTGGGCTATAGCTTCCAATCAAATCCAGTTGAGGCATATGCACATGAGTATCAATAAATCCGGGAAGGATTAAACGATCGGCAAAGTCAATGACTTCAGCGTTGGGGTATTTTTGCTTTGCCAAGCCTTGTTGTCCGGAGTATATGATACGTCCTTCTTCGACCGCAAGTGCTCCTGATTCGATCGCAGTGATCAAGCTCTTGTGGCGGTCAAATTCTTCTGGATTGATCGCTATATGCCAGATTGAGCCGAGGTAGAGTTTTATCTGAGGCATGGTAAATCTTTCAAAGTAGAGTGATTAAAGGCTATTGTTATTTTAACAAGTTAACTGCTAGAAGCTATCAGTATTTTATTTGCCATGATATAGTCGGTTAAAACGGATATGGCTATTGTGGAAATAATATGTATTGTTTGCCGAATCCGCTGTGACTGAAGAAATATTTTAAGACGATAAAATTGCTACTATAGTATGTTATTAAGAATATAATGCATGAAACATATTAGTCATACAATAGCACCAAAAGATGCGGGTTTGAATATTGATTTAGCCTGGGTCAAGATCAATACTGGACTTTCTAGAAGAAAGATCAGGCAGATAATTGATTCTGGAGGGGCGTATTGTAATGGTAAACGCATCAGATTTGCTTCGTATAAAGTCAAAGTGGGAGATGAACTCAAACTCATTTTTGATCTAAATACCCTTAAGAATAATGGTGCAAAAGATATCATAATTAATTCTAATGATATTTTATATGAAGATGGAAATTTAATAGCCTTAAATAAGCCACCATCATTAGCTTCTCAACCAACCAAAAATCCGAATACCCAGACCGTAATCAAAGCTTTGATGAATTATTATCAGCAGAAGTTGTCTGTAGATAAATTAGAGCATGAATTAATCCTTTGCCATCGCTTAGATTTAGAGACTTCTGGAGTACTGTTGATTGCAAAATCAAAAGCGTATGCTAGCTTTGTTATGGACCAATTTAAGGAAAAGCTTGTCTCTAAAACATATCACGCTATATGTGTTGGCATTCCAAAGAAGAAAAAATGGACTTGTGAAAATTACTTATCGTTGATTAGTAAAAAGACTGGCTTGGTTAAGTCAGTTCGAGCTGGTGGAAGATGGGCAAGTACATCTTTTGAGGTTCTTGGCATTAGCCATAAGCATAATCTTTCCTTAATCGCCTGTCATCCGGTAACAGGGCGAAGCCATCAGATTCGCGTGCATCTTGCTGATTTAGATTTGCCGATTTTAGGAGATAAGAAATACGGGGGCGATATTGCACATCAAAACTTACGTGAGTTTCGTGGGCTTTCTGCATTAATTTCTTTACATCACATGTTACATGCAAGAAAGATTCGCTTTAAACTAGAAAGCAAAGGGAATAAGATTAGCCTGACAGCTTCTTATCCTGATAATTTTGCTGCATTACTCAAGGTATTAGGGCGTGTTGACGTTTCATTTTCGTAGCGAGAGACAAATACTTGAAGTCGCGTAAGAGATAGTTTCAAAAATTACCGGAGGTGTACTAGATGTACATTGAGGATAATTTTTGAAACCATGACAACGTTGTGACTCAAGGGTTTGGCTCGTAGTAGGAAATGAAACGTCAACACGCCCTAGATGAATCTTTTCAGACTATTAAGGATTTCAGCTAACTGGACCCTTTGAAAGAAAAATATCACACGAGATAATTTTTATAACTATCTGATCACAAATAAAAATATCTATCATTTATGCTTTTCCTAAAGATATTTTGTAAATGACCGATAAGGTTGAACGAGGTTTGTATAGCGAAAGGTTTGAAGGTCATGTACACGCTCAAAAAATGTATACACTTTGTTTTTAATATAATTGAAGCTCTTGCTATAGTGGAGAAGAACTATATTCTACTTTTTATTTCTCTTATTATTAATTTAAATTTTGTGACAGCATGTGGTAATAAGAAAAATATAGAGCCCCCTAAAAAGGATAATACTGGTCAAATTAACTCAAACGATGCTACACCAAAGATAAACTATAATTGCAATGATGCACTATCTTGCCCGAGAGTTAGATTGGCTCTTACTGGTACTTCAATAGGTGGGCAAGCTGATGCTCTTATGACATGGGATATTGGTGCTACAGCCCCTGATGATAAACAGAGAAATGTTCGCATTGTTATGGAAAATTTGTTACCAGGAATGCAGATTATTAGTGAGCCTAACGAAAACGTTATTAGAGGTAATTGGAAACCTAAAGCTGCACAACAAGGGTCATTGCTATTTAAAGCACGTGATATGAGGCGTTGTCAAATGATGACAGGATCTAGCATAAGTTGTAATGATATGAGTCGTTTTATCCAGGATTATGATCAAATTTTGGAAGCACCTTATCAGGTTGTTGCAAAAGGAGAAACTTTCGATGCCGGCGCCTCTGAATTTTTTCGACAATTTCATTGTGAGCATATGTTGAGTACTGATAGCGATGTTTATAAGGCTACCTACGCAGGGTCCGTAATTGCTGCCGGGGCTGCTGCTGGTGCTTATTCTGATAATATTACTGTTTCCACAGGGTATTCAAGGAGCACTTGGAGGAGGGCAGGGAGCCGTCCAGTCATCTGTCGCAGTCGTTGTAGATTATCTAGTTAATGGACAAAAGAAGCCAACACCATATGCTTGTGCTCAACAAAATATGTCAGAACAAGGTACCTTGGATTCGAGAATGTCCTCAGCGACCATTTCAAATTAAAAAATTTTGTTATAATAAAGCTAATGTTTTATGACAATTGTGAATCGATATATTATTTTATGCCTTCAATCCTATGGTGTTGAATGTTTTATAATTTAATTAGCATAGCCAAGTTATTTCAATGCCTTCGGTATTAACTACAATCTCATTTTTTTGCCCTAAAAACTACTCTAGAGATAGATATTTTATTATGTGTTCCAGGAGTCCGATATGGACTTCAATGGTTATTGGCGTATAAATATATTTTGGTGAAAGTGTCATTGATATGAGCCAGGAAAAAAAATTTACTATTCTTTGCGTTGACGATGATGATGAATTTAGAACTTTAATATCATCGTCTCTCAAACGTCTGGGCTATCAAGTTATATCTGTCAGGAGTTAATTCTGGAATTGAGGCGATTGAAAAGAATCACACAAAAATATCTTTAGTGATTTCAGATTTTAAAATGGCTGATGGCAACGGGTTTGATCTGAGAGAGCGTATGCTAGAGTCATTTAAAGAAATTCCTTTTGTCATAGTAAGCGGGTTTGTTGATAAAGACATGGCAATGAAGGGTTTGAAATTTAAAATATCCAATTTTATCGAGAAGCCATATGAAGAAGATACCTTAAGAAAAGTAATAGAAGAAGAGAGCGCTGATCGTATCCAGTATCTTGAGGAGCTTATTGAGTTAAAGTCTTCATTCTTATCTGAAGCCAATGATATTATAGAAGAGATAGAACCGGTTTTAGTTTCAATAAAACGTGGCAGTGCACCACCACAATCATTTGACCTTGTATTTCGCTTGATTCATACCTTAAAAGGCAGTAGTGGAGTGCTTGAAAGGCCAGAATTAACTTCTTATTTGCATTTGTATGAAGACTTGATAGGCCTTTTAAGAGATGGCTTGACTTCAGATAATGATAGCGCCGTTGAAGTGTTGTTGGTAGCTTTTGATAAGTTAGTAGAAGTAGAACTTATTCAGGAAGAAGATCCGAGAGCTAAATTTAAATGAAATTACGAATACTCTAAAGGAAGAAAAAGCTAAACAGATTACTGGAACTAGGGAAAATCTAGCACACAATCACATTCTAAAAATCAAGAAAATTCTAAGAACAAAGACAAACGTTCAGATATAAAGATATAGTGATGGTACCAACAGAAATGTTGGATGAGTTTATGATTCATTCGGGTGAAATTACAGTTATAAGAAATATCATTAAAAAGTTGTTTTCAATCGAAAGGAAACTTCCAAGTGATAAAGACGAAGCCTATTGGCAGATTTTCTTGAAAATATGAATAAGATCAATTCAAACATGCATTCGCAAATTTCAGAGCAAAGAAAACAAGACGTGCATAGTTTTGTCAAAAGATTTCCTCGCGCAGTAAGAGAGTTGTCACGGCAGTTAGATAAGCCAGCCACGCTTAATATTATTGGTGAGGATATAAGGGTAGATCCCAAGATTGCAGCCGTTTTAGGTAAATGTTTGATTCATTTGATTCGAAATAGCATGGATCATGGAATTGAAAGTAAAGAAAAAAGACAAGCTAATGGTAAAATGTTGGAAGGTAAGATTGATCTTAGTTTTCTGGAAGAAGGAGAAAACACGATAATCACAATCTCAGACGATGGTGGAGGTATTGATGTCGAAAAGATTAAAGCTAAAATTATTGATAAAGGTCTATATACAGAAGATCAATTAAACAAGATGTCTAAGAGTAAAATACTTTCTCAAATTTTCGAACCTGGATTTAGCACAGCTGAAAAGGTTACTGATGTTTCTGGTAGAGGCGTTGGTATGGACATGGTGAAGTCGAGTATTGAGAGTGTCAATGGAAGGATTGAATTGGATTCTGAGCTTGGTAATGGGACGGTTATAAAACTAGTAGTGCCAGTTCCTAAATCAGTAACTATTATTCAGGCTTTGTTGGTCACAGCTGGTACTCATACATACTCTATTCCACAGGAATCTGTTTTTCGTCTGTTGAGTTTTAGTAAAGAGGAAGAACGTAGGTATTTTCGTGATTATGAAGGCGGTAGAGTATTATTTGTTAACAATAGGTTATTACCAATAATAGATTTAGAAAAATTTCTTGATATCAAAGTGAATGTAGAAGATGAACCCAATGATGATTCTGATGATAATATCAATTTTGTTATTCTTAATAGCAAAGATGGGTATTTTGCCTTGAAGGTGGATAAAATCTTAGATGCCGAAGATGTTGTGGTTAAGCAGCTTATCAGAGGAATAATGAATATTGGTCCCTACAAAGGTGCAACATTTTTAGCTGATGGATCTGTCGGATTGATTTTGGATTGTGACAAAATTATTGAGATGAGTAGATTTATTTTTCCAGAGGATATTAGGCAAGAAACTGAGGGCGAACTCGTTGATAGCCTTGCTAATGAAGACGAACTATTGATTTTTAAAATTAAGGGAATATCCCAACCTTGGGCTATAAGACTTTCTGAAATTTTCAGACTTGAAGAGATAAATATTAGTGAATACCAATCTGTAGGAGGAAATAAAGTTATTAACTATCGAGATATCATTTCTCCTGTCATTGATCTTCAGTCAACTCTTCAAGGTATTTCAGATGAAGAGATATCCAAATACGAAATTTTGGAAAAAAACTTAACGCTGGTAATAGAAAGACAGAAAAGATTCTATTTTTTAATTATCGACTCTGTACAAGATGTGAAAATGCAGACATCGGAGATAAAGGTAGAGCTCAGAGACTCCGATTTCATTGAGGGTACAACCATAGTAGGTGATGATATTATCGCGATTATAGACGTGACAAATATACTATCTGTTAGCCCATTTTTTGATCCACAAGAAGAAATAAAAGAGGAATTAGATAATGTAATTGAAATTAATAAGGATGTAGATGAACCGGAAGAAAAACTGAAAAGAATTGAAGTAGGGGAATATGAGGCTTCGGATGTAGATCTAGCAAATGGCTTTGGATTTTTTTAGAATGTTGCTGAGATATATTGATCTGTATGCTTGGCGTTTTCTGATAATTCCTATTATCTAAATGATAGGGTATTGTATCAAAGGCTTATTGCATAATTCATAGATAGGTTGAAGAGTAGGGGTTCTCACAATTCCGAGCCGAAGGCTATCCATTTACCATTCATGTTTAATAATTTTGAGATATTTCTTTTCGTTCAACATGACTATTCCATAGATTTGCGAGTAAAAGTAAAGTCGAATGGAGTGAAACACTTCGAAAATTTCGAACTGATAAGAGGTTCTACGCCTTCTGGTATGGTTTTTAGCAGGTTTATGAGTTATGGATAGGAGTGAGCACCTACGGGGGCACCACATCTTAACCAGTTGATAAAATTATCTTTTTCCTCCTGATTTAATTCATATGTCGGTGGCATTGAATTTTCTTTTTTTTGCATGACTTCTAGTATATTTGCCCTCCAAATTTGCACCAATTCAATGCTATCAAAATTCATTTCTATCGGAGCATTCAGTCTTTCATTATTATTGATTTCTGATGAATGGCATGTTGTACAATGATCTAGGAGAAATGCATTACCAAAATTTTTATAACTTAAACTGGAACCTTCATCGCAGTTTATTACTGAGTTTAACTCTACACTTGAGTTGTTGATATTACTTGCTTCATTTGATCCAGTGTTGATATCGTCATCTCCCGAGGCTCCATCGCCAATTGAAGCACCGCAGGCATATAATATGCTTAATATGGGGAGTGTGTAAAATATAGATAAAGCCTTCATTTTTGAACCTATTTTGAAAGTAAAATGGAAGCTGGAATTATATCATCAGTTAAAAAAGACGAATGTGGAATCTCAAATAGCTCAAAAAGTCCAGCAAATATATTTGATATTTCTAACGGATTAGTATCAGCCGCCTCAGTTGTTCCAAAAATTGGATTTATTGGCACTCCTCTAAGAAAATCATCAGTTTTTCCAAATACCTTTCCACCATTAATACCCTTTCCCCATAATAAAGCAGAAGTGAATGGCCAGTGGCCTTTTCCTTGCGGACTATTTGTTTGATAAATTGGGCTTCTTCCTAATTCGCTTTTGACGATGATAGTTAGATTGTCTTTTAGTAAAGAAGTGGATGAATTTGATTGAGTATTTTCAATTAAATTACTTAGAGCTGAAAATAACATTTCATAGTTTTCAGACTGTATTTGATCGTTGTTGCTATGAGTATCCCACTGCTTATTTACTCCGGCTTGTACTGTGGCGCATTTACTATATCCTTTTTCTAAAAAATTTACGGCTAGAGCTATGTTGTTTTCAAATTGACTTTTGCTGTTGTCAAATGAAGTTTCTATGATTGATTTATTTATAGTTTGTGTGAACACATAGCTAGATTGAAGTGCTTGGAGTTTTTCAGAGTCTAATGATTGAGTGATGCGATTATCCAATAATACTTTATATTTTTCATCGAGGTAGTCACTCAACGCGCCGTCATTTTTGGATGAGAATATTGTAGAGTTATTTGTTATATTGACTCTTGCTTTTTCAATAGTCTCACTAGTGATTCGAGCCGATGCCTCACCTAAAGTTCCAGGAATAGAATGTGCGTCAATTGAAATATGAGGAACTGGATAGCTTCCACCTGCCTGTGAACCGTAGAATGTAAGCCAATCGGCAAATCTATTTGTTGTTGTCAAAAATGAGCCAGAAGACTTTATCAGGGCTTCAGAATGAGAAAAGCTGCCACAATACAAACCATTCACTATAGCTGTTTTTAATCCATGATTTTGAAAAAAGTATTTTGTTAATGGACGATCGGGATGGTCGATATATTCTAGTTTACCCGGTCCCGATATTGCCTGAATTCCTGGTTGAGTTTCGACATAATTGGATGCTATTTTATTATCGAATACTAATGTTGGGTCCCACCCTCCATCGCAATGCACTATAATAATATATGGACTTGAAGTAATACTGCTGCTTTGTGCGAAGCTTATATTTTCTTTGAAGAAGTTATAAGATAAGGCGCTTCCTATAGCTGATTTACCAAAATAGCGTATGAATTCTCGGCGTTTTATTCGTTTCATATTATAGTACCTGACTAATATAAAATAAATTCTGGTGAAAGAAAAATTCCCGCTAAAACTAGCTTCCACGCAGTTTTGGATTTATTGTCGATATTATCTTCTGATTCAAATCCTGCATTCCACAGATTGAAAAGTTCGTCGAATTGTAGGCTGTTTTCATCTAGTTCCATAGAAGTCAAATGGGTCCATAATGAAATAAGCTGGTTGTGTATTAGGTCTAAATCATCGCTATATCCGCTTCCGTCTGGAAGTTGGGTAAGCAAGATCCGTTCATTTGCGCTTCTTCCTGCTGAAAGCTCATCATTTACAATCGAGTTGGTCAATTTTTTTACAAACTGTTTGAGGCTTGCAAAGTAGTAACCTGAAGGTGAAAAGTTAACTGCGTCCACCAAATCATCTATTCCTGGCTCAATAATATAAGGAATTTCAATTGTAGATGATATAGGAGAGAGATTGTTGATTATGCCTTTCCATATTGATCTTGTTAATATTTTCGCTCCACTATGTAGTCCTAAAATTTTTTTTCTAACATTTTTATCTTGAATTTCAGCCTTGTAAGTTTCATTGAAAATGATAGGGCGAATTGCTTGAATAATATTTTGACCTTCTTCTTCGAAGGCATCTAAGATGCTAGCGTACAAAACAAGATCATTTTCATTATTGAGAAGTGGCCGTTGGAGTATGTTTTCCATTAGATTTCTAAATTCACACTGATATGATCTCGGGTCTTGGGATAGAATAGATGCTAACTCTTCTTCATCATTGAATGGAATTCCTGAGAAATATGATGGTCCAGTATTGTTTGAGGTATATTGAAGCCAAGATGCTAAGTTGCTTCCTGAGGCATTTCCTGAAAGTGAGGGAGCTATGTATTGAATCTGTCTATGGCAATTTGAACAAGATGGGTTAGATATGGCAGACTGCGGTAGGTTAAGCAAGTCTGATTCAGATAAAGAATAAAATAGATGTGCTTCATGTTTTTCAAATTTACTACAATTTAATATTTTTAACACTGATGATGTGTAGGATATCATATTTGTAGATTGTCCAGTTTCTATGGAAGCATTGAAACCTCTATTATTTAATATTCCCATTTTAGGGCGATTGTCTTGAAATGTGTAAAGCTTAAATGCTTCATTTTTCCAAGGAGATGTAGTTGAGCTATCTCCCCAGATATTAGCAACGTCATCGTGGACAATTGACCATGAAGTAGTAAAAAGATCTGTAAATGGTTTCTTTAATTCTAGTAGATATCTTAAGTTATTTATTGGTTCATGTAGAATCTTTTCTTTTATTTCGTTTGTGAGTAGAGATTTTAAGTTGGTGTCGATGAGAGCAAAGCGTTCTAGTTCAGGCGTGGTCGTTGATAAAAGGTTCCAAAAACGAGCGTGCCGCTCGGCAATTGCTTTTGCAACGTCTTTTTCATTAAAAACTTGTTCTGAGAATTTTTCTATAGTTACTTCGCCGCTGATGATGGTTTCACTATCTTCTAGGGAAGGTAAGTGGTTGAGTAAATCGATAGTTATCCTCCTCAATAAGCGAGAATTACTAATTGATTTAGGTTGATTGGATTGAAGGGGTTTGTTCTGACGTTCAATAATTGTAGTGCTTTTCTTTTTTGTAGGTACGTCTGGAAAAATTGAATCTGCACAAGAGGATAAAATGGATAACAATAAAATTGCTACGTAGAATGGATGCTGTATTCGCAATTGATTACGCCGTACTCTTTCCACTCATGCCTACCTTTTAATAATTTATCTATCTTAAAATAGAACTTGCCCTTGTAGTGCTTAAAGGGTAGTCCTTTACTAATATATGATTCGGATTATTCTAGTTGTGAGTTAACCTTGAATTGGCGGCTTGAAGGGAAAGATTTGCCTAGTAGAGGTCATTGTTTTGTGCTTTGCTTAAGGGGCTCTCCTCTTAACTGATGTGGTGGTCTTTTGGTTATAGGAATTTTTTTTAGGCCACGAGTTGTGCAAAGTAGATAATCACTAGGAGTATCTGATAATTTTTCATTTTTATTATTATTCAAACGTTTGGGGCGTCCTACGATGATATTCTCGGCTATTGATTTTTCTGAAAGTTGCTTTTTCGCAGCTGAATTAGCAAATACATAGGAAGAGGTCGCTAATATAGTGCGTTCTATTTGCATCAAATTATCAATGTATTTTTGTATTGGTGGATGTGTCCAATAAACCTCTCTATAACACCAATCTCGACTTTTTTCTAAAAGTGGACAAGCTATATTATGAGGGCAGGGGTATAATGTCGTATAACCTTCATGGATCAAATGTTCCCTAAGTCCCATTGCATCTCTGCTTTGATTTTGGCTTCCAGGTTCTAAAACAATTATAATGCAAGGAGTCTGCTTTGTGTTGAAGTATTCGATGAGGCGTAAAATAGTGGCACTGGCTTTCTTGTTTTTACAAAGCTCATTCCATATATAGCCCAGATTGATAATGGTGAGAGTATCTTGATCATCATTCGTATATTTATCTATATGAAGCGTTGTAAGGTCTCCCTTGTGACAGCTTATTTTGACATCTTTACTAATTTCATCCAGTCCTGCAGTAGCCGCATTTAGTAAGTGGTTACTTTTGTCAACTAACTTGATTGTAATATTTTTTGCTTTAGCCCCCGATGAAAGCACAAACCAAAGATTACTCTGTGCCAAGGCGCCGCTTCCGCAACCGAGGTCGATAATATTGATTTTTTTTTGCTTCTTTATAAGTAGAGGTAAGTCCCAATATTTGTTGGTATGCTCTATGGTGTGAATATATCGGGCAATGTTGGCAAGATGAAAGCCTAGAAGATAGGTCATAGCTTCTTTTTTACCGGTTAAAGAATTTTCAGTGAGCCTTTTGCGGGATTGGGTAAAAGATCCCCATAGCTCTGCCAGTTCGCGCTTTAATGAGCGAGCCAAAATCTTAACTAAAAAATCTGGCTTATGTTCCCCTTTATTGGTCCCTTTGGGAAATTTTCCTTGTGTGATAAGTACGCTTTTCCAAGAATCGATCAATGAGTTTGGAATATTAGTTCGCGAACCTGTTGTTTTAACTTTTATTTTACTCATCGCGTTTCATCATCATGGGGAATTAAATATAGCAGTTTTTGCCTAAAAACCAGGAACAGCCTTCTCATCCAGATTAAATAAGGGTAAATTTTAGGCACTGGACGGTATAATAGATTTTGCTTTGATGAATAGCAAGATTTTTCCAAGGCTTTGACTTTATATGACAAGGCCGTTGCTTTGCCTGATTTTGATGGATTGTCTATTACATAGAGTTAAAATAAAATCTTACAAGTTAAATTTAGTATTATAAACAGTGTGTTATGTTGTTTATAGAATCCATAATTTTCTGGCAGTAGAGTACAAAACGCGTTATTTTCATTTCGTTGCCAAGGTTTATTCTTGCTTTTCCAATCTTTAGCCAGGATCATTGGCAATTGTATGCAAATGATGTGTTAAGAATCCTTTGTGGATGAATTTTTAAGCGAATCGGAATATGGTGGTGAGCCCAACTAATAATAGGCTGCCTCATAATATGCGGAATTTCGATCCGCAAGAAAAAAGTTGTCAGAGCTACGGTGTCATCTATCATGAGAATTTCTCTTTTATGGGCGATCCTACTGAGAGTTATAGTTATGCTTAATTAGGAGATGTTTTGATGTTAATGGTTTTCGGAAGGGTTTTATAATGGAATCGATGGAAGGTTCGGTAAAAGGCGAAATGAATCAGAAAATTTCTGATTCCAAACCCTTGCATATTGGTAAACCAAAGTGGTTAAAGACTCAACTTCCCTCAGGAGAGAAGTATTTTAAAATACGTGAAGACTTGCGTACGCGAAGGTTGGCTACTGTTTGTCAAGAAGCAAAGTGCCCCAATATAGGTAAATGCTGGAATGACGAAACGGCGACAATTATGATTCTAGGAGATACGTGTACGAGGGCGTGTCGTTTTTGCAATGTAAAAACGGGCGATCCGCAAGGCTGGTTGGATGATTCTGAGCCGGAGCATGTTGCACAAACTTGTTACGAGTCTGGTCTTAAGTATGTTGTACTGACTATGGTTGATCGTGATGATCTTTCTGATGGTGGTGCGGGACATGTTGTGAAGGTTGTTAAAGCGATTAAAGCTGTTGACGCTAATATGAAAGTGGAGTTATTGGCTGGAGATTTTAGAGGAGATTTTCAAGCTTTATATAATATTTTGCTAAGTGGAGTTGATGTTTATGCACATAACCTTGAAACGATTGAACGTCTAACGCCCAAAGTTAGAGATGCTAGAGCATCGTACAGCCAATCTTTACAAGTCTTAGCAGAGGCAAAAAATTTTATCGATTCTAATTCTAGTTTGAGTGGTAGGGTTTTTACTAAATCTGGGCTTATGCTGGGACTGGGAGAGAACAGTGATGAAATTATAACAACTCTGAAAGATATGCGAGCTACTGGGGTTAGTTTTGTTACTATCGGGCAGTATATGCGCCCTTCCAAAAAACATCTAAGTGTTAAGCGATGGGTACCACCGGAGGAGTTTGATTTGCTTTCTAAGGAAGCGCTTAGCCTAGGATTTCGTTCAGTGGCCGCAGCTCCATTGGTGAGAAGCTCGTTTCGAGCTCGAGAATTTTACGAAGCAGCAGTTGATTGTTGATTGCCATAATTTGATTAGAATATAGAGAAAGTGAAACCATGTATCAAGACGTCGTAAGTAAAGTATCCTTTCCTGAAAACGAAAAAGAAGTATTAGAAAAATGGAAGAAGGATTTGACTTTTGAAAAATCATTAAAACTTTCCAAAAAAGAGCATATTTTTTATGATGGTCCTCCGTTTCCTACAGGCAACCCTCATCATGGAACCATATTTGTTTCGATATTGAAAGATAGCATTGCTCGCTTCTTTACTATGGAAGGTTATACAGTACCTAGAAGGTGGGGATGGGATTGCCATGGATTGCCAATAGAAAATGCGATTGAAAAAAAATTGGGAATTACAAAAAAAGCTGAAATAGAAGATAAAATAGGCGTTGCTGCTTTTAATAATGCATGCCGTGAATTTGTTTCCAGTGCAAATGATGCGTGGGAAACTTATATCGACAAAATTGGCCGATGGACAGAATATCGAAATGCCTATCGGACGATGGACGTTGACTTTATGGAATCCGTCCTTTGGGTGTTTTCCGAATGTTATAAGAAAGGACTCATCTATAAAGATTATCGAGTGACTCCGTATTGTTATCAATGCGAGACTTCTCTTTCTATTTCAGATACGCGTGAATCTGACTCTACTCGACCAAGGCAAGATCCGACTGTTGTTGTCAAATTTAAATCGGATGAAAAGCTTATTGGGAAGGATACATATTTTTTGGCCTGGACCACGACACCTTGGACGCTAACTTCTAATTTAGCATTAGCTGTCGGAGAAGATATAGGTTATGTCGCAATTGAAAGCGGTGACGAGGTCTTGATATTGGCCGAAAATGCTATTCCGCGCTATCAAAAAGAGTTAGGTGAAGATCCCAAGATTATTGAAAAAATACAAGGAAAAGATTTAGTAGGGAAGACATATGAGCCCATTTTTCCATACTATTTCTCCCATAAGGCAAATGGAAATTTTAGAGTTTTGTCGGCTGAGTTTGTTACCACTGATGATGGTGTTGGTATTGTTCATATAGCTCCAGCATTTGGTGAGGATGATTATTGGGCTTGTAAACGAGCGGGTATCGCTGTCCAAAACCCTGTTGATTTGGCAGGAAATTTTACTAAAGAAGTAAAGGATTTTGTTGGCCGTAATGTTCATGAGGCTAATAAAGATATCATTAAATATCTTAAGACTAAGGATGTTGTCTTAAATCAAGCAACTTTAGAACATAATTATCCTCATTGTTGGCGTTGCCGTACCCCTCTTATTTATCGAGCTATGGATGCTTGGTATTTTGCCGTTGAAAAAATTAAAGATAAGTTAGTTGCATTAAATCAAGACATTAATTGGGTACCTGAGCATGTAAAAGAAGGGCGTTTTGGAAAATGGCTTGATGGAGCTAGAGATTGGAATATTTCTCGTTCTAGATTTTGGGGTACTCCTATTCCAGTGTGGGAGTGCCAAAATGACGGTTGCGATAATCGCGAAGTTTTAGGGTCTCTTGATGCTATCGCCAAGTTTACTGGTACCAGGCCTGCAGATTTGCATAAAGAATTTCTTGATCCTTTATTGGGAAGCTGTTCGAAATGCTCTGGAGAAATGAAACGCGTTGATGAAGTACTGGATTGCTGGTTTGAATCTGGCTCTATGCCTTATGGGCAGTGTCATTATCCATTTGAAAACAAAGAATGGTTTGATAAGCACTTTCCAAGTGACTTTATTGTTGAATATCCTGGTCAAATAAGGTGCTGGTTTTATTATTTGCATGTTCTTTCTACAGCGATTTTTGACCGTCCAGCATTTAAGAACTGTATTGTACATGGCACATTACTAGCGGCTGACGGTACAAAAATTTCTAAGTCAAAGAAAAATTATACTGACCCAATGGAATTGATCGATCGTTATGGTGCAGATGCAATGAGAATTTATCTACTGAGTTCTCCGGCTGCGGCGATGAACGATCTGAATTTTAAGGATTCAGGTATCGAAAGCCAGATTAAGAATGTTTTACTCCCCCTTTGGAATGCTTATTCTTTCTTTGTTACTTATGCCAAAATAGATAACTTTATTGGAGACGAAGCCCATATCCCAACACCTGCTAATCAGCTTGATCAGTGGATTTTAGCAAAGCTTTTTGAAACTGAAAGAGAAGTTCATAAAGCTTTTTCTACCTATCATCTCAATAAAACGCTTAACCCGGTTCTAGCATTTTTGGAGAACTTTACTAATTGGTATATTCGAAGGTCCAGAGAAAGATTTTGGGTTGAAGGTATGGATACTGAAAAGATAGAGGCATACGAGACTCTATTTTACGTTTTAATATCTATGATAAAAATGTTGGCTCCTTCTGCTCCTTTTGTGACTGAGGTTATGTATCAAAACCTTTCCTCAGGAGAATCAGTCCATCTTACAGAATGGCCTCGAGTACCAGACAGGTTTTGTAATGAGAACTTGACAAATGAAGTTGAACTGACGAGGCAAATCACTTCGTTGGGCCTTTCTTTGAGACAGAAAATAAAAATTAAAGTAAAGCAGCCATTGAGTAAACTTTTGGTAGCATTGCCTTTAGATGTAGCAGAAGATTGTTTGAGTGGACAAATTGATGTATTGAAAAGTGAGCTTAATGTTAAAGAGATTGTCTTTATTAAAGATGCATCTGAGTTAGCCACTTTGCGAGCGGTTCCTAACGCAAAAGTTTTAGGCCCAAAATATGGTAAGGAAATGCAGTTTATTATTAAAGCTGCTAGAGATGGAAAGATTAAAGAAAATGGTGATAAAATTATTATTTTCGGAAATGATAAATCGTGGGAAATTGACAGAAGCGATATAACGATAGGCTATGAAGGTAAGTCTGGTGTAGATGTCGTTTCTAATAATGGAATATTGGTTGCCTTAGATACTAAGCTTACTGCTGCATTGATTGAAGAAGGGATTGCTAACGAAATTAATCGTAAAATTCAATCTATGCGTAAGGATGCTGGATATCGAATTAGCGATAGAATTTATCTGCACTTGGAAGGCGAACTTGATGTTAAGTGGAAGGAAATGATTTTTGAGTCTGCATTAGCTGAGAAAAGAGATATTGATAAAGAAAATGCGGATATTGAGCACTTGTGTACAATTTCTGACAGAAAATTCATAGTTAGAGTTCGTCGTGACTGAACTTTATGTTCAAATAGAGCTCTTAAATTAGTACCAGGATAATTTGATATAAAGAGTTTTTGCAGATTGAGATTGTCATATGAAACTATACCTCAGGGATTGTTCGCTTGGTGTTTTCTTCATGTGCTTGAGCTGTATTGCTTATTGTTGAAAGTGCAAGGTTTACTATGGAACTTACAGAGGATTTGAATGTTCAGGGCGATAATGTATTGCTATCGCCTACCTCTGTAAAAGCAGTGCTCTCTGCTAGTGAATCATCACGAAAGTTTATTTTTTCGAATCGTAACGAATTAAAAAAAATTATTGGGAGAAGATAAAAGAAAAATTATAATTGTTGCCCCATGTTCTATTCATAATATAGATGAGGGTATGGAGTACGCTAAGAAGTTTAAAGTGTTAGCAGAAAAAGTTAAAGATTATCTATTCTTAGTAATGCGCGTGTATTTCGAGAAGCCACGGACGACCATTGGATGGAAAAGGCTGATTAATGACGCTAGTTCTTGAAGGAAAACACGTGAAATAATAGCAAAATTCTATCCACGAGGTGGTTTCTGGACTATCGGTTTAAAGAAGAATTAAAGAAAAATAAACACTTTCCTTTAATTGATTGCTTGATGCGGGAGTTGTCAGTATCTTATCGACAGTTGATCGAGTTTCTAACCTTAGTCTTGGTCGTAATTCTTGCTTATCCTAGTAGAGTATCATTGTTAGTGGGCTCGTTTCTTAGCCTTGTTGGTCTTGGGCTAAGAATGTTAGCTTCTGGATTTAAATATTCCGAAAATGAATTTATGGTACGAGGGACTTTTAGGTATGTTAGGCATCCTCATAGTTTAGGTAGCTTGCTTGTAGCTATTGGTTTATGTGTTGCTGCAAATAATTTCTTTCTTGTCATAATTGTTTTTTTGTTGTTAGGGCTTTTTTTTCGTATGACTCTGAGAGCAGAAGAAGACCGTTTAGTGCAAAAATGGGGACCACGTTATGGGTTATTTAGGGCTAATGTAGCACCTATAACACCGCAATTATTTCCTGTTGTCCCAGCTGGTGGAGAAGGAAGAAAATTTGCCTTGAAAGACTGGATTTTAAGAGGGAATAGAAAAGAGCTTAATGCTGTGATATCGGTTTTGATTACGTTGCTAATTATTTATCTGTTTGCTGATATGGATAACCGCAGAGTTTATTTAATAGCTGTGTTATCTGGGGCTCTGATTTTAATTCTTTTTAGATTTATTTATTATAGAAAGAAGCGATTAGACTTTTAGGTGCCATTGTAGTTGATTTGTTAGAAAATGATGATTGCTAGAAGTTGAAGAGTATAGATGGATAACAAGGGGGCATCCATGGCTTTTGGAGTAAATAGTACTTTCGTAGATTGTATGCAAATTAAAGATCTATTGAATGATGATCAAAAACTTGTCGAAGAGTCAGTGAGAAGGTTTGTTAAAAGTGAAGCGGAACCTATTATTAAGGATTGTTATCGAAAAGAAGAATTTCCGACAAATCTTATAAAAAAGATGGGTGAATTAGGATTGTTAGGTTCGAATTTGAACGGTTATGGTTTGCCTGGTATGGATAATATTTCTTATGGCCTTGTTATGAAGGAATTAGAAAGATGTGATTCTGGCTTACGTAGTTTTGCATCGGTACAAGGTGCATTAGTTATGTATCCTATTCATAGATTTGGTAGCGAAGTGCAAAAAAAGGAGTGGTTACCAAAATTAGCTAAAGGAGAGGCTGTCGGATGCTTTGGTTTGACAGAATCTGATGGTGGCTCAGATCCAGCTGCTATGAAAACTAGAGTTGAAGATAAAGGTGATTATTGGCTTTTGAATGGTTCGAAAATGTGGATCACGAATGGTAGTATTGCAGATATTGCTGTCGTTTGGGCGCAGACAAGTCAAGGGATAAGAGGGTTTTTGGTGCCGACAGACTCCCCGGGATTTAAAGCTGTAAAAATGGAAGGTAAGCTTTCTTTACGTGCTTCTATTACTTCTGAACTATACTTCGACAATGTGAAAATTTCTAAAGATTCAATATTGCCTGAAACAGTAGGACTAAAAAGTGCGTTAGAGTGTTTGAATCAAGCCCGTTATGGCATTGCCTGGGGGGTTATTGGAGCTGCTGAGTGTTGCTTAGGGGAGGCTGTCTCTTATGCTAAGACAAGGGTTTTGTTTTCAAAACCATTGGCAACTAAGCAACTGGTGCAAAGAAAAATTGCTATTATGTTGTCTAAGATAACGCAAGCACAATTACTGTCTTTTAGAATCGGACAGCTAAAAGATAATAAAGTTTTGAATTATGTTCAAGTTAGTATGGCTAAACAAAATAATTGTGAAGTAGCTTTGGAAGTTGCGCGAATTTGTCGAGATATATTGGGAGCGAATGGCATTATGGATGAATATAAGATTATGCGCCATATGTGTAACCTCGAGACTGTTATTACTTATGAAGGTACTAATGATATACATCTACTTATTATGGGTGCTGCAGTAACAGATGAACAAGCATTTTAAGGAGAATAGTATTGCCTTTAATTTCATTACTACTAACACCTTGTGTTTTGATCATAATATTTTTGACACTTACTTTATCATGTAAAGATAAGAAGAAAGACATGGCTAATAATTTAAAACCTAATGTTGCGGCAATACCCACGCATATGAGCGTAACTGATAAAAGTCAAAATATGATTGAGTGGGGAAGTGTTTCTATAAGTAATTCTGGAGAATTAGAAGGGAAATTAGTTTTAAGTTTAGATTATTTTCCCGAGAACATACCAGATAAAGCATCGTTACCCTTGTGCTATGAGCTTTTGCCTTCGGACTTCGAACTAGGTCGCTTGGAGTGTGAGCTTGGTGGGTCTTCAAGTGCTGTTCTTTTGGCTGCACATGTTATGCAGGAATGCTATACGGATCCCCGTTCGACCAAACATTTGCAGACTGAGTCTATTAGGTTAAAAGGATGTTCCAAAGCTAAAGTTTTGGGTTTTAACTTTAAGCCACAATTGAGAGTAGATATTGAGAGTCGACCTTCAAAGTGAGGAGGTGATTTTTTCCCTCTGCGAATGATTTTGCAGCTTTAGCTAATATCGTCTAATATTTTTACAGATTGGTCTGGCCGTTCTTTAGTACAGATGGCATTGTATGATTAAAAAACTCCTTGGACTATTCATTAGATTAGATCTTTATGAGAAGATGAATATTTTGGACTTGAATAAATAAAATAATATTTTCTATAATTCTCTTCCTTATTTCAGCACCATATCTGTTTTTACTCAAATTCAATTTATTGTACTGGTTAAATTAAGTTTAACTTCATTATCTATCAGTCGATAGACCCTTTATATTGGAGTTTATTGCCGTAATTTGCTGGTGATGAATGGCTACAAATCAAAAATAAGCCTTGTTTTAAGGCCAAAAATGGTTGCCAATAATTCTGTATTGTATTGTGAAGACTTACATATCTTATATAAATTAGGAAAGATGCAATTTTAATGCAAGGTAATATTCAAAGCGATTTTGATGAAGTAAACAAGCTTATATTCGTAAAGCATTATGCTGAAGCGGAGAAATTGTTGAATAAATTAATGGATATTCCAGAATCGCGACTGAATCTGTTATTCCAATTGAGAAGGGTAGAGCTTGCAATTAAATTGGAAAAGATAGATGTTTTGAGAGATTACTTTGTGAAAATGTTAGGAAAGAATCCAGAAAATTCTATGCATTGGGAATTGAGTGTTTTGTTTGCAGAACAACATGGTGAGATGATTTCTGATACTGAAGCAGTTAGTAGATTTCAAAATATCATTGAAAAGTATGGTCCTTCAGCTCCTGCATATTTTGGCATTGGTTTTAGTATGGAATGCCAAGAAAATTTTGAAAGAGCTATCTTTAACTATGATCAGGCCTTAAAATTGGATTCATCATGGTATCCAGCCTACTTTGGGTTAAGCCAGATTAATTATAACAAAGGTGAAGAACAGATTGCTGATCACTATTTTTATCTTTTTGAGCAAGCCGCTCCTTACAATTTATATGGAAATTTTGAAACACATAAAAATTTAAGTGCTGAATTTCTTGAACATAAAAAATATAACCCAGCAGAAGCAGCTATAGTTGCTCTTTCTGATTGGTGGACTGAGAATAAAGGTTTCTGCCCACCAGAAATTCAGATTTATGAAGCGCTTTCTATAGCAAAAATAGCAGAAGCAAAAGGAGATAATAGCCGTTCTGAACAGTTGAGAAGCCGTGCTATTTTTCTTGCAAATCAAGCATTACAGAATAAAACTCTTAAAGAAGGAGTTTTGTATTTTATTGCAAAAATTTTGGAAGAATTTTCAGAGTTTGATCTAGCCTTTAAATTTTTTAAATTGATATTGACTTTTGCTGGTAGTAACCCCGGAATTGTTCAAAAGATCGGAAGCCAGTTTTTGTCTATTGGTGAACATAAAATGGCGAAAGAGCTATTTGATGAAGCTTATCAGTTCAACCCTGATAATCCAGAAATCAGATTTTGTCGTTTAGTTTCACATTTGAAGGTAAAAGGAGTAAATGTTGAGGAGTATCTATTAGGTAGAGAGCGCCTTGGAAAAATTATCGAAACTAAAGGAGATAAAGTTGAATTATTGGCACTATTGCATTCTTTGTTAGCGAAGCATCAAGATGATGCAGATGTTCACGCTCATATAGCTTCTGTTTATCTTAGGCTTGGAAATGTTGAAAGAGCCAAAAAGCATTTTGATACTATGTTTGAGTTGGATGGTAGATGCCGAGATACTGCAATAAAATATGCTGGCTTTATTATGAGGTATGGCGGCTCTGATAAGGCTATAGAAATTTTAAATTCTATTACTATTAATGAGGATACGGATTCTGAGCTTGTAGATGAAATTAAATGGCTCAAATCTGGTTATTACTACCGGGAAAAAAAATATTTAGAATCTTTGAATTTAATACGCTCATTGCTTAAAGTCGATCCATGGAACGTTTCATATATAGCCAGAGAAATTGCTTGTTTATCTGAAAAATTAAATGCGAAGGATAAAGAAATTGCTTTAGATAATTCAATTGTAAAGCTTAGTCAGACAGATGAAGGTGAGATTGATTGGAATGAATTTGACCAAGTAACTGCGTTTTTAAATTCAGAACATCATTATGAATTAGTGTATAGTCGATCTAAGCTCAGTTTCTTATATAGGAATGCCGACATGTCTGCTTTGAAGAGCCTTATTTCGGCAGCAAGTGCTTTTGACGCTTCTAAGGGGACTTATGATTTTATACGTTTACTCAATACTAATTTTGATGGCGCTGAAATATATCTTGGGCTGGGACTTTTATTTAAAGAGTTATGGCAGTTAGAAACGGCTTCGATGTGGTTTGAGCAGTCTTTATTACATTCGAAAGTGTCCCCAGCCGTCCAGGCTAAGGCGTATATTGAATTGGCTGATTGTTATTCTTGGCAAAACCTTAATTTAGAGAAGGCAATTGAATATTCAAAAATTTCTTTAGATTTAAGTCAGGAAAAGAATCACCAGATCGCAACTGTAATGGCCCATGCTTATTTAAAGCAGGGAAAGATGCGCGAGGCGAAGTTATATTTAGATCAGATAGGTGAAATGAAGCCAAATCCGGAAGCGACTTATCTGCAAGGATTATATTTTTATCGTAATGGCCAGCAAAAGCAGGCAAATAAAGTGTGGAAGCCTTTACTTACCACGCCTAGCTTGGATTTGAAGTTACATAATATTAAACAAGAAGTTTTGAGATACTATTTTGACCAAGATCCTTACCTTAAAACACACTTTAGTGCATAGGTGCCTCCCTATTAGCATATCTTTTATATGGTAAGTATTCGTGTAGTCTGAGACGGTTGTGCAATCGACTTTCCAGAATCTCTGAAGAGAAGTGCTTATCTCTTAATAATACTCTCATCCTAGTTTGGATATTGTTGCGGAATTGTCGAAGTATTTGCTTTGATTTTTCTATGAATGTTTAAATAGTCCTCACTTTAAGTGAGGTTAGAGGTGAAATAATGAAGAGAAGTAGTTGACTTTAATTTAGTTTTATGGACAATAGTGGTGAGCTAAGTGAGATTAAAATTTGGACTAGATCGGCGGAACAGATGTTTGCGAAATTCAAGCAGCATTTTTTTCGGGTTCTTTAATAGGTTATCTTAATATCTATTGAAATTGTAGGTATTTTTTGACTCGTTAAAGTTGTATGTGCTATTGCCGATTGATCTCGCTATGCAATGAAGCTCAAGGCTTTACACAGTGATTTTTCATTAAATCGCGGTTTGGGAGGGGTAGAAAATGGCAAAAAAAGCGACAGCAGGAAAGAGCGGAGTTTCAGCTAAATCGAAGGCCAGTAAGCCGGCAGCAAAATCTGTTAAGAAGTCTAAAGTAGCTAAAGAGTCATCATCTACTAGTAGCAAGGTGATTCCCGCCAAGTTGGCGAAAAAAGCGAGCTCTAAAAAGACCGCTTCGGACAAGAGCGGTAAGCTTGCAAAGAAAGTCTCTCAGGTAGCAAAAAAGGCTGGTTATGAAGCTTCTAGTAAATCAAAAAAAACAAATAAAGTTGTCCCAATTAAATCTTCGACTAAAACAAGAGCTTCAGCAAAAGCTAAGGATAGTGTTTTGTCTACAGCTGAAAAGAAGGTTCTAAAGGTTAGCGAAGAGTTGGGGGTTGTTGATTCTTTAAATATGCTTTTATCAGGAGAGAGATCAACTAGCCCATATTGTCCTAATTGTAGTACTAATTTGGCCCGTAGGCGTAGAGATTTTAGTGAACAGGCATTGACTGTTTTACTTATCTGGGGCGAGATTAGTGCTGATTGTGTGGATCAGCCGTTATGTGATGATTGCTATGACGAGTTAAGAGAAGTTCTAATTGATCGCGCTGACGAAGTTGAGCTAGCATTACGAAATAAAGAAGTAGAGCGTATTCGTGAGATTGTATCAAAAGTTGCAAGTTAGATGTTTCTGGCAATTATTTAGCTGTTGTCTGCGATGGTAGAATTTACGCAAAAAAACGCCCTCAATATGATTAATCATATTGAGGGCGTTTTTTTGAAACAATATATTTAAACGGTTTTTATGTTAAGAGTTATGGCTATTATCTTGCGGTTGCTTAGAGGATTTTGATTTTTAAATCTTCTTGAAATCTAAGGCTCCTAGGTTACATCTTTTAAGTTTGAAATAACTTCCCATAGTGCTTCTATACATTTTTAGACAATTTGCAATTAAGTCACCCATTAATGATAAAATATTAATAGTATGAAACTTGCTTGGTTAAAATGAAAAATATCTTATTTTTATTTATAATATAAGGGAGATAAGTGCGGGATGTGTGACTTTTTGCGAACGTTTTGCCTATGCTTTAGAATTAAGTTCCTCTTAAGATTACCGATTCCTCTTTAAAGATGGTCGAATCGCAAGATGCCGACAGGCAGGCTCGATTATGTAAACATATTAAACCAGAGGTGGTGGATGACTTTAGAGGAATTGATTAAGGCTAACCATGTTCCCGTTCTTGGAAACAGTTCTAAGTTTGCCCGTAATTATGAATATGCCCTTAATCTTTTTTGGAACCATGAAGGTGAAGAGTTAATTGAATTTATATCCAAGCAAATTGAAGAATCATCTATAGATCAGAATGTTTTTGTTTTTTATCGAATATGGATTGAGCAGTTGTCACGATTGCAAGAATGGGCAGCATTACACGAATTAAAAAAACATTTGGTTTTTAGGTCCTATGAGGATCCAGGTGAAGTTATCACATGGCAAGCGTTGCGCGCCTTAATTCATTTTGAACTAGATGAGCAACAAGCTGTGGATCTTTATATAGATGCTTTAGAAGGTAATACTGATAATCCGTATTTCCTTGAGTTACATCAAAAAGTGAGTCTCCGTAGAACAGGTGTTAATGATGAGAATAATCTTTCTCTTCTAAATTGTACTAGCGAAATTTATGATTATTTTCATTGGCAATCTCTTGGTCAAGGATTGCTTTCTCTAAAAAATTATTTAGCTTTACATTCAGTTTCTGATTGTATTTCACGTATTTTCCCTAATAGCCCATTTTATAGTGAAGTCGGTTATCATTGTTCTTTAGATAGCGAAGATTTTTCAAAAGCGGTGGAGTATTCAAAGTGGTTAAATGAAAAATTTGATAATAATAGAGATTACCGATTTTGGTATGGATTTGCAGCTTTCCATAAGGGGGAGTTGAATTTAGCATCGAAAATGTTTCTTTCAGGAAGAGGTTTCAGTTCAGATATTGATGCACTTACAATGTTGGGTTGTTGTTACCAAGAATTGGCCGCAGGAAATGTTGCAGATCCTTCTCATAGCCGTGCGTTGGAGATATTTAAAAAAGCACAAAATGAATGCCGAGAGCAAAACCTGCCTTCTACTGATCTTGAGTGTACCATAGATAAAATGTTGATGGAGCAAAAATTATTTTTAGATCAAGATGCCAATTTTGATAACTTTGAACATTCTCATGCTTGGTTGATTAAAATGAGCCCACGGCAGTACGCAGAAATGCTCAGTAATGAGCTTGCGGATATCGAGTATATTCGCACTCCAGTTGAAGCACAAAGTAGAAAGGGCGACTTGGTGTTTTTTGCTGCCGATGATCCCTTGAATAAAAATGGAAGGTGGAGAATTGTCTCAATTTACACTTTGACTACTGATCCTTCGTGGCATCCGGTAAGGCATTTTGAGTGTGAGCTTGAATTGGTGTATAGAATGGATACTTGTTTAGAAGTAGATGTTTGTTTTGACGATGAAGAATTTTCTAAGCAAGAAGGAGAACAGAATATTCGCTCTCCCTACCCCCATATGTATGCATTAGAAGGGGGTGCATTGGAAATTATTACTGAGGCTGTTCATAGAAGAAATGAGGAACGTCCAGGTGACGAGTTTTCAAATGCATTGCATCAAACGATATCATCGATAAAGAGATCTTCGTGAGTTATTTGAGGATGATTTTATGAAAGAGTATCTTGATAAATTGGTCGGAGGAAACCTGCTTTACAATTGTATGGTACAGTTGAGAAAGCTTTTTAAGCCTGTAAACTTTAGCCTTCAAAAATGTACATTTCATCAGAAAAGCTATAAGTTTCACTGTTATCTTTTATTATTATTTGTCGGTTGTCTATTCTGCTTTGTTGACTCTAAGGCCGAAGAAGAAGCAGATACAGAGGCAATTTCTCGTTTTAACGCAACTATAGACTCGCCGTTTGATATTTCGGACGGTTCGAGAGTTAATATGGAGGAGAAAGGTTTTTCTATTATTCCCCCTGTAGGCTGGGAGGTGCATAAGAGTTATCCAAATACCACTCTGCTAATGCAAATTCCTTTTTCTAAAGGATTAGAATACCAACGAACTATACAAATCATGCGATTTAATGGAGCTGTGCCAATAGATGAGATAACAGCAGAAGATTTTGCGAGAATTATTGAGCGAAAATACTCACATGCAGATGGTGCAATTAGTGACTATCGGATGAGAGATTTTATCATTACAAAAATCGCCGATGAGTCTCAAGGTATTTTGTATTACAGTGAGTTTATGTTACAAGATTCTCCATTGATGCAAGCACATATCCTCTTATCGTCAAGGACTCATCGTTATTTATTAACATATACAGACTTAGCAAGCCATTTTGAGGGAGAATTAGCGAGTGAATATTTGGAAAAGGCTTGGCAGTCTATGGTTTCCATTCACCTTGATTCAGCGGCTCCGATCAGGCATAGAGTTCCGGCGCTTTTTGGTTTTACGGCAGGGTTTTTGTTTCTATTGGTTTTATTGATGCTGAGTTATAGGCGTTATAAAGCAGGTAAAAAGTACGAACTGATGTTGGATGAAGCTTATGATATTTCGGATGAGGAAAGCGATGTTCGTGAAGGTTTAAATGTGAGTGAGATTAGCGGCGTTAGTGATGTTGCGATGCCACTTAGTGTTGTTGGAGATAAAAATCGCCGGCAACGAGGGCTTAAAACCGCTACAAAAGAGCTTGCCTATATTGATGATGAGGAAGATGAGTGGAATTTAGAACAAGGTGATTCTGAGGTCATTTATGAGGGCGAGGATGAGCACCATCAAGAACTCGAGGAAGATGAAGAAATTGCTGGATAACCCCTTCTTATTTAAAAACTGCGCAATAGTTAATCTTTAAACAGATCTTAAAATGCGTATTTTATTAATTCCCTAATTGACAAAAGCTTAAAGACTTGGGATAACCATCATCTCTTTGATGGGGATGTTGATGCGCATTAGGCGTTGAGCTGCTTATAAGTTAGCTTGACGGTATTTCCGAGGCTTGCACTTGTTGTTTACCTAGGTGTCTGCATCTACTTTAGATCTAGAAAGTCAAGTATTTTAGTTATTTTGCGGGCATAGCTCAGCTGGTTAGAGCACTAGCCTTACAAGCTAGGGGTCCTAAGTTCGAATCTTAGTGCCCGCACCATTCTACTTTCTCAATTTATCCACTTTCAATAAAACATCTGGCCTGCAGTTGTGCTCTAATTCGAAAAATAGCCCCTAATTTGTATTTTAATTTTAGTTAATAAATCATATGGTTGATTAGTTTAATACGTCATACTATCGTCCTAAGGTAGATCTTAGAGGAAATCAAAGCACATGGCTAAAAAATATGCAAAAGCTTATATTGCCTGGATGGCTTGGAGAAGTCTTATTTCCAGAAAGAGAAAGTCTGGACTTTCATTTATGACAACCATGTCGATCTGCGGTGTGGCTCTCGGAGTCTTTGCTCTAGTTGTTGTTCTCTCTGTTATGGGGGGCTTTGAACAAGATTTAAAATCTAATATGTTTAGAGGGCTGCCGCATTTAGAAATCCTTGCCAACAATGCGATGGCTGGTTTTAGCCTTAAAGAGTATCCAATTGAGATGTTTAAACGTGATTTTTCTGATGCTGTGGCCATTGAGCCTTTTACTCAAGCAGACGTTGTTCTTCGTCAGAAAAAACATTTAGCTAGTGTAAAGATTTTTGGAGTTGATCCAAAGGCTGGTGGAAAGCTTTGGGGCTTTAGCTCTTCTATGGTGCAAGGAAAGCTTGAAGACCTCGATGAAAAACGCCCTATGTTATATTCAGACACACCTAAGAATCATTACCCCAGTATTGTACTGGGTGAAAGCTTGGCTATTGAGCTTGGTGTTGACATTGGAGAAGCTGTGCATGTCTTGAATCCTCAAGTCAGCATTAGGCAAACTTTTTCAGCATCGAACACTTCACTTTCATCTACTTTTATTGTTTCTGGAATATTTAGGACGGATCTACCTGCGTATGATGCTAAATATGCTGTGGTTTCTCTTGAGCAGGGTAGAAAATTTATGGCTGACTATGATGAGGTTTTAGATGAACAGGAGTATGTGGCTGGTGTTGCTCTAAATATAAGCGATCCTAATAAGATCGATACTTTTGTGCAAAGGGTGAGCAAATATAAGAGTCTCCAAGCACTGAGTTGGAAAAAAGTAAATAAATCATTGCTCTTTGCGTTAAAACTAGAGAAGTTTACAATGGGAGCAATTTTATTGTTGATTGTTTTAGTCGCCGCATTTTCTATTAGTGGGACTATGATGATGACGGTGTTTCATCGGAGGAGCCAGATAGCTTTGATGCGATCCTTGGGAATGACACAAAGAGATGTTTTGAAGCTATTTATAACTCATGGTTTTTCGATAGGAAGCGTTGGTATTATTTTGGGGCTTTCTTTAGGGCTTTTGGTTTGTGGCGGAATTTACGCGCAGCTTCTTGATGTTACATTATCGGAAGGGGTTTACTACCAAAAGAAACTACCAGTACGTTTTCTCCCAGTTGACTATTTGGTCATTGTTGGGTGCGCATGGGTATTGAGTGTAATTGCAGCTGCCTATCCTGCTTATACAGCGTCGAAGCAGGATCCCGGTGTAGGACTGCGCTATCGATGAGGTGTTAAAGATGCCCGATGGTATCGTTTTAGAAAATATTTGTAAAACATATACTATTGCTGCGCAAAAAATTGAAGCACTGCGAGGAGTTGACTTAACAATTCCTCACGGGACTATAGCAGCTGTTACTGGAAAATCTGGTGCTGGTAAGAGTACCTTGCTGCATATAATTGGGACTCTAGACGCACCAAGTTCGGGTAAGTTGATGCTAAATGGTACCGATGCTTCATCTATGAACGATTTGGTTGCATCGAGTTTTCGTAATCGTACAATTGGTTTTGTTTTTCAAATGAATAATTTGCTTCCTGAATTCTCTGCACTTGAAAATGTAATGATGCCCGGGTTGATTGCGGGGGTATCTAAGGAAGTTGTTCGAGAAAGAGCAAAAGAATTATTGCAGGCTGTTTCTTTGGGGTTAAGGCAAGATCATAGGCCTGGAGAACTATCAGGAGGGGAACAGCAAAGAGTTGCTATTGCTAGAGCATTGTTGATGGCTCCTCCTATATTATTAGCTGATGAACCTACTGGAAATTTGGATCAGAGAACAGGATGGGAGATTCAGGAACTTTTACTTGAAGTTGCTACGCATAATAAAATGACCATGCTGCTAATTACTCATGATGTTGATTTGGCCAAGAGGCTTCCTTACCAAATTGTTGTAGAAGATGGCAGAATAGTTGAAGGAGGAAATACTTGATCAGTCAGTGTATTGGCCGTTGGTTTGTTGCTTTAAATATTTTTTTATTTGCTTGGCAAGCTTCGGTGTTTGCGTTCTCAGATGAGAATAAAATTTCTAAGGTGACCGTTCGTGGTAATGCCAAAGTTGAGTCTACGGCAATTTTGACTTTGCTTGAAACAAAGGCTGGCGCTCGATTGGATAATACTAAGGTTAAAGATGACATTTTTACGCTATTTGATTTGGGGTATTTCTCGAATATCCGCGTGTTTAAGAAAAAAGATGTAAATGGTTATGAAGTCGTTTTTGAGGTCGCAGAAAAGCCAGCCATTGTTAGTATTGAGTTTGAAGGCCTGGAGGAAGTTACGGAAGATGACTTGAAAGATAAGATGGAGACAAAACTCTTCAAAATAATCAATGAATCTACCATTGCTTCTGATATGCGTATGATCGAAAAGCAATACATTGAAAAGGGTTTTTATTTAGCTAAGGTCACCTACAAAATAGAAAAGAAAAATGAAAATGAAGTGAGGCTGAAATTTATCATTGATGAAAATGGTAAGGTTTTGATTGGTGATGTGTTTGTCCTTGGTAATAAGTATTTTACTGATGCTGATTTGATAAGTAAATTTGCTTCGCAACCTTATACTAGGAGCGCAGCTTTTTCTAGTGCAGCTTTGTATCAAGATGAAAAGGTTAAAAGAGATCTTGAATTTTTATCGTACTATTATAGGGATCAAGGCTTTGCTGAAGTAAAAGTTGCCAAGCCGATTACTTTTTTAGATTCTGATCGGGAGTTTGTCAGGATTACTTTTCAAGTAGAGGAAGGTATTCAATATAATGTTGGTAAAATTACTGTAACAGGTGATTTGTTATACGAGGAGAAAGAACTTTTAGATCTAATGAAGCTTAAACCAGGTAAGCTATTTCGTCATTCTTGGTTTGTTCAGTACGATATTGAAATGTTGATGAATAAATATCGTGATCTTGGTTATGCTTATGCAGATGTTAATCCAAAGACTACGCTGAGAAAAGATGAAAAACTTGTCGATATTAACTATGTTATTACCAAAGGGAATAAGGTTTATTTTGGAGACATTTCCATTGTAGGTAATACTAAAACCCGTGACAATGTGATTAGGCGTGAATTTGAAGTTAACGATAGTGAGCTTTTTAACGGCACAAAATTATTGAAATCAAAAACAAACATTAATCGATTAGGCTTTTTCGAAGAAGTACAGATTATTGAAGAGAGGGATGCTCAGCAGGAAAATGTTTTAAACCTAAAGGCTAAGGTTAAGGAAACGCATACTGGTCAGTTGCAAGCGGCTGTCGGCTATACGCCCGCTGCAGCCACAAAGGCCAGTTGGTTTGGACAAGGAAAGTATGATGAAAAGAACCAGTCTGGTAAAGGTTGGAACACTTCGCTTACGGGAAAATTTACTGACTATAATAATTATACCTTAGACCTAGGGTTTCAGGATCCGAGGTTGAACGATAGTTATTGGTCTTTAGGCGCAGATATTGGATACGAAAAACGAGAGGCTAGATATGCTCAAGGAGTCGATTTTTCAGAGGTCAAACGCTCAGTCAGTGCTACGTTGGGTAGAAAAATTATCGAGTTGATTAGAGGCTCCTTGACGTTGGAAAGAAGTCAAACAATCCAGACGAGTGAGCAGTTTATTTTAGATCAATTTCGTAGTGATGGGATTAAGACAAGCGTTATATTAGGACTCAGCCGAAGAGATGTAGATAATTATCTTGATCCGACATCTGGGACAGCGGTGGCATTAGCCCATAGATTTGCTGGCGGAATTTTGGGGGGTGATTATCAGTATATGGAATCTACTTTCGATACAAAATATTATATACCGCTGGATTTTTCTGAAACATTCAGAACACACTTTAAGTTACATGGAAGATTAGGCCTATTATGGCAGAGTGGGGACAAGAAAATACCTTTTTCTGAAAGGTATCGCCGAGGTGGACAAAACGACATTATGCGTGGCTTTGATTATGCCTCCATCAGTCCTTATTATAGAGTGTTAAAGGCGCCTGGAGATAGTGGGGAGCTTTATCCTAAGGGTGGTGATAAAGAGTTAACCTTTCAAATTGAATACTTTGTCCCCTTGATTCAAGAAGCGAAAATAAAAGCATTAGTTTTTTCTGGACTTTGGTCGAGTTTACGACGATAATGAAAGTGTCGAGTTTTCAGGCTTTGCTAAAGATGTTGGTTTTGGACTAAGATGGATTACTCCTATTGCTCCGTTTAGATTTGAATGGGCTTTTCCTATAAACAAGGATGGGTCTTTAGGAGGAGTTAGGCCTATATTCAATATAGGGTATTAATTAATCTGATATACGTTCTAATGTCGATATTATGTCACCCAAAAAATGGTAGAGGAAAGGAAAAAGATGAAGTTGAAATGGTTAAATGTCCTTATGCTTACAGTGTTGGTCGCGGGAATTTTTCTTGTAATCCCCTTGTCAGTTGAGGGTAGTGAGGCTAAGTACGGCGTTGTTAATATGCAAAAAGTAATCCTTAGTGTCACAGAGGGCAAAACGGCTAGGAGTACTCTTGAAAAGGAAATTAAGGCTAAGGAAGCTGAACTGCTGAAAAAAAAGCAGGAGTTGGATAAGTTGAATGCAGACTGGAAGAATCAAGCGCCGCTTCTTAGCGAAGAAGCTAGAATGAATAAACAGAAATCATTTCAAGAGAAATTTTTAGCATTACGTTCTGAAGAAATGAAGTTTCAGCAAGAAATTAAACAAAAAGAGGCAACTGCGACACAGAAGATTGCAATTAAGGTTGCTGGAATGGTTGAAAAAATGGCAGCAAAAAGAAAGCTAGAGGCAGTTTTTGAAACCAATAGTGCTGGCCTTCTTTACTTAAAGGATCCTATTGATTTGACTGATACAGTTATTGCTGAATACGATAAAGTTAATACTACAGCAAAGAAAAAATAAGAGTTTTGCTCATGGGTGATAAAGAATTTAATTACCAATGGATATAATGGCGATTCAGAAGTGCCTACCTCATCGCCATCCGATGTTGCTTGTCGATAGAATCATAGAATTGGAGCCACATTGCTTGGTAAAAGGAATTAAGTGTATTTCAATTGCTGATCCTATCTTGCAAGGGCATTTCAGATTTTCCAGTGTTTCCTGGGGTGCTTATAGTTGAAGGGGTGGCTCAGACAGCAGGTGTTTTGGGTTATGTAAGTTTACCTGATGGCTTTGATAAGTGTCTGCTGACAGAAATTACTAAAACTAGATTTCGAAAGCAGGTGATCCCAGGAGACGTTTTGACTTATGAAATCAAAGTCAAAAGGGCAAGGGCACCATTTTTTGGTTTAGCGCTGAAGCGACCGTCGATGGCGAGGTAGCTGCACAAATAGAGTTGTCAGCATTGATGAAATAACCTTGGATTAGTTGAGGTATTGAGATTGTCGAATGACGCCATGAAAAAAGAAACTAAAATTCATCCGACTGCAATTATTGAAAAAGGTGCAGAGTTGGGAATTGGTGTTAAAGTCGGCCCTTTTTGTATTATAGGTTCTAATGTCCGTCTAGATGATGGGGTTGTGGTAGATTCTCATTCTTGTATCCGTGGCAATACAACGGTAGGCTCTAGGACAAGGGTTTGGTCCTATGCTTCACTTGGTACGGAACCACAAGATTTAAAATATCAAGGAGAAGAAACAAGTTTAGAAATTGGTGAAGATAATAAGATAAGAGAGTATGTAAATCTTTCGATTGGGACGGAAGGTGGCGGTGGTAAGACTATAATTGGCCATCGAAATTTATTGATGGTAAATGTGCATGTCGCTCATGACTGCATTATTGGTGATGATTGCATTATCGCCAATGGAGCTGCCATTGCCGGACATGTGGAAGTCGAGTCACAGGCTGTAATTGGTGGTCTTTGTGCGATCCATCAATTTTGTAAAATTGGTACATTAGCAATGCTTGCAGGTGGATCGATTGTGGTGCAAGATGTGCCGCCTTTTGTTATGGTTTCTGGTAATCATGCATCTCCGAAGGGACTAAATTTAACTGGGTTGCGTCGTAAAAAAATGCATTCCTCCCGTATCTCGGAAGTGAAAATGATGTATAAGTTTTTATATCGTTCTGATTTAACGATAGAGCATGCAATTGCTGAAATGGAAGCAAACTTATCCGAGTCTGAGGAGCGGCTTCAGTTTGTTCGCTTTTTAGAAGCGAGCAATCGAGGAATTTGTCGGTGAGTAAAAGGCCTTCATGCTTTATTTCAGTAGGTGAGCATTCAGGTGATCTACTGGCTGCGGAATTGGTCCTTCATTTAAAAAAAAATATCCCTGAGCTAGATATTTTTGGTGTCACTGGTAATTCTCTCCGTGAAGCTGGAGTTACTTCAGTGGGTTCTATCGATGAACTGAGCGTTATGGGGATAGTTGAAGTATTAAAGAAGCTCCCAGCTTTGCTTGCATTTGAACAAAGATTATTACACGAAATAGACAGGAGAAATGTCGAAGTAGCCATCTTAGTAGATTTCCCTGGTTTTCACTTTCGTTTAGCAGAAGAGCTTCATTTGCGCGGTATAAAGGTTGTGCAGTATGTTGCGCCAAAATTATGGGCGTGGGGAATCGGACGGGCTAAAAAATTAAAGGAATATTTCGACTTAGTACTTGGTGTGCTACCATTTGAAACGGAATTTTTTTCTTCGTTAGGTGTTAATTATAAATATATTGGCTCGCCACATTTAGACCGCATTCAACAGCTTAATAATAGTCACGTACAATTTTCATTTACTGATTCTGATCAGGTTATTGCTTGTTTGCCAGGAAGCCGCTTGGATGAGGTGAATAGGATGATGCCTGTTATATATAAAGTTGCTACCTTGTTAAAAGATGAAGATCCGAGATTGAACTTTGTCGTGCCTATCTCTTCCAATTTATCAATTAATCAAGTTATCAACTGCATGAGGCGGGTTGGTATCGTTCATGACCTGATAGAGTTAACTAATAATGGCAATGGTCTGTGGCGCTATGGAAATGTATATTTTGTAAAAGGTTTGAGTCTTGAATTGATGTCAATTGCTAAGATGGCCGTGATTGCATCTGGTACGGCAACTTTGGAATGTGCGTTGCTTGGTACTCCCATGGTCGTTCTTTATGCTATGGACGATATGAGTTATAAAATTGCCAGAAAAAAAGTAACAATCTCAGATTACTCTCTAGTGAATATTGTGGCCCAAAAGAAAATTGTAACAGAATTTATTCAACACTTTACTGTTTTCGATGTTGTTAAAGAAGTCTCGAGATTAATGCACAACGAAGATGAATATCTTGCAATGAAAAATGAATTTTTTTTGTTAACAAAAAAATTGACAAATAATGCCGGATTCCATGCAGCGGCCGAAATAGTGGAATTGATAGGTAGGGCTTAAGAATCTTATCTGAAAATGACAGGAGAAAGTGTGATTTGAAACGGCATGTGCATGAAGAAGGCATCAATAGGGAACTCTTTTCTACATTGCTATTAAAACCACTAACTGAACAGTGGAAGCGTATTATCTATGTTTTTATATCTCTGTTTGTTTTATCACTATCTCAGTCGATAATTTTATTGCTCATGGGGCCTTTTACTACTCTGCTTTTTCAGAATGAAGGAGAGGGATCGGGGTTAGTAGCGTGGGTTGACTTATTGCCTAATAACATGCAAGATTTTTTTTCATTTTTTTCTTCTAGTTTGATATCTCACAGTGATCTGTGTGTTGTAGTGCCGATGTTAATTGTTGTTGCTGGAGTTGCTAAAGGTGCTGCTACGTACTTTTACCAAATTAGTCAACAAGCAGTATCTTTGTATTTAGCAAAGAATTATCGAGATCGGCTATTTTTCTCAATTATTTGTCAAGACTTCGAAAAGATAGTGAAAAGATCACCTTCACAGTGGATGTCTAACATTATGAATGATGTCCAGTTTTTGCAAACTAAGTTTACTGATGCAGTCAATGGTTTGGTACGTGATTCAATAACCGCAGTAGCAGCTATTATTATTCTGTTCTTTGTGCATTGGCAGACCTCTTTGGCTGTTTTATCTGTTTCTCCAATAATTGCCATCTTGATGGGAAAGATAGGCCGTCAGATTGGTATATACACTGAGCAGTACCAAAAAGACTTAGCAGAAATAGCATCGTGCGTTTTAAACATTCGAAGAAGGTTTTTATTTATTCGTTCTCAGCATGGTGAAGTTAAGGAGAAAGAAAAATTCGAAGATTTTAATGAGTCGTATTATAGTTCAATAAGAAATTCTATTTTATTAAGATCTTCATTTGCACCTGGATTGGAGTTTTTTGGATTTTTGTTATTAGCTGTCATTATTTATCTGGCAGGCCATGGGTTATTAATCGACTCTATGAATGCAAGCACTATGATGACCTTTTTTGTCGCCATCGGACTGTTAATCAAACCGCTTAGAAATATAGGAGAACAACTTTCAAACTTTCACGAAACTATTGGAGCTCTGCGTAGTAGTGTTGATGTGTTTCGCAGCCGTATTAACGAAAGAAAATTTATACCAGTTTCAAAGGTACAGAATGCTAATCCCACGTTGACGGTGCCTGTTTTATTAAAATCTATTCAGATGGGCTTTAATCAAGAAGTGACGATGACGATATATGATAAGAAGATTATCCCAGGTAAAAGTATTGCAATTATCGGTTCTAGTGGTTCGGGAAAATCTACTTTTTTAAAGACATTAGCAGGGTTAATTAAGCCAATTGAGTGGAATGCAAACATTACCTGGGAGGATTTTACGTCGCAATCTACATTCGTAAGTCAAGATCCATTTTTGTTTAAAGAGTCAATTCGAAGCAATTTGCTGTATGGCTCTCCATATGAAATCAGAAATAACATTGAATCCGAAATATGGCAGGCACTCGACATTGTGTCTTTGACTGATACTGTGAAAAGCTTACCCCAAGGCTTAGATACTTCGGTAGCTTCATTTGCAACTAATTTTTCAGGTGGTCAAGTTCAAAGGTTGGTCATCGTACGTGCTTTGTTACGAAAAAAAACTTTTCTTTTATTTGATGAGGCAACTTCAGCTGTTGATTTAAAGTCGGAGGAAAAAATAATAAAAGCATTAATTGCTGATGCGCAAGTTAAAAGAAAATGCTTTATTTTTTCGACGCATAGGCTTCGGCTATTGGATATCTTTGATGAAGTTTGGCTTTTTGACCATGGAAAATGTATATTATCGGGTAATCATAAGGAAAATATAAAAGATAGAAATTATAGATCTTATTACGAGCATGAGGTCAGTACCTGAGAATTGCTGTCAATAAAAATATGCATGATAAGATGTTTTTTATAAGTAATACGTGATTCTTGGTGTGTAGGAAAGCATTGGAATTTTGAATGTGTTGTGGATATTGATTTGTCGAAGAGTTTTTATTCTATGCTAAATTTTGTTCGAAACCTTTATTCTCGACGACTGAGGGATTGAAGTGCAAAAAATATTGATTAGATTTTTTTTGTGGTGTTTATCTTGGGTCTATATGTTGGCAGTATTTGTGCGGAAATTATCGTACAAAACTCGATTGAAAAAAACCTATCAGTTGCCAGGAATAACAATATCTGTTGGTAATATTGCTGTTGGCGGCACAGGTAAATCTCCTATTGTAATTGAGTTGGCTCGTTATCTAATTGAACAAGGTCATAGGCCGGCAGTTTTAACGAGAGGTTACAAAAGCGGTATTAAGCCTGAAGAATTTGCTATACTAAGGAATGGTAGTATCCAAAATTCTAATTTTGGTATTCGAAATATTTATGCCGATGAGGCAATGATGCAGTCAAAGGAACTTTTTGATGTACCAATAATTATAGGTAGAAGGCGTTATCAAGCTGCAATGTGGTATTTAGATATTTGCAAGGAAAAGCCAACTCACTGGATACTTGATGATGGATTTCAACATTTGCAAGTGCAAAGATCAGTCGATATAGTTTTACTTGATGCCGTAGAGCCTCTGTCAGATGAAAAGCTTTTACCTTTAGGCCACTTGAGAGAGTCTAAAAAGGCGCTTTGCAGAGCGGACGTAATAATTTTTACGCGGTGTAAAAAATCATTTCCTTCCGATGTTATGATGGCAGAAGTGAAAAATATTTCACAAGCGCCTTTATTTTTTGTTCCATTTGAATATGGTGAATTGTCTTTAATATCGCTCGATCAATATGATGTGCTGAAGCAGAACCCGAGAGCTGAGATTGCTGTTTTAGTCGGAGTAGCTAAACCAGATGAAGTGATAGATTACTTGGTAGCGATCGGGAAGAATATACGCCATGTGATCAAAGTTAGTGATCATCAACGTTTTCCTCTCCTCGCTGTTAAGGAAAGAATTGCCGGGTGCTCTGCTGTTGTTACAACTGCAAAAGATTATTGGAGAGAACCAGAGATTTTTCATAAAATTAATATTCCTACTTATATATTACCTCTGTCACTAAAAACGGCGAAATTGTGCTTTTCTTCCATTTTGTAAAAAACAAAATGGAATTTTCTTTATCTTGTTTTATTAGATGATTGTGGGTTGTCGAGCTTATGATATTACAGCTATCTATCAGATATATGATGCTAGTATACTTGCAAGGTATATTTCCTAATCCTATAATATCTATAGGGCAAAAGAGAATTAGTATTCAGATCATATAATCCGTTAATTAAAGTTTCATTTTAGACTACCGAGTGGGTAGCTAAATAAGAGTAAACTAGAGCTGGATAATCCAGTGTGGAATGAAAAGTTTAGAAATTTGATTCTATATTAAAAGTCAGGTGGAGTTGAAGCATGAATCAACAGCCAGAAGATCAATCAGGGGTAAATAGTACGTATTCCTCTCAACCAGGGACGCAGACTAATCCATTTACTGCTGACTTGAAAGGTGAGTTTACGAGTAATTTCGGAACTAATACAAATGCAGTATCGCAAATCTTTAAAGAAGGACAGTTTTCTCAAGGAAAGTCCAAAATCTTTATAGGTGTTGGTGCTGTTCTTGTTGTTCTCTTCGCGGCATATTACTTCTTAATGGAAGATGGTTCCGATGATGACTTTGCAGTGTTAGATGAGCCAGCGGGGCAAGAAGATACTGCCCTTGAAGATGATACTGTCTCAGATGCAGTTTCTGATGAAAGTGCTCCAGCTGATAAAGATGGTGAGATTGCCAATGCCGGCAGTGAAAGCGTTGATGAGGTTTCTGATTTTGGTGAATCAGAAGAGAGTGCTGTTGCGTCGCAAGGTGCAACTGATACTCAAGCTGCGGTCGCTACCTCTGAGGCTTTGCCTCCAGCAACAGATATCCCAGTGCTTGTTGGTCCTGCTAATGGTGCATCTAGATCTTATGATGAAACATCGACTCCTGCCGAATTCTCATGGGAAGGTAGTCCGGGTGGATACATTGCTTTTTCTCGTAATCGTTCTATGGAACCCATGGTTATGAAAATTAGGGTAAGTGGAAACTCTTATAAGTTTAATCATCCTTGGCCTGGAACATGGTATTGGCGTGTAGATAATGGCGCTGGTAGTAGTGAAGTTCGCTCCTTCCGTATTTCCAGTGTTGTGCGAAGAAATGTCCAGGTTTCACAACCACAGTCTGGAAGTGCATTGTCAGGAAATGGTGGTGTGGTTTCTTGGACAGGTGATACAGGTGTTGCGCATTATCGAGTTGAATTTACCAATAGTGGTTGGGCAAATCCTACGCATCGTTTTGCTACTTCAGGCACGCAAATGACAATTCAAGGTGTGCAGCCTGGGCAATACCAAATGAGAGTGGGTGCATTTTCTGAAGTGGCTGGCCGTTGGGAATTTACTAACCCTATGTCGGTGACGGTACAATAAGTAAGTTGATGTTTTAGTGCGTAATTTTTAAAAAATTCTGATATATAAGATGTCAGTTTTTTTTCATTGAAAAACCTCATTATGAAGCCATAATGAGGTTTTTATTATGCTCCTCATGTTATTAGAATCGTAAGTGTGCTCTAAAAATTAAATCTTAAACGGTTTAGTATTATATCTCTTGATATATTTCTCGCATAATTCCTATCGAAAATTATTTCCTTAAAAATCTACGATATAAGTAGGATAACTTACTCAGTTTGAGTATAGTTAAAGTATAAAAAAATGATACAATAGGTCAAAAATGAGCATTGAAGGTAAAGCTAGCTTGCGAAGAAAAGCAATGAGGGATCGACTTGCGCTGAGCCTGGCTGAATGTTTGGCAAAAAGCAAGATACATGTAGAACTTTTAAGTGAAAAACTCCCGAATTTTTTATTTCATTCAATTTTCTTATATTTTCCTTTTAAGAATGAGCCTGATCTATTAACTTTGATGGAGAGGTTTCCTCATATTGATTTTTCTTTTCCGGTTGTCGAGAATCAGGGCGGAGATTTAGAGTTTTTTTTATGGAAAAAAGGAGAGTCTATTTCTGTTAATCGCTGGGGAATTAAGGAGCCAGTTCTGGTATCCAATTCTATTCCATCAGTCGCAGATGATAAAACTCTGATTATTGTACCTGGATTATGTATGGATAGGGCAGGGGATAGATTGGGTTATGGAGGCGGTTATTATGATCGTTTTTTAAATTCACATCCAGATAGTCTAACTTTAGGTGTGTGTCAATCTGAGTTTTTATTCGAATGCTTGCCTCGTGACCCTTGGGATCAAAAATTGAAATTTATTTGTACTGAAAATGATTTTATTACAATCTTGTAATGAGAAAAAATTAGGATATTGAGACTGATAAGCTCCCGTAAAAAATATACAAAATAGTTTTGTGAAAAGTTGATTTGAGTACGAGTACATAAAAAAGAAGCCTTCGAGATTCTCGAAGGCTTCTAAATAGGGGAGAATAATGCGATGATTTTAGGATTATAAAGGCCATTTAACTCAAGGACGCTGTTAGTATTTCAACTGCAAGCGAACAGCCCTTTTAACCCGCTCTACCTAAAGTATAAATGAGTATAAATTAGAGAAGTATAAGTATTATTAACATTTTGCACTTTCACAAAAAAAATCTGTTAAAACGTGTTGATATAGTGAGGAAGTAATGAAGAAATTTGGGACCTTCAAGGGAGTTTTTATTCCGAGTGTTCTTACTATTCTTGGAGTAATAATGTATCTGCGTATGGGGTGGGTTTTAGGAAATGTAGGGTTATTTGGATCTCTTATAATTGTTACCCTTGCCAGTGCTATTACTTTTTTAACAGGGCTTTCTATTTCTGCAACTTCTACAAATATGAAGGTAAAAGGAGGTGGTGCCTATTATATGATTTCTCGCTCGTTTGGAGTGGAGGCAGGTGCAGCTGTCGGTATTCCTTTATACTTTGCACAGGCAATTGGTATAGCATTTTATCTTGCAGGATTTGCAGAATCGTTGCATGCTTTTTTTCCTGATTTTCCAAGCTATATTATTAGCATATGCGGGCTTATTATATTAACAGGCTTGGCTATTTTTTCAGCTGATGTAGCCTTAAAGACTCAATTTTTTGTTTTTATCATTATCTTGCTTTCGCTCGTATCATTTTTTTTAGGATCGCCACTTTCAGAAACAGCGGCGGAGCCATCGTTAACTGTGGTTGTTGAACAAGCTGGTTTTTGGGCTGTATTTGCTGTGTTTTTTCCTGCTGTGACAGGTATCGAGGCAGGACTATCAATGTCTGGAGATCTTAAAGATCCAGCAAAATCATTGCCTAGAGGGACGTTGGCTGCTGTTTTATTTGGTTACTGTATATACTTAGCTATTCCTGTTTTCTTATCTATATTTGTATCAGAACCATCGCTATTACTTGCTAAGCCTATGATTATGAAGGAAGTGGCATATATTGGACAATTTGTTGTTCTAGGGCTTTGGGGAGCAACGCTTTCTAGTGCTTTAGGTGCAATTTTAGGCGCTCCTAGAACTTTACAAGCATTAGCGCGAGATAGTGTTATTTGGTCAAAGTTTGGTGAGGGGTATGGGGCAGAAGATGCTCCGAGAATTGCTACAGGCATAACTTTTTTTGTTGCACTTGGAGGGATTTTATTAGGAGATTTAAATGTTATTGCGCCAATACTTTCGATGTTTTTTCTAACTTCATATGGGGTGTTAAACCTTTCTGCCGCAGTCGAAGGTATGATAGCAAACCCCTCTTGGCGACCAAAGCTTAAGTTTCCTTGGGTCTTATCCTTAATCGGGGGAGTCTTTTGTTTTGCTGTTATGTTTATGATAAATCCTGGTGCGACGATGATATCCATGTGTTTAACTTTTCTTGTTTACTATTTTATGCAAAAAAGAAAGTTAACCGCCCGCTGGGACGATATGCGTAGAGGAATCCTTATATACCTAGCAAGGCTTTCTATCTCAAAATTAGCAAACCTGAGAGAGAACAGCAAATCTTGGCGTCCTAATTTACTGGTTTTGAGTGGTGCTCCGACCAAGCGTTGGTATTTGATTGAACTTGCAGATGCTATAACCCATGGTAAAGGGTTTATGACTATTGCTACTATTCTACCAACTGGGTCGGCTGTGATAAACCGAATCAATGAGATGCAAAAGGCTATTGAAGAATTTTTAAAGAAGAATAATATTCCATCGCTAGTAAGGATTTCTGTAGCTGATACTGTTAACTCAGGAGTGCAGTCATTAGTTCGGGATTACGGACTAGGTCCCATATACCCGAATACAATTATTTTAGGTGAAACTGAGCAGGAAGAAAATTTTAATGAGTTTGCGGAGATGCTTATTACGATATATCAAGCAGGGCGAAATATTGTCGTAATTCGTGAAAGCGGTTTGCCTTTGGTACAGCATAGAATAAAACGGATCGATGTTTGGTGGGGAAGAGAACGGCGTAATGCTGGTTTGAGTTTAGCGTTGGGATATATGTTGCAAAGTAGTCCGGAGTGGGAAGGATCTAGGTTAGCTTTGAAATCAGTGACTACAACGGAAAGTGAGAATATTGCTGCACAGGAAATATTGGATAATTACTTAGCTGAAGGACGTCTTGAGGCCGATGCAAATACCTACAGTGCAGAAGCTAATCGCCAAAGTGTATTTAACAAGATTAGAAGTGTATCTAAAGATGCACAGTTAGTTTTTATCGGTATGCGCCCCCCTAATCTGGATGAGTACAGAGAAAATCCGGAGAAAGCTATTAAAGAATATGAGCTTTATTATAAAGAGTTATTGGATGTGACAAGGCAGTTTCCCGCGTGTGCAATAGTCATAGCAGCAGAAGATATTGATTTTCATAAAATCTTTTCTGCATAGACACATCTATACAGAAAACAATTGCGCCTGGCGTGGATAGGGTGAAGAAAAAAAGATGCGCTATATAAAGAATACTTCACCCTGTCGCAATTCAGGTATTTTGTCTTTGATCTTATAAAAATTGCAGATGCCTAAAATATTTGCTCTTTTTGTGGTTTGATAACAGGACTCATTTGTGCAAACATGGATCGCCTTTTCATCAAATAAAGGCTG
Source organism: Bdellovibrionota bacterium (assembly GCA_041391425.1). Lineage (GTDB taxonomy): Bacteria > Bdellovibrionota_B > Oligoflexia > Oligoflexales > JAWKNZ01 > JAWKNZ01. The sequence continues at coordinate 416,879 of JAWKNZ010000002.1, forward strand.
AGGGCTAACGGCGGGATTTTTGATTGTTTTACGTACAGATTTTGACTATGCAAGGAGGAGAGTAACTTCTGAGTGTAGGCCATTGGAGGCTGCGCTATAGTGTATATTGTGTAGTTGTTACAGGTTGCACCCATCTTAATGTATAGTGTTGGATTAATATTTTTTGGAGAACATTGGCTATGAATAGAGAGACTTCTGCTATGTTGTTTGCGCGAGCAAAAAAGCTTATGCCTGGCGGAGTCAGCTCGCCCGTTCGAGCTTTTAAGTCGGTTGGCGGTGATCCTGTTTTTATAAAAAAAGCTAATGGATCATATATATGGGATGAAGATGATAATCGTTATATTGATTATGTTGGCAGTTGGGGACCTGCAATTTTAGGGCATTGTCACTCAGAAGTTTTAGGCGCTGTAGTCGAGGTAGCCCAAAATGGATTTAGCTTTGGAGCACCGACTCGAAATGAATCGAAATTAGCTGAAAAAATCATTGAAGCTTTACCAGCCATGGAAATGATTCGGTTTGTTTCTAGTGGCACCGAGGCTTGCATGTCTGCAATTCGTTTGGCTCGAGGGTATACCAAAAGAGATTATATCGTTAAGTTTACCGGCAATTATCATGGCCATGGTGATATGCTATTAGCTAAAGCTGGGTCTGGGGTGGCTACTTTTGGCTTACCCGATAGCCCAGGGGTTCCCAAAGGTGCAGTTGAGCATACATTATGTTGCCCTTACAATGACATCAAAGCGATAGAGGAGCTTTTTCGTAAATACCCAGAGCAGATAGCTGCTGTTATTTTAGAGCCTATAGTTGGCAATGCCGGTTTTATCCGTCCGGGAGCGGAATTTTTGCCAAACCTTAGGGAGCTTACTACTCAGTCTGGGGCTCTTTTAATTATGGATGAAGTTATGACTGGCTTTAGGGCTGCCTGGGGTGGTGTTCAGGTAAATTTGAACATAAAGCCAGACTTGACCACCTTGGGTAAAGTTATCGGTGGTGGGATGCCTTTAGCAGCATATGGTGGCCGTTCTGATATTATGCAACTTATTGCTCCTTCTGGGCCTGTTTATCAGGCTGGAACCCTTTCTGGAAATCCATTAGCGACGGCCTGCGGTTTAAAAACTCTTGAACTTTTGCAGAAGTCTGGTAACTATCAGAGTTTAGCAAACCTTTGTAAGAAATTAATGAATGGTTTTAACGGGTTAGCAGAAAAATACAGAATTCCCTTTATTAGTGATTGGGAAGGTGGCATGTTTGGCTTCTTTTTCTGCGATTCGCCTATAAAAAGGTATGAAGATACCAATAATATGAATATCGAAATTTTTAGGCGGTTTCATCGCGGGATGTTGGACAAGGGGTTTTATTTTGCTCCTTCTGCGTACGAAGCTGGATTTGTTTCGCTTGCTCATAGTATGCAAGATATTCAAGCAACTATCGATGCTGCAGATGAGGTGTTTCAAGAATTGGCGGATAGCTTATGAGCCATGTAAATGCTAAACCTAGTGTAGATCGTATTCTTTTAGGATGGATTCCTTATTGGAATATGTTGCCCTTTTATAGGGAGCTTTCACGCAATGGTGAAAATATCCAATTTGTGACGGGTTCACCAGTACAAATAAATTCTCATTTAAAAGAAGGAAAGGTTAAAATAGCCCCTTCTTCAAGTGTATGCCTACTTACTGATGCTCGTTCGGAAATCGCAGTTCCTTATGGAGTTTCCTGTGATGGGCCAGTTCAAAGTGTCTATATAGGTTTTCAGCATGAGCATGAAGAAGTTTTTGCTTATATAGAAAGCCGACTATTACAGATTAGGGGTCTTTACCGACAAGCGCACCAAATGCATGGTTTTGATGTACGTAAGATTTCACAATTTATGTGGGAAGCCGCCAGTATTTTACCTAAACCTGCATGTGAATTGATACCGACGATTTGCATGAGCAAATCCTCAGCTTCGAGTGTGATTTTAGCAAAAATATTGTATAAATTATGCTTTGGAGATAATGCTTTTACGCAATTGTGTGAGCGTGATTCTTCGATAGGAAACTTATCAATACGTGCGCCATTGGAAGTGGTTATTGGAGACGAAGCTTTGATGCGTAAGACAAGCTTTTATAAAATATTGGATTTGGGGGAGGCCTGGAAGCTTGTCACAGATTTACCTTTTGTTTTTTCTATCTGGCAATGCCATGGTGAGTTTTTAAATGGTTGGAGGCGACGCATTTGTAAATGCGGTGAATTAGCCTCTGCAAAAATGAAAGTCGAGCCGACATCTTATTTTCCTGACTCTTTGCCTGTAGATGAAAATGGTCGCCCGATCAATTTAGCTTCGTATTGGGCGAATATAAATTATAAATTAGGGCCTAAAGAATTTAAGGGATTATCCTTATTTTTGTCGTTAGCCAGAGATTTAAAGCCACAGCTTGCAAGTCAGGTTGATTTGGTAAAGTTACTTCGTTGGCAAGACTTTGGGATCAATGGCAATATACCTCGTATCGTGTAGAAATATAAATCTGAGCTAGATGATACTATCATAAAATAACTTAAAATCTTTAGGACACTCCTTTTCTATTTGTAACTATTCAGCGTATCTTTTCCCTTCAATATGTCGTTTGATACATCGTCATCCATATGAGGATGACGGGCAGTCAAGGCTTTGAATCGAGCAGATAAAAAATACTCTGAATGGTTACATGGGATGATGAATGCCTTCAAGTGTGCTGTTGTGTGATAGACATTGTTATTCTCAATAAAGAGTGCTGGATTATTTTACAACTCAATAAAGCGACATAATATGTTTAATAGGGATGATCAAAATTAGACTCCCGGATATAGTGCCAACTACGAGTTCGATCACAGGTACTATGGTTTGTAGTTTTTCTATCGATTGAGATTGCTTTAATTCGAGCCCAAAAAGCCAATCTTTTTGAGCTAATTTTTTTTCAAAAGAAAGATTTATACCCGCTTCAAGCTCTCTGTGTTTTAAATGCAGCCAAGTGTCGCGTAATTTTTTTTGTCTTGGACTTTCGTCGGTGAAAAGTATTATGAGTAAATCCTTTGCCGAGAAACTTAAGCTTTTTTCGAAAAGCCAAGAAGTGGGAAGTTGTTTCTTTATATATATTAGACTCGAAATGGCTATAATGATGGAAAAATGCAAACAAAAATAATCCAACTTTTGTAATGCTTTAAAGGTGTCGTCTAAAAAAAGGAAACGGACAAACAATCTTCCTATAAGCGATAAAACTATAAATATAGATATTCTTAAAACTAAATTATAAAAATGGTGTGCCACTTCTTTAAAGTAATGATTTGCTTTTTGTAACTCATAAATTAATGTGTTCATGGGGTGGATTGTGCTTTTTCCAGCTCTTAACGATTGTAAGAGAAGTTTTTGTATTAGTCGGATATCGCTTACTGTTGAGTTTGGTAATTGTTTTAGAGGTGTGTTTTTTTTATTTTTTGCAAGATCTTCTTGGTATTGGGTTTGAATGAAGTGGTCATTGGAAAAGTATGTTATATTTTTGTACCATTTAACAGTATTTCTTGTTTTGAGTTTTTTACATAATTTAAGATGGGTATAAGTGAGCGATGGTGATTGTTTCTTAATATAATTTTAATTAATGATAAATAAAAAGATAAAAAAATAATTTCGATCATTTATCGCACCGTAAGAAACAAATCTCACTAAGAAGTTTATTAATGCTTTTGCTTTCTAAGCTATTGAAATCCCATTGTGGTTAATAGAGCAAAAAGTAAGATATCTTACCAGAGATTTGTGAAGTATTAATGTGACGTGTTTTTACATATAAAGATAAAATCTACTGCCATTTGGAACTATTTATTAAGAGCTTCCATGCTTTACGGTCCAAGTTTGAAATTAATTTTCTTTCTACCTGTGCAGGTGATGTCCAGTCAATATTTGGTATTTGATTAAATGAGTTTACTGTTATCAGGCAAACATCGGCCTTGATTTTATGATTGGTGATATTGTGTTTTATTTTACCAATATGGAGTGGGCTTTCTGCTACCTTTAACTTTGGATAGCCATCAAATATTTCTTTAGTAGATTTTTTGATACTGGTTAGAAATCCTGCTGTGTTTTTTAAAAATTTTGCATTAGGCGATCGGGGTAAGATAGCAATCTTATTTTTATGGCGGATGATATGTAGCCGCATTTCTATGTTTTCAACTGCTTTTCTTAGTTTTGGTGCAGGGGCATAATCTTGACTATGTTTCTTATAGGCAAGGCACAATTTTGCTAGTGGGCATTGGTGGCAAGACGGGTTTTGCGGTGTGCAAATATGTTGTCCAAGCTCCATAATGCCTTGATTAAAGTCTCCAGGTGATTTGGAACAGATGGCTTCGCTTAAAAAATTAAAAAATATTTTTTTTAATTTTGGTAGATTAGAAGGTACTCTTAAGTCAAACAGACGACAAAGTACTCTTTCAACATTTCCATCGACAACGGGTGTAGGCTCAGAAAAACAAATGCTACTGATGGCTGCTGCCGTATAGTCTCCTATTCCAGGTAGCATTTTTAATGCTTGATAGTTAGTGGGCCAATCTATTTTCTTGCAACCAGCGATATTGATGGTGTGATTCTGAACAAGATGTTGAGACGCTTTATGAAGAAGTGCAAAACGGCGATAGTAGCCCAGCCCCCTTACTTCTTGACGGATATTGTTTTCAGTGGCCTGCGCTAGGCTAAATACATCTGGGAAAGTATCTAAAAACCTCTGATAAATTGGTACTACTACTTTGATCAGGGTTTGTTGGAGCATGATTTCACTTAGCCAAACGTGATAAGGATTCTGGTGTCGAGACCAATTGATTCTCCATGGATAGGGAATGCAGTGTTTTCGATACCACTTTACTAAAGGCTCTGATAAGTGGCGAACAGGGAAGTGAGCCGTGATGCCATTTTCTGGCAGTTTGAAGCCTGCATATAAATTGTTTGCTTTCTTTGTTTTTTTTGTAGTGGTAGCCAATTTTAGCCTAAATTTGTGAGGATTAAAGAAACACTCAGCATTGTGATCTTTGTGTTGCTTCAGGAAAGAGAATCTTTAACTTGGCCAAGTTAATTTCCCTCTTCCCCTTTTTTTCTTGATTTTTAGGGATCCTTTCTAACGCATCAAAGGGGATTAAATCTATTAAGAGTCATATACTTTCTTTACCGCCCAATCATTCATGCTTTTAGAAATACATTTTGCTATAAACTCTTTAGCGTCTGACTCTTATAGACCTTGTTCCCCTTTAGAGTAGTTCGGCTTTATATCCAAACGAATCTGCACCGTTTGCAAGAATCCATTCTTTCTAGTATGCAATAAATATCGCGGTTTATAAACATCTTACAATTATGTTGTAAAAAGACAATCTACTTGGCTGTTGTTGTTTTCTTTTTAGAAGCTTTCTTTGTTGTCTTTTTTGTAGTTGTTTTTTTTGCAGTTTTTTTCTTTGTTGTAGATTTTTTCTTTGTAGTTTTCTTTTTTGTTTTAAGCTTCTTCTTTGCAGCAGCAGTTTTTTTCTTGAAATTTATTTCTAATTTTGAAAGATCAACACCTGCTTTTTTTGCATTTTTCTTAATTTCTTTATAGAGTGTTTCGATGGCTGGCTCGAACGTTTTGAGCTTACGTTCAATCAGTTTTTCAATTTCTTTCGCTTTGCTATCTAACTTATTTTTAGCTGCAATTTTTTTTACCTTTTTTACAAGATCATTCCCTTCTTTTTGTAAGGTAGACTGTAACATGGCTAAGTCTTTCTGTAATCTTTCTACAAATGAATTCATCTTTTTCTCCATCTAAAGAACTTGGTTCGTTTAATATACATAAAAAACACTCGGAAAAACAAGGGCATATTGAGCTTATATTAAAATTTAGGGGCTCTCTTTTCTAAAAATGCAGAAATACCCTCGTCAGCTTCCTCTCCGGCGAAGCAGGTGGCAAAAGTGCTTGCTTCTGACGATAAGCCGGCATCCAGACTGACTTCAAAAGATTGGCGGCAAAGGCGTTTAGTCTCAGCAACAGCATTTGGACCGCTGGCCAGTATGGCCTTAATAACTTCGTCAACTTCGTTGTCCAACTGTTCGTCTGCCACTACACGAGAGGCTAATCCAAGTTGGAATGCTTGCTGTGCCGTCAACATTTTAGCTTTGCCCGTAAGCAATATATCCAAAGCAACGGGCAGTCCGACCCGTTTTGCTAACCTTTGAGTTCCACCAAAGCCAGGAATAAGTCCTAAGTTAACTTCAGGTTGTCCGAATTTTGAACTTTCTCCCGCTATGATAAGATCGCAGGACATAGCTAATTCACAGCCTCCTCCTAGGGCAAAGCCTCGTACTTTAGCAATTACAATCTGTGGAATTTTCTCCAGAGCAGAAAAGACAGATTGCCCTTGCCTAGAAAATTCTAAAGCTTCTTCCGGAGAAAGGCTTTGCATTGCAGCTATATCGGCACCGGCTACAAAGGCCTTACTGCCGCTGCCTGTTATAACGATTACTCTGACTTCGGCATTAATATGTTCAAAAATAGCTGTTCCGAGCTCTTCAATAACTGTTGTATTGAGGGCATTTAATTTATCGCTACGGTTTATAGTGATTTGTGCTACAGGGCCTTCTTGTTCGAGGATAATGGTGTCAAATATTTTGTCCATAATGATAATGCTCCTAATTTGAATAGAGAATACTGATCCTATTAGTTAATAAGCGTAAACTCCTCGCCCAGATTTTTTTCCTAACCAACCCGCATCTACATATTGAATTAGCAATGGACTTGGTCTATATTTTGAATCGCCTAATCCTTCATGCAATACTTTCATTATTGATAGACAAGTATCAAGACCAATAAAGTCAGCTAATGTAAGCGGTCCCATCGGCTGGTTAGTTCCTAATTTCATGCCTTTATCAATATCTTCCGCTGATGCTACCCCTTCCATCAGTGCTGTAAAAGCTTCATTGATCATCGGCATTAGGATGCGGTTGACCACGAATCCTGGGTAGTCTTTACTGTAGCTTACTTCTTTATTGAGGAATTTGGCTAAATTATTGGTAGCTTCGCATGTTGCATTAGATGTAGCCATGCCAGGGATAATTTCTACAAGTTTCATAATCGGGACTGGGTTCATAAAGTGCATGCCAATAAACTTATCTGGCCTAGATGTAGAGGCTGCTAAGCGAGTTATTGGCAATGAAGAGGTATTGCTTGCAATTATGGAAGCTGAAGGTAAAAGTTTATCGAGCTGTGAAAACACTTCCTTTTTGATGCTTTCATTTTCTACAATAGCTTCAATAACAAGATCACATGAAGCAAGATTATTAAATTGTATCAAATGTTAACAACGGATAGTGCGCTTGACTTGACTTTACTAGTGATTTTTCCTTTTTCGGCCATTTTAGATAGAGAGGCTTCTATTGTAGTACGGGCTTTGATAATTGAGCTGGATTGAGGTCAATGATATGGTTTTAATACCATGAGTGGCGCAAAACTTGAGCGATACCACTGCCCATTTGTCCACCACCAACGACGCCTATATGTTCAAATGATTTTTGTCATTACTTTCTCCACTGTTCTAGCCTATACCGTTCATCCCGCATAGTACATTTCTAATTTTAAATTTCAATCAGCAGTTCTCCAGTGATCTTAAAAAGCTTACTTTTAATCATAATTCACCCCGGATCCGAGTTTCTAGCCGGTTAGAAACAGTTGTTTTCGTCGTCAGGAAATCCTCATGTACCAACATGTACACTGCGGTTTCCTCCTCCTCGGTGCCTAGCAGCTGAGCGAACTGAATCCGATGAAAATACTACAGTTTTTCAAAAAATTTCAGATCCCGGATTCACTAGGGGATTGCTATTAAACGAAGCGAAATTCTTGGGCATATGATCATTGGTCCTTTGTTTTTGGTTCGCAATGGCGAGAAGTCTTGATTCTGAGATAAGATTGACTGAGTCGGTCATTCGATTTTCTTTATGTACTTTGACAAATGGTTTGAGGCTCCTGTCTGCTAGAGTGCTGGCAAAAGGCGTTCAAGTCTAGAGTGTTTTGAGCTATATATCTATAATAAGAGTATTTTTTCTGGAAATGCGAAGGGTTCGTGCTTTTCAGGCAGTTTCTTACTTTATTAAAAAGGTAGGTGCTTTGTAGTTGCGGTTACAAACGTCTGAAATTATCCCACTTGATATTCCATATATACCAGCATCGCAGTTTCTTGCAGATTTTCCTGAGGATCACTTTATGTTATCTGGGAGGATCTACGTATTTGAAATAGTTTTGAGCTTTACCCCAGTTGGATTTGACGAACTGGCAGATATCAAAATTGGAGATCGGAAGGTGAAATTAACCTCAGAGGAGCCTTTGAAGTCAAAGCGTCTCTTTACTTGGCTATATTGGCGTATTGCCCTATCTTTTAGCGCAAGTACTTTCGCAAGATATATCATCTCAGAGCTGTTTCGCGTAAATCAAACATTGATTTTTGATCGTCAAAAAAGAAAAATATTTTTATGTGGACAAAAGAAATCTTCAGATAAGTTTCAAATAAACAATTCTTGGATAGAAAAAAGAAAATTTTACAGAAAATGATGGGAAAACGTGTTGATGGCATCATGCTTTCCTCCGCAGAGTCTGATCTTAGCTATGAGAAAAAGGTTAAAACTGCAATAGAACAAATAAGAAGTGGGCGTTTTTATCAGATTAATCTGTTACGCTACTATTCCAGTTTGTCGATACCCACTCGTCAAGATCTTGTGAATCGAATTGGCATATTAGGTGGCCCTTTTTCTTGTCTTTTTGACCTACCCCAATTTTGCCTTGCTTCTTTTAGTCCGGAACGATTTGTAAAACTTAAACCAGGAAATAAGGGTGTCAAAATCATCACGACTCCTATCAAGGGTACTATCGCCAGAGGAAAAAACAGCGAGGAAGATGAGCTGAATAAAAGAAAATTGATTGAGAGTCGTAAGGATCAATCTGAACTTAATATAATAGTTGATTTGATGAGAAATGATCTTAACATTGTCTGCCTTAACGGAAGTGTAAAAGTGGAGTCTCCAGGTGAATTGCATAGCTTTTCGAAGGTACATCACCTTATTGCTGAAATTAAAGGAATCTTACGCCCAAAAATATCTTTCTATGAATTAATACAGAGTATCTGTCCAGGTGGATCAATTACCGGTGCTCCAAAGCGCGAGGTGATGTGCGCGATTCAGGAGGCGGAACAGAGGAGCCGTGGATTTTTTATGGGTAATGCTTTTTATCTTGATGATAGAGGGTATTTCGATTCTTCAATATTAATTCGAACATTGGTAAAGGACGGTCAGAAGCCGTTTGAATATGCAGCCGGAAGTGGTATTGTAGTGAATAGCTGTCCTGAGTTAGAAGCCCAAGAGATTAACTCTAAATGTAGAGTCGTGATTGATTCTATATAAGTCAGGAGAAGATTGTGACTAAGAAGTTTTCTGATTTGCAGGACGCCAATGAGCAAGAGAAAAAGTTTGATCATAAGCAGGATAACTTTTCGTTGCAGCAGCGTCGAAATCGAGGGCGTCAGGCTGTTTCTAAGACCCCTACTTTATTATTAAAGGAAATATTGGCACAAAGAGGCAAGGTTGTGACCTCTGTAATGAATCCCTTCGGAGAAACTTTCCTAAAACATTTAAAATCTCTAAAAGGCAATAGGGATTTTCTATATCAAGAATTAAGTGATCGTAAGAAGAGGAATGAGATTTTATATTCCATCTATAATAATCAAACAATTAAGTTATCTGGTGGTTTGGAAATTGAGGCATCAGAAGCAAATCGTAGTGTATATTCTAGTACATTTGAATGGTACGTTTCAGAGCTTCTATATCGGGAATTTCGCTTTTATGCTTCGGCGGCAGGTCTAAAAATAGATAGAAGTCCTGATGGAGGAGATTTCGATGTAGTGGGTGCCACGCATTCTGGAATCGTTGCTATAGAATGTAAATCTGGAAAACCAAGTGGAATAGATGAGAGCCAGATCATTCATTTTGTCAAAAGGCATAACTTTTTAAGAGCTGATTATTCTATTTTGTATATAGATTTTAAAGGATTGGCTGGCAATTTTCCATTTAAACATCTGGCGAAAGCTGTCCATGGTCTTCATACGTCTAGGGCGATATTTCAGATTAAGAGTCAGGAGACAGATACAAATGCTAACTTTTATGCTGTTGAAGGAGCAAATATATACATTGTCGACAATTCAATAAATACAGGGAACGTCATTAAAAATTTAAGATTTACATTAGATACGCACTTTGCATTGGAGAATATACAAAACCACCGGCGTGTGTTTGACGTTAATCGCTTGGCAGATTTTTATGCTCTTGAATTTGAAAGGGTAAATTAATGTTTTGTAACTATTCAGCGTATCTTTCCCCTTCAATATGTCGTTTGATACATCGTCATCCATATGAGGATGACGGGCAGTCAAGGCTTTGAATCGAGCAGATAAAAAATACGCTGAATAGTTACAATGTTTTAAGGCTTGCATACTTTGCTTAGTATGCAAGCCAGAGTTGTCTGATTGAGCTTTGTTGTAGTATAAAATAAAGTTTAAGGAGTCAAATAGTCAAATCCGACTTTGAAGTCATAACCCCTTGCAACTCCACTTATGTCGATTTTTGCAGCTCCTAGTACAGGGAGAGATTCAGTAATTAACGCTGTTACTTCGACATCTTCTACTTCATCCGCTGGCGTGGCAAGTGCCTTACCAGTGATTTGTTGGAAGAATTTCAATGCAGATGCTTGTTGCATATCGATATCATATATGAAAACTTTGTCGCAATTAGGATAACTTGTTCCGTCCATATTTGTTGCATCTGCGTAACCTAAATGTCTGATTTTGAATTGAGGATAGTGGATTTCACCTTCTTGTCTTAGCTTTTCAATAAAATCTGGTGAGAAAAATTCTTCTGGAATTTCTGCTACCTCTTCTCCTTGCTGGCGTCCTGCAAGTTGGATGGTGACATCATATTCAATATTAGTATTGTATACAGGACCATTTTCACCTTCAGGATTAAAGCCTAATACTTCTGTTCTTACAGTTCCACGCTTGATCATGCTCGATGTCCTATTTCGAGCGTTGTCGACTTTGTAATTTGCATACTCATTAACTGGATCTGAAAATGCTGCTGTCGAGATAAGAGAAAATAAAAAAGCTGGGATAATAAAAAGCTTCATGTTGGTCACTCCTAATCATAATTAATTTAATTAATTTTTTGAATTATATCTTGAAGTGCTGATATTACAAAATTACGCCAGCTAAAATTGGTGTAAAACTTTGGAGCGGTTAATTAATGTGCTTTATGGTATTTTTTGTAAAATGAAAAGTTTAATGAATTTTCTCAGTTAAATTAGTATTGAACTGGTATCGATCGCTATTATTTTAGCGTTTATTAGAAATTGTAGATAAAAAAGGCTATTTAACTTCCGAGCGCTTAATTTTGATCATTTAAAAATTAGCTCATTTATGAGAAATGTTGGTAAAAAATGGATTATAGTAACTGCTTGCTGTTCTTGGAATTTTTGGAGAATTAAAAAGCCGAGAAAAAACTCTTAAGCTTGCAGCTCTTTTATGGTGTTTTGAATATCAGACGTATGGAGCAGAGTTAAGCCCTTTGGTAAGGTTTTACGAGCTAGGCCAAAAAGAACTTTACCTGGCCCTACTTCGACAAACCGTTGACAACCTTCCTGATGGGCTGTCTCTAGCGTTTGCGTCCATAGAACCGGATTATCTATTTGTTTGATTAGGTGTTCAACTGAGTATTGAGATTCAATGTTTCCGGTAAGGTTAGCTATGATCAAATAGTCACTTTGAGATAGCTCTGTTTTTTGTAAAAGAGGAGTCATGTCCTCACGTGCTGGTGCCATTAGCTTAGAGTGAAATGGAGCGCTGACAGGTAAACTCATGCAGCGTACTTTATCTTCACCTTCTAGTTTTTGGCAAACTAGATTTACAGCCTCTTTATGGCCTGAAATGATTAATTGTTGTGGGGAATTAAAATTGACTATTTCAACGCATTGGCTCAATTGATCTGCTACCAAAGTGCAAAGTTCGACAAGTTGCTCTACAGTAAAATTTAAAATCGCAGCCATAGCCCCTTGGCCTTCAGGCACTGCTTTTTGCATCGCTAAGCCGCGTTGATAGACTAATGAGGCAGCTTTAGAAAGAGATAATTTCTCAGCTGCTACTAATGCAGAATATTCACCGAGGCTGTGACCAGCGTAGAAGTCTGGAAAAAAATCGGTTTCGCTTTTTATAATGCTCCAGACAGCAGCTGTAACAGTTAGGATGCACGGTTGTTGGTTGGCTGTCTTTGTAAGCTCTTCCTGAGGTCCATCGAAGCATAATTTGCGTATGTTTAGTTTTGTCGCATCTTTCGCTTCTTCTCGAAACTCTAGCAATGCGAAACTCTGCCAAAAGATCTCGTCCCATACCTACAAATTGGGACCCTTGACCAGGAAACATAGCAAGAGTTTTCGCTTCATAAGACATAACGACCTAAGCCTCAGTATCGAAATCGACTCCGGACTTATCCCAACCTAAGTTCGCTTTAGGTTCCATAACTTGCTTACCAGCATAGTGCCCACATGCATGGCAAGCTACGTGTGGTCTTTTAACTTCATTACAGTTAGAACAAACAGATAGTCCTGGCGCACTAAGAGCATGATGCGAACGGCGCATGTTGCGTTTGGACTTCGAGGTTCTATACTTAGGAACTGGCATTTTAAATCTCCTGACTTGGATATAGTATCAAGTAATATTCCTATCGAAATTTGAACTCTACTATCTAGTTTAAACTGTACGATCCAATTTAAATGACCCCCAACCTAGACAGAAGACCCTACATTTATTCCGGGAGGGGCAAGCACCCATCGGTTTTGAGTAATTCGACAAAGCCGTATCTTTTTTGTTCCGATAGAGCAAAGGCCTGGCGGAACCTCAAAAAATCTCTAGGAGGATAAGTAATTAGCCCTTTGTGTCAAGATGGTCAATAGAAAAACAGAAAAAACATGGCATGGGCTATAGTATTGCAACTTCTTATTGAGATTAACATGCTGTTAAAGACTATAAAGAGGGAGGGGGGTGAAAATGAAATTTCGCCTGAGAATAGATGCTTTGATGCTATTTAACGTTCTGTAATAGCATATATTTTCCATCTTGTGCCATGCGTCCAGTGACGTATACCTTCTTACTTCGGCCCGCAAGTTGGTTGTTAAAAGCTTCTTTGAAAAATTTGATGTTAATTTTAGCACCTGATGACTCTACCATAGTGATCTCACATTTCAATTCGCAATGATTTAAGGCATCTGGTGAAAAAGAGAGTGGGCCAACTGTAACTATTTGTCCAGGTTGTGCTAGAGCGCTTGCGATGTCTGTCGATATTTGGGTTGTTCGTGGAGGAGGCGAAACCTGAGGGTTGAGATTATTTATAGGCACGATTTTATTTCTTGTGGAGCGTTGTGTCGTTTTGGTGAAGCTGAAGCTGCGTTTTGGAGTTTCGCTGGGCCTGCGTAGACGTCCTCCACCTTTGTTATTATTCGAAAATTGGTTAGTTACTGTCGAAGTGCTGCCCGAAGCTGACTCTTTCTTCTCGACCGCTTGTTTTTTTGTTGGCATTTCCTTGATTGGGATTTCCGGAGATTGGATACTCTTTTTGATATTTGAGTCGCTAACATCCTTTTTTTCTTTAAAATATAGGCTGCTCTCTTGCTTTATGCTCTTTTTTATTGGTGTACTGCCCGTGGATATTGAGGGGGTATCTATTTCACTTAGAGGTGGTATATCGAACAGATGTATGCCTCCCCAAAAAAGAGTGGCTAATATTAGACCGGCGATAAAAAAATTTAGTGCGCCAGTAGATCGGAAGAGATGAAGGCCTGTCAGAGCTTGGGCACTAATATACTGAAATTTTTTATAACTTTTACTATCAGTCTTGTTAAAAGACTGTTTGTTTATTGCCCTTGGAGAAGCATTGGAGCTACTCGCCCCTCTAGCTTGAGCGTAAACATTAATGAACTTTGCAATTGGTACAGAAACTTCTGACTGACTCTTTTTGACAGTGATGCTGTTGTCTAGTTGTCCTTTTGCATACATCGACTGTACTTCGTAGGCACTATGTGGCCCCAAAATTCGACCTTTTGTGTCAATTAGATAGTAGCGTTTGGACTCTTTACCACTACTTACATTTGATGAAGATGCTTTAGAACGGAGGTTTTTGGCTAATTCGTATGAAATATTGGCTTCACTTTTTGGGGCTATCCGTGTTTTAGCCTTATCTTTCTTTCTTATTTTTCCAATAATTCCAGTGGCCTGATCTTGCTTTGGCTTGGGTGTGCGGTTGATCCTATTTTCGACATTCGGATCAGCTAATGCAAGAAAGCTGTCCGATGGTTGTGTAATTCTACTTTCTTCTACTGCAATATTGCTTTCCGCTTGATAGCTGACTTGGGTTAAGTGTTTTCGGGTGTCTGCTGAGTTAAAAATTTCATCTACTTCAATAATTTCACGCATGACGGGTGAGCCTTCGAGGTTCACTAAGTCAAAGGGATCTATAGTTCCTTGACGAAGTTCCTCTCGGATTCTAGCCGCTGGCCAAGGACCATAGGTCTGGTCTTTACGATGTACTAGCCATACTTTTGACATTATCAGTCAAGCCCACATGCATAGCCTACCTTGCTGGTAGGTAAACGATTTCATAACAAATCCTATTTATCTCTAGCTGTTATCGGCATGGCGCCCGGAAATCTTCAAATTCTTTTAGAGGTGAATTTACTTTATGGCACTGTAGAGGTCCTAACCACCTTAGAATACGGTCGTTATTGCTTTTTTTTCAGCAATGTTAGCATTTATTTCACATTAATTAACCTGCTGAATTAGTTGTATAAAATCACAGCTGGGGGCTGACAGGACGGGTCTGGTAGGTTAAGTGTTCTCTACGGTATGTGATGCTAGAATGTTTTCTGGTCATAAATGAGCTGAAGCAGACTTAGTTATTGGGCTCAATTTTTGACTAGAAAATATCATCAAATATAAGTATGGTGTGGGCTTCGAATTACCCTCCTTTAGGATTCGACCTAGCTATATAGCATAACTAACGTCGTTGTCGCAGGGAGGTAGGGTAAAAAATGGGCTGACCATCAATTTCGAAGGTGTGCAGAGCGTATTAACTGGCGATGTAATTTTGACTGAGTAGTTTTATTGTATTTCGCCACGCCCTAACATCCAGATGGTCATAGTTAAACCTTCGAATGAGGAGTAAGGAAGAAATGTCTGTAAATGTAAACATGAGAGAGCTTTTAGAGGCGGGTGTTCACTATGGTCACCAGTGCCGTCGTTGGAACCCTAAAATGCGCCAGTATATCTTCGGTGCACGTAATGGTATTCACATCATCGACTTACAAAAAACTGTTAGAAACTTTAAACGAGCTTGTGACTTTATCGAGTCAGCGACAGCTCGTGGTGGACATGTCCTTTTTGTAGGGACTAAAAGACAGGCGAGAGAGATAGTAGCCTCCGAAGCTAACCGTGCTGGTATGTACTTTATCAATTATCGATGGCTGGGAGGAACCCTGACAAACTACCCGACGATTAGACAAAGTATTCACCGCCTTCGTAAGATTGAGAAAATGGCAAGTGATGGCACCTACCAGAAATTAACAAAAAAAGAAGCTCTTAATTTAGAAAGAGCTAGAGAGAAGTTAGAAAGAAACTTGGGCGGTATCAAGGAGATGCCAGGTTTACCTAAGGTTATCTTTGTTACGGATGCATGCCATGAAAATATTGCTATTAAGGAAGCAAAGAAACTAAATATTCCTGTTGTAGCAATCACTGATACTAATGCTGACCCAGAAGGGATTGATTATTTAATTCCTGGTAATGATGATAGTTATAAGTCATTGAAGCTATTTATTTCGACTGTTGCAGATGCTTGCTTGGCGGGAAAGATGAAAAAGGGAAATAAAGGTGATGAGGATTTGAAGCCTGACTCGGTTGCAGAAGGAAAAATCTACGATCAAGAGGGTCATGTAGTCCAAGTAGAGACGAAGTAATAGTTTTCAAACCTGGAGATTTAGAAATATGACAATTAAGGCATCACAAGTAAAAGAGTTGAGAGAAAAAACAGGCGTAGGAATGATGGAATGTAAGAAGGCGCTTGTAGAAAATGGTGGTGATTTAGAAAAAGCGATTTTGTGGTTGCGAGAGAGAGGGATGTCTCGAGCTGCGAAAAAAGCAGGTCGTGTTGCAGCTGAAGGAATATGTTCTGTATTGGTTAATGCTGAGCGTACAGCAGGCGTTATATTGGAAGTGAATTGTGAAACAGACTTTTCTGCCAAGAATGCTGACTTTCAATCTTTTGTTAATATAGCCACTCAAGTTGCATTGGAAAATGAAGTTCAAAGCATTGAACAGTTAGCTGAAACAAAGATGGAAGATTCTACTGTTGGACAAAAATTGACAGACTTGATTGCTAAAGTTGGCGAGAATATGAATATTAGGCGTGTTTCTGTGCTAAAGGCTGAAGCAAACGGGTTGATATCAGGTTATTCTCACATGGGTGGAAAGATTGGAACTTTAGTTCGCTTGAACGGAGCTAGCAATGAAGAAGTCGCTACTTTGGGCCAAGATGTCGCTATGCATGTGGCTGCCGCAGCTCCTCGTTATTTGAATAGAGATAGCGTTGATGCTAGTGAGTTGGCGCAGGAGCAGGAACTTGCAAAAAAGAAGCTGATTGAAGAAGGTAAGCCTGAAGATATTATTGAAAAGATAATGGTAGGGCAGATCAATAAGTTTTACTCAGAAGTTTGTCTGGTTGATCAACCGTTTGTTAAGGAGCCAAAATTATCGGTTTCTAAGCATATTCAGCAAAGTAAATTGGGTGTTGAACTAACTGGATTTGTTCGTTATCAGCTTGGCGAAGGTATTGAGAAAAAATCTGAGAATTTTGCAGAGGAAGTTGCAGCCCAACTGAATAAGTAGTTTAGATGTATTTCATCCCCCTGGTTTTACCGGGGGTTTTTTTTAAACAAGATTGGCATAGTAGAGATAAATTTATGGCAAAAATCCCCTATAAACGTGTGATGCTTAAACTTTCCGGCGAAATGCTCGGCGGTAATAAAGATGGTGGTATCGATGTTGATTCCATTATGATGATCGCTGATGAGATTGCTGCTTTGCATAGGGAGGGTGTTCAGGTATCTGTTGTTATTGGCGGGGGAAATTTTTTCCGTGGTTCCTTAGCAGAACAATTCAATATGGAAAGAGCCGCAGCAGACTATATGGGGATGTTAGGGACTTGTATTAATGCTTTAGCTTTGCAAGCTGTTATGGAAAACAAAATGGGGATATATACTAGAGTATTGACTGCTATACATATGCAGGAAGTAGCTGAGCCATATATTCGTCGTAAAGCTATTAAACATCTTAATAAAGGGCGGATTGTTATATTCGCAGGTGGCACGGGTAACCCATTATTTACTACCGATACAGCCGCAAGTTTGCGGGCGCTTGAAATTGGTGCTGAAGTTATTATTAAAGCTACAAAAGTTGATGGTATTTATGATTGCGATCCAATGAAAAACGCAAATGCAAAGAAATATAATGAGCTAAGCTATCTTGAAGTTCTTTCGAAGAAGTTGAATGTGATGGATGCGACTGCCATTACAATGTGCATGGAAGGCAAGATGCCGATTGTTGTTTCAAAGCTGAGTGGTGATGGTAGTATAGTCAAGGCTTTGGAAGATCCTAATATCGGTACATTAGTGCGATAATCTTGCTAGGCGCATCTTACTTAAGTACTTATTTATTAAGGGGAGCAAAACCTATGATAGTAAGGCGCAGAGGAACGAGCAGCACAGTGTACATATGGGTACATGAGTAGCGCAGAGACGAAAGCAACGCAGCATCATAGGTTTTGCTCCCCTTAATGGTAGCGGATAGGGCTTGTCTTAGGAAGTATGTGACGAGTGTGTTTGGTTCGGTGAAAGATATTTTGTAGACATAACGCAGTATGATTGGTTTTACTCCTTTTATAAAATGGGTTTTATGAATATTTTGAGGTTATGAGATGGACAATCTTCTTAAGCAGTGCAAACTAGATATGGAAAAACGCATAAAGGCTCTGGATCATGATCTGATGAAGGTTAGAACCGGGAAAGCATCGGTTTCGATCTTCGATAATGTTAAGGTTGATTACTATGGAGCTCCTACACCATTGAATCAAGTGGCCTCCTTGGCAACGCCGGATGCAAGAACAGTAGTTATTACTCCATTTGAAAAAAAGGTACTGGGAGATATTGAAAGAGCTATCCATATGGCTGATCTAGGCTATCAGCCTAATAATGATGGCAACATCATCCGTGTCCCTATTCCACCTTTGACGGAAGAGCGTAGAAAGGAAATTGCTAAATCGATAAAAAAGATTGGTGAAGAGGCAAAAATTGGCCTTCGAAAAATTCGCCAAGATTTGAACAATAAAGTAAAAAAAATGGAAAAGGCTAAGGAGTTTTCGGAGGATGAGAGCAAAACTTGTCAAAAGAAAATTCAGACCGAGACAGATCAGTTTGTTAAAGTCGTAGACGAACGAATTGAGAAAAAGGAGCGTGAAATACTAAGTCTCTAGCAGATAGAGACTCTTGTTAAAGGTGCTTAGTCAGAGTGGTTTGGAATAGAGATTTTTCTTTTCTTTATTCTCTCTACTAAGGTGGTTCTATTTAGGCCCAAAAGTTTGGCTGCCCTTTGCTTGTTGTTATTCGTCTTTTCTAATGCTTCAAGGATGAGTTTATTTTCAATCCTCTCGACAAGGTTGGATAAGTCTATCCCGCTCTCTGGGAGGCTAAAGCTCTGTAAAATACGAGACTGGCTTGCCTGCAAATTTTCGGCTAGCACATTATATGTGGGCTGTAACAAGTTTGGCAAGGTAGCATTTTCTTGAACTTTACTGTTTGTAGCATTGATCTCTTGTCCTGTCGCGTCGACAATCTCTTTAGGCAAGTCATCAATTCCGATTCGTCCCCCACCTTTCATAATTACAAGGCGCTCAACAACATTTTGTAGTTGGCGTATGTTTCCAGGCCAAGTGTATTTGCCCAATGCTTTGATTGCGTCCGGTGCTAGCCAACAAGGTTCCTTAAGTCTTTGAACACGGTTATGGCGTTCAAGAAAATGCTCAAGGATTAGGACAGCATCATTTTCTCGTTGTTTAAGTGACGGTACTTCGATTGGAAGGACGTTGAGTCGATAGAATAAATCAAGTCGGAACTCGCCTTTTTTGATTGCTGTAGACAGGTCTATGTTGGTCGCAGCGATGACACGGACGTCTATTTTCCTTTGCTCGTTGCTTCCTACAGGAGTGAGGCTCATTTCCTGAATAACTCTTAAAAGTTTTGCTTGTAATCTTGGTGACATATCGCCGATTTCATCAAGGAAAATTGTGCCCCCTCTTGCTGCTTCGAACTTTCCTACGCGCCTTTTGTCTGCGCCGGTAAAGGCACCCTTTTCATGTCCAAAAAGCTCGCTTTCAAGCAAGTCTTCAGGAATGGCGCTGCAATTAATTGCTACAAAATTGTTGTGACAGCGAGGAGAAAGGCGATGAACAGCCGCAGCTATAAGTTCTTTGCCAGTCCCACTTTCACCCAATATAAGTACTGGGCTCGAAGCTTTGGCGACTTTACTAACTGTTTCTAGTACCTTAGCCATTAAGTGGCTACGGCCAATGATTTCTGGGAATTGATCGCGCCAATTGACTCCGTCTTCGACAATAGCGTCTGATTGAGCCTCAGCCAAAAGAATAGCTTGAGGGTCGTTGTTGGATAAAAGTTTTTGTTCATCCGAGAATAGATGACTCATTCAGAAACCTCTATTGAAGCTCACAGTTTTAAAATATGACAAATAGGCGATGGCTACTATTTGTCATCCTAGTAGTTTTTATAGAGAGAAACCCATGCAGTGGAGGCTGTCCTCAAGCTGCGAGTTTTTACGATGTAAAGGGGTCTTGCTTTTAAATAATAGCGTACATTCTTGCCTGTGTGCAAATTAAGTAGTGATATTTTTTGTTTTAAGCATGGCATAAACTCTAATAAACTCTAATCATAATTGACTTTTATGATGCGAATTTTTGATTAGAAAAGCATAATAAAGGTGGTTTTTTGGCAAATAGACCCGAATGGAGTAAAAAGCCTTGCGGATAGCTATTATACACGATTGGATTGACACTTACCGTGGTGGAGAGCGGGTGTTGGAAGCGTTAGCTGAACTATATCCGAACGCTCCAATTTATACTCTTTTTTACGCCCCGGAGAAGCTACCAAAAGGTGTAAGGGAGAGATTTGAAAAACGAGATATCCGTGTAGTGGCGGGAGTAAATAGATTTAGAAGATTGCGGAAGTTACTTCTGCCTTTTTTGCCAACCTATATTGAATCTATTGATCTTAATGAATATGATTTAATTCTTAGTAGTTCATCTTGTGTTGCTAAAGGCGTTATCGCAGCCCCAGATGCGAAGCACATATGTTATATTCATTCACCGATGCGTTATGTTTGGGATCAAAGGCATGAGTATTTCAGAGGGATGGGAAAAATACCATTTCTTTCTTTTTTCTTTAATTTAATAGCCAACTATCTAAGAATTTGGGATTTTGCGAGTTCAAGTAGAGTTGATCAATTTATTGCAAATTCGTGTTTTGTAAGGGAACGTATTCGTAAATATTATGGACGTTCTGCGGTAGTGGTCCCTCCTCCTGTCGAGATAGAGCGTTTTTTAAATCATGTTCCTGGGGCTAAAATTGATAGCGAAGACTATTTTTTAGTGGCTGGTGCATTTGTTCAGTATAAACGTTTTGATCTGGCAATAAAGGCATGTGAAGAAATTGGCCATAGGCTTATTGTGGCTGGTTCTGGCCCGCTGGAGAAACGTTTACGACAGATTGCGTTAGGAAATACCAGTTTTGAAATTGCCCCTAGTGCAGAGCGTTGGGCGGATTTATTGGCAAATTGTAAAGCACTTATTTTTCCTGGTATTGAAGACTTTGGTATTGTTCCTATTGAAGCTATGGCTTGTGGCAAGCCGGTTATTGCATATGGTGTTGGCGGTGCACTAGACTATGTCGAGCCGCTAGTAAGCGGGGTGTTTTTCAAAAGTCAAGATGTTGCTACATTAGCCGGTACTCTACGTGGTTTTAGATCTGAAACCTTTGATAAGAGTATAATTAGGCAATCGATCAAAAAATATAAGAAGGAAGAATTTATTAAAGCCATTAGCACTCAGATTGAACAAGTAATAGGAGTACAAAAGGTTTGAATCGCCGCCAACAAAGTTCATTACTAGTTTTGAGGGTGCTTGTTGACTTAATAGCTGTCACAATTGCATGGCTTCTGGCATATCACCTACGCTTTTATACGCTTTTTGCCGTTCCAAAAGGGGTACCAGAGTGGCAATTGTATTTAAAGTTAATGCCATTTATTTATGTCATTTGGATTGTCGTTTTTACAGCTGCGGGCTTATATAAGAGAACTGGACAACATCGGTCTCCATTTATTGAGGGGCTCGATATAATACAAAATTGTTTTTTAGCATCTTTGACTTTTATCGCGTTTACATATTTTTATGATGAGTACCGTTATTCAAGGATGACGTTAGTGTTTTTTGCGGCTGCGCACCCAATATTTATGATAGCTGGCCGTAGCTTAGTAAGAAAATTGCTCAGGCGCTATCGGCGTAAACTTCCCCCTCGTAAACTCCTATTGATAGGTGGGGGGGATACTCTTTCTCATGCCATAGATTTGCCTAGCTCTGAAGAGTATAGCAATCGAAAGATTATTGGAGCTATATTACTAACTGATGGACTTCAACGAGAAAAAGATCAAGCTTTGTGTGTGAATAAAGGTATTGATGTTTTAGGTGATCCTAATGATTGGCTGGAGTTTTTTAGTGGTACGAATGTGGATGTTGTTATATTTGCTCTGCCGCATAGTAAGTATACTTTTTTAGATGAGCATTTAGCAGAAATTGCAGATCAAGTTTCGGAGGTGAAGATGGTGCCAGACTTGATCAGATATACACGCTTTGCAGCTGGTATTGACCTAGTAGATGGTACTCCAATATTGAGTATAAACGAAAGCCCACTTGCTGGATTTGGTAGCGTAATTAAGCGAGTTGTAGATATTATTGGAGCATTTATAGGCCTAATTTTGCTATCCCCACTCCTTGCTATCTGCTCTCTACTAGTGCTTTTGACTTCTAAGGGGCCTATTTTCTATTATCAGGATCGTATGGGTTTAGATGGCAGAATGTTTAGAATCTATAAATTTCGCTCGATGCCAGTTGATGCGGAAAAGAATACTGGGGCTGTCTGGGCGACTGAGCAGGATAACCGGCCTACCTGGATTGGGCGTATTATGCGGCGTACCAATCTGGACGAACTACCACAGCTTTTTAACGTGCTGAAGGGCGAAATGAGTTTGGTGGGTCCTCGACCTGAACGTCCTGTTTTTTGTTGATAAATTTCGTCGTAGAGTTCCAGGGTATATGCTTCGACATAAGGTAAAAGCTGGGATGACAGGCTGGGCCCAGATAAATGGCTGGCGAGGCAACACAAGCATCGAAAAAAGGATTGAATGTGACTTATTTTATATCCAAAATTGGTCAATTTGGTTTGATTTTAGGATAATTTTATTAACATTTATAAGAAGTTTTATTGATAAGAATGCATATTAAATAAAACATTGACATTTTGTTGTTTTTTTATTAAATTTTATAAAGTCCAGAGCTTATTTTTGCTCGAAAATGGACTGGATGGAGCAAGAAAATTTAAGAAGTACAAATCTTCTCCTGCCGCTTATATTCTTCATGAAGTTCCGCACCTTTCTTGGGGGTAATTCTAGGGCCCAAGACCTAAAATCTACTACAGAATTAAAAAGTTTGTCGCCCTTCTGTTTGGAAAATGTGTTTATCAGATAATCCATATTCAATAATGAGAAATTTAATGAAACTAATTTACTGCTATATTCTTTTGTGCTTTGGGCTTCTAGCTTGCGGAAGTCGCAGTGATAAAAATTACATAAAAAATTATGTATTAGCGGTTGAAAATGGTGATGCAAAGACAAGGCTCAAGTTCGAAGCATTAATTTCAGAGTTTAATGAATATGCTGGAATCGAAGCATTGCACTATAGCCAAAGTATGGATGATGCAAACTCCATTATAAATTTAGTAAAAGATCTGAGGTATAGGTCTGATGACGGCCATAAAATAGGCTGGGGCCAATGGATGACGACAACGACTGAGAAGCGTTCGTATAGTGGCTTTAAGAGGAATGACTTGAAAACGATTGAATATAGTATGCACATTGAATTAGATCAAGATTATGTCGAAAGCCGCATTCTAAGCGCAAAAAATTCTGCTGCTCATTATGATTTGCAAAAATTATTTTTTCATGAAGTTGGTCATGGCTTGCAAATGCCACACAATCCAGATAAAAATCATATGATGTATGAAGAAATTTCTGGGTATAAGGATTTTGCAGGCTTTTTTGAAGAAGTTATGCATTTTTTCGACTAAGTAAAATGCCTAGCATTTGCGCTAGGTTGTGATGCTTATATCCGTCAATTGGTAGATTTGCTCGATATGACGTCTAAATGCTATAGAATTAGACACTCTAGAGGTAGAAGGTTACCTATTCTTTTAAGTAGCCCCCATAGTGGAATTGAATTTCCTCTTGAGGTGGGTGCTAAGATAAAACGTCGGTATGTAGAACTCCCCGAAGATACCGATTTCTTCATTGACCAATTATATGATTTTGGTCCAGCTGTCGGTATGACGCAAATTTCTGCTTTGTATAGCAGGTATGTAATTGATCTAAATCGAGATCCAAGTGGTAGTGGTTTATATGCTGATGGTAGGTCTGAAACCGGGTTGGTTCCTGTGAAAACTTTTAGCCAGCAATTACTTTATGAGTATGGTTGCGAGCCGACAGAGGAAGAAATTTCACGGCGGCTAGATGCTTATTATTGGCCTTACTATCACCGCGTCGAAAGAGAGCTACAGCTGTTAAAGCACGAATTTGGTGAAGTTATTTTTTTTGACTGCCACTCAATAAAACGAGTGGTAAAGAGCATTCGCTCTGAACCATTTCCCGATTTGATAGTTGGAACTTTAGATGGGAAAACTGTCTCTACTAAGTTACAAGAAATCTTTATTAAAGGCGTTAGCCAGGGTGGCATATATCAAGTCTCTAATAATATACCCTTCAAAGGAGGGCATTTGACACGTTATTTTGGTAAGCCTAGTGATGGAGTGCATGCAATACAGCTCGAAATGTCGCAGGATATCTATTTAAATGAAGATAGATCAGCTATTGATGAAGAAAAAGCACAGGAATTGCGACGTCTCCTTAAAGAGTCGCTGTTGAGCTTGGTGAATGTATTATTGAATGATGAAAAGGCTAAGTGATGAAGTGCTTTGAATTATCTGGTTTGTTGACGCGAAATAGATATTTATCACCTGCCTTTGTCTTGGTAGATGACCAAGGGGAAATATTACAAGTATCAAATGAACTATCAGAAAAAATGATCGGTGTCGAAAAAATTAAAATCGATGCTATCGCTTTACCTGGCTTTCCTAATACCCATTCGCATGCGTTTCAATATGCAATGGCTGGTTTGGCTGAAGGAACTAACTCTAAGAGTCAAAAAGACGATTTTTGGAGCTGGAGGCAAATTATGTATAAACTTGCCCTTAGCCTTAGTCCTGATCAGATGGAAGTAATTGCCACTATGGCATATAGCCAGATGTTAGCACATGGTTATACTTCTGTTGCAGAGTTTCACTATATACACCATGATCCTAAGGGAAAATATTATAATAACCGTGCTGAAATGAGTGAAAGGTTATTAAGA
This sequence comes from Bdellovibrionota bacterium, assembly GCA_041391425.1. Classification (GTDB taxonomy): domain Bacteria; phylum Bdellovibrionota_B; class Oligoflexia; order Oligoflexales; family JAWKNZ01; genus JAWKNZ01. The sequence continues at coordinate 441,774 of JAWKNZ010000002.1, forward strand.
GCTGCTGCAAAAGTTGGAATTAATATAACATTAGTTCCTGTATATTATAATACAAGTGATTTTTCTAAAGCAGCTACAGAAGATCAAGTGCGGTTTCTCCATTCTGATCCGGCAAGTTATATTACTACGGTGGAGAGCATAAAAAATGCTGTAAGAAAATTTCCAAATGCTAGTTATGGATTTGGATTTCATTCATTGCGTGCAGCTCCGATTGAAGCCATGAGAGATATTCTTAGTGGGCTTGATGATCTTCAAACTCCAATTCATATGCATATAGCAGAACAGATTGGAGAAGTTAAAGCTTGTCAAAAGCATACTGGCAAACGGCCATTGGAATATTTGATGAATTCGTTAGAGATAGGCGAGAATTTTAATTTAGTTCATGCTACTCATATGGAAAGTTATGAAGCAAGAATGGTTGCAGAAAAGCAGGCTAATATTGTTATATGCCCTACAACTGAGGGAAATTTAGGTGATGGCTTTTTTCCATTAGTTGAATATTTGAAATTAGGTGGGCGGTTTTCCATTGGGTCTGATAGTCATGTATCGGTATCGTTTCTTGAAGAACTACGCTTACTTGAATATGGGCAGAGAATGCTTAAAATGGAGCGTAATGTAAATTGCTCGACATTGACTTCGCTTGAAAGTGGCCCCGCAATTTTTTGGCCAAGTATTGATAATGGTTATAGAGCTCTTGGTCATAATAAGCAGGAAGCTTTCTCGGTTGGTTCAAGCTTTGATAGCGTGCTTATCGACCCAGAACATCATGCGATTTGTGCAGTGAGAAATGAAAAGCAGCTTATATCTGCTTTAGTATTTGCGGCAAATCACAAAATACAAGTTGGGACGATTTGCCGAGGTGCTTATTTAGTTAATGAGTTTAAACACAGAGAAGAAGATGAATTTGGCAAAGACTTTAAACGTGTTGTCAGGGAAGTTTTAAATGATTAAGAGTTTTTAACTATCTTTTTTTATCTATGATGTTAAGAAAATATTCTGTTCAAACTATGGAATGCTGATATTTTTCTTGGTGACTATCGACTTGTGTTTCATGCACTGTTGAAAAATGACTCAAAAAAATATGTATAATTTTATCCCTCTTGAGGTTAATATATCAATATGTGCAGTTAGCTTATGAGTCTTAATGATCAGTTGATATAAGATAGATTGAACTGATTTTTATCATATTGGTTTCATTATCCATATTAACAATACTTTGATAGTCTGAAGTATTCCCATAATGATCAGTTTCCACCCGTTTTTTAAAGTCCAAGTTAATGGATTTAATCTTAGCTTTTTTTAGAGGTAACGCTTCTGCATCATCTACAATGCCATTGGCATTATTATCAACCCATAATCCAAGCTGTTGGAAATATTTGTCTCTAGAATCCAAAATTGAATCTTTATTCGTATCCATCGATTTTATTAGAGAGATGACGTCTTTAAATTTGAAATCCTTGAGCATATTTGAAAAAATTTCATTGATATCATTAAATTTACCATCTTGATTTGAGTCGATCATGAGAAATCCAACAGGATCATTTTTAGGCCATCCCACAAATTCGAGAATCCCATCTTGGTTAACATCTATTTTTTTACCTTCATACGGTGCTGAAAAACGAATGCCATTCTTATTGAAGTCTAATGCAAATATATTCAATTGAGGAAAGCATGACCCGTTCTTAGTATTTTTTTGAGAGCTTTGATGTTTAATTGCGATAAATGGTATAGTGGCATTTTTGTCTATAAAGTTAGGGTCAATTTTAAGAAAGTTAGATGTAACAAGATGATTATTCCAAATAGTTGTTTTACTTGTTGGCCATACTAAATGTCCTTGTTCAATCCAAATATTTACTCCTAATCCAAAAATGTCTGTGCTTTTGCTTTGTGTAGCAAGCCAAGAAAAAATATCCGAATACGCTTCAGAAAATGATGTTTTTGCTTCCGGATCTATTTTGGCACTATTTTTGGCTATAGTAAATATCGGAGAGGATGCTAATCTAGATTTGATAAAGGAAGCAAGTTGAGAATATGGTAGTTGTTTGCAACTTTCGGTATTTTTACAAACCATGATGTTGTATTTCCCATCTGGAATGCTCGAAAGATCTATATTTAGCGGACTTTGATTGATAGAGTTTACGAAGATATTCTGTTCTAGGCCTTCAATGATAATAGGATACTTCCAAAGTGGGCGATCGGTTGGAAAAAAAGCTAAGCTAAATGCAGTGTAAGGTGTCGTTAAGAAACTTTCATTAGCTTCCGAGATCTTACTTTTCCAACAAAAAGGAGTAATGGGAATAGAAGCTTTGCTATCAAACTGTTTGTTTTTTTTTTGCAATGTAGTGTAATTAAAAACTGTTGTTTTTCTAACAATGCTTTCCTGTTCATATAGAAGCTTGTGCTGATTTGCTAGTTCATCCTTAGATATATTGCTTTTCCAAAGTGTGCACGCTGTGGAGATAAATAGCAAAATAAAGAAAAAATATTTTCCGCAAATAAATTTTGTGATACCAAGCAAAATCTAATCCCTGATTTGTAGTTAATTCCTTCTGATGTTATTTATTAAGGGGAGCAAAACCTATCATACTGAGTTATGCCTAAAAAACATTCGTCGCTGTACTAAAGGTTATCCTCATTTTTTTAGGCAAGCCTTGTCTGATAGGTTTTGCTCCCCTTAATAACACTTATTGCATATCACATGATGCATCATTTTATAATGGTCTTTGCTCCGAACCTAGATTGTATTAATTTTTGCCTAAAATTCGATCTAAGTTTTACCATTTGAGCCATCGATTGGCTTTGCCGGCCTTGGATAAAAAAGCCTGAAGGTGCTTTCATCTTTCCTTCTATTAAAGTCTCGTTAAAGTCTATCTGAGTTTTACTAGCATTTCTTATAGACCCCGAAAATCTTTCATTAACTGTTGTAGCTTTTTGGTCTTCTTCCTCACAAAAAGCAAATTGAGGTATCACTAATAAGAAAATACTAATTCCAAAAAAAATTTTTACATTTTTCATTATACTCTCCAATCAAACCTTTAATTTATTTCTGAGAGCAAAATCTATTTCGATTTCTTAAATACTGAGTTCTTCCTACTCAAGAAGCATTTTCTCTAAATCATCAATGTTTTCAGATTTTGTTGATTTACTTTCACTATGAGCTTGCTTTTTTACTTTGTTCTTAATAGTCTTTGCCGACAATGTTTTTTTATTGTTATCTTTCTTTTCGGTTTCTTCATTTACTGATTTCGCAACTTTTGTGTTAGATTCTATTGCTCTGTTTTCTACTGAAGCAGTATTGTTTTTCTTTTGATCAGTTGCGACTGTTCTACTTTGCTTTTTTTCTAAATCAACTGCAAGGGCCTCAATCTCTTCGTTAGATATTTGTTTGCCTTCTATAGCCATACGTTGACGAATGTCATTTATTAACGCGAAAGCTTTGTCTGTTTGTTGGGATTTTCCTTTCGCCTTCTTGATAAATAGCTTTAGATTATCAATAGCATCGTCATATTCTTTAGCATTTGATTGTAAAACCGCATAGTTATATAATGCAATAGGGTTGTTTTCTTTTTCTGATAAAATATCTTCATATACTTTTTGAGCTGCATCAACTTTGCCTCTATGTGCCCAAATTGCAGCCAAATGAAGTCTGGCATCTTGATGTTGTGGTAATACTGTTAAAACTCTTTCAAATTGGATAGATGCTTCGTTAATTTGACGGTATTTCAAGTAGAGGATACCTAAGTTCATTCTCATAGCAACGTCACTTGGGTTAAGGCGTAACCCCTCTTTAAATAATGACATTGCTAAACTATTGTCTTCTTCTTCTATGGCAATTAATGCCAATAGATTCAGAACACGGCTGTCTTTCGAAGTATTTCCGCCTAGGCTTACTGCAATGATTTTTGCCATATCAAACATTTTACGTCTTAAGAAAATATTACCTAATATAAGTTTGGCTCTTTTGTTTGAAAGGTCGTGTCGTAAGACTTTGCGAACCGTTTCTTCAGCTTCATCTAATTTATCTTGCATTACATCTATTTGAGCTAAATTGAGAGCTTCCTTTATGTCAAATGATTTATCAGTACTTTTCTTCTTTAAATCTTCTCTAAGATCACTTAGCATATCTGAATTTTTCGGATTTGGCATGGCTGTCGCTCGATCATCGTTCGAGTAAAGTGCCAACTCTCTCTTTGCCGTATCAACTTTGACGTTATGTGTGGTTTTACATCCGATTGTAGCAGCTAGAGATATAATCATCAGTGCTAAAGAATTTATTTGTATCTCTTTCATAATGAGACTCCTGCCTTTTTATAAAAATAATTTTTGCCCCTAGCTATTCAGCTAATTTTTTTGTTGTATCTGTTAAATATAATTGGTGACTTAAATAGCTTGGTGCCACACTTTCTATTTCAATTTTTTTATGATCTTTTGGTTTAAGCTCTACCATTTTATCGTAAGTCTTTTTTGTCCAAACGGTGAATGTTTGGACTTCTTTTGATCTTTTGTATGCTGCTTCGAAGTACTTATATGCATCTTCGCGTAATGGAAATGCCACTTTTTCTAGTTGTGAACGGAATGCGTCGATATCTCCTTGTGATGCCCCCTGCGGCGCAGGAGCTTTGAATAGTGCTGTCGCAAGTTCCTCATGAAGATCTCCCATGCGATAAAGGGCGGCAACCGAATATTCTCCATTTCCTAATGCTATAATACCTTGATATTTCGTTGCTAAGGCCATAAGGCTTTTGTTTTTTCTTCCAACTTGATCTTCAATTTTATTACCATTGTTTAGTTTAATGTTTTTGTATTCGGCCATGTCATTTTCATCATATAGTTTAAAGAGGCTAGATGCGACTATCTGTCGTGCCTTGTAAGCTGGTGTTTTTGATTTTTCTAATTCAGCTCTAAGTTTTTCTAGCTCTTTACGGCCCTTGTCTTTTTCTTTTGATAGAGCAAGCAGTGATGCAGCCTTTGCGCGTGCGAAGTAAGACTGTTCTATGGATTTATTTTTTAGTAGTTGGGATGATTGCATATACGTTGCGACTGCCGATTTTACATCTCCTATTTTTTCTTGTACGTCGGCAAGTTCCACTAGGACATCATGATAAATAGGGCTGTTTTTGTATCGAGCTAATATTTTACTGAATGACTTTTCTGCTAAGTCATATTGGCGCAAGCCTCGGTAAAGAACTCCGGCATTATAGAGCGACTTTTCTGAACGTTTATCATTGGGAAATTCTGTCGCCAACTTGTCGTAGTAATCGGCAGCATTCTTGAAATCTGCTAATGATTCATAAGTTTGCGCTATAGATGCTATAACGTCCGCGCGTAAGTCAGATTTTTTATACTTTTCTAATATTAGGTTACCTGCTGCAAGCGCCTCATCAAGCTTTCCTAACTTGTAATAGTTTAAACTTGCGTTATAGAGCGCTTTGTCCGCAGTAGCATCATCAGGAAATTCGGATTGGAAGTTCATGAATGTTTTTGCTGCTTCTAGGCGTTTGTTTTGTTTCTCTAATGCCAGGCCATGCTTAAACAGCGAAGTTCTTAATGAGGTCCGAAGAAATTTTTCTAGATCATCAGTTAATATTTCTTTTTGAGCAAGGAATTTTTTACTCCAATCAATTGTATCTGTCCATGATTCTTTATCTAGATTATAGGCTATAATTAATTTTATAGACGATGAAGACTGGACTGACTTCGGGAAATCTTTGGCAATAGAAGCAAGCCTTTTAATAGCTTGTGGATAGTGCCCATAGTCAAAATATATCTCAGCAGCGGTAAACCGCATTTTAGAGGTTTCTTTGTCTTCTTGCATTAAATTAGCAAAGTTATCAATTGCCGCTACCAGCTGTGACTTTTCACTTGGTATTGGAATAGGTTTAGCTACGTGGCCTTTTTTAGGGAGTTTTGCATATTTTTGTTTGTTTACGAATGTATTCATTGCTATTACGGCATTTAGGGCTGATTCTCGTTTATATTTTGTATGTGGACTTTTTTCTTTTGACACAATCATGTAATGAGTCGCCGCTTCTTGATACTCTTTAAAGTCATGTAAGAGTTCGGCTAGATAGAATCTGATTTCATATGCTACGTCAGTTTGAGCAAAGCTAACTAAATATGCTTTATAGAGGCTAACGGCTGCACGAAGAAATCCTTCATTCTTATTTTTTTGTCCGATTTTATGATAGGTAGTTGCAAAACGATGGATTGTTTTTCTTACTAGTTCGTTTGTATCAGCTATAAGATCAGGCTTATCCTTCTTGTTGCCATTTGCAACCGTCCAAGGGGTATTGCCTAAATATAATTTTTGCATAACTTTTAGATCTGTTACTGTTTGATTAGTGTTGCCAATTAAATCATGTAATTCAGCGAGATTTGCATGAACGATAGGATTTGTTTCTCTATTTGGTGATTCCTTAAGTAATCTGGTAAATAATTTTATGGAATTTTCGTTTTTACCTTGCTCTGCATAAATAGTTCCTAATCTCTCTAGTAGATTATAAAACATATCTTTTTCGCCAATTTCTTTGAAATAGCTCCAAGCGGAATCGACATCCTCTGCATCGGCCCATACTATAACAAGGTCTTTAATAGCTTCATCTTTTAAGCTTACAGTTCCTTTGTGATACTTAGGGAGGTCAGCTAGTTTTATTACTAACTTAAAAGCTGCTATTGATTTGTTAAGATTATCTTTTACTTCTTTTCTATTTCTTCCAGTGGCATTGAAATATGCCCATCCAAGCTTATATATTGCATATGGATAAGCTTTATGCTCTTTGAACTTCATTGCACTTTTATAGTTTTCTATAGCTAAATTTATTTGATGGCGATCAAAATAATGTTCTCCCAAAGCGAGATGAGTATCTGGAATTAATTTTGAATTTGGGTATGATCGTAGCAATTGCTTGTAATACATAACGGCATTGTCGTTTCCAAGTCGTGATAATGTTTGAGCTAAAGAAAACAACGCAGCATCTGTACGTGGATGCTTAGGAAAATCAATTACCAGTTTTCGAAATGAATTCGCTCCTTTGGTTAGTTCTTTTCGTGACTCATTATTATTTATAACCGGTGGATTTCCTTTCCCCCCATTTTTTTCCCATTGATCATAATTTTTAGTAAATTCATCAATTTCTAATCCACGTAGATAGTCATGACGTTCTACATATGTTTCGCCTAAACGAAGCAATAGTTCGAACTTACGAATATTACTTAATTGAGGAGAGTCTAATAACGAATTGATAGATTTTATGGTATTTAGGCGTAGTTTATCAGCATTTTTTTGTGCTTCTTTTGAAGCCTTCGATTCATTGGATGAGAAAAACGTCGCATAATCCTCGACGTTTGGAGCATTGATTTTCTCCACTCGACTTTTCTTTGCTTTTTTAGTACCTTTAGGACTTCCGTAACCTAATCCAGAAATCATTAGTACTATCACTAGCGCTATGTTGTTTATCGATAGATTCATAACAAGATTCCTCTAACTATTCAAATTAACAAACTCATTAATTTTGATTACATTCAGGTTTGACTTGATATATATAATACCCTACCTCGTCCCACCAATATTCTTCGACATCAGAGCCAGCCCAGGAAAGTTTAGAAGATCTTCCCCAACCTCCTAGATCTCTTTTATTGTTAACTGATGCCATCTTTTTGTCTGCATGGAGCTCTTTTCCAAGTAAATGCTCTTTTTGACTCATGAGAAGTTCTACCTCTAGAAATTGGGATTGTTCATAGAGTCTATTATAAGTGTCGCGTAATTCTGTCACTTCTTTAAGAAATCTTTCACCGATTGATTTTCTTAGTGATTTTTCCCAACTTTCTAGATAGGCAAGAGGAACTCTTGTTCCGACCATAGTCCGGTAAATGCCAGAAGTCGTCAGGCGTTTTTTTTCTGATAAGACTGTGGCATATTGGTCTCGAATTTGCATCATTGCATCTTGTTTGGCAGCATAGTTTAATAACTCTCTAGGTATTTGAAGAGATTCACTTGAAACACCTGTTATATAATTTTCAAAAAGTTCGTATGAAGATTCTGGGGTTAAATTTGTTCTATCTAAGAAGTAGTTTAGTCCCTTTATAGACTCTTTATGCTTTTCATTGAACTCTACTAAGGCTTCTTTACTTTCTTTATATCGGCACATCCAAAAATATATCATCGACCTTAGGATAATTGTTTCCGGATTGTCAATATCACGGAAAAATGGGCTATTGACACTGTGTAATGCTCCGAGTGCATGATTTGGAAAGCCTCCCATAAAGAAAGCCCAAGCTTGTTCAAATAGTGAGTCATAATATTCGCGGCTATCTTTGGAAATGGCTCGATATGCTCGAAATGATTTTTCGAAGTCACGTTTTTCGTAATAAATACGTCCTAAGGCCAACCTTGTCATGTTGTTTATTTCTTCTTTTTCATCATCCTCTAAAGGAGAAAGATCTTGTGAACTGCTGTAAAGGATTTTCTTTAGTGCTATTACTGCTTGATCAGGTTTGTTGTCGAGAACATGAGCGATAGCTTCATGGTATTTTGCGGAGAAATAGTAGCGATCAGATAATAAAACTTTTGAATATGCATTAACTGCATTGTCATACATTTTATTTTCAATATATGCATTGCCAACATAATAAAACCAATCGCTGTTAAATTTAGGTGCTTGCTTATCTTTCAAGTTAAGGCGTGCAGCAAGGCTTACCATTAGATTTTGGATTGGATATTTTTGAGAAACCTCTCTTAAAATAGCCCATGATCGTAGAATCGATGGATCGAAAGGTTTTCCCAATAGTTTTATAGCCTGGCTAGCGTATATAGAAGAAATGACAGGGTAATTGTCATCCAATAGTAGTTGCGCTTGAGTTTGTAATAATCTGACTTTATTCGCAGTGGCAAGGCCTTTAAACGATCTTGTTATCCTGCTTAGGCTTTCCCACATCATTTTATCACTAATTTCACCATTGCGGAGTTTATTTGAGAGATCGTCCAATTTCTTGTCTAATTGTATTGATTGGCTAGATGTGCTTTCGCTCTCTTTGGATTTTGAAGAATTAGCCGCAAATTTAATATTTTTTTGTTTGTCATATGATTTCATAGAGTGATTTAAGTTTTTAGCCACGGCAACTTGCCCAGCTAAAAATAAAACCATTAGTACGGTAAATATTATTTTGTAAAATAACTTGCTCACCGAATATTTCCTCTAAAAAAACAGATAACTTGCGCCAATATCGAAGCTGTAGGAGTGTTTCCTAGTTTTCTTTCCGGCTCTTTGTTCATTGTATATTCTATCTTTGAAATCTATTCTAGCTGACCAATTTCCTGAGAAATAGAATCGTTGCCCGGCCCCGAAGGTAAAGGCACCATGCACTCCTTGATCTGTTACCACTCGCGAAGCTCCTGCTGATAAATACAAATCAGAATAGATGATAAATTTATCGACAAGATTTAGCTTCCCATAAAAAGGTGCAGCTAAAACACTCAAGTCGTTAAGGCTATGGATGGCATTTATTTCCGGATCTGGCGAAACTATGGTTTCGGTATTATCAGTTGACGGATTTAACGGACGATATCTTAGCGTATTTAAAGCTGTTCGATCATCTGTATCTGAAATTGAAGTTTTTAGAAACTGGTATTCAAATCCTATCCATTCTGAAATAAAAAGACCAACTCGCCCTCCATATGAAGTTGTATTGGTGTAAGCTTCGTTAAGCATCGAACCCCAAATAAAGCCAACTTCTGGGCGCCAAGATTTTAAAAAGTATCTATTCTGTAAGACTGTTACAGGTTTTGGAGAGGAGTTTCCACGGATTTTATCTTCATCTAAGCCTTGGGCATTAGCAAGACTACCGCTTTCAAGATTTGCCATTAGGACGGTTATCTGAATGGCAAAAATAAGTTGCAATATTTTGCGATGGACGCATTTCATTTTTTAAATCCTCTAAAATGGAGCATTTGGTTTTCTAAAGTTCAAGAGTTCAGAATCAACTTAACTCTATTCGGAGGAGTTAGAAAAAATATGAGGTCGACTTGAGAAAAAAATTACTTTTTTTTTATAAATATTAATTAACTTAATTATTCTAGATAGATAATGTGATGATTTTGATGTCAGGGCTTACGTATCTTAGCGCTAATATACCTTAATTTTTCACTGTATAGATGCGTGTTTGGAGCATTTTTTATAGTTTTTTATCATAATCTGAGAAGGATGGAGTTGAAGTACTTTTACAGTATATTTTGCAGCTATACACTCTGCATAAGAATTATAAGTTTCTTCAAAGGAATCTGTGTATTGGGGATTAATGCATTCTACTAGGCAAGGAAACCATCCATATTGACTTAACTTTTTATTAATAGCACCGAAAAAAATGCTGTGAGGATTCAAATTAGAGTTTTTTTAAGTGAAAATAATGAATTTTTCGATGAGGTTTGATTGATCGGCATATTCAAAAAAGCTAGTATTGCTATTCAAGCGCTTTGCATTATCTCATGCGGGACAGCTGGTGATTCTGGTAGTACGGATAGCTTAGGATCGGGTGAACAAGTAGTTGGTTCGATATCAAGTCAGTCAGGATCGCAGGCAGAAATGCAAGGATGGGTTGTCGTGCTTCTCGATAAAGCTACAGAGGCAGCAAGGGTGGCGGAAGTGAATTCTGCTGGTTTATTTACTTTTTCTTATGTTGACCTTGATGCGACATATACATTAGTACTGATTTCTCCTTCATATATAGTTTCATCTGTTTTATCAATTCCTGGGAAAAATCCTAATACAGTACGGCAGTATTTTAAAATAGTTGGTAATACTCTACCACGTTTGATTCATAAGGGTCCCATAATTACCTTACAAAATGAAATTGGCGTCACTGTAGAGAAGGATTTGGCAACTGATGTTAACGGTGACCTTATTCCAGATGGGATCGCAAATGTAATTGGTATTGAACTGACAAATTCTTCTTCAATCGTTAAGCCTAAAACTTTCTCTAAGTTTGATTTAGTTAATCAAACGAGTACTGCAGACTTTGATAACGATGGTATTAAAAATGTAGATGATCCTGATATTGATGGCGATGGACTTGCAAATGTTTTTGATGCCGATGATGATGGTGATCAAACATATGATGTGTTTGATCAAGATTCAGATGGGGATGCAATCATTGATGTAGGTCAACAAGAACATGATTTATTTTTTCCGGTTGGAGTTGAATGGATATCTGTAAAATTCGAGATGGTGCCGAGTTCGGGTGGAAGTTTTACATCGTCTTTAACTTTTTTTACTCAATTGCGTAAAAGCGATTCGATGCCTAAAGCTGTTTCTATTAGAGGAGCTCCATATTTACTCTCTGACGCACTCGTTAATGAATTAAGTCCTGATGGTGAGCCAGTACCAACTGCGTGGAATCGCTTACTTGCCGATGATGGGAAAAGTGAAGATTCAGGAGAAGGAGATTTGCTTTTTGCTAAAAAAGTTATTCTCAAAGGCAGTAAGACTCCGGCTTTTCATCAAGTTGTCTTTTTCCAATTGATATATGGTAGTGGAGATAATATCTGGACGTTGGAATTTCCTTATACTTTTGCTCCATTAAAACCAAAAGGTATTACCACGAGCTATTCAAAACTCTCTAGAACAATTAAGTTATCGGGAAACCCTTTTGGCGATATCCAAGATTTTATTTGGACTGCCAGTGTTTTTGATCCTGATAATATCAAGATATACACTTCACCACCTACTACCGGGACTACACGCAGCATAAAGATTCCGGAAAATATCTTCGAAGATGATTTGAAGTATACTTATAAGGTAACGGCGCAAGTCTTGGATCGCGTCCCTGGTTATGTCAATTACACAATAGACAGTGAAGAAGCCGCACTAGAATGAATCTTATTAAGTTAAAATTCTAGGGCGTGTTGACGTTTCATTTTCGTAGCGAGAGACCAATACTTGAAAGTCGCAGCTAGGAAGGGTTTCAAAAATTACCGGAGGTGTACTAAATGTACATTGAGGATAATTTTTGAAACCATGACAACGTTGTGACTCAAGGGTTTGGCTCGTAGTAGGAAATGAAACGTCAACACGCCCTAGTAAGGATTGTAAAATATCGTACTACGGTTTTCTTAAATACCTCGGAAATAATGCTCCATAATTAGGCTTTAAAATAAAAATTTGTTCGGATCTCTTATAGTATGGAAAAAATTCAATTTTCAAGGTGGACGAAAGCTCATGTGTCTGTAATAAACTAATTTACTATGAAACGCTCATTTGTCGCCAAATGCGGCTTCTATGATTGACCAGGAGGTATAGAATGGACAGATTTAAATATTTTATAACCACAATATTAGCTGGACTTTTCCTGCTCCCTAGCTGTGGTGACGATGACAAAAAAGGTGGCAATAACGGACCAACAGGGCTTGTCGATCTAGATAATTTTAGTAATAACGTGGATGCCGCAGGTTTCCACGAAAAGGCAGCCTCAGCTGATAAAATTTTCGATGGCGTAGACACCAAAATTAAAACGTTGAATTCCTCACAGTATGCTTCGAATCTCATGCATGCTCTTACTAACACACTCATACCTGGTCAAGGACAAGTTACAGAAGACAACTTTGACATAACAGATTGCAAGTTAAATCGTAACGACTTTAAACTAGAACAAAATTCCCAAGGAGACTGGGTTCAAACCTATAACTGTCCCATTGAGAATGACAATGAGTCTTCGATCATATGTTCTGTTGTAGAAATAACGAAAACGGATGGAGAATCAACTATCGAAGTTAGCTGTGATGATGGAAGCAGTTTTACCATTGAATCTGATGACATTGATACATCGGAATCTGATGATACCGATCTTGGTTCAATACAACTTGAAACGAAAATTGCTACTGCTTTAACTTCAGGCTTAACTTCATGCGAAGACGGCTTTAAATTAATTAAGTCCCTGTACGCAACTAGTAAGGAAGAGCTTGAAAGTGACCTAGAAGTCCTAAAAGACAAATCGAAGTTTGGTTCTGCTGAATTTTTTGGAGCAGTCGAACTAAAAGAAGTCGAGGATAGCGATGCAGCCATTGCTTATACATTCTCTCCCGTAGAAAAATATGCTGATAGCGACGCAATCACAGTTCAAGGAAAAATTTCTGCAGGTGCAAATGAAGATAAAATCCTGATCAATAAAGAAATATCGTTCAATATCGATCTAAGCAAATTCGAAGCAAGCAGCACATCGATGTCTGACGACCCACAGACGACATCTGGCCTCTCGAACATCAAGATGTCACAGCATATGAAAATCAAACAAGCCGTTGATTTGACAAATAAAATTATCGACTATATTGAAGAAGCAAATTTCACAATGACCCGAGAGTCACAGCGGTTTAGTGCAACCAGGGTTAATACAATATCAGTGGTTGGCAGTGACACACCATCTGTTATCTTCAACTCAAAGGTCGCAACTACTGGTAATATGGGCGATGATGAAGATGGAACAAATATTAATGCATCGCTTACAGTCAGCATCAATTTGGTTGATGACAACACCCTTGAAATAAAAGGAAGCTCTACAGGAATCGAAGATGCCACCGGCAGCCATCAAATGCGTATCAAAAATACAAATGGCACGTGCTCAGTAGAAGAATTCTAATAACTTTATCTTTTGTATGTTTGTGGAGGCAGGCTATCTAATCTCCCTGCTCTCTGCAAGCGTACAAAGCTTTCTCTCACTAGTAAAAAGTAAAGCGGTTTTATAAAGAAAGAACAGAGGCACAATAGATACATTACCTTAGCAGACTTTGCTTCTCTTAATAATAATTTAGACTTCTTTCACTAAAAGCCTTTACCTACCCATAAGCAACAAAGTGTTTAGAAGGCTGATTTCTCGCCATTGAGAGCAGGTTCTCATCATCGTTTTCCCCGTCATTCTGAGCCAAAGGCGAAGAATCTCCAGCCTTTTACTCATGCTCAATAATTTCGAGATGCTTCGTTCCACTCAACAACGCTCCCCCACAGCCCTCCTCAGAAAGACTGATATCCTTAAAAAAGTAGTCCCAATGAAAGGGTTGAGTATCCTGGAAAACCATCTCCATTTTTTTCAAAAATAACAAGATTGCGAAGTTGAATCTGCAATTGTGTTTCGGAAGTGCGGAAAAAACCTACTCCGAGACTAGTTCCTAATGAAAAA
>JAWKNZ010000003.1:0-454375 GCA_041391425.1 Bdellovibrionota bacterium
TAATGTTGTTTCCCCTTAATAAACCCCAGATCCGAATTTCTAGCCGGTTGCGTCGTTACTTCGTCGTCAGGAAATCCTCATGTACCAACATGTACACTGCGGTTTCTCACCTCCTCGCGCCTAGCACCCGGCCGAACTTCGAATCCGGTAAAAATACTACAGTTTTTTAAAAAATTTCAGATTCCGGATAAACTTTAAATTGCCTTGGATACAAGACAATATTTTGTGCTTTTTCTGCGTAAGCTGCCACTCCTTCTCTCCAAAAGGCTTTATGTAGGATATCGTTAGTTAAATGCCTTTCGAAGCTATGTGAGCCAAAAATTAATTTCATTGGCAATGTTTCATAATCATATTCATAGGGTGGCTTTTTCCACTCGAATTTATCTTCACCGAACTCGATTGCAGCTCTAAGTATCGCTAATGCAAGTGAAAAACTTAGGGTCTTATTGGGGTCTAAAATGTGAATTTGCAGGCCTTTGCATGTTTGCCCATTCCATTTATGGAAGATTGGTTGAAATTGAACAGGACGCAAATAAATGCCTGTATAATCCCCATTGTTGAGCTCTCTTACCCGGTTTACAAATTTCTCCGAGCTGTTGATGTAAGGCGCGCCTATCAGTTGAAAGGGAAGGGTAGTACCTCGTCCTTCGGATAGATTTGTTCCTTCAAAGATAACCATACCAGGGTAAGCGTGAACAGAGTCGATTGTAGGAAGGTTTGGTGAAGTCATCACCCAGTGTCGACAATAGTGATTCCAGACCTTCGTTGGATCCCAGTTTGACAAGGGAACCACTTCGAGCTCAGCTTGGACATCTTGGTTAAAAAACAGCGCAGCTTCTCCTGCTGATAAGCCATGCCTCATAGGAATAGGGGAAGGGCCAACAAATGAGGTTGCGTCTGGATCCAGCACGCGACCTTCTAAGGCTATACCCCCGACCGGGTTAGTCCTGTCGAGTATTACAATTTTCTTTGCAAACTTTTTTGCAGCCTTTAAGCAACCCATGATTGTTGCTTTCCATGTATAAACCCTACAGCCCGTAATTTGTAAATCTATTATGAGGGTATCAACGTTAGCTAGCATTTCTTCAGTAGGCTCACGTACTTCACTATATAGCGAATATATTGGAAGGCCGGTATGTTCATGGGTATCATGCGTAGTCTCTATCATATTGTCTTGTAGGGTCGAAAAAAAACCATGCTGAGGCCCAAATAGAGCCGTTAGGCGTTTTCCCAAAATATTCGAGACGATTTGCCAACTTGGTCTAAAATGTCGATCCACGGAAGCTTGATTGGACAATAGACCACAACGTCCCCAATTGTCGGAAATTGCTGTATTATCTTCAAGAACCTCTAAACCAATGCGTAGATTTGTCATTTCTGGGCTTTCTATGGTTTTTCCGGCTGTTTGTTTGATAGTTTGCTATGGTTCAACCTTTTTTACCAATACCATCCACAAGAGCTTGTAGGCACTCTTCAACACTGGTTCCAATAACTGAACTCAGTTGTTGAGATTCGTCAGATGCATGTTCACCATGTCCAGCAAATTTTCCATCAGCATATTCATCAACTTCAAGGCGATATGTAGCACCGCCTGCCATATACATGAACGTATGAGCCTTTAACAGTCTATGTCCAGCAGGAATTTTTATTTTTTTCCAATCCATGATTGCCTCCTAGGTAAAAATCGGCAAATTTTTATATAATCTCCGCGCAAAATCTTACCTACCGCTAGAAATTAACTATATATACTAAGTGTTGATTTTGCTGATGAAACAATTCTATCTTGAACTTATGCGAGAGTCTATCCTTAATAGCAAAGGGGGCAAAAACTGTTTTGTAAGTTTAGCCCCTGAGCTCGTTGCAGGCATTACTTGGAATACTTTTAATGTGAGACAGCTGTAATATGAGGTTTGTTTAGAAGTTTAATAAAGTTTGGATGATTTTTTATACTAGAAAAATCTTCATCAAGAGCTGCTGTAGCTTCAAGTGATGGGTCCAATTCAATTGCCGATTTTAAAGCTGTAAGTGCGTTGTCATGCTCACCGAGTTTGGCTAATATACAGGCTTTGTTGTATTGGCCCGTAGCATCTACTGGATTGACTGTTGTTGCAGCTGTGAATAGTTTTAAAGCTTCTGCAAAGTTTTTTAAACGGTAGTATGCTAAGCCCATAGCATTGTAGTATTCACTTCTTTCCGGTTCTAGCGTGATCGCATTAGCAAAGAACTCTAACGAAGATTTATGATCTCCCATTGTCTCTGAATAAAACTCACCTAAATATGCGTGTAGAATTGCATTTCCTGGAAGCTCGAAATTTGCTTCTTTTAGTAATGCTATTAATTTATTATTCTCTTTAGCCTGCTTATAATTTTCACTTATAAAACTGGTCATTGGGCCTAGATTAGATGCGAATTTCATTGCTAATAAGAATTTTTCTTTTGCTTCATTTTCTGCTTTGCTTTTTAACAAGGCAGCGCCCATGTGAGCATATATGATTGATTTTGTTGAAGGAGGGATGTCACTATGTTTAGCAGTATCTATTTTTTTAAAAAGCTCTATTGACTCATGAGCTTGATTTAAATCTTTATATAACAGGATAGCATCATTGATCATGGCCTCTGTATACTCTGGATTGGACGCGATAATTTTTCTATAAATGGCATGCGCTATATTATATTTGCCTTTTTCCGTATTTTTTATTGCTATGAGCAATTTAAACATATTGTTTGGGAACTTTTGATCCCATTGTTCGAGTATTTCTTCAGATTTGTCGCCGTATTTTGATTGTATTAAGGCTGCAGCATATGGTGCAATAACTGGATACAATGATCCTTCTTCACTAAGGCATTTATAAAATAAGTTCAAGACATATTCAGATGGGTGATTGTCTAATGATAGTCTTGCTACCGCAAAGCTACTACGCCATGAAGCCGTCATGCCTGCTGCTTTTGCATCGTGGATAAGAGAGATTCCTTTTTCTGGTTGTCCCATCAAATCTAAGAGTTCTGCTAAGGCGAGGTATCCATATTCAGATTTTGGGCTCAAATCTATTGCTTGCTGGGCCAAAGTTGATGCTTGATCCATAAGGCGAGTCTGAGATGGGTTGGCGGCTAGCATTCTTATTGATAAATGTGACATCAAATAGTGATAGAAAGAGTTTGTTGGATTTTCTTGCAGAAGTCGGATTACCTTAGTTTCAAGCTCAGGAAGTAGGTAATCATTAGATGTCCAAACGCTTGATTCTAATTGCTGTAAATAATCACTTTTTGCATTATATGTATTTTGGGCCAGACTAATGTTTGAATTACTCGCCAAGATGCAGACTATGCTTATCAGAATATTTAGCAAACTGTTAATGCCAAACGATCTTGCTGGTATTATTTTTGTTTGTATATTGCTATCCATTGTGCTTCCTTTTGCCTGAGAAACATCAGCATTTCTCAGCTTTTCCTGTTTTTCTTAACTATCAATTGATGTGATCGGCAGTAAGTTTTGGGAACTTAACAAATGTTTTCATGTGGAGGTGGTAAAACTTAAGTTATTCTATTTAAATACAGTATGTTAAGCGCTCAATGTCTAGCGGTTATTTGAGGTTAATTTTTGAAAGTATATTCTCATAAGCCTTCCAGCTAAGTCTTGTTTTTATCGATTATTGGCCTTTATTAGCTTGCATCAAGCTTAGCGAACGGTTTTTTTCTAAGTTTTGGATAGGGCAACTTTTCAGCCGGGATCTGAAATTTTTTGAAAAACTGTATTATTTCACCGGATCCGAATTTCAGCTGTTTCTAAGGTAATGGCTTGGTTGTGTCGATAGAGGAAGGTAATTGGATAGAAGGGCTTACATGAAATTAAGAATATTTCTTTCGACTATAGTTGCCTATGGGCTATTTGTTTTTGGGGCTAAGGTTTTATTAAAGCATACTAGCTTAGTAAACTCTATGCCGTCAAAAGACAAAGAGGAGTTTCTTGATAAGGAGCGTCATCTTAAAGGCTCTAAATTAAGTAAAAGCTCTTTAATCGCCGTAGATCAAGAAAAATCTCTATCGTCGATGATTCTAGCAGATTCAATTTTATCGATCATACAAACTTATTATGTCGATCTGAGTAGAGTTGATAATTATAAAATAATTGATCTGACACTACATTCTTTACAAGCTTCTGGGTACTTGAATTTTGAAAATACTGGTGATGAATTCAAAGTTGAAGTTGGTGATCAAGTAAAGAAATTACTAATTACAAAAGATATTTCTTATGAGTCAATGTTGGAAACTATGATTGAAATAGGAATCTTAATTGATGGATTGTCTACTCATGGTAACCAGGTTGGTGATGAAGGTAAGGCTGAAGAGGGATATGGGGGGATGGGAATTAAGCTGGTTCTTAATTCTCTACTGTTAGGGCTTGATGCACATAGTTCGCTATTAGACAGGGATTCGTACAGAGAGCTGCGACAAGGTACTGAAGGTACTTTTGGAGGTTTAGGTGTTCTTGTCGGAATTAGAGATAAAATTTTAACTGTTATTAAACCGCTGCCTGAAAGCCCAGCTGCTAGAAATGATATTCGTAAAAATGACAAAATTATATCGATTGGCGGTCTTGATACCTTCGGATATTCGTTGGATCAGCTTGTTGAGCATATGCGGGGAGATCCTGGTACTAAAGTTGATTTGACTTTGTTGCGACCAGGTGCGAATTCTCCTAAAAAGATGACTTTGTATCGAGAAGTAATCAAGGTTAACTCTGTGACACGGCATGTTCATAAGCAATCTAGTGGTGATGTTCTGCGATTACAAATTGAGAGTTTTTCTTCTCGTACTTCTAGAGAAGTTCTGACTGAAATTAGTAGATTTAGAAATCAGCATGATGGGAGCATTGCGGGGTTGATTTTAGATTTGCGTTCAAATCCTGGAGGGCTTTTGGATCAGTCTGTGCAAGTTGCAGACTTGTTTTTGGATTCAGGAACAATAGTTACAACAAAAGGGAGAAGGCAAGAAGCTGAAGTAGCCGGTCGTGGTATTGACGAGTTAGATTTTCCAATTATTATTCTTGCTAATAGAGATTCAGCTTCTGCTAGCGAAATTGTTGCGGGTGCTTTGCAGGATCATAAAAGAGCTCTTGTTGTGGGCCAACCGAGTTTTGGTAAAGGCTCTGTTCAAACCGTATTCGAATTGCCAGGTGAACGTGCTTTAAAACTTACAATTGCCAGATACTATACTCCTTCTGGGCGAAGTATACAGAATGTTGGAATTATTCCTGATGTTTGGTTGCAGCCAATATATTTAAATGAAAAAAATATAAATTTATTAGGTAGTGATAGGTATAAAAATGAAAGATTTTTAGCTAACCGTCTAGATAGCGAAATAGTTGATTTCGGAAAAGTTCCTTTGAGTAAAAGGCCTGTGTATCTTGGGTATCATTTGGCAAATTATCAAAGCTCGATGGACCAAATTCCAGATGATGATGATCGGGATTTAGAGATAGCATTGACAGTAATTGGGAAAGTTAATGAGATATATGGTTCTGTTTTACCTAAAGATGCTGCAAGATCGTCTCATTGGTTAGCTTTAGCTTCTGATGAAGTAAAGAAAAAGATCGATAGATGGGATGAGGAAGCTGCAAGATATCTAAATAAGAAGTTCAAAATAAATTGGAAGGATTCTAAGCAAATAATTGAGCACAAGTTTTTGAGTTTCTCAGTGCCAAAAAAGATTGAGCAAGAGGTTTTTCCGGGTGAAACTATTAAGGTTCCTTTTAAGATTGTGAACACGGATAGTATAGCCATTCAGCAAATTTCAATTTTTCTTCGTTCCGATAAATTTGGTATAGATGTTAACGAGCTATTGTTAGGTGAAATTAAGGCGAATAGCGAATTGTCTGGTGATATTGATTTAAAGATCCCTACTTATTTTAATCCAGGGCAAGTTGTTGTGGAGTTAGGGCTTGCGGTTGGTTCAAAATTAACTAGAGTTCCCATGAAACATTTAATAGTTAAAGTTAGTAAGCGACCAACTCCGGTGCTTCTACCAATCGTGGAGTTGTTAGGTGAAGTAGGTGGCAAAATAGCAGGAGCTCTAGAAGCTAATGAGAAGGCGAAAATAGTTGTGACACTGAAAAATGATAGTGACATTATTGCCAATGATTTGAATGTACAGATCTTAAATTTTTCTGGAAAGCAAGTGAACTTGGATGTTTTTAATAAAGACATAGCAAAAATTTTACCAAAAGAATCAGCTAGAGTTGAATTTGATGTAAATGCGGCTAAATCTTTACATTCTGTGAGTTTAGATTTTGGTCTCTCTGTTGAAGGGGATTCTCTGGAGCTTCCATTACGTGAAAAAGTAAATATAAAAAGCATTCCTACTCCTGTGTCTAAGGTTAGTAATGTGATTGCGCATTAGATTAGTCCATGAAGGATTAAGTAAGGATTGAAAATGAAGAGCAAGAGGCGAATTTCTGTTGTTGCAGGAAAACTATCAACTCCAAGGTTGTTAAAACAGTTTGAACCATTAGCTAAAAACTTCTCGATAAATGCGTTTGTCTTTAATAATAAACACATTTTAGATAACCACGATACTTGTATTCGACTTTTTATCTATGATGAAGTTGAGAATATGCCTGGCTATATGCGTGGCCTAGAAGACGAGCTGCGTAAATCAGATATTGTTATTGCGCTTGAAACGACTAGTCTAGCTTCTTTTCAAGCATGTCGAATTGCTAAAAAATATAAAAAAATATTCATTATATACTCTACTGAAAATGATTTTTCGATATATCATAAATATCCTAATATTAAAGCTATTCAATATGACATATTGAATAATTCTGATCATTTTATAGCTGCGACTAATGATTCTTACAATGCTTTGTGTCAGTGTAATATCGATGTAGAGAAATGTTCGATTGCGCCATACTTTCCAAATGAATCTAAGTTTTCCATAGATAAAATAGCGAAGAGCAGATTTCGAAAGTATATAGGTGTGAGTGATGACGATATTATATTATTTTACTATAGCAATAGTGATTATGAATCTGGTGTGCAAAAGGTTCTTAAAACTACAAAGTTACTTATCGAGAATGTAAAAAATGGAGAAAAAATAAGAATAATTATTGCTGCTGAATCTATGCATGATTATTTGGAACCAAAATATTTGGCTTATGATCTCGGGATCGGATCTTCCGTTTATTTCTTACATCAGGATATTGAGTCTTTTGCTAAAGACTTATTTAATGCAGTCGATTTTAGTTTGCATTTTAAAGAATCGTTTGATGAGAACTACTCTTCTACTAAGGGTTCAGTTTTTCAAATTTTAGATTTAATGGCTTGTGGAGTTGTTCCTGTGGTTGCGCAAGGATCTTTTGAATTTTCTTTAACGAGCGGGATGGCAGTCAGTGTTACTAATGCTACTTATGATGAATATGCTATGGCTTTGGGGCAGATGATTTGCTCGCAAGAGATTCATAATATGAAAAAGCAAGCGATTGAAGAAGGGTTTGAAAAATATCGTCAATATCCAAATCTTTCAGATGTGATTGAACGAGTGATTGAATTGAGTAAAGAGGGTCCTGGTGGTTTTGTTGCTGACCTTGTTGATGCTAATATTAAAAATATATCTATTGAGATTGCGAAAGGTAATCTAGAGATAGCGATGATCGAAATCGAGAGATTACTTTTAGAAGTGCATGAGGATGGCCCCGATTATTCGGAACTATTGAGGTTGAAGGGTGATGCTATCTATTCACTTGCAAAATATGAACAAGCTCTAGAGTGTTATCAAAAAAGCTTAGAAATAGATGCGAAAAATCATCATGCCTTTCGTGGACTGGGTTTTGTTGCTTGGCAAAGTCATTCCCATGAGGAGGCTATGGCTTTTTTCAAAAAATCGTTAGTAATATCTGAGAGGAACCCACAAGCAATGATGGGTTTAGGCTTAGTTTACATGCGTGTTGGAGCTTTTTCTCAGTCTATTTACTGGTTTGAAAAGTCTTTATTGAGCGATATGGATTCTGGTACTTGCTTGATGGCTTTAATTCAGGCTTGTGTGGAGTGTCAGGATACGAAGATTGCTATTGCCTCGTTAGAGCGAATTATGGAATTAATTGGTGAAAAGCGATCCCTTTTGATTGGTTTGGGGAGTCTATATATGAGAGCAGGTAGAGCCTCCGAAGGCCAGCAACTTGTTCATCGTGCTTTTGAACAAGTTAGCTGAGAGATCTTAGAGGAGAAATATTTAGTTAGTTGATAGTTGCAGATTCTTCTTTGATTATATTTGTCGAGCCAAATCCACCGACTCTTTGGCCACCTACTTCTAGTTGATCGAGTCTTTGGACTAAATTGAGAATCAGCTGGGCTATGCGATCTCCTCGGTTAATTGTAAAATCACTTTCTCCAGTATTCCAGAGGAGTACGCAAATTTCATCTCGATAGTCAGCATCTACCGTACCGACAGCATTGGTGAGGGTTATTCCGTGCTTGTATGCGAGGCCAGAGCGTGCTCTGATCTGTAGTTCTGGAATGCAGCCAGACGGGATTTTGTCCTCTTCCGTTTTTTCTATCCAAACGCCAGTTCTCACTTTTGCTTTCTGTCCGGCTTTAATGACAGTGTTTTCGGCTGCCATTAGGTCTGCGCCAGCGCTATATACAGTTTGATACTTCGGATTTAAGCCTTTTTCATAACGAAGGATAATCATTTTTCTTCCTGATTTTAAATGCTAGATAAAATTGTAGTTTTTTAAGCAGTAGGCTGCTGTCCTATTGCATCTTTACGGCTGAGTTTTACACGCCCTTGTCTATCGATATCGATGACTTTCACTAAAATTTCATCCCCTTCTTTTACTATATCTTCGACTTTTTCAACACGTTTAGTGTCAAGCTGCGAAATATGGCAGAGTCCATCACAACCTGGCTTGAGCTCCACAAATACACCGAAATCAACGATGCGAACTGCTTTGCCTAAGATGATTTGACCAATCTCTGGATCTGTTGTTATGCTACGAACAATCGATTTAGCTGCTTCGGCAGATATTGCATCTGGAGCACACAAGCTTACTATTCCACTGTCATCTATATCTAATTTTACTCCGGTATCGGCCACGATCTTCTTAATGGTTTTTCCACCGGGACCGATTAAGTCTCTGATTTTATCTTGGTTGATTTTTAGTTTAAATATACGAGGTGCATATTCACTTACGTCTTGAGCTGATGTAATTGCACCGCTCATTTTTTCTAAAATATGCTTGCGGCCTTCTTTGGCTTGGGCAAGTGCTTCTGATAAAATTTCTTTTGAAAGGCCTGATATTTTAATATCCATTTGTAGTGCGGTGATTCCATCCTTTGTACCGCATACTTTGAAGTCCATATCACCTAAATGATCTTCATCTCCTAGAATGTCAGACAGGATAGTGTATTGTTCCCCTTCTTTTACTAGGCCCATTGCAATACCAGCTACTGGCTCTTTTATCGGAACCCCTGCTGTCATCAAAGCCATTGACCCAGAGCAAACAGTGGCCATTGAGGAGCTACCGTTTGATTCAAGAATTTCAGAAACAACTCTAATGGTGTAACCGAAGTCGTCTTCGCTAGGCAATACAGGCACGAGGGCTCTGTGGGCTAGCGATCCATGGCCAATTTCCCTACGTCCCGGAGAACGCTGCATACGGGCTTCACCAACTGAATATGGAGGGAAGTTATAATGGAGTAAAAATCTTTCCCTTAAGTCTGTTTCATATAGGTTTTCACTCCTTTGAGCATCATCTTTAGAGCCAAGAGTGACTGTTGCCAGTGCTTGAGTCTCTCCTCGTGTAAAAAGAGAAGATCCGTGAGGACGAATCAATACACCTGTTTCGCATGTTATTGGTCGTATTTCTGTAGGGCTTCTTTCATCGATCCTTTTCTTTTCGTCTAAAATCATTCGGCGCATTAAGTTGGACTTTAGGTCTTCGAAGGCCGCCTTGATTTCACTTCCCTTTGCTTCATCATTTTCTGGATTGAGTTCAGAGATGATATTTGCTGCTAGTTCTGAAAGGGTTTTGCCGCGTTCAATCTTTTCTTTAACGCTAAAAGCTTTTAGGATTCTATCTTTTGCTGCGTTAGTGACGGTATCGATAACAGAGCTGTCCATTTCTTTAGGAGTTACATCCCATTTCTTTTTGCCTATGAGTTCTCGAATTTCAAGTTGCATTTCGAAAAGTGGCTTCATTAAATCATGGGCGTGGTCTATAGCGTCGAGCATTTGTTCTTCAGATAAGAAATTGGCCCCAGCTTCTACCATCAAAACAGCATCTGGCTTACAGGCAATATTCAGATCTAAGTCTGACTCTTCACCTTCTTTAGGATCGAAAATATATTCGCCATCCTTAAGGCCTAGGCGGACTGCAGCGACAGGGCCATTAAAAGGGATGTCGCTAATCATTAAGGCGGTGCTCGCTCCGACTAGAGCCAATGGCGCGGCACTGTAACCGTGCTGATAGGACATTACGGTGCAGTTTATCACAGTTTCATTCTGGTAATCTTTTGGAAATGATGGACGTAAAGGACGGTCTATTACACGAGCTGTTAGGGCTTCATGGTTTCCGGGGCGCCCTTCTCTTTTTTGATAGCCGCCAGGGATGCGTCCAGCTGCGTATAGTTTTTCGATAAAATCGACACCTAATGGAAAGAAATCCTGCCCAGGAGCTGGCTTAGATGCTGCACAAGCGGTGACGAGAACTTGCGTACCGCCTGAAGTAACCATGACTGAGCCATTGGCTTGCTTTGCGTATTTCTGGAATTCGAATTTAATAACTCGGTTACCGACATTTACTTCACGTATTAGTGACATTTATATTCCCCCGATCAAATTCCGCAGCAAGAAAACACGACAGATGGTCCGGCTCCAAAAATAACTTTATAAAAGGTGCCTAATAAATCTAAAGCATTAAAAACTCGGCCACGTTAGTTTGAGCTTTTATTTATGTGATTCAGACTGTTAGCTATAGCTCTATTTGTTTTGATCGATTTATTAAGGTTCTACTAGCTAAATCAAACAGCTAAACAAAAGGCCAAGCTTATCAATGGATTCGAGTCTACCTTCTAATGCCGAGATCTGCAATTAAGCTTTTATAAGAATCGACATCCTTACTTGCTAGGTAATTTAATAGTCGGCGGCGTTGCCCAACCATTTTCATCAAACCCCTGCGAGAGTGGTGGTCTTTCTTATTGTCGTTAAAGTGATCTCTTAAATAGTTAAGACGGGCAGTTAGTAATGCTACTTGGACTTCTGGAGATGAAGTGTCTTTTGGGTTTCTTTGGTATTTAGATACAATTTCAGCTCGGTCGTTTTTTCTGAGAGCCATCTTTTACCTTTCTTGCTTAATAAAGAACATTAAATATTTCTAGCTTTAGAATCGATATAGCCAGTACGAAACGCATTCTGATGCAGCCTTTGCTTTACATAAACTAATTATATTAAAGCTCAGGAACGAGGCAAAATAATGGAGTTTGACTATTTTTTCAAGCCTATTTGTCAAAGCTATATTCGAGCAATAGCAAACCTTTAAAGCTATGTTTCCAAAAACTATAGTTTTAAAAAGCTATATTTTAAAAATATATCAACAACATAACACAAAGCGATGAGCAACTTTTAGGCGACTCAGAGCTTTAACATGTCCTAATTAATATATTTCTAGTAACAAGTCTAACGTTATTTATTAAATATTTTTCAATAGGTTGGCATGAATTGCTGTGACATCAAAAGTGCTGAACTGCTACCAAGCAGTTGTTGGGAGTGGATTGGCGCATTTTTAGTAGGGTCATTTTAGTCATCTGTTGCTTGAGGCTATAGATTTTGCTTTCATGGGGGGTGTCAGGGTTGAGAAATTTGAATTTTGTTGAGTTTATATCACGTTGTAATTAAAGATGAAAACACTTAAAATGTTCAAAAAAGAAACAGTCTATTTGACTTTTTTAAAATTTTTAGATATAAGGGTGATGATCTTTGCCTCTTCTAGTATTCCTTTGTGAATACGCTGTATTCGTTTTGGACGTGGGTTATGTTTGTAAGTGAAGCATGGGATCACGGCTTCTCATCCAACGTTAACATAGGCTAATGTATTTTGGATGGGTCGGGGCCTGAATTAAAGAAGGCAGAGGTAGGATGGAAAAAGGCCTCAACAACTTTTGCTGTACTCTGTCAGTCGATAATCGGTTTTCTGCTACTGTTCGGTTCGTATGTTTGCCTATTGAGTTTGTGTTCGAAGAGCTGCACTTGTGGGAATTTTGTTTATTTTTTAATCTCAAATTATTAAAGGTGCGCTATGCGTTTTAAAGTTGGAGACAAGGCGGTTTATCCTTCGCATGGGGTAACTGTCATCAAAAACATCGAATCGAAAGAGGTTGCAGGAAGTAAAATGGATTTTTACGTATTGCAAATTGTTTCCTCTGGAGCAACTTTAATGGTTCCTACGGCTGCTTCGGAAAGAGCCGGAATGAGAGGTTTGATTAGTTCAAGCGAGATTGAATCTGTATATTCTATCTTAAGAAATCCTGGTAAGGTTTCACAAAGAACTTGGAACCGACGCTTTAGAGAATTTAATGAGAAATTAAGAACAGGTTCCTTGTCTGATATTGCTGAAGTTTTACGTGACCTTTGGACGTTGCAAAGTGCGAAGGATCTCTCTTATGGTGAAAAGAAAATGATGGAGCGTGCACAGGAGCTTATTGTTTCAGAGATATGTGCAGCTCAAGGAAGTAAGCCTGTCGATGTAGAATCGGAGATAACGCAAATGTTGATGCCAAACTAAGTAAAAAATAAGGTTTGATTTTTTTGACTATTCGAATTGTCAATGTCATGGCCTCTAGCTTGGATGGCAAGATTTCTTCGTATTCTCTGGAAGCAGACAGATATAGGCTTGATTCAGGGTTTACGAGTGTTGAAGATAAAGAGTTCGTTCGTGAACAGATTAAGCAGGCTGATGCAATAATAGTAGGAGCGAACTCGGTACGCGCTTCTAAAAGGCTTTGGGAACAGAAAAATAAAAAAGGTTTTTATCCTAAGTGGTTTATTTATACAAATTCTGGCTTAGAAGAAAGCTTAGAATTCTTGAATCAAGTAAAAATTGCCCGCTACCTTGTCTCTAAAAATCCAATTGAAAATTGTTGTAACGCGGTAAATATTTCTTATGGTGAAAATGCGCCTGGACGTTTTCTTTTGGAGTACTTATCTAGCCAAAATGACATCGAAAATGTGTTGCTTTTTGGTGGCGGGCAGATAAATCGTATCTTTTATTCTGAAAATTTGGTGGATGCGTTAAAAATCACTCTTTGTCCTAAAATTTTAGCAAGTCAAAGTGCATCTAACTTTGTAGACCCAGGACTTCCGGCTCCTGTTAGTTTGAAGCTCGAATCTTCACACGCTTCAAGTAATCATGTATTCTTATCTTATAGTGTAGTTAAGCCTGAATCTTAAGTTTTCTTTGCAATTAAAAGCTTCAAGTAGTTGCATAGGGTGCAGGTGATGCATGTGCTCATAAATATGTTTTATAGAGCTATTTAGAGAAATCCATGAGTTCTGGGCCTTAATTTAGGGCTCGGGTTGGACTGATAATGAGGGCTGTGAGGTTGTTATGGGTTTGAGAATTAAAACGAATGTTATGTCCTTAATTGCTCAAAGGCACTTTGGGGCTTCTGGCGCCAAAATGGCAAAGCATATGGAGAGGCTTTCCTCTGGAGAAAGAATTAATAGAGCAGCAGATGATGCTGCAGGCTTTGCGATCTCGGAAGTTCTTAGGGCTGATATCCGTTCATTAGCTCAAGCTAAGCGTAATACTAATGATGGTGTGTCATTGATCCAAGTCGCTGAAGGTGGCTTGTCTGAGATTGGCAATATCATGATCAGATTGCGAGAGCTAGCAATTCAATCAGCATCTGATACTATTGGCCCAAGAGAGCGGGGGTACTTGAATCGAGAATTCATTGCCTTGAAGGATGAAATGGACCGTATTGCTGTGAGCACCGAGTTCAATGGTAGTAGATTGTTGACCGGGCAGGCTGAATTACCAGAATCTTTGCTAGAAGATCATACCTTTCCGCCTTTAGAAATACAGGTAGACAAAGATTATATCGTCGATGTTGACGCTGCTGATATTCCAAATCCTCTCGATATTATCAAGCTAGATTTTTCCAATATGAATTTAATGACAGAAGGAGAAGGCTCGTTAAACTTGGGAAATGCTCGTAATGAGGAAGGTGCGAGAGTTGATTCTAAAGATCAGGCCCAGATGGCTATTGCTCGTATTGATGATGCTATGAAAAAAGTTTCTAGTTATCGAGCTGGTTTGGGCGCAATGCAAAACCGTTTGGAGTCCGCAGACCGAAATCTCTCTATTCGTATCGAAAACCTAGGGTCAGCGCGTTCGAGGATTCGTGATGCTGACTTTGCTACCGAAACATCTGAGTTTACGCAGCAGTCGATCTTGAACCAGGCTGGAGCATCGGTATTGACACAAGCGAATCAACTGCCGCAGGTTGCATTGCAGTTGCTGCAGGGTTAGTTTTTTTAGCCCTGTAATTGTTGACGGGAGGTAGCACTTTTGTATAAAAGCTGTTCCTCCGACGATTAGACTTGTTCTAAATGCTTTGGTGCACGCTTGTGTGTATTATCTTTTCGAAGTTTCTTCTGATTATGTCATTTTGATATAAAATTCTGTCTTATGTTTCTCTTGCCGGGGTTATGAAGGTGTTTCTAGGAGAGTTTGCTGTGTGAGCCTTGAAGGATATCCTCCTACCTAGATTTTTTCGGATGTTCAATCTAAATTTAATTCCTTTATTTTAAAATACATCATCAATTATTCCTCACTTAAGTGAGAGGTGTCGTGCTTAACCAATTACGATAAAGCTTTCTTTCGATCTTTTCTAGTATGGGTCTTTAGAGGCAAGAGTATTTATTGCTCTGGGCATATTTTAATGCACTGATATTAAAATAGATTTAAGATATTTTCTGAATATTGTTAAGTTTTTTTTGTTTCTACCGATAAATAGATAACGGAGGAGTAATAGACTTGCGTGTTTGATTGATGTTTTTAAGGAGCTAGTGTTGGAAAAAGTGGTTCGTAGAAAATTGAATAAGCCTGCAGTTTTCCTTCATACTGTTGTGAATGTGTCTGTATTTTTGTTTGCAGTTAGTTGTTCTTCAAATCCGCCCAAGGCACCTTCTAATTCAACAAGTAGTAACTCTCTAGCGCAAACTGATTGCAATGTTTTGCCTAGTCCTACCCCATATTATGGAGGGCAGGCGGCAGGTGGAATGACTCAACAGGCTCAGTATACAGGCCAGCAACAAGCTACTCCTAATGGAACCCAAGCTGTTGATCCAAATATGCAGCAGGGGCAATCGGGATTTAATACAGCAACTGGTCAGACGGTAGCTGGACAAAGTTTCGGGCTGCAACAACCTGTTGATACCACGAGTGGATATGCTCCACAGCAGAATGTGAATACTCAATATAATTCTCAAGTTCTTTCATCTGATGGAACGGCTGTGTCTACTGGTAATTATGGATATAATAACGCTATTGCAAGCAACACAGGGTATAATACGACTCCTACTGGTGCGAATAGTAATATCGGTACTTTTAACAACCCGGCGCCATGTGCGTCTACCACATGGCAGCCCAGCACATCTGTTGGCACTACCCTCGATCAAACGCCTGCTGGTGGAACTCAGCAAGGAGAAGCGGGTACTAGTGGCTCTTCCGATGGTACTGCAGAGATAAAAACCGATCTGAAGGGAGCAGCTGTTGGAACCACCAAGCTTAGAGAAGCGGTCGATGCGTGTATTACCAGTGACTCGGCTGTCGGGGGTTTTTTTGACAGGGAAGCTTATCGATCTTATTTAGCTGGATTACCTGCACCTACTGACAATATTGACTATATGAGCTTTTGTCGTGCGCAAGTGGTGTGGGATGGAGTTTGTGATTTTGATAGCATTAAGAAACGGTATTCTGCTTTTAGCAATATTGATGAAATATTTTTTGTCCCAGAAAATTCAGTTATAGATCAATGCATTGTTTGTGAGGAAGCTTCTGCTGATAAACAATGTAAAATTCTAGACCAGAGCCCAAATAGCAAAAAGTTGGTCGTTTATTTTGCGGCTAATAAAGGCGATACTGCTGACCCCCTCCCGTTTGATTTTCCGTTCGAAGCTAATTAAATTTAGTGTGCTTTTGCTAATTAGAGCAGCGCTTAATTATCTCCTCTTGTTTTTGCCAATAATCAACAAATTTATCGTAAACATTATCGTCTATGATTCTTACAATGGTTTCATCACCATATTCTAGAGAGAAGGTAGACATATTTGCTGATCCTGTGAATACCACTTTTTTGTAGGAAACTTCTGATCCAATTTTCATATTGGCTTCTATAAGGAGAGTTTTAGAATGGGTGTCAACATTTGCTGTTTTTTGCCTGTCAAAAAGCATAACTGGGTAAGGTAAATTAAAACTAGGTAAATCGTCTAAATAGTCATTGGCATCGTCCGCATTATTGGTAATGGCTTTGACTTCACAGCCTCTATTGTGCAAGGTGGTTAATAGATTCATTAAACGTTTAGCTCTATTTTTTTGCCATTTTGATTGGGAAACAAGAATTTTACTACCTTTTGTGGTACAGTCTATTTCCGCATTTTCTATAAAATCCAGTACTGGATCGCTATATCTAGAAGGAGTGAAATAGACGCTCACTTGGTCATTTCTTTCAATATAGCCATTGCTATCTCTTAAGTAATCACTCCCGATTATTTGGTTGAGTTGTTCTTTGAGGTGATACCAGTTCTTTCTTTAAAGATCGTATAGTTCTTTGTCTTCGGTTATGTAAATAGCATCATTAAATCTTTTTGCTACCTCTTTTGCATTCATGGTGGTCTGGAAGATAATATTTTCTTCATTATTTCTATTTTTTGAAAAAATGCAGTATTTATGATGGGTATTGCCGATTAGGCGGGCGCATGAAGGTTTAGTGCAGGCTGTCACTTTATCCTTCAAAAATGGTTTGAGGGTGTTGAAGGTGCTTATATAATTTGATTGCTTTATTTTGTTGTCGAATAAAATTTCTATATTCACTGATCTTTGATGTGCTTTGATTATCGCGTCTATGATATTTTTGTCTGTAAACGAATATAAAGTGCAGCGAATCATAGAATGTTCTGGTGCTTCTCTGATTAGGCTTTCTAATTTTCTATTTATAGTTTTATCTTCTATACTACTTCCATTTTGAGGAGAGCCGCATTTTGTTACCTGTGGTGTTGAAAATAGTACTTCGTATTTTGATTCTCTTTGTATTGAGTTAGGTTTTGTAGATGCTGGTTTTGCTAATTGAGAGGGAAGTGTGTGTTTGCATCCAATGATGATGAAGTAAAAATTTAATAGGATTATTATATTGAATATCGATGGTCTTATCATATTTTTAAATGTCCGTTTCTTTTATTTTCAATGCACATGATCTATTAAAAGGTATGCACACTTTAGATTAGGCTTTGAATTTAAGCTTAGTTTGATGTTTTGAGATCAATCATATTAATCTTACACTTTCAGATAAATAGATTATACTATAGTGAGTAACACTTGCTATACTTTATTGCCTTGATTTTTTATCATTTCATCGTGGTGAAAGCATGGGTTTCTCTAATTTCCAAGTAAACTTTTTCAGATAGTCTTTTTTTTGAAATTGGCGTCAAAACTAGTTGACATTTGATTGACATCGGTAGTTACGTCCTAGTTTATGTATCGAGATCTTGACGCTTTACTTTTTGTTTTTTCATAAAATTTGTCATTTTTTCTTAAATAATATATCTATAGGCAATCTCGTCTTAAGCTCGTTTTAATTTGGCCTATTAGTTGCATAATGTTTGTTGCGGCTAAATATTTACGCTGGCTTTATTCTTGAATCAGAAAATTTTTGATTATAAATGAAGAAATTCATATTGTGTCAATATGCTATCAAGATAGAGCGAGGATTTATTTGTAATATAGTGTCAATTAGCACTTATTATTATAATTGCTCTTGAGGAAATTGGCTTATGATAAAAAGTATTTATACACCTCTATCTGGGGCTTTAGCTCAAGAAAAAGTTTTGGATATTATCGCCAATAATTTGGCAAACGTAAATACAGTCGGTTATAAGGGTGAGTCCGTTACCTTTAAAGTTTTGGAATCAGAGCCAGATAAAAATTATAACACACCACTTCCGCCTGCGAATTATAAAATCGACTTGGAGCAGTTAAGTCCTCTAGTTGGAAATGAAGTAAATTATGTCGGCATTTCGAATGTGGTCAGAGATCTCAGCCAAGGGCCAGCTATAGAGACAAAAAATCCTCTGGATCTAATGATAGAAGGGGATGGTTATTTTTCTGTTCATACTCGTGATGGGATTCGCTACACACGTGATGGATCTTTTTCTTTGAGTGTCGATGGCGCTTTAGTCGATCGTTTTGGTAATCCTGTTTTAGGAGAAAAAGGCAATATATTTGTCCGTGGAAATGATTTTGAAATAAATTCTCTTGGTGAAGTGTATCAGAATGGAGAATTGGTGGATCGAATTTCATTATATAAGTTTGAAGATGATTCAACTTTAGAAAAGGTTGGAAATAATCATCTTTTTTATGGCGGCGATCCAGAAAAAATAAAAAAAATTGACTATGCTACTCTGAGGCAAGGATATTTAGAAGGATCGAACGTAAATGCTATTAAAAATTTAACAGCAATGATTTTAGCTCACAGATCCTATGAATCTTATCAAAAAACTATTAAAAATTTTGATTCAATGATGGATAAATCTAGCAATTCCATTGGAGCGGTTAGAGCCTAAAATCAGAGAGTTGAAAGCTATTCGATGTTTAGAAAATGAAGTATATAGAAGAAGCATCGCATTTTTGTAATTGTATTAAAGGTGTTTTGTTTGATTCAAATCAGATCTCGATGCAATGAATGTGAATGATTTACTTTATGTAGAAAGAATCAAAGAGGAGAATTAGGGTTATGATGCGATCATTATTAACAGCTGCTACAGGTATGGAAGCC
Organism: Bdellovibrionota bacterium; assembly: GCA_041391425.1. Classification (GTDB taxonomy): domain Bacteria; phylum Bdellovibrionota_B; class Oligoflexia; order Oligoflexales; family JAWKNZ01; genus JAWKNZ01. The sequence goes on from JAWKNZ010000003.1 coordinate 19,047, forward strand.
CAACAGGCTAATATTGACACCATCGCAAACAACCTTGCCAACGCCAATACTACTGCTTTTAAAAGATCACGAGCATCTTTTCATGATCTATTGTATCAAACATTGAGAGCGCCGGGACTAAGTTCGACGACAGGAACTGTCATTCCTAGTGGAATTCAAATAGGTTCCGGCTCAAAACTGTCGTCGGTCGATAAAATGTTCACAGAAGGAGCTGTGAAGCTGACCGGTAACGACCTTGATTTTATGATAGAGGGAGATGGATTCTTCCGCATTCAAAAAGACGATGGTAGTATAGCTTATACTCGTGATGGCCATTTTTCTCGTGATAATGGTGGACGTTTAGTTACTTCAGATGGTTTTCCTTTATTGCCAGAAATAATCATTCCTGCTGGTGCTCAGGATCTAATGGTCGGCTATGATGGTACAGTAACGGTCAAAATCGCCGGTGAGACTCAAGAGCTTGGTCAGATAGGGGTTACAGACTTTATCAACCCGACAGGCCTAGCAGCTCTTGGTGGTAATTACTTTGCGCCATCGCGGGCAAGTGGGGATCCTATTGATGGAGTTGCCAATCAAAATGGTATGGGAAGGATTGCACAGAGGCAGCTGGAGAGCTCTAATGTCGATATTGTTGAAGAAATGGTAAATATGATTACCGGACAGCGTGCTTATGAAATTAACTCAAAAGTAATTCAAACTGGTGATCAAATGTTACAAACGACTACCAATATTCGCTAATGGATTTTATTAGGATGGTTCGATCTATACTATATGTACATTAATTTAATAGATTGTCTCCATTTTAAGTGTTTAACACCTCAATCATTATGATGGATTATTAAGGAAAGCGAGCACAATAATGAAATTTTTTGCTTTTCTTATTAGATTGGATATCCTTGGGAGCTTTATATTAAGTTGAAACACTTAAATAAAAAATGCTATTTTTTTTATCAATTTATACCTTTTTTCAGTTTTCTTTAGGTATAGTTTCTTATGCATCAGATGATTTTTCTAATATCTTAGGCACTGCCCCACAAGTATCCTTGCCGGTTAAATTGACCTTAAAATCGAAGGTTGAGTTATTAAATGCCTCTTATACATTAGATGATGTGGCTGAATGTAATGGGTCCCATATTATCTGTGAAGAAGCATATGGAGTGCTGTTGGGCAGGAGTCCTATGCCGGGGCAGATTGTTAGGTTGTCAAAGGAACAGATAGAAGTGCTTGTGAAACAAGAATGGGATAAAATTGACTTGCAGATGGGAGGCGCAAATTATGTTATATTGAGCTCAAAACCTACTATACTAAATGATTTTGATCTTAGAGATAGATTAGTAGATGAGCTTTCAATGATGTTTGAATCCGAAAATAAATTTAAAGTTTATGTGGATGATGTCAAATTAGCTAAAAATTTAAAATTTATTGGAAAAGACTTTAAGATCACGTTTGCAAATCTTTTTGGCTCTTATTCTTTTTCTTCTGAATCGAAAGCTCAAACTAGTAGCTTCTCTGATATTTTAAAATCATTTAATGGTACGAAAACTATTAGAGCAGTATATATTTCTGGTGATCAGGCAATGAAATATGAAAAAGAATTTAGTTTTAGTGCTGTTATGCATGTCGAAGCTTTACTGCCAGTTGCAAAGATATCGTTACGCAAAGGCTCAATTATTCGCAGCGTAGATTTTTCTAACCAATGGATTCGTATTCCTGGACGGCAATTTGGCTATATGATTGATGCCGATTTACGAGAGGGTTATCGTTTAAAGCAGGCTATTGCTGCAGGAACTCCCGTAAAAGTTAATCAAATCATGCTTCCTTTGACTGTCCGAAGGGGGCATACTCTATCTTTAATTATCAAGAGAAAAAATCTGAAAATTTTGACGAAAGTTAGAGCTTTAGGTGATGGTTTAGTTGGCGAAAGTATAGATGTAGTTTCGTTAAAATCTGGAAAACGCAGTCGTGTCAAGATATTGGATGATAGTGCTGTTCAACTTTTTTAATTTATCTGTTTTTATTTGGACGAATCATGGTTCGACTATTGAAAAAAAATAATAAAAGATTGAGAATACTACTTCTTTTATTTGTCTTTGGACAAGGATGTTTGCATAAAGGTGTAAACGATTCTGATGAGTCTAGAATTTTGGAGAAGCCTGGGTCAGGTTATAGAAATAAAAGTTTTGCCCCGAATAAATTACAGTCCGATTTGTATGTTAAAAAGAAGGCAATTAAGATAGTTCCAGCTGAGGTTCCAAATACCACCGGTAGCTTGTTTAATCTCAATGATGAAAGAAATTATTTATTTTCTGCGCGAGGGCCTTTAACTACTGGTCGTTATATTGATATAGATATTGTCTCTACAAGGATCGACAAAGTTGAAGAACCTAAAACTCAAAATAATGCTGAAGAAAGTAAGGCCATCGGTAGCGAAGTTGAAGACACTCTTATTGATTCTCTGCCATCTTTAGAGCCGGACTCATCAAAGGCAAAAACTATTAAAAGGATAAAGATGAAGATTGCTCATAGATATCCTAATGGTGATGTTTTGATTGCGACGCAACGTAAGTCTCAAAGTGATAATGATTTTAGTGAAATATCCGTACAAGCTAGAATTCCATATGATCGATTAATCTCGGGACGGACGTTAAATACAGAAGACCTTACCGAGGTTGTTCTAGCTGAAAATAAGGGATCTGAGATAATTGAACGTAGGTCTTCAGGTTGGGAAGATGAATATACACTTAGGTTAAGTGGATTTAATGAAGCGAAATCAAAAAGCGCATTGCGTCTGGATCAGCAGAGAGAGCAGTTAAAAAAGATTAGAGATCAATTAAGAAATCGACTCGTTGCTTCAGGGAAAGAGAGATTGCAATTTGCAAAAGAAAGGCAAGATTTATTGAAGCAGCAAGAGCAAGCTAAAGACGAAATTCGAAAACTAACTGAAAAGCTGCAAGAGAAGAATAATCAAAATGCTGAGGCAGCGAAACAACCAGAAAATGATGGAAGTTCGAATGATGCTAATAATCAGGATGCAGCAACTGGATCACCTTAATTTAGATATGAGCTATTATATTTATTTGTAACTATTCAGCGTGTTTTTTATCTGATCGTTTCAAAGCCTTGACTGCCCGTCATCCTGAGTGAAGCGAAGGATCTCAAAATTGCAAAATAGATCCTTCGCTTCACTCAGGATGACGATGTATCAAGCGACATATTGAAGGGAAAAAATACGCTGAATAGTTACATTTATTTTTCTTAAGAATTTTTAGTGATTTTGGATTTGGAGTAAAAATGTTATTGCGATACTTTTGTGTGAAAGTTTTGCTAAAAATTTGCAATCGATTGTATCTAGATGGTTTTAGATCACTAATTTTGGTGGCTGTGTTATCAGGTTATGCAACACCTATTCATGCACAAAAGACACGAATCAAAGACCTTGTAAATCTTAAAGGTGTCCGCTCAAATCAACTTTTGGGCTATGGGCTGGTTATAGGCTTAGCTGGAACCGGAGATAGTGCGGGATCGATCTCTACCAATCGTTCTGTTGCAAATATGTTAACTAGGCTTGGCATTACAGCTAATTCTCAAGAAATTGTTTCCGGTAGTACTGCTGCAGTAATCGCTAGCGCTGAATTACCGCCATTTGCACGAATTGGTGATAAGATTGATCTGCGAATTTCCACTATTGGAGATGCCAAGAGTTTAGCTGGTGGAACGTTATTACTTACACCTATGCGTGCTGGCGATGGAAATGTTTATGTAATCGGTCAAGGAGCAGTCATTGTTGGTCAGGCTTCCGGCACGGGAACAGGTGTACTTACGGTTGCGACTGTTCCTACAGGTGGAGTGGTTGAAAAAGAGTTTATTCCTACTTTAGTATCAGATGGATTTGTGGAGCTTAGTCTTAAGATTCCTGATTTTACTACTAACTCTAGAATTACAGATGAGGTAAATGGAAAATTTAAGGGTTTCTTTGCCGAATCATTAGATCCGTCGAGGATAAAAATTGAAATTCCTCCGCAATTCGATGGTAAAATAGTCGAATTTGTTTCGGAGCTGGAAAACCTTACCGTTCAGGTGGATCGTAAGGCAGTGGTTGTTTTGAATGAGAGAACAGGTACTGTTGTGATGGGAAGTGGAGTAATGATTAACCCTGTTACTATTGCTCATGGCGGATTGTCAATCACTATAGGCGGGAAGGATTCTAAGCGGGGAAATAGTAAAAAAGCGAGCTTGATGGCGGTTGAAGGAACTACAGTGGGTGACCTAGTTTCTGCTCTGAATGACTTAGGTGTTCGCCCAACAGATTTGATAGGCATTTTACAAGCTATGTATGCGGCTGGTGCTCTACAAGCAGAGCTTAAGTTCATGTAAATAATTGCTAGAGCGTAGAATTTGTCTAATTTGTATCTAAAGGGAATATGGTTTGGTCACATCCGTGGATTCGACATTAACAACAGGACAGATGGCGATTGAGGACTCTCAGAATAAATCGCTTATCCGTCAATCTACTGATAAAAATGTGGATTTATCTAAAGTTAAAGATTTATCTCAGCAGTTCGAATCTATTTTTATGGGAATTGTTTTAAAGTCCATGCGTTCAACGGTGAATAAATCTGGATTTATCGATGGGGCAATGCAGAAGATATTTATCGAAGTATGTTAGATAGTGAATATGCAAAGATGATGTCAAAACAGGGAACCTCAGGATTAGCTATAGCGATCGAGAGGCAACTACTTGAAAATATGGGTATAAAAGTGAGGTTGGTGAAATTTCTAAAAGTTTAACAGGCAGGGCAAACTATTCACTCCCAGGCATTGCATCCTAGCGGGAAAAAGGCGACAATAAGGGGTAAGAGTTAGAGCTTTAGGTGAGTTTTTAACTGCAATTTGATTAGAAGCTTTCGAAGATGCAAGATATCAAGGTATGAAGAAAAATACCTAAGTGATATATTTATAAATGGATATTTTTTAGTAAGTTTTTATGAGAATGAAGGTGTTAGGCTGCTTGAGGGGTTTCTGGGAGTTATGTCAGAGATCGAGGCGTGCATCAGACCCGTTTTTTAGGATGAGGTGATTTATGGAAATTAAAAATACCAACCAGGTCGTTTCGTTGCCAAATGGAGTGACTGATTCTAATAAGCTTGGTAGCAGCGATAAAGCAGATGTTTCTTCTAAAGCAGAAAATTTAGAGAATCATTCTGCAAAAAATCAAGATGGCTATAAAGTAGCTGTTTCGGCCCGTGCTCAGGAAACAAAAGCCTTGCATAAAAAAGCATTTGATATTGCTAAAAACACTCCGCCTGTTAGGGCCGAACGTGTTGCCGAGCTAAAAGCTCAGATTCAAGATGGTACTTATAAGATTGATTCCGGAAAAATTGCCGATGGTATGTTACGTGAGGCTATTAAGGAAAAACTTTCAACAGATCTTTCCTAATTAATTTTTGAATATGCTCAAGCAAATCAGCTTTGCGTAAAATAAAATGTGCAGATTTTGATTTGAAGCAAGATAAGTCCGCATGAATGAAGAAAGCATTTCATTTGAAATGGTGGGCTATGCTTTATGTTGTCTTAGCCGGAGTTTTTATGGAATCTCGATCGTTATTGGAAAATCTTTTGGAAGATGTCACTAATTTGAGTGACTCATTGAGCAATATTCTCAATTGCTATGAACAACTGCCTGCCTAATAGAAGAGGAGCATGATGCAATTAAGTGTCATGATTTGGAGCGTATTGAAGCTATCGGGCAGAAGAAAGGATTTTTAGTAGATACTATAGGTGCTAGCAGGGATGCATATTCTAGTGCTTTTAGAAGAGTTGGAGGGTTTGTGCAATCGGCTTCTTCGAAGTCGGAGCTGTTACTGGAAGAAAATATATATCTTCCGGCCATAGACTATTGACTGATTTGCTTGACTGTTTAGATGAAGAGCTGAAATCAGATAAATCTTATCAATTGCTTAAAGAGCGTATCGATGCGTTTTTAAGTCAGTTGGAGACATTTCGACTGATCTTTAACAAGATTCAACCTGAGATTGAGAAAAACAGGGTCGTCATTAACACAATGATCAGATCAGAGCAGGAAAGTTATCGGTTTTTGGTCAGAAATTGCTAAGGAAGAATCTTCTTCCTATGATGCATCAGGTAGTAGGAAGCTATCTACTAGCAGAGGGCATACTTCTATTTTACATGTTAGAGCATAATTATGAGTGGGCTTTTCATTCTCTGAATATAGGCGCCGAGTCCTTATATAACACTCGCCAAGGTGTTGATACAACTTCTCATAATATGGCAAATGCACAGACCGAAGGGTACTCTCGTCAAAGAGTTAATTTAACTACGAGAGATCCTCTATCAAAGCGTAATCTTCTGATTGGCAATGGTTCTTATATCAAGAATATTACAAGATCACATGATCAATTTGTTGAAAATCAACTAGTTAAAGCTTCCTCGGCAAAGGGGGAAAGTGACGCAGCAAAGAATGAACTGTTGGCTTTGGAGGAGATTTTTAATCCTGAATTGGCAAATTCAGTAAGCGATGAAATGAACTCTTTTTTCGATGCAATAAATAGTTTGGCAAATTTTCCTGAAGAATTATCAACCAGAACTACGGTTTATGAGCAAGGAAAAAACTTGATTGCAGCATTTAAACGGGTTGATAGTGAAGTTAAGAGGAATCGTGACGGAATTAATGATAGCCTTGCACATATGACAGGGGAAATTACCGATAGTTTAAGAACTATTGCTGACTTAAATATACAGATTAGTCAGTCAGAGGTAGGACAGCAGAATCAAGCAAATGATTTAAGAGATAAGCGTGACTTACTCGTTCGTAATTTATCGGAAAAAATGGATATTTCTTATTATGAAGATAAATGGGGAATGCTTACTATAAGGGGTCCTTCTGATATATTAATGGTGGAAGGAAATAGTGCGGTTTCTTTCCAATATCAAGTAAATTCTGATAATGAAAATATGTATGATATTATAATTACAGACTTTGAAGGTGACCCTTTTAGAAATGTGACTGATGCTATCGGAGCTGGATCATTAAAATCCATGATAGATGTGCGGGATAGAGTTGCTAGTAATTTGCTGAAAAATAATAATGTCATGGCAATGACATTTGCAAATCGCTTCAATGAGATCCATAGAGACGGGTTTGGGCTCAAAGATTTTAGAGAATCACGGGGGCGTAATTTTTTTGATCCGGTAACGGATGTAGATAGTGCAGCAAAAAATTTGCAGTTTTCTTTAGATATAGAAAATTCAGTTGATGCCATTGCTGCAGCAAGTACCCCAAATGCTCCGGGAGATAATATTATTGCAAATCGTTTACTAAGCCTTCGTAATGAAAAGATGCTGGATGATGGTAATGCAACTTTTACTGAGCATTATGCGAATTATGTAGGTAATTTGGGTATCGAAACCGTAAGGGCAAAGCATGTATCGGAAGCAAATGATATTTTAAAAGGAAGCTTAGAGTCGGCGAGGGAGGCTGTTTCAGGAGTATCTCTCGATGAAGAGGCTGCAAATATGATAAAATGGCAGACGGCTTTTACTGCTTCATCAAAAGTGATTACAACGGTTGATGAAATGCTTGAAACTGTTTTAAGTTTAAAACGATAAATAAGCTCAAGGAGTGTTTAGCCTAGATGAGAGTTTCTGAGAGACAGCGATATGAGACAGCCACTGGCCGTATAGAGCGAGCTAAGCTGAACAATTCAAATTCGTTGAATGTCTTGGCTACTCAAAAGCGTATTAATACACTCCATGATGATCCTATAGCTATGACGCAAGTTATCAAAAAGAATAGTCAAATAGAAGAAAATAGTAGTTTTCAACGGAATATTAATTTTACCAAAGGCTTTATTGAAACTACTGAAACTGCACTTTCTGGAATTGGTGATCGATTGATTCGTGCAAAAGAGCTGGCTATTGCGATGGCAAACGATAACTATGATTCTAAAAGTCGTTCGGCGACAGCGAGGGAAGTTGCTGAAATTATTAATGAAGTTGTGCAACTTGGGAATAGCAATTATAATAATAGATTTGTTTTTTCTGGTTTTAGGACTTCCAGTCCAGCATTATCGCAAGATGGAAATTTTTTGGGGGATGATGGTGGAATTTTTTTGCAGATAGAGGATTCTAATTATAAGCAAATTAATACTCCTGGGCGTTTTTTATTTGGCCCAACTCCAGATGAGCAGCAGCAAGGGCACTTTGGTCTAGTATCAAGCCTTGAAGTATTACGCGATAGTTTGAATGAAGATGATAAGCAAGGGATATATAAAGCGATAGATGAGCTTGGATTCCATTTGGATAAGGTTAGTAGTTTTCAGGCAACAGTAGGAGCTACGTTTAATGCTATTGATCAAGCACAGCAACGGCTCGAGTCAGGAAAGACATCTTTAGTAACTCGTAAATCAGAGTTAGAAGATGCTGATATGTATAAGGCTACATCAGACTTTAAACGCACCGAAACGGTTTTACAGAGTACTTTGTTGGCTTCTAATAAGTTATTGCAGCCATCATTGTTGAATTTTATGCAATAAATAAGCTTTAGTGATCAGGTCCTGATTTTGACCTGATATTGACTTCTTAAAGCTAGTTTTGCCAGGGAGGGTAAATGGCTTGTTAGTATTAACACGAAAAGTTGGCGAAGGAATTGCTATTGGCGATGATATTAAAATTATCGTCATGCAGGTTAAAGGGAAACAGGTGAGGTTAGGAATAAAGGCTAGCCCTGATACTGTTGTGCACCGAGAAGAGATTTTTCAGAAAATTCAGGAGGAGAACATACGAGCCAGTACAGCTGGGTCGGAAGAGTTGAATAATGCGAAGGAAGTACTGCAATCAGAGATTGGTGCTAATAGTGAAAAACATTTGGGAAGTGTGCCAATTAATAAAAAAAACCATGGAATTAAAAAGGGGTAGGTCTTTTTCAGTTCATTGGTATTAGTTTGGAATCAAGATGTGGATTATATCTTTAATAGGAATTGTGCAACATCTTGCAGTTTATATGCAAGATGCGATAAACTATAAGAAAGAATCTTTTGATTTTGACGTGTAGATTAAATTGTTGCTTATTGCGAATAATTTGATCTGGAGGGGAATGCTTTGTTGAAGGTAGATACAACTAGGTTTGGGGAAATCGAAGTTAAGGATGAGGAAGTCATTGAATTGCCTCAGGGGCTGATTGGTTTTCCTGAGCTGAAAAAGTATATTCTTTTAGATCACGATAAAGACTCTCCTTTTAAATGGTTCCAGTCATTAGATGATGGTGCAATTGCATTTGTGTTGATTAACCCTCTGCTTTTTAAGCCTGATTATGAAGTTGAGGTGACTGAATCGGAAGTTGCTGACTTGGAGCTGACCGATGAGGAAGATGCTGTAATTTCAGTCATTATCACTATGCCGTCAAACCCTCAGAATATGACCGCTAATCTTAAAGCTCCATTAGTTTTTAGTCTGAAAAACAGGCGTGGAAAGCAGATTATTTTAAACGACGTGCAGTATACAACACGCCATAATATTATGGAAGAAATGAGAAAGCATGCTCAGCTATCCGAGTCAAGTCAGGTGAAAGATGCCATCAATAAGGCGAAAGAAGCGCAAGAAGCTGCTAACAAAGATGTTGCAGCAAAAAGTAAAGGCAAAACCGGGTAGGTAGACTTCATTCGTCTGTGGTTATTTTTAGTCCTGTGTTCCAGTTGACTCTGATCCCTATTTGCGATTGCAGCCAGGTTAGATAAAGGCGTTCGATTTTTCGAAAGACCGAGTTTTTTCTGCAGGTATGTAACTGGTGCCGGTCTATTTTATTAATTGGAACTAAGCCTTTAACTGTCGAACATAAAAAAGCTTCATCAAATCGTGCTAATTCATCAACAAAAATTGTCTTTTCAGAATTTGCAATTTTTGTATGTGTTAACAAAGTTTGGATTCTTTTTTTGGTAATCCCATTAAGCAGCCCACTTCTTGATGACGGGGTTGCTATTTCGACTAGATCTCCTTCTCTCCCAATAAAAAATATATTTGCAGTGCTTGCTTCCGTGAATTCGCTTTCTGAGTTTGCCCACAGTACATCATCATAACCTTCTTTTATAACATCTTGTATGGCAAGAATGCTTCTTAAGTAATTATTGGTTTTGGCATGAAGCCCACGGTCAGTGTATGGCAGATTTTTTCGCTTTAAATTTATGCCTAGTTCATATGTGCTCGCTGGCTCTCTTTTGGCGGACATAACGTAGACATAGCGATTAGGTTGCATATTGCTGTCAGCGTTGAGGCCGAGGCCTTCCCCTCTTGTGACAACGAGTCTAAGATATAGCTTAGGGGCTGATAGCTGATTGACTAATTCATTCAGTTCAAATCTCAGTTCTTCATCAGACCAAGGTATAGGTATTTTTAGCAAGTCGGCTGAAGTACGTAGACGTTCCAAGTGGTTATGAAGGTCCAGTAGCTTACCGTGAAATGCTACTATCACTTCGAAAATTGCATCAGCAAAGAGAAATCCTCGATCTAAAGGTGAAATAGTGGCCTTATTTAAGGATGTTATGCTTCCATTGATTGATATTAGTCCATCCATAATGTCTCTTGTCATATTAGTGTATTTTATGATATTAATAGTCTCCGTTCTTATTATAATAACGATTTCTTGATTTTATTAATATAGTCATCGTCTTTTTTATTGGAGACCCGCCGCTATGGAATTCATATCTGTGCCACAGAGTAAAGTCCACTTGATTTCTCTCGGATGTGCCCGCAATCGAGTTGATTCTGAAGTAATGCTTGGAACTTTATTAGGTAAAGGTTGGGGTGTTACGGATGAATCAGATGAAGCGGATGCAATCGTTATTAATACGTGTGGATTTATTCAGTCTGCTAAAGAAGAAAGTATCGACAAGATATTGGAGGCAGCTGAAATCAAGAAAAAAAATCCTAACACCAAATTAGTGGTTACCGGGTGTCTACCGCAAAGATATAAAAATCAGCTGGCACAAGGTCTACCTGAAGTGGATATGTTTATTGGTACTGATGAATTTCCGAAAATTGCCGAATTTTTGAAGAGTACGGAAGACGGGGAGCTTGAAAAAAGAGTTCATACTAAGCGTTCTAATTATCTTTATAATCAATATATCCCGCGTATCAATACACTAACTAAGCATTCCGCTTATGTAAAAGTCGCAGAAGGCTGCCAACATAATTGTTCTTTTTGTATTATCCCTGCTATTAGAGGCCCATTGCGCTCTCGCTCGATAGAAAGTGTGGTTGTGGAAGTGCAGGAATTGGTGGCAAAGGGCGTTGTTGAAATAAATTTGATCGCACAAGATCTCGCTGCTTTTGGTCGGGAAATAGATCAAGACTTATTATTACCCCTTCTTAAAAAGCTTTGTCAGATAGATGGGCTAAAATGGATTCGCCTTCTATATATGTATCCTGAAAATATTAATGATGAGTTTTTAGATTTTTTTGCTCAGGAAGATAAACTTGTTAAGTATCTAGATGTGCCTGTGCAACATGCAAATGATCGTATTCTTCGTTCGATGAATCGAGATATTTCTAGAAAAGAGTTGCGTGATATTTTTGCTAAGGTCCGTGAGCGTATTCCTGGAATTGCTATCCGTACGTCAGTTATGGTGGGATATCCGGGAGAAACAGAGGAAGAGTTTCTACAGCTTGTAGATTTTATCTCAGAAGTGAAATTTGATCATTTGGGATGCTTTTCGTATTCCCAGGAAGAAGGTACTGTTGCAGGACGCTTGCCTGATCAAATTGATGAGGAAACTAAGTTAAGACGATTGCATGCGGTTATGAGTTTACAGCAAGGTATTTCAAGCGAACGCTTGAAAAGCTATATTGGACAAATCCATAAGGTTTTGGTTAAAGGACTTAGTGATGAGACTGACCTATTATGGGAAGGTCGTTTATCTACTCAAGCGCCTGAAGTTGATGGGATTGTTTATTTGAATGACGGAAAATTGCAGGCCGGGCAAATTCAAGATGTCTTGATCACTGAGTCCCATGATTATGATCTTGTTGGTCGGGTAGTTTCTCCTGAATAGGCATTTAACCGAGAGGAATCACAATATCAAAGATAAATTTAGTTAGCTTTTAATGAAATATAAAATGAATTTGGTTATTATTATATTTGAATTTATTTTAATTTGTTGTTTTGTTTCTTGGATGCGGAGGAGATGACTCTTGAGTATTGGTGTTAGACAGCATCCGTTTATTGTTGGGATTGCTGGAGGCTCCGGATCTGGTAAAAGTACAATTGTCCGCTTATTGATTGAAAGATACAGAGAGACAATTAATGAAGATAAGAGTTTTGCGATTATTTCGCAGGACTTTTATTATAGGGACTTGTCAAAGCTTTCTGAAATGGAAAGAAAAGATGTCAATTATGACCATCCTGAAGCGCTTGATGCCGAGTTGATGTTTGCTCAATTGAATACCATCGCTAATGGATACCCTATTGATGCTCCAATTTATGATTTTGCTACTCATACTCGTTCTCTAAAAACAAGGCGTATCGAACCGGCAGACATTATCTTTGTGGATGGTATTTTGAGCCTTCATTTTGAGGACATACGTAGTATTTTTTCTCTAAAGGTGTATGTCGATGTCGATGCTGATATTAGAATATTGAGACGCCTTCAAAGAGATATCCGTGAAAGAGGGCGTGATATAGACTGCATAATAAAGCAGTACCTTGAAAGCGTACGTCCGATGCATCAGATGTTTGTAGAGCCGACTAAAGATTTTGCTGATGAAGTAGTTCCATGGGAACGAAAAGATATTTCTGTTGTTGATAGGGTTTGCTCGTTTTTGCCTTAATCGGTATAGTCTATTTCTATATCTGGTTTAGGATAGTTTTTTATAGAAACTATCCACCAGTAAATTCGACTCCTGTGAGGCATTTGCGACATATAGATGCTTTGTTCACGTATTCTATAGGGTCCTGGCCCTCCGTAAGTCGAAATATACACCAGCTTCCATCTGTTTTTGTATTTTTTATGACATTGTTATCAGAATCCCTAACTGATAAAACAACAGCGGATGCTACTCCATAATCTTGACTTTCGACAACGATGGAAAAAACACCAGGCTTTAAAGTTATTTTTTTAGGGGCATATTGTTCATTTGTGAGCCATTTTCCTACTTCATTTTTTGAGTTGCCATTTGCCCAAAGATGTAGGTAGCCAGCGTTATCATTTAAAGTTTCTATAGTGTATTCACCTTCTTTTTGTGCTTTGAAGTGAGACACATATACAAGCCTATCACTGGCGGGTACTTGTGGACATAGGTCTAAGCCATCATCTCTAATTGTAGCTAGAGGCGAAATCCAATTAGCAGATTTATCGCTAAATTTATTAGAGCTATCATCCCAACCATCTGTGTGTAGCCATATTGAATTGCTACTCATAACGTTGATGGAACAGCGAATATCTAATGGATCATAATCAGGAACAACTTCACAACGTCTGAACACTAACTGTTTTTTTTCAGTTGCTTCCGGCACACTAGGCTCAGGCTCTTCAACTTTTTTGTCATCGGTTGAGGGCTGGTCAGGCTCTGTATCAACAACTTGGTTAATAGGTAATTCTGCTGGGTTAGCATCTTCAGTCGTGTCTTCTTGAGTTTGAGGCTGTTTTTTTGTGTTTTCTGCACTTCTTCCTGAAAATGTTGTTTCGCTACAGCCTATTATTATGAATAGGCATGTGAAAGTAATATTAAATTGGAAGGAAATGTAGTGTGGCATATCTTGATACTTCCTATTTTCTAACATGATTTAGCAGTTTGCCAACTCCGGTATAGTCATTATCGGCTTGTGTTGGTGATATCTTAAGTTAAAGCTTATTTTTGCAATAAAATTAATCTGTTGTGTGAGTGTATTTACCATAAAGATTCGGTAACATCTTTTTATGAGTCAATACGCGCGCGCGTAATGTCTCGTATTAATAGAGAAGGGATTATGTCACCTTTCTCGTTAGCTAACTATTTGAATAGATATTTGTTTTTATGAGTCAATACGGATGCGATGCGCCACGCGTGATGCAATACGATAAATTTAATTGAAGATAAGCCTAAAATTGCATTTTTTCGGATGGTATCAAAATGATACCAGTTTTCACCAGTTGAGAACCTTCATAGAAATAAAAACTTAGTTACTACAGCATGTTACTGTTGGAATAGTATTTGCTCATAGAATAAACAATTGGCTATCTGGCCAGTGTTGGATATAGGGTTTATTTTTATGAGTTTTGGTTGGGGACAATTGAAGTTTGGGTGGCAAATTAGGATGCGAGTTTCGGCATTTGTTACTTCTATCTTGGTAGGTTTGACGGTTTTAGGATACATCTATGATGTTAATGCTGGTGAACTTCAGGTATCTAACGTAGTGAAAGAAATTGATAATCCGGTGGCTTATAGTGCTGCTATAAGCCATACTTTTTCTCCAGACTACCTGCAGGAAATAGGAGAGTTACGTACCACACTTTTAAAATTGGGAATTATTTATAAATATTCAAGTACTCTAAATGTCAGTTTATCGCAGGCTGTAATAAACACTAATGTTCCTTCAAGTGATGCTGAAGCTATCGATCCCTCCCTAAATATCATCGTTTCTGAGTTGTTAGATTCACCGTCTCATTTAAATTCGTTGTCTATGAATTTTAATTTAGTGCCTGGTGTTTCTTATAAAAGCAAGCAAGAAAAATACCGAGGTTCGGCTTCAGTTGTGGTACGTTTTACCCATCAACTTGGTCACAATCTAGCATGCGGTGTTGCTGGCTCTTTTTCACAAAAGTTTCACACCTATACCCTTGATAATAACGGAAGCCGCAATCGAAGGAATGCGCTTTCGCAAAGTATTTTTGCCTCGCTGCAGCTATTGTCTGCTATTAGCTTAGATTATAGCTTGTCTTATTTGGAAAGTTATTGGCATGTCGGTGTCCCTACCTATGCGTATGAAAACTCTCTTGAACTTGCTTATTCTTATGCAAAAGGATCACTAGCGGTTGGTCTTGTTACCTCTGATAGCCAGATGCGCTCAGATGGAACTAAGAATAATGAGCTGGAACTATATAAAAGGAATGATACCGAGGCCTATGTTAGTGCAGGGTATAGGCTTTAATCAAAGTTAGGATGATTTGAAGAAAGGAAACTCAAATGGAAACAAATTTGGCATATTTTAAAAAATTTGTTTTACTACTCTTTGCTCTCTCTTTTATGTTCGCCTGTGCTGAAAAACCTCGCGAGAAAATTGCATATGGAGAAGATTATAACCTTATCGCAAAGTCAGATATTCTCGGTGCAAAGATTGATAAAGGTGCTGATGTAAAACTTTTTAGTGGTATTCCATCGCCTTATGAAAAATACCCTGATAAAGTGAAGGATTTGCTTTCAAAGCCTAATCTGACAGTGGATGGTCGGTTGATTTGGTTTGATATTGGTGAATCTTATTTGACTTTAAACCAAAAAGTTGGAGAAAAAAGTGTTGCTATTTATCGCTATAAAATTGAAGGTCACTATGATTTAGCTTTAGAACGAAATAAAGATGGTATTAAAAGCCAATATTTAGTTAAGTCGACAACTGTTAATAAAAAATGGCAAGACCGCCAATATGTAGAGGTAGATCCATATACTGCTAAAAAAATTGAAGCTGACCAAAGAACATTAGAAAATATTTTTGCAAAAAAAGATATTTCTGGGAAATCTTTTGTTTGGGGTAAAAATAAAATACCTATTATCAGTTCAAATACTCTTCTCATTAAAGAGTTGGAAACAACTGCATTGGTTTCTGTTAAAAAAGATGATGTTATAACGACATCTATGACAAAGGATTTCTTGTATTTTTATAAAAACAAAGAGCTTTTTTTACAGTATGCTATTCTCGATCATTTTGATTTAGTTTCTAGGAAGGACGCAAATAATGAAGAAACAGCAGAGTTGGAAAAAGATACTTTGTCTAGCCCCTGGTATAAAAGAGTCTACATTTTAGTGGACCCTTATGAACCTTTATTGGTTCGTAAAAGTGATGATTTGAAAGATATTACAAATAATTTGATTTTAAAAGAAGACTTGGAAAAAGGTGATTGCGTATCTCCTGAAATAATTAAGAGTAGATATATAGGTATTGCAAATGTTTTGTCTCAAAGTGGGATAGTGATAGATCCAAGTGAAAAAATTTGTTTTGAAATTACCCAATCTGTTCTCTCACTATACGCAAATGAGATGGTGGAAACAAATTTATTAGTAACATTTGATATCGATTCTCACGTTGATGTTACCAACCAACTACTTAATGATGGTAAGGATGTCTCGTCGCTTATAGTCAGAACGATTAGGAATCCTAATTGGCGGGATCGAAAATATATTGTTATAGCCACTAATAGGCCAAATCAAATAAAGTATGAAACGAAGCCTAATGCTATTGATAAAAATGCTCTGGCTGGTGAATATGTTTACTCAGCGACAGTCATTGATGCTCACTCGGAAAATGGTTTATTTGTCATAGGTCAGCAGTTACAATCAGAAGATAGATTAAAGTTTGAATTCTCTGCTGATTATTTAACTGCGTATAAAGTGAATGAAAGTTTGAATGATTCTGGAGCTAAGTCGCCATTTTTAAGCTATGCCATAGAACAGTTTGATGTCGAGCGTGTTAAGAATGGCTATCAAGATGCAACTAATATTATTGGCGAGGTTCAAGATAAGCCATGGCATCTTAGAAGATTTATCAGGGCAGATTTTGCAAGCAATAGTATACCAGGATATTTCAATTCATTGCTTGGCCTGGAAACGTCTTATTATCAAAGTATTTCTGCCGTAAGCCGTTTGGCTAGTGAAGTTAAAATTGAAAATGATATGATTTCATTTGTAACAGAAGAAGTTATTACGCCAGTAGCAAGTAGCGGCTTTACAGGTGGTGGTGAAACTCACTATGAGCCAGTCTCAATAAAAATAAAGCATAATTTCTTAAAAGTAAGCAATAGACCGTTTGTCGCAAAGCAATATGATGACTATGATTTTGCCAAATTTGGATTTTTTAGAGTTACCCAGTATGGTGTCGATCCGCAACTGGGTAAGACCGATGAGTCAGTCAAGAATTATGCAAGGCTTTATGATATTAGCCAGAATCATACAATTGATTTCTATTTATCAAAGAACTTTCCAGAAAAATACTTGGATGAAGTTAAAGAAATAGAAGCGGCTTGGAATAAAGCTTTTAAAGAGGCCACCGGTAGAGAAGGTGTCTTCAAAATTCATACTGAAAACAGAATCACTGATATTTCCGACCCGCGAGTTAGTGCTTTGGTATATGTTGAAAGTCGTAATACCGAAGAACCTTTAGGTTATGGTCCTTCTGTCTTTGATCCAAATACTGGGGAGAATATATCTGGAAAGAGCTTTATCTATGGTAACTCTATTAAAAGTGTATTGCGCTCTGTTGGGCTCTATTACGATTTAATACACGGGAATTTGTCTCTTGAAGATATTACCGCAGATAATTTTACCAATTTTACTCCTAGTAGTGCGAAAAATCCACCTAGTAAGATAAGCCTGAATCGGAGTTCATCAATTAGAAGAGATCTGCAAAAAGGTTTAAACAACGTTAAACATTTAATCGAAGTACAAGGTGACGCTTTTTATGAGCCTATGGAAAATATTTTTGAAAGGTTAAGCGGGAGCACGAATGGTACAATTCAAGGAATTCGAAATAATCAAGTAGGTGCCACATTGATAGCTAATTCAAAAGCATGGCATTCGCATTCTGATGCTTCAATTGTTGAAGGAAAATTAAATTTGCATCAGGGTTGTGCATGGGAGCAAGAGAAGGCGCTAGAAAGTGCTGCGAGGTTTATTCAAGCTTTTCCGAATTTGAGCAAAGAAGAAGTTTTGGCTGAATATGAATCGCGGATGGTTTTCGCAACATTATTGCATGAGGTCGGCCACAATTTAGGATTGCGCCATAACTTTAAAGGTTCATTTGATGAATCGAACTTTCCTGACGAATATTGGAGGGGAGAGATGAGTGATGATTCTAATGTTGATGAAAAAGTTTCTTGGAATGGGCTGTATAATACCTCAAGTGTTATGGATTATACCGATACTTTTGATGGCATGTATAAGGATGTTGGCCCTTATGATATTGCAGCAATTAAGTATGCTTATGGCGATAAAATTGAAGTATTAGATCAAGAGCATAGCTCTGTAACAAATTTAGTATATACAGACCTCTCTTTGAGCGAATATCGAGAGCAGCTGGCGGCCATAGCTTCCCAGGAAAGTGGTTTGAGTAAAAATGAAGTTATCAAGAAGTTCGATGAAGAAAATTTGATACGGAAGTATATGTTCTGCTCGGATGAGCATGTATGGGAAGATCCCGCATGCAATCGTTTTGATAGAGGTACAACGATACAAGCTATTGCCGAATCGTTGATTGATAGTTATGAAACTGGATATTTGATCCACGGATTTAGAAGAGGTAGACGCTTATTTACTGGATCTTCTGCTTGGGTCACTGGTAGATATTTTCTTCCGTTAAGACAATTTTTAGATGAATTTATCTATCGTTCGGTAACAGACTCTTTTTCTAAAGATATTGAAGGATTTATTGTTCCGGAAAGCCGCCAAGATTATTTAAATGCCGTTATTATTTCGGCAAGATTTTTTACAGATGTTTTGAATACATTAGAGCCTGGTATGTACCATTTAGATAAAGAGAAGAATGAGTTTTTAACAGGTGAATCGAAAGAAGAAGAGGCTAAGAATCTATCTATCAGCAAATTTGAAGGCAAATACCTCAAGGCAAGAAAAGTTGATGTTGGCCTGTCAGAGAAGGTTGTGAGCCGTGGAATCGAGATGGATAAGGCGAGCGTTCTTCATGTAATGGCTATGAGAGGTTATCCTGCTAACAAGTATTTAAGTGCTGGTTTGCAGTTGAATTTCTTCGATTTATTGAATGAGTATAGCTTTGAGAGCTTTTCCGCAATCATACGGGATAGCATGAAAATTGAAATTAATGCTGTTTTATCAGATGACGGAAAAACTTATATGTTACAATCGGATGAACAATCTTCAGCTGAAGTCATTAAAGCAAGTATCAAACCATCAACGAGCTTGTTTATAAAGCAGCTAGCAACCTTTTATTCTATGAGTTCTTATAATAGTAATAGTGATCGTAGTTTTGGTGACTATGTTGATGTACGTATCGTTGGTCGTGATGACCAGTTGCCAGTTGGTGTGGAGGCTATTAAATTTCGTTCAGTTAGTGGTGTGAACGAATATATTATTCCTC
This sequence comes from Bdellovibrionota bacterium, assembly GCA_041391425.1. Lineage (GTDB taxonomy): Bacteria > Bdellovibrionota_B > Oligoflexia > Oligoflexales > JAWKNZ01 > JAWKNZ01. The sequence goes on from JAWKNZ010000003.1 coordinate 38,350, forward strand.
AGACGCGTGATGGTAGGAGTATTTCTTATGCGATAGCAGAAGGAGCGGACACTGATGCAGAAGAACTTATAAAAGTAAAAAAGCTTGTTGAATATTATGATACAGAGTCTTCTCGAAAAGTTGCAACTGCTGTTGGATTGTTTTCGCAAGCTTGGCTTATCGGTAATGCTAAGCCGTTGGCATCAGATATTGAAGATTCTTTAATGAGTGATTTCTCGACTTATGAAGATCAGATTTTAACTCTTGTCAAACAATGGATTGAAAAGGCTCAGGAGAAGATAAAGAAGCTTTGGAGCAGCTTTTAACAGAATTGAAGGTCTTGGTTTTAGAATACGATAAAATGGCTAAAGAATTAACGGATCTTAAAAATAAAGATGAGGATTTAACCGGAAATTTGAGGCAAATTGAAGCAGATCTATTGGATTTGAAAAACCTTTATGAGTTTTTTAGATAGTCTGATTTTTTGAGCAAATAATACTTGCTTTATTTTACCCGGTTGTAGGCCTCTTTTACGGCATGAAATTTTTCCAAGATTGCATCGAGCTCCTTTTGGGTGGCCTCGCGGTTTTTATCTGGGTGTAATTTTTGGTTAGCAGATTTATATGCTTTTTTAATTTGTGCCATGGTGGGGTTGGGGGTCTTTCTGAGATCAATTCCTAATGTTTCTAGAGCCTTTCGGTAGCTCATGGAAGACATGTTGGCTTGTCCCATGCTTTGAATGGCACGAGATCCAGAGGTTCCGTTAAGAAAGTGATTAAGGCCGGCAAATATAAAGCCACTTGCAAAAGCACTGGCAATTGACATCACTTTTTCTCTCTCGTCCTTATAGAGTGGAACTTCTGTAAGACTATTTCCTAATAATTCTTGTATCTGTTTTTCTGCAGCGGGTAATGCCGCAAAGAAAGTTCCTAGTACTGCTCCTGAAGCAACTTTATTTATGGTAGTGGAGTGTTTTTTACTCAATAGGTAGAGTTTATAAGCATCTTTCCCTCCAGATGTACTCACTTTTGACAGGGTGCTACTGATATTGGCTACTCTTTTTGATTGGAGAATGGCATGATTGATCTTATGTAATCCCCCAAGAAGACCCATGACAACAAAACCATGCATGATTCCTTCTGTATTAAAGTAACGATGAAAAAATGCTTCGGTAAAATCTTTCTTATAAGGGTTTTTTTCATCATAACTACCATTTGTAACTAGATCATAGCCAATAGTTGTTATGTCGGTAAGCGCTGTGCTGAATATGTGAAAAAGAACAGAAACACCAAGAAGTTGTCCACCAAAGCCTAGCCATGGTGCGGCCTTGCCAGTTTTCGTTGCAATTGTTGTAAAACTTGTTCTTAAAGTGGGATTTTTAAGTGCTTTTTGTAATAATTTGGTAAAAGCGACATTGGTGATCTTTGCTGCAAAAAGCATGTTTATAGCCCCAATGGCGATAGAGAAGTCTCGGAACGTTCTTTCTTCACCTTCCTTTGTAATTTGACGGCTTCTAAAATTTGCAAGGATTCTAGCGTCTAGGGTGTTAATGCCATATTCACCGATAATTTTGTTGCATAATAATTTAAGATCTAGAGTTTCTCCCGTTACAATCGACTGGGTACTCCCGATGAAATTTTGGTGTAAATCTAGATTTTCCAGGAAAGTGTCGTTAGGTAGGTTGGTGATTTTTTTTGCTATACATGCGATTAAGGCTTGCGATGCTTCAGTGATAGCTATTAGCTCTCGGCGTTCTCTGGACAGTCCATGCCTTTGCTCTTTTTCTTTTTCTATATCTGTAGATGAGTAAGCAGTGTAGAGTGCTAGGTTTGTATAAGGCATAGTCGTCAATGAAAAAAGAGATTGTATTAATTTTACTAGAAAATAGATTTGATTGGCGGAGTAGCTTTTGTATGAGTATAAGCTCTTTCTCGACAATACTTTTGCCGCTAGTGTCTCCGGTGAGCTCATCAAGATTTTTAGCTATAGCATTTTCAAATTTTTTATGTGAATTTTGTATTTTGTTTATGAACTTTTCTAAAGCTAGCTGCTCACCTTCGAGTTTTGCTTTAGCAGTGCAAAACTCTCTTATGTCTGGTGCAGCCTTCTGGTAAGGCTCTCGACAAAAATATTCCTGGTTACTAATTCCATAATATGATAGCAGTTTTGTTTTATGCTGGTTAAATCGTGTTTGCAAAAGCTCATAAACTCTATTGAGGTAGTCCATCCATTGACGGCGTGAAGGTAATGTCACTTCGTAACCATCATGTTCTATTAAAATGTTTAATGCTAACTCGGCAGATATCTCATTTTTAGAAATTTTCTGTAGTAATGCATCTCCCCATTCTCTAAGATCATATACCTTTTGTGGATTGCTAATTTTGCTCAGTCTTTGCAAATAAATGCTTTCTGATAATGCAGTTTCATATGTGATAAGGTGGTCATTTAACATTATAGATATAGTACTTATGAGAAAATCTTGTGCGTCTGTTGGTAAATCTTGAAATTTGATATTTTCTGGATCTTTCAAAACATGCTCATCAACATTCAGTGCACGCAGTTCACCATCAGAGAGCCGTGTTAACTCAGAATTAAGCATCGTTGGTAAAATCGCTTTGGCGATAATTCTAAGTTCACCAGGCAAGTGTTCAAAGCTGGGTAGATGGCTTCTATCTTCGGATGAGCCTATGCTGGTTAATAGGGTGAAGCTCGTCGAAGCTTCTTCGGCTATTTCTTCTAGATTTTTTTTAATTTTTTCTAGTGCTTGATATTCCTGCTCGGTTATGTTTGGTAGAGATCCTGCAGTGATTTTTGTTATATTCTCTTTGGAGTCAAATAGAAGGTGATTTTTTAAGGCTAGCTGTATGAGGAGTCTGACTCTTTGATCTAATAAGACGACAGCCATATTTTGATCTTTTAAGGCTATGGGGATGCTTTTTTGTATTTGCATGAGGACTTTAAGGACTTGCTCTGGAATGACTGCAGAGAAATTGGCAATATAGTGTAGCATATTTGTGCATTCAGTGATATGAGCGCAGTATAACGGTACTTTTTGTAGAGAGAAACTTACTTCGGCTTCTGATTCGCCGGGATGTCTCTCATGTTTTTCCACGGTAACCATTTCTTGGTATTTAGGTGTATATGCTCCTTTGAAAACTTCGGTAGCCAAACTAACAATATTAGCTGGTCGTTGCATAAGTAAATATTTTAGATAGAAGTCGGCAGCCAACCAACGGTTATAAGTTACTTTGTGGCTTTCTAATGCCAGACGTTTGAGCTCAAGAACTTCGGCGCAGCTTTCATCTAGGGGGTTGTTTAGTGGGTCTGTTTTGTTTTCAGGTGTGGGGTCTAACAAGGATGTGCAATCAGCATTGTGTTTTTTTTTCAGGTTTATGATGAAATCACTTACCAGGATATTGGCTGTATCGGCAAACATTTCTTTTAGTAGGCTTACATCTTGTTCTTCCAATACGTTTTTTGTCGTGCTACTTGAACGTTTACATGCATAGAGGCATGAAAATGCCGTTAAAATTGTAAGAATGGTATTACCATATTTTCTTGTTAGCTGACTTTTTTTGTGACTTAGTTTGAACATATTAAGAGGCTCACTGATATGATTTTTAGCTCGTATAAATTTTGTTATGAAAAGGCTGCCATAAATTATGATTTATTAATGGAGAGGCAGTCCTAATACATTACCTCTTGTATTTGTCGCACAAGTTTTTTTGAATAGATGGTTGCTTTCGTAAATAGAGAAACAATTCTATTTACGTATTACTGGTAATTTGGGTAATTCCATTTCCAGTCTAGTCGTGTAGTTTCTAAGCTCAATGGCTGCATTACTTGCTATTTTATTGTTGTTCATAATTTCCATAGCTTTAATATATTCGGTTTGCATATTTTTAAGTCTATTTATTATCTTTTGTGGTAGCCTTGCTTCAGCCTGGCCACCTTTTTCCAAATGAGCTATAGCTTCCATTAGTGTGACAATTGCTCTGCTTTTTTCAAAAAGTGTGGGTTCTTGCTCTAGGATCTGCGCTATATATTTTTTTAGTTCAGTATTTGTTGTGCGTTCTCCTATTGCACTTAACTGAAGATAGATATCTGCCTTGCTTTCTACTTCTATACTACTATTTTTTAAGTAACTAGATATTTTTGTTAATGAATTGGTTAAATTGATTAGGTTTTTACTGTCCTCATTAGATAGGCTAATGATTAGGTTTGCGTTGATAAGACTTGCTTGCAGAGCAATATTTTCGTATGGAGATCGGCTAAGTGAGTCTGTGATTACTAAAGCTGTGAAAATCTTTGCTTTTGCTGATTCAGGATTTTGTGTATATATATCGGCTGTTATGAGTTGGGCTTCTTTGCCTAATTGCTTAAGTATTTCTCTTGCTTCTAACTCACTCAATTGCTTTAGGTTGTTTGATAATCTTCTACCTATGGCCTCTGCATTTATAATGGAATTTCCAGATCTTACTGCGTCTGCTATTTCTACTGCCTCTACGTTAAGTCTGCTATTATTGTCTGAATAAACGATAACTTTTTCTCCGAGCGTGATATCTTGAAGCAGTTGATTCATCTTTTCTTTATTAAGGGTGCCGTTAGAGTTGACTCCGAGGCTTTCGGCAATATTCACTGGATCTATATTTGCCTGTGGTAATGAGTTGAAGATTACAGTTAAAAACGCTGCAGCTGCGTTATTTACCGGCAAATTTGCTTTTGCAAGCTCTAGATGGACTTGAAAAAGAGAAAATTTATCTTTTTTTATTTCTTCAGCTATTTTTTTACATATTTGTACTCCACTGGCACCAGCTGGCGTGGCACTAATTTGATTATTTTGTGGTTTTATAGTCTTACATCCTATGAATAGCAGGTAGTAAGCTATAGCTAAAAATATTAAGCATCTGTTAGTTTTCATATAGGTCTCGCATTTATTTATTCTATAAATTTTAGCACTTTATAATTTGCTTACCAAGTTAAATTCTCGATTAAGCGAGATTATGCCAAAGTTTATTGAGGGAGGATTTTTAGAGATTTTTATGTTTTTATTTTTTATGCCGAAAAGTGCTTTGATGCAATTTTTTTAAATATTGAATTTCAAAAATGAAATTCATTTTTTGATAGCTTTTAGGTATATTAACGGGAGCAAAACCTATGAGAGCAAGACGCAGAGGAACGAGCAGCACAGTGTACATATGGGTACATGAGCAGCGCGGAGACGAAAGCAACGCAGCTATCATAGGTTTTGCTCCCGTTAATAGTATGCAATTTAAAGTGAATGAAAGTTGTAAGAAATATTTATTTCGGTATTTTTACCTCTTAGCAATAGTATTGTACAGTCTAAATTCCTGTAAGCCGACGTCAAATTTGACTCAATCTAAGGCGATTACAGATGGTAAAGAAACTTTAGGTGTTAAGATCACTACTGCATTAGTATCTGGTAAAAGTGTTCCGGTGATGGAATTTGTTTATTGCAAGCTTCCTCCAGAAAAATGGGGTGAGATTCCTCCAATTGATAATCCTAATTATTGCGTAAACCCTTTTTTGGATGCACAGGGTCAAGAACCTGTATTTTTATTGGCGCCCATCTCTGATGATGGGGGCACTTCTCAAGCTGTTCACAATTCTCTGCCAACTGAAAGAGATCTAGCCTTTGAAGGCTATGGCAAGCTTGCGGTGTCATTTATTGGATCTGGAGTTGCTATGACAGTTGGAGCGTTCCTTTTAGCTAAAAGTGCTATTGCCGTGAGTACGTTAGCCGCATCTTCAACGCTTTTGGCTTCGTTGACTGGCTTAGAGTTAGCTGGAATCGTTTTTACGTTTCAGGAGCCTTTAGTAAAAGGTGCTAAAAAAGCTAATGTGTTTGTTAGGGAGAAGTATGATCAAGCAATGGATTGGGGTAAAAATGCGAGGATATTATCTAAAGTGTGGAGTGACATTTTGAAAGATAATTGGCATGAACCCAAAAAGATAACCATGGCTACTTTTGGAGACTCTATGCCGGAGAATGCAAGTGTATTCGAAGTGTTGAGGTTAACTAGGGACTTTCTTGGACTACAGGGAAATGAAAAAATCCAAAGGCTTTTAAGTCGCAAGAAAATTGGTGGTTTTTAAGTCCTGGGTTTATTCTCTATTGCCGAGATTGAAGCTGCTTGAGAGATTGGCTTTTAAGATGCTTACATTTATTTATAAGTATATAGGGTTGTCATGTTGAGTGGAACGAAACATCCCTTTTGACTTAGAATGAGGGAGAAGCTTACTTTTTGATGAAAGTAAAGTCTACCCTTCAATTTATGTGTAGCTTATGGGTAAAGGTAGATTTTTAAAAAGACCCAATTTATTTTCTATAAATTGGGTCTTTTTTCTGTGGTTTGACAACTTTTTTATCAGAAAGCTTCTTAAAACATTATTTCTTAGCGGAGCTAGAAGATGTTTTGGGCTTATCTGCAGCTACAACGGCACTTACTCCTACAGGTAGTGTGCGTTTTATAGCAAGATTAACAGGCTTTTGTTTCGCCAATAGACGGACGTAGTCTGTAGTAATGCGTAAAGTTTCTTTTAAATATGCGTCATTTTTTAAGTCGGGTATGATATTGCCTTTGTCATCTTTTGCAGGAGCAATATCATCATCATCCGCTGTTTCCGCTTCGCTTAGCTCTTTCTCACCTTTTTCGTTTAAGCTTACTCTGGTGCGTTTTTCTTTGTTCTTTTCATACTCATCAATATTAGCAATAATTTTTTTGAAGTCGGCGTCTTTATCAATCCTTTTCTTACTTAAATCTTTTAGAGTAGTAATGTAAGGTTTTACACTATTAAACTGTTGGTGTTTTGCCTGCGGGATTTTGTCCCAAGCTAATGCATAATCATAATGCTTTTCGCCTATTTCCACGTGGTCTGCAAGAGAGGGAAGGACGATATCTGATTCGACACCTTTTAATTGCGTGCTTCCCCCAGAAGGGCGATAAAATTTACTAATGGTAACTTTAATGGCTCCTAGTTTAGCGGGTAGGTCACTTAAATTTTGTACGGTGCCTTTGCCAAAGGTATGAGTATCTCCTATGATTAGGCCTCTACCATAGTCTTGGATTGCTCCAGCAAAAATCTCGCTAGCGCTTGCTGACTGGCGGTCTATCATTACTACGAGTGGTCCATCGTAAAGGGTGGTGCCATCTTCGTCTTTAGAAACCAATGGCTCTTTATCAACCCCTTTAATTTGTACTACTGGCCCTTCATTATAAAATAAGCCCGCAATTTTAATCGATTCATCCAAACTTCCTCCTGGGTTTGATCGCAAGTCGACGATCAAAGCATCGATATTTTTTTTCTTTAGCTTTATGATTTCTTTCTTCATATCTACGCTAGAGCTTCTAAAATTAACTTTGTGAGCTTGTCTGCCTTCAAAGTCCATATAAAAGGAAGGAAGGTTTAAAACGCCTATTTTATATGTTTTTGGCTTTCCTTTTGGCTCCTTGGCTTCGATCTCGTAAGTATAAGATTTAGCCGCGCGGTCTTGCAGCTGAATTTTTTCACGAATGATAGAAACAATATATTTTTTTGCAGCACTTCCTTCTTGACGGACTAGAGATAAGCGGACTTCCGTGCCTCGAGGGCCGCGAATTAATTTTACCACTTCGCGCAAATCCATATCGATAACGTCGACGGGTGCCTCATTTCCTTGGGCAACAGCTATGATTTTATCTTCAACTTCAACTTTTCCTGTCTTTGCTGCAGCTCCCCCTGGTACGAGGCTTTGAATGGTGGTAAATCCGTCTTCGCTACGTAGCACAGCTCCAATGCCCTCGAGGGAAAGTCTGGTGGAGATTCTAAAGTCTTCAAGTTGTTCCGGTGGAAGGTAGTCGGAATGTGGGTCTAGACTTGATGAGAATGAGTTTAGAAAAATAGCATATAAGTCGTCGCTGGTTAGTTCATTATGTCTTTTGGTGGCTAATTTATAGCGCTTATGGAGCTTGCTGCGGATTTCTTTATCGGAATCAATTGTGCCTTTTAGTTGCATGTACTGAAATTTAATACGTTTACGCCAGCGATCATTAATCTCTTCACTGGTTGTAGCCCATTTTAATGTCTTACGGTCTATGACCATGTGCTCATCTTTAGTAAAGTCGAATTTTTGTTCAATGAGTTTTGGTACGATTTTATGGCGTTCTGCAAAGCGCTTTGAGTAAATATTGATAATTTCATCGATGGCAGAGCAATTGCCTTCGCTTATCATATCATCTATTTTTTTTGCATACTTTTTGTGGAAATTATCTATATCTGATTTGAGGAAATAAACTTTGCCGGGATCCCAAGCCTTAATAAAGTTTTCTAGAGTTCGTGTGCTTAATTCATCATCAAAGGTGTTGTACGAAAAGTGAAGGCGAAGGTAGTGGCTAGTTAGCTGTCGAACTTCCCTGCAATCAATTGCATTGGCCGCTTGCGATGTGAAAAATCCAGCGATTCCGATGGCTATAAGGTGCTTTGTAAGTTTTGGCATCTTTCTAAATTCCTATTTCGTTGATTTACTTGAGCTTCTTCCCAAGAGTTATAGTGAGGGCATTATTTTTATTTCACATTCACACAATGATTCTATCTTACTATATTATAACCTCGGAACCGAAGTTTTTTTCCGATTAAGTAGGTAAAGTATGGGCTGTAAATGCTGTTGATTTTAGAATTTTCCTTGGTAAGTATTTTTTGTTTTTTCTAAGAGAAAAATTTTTATTATTTTTGAATAAATTGTACATCTAGACCCTTTTCTATAACTTGGGTTGGTTGATTCTCAATTTATAGAACTTTTTTCTTAAAGTTTGATGAGTTTTATGCTTTTCTCAAGCCAAAATGTCGCAGTTGGTGCGCCTATAATTTGCATTATGAATTATTAAACTTACTTTTCTGTTAGTAGATTTTTCTAAAAAAATATCTATAAATTCCGATGTGTTATGAAGAGTGTCCGCCAAATAATAAATAATGTTTTGACGGTTGGAAACGTGCGACAGTCGCAAATAATGTAAGCAAAGAATATTAGCTGTGGAGTGCATATGAAACGCACACGTCGGATTTATTGGCTTGTGAATGAGTTAACTCCTCTGATTAGAGGGCGAGCGATGCTTTTAAATCCGCATGGGTTTGATGTCGAGTTTTTTACATCATTGGCAGAAATCAGGAATGCCTTAGAGAAAAAAAGAGCCGGTATTGTTTTTATTGCAGATGACTCTACTGAATATGACAACGATCTTACCATCAAATCTATAGCAAAGATGCTCGAACTAAAAGGGGCGCGATTAATCTTAACGATGCAAAATAAATTTCCATCTAATCTATCATTGGCTGCAGCATGTAATTTTCGCGATATGATCCCTCTTAATTTACCGGATGATTATTGGATAAAAAGGGTAACTTACTCGTGCGCAAGCAAAGCTGAGCCATATATTCAGCCCTCGGCTCAAGTGTCGATGAATAATATTTCTGCATTGACTTTGCCATGTCGAATTATTTGGATGAGTGATACGAGAATTAGGCTGGAATGCCGTTTACGTCCACCAGTTGGTGCAAAATTGAAGTTGGGGGGCGCTATTGCAGAAGAATTGGGTGTTGCTCATTTAAACCTTACCGTGCAGTCTTGCGAAAGAAGCCATCTACATTACCGTTTTTCAGATGCGATTATGGCTCACTGGAAAATACCCAAAGAAGCTGAAGCTAGATATCAATCGATTATTTGGAAGTTGCGAGCGGAAAATTCAGGTCCTTGCTATCGAGCTTTTATTGCCGCAAAGTCAGCGAATTTAAGAAATGCATTATTTAAGAACCTTGCGCGTGAGGAAGATTTTATAATTAGTTCGGCACTACAAATCCAATCGATGGTGATGGAGCCAAAATATTTTACTCCTGATATTGTTTTTGTCGAAGATGCATTGACCATGGGTTCTCATAGTGAGCGTTTTGCATCTATGTTGGGCAATCTTTCTCCAAAAGTTGCCGTTGTGATTATTGGTAGTAATGTCAATCGAGATGAGCTTAGAGCTCGTCACTCAAATTATCGATTACTCTTTTTAAAAAACATGCCTGGTAATTTTGATAAATCAGTACTACAAAGGGTTTTGCCGTCATTAAGTAGAGGGGCTCCGGATGTTGATATTGGAGCAACGCATTTTCCAGATTTGGATGTACTGTCTTTTGGTCAACTGCAAATTCCAGCAAGGCTTACACAAATCCATCCAAAGGTTGTCTCTGTCAAGATTCCTTTTGATATTGGCTGTTTTGGAATGATAAAGCTTTTATCGCCGGTTATGAAAAAAGTTCTTGGTAGGGATCCTTGGGTAAAGATTACGGCGACTACAAAAACCTATCAAGAGGAGTCTGCACCATTTATCTTTGATTCGGAAGGGTTTTTGGCAGATGTTGATGCGAATGACCTGGGACGAATGGCAAAAGAAATTACAAATATTGTTCAATCGCATTTTGCTAAATTTATAAGTAATGATAAGAGTTCTTTATTATTCGAAGAGCCTTCTACACGAACCCCAGAACTAGGAAGTTTAAAGAGTTCATTTACTCAAGCTTCTTCTCGATATGGGTATGCAAACTATGCGAAAAAAGAAGTGCCTTTAAAAAATATTCAAGTGAAGCAAAATACAAATATAGCTTCTCTAGATCAGCCAGAAAATGTAAAGCCTCCTGCCTTTTCTTATGATTTAAATGCATTTGACCTAGAAATTAAAGAGATAGATCTTAGTGAAGATGAATTAGCTTCAATTCATGATTTAGAAATTGTTAATGATGGTCGAATTGAAGAAAACAACCTGCGCGAAGTTAAGATTGATCGTGGTGATTATCAAGAATTTGGTGATAAAGCTAAAGACATCGTGCAAGGGGTTTATGATGGTATTAAGTCAAAGTCATTTAGGCGGGTGATATTTGCAGTTGCATTTATGGCATTTATGATTGCAATGATTTTAGGTGTAGTATATTCATTGAGCAGCCGTTATGATCATGGTGGAAAGGTCTTTACTGACTCTTTATATCAGTTTGCCCCTCATTTACAAAAAGGTAGTGGCAATGACAATTCTAATTCTGGTGGAGACACTGGTAGAAAACTTGAAAGAAAAGCACCTACGCCGTTTTTCCGTCCGCAAAATTCTAAAGATCGATAAAATGTAAAGAAATTGAAGCTTGGTATTGAATATATTAGCTACGTACTTTAAAAGTTTTAGTTGAGGTTTTTTGAAGAAAATAAGTAAATGCTCAGGAAATGAGAAGCAAATCAAAAAGTACGAGAGCTATGCAAATGCATCACTCCCGTATTAATTTGAAGAGGCTTTTATTTAATGTGAGGTGCTGTTTATTACTGGCTCACACAACGGTTTAAACCTTCATGATAGATTGGCTTGTCATCAGGACAAGGCTTACAAACGGGTGACACCTCGGTTGTATCTAGCCAAGGCTTATCTTTCGGGCACTGCTGTATGCTAACATCAATGTTACTTGAATTTTCAGAATCGTCCGTATCTTTTTGTACCAATTCGAGCAAATATGGATTGCCACCATTTAATGCCATAGTTTGCTGCGCAATTGGAGTGAAGCTATTACCGGAAGATGTTTCTATACTTCTTTCGAATGCATGATCGCTACCATCAATTACTGCATTTATAGATATTTTTGAACAAGATATTTTTTGTATTGGATTTGGAAGCTTCAGCCTTTCTTGAAGGTCGGTTGCTTTAAGGTCTTTATCGAACTTTAAATTGTTCATCGAAAGGTCGCCAATGGGCGCGTCGCAGGTGAGGGTACCGCTTGCTTTTTCTACTTTTTTGGTCGTGTCTGGCAGTTTGACTGCGACTTTTAGAGAGAAATATTTTGAAGATTCATAGGTAGCCTTCATGTCTACGGTTGCAACCAGTAGATTTTCTTCATTTTGTGAGATTGCAAATTCTTCACTGGACACCCATAAAATTCCGTGTTCACTGGTATAAACAATATCATCGGGTAGGTCGGTGCCGCGTACGACTACGGAACAACCTCCGAGGTCTTTTTTCAACTTTTTATGGCGGAAGACAATTTCTTGGCGTGGAACGATGGCTTGGCCCTCTGCTTCTACACAGCCCGTTAGGTGATAAGTGAAGTTTTCAGCTCCCCATTCGCTCATAGAACCTACTGTTACAGTTAAAGTTGGCATTTTTCCAAGAGTTCTTTGTGGCCTGCGTTTGGGCCTGCAGCTTAGTATGGTCATTAGGGATAAAATACTTATTATTCCTATTGTTACCGGTTTTCCTTTCAACATGGTCGCCTCCAAAATCCGCATTCAACCTTATAGCTTAGCTTTCGCTACTATAGGGATATGCTCGAATTATGCCAATTTTACATGAAATCTTTTTTAAATAGTCTATTTAAAATATATGTAAAATCGGATAATTAGTCTATTGTCGGTGACTTGTAAGGCGCGAAATGTCAGAATGGCTTGACGTTACTGTCAATAAAATGATCAATTGGAGATTGATTTAACATTTGCTGGTTTCAGCTTTGAGGGTCGCATAACGGACGGAAAAACGGGAAAATCATGACTAATGTGGGTGAATTCGACTGGTTTTGGGCGGAGTTTGACAAGTTTCTTTCTCAGAAGCAATTAAAGCAAACTCAGCAAAGGAAGTTGATTATAGATTATTTTTTACAAGCGAATCGGCATATTGATGCCGATGAGCTGCACGAAATCGTAAAAGGGAAGGGTCATAATATTGGCTTGGCTACGATTTATCGGACCTTAAACTTGTTAAAAGATTCTGGGTTGGTTGAGCAGCGGACATTTGCAGAAGGAAGGTCTGTGTTTGAGGTCTCAAACCCTAACTCTCATCATGATCATTTGATTTGTCAAGATTGTGGCAAGATTTTTGAATTTGAAAATGAAAAGATCGAAGAAATTCAATTGAAGATTGCAGAACAGTTGAACTTTTCTTTGACTGATCACCGTCTAGAGCTCTTTGGCAAATGCCAAAGAAAGGATTGTACCTACCGTAATAAGGTTTGATTTTTGTATGTCAAATATTGAAATTACCAAGATAGATTGGAAAAAAATCTCGGTACAGCTTGGCAGTTTATTATGTTCTGAACTGAATATTGATATCGGTAATGTTGAGAATGTGAAACTTTTTGTTGCTGAATTAATGAGTGAGGAAGAGCGCATGCAATCTATGCACGCTATTCGCTCAAGTTTGCGAACGCTTGAAAGTGCTGTTGCTAATATACAGGAAGGTTATCATTTTGACGATGATGTAGCTGATCTAAAGGTTAAGGCCATCGAAGGAGCAGTTGATAGCTTAAAACCTTACATGAAGATTCTTGAGAGTTTTTTAGCTATTTGAAAAGTATATTTCTAATCTTTAGTTATAATCATTTGTATTTTGCTACTAGGGCGTGTTGACGTTTCATTTCCTACTACGAGCCAAACCCTTGAGTCACAACGTTGTCAGGGTTTCAAAAATTATCCTCAATGTACATTTAGTACACCTCCGGTAATTTTTGAAACCCTTCCTAGCTGCGACTTTCAAGTATTTGTCTCTCGCTACGAAAATGAAACGTCAACACGCCCTAGAAGTTTGTGGTTATAAAGTTTCGAAACCAGTCTGGATTTTCCCAGTTGACCGATAGCTTTTTATTTGGATTTATATTGAGACAAGCGCTGTGATGGAGAAGAGCAGTAATCAACTTTGAGTCTTCAATATGAGTTTTGATTTTTTTTAATAAAGCAGTGTCTTTTTTGCCATTAGATAACTTAATAGCATAGTCTTCCAGTAAGTGGTCTAATTTGCCTGTGGTAAATTGGTATGGAAAGTTTAATTGGGATTTGCTGTGAAAGTTGCTCATAAAGTTTAATTCTGGCCAAGGTATCATTGCTATATAAATAATGCCATCCACTTGGGTGAATATGTTATTTTTTATAGTGACAAAGTTCAATTCAATACCTAATGAGTAAAAGATATCACCGATAATTTTTTCTAAAAGAAAAAGTTGTGGGCCTAGTCGCCCGATATTGATGACTAAGGATACCCCTTTATTGTTGATTCTTATCCCTTTTTTATTCTTTTTAGTGAAGCCTGATTGGTCTAGCATTTGATTATAGAGTTTTAAATGCTCCTCATCTTCGAATACCGTATTCTTTTTACTAATAGAACCATCTAATACAATCGGACTAGAAACGACACGGCCATAATATCCTGCACCAGAACGCAAGAGCGTATCTTTGGGAAACATAGAATAAATTGCATCTTTTAATTTTTGGTTAGCAATAATATGAGATTTTGGATTCCAGCTAATTAAGGTCATTGCTGGGAGAAATATAGTATTTTCGCATTTGTTTTTTATATCAGGTGAGCGGTTTGGTAGTTTTGAAGATAGATTGGATGCTGTTTCAAATTCCATTACCATCTCTGCTGTGTTTTTTTCTTTAGTATGTACTTTGGTTTCAATGGCTAGGGTTGCTTTAGTTGCTTTGTATTTTTTTGAGGGCAGTAGTAAGAGTTGGGAAGGTGTTTTTTTGATTTTATAGATTCCTGCACATTCGTACTGTAACAAATTTTTTGTTTTGAGGGAAATTTGACGCCACAAAGGCACTTCACTGATGATATAAGGGCCATATTTTATTTCTTTTGACCATTTGATGGAAATTTCGGAAGTAGTCGTTGTGATTGTAAACGGATTTTCTTTAAACGAAATTCCAGTTTTTTTCATGAGGATATCTTCTAGGTTCTTTTTAAAAAATAAGGCGATGTCGTTAGTATTTACTTCTTGATCATTCCACCAGTAGATTCCAGTTCTTAATTTAAAATGCCATGTATCGGTATTGTTATGAGAAGAGGTGGTGACGCTTTTAAATATGAGAGGTTCAAAACTATCATTTTGTGCATTGAAGCGTACTAATGGTGGACAGGCTAGTCTTCCTATAATTGGGTTGGACCCAAGCAAAAGAGGTGGAACCTTATCAGGTAGCTGATCATAAGGCCAACCTGTGATTAAAATAGTGTTCGAGGATTTCGTGTCAGCAGCATATATATCTATAGGAAATATGAAATTGAACATGACGAAACAGGCTATAATACTGATGGATCGAAAGCCGGCCTTTTTTTCGTTAATTATAAAGGTATCAGAGCAACTTAATTGTTTTTTTACAAATCGCACGTTGAGTCATCCTAATATTGGTAGTGGTTAAAGTGAGTTAGCTGCTATGGAGTTGTTGCCTTTATCATAGACTTTCTTTTAAGTCTGAGCCCTCCTTCAGTTCCAGAGCAGGCGGCTAAAATGGGGAGGTATCCTTCTAAGGTCTGTTTGGATTTTTGTTCGTTTGTGTTGAGCCTTGACCCTTGTGGTATGGTTACTTTAACCTTTATTCGCCTGCTCAGGCCACGGGTGTCGAAGTGAAATGTAATAGCCTCTGCTTCTTTATCATGTTGTATAAGGCTAATGGGTTTCAACGTGATTTTTTTATCTTCAATTGGGCAAGGTACGGATCGCCCCCAAATGGTGTAACTAGCTTCTGCAAGCGTATGGTCTATTGTTCTTTGCAGCTCCTTTCTAAACTCAGGATTACCCAAGTCAAGTTGGTTGCGTATTCTGGTCTGGATGGTTTCTAGCCTGGCCATTTGATCGCTTTTTTGCCTCAAAGCCAGTAGTTTATTAAAAGCCTCTTCTCCTAGTTGTCGCTTATTTGCAATAAGCTCTATACTGCCATTGATTTCTGGTCCCCAAGTGGGAGTATCTAAGACAGAAATTTGTATAGTGCCTCCCAAGTTTTGTTGATTAAAGCTGTGTGTATCATTGTAAAGAGGGGTTGCTACGTTTTGTGAAAAAACTGCATCAATTGGCCAAGCTTCTAAAGCATAATAATTAGAATTGAGTCTTTCGAAAGCGTTTTGAACTGCCTTTTTTACAATATCACTATCTAAAGTTTTAAATTCGTATTGAGGAAAAAAAATTGGATTGCTGTTTTTTAGGAGAACCAAACTGCTTAGTATTATATTTTTTGTTTGGGTGGGCAAGTTTATTTCGTTTATGGGAATATCCACCAATGTTAATAAAATCGCCAGTTTTGATGCTAGTAGGTTTATTGATTCCATATCTTTAGGCAATTTTGATATCAGAGACGAGTAAATCTCATTTTTCTTGGTATCAAAAATGTTTGAAACTTCTTCAATGAGACCTTCAGGTGGTTTATTTTCTATAGTGTGAGCAATGGCAGATATCATGTTTTGTAGAGAAGCATAACGTACTTTGCCTTGACAGGAGCTAAAGCTTTGAGGGTTTATCTCAATATCTACTTTGTTATCTTTAATGCCTGCAATAGTATCAAGCATTAAACGACTGAAGCTTGATGTAAAACTTGATTCTTCAAATACAGTATATGGATTAAACTGTGAGGATGGATGGTATTGTAGGTTTTGATTTACTGTACTTTTGTTACAACCCCAGGCAATGATGAAATAGCCGGTTTTCACACTAAAGTCTATTACTGGGAATTCCGCCTCGCTTTTGTGCTCTCCACTTTGCACTTGGTTTGCTTCTGTGGAGCTAGGTTTGCATGCTTGAATTGAGC
Organism: Bdellovibrionota bacterium; assembly: GCA_041391425.1. Classification (GTDB taxonomy): domain Bacteria; phylum Bdellovibrionota_B; class Oligoflexia; order Oligoflexales; family JAWKNZ01; genus JAWKNZ01. The sequence continues at coordinate 54,908 of JAWKNZ010000003.1, forward strand.
ATGATAGCAATAAAAATGTGGCTAATATTTTATAGAATCTATCCATTTTGCTCACTAATTTCATTGCGATGGCAAAATTCGGTTGGACTTGTATACTAATGGATTTTATGAATACTAGGGCATTACTTTGTAAAATTGGTTTTCTCCTGATCATAAGTAAATTTACCAATAGTGCTAATTCTAACATATCTTTAGATAATAGTTTTGTCTAGCTATCGACAGGTATATACTGGCTTGGAAAGGCTCACTTTGAGGTTAAATTTACTTCGATGGGGGATCTATGAAAAAGTATTCGGTTGCAATAGTAGGTGGTGGAATTACTGGTTTATCGGTTGCTGAACATTTACGCCAATTTGGAATTGACGACATTGTTTTGATCGACCCTTACCAAGTGGCTTCAACCAGTAGTATGGCGGCAGGGTTTGTTTCGGGTGGATTTACCGACAATTTTAGCCGTTTAACACATGTTCATGGTTTGCAAGAATCTGCATATATGTGGGGCTTTGCTGATCGTGCATTCGATTTTTTACGGGAATTTGTTGACGAACAGGAAAAAAGTGGGGTGGATGGGCTTAGCTTTTTGTGCGGAGACCGTATACGTGTTTTGACTAGTGAGCATGAATTAAAAGAAGCTGAAATTGCAGTTTCACAAATGCAGTCGCAACAGATTGAACAGCGCTTATTGCTTGATAATAAATCAGACTCTTTATTTTCTAGATATTCTATTTTTTCACCTGGTTTTTTTGGATTTCAGATTGCGGAAAGCAAGGGTGGTTATGTCCAACCTTTGAAACTTTTGGCATTTTTAAGAGAGCGTGTAGAGTCAAAAGCCTTAAGGAAGAGAGTTGTGAGAATAGAATCAAATGGTGGCCCTGTTGTGCTGACTTGCGATTCTGGAGAAAAAGTAAGCTGTGAGATCATGGTCTTAGCAAACCACTTAGGTATGTCCTCTTTGCTGCCAGAACTTAAAAGTTGTTTGATTTCATATGCAGATTCTTGGTTGGGTTTTGATGGAGGATTATCAGGGTCTGGAGATCTTGATCAGATGGCGGGGGTTTGTTTTTCTTTCAATCATGGCTATGAATGGGGCGGGGTAGCCTCTGATCGCATGGTTTTTCTTGGGGGCGCACGTTATCTTCGAAAAAATGCTGGTATTGCTCAAAGTTCTGCCGATGCTCCTGAGGTTAGCATACGAGTAGGACAAGCTTTGGAAACAAAGGCTAATGAATATTTGCAAATAGATGGAAGGCGTAGGCTCGGGAGTTTGAATTTTGGCTTTGGCTGTAGGCCCTGCGATGAGTTACCTCTTATCGGCCCTATGTTTGGCGAGCCACGTATCTTGTTAGCTACTGGTTATATGGGAAATGGTTTGAGCTTTGGATTTTATGCTGGTTACTGTCTGGCGAAATTGATAGGAAAGGGGGTATGTGATGAACTGCCCCGTAAATTTTGGCCTGAAAGGCTGCGTTCATTGGAGTCATAATGACTAAAACGATTGCAAATGAAAAGGATAATGTTGTGAGGATGATTCAATGCCCTCGCTGTCAAAAAAATTGTGAATATAGCGATAATAATCCACATCGCCCCTTTTGTTGTAGGCTCTGTAAAGATGAAGATATTATTGCTTGGAGCGAAGAGTCCTATAGGGCTCCTGATAGAGAAGCAAGTGCCGAGGAAGTGCTTGAAGCTATAAAATCCGGTAAGTAACTGAAACTTTGTAGGCAAAAAGAGAAGTAAGTTTCAATCATATATCCGGAATCTGAAATTTTTTGAAAAACTGTAGTATTTTCACCGGATTCGAAGTTCGGTCGGGTGCTAGGCGCGAGGAGGTGGGAAACCGCAGTGTACATGTTGGTACATGAGGATTTCCTGACGACGAAGCAACGACGCAACCGGCTAGAAATTCGGATCCGGGATATATGTGAGCAAAGCTAATTATTATGCATAAAAAACACTCGTTGGATCAAACACATATTTCCTCATGTTTTTTAGGCAAGCCTTGTCTGATAGGCCTTACTTCTCTGATAACAGCTTTTATCAGGCAGCTATTAACTATTTAATGCATTTTATTGATAACGATCCCCAAGTAAAGTCGCTGTAAGAAAGATAATCTTGCGAACTTTTAACAATAGCTTCTGAGTGCACAATGATGGGATCATTAGCTCTGCCACTGCCTGATGAAGAACCACAATTGAGGTACTTTCCGCCGTCAATACCCAAGCAAATAGCTATAACGTTATTTTCTTGATCAATAAGTGTACTTTTTCTATCTCCATTTTGTGCTGCTAATTGGTATTGATCTATTTCGACATTATTAAATGATACCGTGCAGTGAAATGCCTGTGATGCATTGGCATAAGTAGGCAGAAAAAGGATAAAAGTCAGTATTGCTAAAATTTTCATAAGAGCTGCTCTTCGTTGTTAGTGTTGTTAAAACTTTTAAACTTTTTCAAAACTTTTTCAATATAATTTGAGGATTCTGAAAAAGTTAAGGTGTTCAAAAAGGAAGTCGAAGCTTTTATTAGAGATAATATTGGTAAGACAATTGTCAGGCTTGAAGGTTGGGGTGGCTGTCAAACACTATCTCCTGGAATTCATATTTATATTTATGATAACCCACAACTTGTTGATCATAATTCTGGAAAAATAATGCATTTGGGTAGTCCAAATGACTATAAGCTAAACTACCGTTGGTTTTTGGAGGCGGAAACTCCGGGTCATCCTCGAGTAAGGCATTTTGGGCGTGCTCTTGATGGTAAATTTGCTGGCGTTATAATAACTTATAATTTTACTGATGTTAGATCGTACTTGTTGGATAGAGTCGTTAATCTTACAGAAGCTGGTAAAATGAATGCGAGAAAAGGCATAGCTTTACATGAGTTTGGGCATGCTCTTGGATTAAGGCATGAAGATAGCAATCCACAAAGAACATGTAATGACTATGCTGAAGATATTGGTGAGGACGATGTTACAATTTCATCTTATGATCCTGACTCAATGATGTCACGTTGTTTATACCGAAATTATGATAATGATAAAGGTCCGGTTGAAATTTCCAATGGTGACATTGAGGCTATCAATAATGCTTATCAACATTTACTGTTAAATGAAGATCATCATTGATCGGTCATGATGTCAATAATGATTTTTAGTGTTATTTTTTCAAGATGAGCTCGACACATAATCACTATCGTTATTCTATTTTTTCATTAATAGCTTTTTTATTTCCTAGATCATTTTTTGCAAATGCGAATTCTTCTACAGGTTGACCACCTATTAAGTGTTTTTGAATAATGGTTTCGCAAACACTTTCATCGACATGGTGATACCAGATACCCTCTGGGTAGACGACGGCAATAGGGCCTTGAGTGCAAATGCGTAAACAGCTTGCTTTGCTGCGGTAGATGCTTTGATTTGTAAGGTTCAATTCTTTGCAGCGCTGTTTTAGATAATTCCAAGAGCGTTGTCCCATCTCTTTGCTGCAGCACTTATCACCTACGCAGATAAAAATATGGCGTTGGTAACGTTTAATTCCCAGTTTTTCTACTAAACTTGCTAAGTGTTGCTTTTCCTTTTTTTTCATCAGGTGCCTTTGATGCAAATGGATTGATAAAACTTACTTTTTTTCGGAACGATCAAATTAATATTTCTATGCTACCTTGATACCTAATATAGCCCCTATTTTTTGAGGCTCTTGTGCTTTATTTCTTGATATCTTATATTTCAGAACTTTTTTATTAGCTTCGTTACTTAGTTTGGCCTCTCCTTTGAAAGTTGGATGCCATTTCTAGCCATTTCTGCAGGAAGAACTTCACCACCCGCTAAACTGATCTCCCTGCATATATCTTCGCGAAGTTCTTTTTTTGCAAAGATAGCCATAACTCCACCTCCTCCGGCACCACATACGCGCGAAAACACCGCTCCGGCACGAATCGCAGCTTGATCAATCTTTTTTGTTTCATCAGTTTCGATTGTTGGCCATATTTTTCTTCTTAGCGCCCACTCTTCTTTGGAAAAAATTAACGCTGTTTCAATATCGTTGTTTTGTAAAGCTAGAGCACATTTTTCTGCCAATTGTCCGATCTTATCCAGCTTGTTGTATATTTCTTGGTCTTTGTTATAAAATTTCTTAAAAACTTCCCAGTTGTTGATGGCCGAGTCTCTTGATTTACCGGAATAACAGAGGATTAATTGCTCATTTAGGGGTGAGGCGATTTGATCTGCCTGTATTGTATTCACCTGAGTGTGGCCTAGCGGATATTTAATAATATTGATGCTGCCGCGTATAGCAGCCCAATAGTCTTGGCATCCAGTTGGTGAAAAAATAAGGCGTGCTTCGATATCCCTAGACGTTTGGACTAATTGGTGTTCAGAAAACTCAGGAGTTTTGATTCCTTGAACGATACTTTTCGCCTGCCAAAGTGCCGATCCCATTACCACGGTAAGGCATGAAGACCCTCCAATACCTGCTCCTGCAGGGGATTTAGCTAGGCTAGTAATTTTGATAGCCGGTAGGGTAGGGCTCCAGTAATGGGACAGTAATAGTGCAAATAGAGGCAAGTTTTTGCTTTGGCATAGATCTTGGTAAGTGCCACTTTCATGTTTGTTGAGGTCGAGGCAATGGAATTCAAATGTCTTACTGTTACTTTGTTCTATAGTCACGGTAGCAGGAAGGGTAATGGCTACATTTACTGTTGCACAATGGTTTAGTGAACAGTGTATGGGCCATAAATCAATTGTTCCACCTGCCAGGTCAATTCTAGTGGGTGCTGATGCGGTTATAATGTGCATTTGTCCTCCCTCGCAGTAAAAGGCTTGCTGATCTTTTCACTTCGCTGCAAAATAATTAAATATGTTGGTACGAAAAAATTTCGCACCTTGGGTCATTTAGAGTACAATCGTGTGCCCAAGCTAAGAATCTGTCTGATATTATGTTTTCTTCGTTGCTTTAGGAGAAATGTATTTTTAGTATGGATATAGTAGCCTCTACTAATACATTTCTCTTTGCTCCTTGACTTCCTGTTTATCAGCTAGCTTCGTAGCCACACATTTATTATAAAAGGCATTTTGTGGATATCATACCCTATTATCAAAGAAGCTTGCGAGTTTGTTATTATAGTACTGAATCCAGGGTTTTGGATGCGAATAAAATATTGCTTGAGAATAAGTTGAAGCAATTGGGTGTCGTTTCGATTGTGCAGATAAAGTCATTGGATGATCCTAAGATAAATCCTTGTGATTTGCTTCTTGTTGAGGCAACTCAGATTCCCCATGAAGGGTTTTCAAAATGGTTGTTTGGATTTGGAAAGCGACTTGTCCAACAGGCAAGTATTTGGACTCCTGCGTTGTTTATTTCAAAGACTCAGTTTGGGGTTTTAAATACAATGCTTGAGGATTCGATTTATGAAAACTGGTATTTTGATATTTTAGATCCTGACCATATGGATTCACTGCCGATTAGGGTAGCAAATTTGCTAAAAATTCATGACCATCTGCATGAAATTAAGCGTTATCAAAACGTTATTGAGACACTGCAGGCTAATTTTGATCAATTAAATAATAAATTGAGCAAAATTAAGTCTGATGGGCGGTGAGTATGCTAGACCTTGAGTCATTGTCACCACATGAGCTGATTGCCCAGTATGTTATTGAGGTAAAAGGTGTTGGCCATATGCTACCTTATTCTGAATATAACTTGATCGAACTCTGGCTGCGAGAATTGGCTGATGCTGATCTATTACTGTTAGTTCTATCAGAAATTTTGCCAGCATATTTTGAAAATGCCCGTAGGTCGGGGCGTACACTTTCTCTTAAAGGGATTCATAAGAAGGTTATGCAAACAGCAAGAGAGACGAAGCTTTGTAATAATTAATGCTATTGAATACTGATTGCCTTGTTATAGCGAAGAGAGTATCTGCTTTATGTGTAAGCAATAATAAAGCTTTTTTCTTGAAAATGGGCAAAAGCTCAATATCTAAGAGATAGCTTGCAAAAATTTTTCTTTTTTTCGTGGACGGAGTATAACTTACGAAGGTAAGGTGGGTCTCGAATTTCGAGAGATTAAACGTATTGTATTAATTCCTATCAGGAGGAAAAAACGTGGCTGAAAATACTGTTCCAGTTACTGATGAAAGCTTTGAAGCAAAAGTTTTGAACTCTGATGTCCCTGTACTAGTGGATTTTTGGGCTCCTTGGTGTGGCCCTTGCTTATCAATAGGTCCAACACTAGAGGCTTTAGCTGATGAATATCAAGGCAAGGTTACAGTTGCTAAGATGAACGTTGACGAAAATGCTAATGTACCGGCCCAATATGGAGTGCGCTCTATACCTTATTTAGCTTTATTTAAGGGTGGCGAAGTGGTGGACTCTTTGGTGGGGTCAGTTCCTAAGGTTAAGTTAACTGAAATGCTGGATCGCGTTATTGGCTAGTATAATACCCGACAAAGGTAAATTGGAGAAAAGGCTAGCATCAGGAGGCTTGGTCGCCGGAGTTGATGAGGTTGGGCGCGGTTGTTTGGCTGGGCCAGTTTATGCGGCAGCCGTTGTCTTAGATTTGGAAAAGCTGTCTCACTTGTCAATGGCTGAGCTGAGCTTGATGCGTGACTCAAAGTCACTTTCAAAAATCCAGCGCCAGCGGATTCTTCCTATTATCGAAGAAATTGCAATTTCTTCCTCTATTGGACAAGCCAGTGTCAGAGAAATTGAAAGATTGGGGATCTCAGCTGCTACTTTTTTGGCAATGCATAGGGCCATTGCTTCTTTGCAGGTTGAATATCACATCCTTCTAATAGATGGTAAAATGCCTTTGCCTGATTATAATGGCAGGCAAGCTTCGATTGTTAAGGGAGATAATCTTTGCTACTCAATAGCTTGTGCTTCAATTTTGGCTAAAGAGGCAAGGGATGGGTATATGCTGAAGCAATCGATTCGTTACCCTAGCTATGGCTTTGAATCTCATGTTGGTTATGGAACTAAAAGGCATTTAGACTCTATCAAAGAGAATGGTATCTGCCCATTACACCGGCGCAATTTTTCCCCTATTTCAAGCATGATTTGAATTAATTTTCGATAAAATCACCTTTCGTATTATCTGTTTTTTCTCCAATGTGAAATTTGTCATTGGACCGACTTCATTAAATTTGTCACGTTCTTACTGTTACGGTGACGATTTTAGAGTTTTCTTTGAGCCTTTTAATCATATGTAAGTGACGCCATTAAGAGTGTAAGTTGCTTGATGACCAATGATAGAGAAGTATTTTGCATAAGCGTAGACATTGTGAAAAGCTTAGAGATGCTGAACGTGCAGAAATTTTCGTTGCGGACTTGTTGGCTAGGGCAGGGTGGGAAGTGCTTGCTCGTAATTATCGACGTATCGGTTGCGAGCTTGATGTTGTAGTCGCAAAGGGAAAGACATTAGCTATCGTTGAAGTTAAGTTACGAAGGAAGGTTAGCTTAATAAATTCCTATCAATGTTTTTTAACTTTACAGAAACGCAGAGCTCTAGAACGAGGAGCCAGAATTTTTATAAGTGACTCAAATAAAAGTTGGGATCATATCCGTTTTGATCTTGCTGTAGTCTGTCTGCAAGGTGCTGCTGGCTTAGCCTATTTAAATGGAAACAATTTAATCGAAAGATGTGGCTTGAGGCTTTATCGTTATTTTGTCGATGTTCCTGTCATTAGCGATCGTTAGGTTATTCTTTTTTAAATAATGTGGAAACTATGACTGTTGGACGGATACTTGTGACGAAATTTTTTTTGTTGTAAGGGGGATATTTTAATTAGCAAATACCAATGATTGGTAGAAGGTTGAAATAATTGTAAATTTGAAATCTTATACATTTGTACAGCGCGTTGACATCTTGTTACTGATTTTTACTTCTATATTTTTGGGTGGTTATCAGAAATTAATTATGGACTATACCTTGCTATTCTGAGCTTATGGGTAGTTCTGTTGAGCGGCCCCCATTGCTGTGAAATTCTAACAGACGGACGTGGTAATTAGAGAAAGAGTTTATGTATAAGTACATTTTTACATTATTTGTAATTTCATGTAGTAGCCAAGTAAATGACTCATCCGATCAGATTCATGCTAGTAAAGTAAGTGATACAGATAGCTCAGCTGATTCAACAGCGGATATTGTTAAGCAACGGGTTTCTTTCCTGGCCTCCCTTGTAGAGGATTCAGAGAAGGAATCTTGCGGTGATGCATGGAGAGGTTTAACCGAAGATGGTAATTTAGATATTGTTATAGTCTATGGTTATAATGATTCTTTTTTTGGCGGTGATATTTATGCCTTAGATGGGCTTTCGCGAGAAATGTTTACGGATCATGTTACTTCTCCATGTGTGGCAAATTACAATGCTTGTGGATTTTCTAAGACGAATGATAACGATGTTACTATTCTAAAAAAGCAAATAACTGGTACTGATGGCGCTTCTATTAATGTCAATATTAAAGTTACAAATAGTTCTTACTCATTTTTTGATAAAGATAATAGAAAGAATAGACTGCAAACTGAAAAATCTGACTTTGCAAAGAAAACATTTTATGACGGAATAAAATCTGCGGATATCGTTTTTTATGGCGGTCATGCTAGGGATGGAGGTGGTCCAGACTTTGACCCACCAAGGTTAGGTAAAGGAAACCATGTTGATTATAATTGGTATCATAACAATCGGGATGATATTGAAGAAATTGTAGATTTGCTGAGGTATGAAAGTTACTCAGCAAAAATTTTGGGTATTTTTGCTTGTTCTAGCTCACAACATTTCGAACGAAAACTGCATAAAGTTGCTCCGGCGTTAGGATATATCGTCTCATATAGAACTTCTCCTCGTGCAGTGTTGGAGTCTTCATTGGTTGGAGCATTGGATGCTGCTTTAGGCGCAAAATGTGCGCAGAATTTTTCTAAGTCTATTTTAGTTGATGCTAAATACCCGGTTAGGTTTAACAACTTTTTTCATAAATAATTTGATTTGAAGAGGAAATTGTCGATGAATTGACAGAATAAAAATTAGCTTTATCGGATGATTAAATAAAAAAGCCACCATCTGTAAATGGTGGCTTTTACGAAGATTTGGTTATACGGCTATTTTTTCTTTTTAGGAGCTTTGCTTTTACTTCTGCTCTTTTTCTCTTCTTTTGCAGCTTTTAACTTAGCTGAAGATTCGGCTTGGGCTTCTGCTGATGTTAGTTTTGTTTTGGTTACCTCACCTTGCTTGAATCTGCGGGTCTTTATCCTAGCAGATTTTCCAGTGAGCTCGCGTAAGTAAAAAAGCCGAGATCTTCTAACCAAGCCAGCAGCAAGTACTTCGATGTTATCAACATAAGGAGAGCATAGTGGGAATACCCTTTCAACGCCAACACTGTTTGCCCCTATTTTTCTGACAGTGAAGGAACCGTCTACAAACCCTTTGCGCTTGCGGATGCAAACACCTTCGAAAACTTGAATTCGATACTTTTTACTTTCACCTTCTTTTGCTGTTCCTTCTTCAATTTTGTAAGAAACTTTTATTGTATCTCCAGGGCGAAAGCTCGGATGGATTCTGTCTTGTTTGAATACACGTTTTTCAAAATTCTCGATTAGTTTATTTTTCATCTCGATAACCTACTACTATAATATAACAAAAATATCGATGTCAGGGTTGAGTTAAACCCTTTAACTGCTTCTACACTCTTTACATTCTCTGCCTGCACTCTTTCCTTAAATCTTAAGCATTTCTAGCTCTCACCTATTCATAGGCGAAAAGAAGGAAAGAAAATAGAGAAGTTAGTTATCTCAGATTCCCTCTTTGGTCAAGGATTTTCCAAATCGGCTAAGAATAAAAGCATGCCTTAAAAACCTGCTCCACACGGTCTAGAGTATGGCTGCAGTTGCTCTAATCTCTTGTTTTGATTCGATAAAAACCTCTCCTAAGTCTTCGCGTTCTTGAGTTGGAATGAGTTTTCTTATTCTTGGAATTAGCAGATCCCTTTGATCATCAATATGAGCGCGGACTAAGCGCACCATATCCAAGATTGCTGTTTTTATTCCAGACCCTCCGTCTTTGCTTCTCATTACGCTTCGAAGCTGTTCGAGGTCATCCAATATTTTCTTTTGATTTTTTAGCGCGTTACCGATAAATTGTTCGGATCCAACAAAAAGATCTTGGACTTCTGGAAACAAATATTCGGCTTCGAAGCGCATAAGGTCGCTCAGTGCTGCGCTCAATGGTGGCAGTATTGAATGAAAGTCTTCCAGACTCATTCCCGAGCTTAGACTGTCTAAAAGGCAGCAAATTTGATCATGATCTTTTTTGATTATTGATAGTACGTCCATTTTTCCACATCCTCCTACAAATAACCTTTTTGTATAGTCGGGTTATTTTCGCATCGTTTAGCGCGAAGTTTAAAAAGGTGCAACAATTGTTTTAAAAAAAATGATTTCATCTAGAAGAAATTTTTCCTTTTGAATTTAACTTGCCAATTTATTAGTTTCGGCATTAAAAGTGTGGGGAGGGTTTTGAAAGCTAACTAGCATATTTTTTTCAAGAGCTTAGGGCGTGTTGACGTTTCATTTCCTACTACGAGCCAAACCCTTGAGTCACAACGTTGTCAGGGTTTCAAAAAAATTATCCTCAATGTACATTTAGTACACCTCCGGTAATTTTTGAAACCCTTCCTAGCTGCGACTTTCAAGTATTTGTCTCTCGCTACGAAAATGAAACGTCAACACGCCCTAGTGAATAAGTTGTTGGAGCTATGTTGCGATAATGAAAATGCTTTTTTGCTAAAGCAATGTGGAGACCGCTTATATTAGAAAGTTTCTAAATATCTAATTTTGATTTTGGCTGCTTATTTTTGGCCGTTTGGGATAATTGTGTTTATTGAGATAGAAGAAAAAGTAAGTGCGCAAGCAGATATCACTGTCGAAGATGCCTGTTGGTTATACAATAATGCTTCAGATATACAACTGCAGCAATTGGCGACAGCCGTTAAGACTCGTTATCATGAAAAAGATAGTGCTACTTTTTTAATCATGGCAATTGTTAATTATACCAATATTTGCGTTGCAAAATGCACTTATTGCTCATTTTATCGCCTACCCCATCAAAGCGGTATCTATTTGTTAAGTTTTGAGCAGGTTTGTGAAAAAATTGACCAACTCCTTAGTTTTGGGGGAACTCTGGTTGGGTTTAATGGAGGCTTTCATCCAAAGTTGACGATTTATGATTACGCGGAACTGTTTCGTAAAGTCCATGAACGTTATCCAGACCTAACCTTCTATGAGATGACGGTGGCTGAGTTTATGTTCAGTTGCAAGGTCTCAAAAATTAGCTATGAAGAAGGTGCAAAAGTACTGCATGAGGTAGGAACTAGGTGGGTAACAGGAGGAGGAGCTGAGGTTCTTGTCGATTCTTTTCGTCAACGTCATAGTCCAGGGAAATTTAAAGTTGAGGATTACTATCGGGCGCAGAAGGCAATTTTAGATGCCGGCATGGGTTCTACTGCTACAATGGTTATTGGTTTTGATGAGAGCTTAGAGGAGCGTTTAGCCCATATAGAACGATTGAGAGACTTTCAATATGCAGTGGGGAATAAGTTAACTAGCTTTTTATGTTGGACTTATAAACCATATGGAAATGAGCTAGCCGGCCAAGAGATTTCTAGCGGGGAGTATTTAAGATGGCTTGCCATTTGTCGGATTTATTTATCTAACTTTCGTCATATTAGAACCTCAGTTTTGACAAAAAATACGCAAGCTTTGAGTGGACTTGCTTATGGTGCTAATGACTTCGATTTACCTACAGAAGATGAGGTGACTGAAAAGGCAGGGGCATCGATTAATGTCAACTTTGATGAACTTATTGCTTTTGCTCGTAAGGAAGGTTTCAATCCAACGCTGCGTAAGCCTTTCTCTTAGATGACTTTTTATTGAGAGGAGTAACTTTATAACACTGCGTTAATGCCTAAAAACATTCGCTATTGTACCAAAGTGCATCGTTTCAATTAGATTAAAATCTTTCCATCAGTGAGTATTTCGTCAAATTTTAGTCGAAGCGCAGCTTTGGCCTCATCCGTATCTTTTGGCAAAAATGCAAGCAAACGGGCTCCTTGGCTATGGTAAAAGTCTACGATTCGAGGTTTTAATGTACTAACCGTCACGGTATTAAAACAAGTGAGTTTTGGTGTGATACTATAGGTACGGCTGTGGCGGATCCCTGAAGTGGCCTTAATATTTAGTAGTGCAGAAATACCAGCACGCCAACATTCGAACTCTTGTGCAAGGCAAATGGCTTTTGGAAAATATGACTTAAACACGATTTCATGGCTTTGATTCCAAAATAAAAATCTTGCATTTGCGGTTAGCCAATCACTGGTATTCTTTTCTTCTGTCCATGTTTTCAAATAATTTATGATAAGGTGAGCCGACTCTGGCTTGATATCGAATGTCCAGCTAAAGCCTGCATAGCGGTCGACAAACTCATCCCAAAATAAAGGCTTACAGTTATAATGAAGGCTTATAGATTCAATTTGTTTGCGTGTTAACTCAGATATTGGAGTAGGTGGACCTCCTAATCTTACAAAGCTCATGTCATGGCTTAAGACAATATGATGGTCCTTGGTCATTCTTAAATCGGTCTCAAAGCTGTAAAAACCCAGTTTTTTAGCTTGATCAAAAGAAGCGAGAGTATTTTCAACTGCATTTTCACAGTAACCTCGATGGCTTGTCCAAATTGTAGAATGCTTAAGGTCCACAACGGCTCCGATTTTTAATAGTCTTATTACGCAGAATACCAAGGTATTATAAAAAAAAATACTGGAGTTATTGTTTGTAAATGGGTTGGGTGATAGCGGCCCTAATTGAGTAAAACTATGAGTTTTGCATAAGTTAAGTTTTGCGAAATAGCATTGAATTGGATAAAGTGAGTGCATTAGATGAAGTGGATAAAAAAAGGGCAGCAAAGATGACATTAGATCCGAAAAGTTTAGATGATTGGCAGCAGCAGGCAATAAAAGATTTGCGAGGAAAGCCATTAGAAAGCTTACAGCATTTGTCGCCTGAGAATATTACTTTAAAACCTTTATATACTTCTAAAGATTTGGTTTCTCGTGGATATTGTGAGTCAATCCCAGGTCGAGAGCCTTTTGTTAGAGGTCCAAGGGCAACAATGTACTGTGTGCATCCCTGGACTATTAGGCAATATGCCGGCTTCTCTACAGCTGAAGAATCAAATAAGTTTTACCGTAAAGCTTTGGATGCAGGTCAAAAAGGGTTGAGTGTTGCTTTTGATTTGGCAACCCATAGAGGTTATGATTCAGATCATTCGCGTGTTGTTGGGGATGTTGGTAAGGCTGGTGTTGCTATTGATTCCGTCGAGGATATGAAGGTGCTTTTTGACGGTATTCCGCTAGATAAGATGAGCGTTTCTATGACTATGAATGGGGCTGTGCTTCCCATTCTTGCTGGATATATTGTGGCAGCTGAAGAACAAGGAGTTGCTAAGTCTAACCTTTCTGGAACAATTCAAAATGATATTTTAAAAGAATATATGGTTCGTAATACATTCATCTATCCACCTGAGCCATCTATGAAAATAATTGCAGATATTATCGAATACACGTCCAAGGAGATGCCACGCTATAATAGCATAAGCATAAGTGGATATCATATGCAGGAGGCTGGCGCTGATTCTGCTTTGGAGCTTGCATATACTATTGCGGATGGTCTTGAATATACGAGAGCCGCCTTGGCACGCGGTTTGGATATCGATGCCTTTGCTCCAAGGCTATCGTTTTTCTTTGCTATCGGTATGAACTTTTTTATGGAAATAGCAAAGTTAAGGGCTGCACGTGCTCTTTGGCACGATACGATTAAGCAATTCAGTCCGAAAAATCCAAAGTCGTTAATGTTGCGTACGCATTGCCAAACTTCCGGCTATACTCTGACCGAGCAAGATCCAATGAATAATGTTGTTAGGACAACTATTGAAGCAATGGCCGCCGCATTTGGAGGAACTCAGTCTCTTCACACCAACTCTTTTGATGAAGCTATTGCTTTACCCAGTGAGTTTTCCGCTAGGATTGCTAGAAATACACAGCTTATTTTACAAGAAGAGACAGATATAACGCATGTTGTCGATCCAATGGGTGGAAGTTATTTTATGGAAAGCCTCACTTTGGATTTGATGCAGAGAGCCAAAGAATTGATTGATGAGGTTGAGTCTTATGGGGGAATGACCAAGGCGATTATTGCAGGAATTCCTAAAATGCGGATTGAAGAGGCTGCTGCTAAGAAGCAAGCGCGTATCGATAGTGGATTGGATACAGTTATTGGAGTGAATAAGTACCAGGTTCAGGAAACACAGAGTGATTTTGAAGTTCGTGATATTGATAACACCCAAGTTCGAGAAAAGCAGATTAAACAATTAAATGACATAAAGAAGAAGAGGAATTCAAGTGTGGTTGAGTCTTCTTTGAATCAATTAAAAGAATTGGCTCGAAGTGGTGAGGGGAATTTACTTGCGGCAGCGGTTGAAGCAATGCGTGTTAGGGCAACAGTTGGAGAGGTTTCCGAGGCACTTGCTGATGTTTTCGGACGCCATCGGCCTAAAATAGATTCTATTAGTCATGTATATTTATCAGCCTATGGAGATAGAGATAAATTGGATAAGATTTCGGCAAAAATAGACCAGTTCGCAGAAAATGAAGGCCGACGTCCTAGAATTTTGGTTGCAAAACTAGGACAAGATGGCCATGACAGAGGGGCTAAGGTTATCGCTACTGGATTGAGTGATTTAGGTTTTGATGTTGATATTGGTGCTTTGTTCCAAACGCCGAAAGAAGCAGCCAAAGAAGCTGTAGAAAATGATGTGCACGCTATTGGGATATCGACGCAGGCGGCTGGTCATAAAACTTTAATTCCTGAGCTAATTAACGAGTTAAGATTATTGGATGCTTCTGACATTGTGATTATTGCAGGCGGAGTGATACCGCAAGAAGACTATGGGTTTTTAAAGCAAGCGGGAGTTTCTGAAATTTTTGGCCCGGGTACCCCTATACCTGAATGTGCTGTTAGAATATTGGCTGCAATAGAAAAAAAGGCAAAAGGATAATTTCTAATGGTTGCAAGCAAGCTTCTGCCGATGTTGGATGGTATCGCGCATGCTAATCGAAGATGGATTGCCAAAGCTATAACCTTGGTTGAAAGCTCCAAGGTAACAGATTCTGCACTGTCTGATGAGCTTCTCACTGAAATATTGCCACATACAGGTTCAGCTCTTAGGATTGGTATAAGCGGAATTCCAGGTGTTGGAAAAAGTACGTTCATTGAAGAGTTCGGTCGTTTGCTTTTAAAAAACGGAAAAAAAATAGGTGTCCTTGCTGTCGATCCTTCTTCGCCTGTTTCCGGTGGAAGTATCATGGGGGATAAGACGAGGATGGAAAAATTGGCAGCTGATGAAAATGTGTTTATCCGCCCGTCCCCCGCAGGCGATAATTTGGGAGGAGTTGCACGCAAAACGCGAGAGTCCAGTTTGATTTTAGATGCCGCTGGTTACGATATTATTTTAATCGAGACTGTCGGGGTTGGGCAGTCTGAAGTTGTGGTTGCCTCGTTGGTTGATGTGTTTTTGGTATTACAGATGCCAAGTACTGGTGATGAGCTACAAAGCATTAAAAAAGGAATTTTAGAAGTTGCCGATATTATCGCTATTAATAAAGCTGATGGTGATTTAAAGCCATATGCTATGGGGGCGGTCAGCAATCATAAGAAAGCTCTAAACTTAATAAAGACTCATAAGAGTTGGATTCCCCCGGTTTTAGCCTGTAGTGCTATTGAAAGGACAGGTCTTGGTGAAATTTGGCAGGGCGTATGTGATTTCGTGGACTATATGAAAAGAGAAAATCTTTTTGATGAACGCCGCCATCAACAAACCGTAAGCTGGTTTGATAATGAAATTGGTTCACTTTTTCTGGATTTAATTAAGCACGATCGAAAAAAACGAGATCTTTTGAATCTTTATCGAAAAAAAGTTTTGAATTACGAAGTGCCACCTACCGTTGGTGCAAGGCAAGTATTGAATCTTTTATTATCAGCAGATTAGTTTCATTATTTAGGGCGTGTTGACGTTTCATTTTCGTAGCGAGAGACAAATACTTGAAAGTCGCAGCTAGGAAGGGTTTCAAAAATTACCGGAGGTGTACTAGATGTACATTGAGGATAATTTTTGAAACCATGACAACGTTGTGACTCAAGGGTTTGGCTCGTAGTAGGAAATGAAACGTCAACACGCCCTAATATTTTAAGCTGCCTTAATGAAAAGATTTCGTGTGCTTTATTTTTCCCAATACGACTGAAATAGAAATTTTGTAGAATGTGGTTTATGATGGCAGTTTTTACAAACTTCCTTTGCTGCTTGCTTTGTTTTTATCTTTGCGGTCGGATTTTGTGTGTGTTCTTTTCTAGGTCCATGACAGTTTTCACACTGAACTGAAGCAAAATTAGGGGAATTTTCTTTTGATACAAACCCTCCATCGAGATTATAGGCTAGAACATGACAAGAGATACATTCTGGGTCTTTTTCTTTGTTTTTGGTGACTAAAGTTTTATAACTATGGGCATGTTGCGTTTTTTGCCAAATGTTCCACTCTTTTAAATGACAACTTTTGCACGCTTGTGCTCCTATAAAAGGACTGTTTTTTAAAGTAGCTAAGCGATTAGCCGAAGATCGTTCAAATTCTTTTTTTAATTCTAAGTTGTAACGCTTCATCAAACGGCTTGCAATTCCCGGTACTTGATATTTTCCAGTTAACCATTGCACAATAGATTCATTGTTCCATCTCTGGTTTATTTCCTTTATGTTGGAGGACTTTTTCCGTGTTTTCTCCTTTGTAATGTCATCCTTCCATTCGAGTTCTACTTTATCTATTAGAGAAGTATCTCCTTTGCGGAGCGCACCTCCCAGTAATACACCTTGCCCTCCCAATGGAACTTGGTAAATTGCCTGTGGCGATCGAATGCGTAGAAGAAGGCCTGGTTTTGAAATTTCTTCATTTCCAATGAGAGCTTTGAGAGGGTTGGCATTTGAACTTATGATAGTGTCAAACATTTTTTGATCTGCAATTTCTAAAATTTGCTTGTCACTTGCATTAATAAGTAGGATTCTCTTTTTATTTGGAAACTTTTTTAATATTTTTTTCCATCGCTGAATAAGTTTATGATCTAAACCCAACAAGTTTTCTTTATCTATATTTTTATCTAAGTACCCAAATATGACTGCATTATTACTAACAGCAAAGGGGGTAACTTTTAGGTGAATATTTGCATTGCTTAGTATAAAGTTTCTACTACTATGCATATATGTTTTTTCTTTTAGCTCCATTTCGTTTATTAGAGCAGCATCTGGCTTTAAGCTATCTAAGCTTTCGTTAATAAACTTATTCTTAATTTTATTTGCTTTTGCAATGTTATTGCCTAAATCAAAAGTTAAAGTTTCTGGAAAAATTTTTTTTTGCTCGGTAATAAAATTGGCTAAGCGGACTACTCCTCCTAGATCCGTAGATGGGTCACATCCACAGGGTTCAATGTATCCACGTAAATCTCCGTAGGCGAGCCAATTTAGGGTGCTGGGAGTTGGTAAGTTACTGCTATTGCCTGTTAATATTGCTGGTGAGCATGCTAAGGCATAGAAAATCATTTTTAATATTGGATTGTTACGATTCAATCTAGGTTCCTGTCTTATGTTTGAGCAAAGATTTAAAGAAAAAATACTGTAATTTAAGCAAGTTCTTGTATAATACTTGAAGTTTAAATTATTTATCAATAGAACAATCTTTTGTGGAGAAGTTACAAGTTGTCTGATGTGTAGGATGTGCGAAGCGTAAGAAAAAGGTACCGTATTGTAATTCATAATGGCGGGCTTTTTTCGATGTAGTGCCATCGTGTATTTTAGATGGTTTTTTATTTCACCCTGTTTAGGTAGGGTTATATTTTTTCTTATTTTATTAGGGAGGAGGTTTTTCCTGGCTAAGCATAAGCTAAGATGGCGTAAAATTGCCTTTGAAAAGATAGATTTGTTATTTCGTTTTTTGGCTTCTAGTTTGAGTCCAAATCGGTGTTATCGGATCGACCTCCATGGAGCTGTCCTTCCGACTCGTTTTTTTTGGATGACACTTTTAGTAGGTGCAGCAGGCTTAGTGCTTGTCCTGTTAAATTTGATAACAGGCATTCTTGCTGCTAGCGTTTTGTTAATTGTTATTGTTTCTGGATTGAATTTATTGAATGCCGGCGTTTCTGCTTGTGAGCAATCGAAAAAGAAGTGCTTTAAGAATTTAGGATTTAATAAAAAGCTATCTGACGTCTAGTCATCTTAATTAGTCCGATGCTAGCTTGGCATATAATAAAAGATCAATGAAACGATTATAAACATGACTTGCTTGCCTTAGTTTTCCTTCTAGTTGAAAATTGAGTGATTCTGCTACTTTAATTGATGCAATGTTGCGAGTATCGCAGGAGATTTCTATTCTATTTAGCTTTAGTTCGTTAAATGCATAGTCAAGCATAACGTTGCAGCATCTCTTCATAATACCATTTCTTCGATGCTCCTTATTAAGCCAAAAACCTAGGCTCGTTGAGTAATTGATCCAATTTATTTGGTTAAATCCAATGACTCCTATAATTCTTCCATGTTGTCGGATACATGAAGTTATCGCACCTGATTTCTCAAATTTTTCCAATGATAATTGTATGTATTTCTCCATTTCTTTTGGAGAGTTTACGTAATCTAACCAAGGAAGCCATTGACGGAGGTCATCTCTATTTAAATTAATTAAATAAAGTAACTGGTCGGTGTCATCTAACTTTACTATCGAAATATTTAATTCGGTAGAAATTGGAAAAAAAGTTTTGCTGTTCATATTGTTGGATAAATACATGTAGTTATATTGACTTCCAGAATCATATGCTTTTAGCCCGGATCCGAATTTCTAGCCGGTTGCGTCGTTGCTTCTTCGTCAGGAAATCCTCATGTACCAACATGTACACTGCGGTTTCTCATCTCCTCGCGCCTAGCACCCGAGCGAACTTCGAATCCGTTGAAAATAATATAGTTTTTCAAAAAAATTTCAGATCCCAGTTTTAGTATAACAAATTTTTAAATTTATGATGCAAATGCAAGTGCGCAGATTCTTCCAGGATAAACTTTGCCGACTGCTAACGGTTCAGCCTTCTTGTTAGAATAGATTATGCCATTTAGCTACAAAGCCATTGTTGGCATAATTTGTCGAACTAGTGGCGTTTTCAAAGATATAGCTAATTTAAATTAAAATTCATCCTATGCTATGGGAGAAAAATTGCGTTTTACTAAATTGTCATTTTTTATCTTGGTTACTCTTATTATGACAGATAATTTGTCTGCCTATGAGAGTTTGGATCAATATAAACACTTACTTCCGCAGCCTGGTATTGTCTCTGAACAAGTAAGATTTTGGGAGAATATTTTCACAAAATTCCCATCAACTACCACTCTAGTTCACGATTCAGATAATCCTAAAAATATCGTCGATATTATTGATCATAAGGTGCTTGTAAAGGGAAATAAAAGCATAAATTTGAGTTATAAACACCGTCTAAGACTAAATGATCGCTATTTAAAGAGATATAATTTAGCTTTAAAACGTTTTCAACGTTTAGGAAAGAAAGCATTGCAATTTGGTGGAATTGAACGGCGGATTTACAGTGTTTTTAGTCGTAAGAAGTCCGATTTGGCTAAACTCTATAAAGGTGAAATTTCATTACGAACTCAAACAGGGTTATCTGATGAATTGAAGGTGGCTGCAGAAAGGGCTCAAGATTATCTTCCTTATATTGAAAGAACATTTCGCTCACATAAGGTGCCAACAATTATTTCACGATTAGCTTTTGTCGAATCTATGTTTAATATAAATGCTCGATCAAAAGTAGGAGCTTCGGGTATTTGGCAATTTATGCCAAAGACTGCACAAATGTATATGAATGTTAATCATTTAGTTGATGAGAGGAATTCTCCTTTCAAATCCTCAAAGGGTGCCGCAAAATTGTTAGCGGATAACTATAAATCTTTACAATCTTGGCCATTGGCAATTACAGCCTATAATCATGGACGTGGAGGTATATCTAGAGCTGTCCGCCAGACTGGATCAAGTTCTATCGATCAGATTATCAATAATTATAGGTCTAGTACTTTTGGCTTCGCTAGTAAAAATTTTTATGCTGAATTTTTAGCAGTAGCAAAAGTATATAACAATTTGATTACAAAGAAAATTGTAGATAGAAGAATTAGCTCTTTAAGGCTAACACCAATTATTTTGCATGGTAGGTATTCATTGTATCATTTGCTGAAGTTCACTCCTTTGACAAAAGAAATAGTACAAAAATATAATCCAGAATTTCAAGATTTTGCTTATCGAAAAGGAATTCGTAGATTATTACCAAAGAATTATGAACTATTTGTTCCTACTAAAATGGCTCAAAAAGTCTTGTTGGGATTAGGGAAAATAAATATCGATGGTAATAAATATGCGTATGAAAACACTAGAACTCGTAGTATTTTGAGGGATTGATGAAAATTGCAATTAATACAAAGTGCTTTGAAAGATTATTTCTTTTCTCTTTGTTTATACTATGTTCCAATGTGTTAAAGGCGCAAAACTCCGATTTGGAACCTGTGCAATCTATTTTGGATCGTCTTGAAGAAAGGCTATCTGATTTTGAAAAAGATCAACTGGGAATTCCGAATAATGTTAAAAATGACTTTAAAATAGATAGTAAAAATGCAAGAGAAGATAAAATTGATGCATCGTTAAATATTATAGGTACAAGTGAAGAATATAGTAATATGCAAGATATTACTAAAGCTCTTAAGAAGCTTGAATCCCAGATTAATAATTTATCGTCTGATGTTCATAAGGTTAAGCAGCAGTTTTTGGATGAGGCTAAGATCGATTCATTTGTTGAGATTCAAGTCAAGTTGGCTTCGCTTCAAAATTATGGAATTAAGACACTTTCATTAAAGTTAGATGGATACGAAGTATTTGAACTTCATGAAGAATCTAGCTTTTGGATGCCTGAAGATAAAATTCCAATATATGCAGGTCCTTTACACCTTGGAAAACATAGAATTGATGTTGAAGCAAAGCTTGTAATGAAGAAAAATAATTCAATTCCTATCAATACTGACTTGTATCATTTTATAAACAAAAGTTTTGACATTGTCGTTCCTGATGAAAAATTTAGTAAACGATATGTCTTGAGTATTGAAGCACCGGAAAAAAATGGTGAGAAAAGCAAAATTAGTTTGTTACAGAATAGTCTTTAGTATCTTCGGAGTTTTTACGTGCTTAAAGCTCAACATATAGAAAAATATACGATGATATTTTATAATAAGTGCTATTTTTTTCCCTGCTCTTGTCTGATCTTTTTGCTGATAACGATGCCTTGTTACTCATATGATAATTCTATTTATGAAAAAATTGAATCTCCAGAGCTTGAAGTTGGTAGTGTCCTTTCAAAATTGGACGAAACAATAAAACGGATAAAAATAAATGATAAGGTTTTGGCATATGGTGAAATTGAATCAGTAAATCATTCTGCGAAAATGTCTCTCGAACTAGGGATTAGATACTTTCATCAGAAGGAATATTTGTCTGCAATTAGGGAGTTGAAAAACTATATTGGTTTTCGACAAACTGTTAGTGGATTGGCGTATTTGACGGCTATCGAGAAAATTGCTAGGTCTAATGAAAGAATAGGTAATCATCGGCAAGCGATGAACTATTATATGATGTATTTATCTACATTTGTGACTAGTGATGATCAAGATTATACTCAGTTGACAACGGTTATTCATAGCCTTTTAACTATTATGTCTAAATTTGATTCAACTAAGGAATTTGAAATAGGTCCTTTGCTTGCCTCAATTTCATCGCTGCATGTTCCTGATCATGTTATGCCTGAGCTGTATTATTTGACTGGAAAAACTGCGATGAAAAGTGGTGATATTGATATAGCTACTTCTTGGTTGGATCAGGCTGAGAAAAATGGGGCTAAAAATAAGATAAAATCAAAATCTTTATATTTAAAAGCAGTTTTGGCTATTGCTAAGAAAGATTGGGATATTGCATACCAATACTTAAAAAAATCTATTGATATATATGATGATGAGGACTCTGAAACTAAAGATCTGTCTCGATTAGCATTAGCAAGGCTTTCTGTTCGCTTGAAAAAGCCTCATGCTGCGTTGGAATATTACGAGTCTGTGAAAGATACTTCTCCATCATTTAGAGATGCTTTAATCGAAAGTATCTATTTATATATTGATATGAATAAGGCAAAAAAAGCTGTGGCTAAGGCTAATCTATTTTTATCTAGATATCCAAACGATGACGAGTCATATCAATTAAAAGGTCTTATGGCTTATTTAGATTTAAGGTCTGGTGATGTTTTTGGTGCTCAGCAAAAAGTTAGGTCATCAAATTCTAGCTTGATAGAAACACGAAAGTGGTTAAAGGAAAAATTTATAAATCGTAAATTTATAAGTAGAGATGATCTTGAAAGTTTGATTGAAAAGACCAATATTCAGATATCTCAATCTATTATAGTAAATGAAGGTAGGAGAAATTTTTCTGTTTTAAATTCTTTAGAAAGACAATTAGCAGAGATAAAAGGAGAGATTCGCGATCTTGTTTTTACTATAGGCCAAGTGACTGTACTTAAATACAAACCTCGCTGGGTTAATCGATCAAAGCAGCTATTGGAAATTTCTGAGGAAGTTTTAGCATACGGTCATCGGCTTGCTGCTGCTGAAAGAAATATGTCCTCAGAGGATTTGAGTAGGGAACAGATGCAGCTTCTTCAAGCTTCGGAACAAAGAAGAATAAATATGCTTTCTCCCTTAGCCGAAATGAAACGAGAAAAGAATAGATGGTTGAATCTAGGTGATCTTTTAGGGATGACGGTAGATTTAGAGAGAACTTATAAACTATTGCAAGAAACTTCTGCGACCTTGGCAAGCCTTCGATTTTTACAAAAAGAAAAAATAAAAAGCGAAGATAGTCCAGTCTTTACGAAAGAATCTAAACTGCAAATATTGCAATCTAAAGCTAATCATTTGAGAAATACCGTCTATCGAGCATTGGAAGTAATACGTATACAACGAATTCATAATATTTTACAGCAGAGCCCGCATCGATCGATAGCAAAATTGTTGTCACAATATGCTTTAGGTTTGGAAAATGAGGCTGAAGTTCTTGGAAAAATACGTGAACAAAAGGTAACGGCTTCGGAGCGTTTCTTAGCAAAAGATATTTCATTAGCTTGGAGTAAATGGCGCTATTGCGTGAACGAATTATTTAATCAGCTAAATGCTCTTGAAGGTGATATTAATAGAGAATTGAAATCATTTTTACATAAGATTGATTCGTTAACTGAAATTGAAAAGACTTTGTCAGAAGAGGTGAAGTATTACTCGAAAGTGCTAAGTCAGAGATTATCTGAATCAGTTGGACTGATAGTTGAGCATTATGATCACTCAATTGAAGAGCGACTTGCAAAACAAAATAAATGGTTGGCGGATATTGAATGGCTGAAAAATCAAAATGAAGATCAAGAATCTATGACAAGAGTGGATAAGTATAAGCTTGAGAAGCAAATCTTGAACGATAATTTAGAAAATATGCGACAAGGGGTTATGTGGAAATGGCCAAATTGATCCAATCAGTGTTAATGGTATATAAAAAGCTATACTGGGCCGTGTTGATTTTATTAAGTTTCTATCCTTTTATCGAAAGCGGGATAGCTTCAGAATTAAATATTTCAGATGAACTTTCTAGTATTGACAGTAATCATCCGGATGCTATTAATGCCTTTCGGTCTTATTGGCGTTCTTTTGATTCTTTTGAAGACGTAACGATTCGCGAAGGTGAAAAAAGATATAAAGAGTCTTTACAGCACTTGAACGAAATATATGAAAAGGAAGAAAAAATATCTATTGGTAAACAATTAGAGTTTCTTAGGAAATCTGTTCAGGCATATAGAAAACAACTTCTTAATAATAAAGAGGCCAATAATCGTCCATATGTATTGCTTAATTTGTCTCAAGTTTTAAGTAAGATAGGTTTTGTAGAGGAAAAAGGAAAAATTGGTGATTTGGGAGTTGGTAAAAAGAATGAAGCTTTGACAGTGCTGAGTGATCTAATTGGGATATATCCTGATTTTAAACAGATTGAGTCTGCTCAGTATTTGCAAGCTGTTATTTTGTCATCACTGAATCAGAAACAAGAAGCATTAGTTGTATGGCAAAATTTAGCTAATAAAGCTGAACACAGCATATATGGTGTTAATGCATTGGTATTTGTTGGGGATTATTATTTTAACTCAGATGAGAATGAGAAAGCATTGCTTAGATATAAACGTGCTTTGCAACTTCTTTCTAAGCTTGATAAGGCAGAAAGAATATATGAAACTATTAGAATTCAATATCGGATAGCCTGGGCAGCCTATCGTTCTGCTAAGTTAGAAATTGCTATTAATACTGGTATCGATATGCTTCAACCTGGAAGTATGGTTAAAAATAATGAGAAGAGAAAGCTTATTGAAACAGATGCTGTTGAGTTGATAGGTGATTCACTTTTTGATCAAAATAACTTTGTCGAATTTACCAGGATTGTAAAAAAGCCAAACTTGTTAAACTTTAGTACTAAGATAGGTTTAAGAACTTTAAGCCGTTATATTAATGCTAGTATTTATTCTGAGGCTGAAAAAATCGGCGATTTTTTAGTGAGAGAATTCCCTCTTTCTAAAGAAACTCCAGTTATCTATACTCAACTGGCAATGCTCTATGAAAAAATGAGTCAACCAGAAAAGAGAGTTGGTATATTGGAGCGATTGGCATTATTATTGCCGAAACAAAGCTTATGGAGAACAAGGCATAAGGTTGATTATGATAGCATTTTAATGATGGAGAAGCTGGCAATTAATGCCGCGAAGATAGCAGCTATTTGGCACTACGAAAAAGGTCTGGCTACTGGTAATCAAAAGAGATTTTCTATTTCTGATTCTTTTTATTCAATTCTATTAGATTTTGATCCTTCAAATGCCGAAGCCATAAATTGGCGTTTGCGTAGGGCTCATTGCTACTATTTCTCTGATAATTTAGAAACAGCTGTGAGTTTATATACGGAGTTAATTGAACAATATAAAGTTTCAAAATCAACGTTACAAATAGCCTCTTATCAATTGGTCATTGCTTACGAAAAATTATGGAGGCAAAAATTCGCCAAAGCAGTTGAAAATGGCATTGACCTTGAAAAGGATAAGGTCACACTTGCTCTGGCACATGATCTAGAGCAAGCAGCAAAAAGTTATTCGAATAAGTTTCCAAACGAAGCGCGCTCAATAGATGTTTTATTAATTGCCGCAAATGCCTTCCGTGATCAAGGAAAATATGGTGACGCATCAAAAATGTGGCAGCGGGTACTGGTTTCATCACCTAATGAGTCACAGCGTGGATTGGCAATAAGGGGACTGATTTTTGCTTCGATGAAAGATGGATCAACAAGAGATGTTATTCAAGTTGCCCGTAAATTTCTTAAGCTAGAAGATTGGAATAAATTAGGAAGATATTTGAATAACGAGCTTAAGAGTGTCTTGTCTGTTGCTGCAATTGATGAGGGTAAAAGACTTAATCAGGATGGAAAACTACTTGAGGCAGGAAAGTTATTGGTTAGTCTTGCTCAAGATTTTCCGTCGATGCCTAATCAGGAAAGAATTTATAGAGATGGTGCTTATCTTTTGGCAATTTCAGGGCAATGGAATGATGCAGCAGAGGCTGCGAGAAAATTCCTGGCTACTGATAAGAAGACGCTTAGAGGTGATATGATTTACTTGCTTGGTAGGGCAAACGAGTATCAGATTAGATTTGCTGGAGCAGCATCATCTTACTTGTTGTTGGCTTCTTCTTTCCCAAAGCATTCGAGAGCTAAGCCAAGTTTATTGAGATCAGAAAAATTATTTCTGGCAGAAGATAATTATACTGGCGCTGCAAAGTCTGCGGAAATGTCTGGTGATCTTTCTCAGGATAGAGGTGAACGACTTGCTTTTTATGAGCATGCGATTAAGCATGCAATTGAAGGACATGATTGGGATCTTGCAGAAAAGGTTGTAAAGAAAAGATTTAAGGTTAGTAATGATGCTTCTCAGAGATTAAAGTCTCGGATCTATTTAGCTCGTGTTCTATCAGAAAAGGGAAAGGATGCGGAGGCGTTAAAAATATATAAAGATATTGCGCTACAATCAGCTAGTAAGAAAGGGTTGATGGACCTTAAAACTTGGACAACTTTGATTGGTGAGAGTAATTTGAGTTTGGCTGAAGAGGCTCGGGATAAGTTCGATGATTTTGATATTTGGGAGAGGAGTGGGCCCATAGATGAAAAAATTTCTTATAAAGCAAAATATTTTGCGGAGTTAAGTGCTTACTATCAGAAATGTATTGAATTGAATGATCCTATATGGAGCACGCAGGCGAGGTATAGACTGGCTGAGGCTTCTGATAAGTTTGCTGAGGATATAGCCGGGCTTATGCAAAAGAATGCGAAACTTGTAACGATAAAATCTCAGCAAAGATATATGAACCAGGTAAAAAGGTTGAGAGAAATCGCTCGTAGGCAGCACAGTCAAAATATTTTGGTGAAAAATAAAAATCCTAGCCTTTATTATCGTAATGACTGGATTCGGAAGTCTGCATTTCAACTCGGAGGAAAAGATGCAGAGACTGAAGAAAATAAGTTTGGTGAGCAATTGTCACCTTCTATCTCATTTGAATTGCCAAATCAATGGAGCTTATAATGTGTGGAACTTTGAGCAACGGAATGTATAAATCGCTTATTTTCGCATTGCTTGTTTTTTCTTGTTCGCACGGCGAAAATACGAGAAACGAAGATTTAGATATTGCATTGCAGTCAACTAATGGTGCTGAAGCAATGAAAAAAAATGAGGATTCTCCTTCCGTTATTTCTCCATCCTCAGTGATACGTTGGCAGAATTTTTTTAAGGCTTCACCCTCGATTGAACAACGTAAATTGATTGAAAAGAAGCTTATAAATGACGAAAAAAAAGATTCTATTGATATTTTGTTGAAGAAAGCTCGTAACGAAATGGCAATTGGACGATATTCACAAGCCGAAGCTAGTTACCGAGAGATTTTGCATAAGAATAGCGAGAATTTGGAAAGTATTTTAGAATTGGCCTCTTTGTATTTGAGGAAGAAGAATTTAGATAGGGTATTTGAATTTTTGTCGCAATTAAAAGAATCATTGGTAGTTATGGAACAGCCAGATTCGGCATTTGTTTTTCGTTTTCGTTATACACTAGCACTTGCTTATATAGCTAGAGGAGATAGAGCCAAAGGTCATAAAATACTTAGTGATTTGATAGCCTTAGATAAATCATTTACTCCTGGTTACGCTGCGTTGGCTTCTTCCTACGCAAATGAAGGAAAATATAATATGGCAAGATTTATTGCTATGAGAGGCCTTGATCGTGGTAACGAGCATCCAGCTTTATACAATATCTTAGGTGTTGTTTCTGAATATTTGGATACACTTGAAAGTGCGGAAAAATGGTATAATAAGGCACATGATCTTTCACCTACTTTTGCTCCTGTGCTTGTTAATCGTGCCAATCTTAATATAAAGAGATTTGATTATAAAGCTGCGGAAGAAGATCTAATTAAGGCATTGCGTTATGATGAAATAAATTTAGATGGTTTGATATCTCTTGCCATTATTAAGAAGAAAGATGGGCAATATGATGCAAGTAGATCTCTTTTAAATAAAGCTATAGAATTCGAACCAGAAAATGCTAAGGCTCGGTTTAATTTAGCAGTATTAATGGCTGATTCTCTTAATAATGAAAGTGAAGCTGTTAGGCTCTTTCAAGAGGTTGTACAGATTGAAAATTCTAGCGGAAACCTAAGTGATATTGCAGCGCAATATTTAGATGATATTAAAGGCAGTAGGGAAGCTTACTGATGGTATTTTGTTATAATTTTGAAAAAATAGTTTTAATTCTAATGCAGCTATAGAAAGCTCCGATATAAGTGCCGAATGCTTTAATGATTTATATGTTATTAGGGGTCCACAATGACTGAAGAACAGAAGACGAGCGAAAGTGGTAAAAGAGCATATGATCGCACTAGTTATATTTTGGTTGTTGATGATGATAATACGCTGTTGAAATTTTTCAAAATTCATCTCAATAAATTTTTCTCTAAAGTTATTGTAGTTAAAAACGCTAAGGAAGCGGTTGATACACTGAAAGAAAAAGAGATTGATATGGTTATTACCGATATCAGAATGCCTCGTATGGATGGATTGCAATTAATGAAAAGGGTTCGCAAACATGATCCTTCTATTCCTATTTTATTAATAAGCGGAGCATTATTGACAGCAGATCAGGAAGAGGAAAAGGAAGATGCGGATGGGTTTCTGCGTAAACCTTTTGCGGTCGATGATTTGCATAATTTTTTAGATAAGGGTATGCAAAGACGTGAGCAATTGAAAAAACTTCACGAACTTATTCCAGATAAAAAGATTTTCAGGGATTTGATGAGAGGGAAAACTAAAATTGAAAAAGTAGCTCCATCAGAAGGCCGTGATGAGGCGATTAGTATTTTTGATGGCTTGCAAAAAGTCAGTTAGGCATTGATAGCGATTTTTTAAGGTGTTTTCTTGGGCGTATATATGCAACGGATGATGAAGAAGCGTTTTTAGTTTTACTTTATCATAATTGAAATTCTATATGCGTTTAATCTTCTGATGACTATTAAAGTTATCTCCTTAATCTTACGTATAAACCATAGCATTGTAGTGCAATTGAAACTAAGGCGGCTGAGAGGAAAAGTCCAAGAGTGATTTTTAATAAAGTTAGGTCTTCTGATGGTCCTAGGAAAGCTTGAATACTCAATAACACACTCATTGCGACTGTTCCCATTGATAATCCTATAGTTTGAAGCTTTTTTATTTTCTGGTTGAGTTTTGACCATGGCATTGTTAACCCAAGAGCGATATGGCACAATCCAAATAAGTTTGTATGCCCATGGGCACTCTTTAGATTGATCATTTGCCAAGAGCTTAAGATGTCTTTGTTTTTAATAAATCCTTCAGTAATATCAAGTGCTAAAAAAGACCCTGCGCAAGCTGCTAAAAAGATAGCACAGAACCCGATGAATAGATTTGTTAAAGCGACTCTTTCCACGTTTGTTTCCTTTTTTAAAGGGTATTATTTTAAGTGTAAACTTAGTTGCATAAATGCTTCTGTATATGCTTCTTTTTTCCAATAAATAATTTCATCGAGAATCTGTTTAGGTGTTTTCCATTGTAAATTAATGAATTCTTGATCTGTCGCTTTTGAAAGATCTGGTGGAAAGCCCTCTTTTAACCTTAGGTGATACCAAATTTGTTTTTGTCCTCGATATTTTTTGCTAATATCTTTTGAAAGCTGGCTTGGGAAATCGTAATGAATAAAATCTAGAGTTCTTCTGATTATTTCAAATTTTTCAATACCCAGCTCTTCTCTGATTTCTCGCTTTATAGCATCTTCAGGTGATTCGCCTTGATCAACTCCTCCCTGAGGAAATTGCCATTGATTAGCAAGGTCAGATCTTTCACCTACTAATAAAAGGCCTTGAGGATTGGAAAAGACACCTACTACACATTTTCTGTAATCCATTGCCTGCAAGTTTATATCCCTTTATGTTTTATGCTTAACTCTGCCAATTTTTTTTGGAATTTCTACTTTGTTGATATTATGTTATCTGAAAGGCAGTTGTAAATAAATGATAAAATTTGTTACTTTCGTGTTTACTTATAGTAAGAATGATCTTAAATTTTTCATGGATTAATTTATTTAGCTTTCAGGCAGCATTTTCCTATTATCTTGGAATCCATTTCTATTTGTTGTGTTAAACTTGAAGGGTAGTAGGTGTCAAGAAGCTTCCGCTATGAAGGGCTTACTTATGGTTTTCATGAAACAGAATATTTTTAAAATTTTAATTACAGTTTTTTTTGTCATTTCTCCTCTAGAAGTGGTCTTAGGAGCTGTTCATTTTACCCTTAAGGGCTCGGCATCTGACTCTAATTTTTTTCTTCAGACGCAATCTATGAGCTCGTTGAGTGGTTCGGTTTCGATGGATTTAGGTTCCTATTTTCAGTTGGGGTTGACCTATCGTCAAGATGTATCATCGCAAAAAGGCTATTCGCAAGTTGAAGGAGAGGAAGATAAATATTATTATTCGAATAATACGACTTTATTGAAAGCATATTCTGCAGATTTTATTTTAATTTTGTATTATGGTGAGGTGTTTGTTCCATATTTGATAACTGGTATAATTGCGAAAGAGTACTACCTCGAGTCTGTGGGCCCAGATGGAGAAAGTGTTGTGACTAAGACTCCTACTATGCCATCATGGAATGCTGGAATTGGTGTTAGCCTTCCAATAAATAGGACCTTCTCACTTAAATTATCCTGGACAGTTTCACCTGGGTATAAGCAAAAGTCTCCAAACGCAGAGCTTACTAAAACTATAGATCATTTTAGGTCTGTTGGTATTTCTTATAAGCTATAGCAATTTATGTGAAATTTGTTAGATTTTCAAAATGTCTTTATTTTTTAATCCTGATTAAGCATGTTTTTATTACTTTATTGGGAGTACCTATTCAACTGAATGTCATGCCTCAGATAAGTCATGTTTATCTAAATTAAGATACCTCTCTATCTAATGCGTTCCTTGACAAAATGAAAAAAATTGTTAAAAAATCTTCATTATTTCCGCGGTTTTTGTTTGTTCTGTTTGTAACTATTCAGCGTATTTTTTATCTGATCGATTCAAAGCCTTGACTGCCCGTCATCCTGAGTGAAGCGAAGGATCTCAAAATTGCGAAATAGATCCTTCGCTTCACTCAGGATGACGATGTATCAAGCGACATATTGAAGGGAAAAAATACGCTGAATAGTTACTTCTGTTTATTTCGGATCAAAATTAGAACCGTTTAGTTTATATAAATTTGAATTATTTGGATGTAGTTTAAGTAGTTTTGATTATATGCCGATAGGCGGTCAGAATACTATGCTTAGCTGTTTGTGAGTTGGGGGCTTTGTGTCGATCCAAGTCTTGGTCGTTATATTAATCTTTCTTGCCATCGTATCCTTTTTTGGATTTGTTTGGCAGGTGTATTCTCTTAGAGGTATTAAAGCAAGGGAAAAAAGTAAGCTTAAACAAAGTGGATCAGATTATAATAAGAGAAAAAGTGATCAGAGAAAACTTACGAAGGTCGATCAAAGGATATTTAATCAAGCGCAGGATTATTTAAAGCGAGGCCGTCCCGGTCAGGCTGCACAATTACTCGAATCTATTCATATGCAGCGGGAAGCTATAAGCATTTTGGAAAATGCCGGTATGATTCATGAGGCTGCCAAAATATTAATGCGTATGGGTAAGCATAATCGTGCTGGTGTGATTTATGCGAGGCATGCTTATTGGGATAGAGCTGCTGAGTGTTATAAGATGGCTGAGATGCCATTAGAGGTAGGAAAGTGTGCTAAAGAAGCAGGTAATTTGCCGATGGCGGCAAAGTATTT
This sequence comes from Bdellovibrionota bacterium, assembly GCA_041391425.1. Lineage (GTDB taxonomy): Bacteria > Bdellovibrionota_B > Oligoflexia > Oligoflexales > JAWKNZ01 > JAWKNZ01. The sequence goes on from JAWKNZ010000003.1 coordinate 86,562, forward strand.
GGCAATGGCAGAAAGGTTTGGCGATGCTGCTAGAGTATTTGCTGAAATGGGTGAAGATAGAGAAGCGGCGAAGTATTTTCTGGAAGCTTTAGAATATGATATGGCAGTAGAAAAGTATAAGGCTTTGTTGGCAAAAGATAGTCTTGATGCACTTTCGGTTACTCAGAAAGAAGTTAAGATTATGAGTGACTGGATTAAAAATGGTTCATTTGATAAAGATATCGCTCGTATTGTTGTTAAATATACCGAGGTAGTCAAACTTATTTTGGCCATTGCTGAACAAGGCCGTACCGAACATGGTGCAGAGTTGGTTAAGATTTCTGGTGAAGTGGTGTGTGCTAAATTGCTCAATGAAGTAAATTATGAAGACTCTCAAATGTGGGAGGGGCTTGCCAAGATTTTTATTTTAGGTGGATATTTTTCAAGTGCGGGGATTATTTTTGAGAACAAGAGTTTATTTGAACGGGCTGCTGTGGCTTTTGAAAAGGCGGGAAACTCGGAACGTTCTATTTATTGTTACAAGAGAGCTGGGGTGAATCCCCCTGAAAATGTTTTCCAATCAACAAAGAGGAAATCTGATAATCGTATTTCAATTGAAAGTAATAGCCAAGAAGATGCAAATATGTTCTCATTGCATTCCTTGACCAATTTTAAAGGAGATGATGATAGTGGAAGGCATTTTATAACTTCTCGTGAACCGTCATCTCATAATACTCCAGTTGTTGAAGGTTCTACAGAGTTGTTAGAGGCTTCATTACCACCTCTACCTATGGATGCGGCTGCTGAAACTTCTTCTGAAGGTAGTGAAAGTGATTACCAACCGATTTCGAGCATATCGTCTAATTTGGAAGAATTACCGGAAGCTACGAACCTTAATCTTAGCGGTGAACCTTCTTTGGGCTTTACGGATTATAATGATAGTAGTGAAGCAGATTACGAAATTGACAAATTATCGCCACCAGAAGTTCCAGAAAGCTCTACAGGCTTGTCTATCGTTTCTGACCTGCCTTCTGATCATGAAGTTCCTCTGTTTGATAAGGATTCTAATGATTTTGGAGAAGGCATGGCTGCCTCAGAGCACTCTTCTTTACTTGGCCCTTTAGATTTCGAGTCGCCCGAAGTTAATAAGGTTGGACAGTCAGCCTATAAGGTTGAAGTTAGCGATGTAGATACAGAAGATAATGAAAGTATTTTGGACAGAGTAGTACCCGAAGAATCTGAAAGGCAAGAAGATCGTGAATATTTACAGGAGAAAGAACGTGTTGTTGTTTTAGAAAATCCTGGTGAATTAGTTGAAGATGTTGATGACAAAGCTATTATGGTTCCTGGAGCTTTTGATGAGGCTACGTTTTTAGGAGATTTATCTGCGCGGCAGAGATATAAGCTGTGGTCTGTCGGTTTTACAAAATTTTTTCCAGCAGAAGAAGCTATTCTGGGTTATAACGATGAGCCACTTGGTATATATGTAATTTTATCTGGGGCTGTTCAGTGTTTTAAGGTTATAAATGGAGTTGAACAATCTCTTGATATTATGTACGCAGGGGAAACGTTTGGCGAATTATGGCTTTTATCAGGGCATCCTACGGCTGTGCGTTTTGTCGCAGAAACGGATTCTGAAATACGAGTTATTGCTAGGGAGCAATTTAATGAACTTTTGGATCGTGACGGGGCAATCGCGAGAAAGGTTTATAAACGTTTTACGGTGAGGTTGCTCAACCGTCTTTTAAATCCTCAGAGTTCTAGCTCTAGCAAGCAAGCTAGTTAGTTTTGCGTCTTGTCAGTCAGTATGCTCTTTTCCAAAGAAATATCCTTATTCATAGATACATTAGGCCTTAATAAATAAGGTTCTTCATAGCGTATTATTCAAAATAATCCCGCTCTTATAGTAGCAAATATAACTTTTAGGCAACATCGGCTTGATATGCCACTGTTTTCTCTAATTACTTATACTTTAAGAGAGTTTTTGGCTTGATCCATATTGGGATGTCATTTTCCTAACTTGGTATAGCTTATGCATAATTAAGTGTATTACCAGGACATTACTGGTAGGTGAATTGTTTCTAGATATTTTATGAGGGAGGAAATTGTGAATACAAAGCTGGTCTGTATAGCACATCGATCTTATGATGGATCACAACCCCCTGAAATATCGTGCAAAACGTGTTGCAGTATTTTTTGGCAAAGGTAGTGACGCGGCGTGATCAAGGTATTTATTTTGATTATAAAAATTGGAGATCTGATCGCCGAACTAAAGGTAATGGTATAAACTTACAAGGTAATTTTACAATTGATACCCAGCTAAGGGGCGAAGATAGACGAAAGAGACAGATTTACTAATCATAGTGTTCATTCTTTAATTTTATTTGCATACACTTGTTTAACAATTTAACAATTGGTTACGGTGAATTGATTAAATTCCGAACTTTTTGGTTACCAATAGACTATGACTTGCAAAAATATTTAAGACTTATAAAAAAGTAATAGTATTCTCCCCCATTTGCTACTAAGTTTCTTCGACGGGTCTATTGCAAATATAGAGGTTAGAGAAAGTAGTCTTATGAGGTCAAAGTGTTCTCTTGCTTTATCAAATGGCGAGGTTTTTGAGGGAGAGTTAATTGGTGCGCCGGTTCGATCAAGCGGCGAGCTCGTGTTTACAACCGCTATGGTAGGATATGGAGAGGCATTAACCGATCCATCTTATTTTGGGCAGATTTTGCTTTTTAGTTATCCATTGATTGGAAACTACGGTGTTCCGCCAATACCTTCTTCGCTAGAGTTGCCTATTCCCACCGGAATAGAATCTTCCAAGATACATGCTTCAGCGGTTCTTATATCGATTGATAGTCCTTCCGCATTTCACTGGAAAAGTTTTCAATCTCTTGACAGTTGGCTTAAATCGCAAAATGTTCCAGGTATTATGGGCTTAGATACCCGTCATTTGGTGCATATGATTCGCTCAAATCCTTGCCTTATGGGTAAGATCGAGATGAGCGGCTCGTCAGCGACAAGGATGTTGGGCGAGTTGGATCCTTTTGCATGTTCTGATGACGGATTTTTTGATCCTGCTAAATATAATATTGTGTCCCAGGTCTCTACAAAAGAGCGTATCATTCTTGGTAGTGGGCGTAAGAGGATAGGTTTAATAGATTTTGGTGTTAAGTGGAATATCATTCGACAGTTGGTAGGGCATGAGTGTGAAGTTGAGATTTTTCCTTGGGACACTCCGATTTCTGAGATGGATTGTAGTGGTTGGCTTTTGAGCAATGGACCAGGAGATCCAAATCAAACTGGTGATAGTGTTGCGCGTATTCGTGCTTTATTGGAAAGAAGTCAGCCTGTCCTTGGGATTTGTCTTGGGCATCAGATCTTAAGTTTAGCTGCAGGAATGAAAACAAGGCGCATGCCTTTTGGGCATAGAAGTCACAACCAACCTGTATATGAAGTCGGTACGCGAAAAGGATCTATTACTAGCCAAAATCATGGCTATGTAGTGGAAGATGATGTGCTTCCTGATGGATGGGAAATTTGGTTTCGTAATGCAAATGATCAGACTGTGGAAGGAATACGGCATAAAAATAAGCCTTTCAGAGGTGTGCAGTTTCATCCTGAATCAGCTGGCGGCCCGCGCGATACTGGGGAAATTCTTGATCAATTCGTTTCTGAGGTGTTGAATTCATGAGTGCGTTTAAGATTAAGTCAATGAAGGAAAAACCAAAGATTGTCGTTTTGGGTTCAGGAGGCCTTTCTATTGGACAGGCTGGAGAGTTTGATTATTCAGGAACACAGGCAGTTAAAGCGTTAGCCGAAGAAGGTTGTGATGTCATTGTCATTAATCCTAATATTGCAACTGTGCAGACCAATCCCAGTAAAAATGTGAAAATTTATTTATATCCTGTGACTGCTAAATGGGTTGAAGTTGTTTTTGCTAAGGAAAAGCCTGATGCCATAGTTGCAAGTTTTGGCGGACAGACTGCATTAAATTGTCTAATTGAACTCGACGATTTAGGTATCTTAGATAAATACAATGTGAAGAATCTAGGAACATCTATTGAAACATTGAAAATGACCGAAGATAGGGATCTGTTTGCTAAACAAATGAAAAGCATTGGAATGCCTATTCCTCCTAGTGTGGCTTGTTCTTCTTTATCTGAAGCACTAGTCGCAGCGAATGATATTAGTTACCCTGTGATAGTGCGTGCTGCTTATGCCTTGGGAGGCTTAGGTAGTGGTTTTGCGAATAACGATGAAGAGTTAAAGGCACTGGTCGAACCTGGGCTTGCGGTGTCTCCGCAAGTTTTGATCGAAAAATCATTAAAGGGTTGGAAAGAAGTCGAATATGAAGTTATGCGCGATGGCGAAGGTAATTGTATTACCATTTGCAACATGGAAAATTTTGATCCTCTTGGAATTCATACTGGGGACTCAATTGTAGTTTGCCCTAGCCAGTCTTTATCGGATGACGAATATCAGTTACTGCGTAATGCAGCATTAAAAATGATAAATTCTATGAATATTATTGGGGAGTGTAATGCACAGTTTGCCTTAGACCCAAATTCATTAGAATTTTATGTTATTGAGGTTAATGCCAGACTTTCCCGCTCTTCGGCTCTGGCTAGTAAAGCATCCGGTTATCCCATTGCATATATTGCTGCCAAAGTTGTTTTAGGTCATGATTTGCTAGAGTTGAAAAATCCTGTAACTGGAATCACTTGTGCTTTTTATGAACCAGCTTTGGATTATGTAACTATTAAGATGCCTCGTTGGGACTTGCAGAAGTTTAAAGGCGTAGTCCGTGATTTAGGCTCTACCATGAAGTCTGTTGGTGAGGTTATGGCTATTGGGCGAAGTTTTCCGGAGGCGCTACAGAAAGCTGTTCGTATGGTTTCGGAAATAGGTGAAGGTATCAGTAGCCGAAATGCTATTACTGAAGATGATATTAGAGAGCTGGTTTCTAAAACTACTGATACGAGGTTGTATGCAGTTGTTGAAGCTTTGCGCGATAACAAAATGACTATTGATGAAGTGCATGCAGTCACTTTTATTGATAAATGGTTCTTATCCCAAATTGCCATTATAACTTCGATAGAAAAAGAGATTGCTGAGCATGTTAAGCCATATCCGAAAAAGGATATTTCTTATGAAGACTATTTTTTGAAAACTTTTTCTTCTATTTCATGTGATACCTGGAGGCGATGGAAGTCTTCTGGTTTTGCTGATTTACAGATAGTTTGTGTCGCATTGAGATCGATGCAGATCTTTGATCAGTCTACCGAAAATGAGAGGTTGGAATGCTCTTTGGTATTGCGGAAATTACGCAAGGAGTTGGGTGTTTATCCTGTCGTTAAAAAGATTGACACAACTGCTGCAGAATATCCGTCGCCTTCAAATTATCTGTATTTTTCTTATGGTGGTTTGTTTCACGACCCATTGCCTGATGATAAGAAGAAGAGTGCTGTTGTTTTAGGTGGTGGTTCATATCGCATTGGAACTAGTGTTGAGTTCGACTGGTGTGCAGTAAGCTGTAGTGAGAGACTGCAGGCAGATCACTGGCGTAGTGTGATTGTCAATTGTAACCCTGAGACAGTATCTACTGATTTTAATTGCTCTGATCGTCTGTATTTTGATGAAATTTCTGTTGAGCGTGTTTTGGATATTTATGAGTTTGAAAATGCGCAAGGGGTGATTGCTTCGATGGGGGGACAATTACCTAATAAGATAGCTCTGCCTTTGGCAAAAGCGGGAGTCAAGCTGTTAGGCCATAGCCCTGAAACCATTGATCATGCTGAGGATCGTAACAGGTTTTCTGCTTTGCTTGATTCTATTGGAATTGATCAGCCTAAATGGGTGTCCGCACTTTCCAAAAGTGAGATTGACTCTTTTATCGATAAAGTTGGCTTTCCTGTCCTGGTTAGGCCGAGCTATGTTCTCAGTGGTGCAGCTATGAAAGTTGCTTATGATAGGCTTTCTTTAGATCGGTTTTTAGAAGCTGCTGTTGATATTTCATCTGAGCATCCAGTTGTTATTTCTGAGTTTTTGACAGGTGCAAGAGAAATTGAGCTGGATGGGGTTGCGCGTGACGGAAAAATTGTCACTGGCATTGTTAGTGAGCATATAGAAAATGCCGGTATTCATTCGGGTGATGCTACCACAGTTGTTCCAGCGCAAATGCTTTATGTGGAGACTGTTAGACAAGTTAAAAAAGCAGGACGTAAAATCGCTGAAGGTTTAAAGCTAAATGGTCCGTTTAATATCCAATTTCTGGCAAAAGAAGGCCAAATTAAGGTCATAGAATGTAATGCTCGTGCTGCTCGCTCCTTTCCTTTTATTTCGAAATCGGTCGGTTTAAATTTAGCAGAAGTGGCTACTGATGTTATTATTGGGAAAGCACCGAAATTGACACGCTATAATGAGGATGAGCTACCTCACGTGGGTGTAAAGGCGGCTATGTTTAGCTTTGGGCGCTTAAAAGGAGCAGATCCGGTATTGGGTGTTGAAATGGCATCTACTGGAGAAGTTGGCTGTATTGGCCGAAATTTTGAGGAAGCTTTGCTGTTGGCCCTTGAAGCGTCGAAAGTGACGGTACCTAAGAAGGGAATTTTGGTCAGTGCTGGTGCCGAAAAAGAAAAAATACTTTTCCTTAAATCTTGTAAAATATTAAAGAATTTAGGATTAAAGCTATATGCTACCAATGGAACTGCGAAGTTTTTGCAACAGCATGGCTTTGAGTGTGAGTCATTAGCCTGGCCGGGTGAGGCTGAGAGGGATGTGCTTTCTGTTATTAAGTCTGGGGAAGTTGATTTTGTCGTGAATATCCCTAAAAACACGCAGCTTAAAGAGCTTACAAATGGTGCAAAAATCAGGCAGTGCGCTGTTCAGTTTGGATGCGCTATTATGACAAATATGGAAAAAGTAACTGCTTTCGTTCGTGCTATTGATCACTGTAAGAACTTTGAAGTGAACCATGATCCTATTTGTTTACCCCAATACCATGCGTGATGTTTCTAGTTGAAGAGACGGCTATGAATCTTTTCAGGGTTGTAGCCAATTTACGCACTCCTCATATCTTCTTCTAAGCCATGAAAGGCCTTCCTCTTAGTATCTATGGATAATCAGGTCTCTTTTTGAATTGCGCCGAAATTTTCTATGCTAGGGCGTGTTGACGTTTCATTTCCTACTACGAGCCAAATCCTTGAGTCACAGCGTTGTCAGGGTTTCAAAAATTATCCTCAATGTACATTTAGTACACCTCCGGTAATTTTTGAAACCCTTTCTAGCTGCGACTTTCAAGTATAACACAATTATGAATTATTTATTTCTTGGGGTTTTTTGAGATGAAAATGAGAGTTGGCAAGGAAGGGGATCTTGAAGAGCTCCATAAGCTAAGGTCTAAGTCGATAAAAGCTCTATGCGGCGATATTTACTCTAAGGAGCAGCTTATAGCTTGGTGCAATAGGCGTGTGGATGAAGATGCTATGCTACGTGATTTGGAGCGTGGATATGTGTATGTTTTCGTCGATAAGGGGGCTATGAAGCTTATGCGCATGTTAAAGTTCCACCTAGAGTAGGCAGCAAACCTACCTTTGTCTTGGAGGGGTTTATGTTTCAAGGATTATGCAGGGAAAGGTTACGGTACGAAGTTGTTGAAGAAAATTGAAGATGTTGCCCGTGAAAAATCAGCTTCTCAGCTGCGTGTAACCATAAGTAAGAATTCTGAGGGTTTTTTTACTAAAAATGGTTATGAAATTTTAGGCCCAAACCTTAGGCAAACTATAGGCGGGCAAGTTTTAGAGTTTTTACCCTTATTTAAGGAAATGGTATCTGAGGAAATATCTGATGAAGATTAGATCGTTTCTGGCTATCTTCTTAGGGCGTGTTGACGTTTCATTTCCTACTACGAGCCAAACCCTTGAGTCACAACGTTGTCAGGGTTTCAAAAATTATCCTCAATGTACATCTAGTACACCTCCGGTAATTTTTGAAACCCTTCCTAGCTGCGACTTTCAAGTATTTGTCTCTCGCTACGAAAATGAAACGTCAACACGCCCTAGTAGAAGCGATATTTCTTGACTTTTTGCTCTATTTCAAATATCCACTGTGTTTCGGCTTTTTGCGAATTAAAGAATTGTCTTGGCGAGGTAGCTCAGCTGGCTAGAGCGGTGGATTCATAACCCACAGGTCGGGAGTTCAAGTCTCCCTCTCGCCACCAGTCTCTATTTAAGCGCTTACAATTGTTACTATCTTAAGCTCAACCGCTGCAAAGATAATTTTTAATTAATAACAGTCCTCAATGGGACTTGGCGTTTTTCTACGCATATCGTAGGAACAGTGAGTCCCGTCGATAGGGTCGCTAAGATCGCCTGGATGTGATCCTGCAGCTTTGATAATCGGCCGTTTCTTTCGACATTCAGCTACCTGTTCACTATCGTTACTTGTGTAGTCCAGCTTCTAAGGTTGTGGATGTAATCATTTTAATTATAGCCAAAAGTGACTTTATTTTTGATAGATTGAAGATACGCCAATTTTTTGACCGTTCTTTCTAACTGATTTCAAGTTAGATAATTAAGTTCTTAGAAAATATTTATGATAGTTTTTGGGCTTTAAAAGTATAGAAATACACCTATATATGTGCATGAATATACTCAATTAGAAGCTGTAGGTGTCTTTTTTAAATGTTTTTGCTTGCATTTGTATAACTGGCGGCATTTTTGATATAAGCTTATAAAGGGTTGAACTTAAGCCTTTATAATAATCCGATTAGATGTTTAATCCTCTCAATGAATTTATACAGCTTGATAACGAAAGTAGTATTGCAGATGAATTTTCATGCGGAGCCAGATAAAAATCCGTTAAAAAAAGTTTGTAGGTTTTTACTTATCCCCTTGCTCTTAGCAGTAGCGATTTTAGCTTGGTTTTCATACGAAGAAGATCGTATCTTTGAGTACTTTGTCGATAATTTGAATAAAATTGCATTATCGATGAATGAAAGTATAGAAAAAATTTGGGCAAAAAGAAATTTTGACGTAGCTGAAAGCATTGTTGATCTTCCTGATTTTAAAAGATTAGCTGATGAAATCATTAAGTCAAAGTCAAGTAACATTAAAGCACAGGAAAAATTAAAGCGGCTGTTTTCTTCACGGGTGTTGGAAAGTGAGTTTGAAGGCTTTTTATTAACAGATTTGAATTTTTTAGTACGAGCTTCATATATTCCTTATAGCCTAAATAAGCATGTACAGTTTAGGGAACTTTTCCCAGAAAAAATAAAGAGGCTGGAGCAGGGATTTTCAATTGTGATTCCACCCATTACTTCTGAAATTCCCTTAAGAGATCAGTTTGGAATTTTGAAGCATAAGCGACCGACGATGTTTGTTGGTATTGCTGCTATGGATACTCATAATCAAAAAATAGGTTATTTTTTTCTACGCATTAACCCATTTGGCAGTTTTTCTAAATTAGTCAAAATAGGACAAGTGGGTAGAACCGTTGATACTTACGTTGTTGATAAGAGAGGTGTGCTGCTTTCGGAAAGTAGGTTTGTTGAAAGTTTACGTGAAAAAGGGATTCTTTCAATTTCTGGCTCGAGTCTTTTAAATATTCAACAAACTGTACCCGGTGAGGGCAATGAAAAAACAGAACTTTATAAAGCGGTATTGAAAGAAAAATCGGCACTTTTGGTAGATCCTTATCCTGATTATAGAGGGGTTAGAGTTTTAGGAGCATTACATTGGTCACCAACATTAGAATTAGGATTTGTTGCTGAAATAGATGAAGATGAAATCAAAGAGTATTATCGTAAATCAGCATACTTTGCTGCTATCCTGTATACCCTCATTATTATAATTTTATTTGGATCTTATATGGTGATTAGAATTAATCATATAAGATCATTGGAGAAGATTAAGCTATCAGAAAAGCTTACCTACGATATTATTAATTCTAATGTTATGGGTATTTTACTTTTCCATGAAGATGGACGCATAGAAATGTTTAGTGCTGAAGCATTGAAGTTGTTTGAATATTCTGAAAGCGAAATTATAGGCCATAATGTATCGATTCTTTTTCCTGATGATCAAGTTATTGCTGATGCAAAAGAAGAGATAAGCGATCCATTTTTGGCTATTCGTAGTTTAGTTGGGAAGGGCACACATGAATACATAGGTATTAAGAAAAACGGTGACCCCTTTCAAATCAAAATTGGCTTAGATGAAATTCAGTCTAAGAATGAGAGGTTGTTTGTTGCCTTTATTGAAGATAATGAGGCGGCGATTATTGCCAGAGAGCAATTGGAAGAAAAGAATAAACAACTTGCAGTAGCAAAGCAGACAGCTGAGCAACTTAGCCAGCATAAATCAGACTTTTTAGCAAATGTTAGCCATGAAATTCGAACTCCCCTTCATGGTGTAATTGGGATGCTGCACTTAGCTTTGAAAACTGAATTGTGTGAGGATAAAGAAAGTTATTTGCAAAAGTCATATGCATCTGCACAACTTTTGTTGAGAGTTATAAATGACATTTTGGATTTGTCTAAAGTTGAAGCTGGGAAAATTGAAATTGCCAAAGAAGATTTTTATTTAGATAGGGTAATTGAAGATATTTATAATGTTTGCAATGTGAGTGCTAAGGATAAAGGATTAGCTCTTTATTTAAGTGTTGACAGTAAAAATATTCCAAGGGTTCTTATCGGTGATTCGTTCCGTTTAACTCAGATTTTGTTGAACTTATTAAGTAATGCTATCAAATTTACTTCGTCTGGTTATGTAAGATTAAAGGTTAATATGCTTGATCTTGATGAAGAGGATAAGATTGTTAGGCTTATGTTTAGAGTGATTGATACAGGAATTGGTATTTCCAAACAAAATATTTCGAGAGTATTTGAATCTTTTCAACAGGAAAATTTATCGACAACGAAAGAGTATGGTGGAACTGGATTAGGCCTTAGTATTTCAAAAAATTTGACCGAACTGATGGGGGGACGAATTTTTGTTGAAAGCTCTCCAGGAAAAGGTAGTGAGTTTGGTGTTGTTTTAGATTTTGGTTTTCAATCCTGTGCAGACTTGTCTGCAAAAGATTTAGAGATGATTTCTGCCCCAACTTTTAATGATCTTTCAGGAAAGAAAATTCTTCTTGCTGAGGATAATGAGATTAATCAGGAAGTTATGTTGCATATGCTTCGAGACATTAATATGCAAGTCGATTTAGCTATTGATGGTGAAGTTGCGATTGCCAAAGTAGACAAAGCAAATTACGACTTTATATTGATTGATATTCATATGCCAAAAATAGATGGGATTGAAGCAGTTCGTGATATCCGTACTAAGCCATCATATTGTTTGACACCAATTATTGCACTGACAGCTAATGTTTTGACTGAAGATAAGAAAAAATATTTTGAAACTGGCATTGATGCCATTTTGGAAAAGCCTACCGATCTTATGCAGTTAGAATCTACCTTACTCGAGTGCTTGGGTAAGTTGAATGGCGATATACCTACTTTAATTGTTGAAAAATTTGGATCCAGTGCACAAAGAGTATTGTCTCGTTTTGGTGATGATTGGGCTGTATATGTAAGGTTTTCTGAAAAGTTTTTAAATAAGTGTGTGAGTGAAATAAAGAGAATTGAGACTTTGTTAGATGAAGGTAAATTTGAAGAAATAAAAGAAATTTTACACTCAATTGCTGGAGTTTGCCTTAACTTGGGCATGGTAAATTTTTCTCGTATTTTAGAACATGCCTATCATACCTGGAATGAGAATTGTGAAAGGGTAGATGTTGAATATAAGAACTTAATGCAGGCATTGACTTATCAAGAAATACTAATTTATAAACTAATAGATACATTGCAAAAGAAGAAAATTACTTAATAATCCTTATTTTTATTTTAAGTTATCGTTTTGAGTATAAATGCGCATCGTCACTGGATCCCATCTCTATATTTTTATTTGGAAAGTACTCTTTCCACCTATTATCAACTACGCTTTTTGTTTTTGGGTCGCAAAACAGTTCTTCCGGATACCATGGTTTCATTCTGGCATCGATGACAATTGGGCCTTCATGGCAAACGTGATTTTGTTTTATTGTAGTTTTTGCTGAGTAGATATCTGCTGCAGGCTCAAATCTTGTAAAAGCAGTCCATAGGAATGCGGCCTCAGTTTTTGTAGCTTTTTCAGCATCATTTACGGCTATGATTATCGGCCAGTTGGAAAACTCTTGCTGTATTGCTATTTCTTTAATGCAGGCGGCATCTTCCAAATAGCTTGGTATTTCGACAACAAGGCATCCAGGGCAAAAGACTTTTATATTTTTAATAATTGAATTTAAATTGGAGAAGCTGGTTTCTTTGGGAAGAGTTCTTATTGCTGGGCCTAATCCGAGGATGACACCTTTGCTCCCTTTGTTGATTTCTGGTCCGGCATAATCAAGAGAGTCCATGCTAAGTTCTGAGAATATGAAAAGGTCTTTGTGCCATTGGACACGCTCTAATATGTGACAAAAAACAGTAGTAAAATCTTTGAGATCTAGGGTTGTATCAGTTGCAAGAAGAAATTTTGTAAGTGAGAGTTGGCCTTCGCCTAGAATTCTAAATACAGAAGCCATTGATTCTCGCCCATAGCGTTCTTTTAGCACAGCGGCTGATAGTGCGTGATAGCCTGTTTCACCATAACTCCAAAGGTCTTTTACCCCGGGCATTGCAAGTGGGAATAGAGGTGATAATAATTCTTGAAGAAAATCCCCCAAATAGAAATCTTCTTGCCTAGGTTTGCCGACAACAGTGGCTGGAAATATAGCTCGTTCTCTGTGGAATATAGCGGAAGGTCTAAATACGGGATAGTCATGAATTAGAGAATAATATCCATAATGGTCCCCAAACGGGCCTTCTGGACGTCGGATTCCTGGAGGAACTATACCTGTCAGGCAAAATTCAGCCTCGGCAATTGGGTCGATAGTGCATTGGCTTGATTTCCCTCTTGCGATTTTTTCACCCATGATCAATGAAGCTAACATAAGTTCTGGAACATTTTCTGGTAATGGAGCGATAGCTGAGAGTGTCAAAGCAGGTGGCCCTCCCAAATAAATATTTACTGGCAATTCGACCCCTCGCTGTTCGGCTTCGTATAAATGGAATCCACCACCTTTACCTATTTGAAAGTGCATACCAGCTTCGTGTGCTTCATGGATTTGAATACGATACATTCCAAGGTTGTCAGGTTTTCCGTCAAAACCTTGTGTGTGTACCAACGGTAATGTTAGGAATGGTCCCCCGTCTTTTTCCCAAGAGGTAATAGTGGGAAGTGCCGTTAAATCTGCTGGCTGTAAGCAGTATTTGAATACTGGAGATTGCTTGTGGGGTTTGAAACCTATTTTTGCTAATTTTTTGAATGTACTTCTTAAACCCCATAGCTTTTTAATTGATGGAGGTAGGAGCTCTTCTGGTATTTTCGCCACGTGTTTTACTAATTCTAGGGGATGATTCCCAAATGCTAAGAGTATTCTATCATGGGTTCCAAATAGGTTTGTAGCAACTGGAAAGTTTTTACCTTTTATATTAGTGAACAGCAGAGCAGGGCCATTTGCAGCTATGACGCGGCGGTGAATTTCAGCAAGCTCCAAATGAGGGTCTACGGGGACGTCAATTCTGACTAAATCATTTCTTTTTGATAGTTCATTGATATAACTTTGTAGGTTTTTGAAAATCATTTTATGAAATTCTTCCGTTAATAAATGTTTAACAATTGCACAACAAGCTTATTGATTTAATTGATTTTAATGTAATAAATTGTACATTATCACACCCTTGTATGGCTAAATATTATATATCATTTGGCCGAAGGACAACCTAACACAATTAGTAGTGAGGAGTATCTTGTTTGTTTTGTTTAATTTTGTGATTTATATAAGATGCAATCTGGCATGCTATGGAGCAGGACATAAAGCTGGGTACCGGAATTCATGCGACCAACATGATATGAAGAGTTTTTTCTGGGGCTAGTAGAAATAGTGCTGTCAAGACAGCTTTGTAGTGTTGTAATAGACGATTTGTTATATACGGGAAAGCTTATGAAATCTATGCAGTTATTTTCGATCTCTCTTTTCCTGGTTTTTACAACTGTTTTTTCTTTAGGCATAGGACAGGAAGGGCAAGATGGTGGGGATGAGGAACCATCTCCAAATCTTGAAGGTCAAGGGGATGTTGGTAGTGAAGAAGCTGTTGAGCAATCTCCTGAACCTCCTTTTCCTGATAGTGCAGTTGGACAAAGAGAGATTGCTGAAGAGCCGGAAGAAGTGATTGAAGAACCTGAGCCGAGAGAATTTGAAGACCATGATGGCCCTAGTTATAACGATAATTACCCACAAGCTAATATGATAGAACCTTCTACTGATTATGGCAGCGGTACTTCTACTGACGCGGTTAGTAATAAGCCGACAAAACCGAGCTCTGCGCCACCCCTTCCTAAAAAGAAAGTGTTTTCAAGTCAAAAGAAAAAAGAAATATGTAGGAAATATGAAGGAAATTATATTTCTTATTATGGGACAATTTATTTTGTAAAAAACTGTAAGAGAAGCATACTATCAAGCCGTGAGGTCTATTATCTGACTCGCAAAAAGGGGCATATTATTGAGGTAGATCAAGATGCCCTTATAGGTATGGTTGAAGGAAAGCCTTTTTATGCCTTATCTAAGCCTATCCCTCCAAGAGGATGTAAAGAGTTGGATAGAAAATATGTAACCTATAAGTTTGGAGACCTATATTATGTAGAGGGCTGCAAAAAGCATATGTTTTTAGATTGGGGAAGCTTTGAGACGCATCGGGTTAGTATTTCCGCAAAAAATGCCAATGTCTTATCCCTAACATGGGCCGAGTTTTCTTCTCTTCCTGTCGGTAAACCTATGCCTTCGATTATTTTGAAAGAATATGTCGATTTAAACGCGAAGGCAAGAGATGTGGATATCATTCCAATTGATGAAGCTTGCTCCGGTCTTAATGGTCATTTTGTTTCTTATTATTCAAAAATTTATAAGATTGAGCGCTGCCATAAGCGTTTAGCGGATGCATCTCTGTTGTCGAAACATGCTCTTTCTCGAAGTAAAACTAAGTTAAAAGAACTGACCTCTGAGCAATGGATTTCCTTACCTGACGGGCCGCCTGTGGGCGTACAAGGTGATTAAAGTAAATAATTGGTATTGGTGCGAATTTTCTATGAGTAATTGATATTTATTTTAAGAAGCTTTCTGACGAGTGTGATATTGAAGGTTAGAAAAATTATCTGAGCTATTTATTTCTCATGAGGATGAATAATTTTCTAAATAACGTAGAGATCATGTTTATCAAAAAGCTACTCGAAATTAAAAGTCAAGGTCGTCCACTTCAGTTAGGTCCTCGAGAAAAGTACCTTCATCATCGT
Source organism: Bdellovibrionota bacterium (assembly GCA_041391425.1). Taxonomy (GTDB): domain Bacteria; phylum Bdellovibrionota_B; class Oligoflexia; order Oligoflexales; family JAWKNZ01; genus JAWKNZ01. The sequence continues at coordinate 101,960 of JAWKNZ010000003.1, forward strand.
CGTCGTCACTACTTTCTTCGTAGATTTCTGTTGATGATTCGTAATCGGAATCTTCATCTTCACTTTCTTCGTAAAGTAGCTCTTCGTCTTCATCCATTTCAGTGACGTCGTAGAGGTCTAAATCTGCAGATTCATCCATCTTATACTCTAGCCAATTTTTTGCCTCATCTTCGTCAACAAAACCGCCTTTTACTGTTGCACCAGTTTCAATGTTAAAAACTTTCCAAAGCATAATGAGTCGCTCTCCTGACACTGTAACTAAATTCTAACCCGTCCTTTCGAGTTTTTTTGTGTGCTTCGGCATAAATTAAAAAATACTTGATATCAAGTCTAAAGTTCACTGTTCTCTAATTATATTATTAATTCAATTAGTTGGATAGGTTTTGTCCTGCTTAAAAGAATCCTTTGATTTGTGTGGGTTCTAAGAGTGAAGGAAAAATGGTGGAGTTATCTATCTATAATAATGATATTTTTTACTTTTGCTATGTGGAGTTATGAGTGTTAGGCAGTTTTTATTTATAAAATATAACTTGACACATTTTAAGGTTATGAATACCTTTTTTATTGGCCTTGTATTATTAATATAATTATTTATATATTATGGGTATAAGGAAGAATATTTTAAAATGATACTGCCCTTTAATTGATTAGAATTTAAAAGAAGTTAGTTTGATTATGATTTCAATGGTTTGTTTTTTAAATAATAGAATAAGGTATGTGTTACCTCTGATTAGCCTTTTGTCCACCTTCTCTTCTATCATGGTTTTTGGAGCCACTGAGGATGCTGAAAAGAGGTGGTTCTTGGAGGTAAGTCCTTTTATAGGTGGCGGATCTTTGAGTACTCACGAAGCTGTTCGTCATGCGAGTGGACTCAGTATTTCGGGTTCGCGTTCATTTGAGTTAAACACCTATGCCGCGATAAGGCCATCTTTGCTTTTTACTAATAGTTATGTTTCGGTAAAAAGTAATAAGGATGGGTATGCAACAATTGGAAATTACGATAACAAGATTTTTGCTTTAGGTGCTCAGACAAATTTTAAGCTATATTCTGACGCTTTTTGGAGTGTCTTTTTAGGCTTATATCGAGGGCTAGGAAGTAGTAGTCTGGATTTGGATAAAAGTGCGCCTACTACGTTTATACAATATTCTAGCCACGGATTGCGGGGAGATTTTAAGCAGGTCGAGCTTGGGACATCTTTTAGCTTAGCTAAAAGCAAACTAACCCTCAACTTGGCGGCTGTTGGAAGTTTTTATGAGATTGATTTGAGTCGGTCCAAGGGAGACTATTTGGAAGAAAAGCAGCTGGAAGGGGAGGTTTTTCTTACCAAAGGGAATGCGAGTGCTATCGACCAAGGTTTGGACACTAGAATTCTGCAAAAAATATTATCTCTGCGCTTGGGCTTAGCTATGAGTTTCTATTGAAGCTAAGAAGGGACTCAAAAGAAAAGGTACATACGGTGTGATGAGACGTTTGCTTTTTCCTTTTTTAAGTGATTTTCTGCGGCTTTCCTAAACCTACAATAATATCCCAATGCTTTTTTTCTACCGGCTGTATAGACAAGCGTTGCCCTTTTTTGGTGACAAGCATGCCACTTAGCTCTTTGGCTTCTTTCATTTGCTTTAGGGTTACAATGTTTTTGAACTTCTTTTCTGCTTTTACGTCCACCATAAACCAGCGTGACTCGCCTAATTTAGCTGACTTCGAATCATAGTACTTAGACTTCGGGTCTAAAGCTGTATGATCAGGATAGGCTGTTCTTACTACCTTTGCTATGCCGACAATGGCAGGCTCGCCAGTTCTACTATGGTAGATAAAGACCTTGTCATTTATCTTGAAATTATCGCGCATAAAATTACGGGCTTGGTAGTTTCTTATTCCGTCCCACGAATCTGTATGGTCTGGACAAGAAATTAAGTCTTCAAAAGAGAATACTTCTGGTTCAGTTTTCATTAGCCAGTGGTTCATGATATCGCGCCTACTTTCTTAGGTAGAATTTTAGTGCGGTAGTGATTAAGGCGTATTGGCGTTTAAATTGCCAAAAAAAGATTAAATTCAAAACGTCAACACGCATTGACACCAAATAATTATCTCAGATTTTTAGTTTCTATCTGAAACAGGTACGTAGCTGCGAATAGTTTCACCAGTATATATTTGACGCGGTCGTCCTATTCTTTGATCACCAGATAAACGCATTTCTCGCCAGTGAGCTATCCAACCAGGCAACCGCCCAAGAGCAAACATAACGGTAAACATATTAGTAGGAATGCCGATGGCTCGATAAATGACGCCAGAGTAAAAATCAACGTTAGGAAAAAGTTTTCTCTCAATAAAGTATGGGTCTTCTAAGGCTGCTTCCTCGAGACGTTTAGCTATTTCTAGGTATGGATCCCTGATTCCAAGCTTAGACAATACCGTATCGCATGCACTTTTAAGTACTGTAGCTCGTGGATCGAAGTTTTTATAAACCCTATGCCCAAATCCCATGAGCTTAAAAGGATTATCTTTATCTTTTGCTGCGGCAACAGCTGCTTTGACATCGCCTCCGTTCTTATGGATGCTTTCTAGCATATCAACAACAGACTGGTTGGCACCTCCGTGTTTAGGCCCCCAAAGAGCACAAATACCGGCCGCAATCGAAGCAAATAAATTTGCATCTGATGAACCAACTAGGCGTACCGTTGAAGTAGAGCAGTTTTGTTCATGATCAGCATGCAATATAAGAAGCATATTTAATGCTTTTGCCACATCAGGGTCTACTTCATATGGCTCAGATGGAACTGCAAACATCATGTGAAGGAAATTTTCACAGTAACTTAAAGAGTTTTTAGGATAAATGACAGGCTGACCTATGGACTTCTTAAATGAATAGCCAGCAATAGTGCGAATTTTTGACATTACTCTAGGAATCAAGCGATTGACCTGATCTTCATTGTCAGGATCCAAGGAGTCTGGGTAATATGCAGAAAGAGAGCAAACCATGGATGAAAGAATTGCCATAGGGTGTGCTGTCGAAGGATAGCCATCATAAAAATGTAGCATATCTTCGTGAATTAATGAATGGTATGTCAGGGAATGGCTGAAATTTGCCAGTTCTGCTTTATTTGGAAGTTTTCCAAAAATTAACAAATAACTTGTTTCTACGAAAGTTGACTTCTCAGCCAATTCTTCGATGGGATAGCCACGATATCTGAGAACACCTTTTTCTCCATCAATAAACGTGATTGCGCTTTCACAAGCACCTGTGTTGCCATAGCCAGAATCTAAGGAAATTAACCCAGTATCTGTACGAAGGTTGCGGATATCAATCGCCCGCTCTCCCTGTGTTCCTTCGATAATAGGAAGATTATAGGTTTGTCCGTCTACCTTCAATTCCGCCGTATCTTTAGTCATCTTATCTCCTAGTAAATAAACTGAAGCATTATCCTAATGAATTTTACTCCTGATAGCAAATGACTACCGCTATCATGGGTAATTCTCAATAGATTTTTTAGACAAGGCATTGTTCGCATGTTCCACATAACTTTATCGCTATAAGTTTGATTAAAATTAACTCACTTAGGTGTGGATTAAATCCAAGCTTAGCTTCGATGAGCTTTTGAGGGCTCAATATGGATGAAAAATAAGGCATTTTTACTCAAGTCGCTGCATTAAGCTCGTAGTTGTCATAAAGGATCGGATCAAGCATGATAGGTACCGTTTCAAGGTGCTCTTACAAGATGAAATTCGATGAGAATGCTTTTCTTGTCTGGAGAATGCATCGAGCAAGTTTTTGGGAAGGTATGTATTCATAAGTGGGCCGGTAGAGATCGGCCATTTTAGAAGGCTTTTATATTTTCTCCAGATGGTTTCAATGGATTATGAAAATCTCTATCACGTAGAGAAACGGTCTAACGCTAAGGATATAACAGAGATATGGCTAAAAAAAGATTATTTATTATTGATACGATGGCGCTGGCATTTCGTAATTATCATGCTTTTGGAGCACGGCCTTTGACAACTTCGAACGGGCTGCCAACTTCGGCTATTTTTGGAAGCGCACTTTTTTTGCTGCGACTTATTGAAGCCGAAAAACCTGATTATCTTTTAGCTGCAACTGATTCGAAGGAAAGTACATTCCGTCATAAACTTTATCCTCAATATAAGGCTAATAGAGGGGAGATGCCTGAGGACCTTGCGTTACAAATTCCATATTTATTTCGATTATTTGAGCTATTAGGCGTGCAAATGCTTAAACAACCAGGAGTTGAAGCAGATGATCTGATTGGTAGTGTTGTAACACAGTTTAAAGATGTAGATATGGAAAAATATATTGTTTCTGGTGATAAAGATTTTATGCAACTCGTAGATGCAGCGACTTTTCTCTATGCCCCCAAAAAAGCTGGAGAAGTAAGGATAATTGATAATGAAGGCGTCATGGATAAATTTGGTTGTTCTCCACATCAAGTGATTGATGTTTTAGCCTTGATTGGTGATGCCTCTGATAATGTACCTGGTGTTAAGGGTATTGGTGAAAAGGGTGCTGCCAAATTAATCTCCACTTATGGGTCTTTAGATGCTGTCTATGATAATATTGATGAACTTACTAATAAAAGGCAGAAGACAGGTTTGATAGAAAATAAGGACATGGCTTACCTATCGCAGGAACTTGTAACAATTAAGACAGATGTACCTTTGGAATCCAGCTTGGAAGATTATTCATATGATTCATCTAAAGCATTGACAAATCCACAGCTGCTAGAGTTTTTTCAAGAGTTAGAATTTAAGGGATTATCTGATCGTGCTAAGTTATTAGCAGATGCTGCTAATGATGGATCGAATAAAAGTACTTTATCTCAAAGGAAATCTTCATCTGAAAAAAATGAAAAAAAAGTGAAGAAGGAATCAGTTAAGACTGAAAGCAAAAAACCTGAGGCGGCAGGAACGCAAAATATTTTTGCTTCTATTGATGTGGCTCGGATGAAGGAAGAAAATAAGGTCGATTATCGTCTGGCAAATTCTCGTAAGACATTTGAAGAGTTAAAAGAGTGTCTTGCTGCTTGTGATCTTTTTTCTTTTGATAGCGAAACAACTGGACTCAATATAAAATCGGATAAGCCTATTGGTCTTAGTTTTTCAATGGCATCAGGGATAGCTTGGTATCTCCCTCTCATTAGCAAACATCTAGATAACTTATCTGTTGACGAAATTTTGAAAGAGATTCAACCGTTTTTTATCGATACTAAAAAGATAAAAGTTGCACATAACTTGAAATTTGATTTGCAGATGTTACACAATATTGGCATTAATATCGCGGGTCCAATAGGGGATACCATGATAGCTGCTTTTATAATAGATGCATCTTCTCGTTTCGGTATAGATTATTGCAGCGAAAAATATCTCAATTTTAAAAATTGCCTACAGAGGCTTTAATAGGTAAGAAAGCTGAAATATCAATGGTCGATGTTCCTTTAGACCTATTAGCTTATTACGCATGTGAAGATGCTGATTGTTGCTTTCGACTTAATGAGGAGTTTGAATCTTTACTTAATGAGGGAGATTTAAGGAGAGTTTATCAAGAAATCGATATGCCATTGGTTCCTATATTGGCATTGATGGAGTTAAATGGAGTCTTTGTTGATGCGAACGAATTGGCTAAAATTTCGGATTTTTTAGCTGAACAGGCAAAAATATTAGAGGAAAAAATCTATGAAATTTCAGGAGAGGTTTTTAATATAAGTTCGACAAAGCAGTTGCAAGAAATTATTTTTACCAAGCTAAAGATTCATGAAAAACTTGGTATTAAAAGGATTAAAAAAACAAAATCTGGTTATTCTACGGATGTTTCCGTTTTAGAGAAACTTTCTGAACATCCATTGCCGAAATTGATTCTTGATTATCGGACAGTCACGAAACTGAAGAATACGTATGTCGATACCCTCCCTCAACTAATTGAGCCGAGTTCTAATCGTATTCATACTAGTTTTCATCAAACTGGAGCTCAGACCGGGAGGCTTAGTTCGTCTAAACCAAATTTGCAAAATATCCCGATTCGTTCAGAGATGGGCAAGGAGGTTAGGAGAGCTTTTCGTGCTGAAAATTCTTCGAGTTGTATCGTTTCTGCTGACTACTCTCAAATTGAGTTGCGACTTTTAGCTCATATGTCTGGCGATGAGAATTTAAAAAATGCTTTTGCCATGGGAGGCGATATTCATAAGAGTACGGCAGCGACGATGTTTAAAAAGAGTGCCAATGAGGTCAATGAAACTGATCGCTCTCGCGCTAAAGCTATCAATTATGGACTTATTTATGGGATGGGCCCTCAACGATTAGCAAGAACAACAGGAGTAAGCCTAAAAGAAGCGAAGCAATTTATTGAATCATACTTTGAAAGCTTCCCTCAAATAAGAAAGTATATTGATAGTTCTATTGCTGCTGCCAAAAAGTTAGGTTTTAGTACGACTTTATTAGGGCGTAGGAGGCCAATTGAAGGTTTAGACGATAGCGGAGGCCTTACGGCAGTTAATGCGCAAAACATAGCTGTTAATTCTCCTATTCAAGGTACTGCTGCTGATTTGATCAAATTAGCCATGATTAAGATTCAAAACAGGTTGGACGAAAGCTCTATGGAAGCTAAAATGTTGTTGCAAGTACACGACGAATTGGTTTTTGAATGTCCAAAATCCGAAGCTGACGCCCTTAAGGATTTAGTTCGTGATTGCATGGAGCATGCTATGCAACTTGATGTGAGTTTAACTGTAGAGATTGGCCAAGGAAATAATTGGCTGGAGGCTCATTGATGACAAATGAAGCTGGGTTTTCCGGTGACAATAAAGATGCTGATGATGGATTGCTGCCGGAGGGTGGTAAAGTTATGTCTCTTTTGGATCACCTTGGGGAGTTACGTGGAAGGATTATAAAGTCCTTACTTGCAGTTATCGCTTTTTTTGTTTTTGCCTTGTTTTTCTCGCGAGAGATAATCGAGTTTTTAAAACAACCTCTTTTGGAAGTTTTACCAGCAAATGCTAATTCTTTGCATTTTACTGGCCCGATGGATGTTTTTATCGTCAGCATTAAGGTATCCTTTTTGGCCTCTTTATTGGCAGCTTGCCCAGTGTGGATTTATCAGTTTTGGCGTTTTGTTGAGCCGGCATTGTATGAGCATGAACGTAAATGGATTTTACCATTTATATTTGTATCGACGGCGTTGTTTATTAGTGGAGTCGCTTTCTGTTATTTTATCATTTTTCCAATGACTCTTAATTTTTTAATTGGTTTGGGGACGGAAGTAGCTACTTCTATTATTACAATTACAGATTATACTTCTTTATTAGTAATTTTGGTTGTCGCTTTTGGACTGGTTTTTCAAACTCCTTTGATTTTAGTTTTGTTAGCTGTTCTTGATTTAATAGATGTCAATACTTTAGCTAAAAACAGGAGATTTGTAATTGTCGGTATTTTGACTGTATCAGCTATTTTAACCCCTCCAGACCCAATGTCTCAAGTAGGTTTAGCTGTTCCTATGTATGTAATGTTTGAAGTTTCGATTTTGATTATTCGATTTATTAAAAGAGAGCGAAGCGAAAAAGTATGAATTCAAATCGGATATTAGCGATCTTGTTTGCGATTGTTATCAAAGTACTTACAGTGAGTTCTTACTTATTTGCTGCGGATAAAGCTCAGAGTAATACAAAAGTTAAAGTAAGTGAAAGATTTTGGAGCTTTGGCTTTGATGGGGTAAGGTATGCTCTTAAGGCTGGAGATGGTAATGAGATTACGGGTCATGGCTTAGAAGTGGCCATTGGTACTGGTTGGCTTAAGCGTAAAATGTTTTTTTTTGGAACGTTTAATGTTTTGTTGGGACCATATGAGCTTGCGAGGAGCCAACAATTAAATGTCGACTATAGTGGTACTGGCTTGGCGTACTGGATGGGTTACTCGGCTCAGGAGCTTAACCTTAGGAGTCCTAATGGTGGATATGGGTTTTCGATAGGTTTGCAATACTCAGATATTTTTGGGAAGTCTTTTGGTCGTAACCGATTTGAAAAAGGTGATCCATATAGCCCTAATAATATTGGTCAAATTAATAACTATTATTTAAGAGCGTCTTATCTTTCGGTGCTTCCTACTGTTTTTTTTAGTTGGTTAAAGGAAGAAAGAGTTAAAGGTAACACTCCAGAATTACTTAAAACAAGAAATGAAGGTTATCTTTTAATGCTAGGAGTTTCATTTCATGTTTTGGCAAGCTATACCGCAAGGTTTAATGAAAAAGTAAGAGATGAAACTACAGGCTCTGGTGAGATAATCGACCGTAAATTAAAAGAATCTGGAAGCTTCCGGGGATATTCATTATTTGTGAGCTTGACCAGCCTTTTGGGGGTTTAGCTAGAGAGCTTCTTTTAGAATACTTAGAGCTATTATCTTCTGCCTTATTGTAAAATTTCCCTTAATACTCTTGTATTTGACTGGCTAGCCAAGTCTTCAATTTAATGTCAATAAAATGTATTAGAGAGGAGCTTGAATCCTATATGGATATATTTCAATTTTAAAGCATAACGTATATTTGGGAGAGATGTGCATGAGTCGTTATAAATTTGTGTGTTCGGTTATCACTGTGTTGGTTTTTAGTATTTTTCAAGCGTGTGATCGTGATACTGGATCACTTAGTCAAACAAAATTTGATTCAGCTTACTCAATTGCATTGGACGGTGAGATTAGTGAGGGCTTAATAATTACTAAGGTAAGTAATGAATCTCAGATTAAATGGCAGATTGATGAACAATTGCGATATACGATAGGTCTGTTTAACGGTCTAAATGGTGTGCCAGATATGAGTCGCAACCAAATTTCTATTCAGAATATTACTCAGCTTGAAGATGGAAGCTATAAGGTAATTTATCGAGCTAAGCTATTAATTTCATGGCCACGGGAAGTCAGAGTGCCCCATGAACTTGAGCTGATTTTACCACTTGCCGGTGATTATACTACATTAAAATCGTTTTATGATAAGTACTCTGAAGAATGTATCGATAGTTTTGCTCATGATGTCAATATAGGAATTTACTGGTATTATTATCGTCCGATGGAATCTGGCTGTGATTTGAAAGAAGGTGATGGTGATGAAAGTCTTGTGGCCCGTTTCCCCGTGATCTTAAAAGTGAGTGATGAAAATTCTGAAAATAAATTTCCGGAATATGAAAAAATCTGGGAAGATAATAAGCTTATTGTTACTTCGATATTTGGTATGAATAAAATTACTGGAGGCTCTTATGATGTAGGTGTTAGGGCTTATAGGCAGACTTACAGTTCTTTGATTTCTAATTATGGCAGCCCAATCGAGATTTCTCTTCCTGACAACACCATGCCTGGAATTGATAACCCATATGTTAAGATTCTTTTTTCTTTAGAGGGTGGGAGAGAGCTAGAAGCTAACTTGTTCCTGGTTCCGAGTATCCAATCGGTAGATTCGACTTTTAGAGAGCGTTATAATAAGTTAACAAAAATTTCTGACTTTGTTTCTTATAGCGGTCACTCAGGCTTAGGCGCAAATATTAGAGCTTTGGCCAGGATGGGAAAATTCCAAAATGGTCAATACCAGATTTTTTTAGTTAATGGCTGTGATACTTTTGCTTATGTTGATGAGTCTTTGAAAGAAGCACATCGTTTGGTAAACCCGGGATTCGATGGCGATCGTTTCTTTGATATTATAACTAATGCCATGCCTAGTTATTTCCATTTTAATGAAAAATCTAATATGGCGGTTATTAATGCGTTGGTTGGTGAGCAAAAGAATTACCGGGAGTTATTAGCCGATTTTGATATTTCTCAAAGAGCAGCAGTGACTGGAGAGCGTGATAATCGTTGGCCAATGCCATTTAATAATGACGACGCAGTTTCAGTGGATTGAGATAGGCAGGGTCTAGGCCGTGATGGCGTGTTTCTGTTGCGGCAAGCCTTATTTTAAGCTCTTTGCTGGGGTATTGTTTCATTTCTATTTTGCTAATATTACAGGAATTAATTTTGTAGGCTAATTTATATACATAATAGGCTTTGAAATATTTTGTGACCATGTTAGTAAGACAGTCTTATGAGGATTTTTTCAACAATTTCACAGGTAAGACTATTTTTAAAGAAGCTAACTGAAGTATATGCTCTTAAGTCTTTTCGGTATGTGAGTTCTCACCGGCGGCATTTTTATTTTTTGCTTATGGCTTGTTTGGGCATTTTTGCTGTGAGTTATGCTATCCGCACTACGCATCTTGCCGGATTATATCGTTTGAACCAAACTAATCTTCAAGCCCTAAATGAAAAGATGGTAGTGCTGGAAGATAAGTTAGAGAGAATTTATAGTGCTGAGAGAGAGCTTTGGGATCTGATAGACCCTTCAATTATTGTAGAGGATTATCCTATTGAGCGAGAGCAAAGTGAGCCGAAATACGATTCTAGTTCTTTAGGGCATTTACAGCGTATTGAAGTTTATTGTGATCGGGTGTTGTCTGATCTTGAATACATGGAAAAGCGTTTGAAAGAACGTCAGCTTGTTTTAGAACATTTTCCGACGCAAATGCCGTTGATTGGCTTGATTACCAGTAAATTTGGTTATCGAAGCTCCCCTTTTGAAGTTAATAAGCGTAAACTTCACAAGGGCGTTGATATTGCGGCTCCATATGGACGTAAGATTCATGCTGCTGGCAAGGGAGTCGTGAGATCTGCGACTTATGTACAGAGTTATGGAAATTTTGTTGATATTGACCACGGTAACGGTTTGATTAGCCGTTATGCCCATGTTTCTAAGTTATTGGTTCGGGAAGGTGAAATTGTAATGCCTGGACAAGTGATAGCGAAAGTAGGCTCCTCTGGACGTTCGACTGGTCCGCATCTGCATTTTGAAGTATTGCTTAATGAAATGCCTGTTGATCCTGAAGACTTTTTGTTTGTTAAACCTCCATACTCGAAAGAGCTAGCTGGGAAAGAACAATCTAAGGAGTCTATTGCAGCTGTTGGTGGGGAAGAATAGATTTACTTGTTACTTGTGCTAAATGTTGATGATTGATTGGATTGCTTGTTTTACTTCATCTTTAGGCAAGCCTATCACGTTTGATAGAGACCCATTTATATTTTTAACTAAAAAACTTCCCATGCCTTGGATACCATATGATCCAGCCTTATCTGCAGGCTCTCCTGTCTTAATATAGTCTATAATCTTTTCCTTACTAATATGATTAAATGTCACTAGTGTTTTGATAACTTTGGACTCTATCTGATGCCATTTTTTCGTATTTGTTTGGTAAAAATTTATGGAATATGCCGTCATGACACAATGGGTTTGTCCCGACAGTGTCTCTAACATTTGTAGGCTATGTTCTTGGTCTTTAGGCTTTTCTAGAATTTGTTCTTTATAGACCACTATAGTGTCCGCTGATAATACTAATGTTGGTTTATTTAATTCGTTACCTAAGGAGTTGACAATCCAATGTCCTTTTTCGATTGCATTATGGAGTACATATTCTTCGGCTGTGAATTTTGGGTCATATTTTTCTTGGTAAGCGGGTTTCAAAACTTCAAATTGGTAACCCATTTCTGTCAGTATTTCTTTCCTTCTAGGGGAAGAGCTTCCGAGAATTATCCTAATTTGTTGTTTTTTCTGAGTGTTCAATATTTTTCCTCGTTGGCTTTGAGGTTTTGCTCAATATCACTGAGGCGAATTTGGCCTTCTCTTAATATTTGGAACTTTTCTGCATCGATGATTTCAATGATTGTTGAAGGAATATTATCTTGTTGCTGACATTCATTTACATTAGATAATAATGGAATATAGACATCGTGTTCTGTTGCAAATAGTTTTGCTTCACTCCAATTTTTGGCGGGTTTTTCACTGCTGAGGTTTACGCTGGTTGTCGGTATTGGAATATCGATATTGCTTAATACTTTAGAAAACCATGTGAAGTCTTGGCTGAGCTTAGGTGCGCGAAGACAAATTTTTTTGTCAGACGATAGCATGCATTTAGGGGCATTAGTAGAAGCATGCCAGACGATACTCAAAGGTGCAGGCCAAATATTTCGAAGTGCATTGTGCCAAATAGTAGGTAATGGTTGCCAAAATTTTTCGGCAGAGGTTAAATCTGCGACTAGACCAATATAAGCCTTTAAGGGTGAGCGCGATTTTAGTAAATTTAATTGCTCGATTGCAGCTGTTGAAAGAGGATTGGCAGTTAACCCTGGAACGGTATCAGTCGGGTGTAAGCATATTTTCCCGCTTAAAAATGTGGAGGTAAACTCTTCTTCATGCTTGATGCTCATATTCGGCCCATTTAAATGATTTTTAGAAGCTAACAGATACATGTACTCTGTTGCATTCATACAGAAAAAAATATCTTCATCTTGTAGACAAGGCTTCGACATTTTTTCCATATTTTGAAATTGTTCACGTTAGTAGCTACTTAACCCGGGATCTGAAATTTTTTGAAAAACTGTATTATTTTCAACGGATTCGAAGTTCGGCCGGGTGCTAGGCGCGAGGAGGTGGGAAACCGCAGTGTACATGTTGGTACATGAGGATTTCCTGACGACGAAGCAACGACGCAACCGGCTAGAAATTCGGATCCGAGCTTAACCATTGTATTCAATACAATTTTGTTTGTCTGACTGCTGTACTTTAGAGGCCATATCAATACGGTGTGGGTCTAAAGCTTCTTTAGTTTTTGGGCAGCTAAGTCCTAATATTTCTGCAGCAAGCAAGCATGCATTGATGAATCCAGAATTACCAAATCCCATAGTTGCAACTGGGATACCTTTTGGCATCTGTCCCATTGATAATAATGCATCAAAGCCTGCCGTTTCTTTGGAATATACTGGAACAGCTAAAACAGGTTTACAGGTAAGAGACGCTACGACACCAGCTAGATGAGCAGATTTACCTGCGACACAAATAACGATTTGCCCTTGCTGATTTTCAAAATCAGAAATGATGCCATGTAAGAATTCTGGACTGCGGTGTGCCGAGGCTATACGAAGGGTATATGGAATAGCAAAATGCTCTAGCTCTTTTAAACCGTTAGAAGTTACATTTAAATCAGACTCGCTTCCTAAAACAATTAAAATTTTCTTATTGTTCTTAGTCATTGGTTTCTTCCTCCTTAGTTACTTTTAATGCTATATCATTTCGATAGCGGCAGGTTTTAAAAACAGCAGCTATCTTCTGTACCATTTCATAGGTATTAGCGCGAGCATCGTGAAAGCTTTCACCTTGAGAAACTACGGTTAATACTCTGCCTGAAGCTGTCAATATGTTGTTTCCATCCGTTTTGACAGCTGCGGCAAATGTCATACCTCCTTGAGGGGTGTCATCAAAGACCCATTGAGGGAGCTTTGACCCTTGAGTATTCTTGCCTCCGTATGGATAATCCTCTGACGCCATAACAACCCCTACGACTTTTTTGTTGGGGTGGTAATCTCCTTGGTTTACTTCTATTGGAACCTCGATGTTTAGTTTTTGTAATATCAACTGGAGCCAATCGCGTTCATCAGCTACGGCCAAAATTTGTGCTTCTGGATCTCCTAAGCGCACGTTAAATTCTACAACTGAGGGACCAGATTCACCCCACATTAAACCGACATATAGCCAGCCAGTGTATTCGATATTTCTTTTTCTTAGGGCTTTCAAAAGAGGCTCAACGATTTCTGCTTCGACACGCTCGGCTGCGTTGGCTGGAAGCCAAGGAACTGGGGTATAACATCCCATCCCCCCAGTATTTGGGCCAGCATCCTCGTCTGCCAAGCGTTTAAAATCAACTGCAAACCCAAGGCCTTGAGATTTATTTTGACCTATCAAAGTAAAATATGAACACTCTCGACCCTTAAGAATTTCTTCGATTACAACCACTTCCGAGGCTTTTTGCATTTGCGGTGCGTATAATGTCTCAAGAGCCTTTTCTACATCTTCCTTTGAATAGCATAGGAAAACTCCCTTACCGCTTGCTAATCCACTAGCTTTTAGAACTGCTCCCCCTGTCTTTTCTAGGCAGGAAAGTGCTTGTATCCGGCAGGATTCCTGTGTTTTGGCTATATTGAAGCTAGCTGTATTTATCCCTGCTTCTGCCATCACAGTTTTGGCAAATTCTTTTGAAGACTCTAGAAGTGCTGCTTCTTTTTGTGGGCCAAAAACTGGAATACTATGTTTTTTAAGAATGTTAGCTAAGCCACCTTCTAAAGGCTGTTCTGGGCCGCAGATGACCGCTGAAATGTTAGTACGCTTAACTATTTCGGCAAGCTCTTCATAACTGGCGCTGGGTGGAAGGTCTAGAGCTTTTCCTAAATTAAGGCTGGCAGCATTTCCTGGCCAAAGGTAGAGATTTTTTGAGAATAGGTGATTTGGAAATTTTCCATGCTAAAGCGTGTTCTCGCGCTCCAGATCCGATAATCAAGATATTCACGTATCCTCCTGTTTTTTGCGATAAAAAAATGTCTGCATGACCTTCTACCAAATTGGTCTTATCAGTCAACTCATTCGGGTGTGATTGGTGAATTTTTTCTTACTCTTTTAAAATATAGCGGGCCTACTGAGTCTACTTTGAGGGATGAAAGCTATCTATTTGCATAAATATTCGTCAGTCAAGTGTGATCTTAGGCCAGTCCTTACGTATGAATAAAAAATAGGCTAATAGAAAGATCTGCCACGGAGAAACCGTGCCTTGGTACAGGGGCTTATTACCCAAAATTTGTATGATGCTAAGGCGTATTGACGATTCGATATAACTTATTGAAATAAAAATAAAACTCGTATTATTGTTTTGCTACAATTAATAAAAATGAGTTTGCTATGCCGCGATTTATGCTCACGGATGAGTTTATGGTCGAAGCTAAGACCTATTATGCTTTATGCAGACATTTATAACAAGAAAGAGCTTCGTCTAACCACTGAAGGAATTCTTTAATATGTCACTTCAAGTCGTTGTCGTTTACTCCTAGACTTAGTCGAAAACATTCGCGCTATTGGCATCGGGGGCTGGGGCGGCTTACGATCACGTAGAAGGAAAAAATCAAAATGATGAGCTATGAAAAACTGGACGTTTACCAATGCTCCATTAAGCTTTTGAGTATTGCTATAAGCCTAACAGATGAGATGCTTCGTGGTCATGGATTCATTGCTGATCAAATAAAACGAGCCGCTATAAGTATTCCTCTAAACATCGGTGAAGGCGCAGGTAAAAAGAACAAAATGAAATGCACGCTAGGAAAAAAGTGCTCTTATTATAAAGGCTACACCAATCCTGTCTTTCTATAATATTTGATTCTCGGTGCCTTAAGTTACTTTTTATGTTGGTTCGATAGCCCCGCGAAGATGAAAAAATTACCTAGTAAAATCAATTGTCTATGTGAGAGGCGGGTGAAGTATGCTATTATATATAAAGCGGATGGTCTTTCCTGTTATTTAAATATTGCAGAAAAAGGTAGCAGGCTCATGTTCGCATGATGAGAATATTTTTCTAAACAAATGCTTGAGTCTTGCATATCGGAAAGCTTTTAAAGGGTAAAACTCACTTCCCTAAGAGTGACTAAATGGGAAATGTATATCTATGCAACATAATAAAGTTAAGTGGCCAAGAAAAAGTGCAGTGGTGATTAGCCATTCACCTAATTTCCATATGCTTTTGAAAGAGCTATTGCGTAGCTATGGCTGGAAAGTGGAAGATTCGACATCTTCAGTAAAAAATGCGATCTCTTTGGTGGAAAAGGCGCATGCATCGTTAATTATTGTGGATGATATGGTTGATGAACCTGCTGCAGGCGTTTTGAGGGTTTTACTTTCTAACCCGATCACATGCGCAACACCTATATTTAGTTTTTTGTTGGATTCTCACGTTGGTGAGCGCGATGCAATCATGCACATTGGTGGTAATGCCGTCGCTGAAAAGCCACTTACTCCGTCAAAGTTCACGCCTGCTTTCGAAGGTTTGATTGCTAAATGGGAATCAAAACCATTCCTAGCTTTAAGAATGGCTACCCATCAATATATTATGCTAGGAGAAGAAGTTGGGCATAATACTATAAAAAAACTTGTGGGTATTGATTCTGTACTGCCAATGGTTGCACAGAATCTGTCTTTGACCTATAGGAAAAGGAATAATATTGCTGATGCTGAAAAGATTTTGCTTTATGCATTAAAAAAGCATCCGAAAAATTTGGGATTAATGTTAGCTCTAGGCGAGTTGTATCTTTTTGGTGCAATGCCAAAGATGGCTTTGAGATTGTTTACAAATGCTCAGTTAACATATGGGGAGTCCATGACGCTTCTTCCTGATCTGGTGCAATCTGCTATTTTTACTGGTAATTATGAAGAAGCTGTCTATTGGTTGTTAAAAATGAAAAAAAATCACTGGTGTGAAGGAACAGTTTCAAATTTTCTGGCTAGAATGCTTTTTGCTGAAGGGCGAGAATTTGAGGCTGAAAAACATTTGCTTGGCGGTAAGCATCATTTTCGTAAAATGAAAGAAGCCTGGGAAGCTAGTGCAGAAGCTCCTTCAATGTTGAGTGCGAGTTAACGAAGTATTTATGCAACAAGACTATTTAAAATTTTGGGGTGTTGATAGACCGGTTTTTAATCAAAATTCGGAGGATGGGAGTTTTTATTTTAGCCAGTCTTTTAGCTCTATGGCAGAGGTTGTTTTAAGCTTTGCTGAACAGCCAAAAACATTAACTTTTGTTTCTGGTGCTCAAGGAATGGGAAAGAGCGCATTTGCAAAATGGGTGTACCATCAATTGGACTATAAAAAGCATGATTGTATTTACGTAAAAGCTAGCCAATTTGCCCTAAACCCTAGTTGGCTTATTGACCAATTGTGTCAGTATTTAGGTGGATATCAAAGTGCCAATTTAGATCAGTATGAAAAGCTGAAAATTATTAGTGCCAATTTAGATCAGTTGATAGAAGAAAAGAGGACATTGTATTTTATTATAGATTCTGCTGAAAATTTATTAACGCAAGAAAATGTAAAAGAGCTCCTGACTCTCTATCACATGCAGGGGGTTTCTGGACGTTGTCTTTCATTTTTATTACTTGCTAGAAGTGAATCAATGCCTAAAGTTCACGCTATTCATGAACTTAATGATTCAATTTCGTTTCAATGTGAGATCAAAAATTTTACATTTGAAGAGACAAAGCAGTATATAGACTTTCATTGTCAAATGGTGGGTTTTAAGCGTTGTCCTTTTACTAAGGAGGCATTAGAAGTGTTACACCGCCAAAGTGGAGGGAGACCTGAAAAAATAAATAAGATATCTGAGTCGTGTCTTATTGCTGCTGCGGCAAATTCATCTGACAAAATAACTAGGGCCATTGTTGTTAAAGTTAGTGGAGCTGGGCAAGCTGTGAGTGTGCAGGATCAGGAATATTCAGGTGAAAAAAACACTGAGAAACTTTATCGAGGCAGTTCGATGAGTTTTCCTTCTGATTTTGATAAACAAAAATCCTCTGAGTATGCTGATAATAGCGGTAGTTCAAACGAAGGGAATCTAAACTCTAGTGGCGACTCTATTAAGCATGAGATAGTTGGTAAGTATGGGATTGCTCCGCAGCATCAAGAGTTAAAAGGAAGCGAAGAAGATAAGAGGAATGATACTATAAAAAGTAATTCTGAAGATGATTCTGATAATTCGATGCCTCATGATGGAGGAAATGATGATGTCGGATCTTTGGGCGTAAACTTATTTGTAACTGATGGCGGAGAATCACGTAGCGAAGATGATTTTTCAGATGATAGTTATGTTGGAAATGACGCTCAGAATGTTTTTGATATAAAGTGGCATAATAGATTAGATGATGAAAAGGTTGGTAATAGCGGGGTGAATCCCTATGATCGTGTTTCGGACAATAGAAGAAATGTCGATCGAGGACTTGATTTTGAATATGAAACCTATGAATCGGAACCATATGATGAAGAAGATGAACATTCGTTAGACTTTCCTGTGGATGAGTTGTCTTCTGTCTCTGGCGAGTTTTCTGGAATGGAAAAAAGACCAAGGCGAGATGTTGAGAATGATTCAGAAAATAAAGCTAAAACAATAAATTTTTCTTCACTTTTTAGATCTCCATTAAAGAAGAAAAAGGAGTGAGTGTAGAACTATTATAGAAAGTAATATGAAACGCTTTTTCAAATTTTTAGCCGTTCTAGCGACTTCTATATTTATTCTTTTATTTATTCTTAATATTTTAATTGATAATCCTTATACTTATAAATTATTTCGGGTTGCAATTAATGAAAAGATTAAATCTTCGACAAATGTTCGAGTGGATTTTGAAGCCGTTAGTCTAAGCATATTGCCGCTTGGAGTGGACTTGTATGGCAATAAAGTGAGCTTACTTAGTCCTGAAGGAAAAGCTCATATAATTGCCCAATGTTCCCATATAAAAATGAGGGTGTCTTTTCTCTCTTTATTCCTTGGCTCACCGAAATTGTCATCGGTTGTTGTTACTGATTTGCAGGCCCAGTGGCCATCTCCGTGGAATTTTCCCCCTATCCTTAGAAATGATATCCAAACTAAGAAAAATGCAAACGACGATGCGCCCACTTGGCCTCCTAGTTTTGATTTGCCAATTCAAAAGATATCTTTGGTTAATGCCGGTCTTTATATCAAATCTTATTTTGACGTTAGAATTCCTGAACAAGAAAGCCATGTCGCAACAGTCTTAGATGGAGTAAATGCTTCGATATATTTTAACAATTGGAGCGATATCGAGTATGAAGCTAAAGTTAGTTCGATAGATATTGCTAGAGATGAAGCATCGATTCTAGAATCTGCAAATTTAGATTTAGTAGGTAAGCTCACCAAAAATAGTTTCGATTTTGAACGTCTATCTATCAAAGGTGAGCGGGTTGACCTATTAGGAGGTCTTTCTGGGAAAATTAATACTAAAAAAGATCAAAAGAGTATTAAGTCAGTGTCTACTCAATTAAAATTGAAGACAAATTTTGACTTTAGTTTACTTGGATCTTTTTTAGATCTTGCAGACACGCGTGGAAATGCGACTTCGCAAGCCGTTGTCGATTTTGAATTTCCTACGAATGGAAATGAGCCCTTGAAGTTTAAGGCTTCAGGGAATTTAGCGCTTATTGATGGTTATTTATCAGGTTTTAAACTTTTTGATAGTAGTAGCGACTTTGTTGTCTCTAAAGAACGATTGGATTTAAAAAAAATTAATTTAGATATTGATGGAAAGAATTACGGTAATTTTGATGGATATATATTATTTGATGATGAGGTTCAATACTCATTTTGGGGCGAACCTTCTAATTTGCATTTCGTAGATTTAATGTCTGCACTAAATGTTGACTTGGAAATTTTTGATTTTGGGTTAACTAGCAAAAATTTTAAATTAAGTGGTAAAGGGGAGCCTTTTACCATGTCAATTACTTCTGATGCCCTTCTTAGTGAAATTCGCGTTCCTGCTGTGGAAAATGATGGTGAAAGCCAATTTAATCCGCCTAGTTGTAATATTGCTATGAATTTGCAGGTTAATTCTGAATATCTCCAACTTGGATTACATGAAGGTAATTGTTTTAATCATAATCAAAACAAGACTGCTATGAATGATCCGAAATTATTGAATAAAAATAATGACATTGATGTTGAGGGTGTTATCCACTTTGATCAGACTGGGTTAGATTTGAAAGTTAATACTGAACACTTTAATTTGAACCTAGCCCAATATTTCAGCCAGCTACCTATGGAAGGAACAGCTAAGATACGGACTAGAATATTTGGTCCTTATGATAATATACAAGTGGATAATAGATTTTCAGTAATTGATACTAAAATTGCTGAGATGCCTTTTGGAAAATTGACAGGGAAGGTTAATGTCCACAACCTTTTACTTAAATGGCATGACCTAGCATCTAATATTAATGATGAGTCTTTAATTCAATCGAATATTGGGTCGTTTTCATTTGAAAACTTTAACTTGGTGACAAAATTACGTGTTGATAAAATAAGCTCTGGTATTGTCAAACAATATATTGATGTGTTGTCATCAGGTCAAAATCCTGGTGTCAGTTTTTTTATTGATAGGCTGGATGCGAATATAAAAGGAAATGTTTTTAAACCAGGACAAATTTTAGGTACATTGGAAGCTAATCTTTTAGATATTACTTTAGATAAAGAAAAAATCGCAGACAAATTGTCTGCCGCTTTTACTTCGCGCTCAGAAGGAATTGTTGGAAATTATTTTGATGTATTTATTGGTGATGTTTTGTTAAATGCTGCGATTGAGCATAGTAGAAGAAAAAGGTCAACTAAATCATGGCAAATTGAAGAAAATATCTGGGATAAGATTGGTCTTAGCTCTGAAGATCTTATAAATATTAAAATAGGATCTAAACATATTGGCTCACAAAGCAAGTTTAGTAAGGTGAAGGAGTCATCAAAACTGGAAAATGATGACCAATTGCGAGTTTTACCTTTTATTGGGGAGCATCTGAAGGAGATTGAGCTGCAAGGGGGGATAAGTTTAACTTCGGAATTGTCGGGAACTTTATCCCATTTACAAGGGACAGTGGCAGGAAAAATTGAACGTTTGTCTTTGCTTGGTTCTTCAATGGCTCCATTAAATTTTAAAGGTTTTATTAATGGTTCACTGGTAGATACGACTTTTGATCATTCAGGCAATTCCTTAAAAGGACGGATTTCTGCAGATTTAGCAAAAGATGGAGTTCCTTATGAATGGTATTTTTCATTTAATCAATTTGATCTAAGAGCATTTGCTGGTGAGAATTTTTATAATGATGCAAGAAACTATATTTACTTAGATGCTGAATGGACAATGAAAGGCTATTTTTCTAGCTGGTGGGATTCGATTGGGATTTTTGATATTAAGTCTTTGTCTGGAAAATATTTTTATGATTCTATTTCTGGGTCAAAGTCACTTGCTATTAATTCAAAAAAATCAAGTACGATAGATATTGGGCCTACTGGATGGACGTTTAAAAATGATGATGTATTTGTTTGCGAAAATGAATTATTAAAAGTTAACTTACGATTAAAAAACAACAGACCACCTGAGAATTTTGATGTTCAGCTTGATGCAAAAGCATCTATTGAAATTGCAAAAATATTTATTTCTCAACTAGAAAGTGCTAGTGGAAGTATTGATGTTAATATGAATTTGTTTGGGCCCATTGATGACCTCAAAATTGCTGCTCATTTTCAAGATGAAAAGCGTCCAGATGACTTGTCTAGCACTTGGGAGCCATTGTCAGTAGGAATCTTAGATTTACGTCCGGCATTTAAGAATATGCGGTTTGATATTGATTATAAAGAAGGTGAAATTATAGTTAATGAGTTTGTTGCTAACAAGGGGAATGGAAACATCGTTGCAAATGGAAGGTTTAGTCTTTTTGATAAAAAAAATGTGGAATCCGGAATTTCGGCTAAATTGAATAATATTTCTTTATCTTACCCAGTCCCATTAGTTAAGAGCTTTGATAGTGTGATTGATGGTTCGATAACGATTTCTGGAGGTGGGGCTCCATATAGGATCGGAGGGAATTTAAATATTGTTCGAGCTAGATCAACACGTCCTATCGATTTGAGAAAAGAAATTGTTGAAGCTTTGCAAAAAAGATCAATTTCTGTGGATAATCGTCATGAAGATCCAATGTTTAATTTTGAAATTAATATAAATGGTGAACAGTCGATAGTTGTGCGCAATAGAAATATTGACGGAGTTTTTTCTACTAATCTGCGGCTTTCTGGAAATGATGTCAGCCCAGAGTTGTCTGGCCAAGTTGAGATGAACCGAGGGACTTTCAGTTATCAACAAAAATTTGCTATTCAAAGAGGTATTATTACTTTTGATGATCCTGTTCGGCCAGATCCGAGTATTGATATAGTTGCAGTCGCAGATGTTGTGCCTTACCGGGTTCATGTTAATATATCTGGCAAAGCATCGAATCCTATTGTAGATTTTTCTGTGGATCCACCGACAGATGAGGAAGGGCAACCAATTACAAATATGGACGCATTGATTCTGCTGTCCCGTGGTAAATTGCCTAAGAGTAGAGACACATCAGATCCGGGAGCCGTGGTAACTGCTGAAGCTGTTAACTTGTTTGTTGGGCAGATACAGCAGCCTCTTGAAAAACTTTTGGACTTGTCTGGTCAAAAAATTATCAGACAAGTTTATGTCGATATTTATGCTTCTGAAAAAGACGGCTCGCCATTGCCAAGAGCGAATGTTCCAATTAATATCAAAGACGATTTAGATATTATTGTTAGCAGCGATGTTTCATCAGCAGGAGTTTCGGTTGAATACCCTCTAAATGAGAGTATCACGGTTTCAGGGAAATATAAAAAGCTTCATGACTCGAGTGAGGATGTCGTAGATACGAATGCGGATACTGGCGTGGATTTGAAGTTTCGCTTTGCTCTACCTTAGAGTGTGTTGAGATTTTGATTTTATAACGAGGCTTGAGGACTTAAATCTAGCTTACGAAGTCAAAATGGCAATTTGCTTTATAGGTGTTTTAGGCGAGGTCAGGGTATAGGCAAAAATGAAATTTATTGTGATCATATTGATATTTTATTCTTTGCCTATTTTTGCATTGCCTTGGTCTATAGATAAATCTATCGAGGGCAAGGTTGAATGGAAGGTTTTTCAAGCAAGGTATCCAGATATAAACTCTCCCTATATCTTAAACAGACTATTGATAGATCTGGCACAAAATAATCATTTTCTTTCTTTGCAGGCAAAATTATCAGAGGATAAGTGGTTAATTTCTGGAGAAGTTGCTAGATCTATTTCTGAACTGAAGTTTAACATTGTGACTCGCGAGTTAAAAATCGCGATTCAAGGCGCGACATTAAAATATCTTAATAGAACCAATTCTGTTGAGGCTAAACAAGCCATCATTGATGTCGCTTCTTCTATCCTATCGAAATCGGGGTACCCCTCCTCAAAAGTGATAATAAATGAGGAAATTGTAAATGATAAACTGATTTATGTCGTTAACGTTGAAGAAGGGGAGCCGTGTTATATAGAACGGGTGGAAATAGCATTCTCTCTTCCTGCTGGGGTTGGTCTTAATATAGGCCAAGGAGACCTTTGTGATGTCAGTCGTATTAATCAGGAGATTGAGAGTTTAGAGGAAAAAATTAGAGAAAAAGGGTATGTCCAGCTTAAGTTTGATAATTATGGGATTGACTACATACGCGGGAAAACTCGTGGTGTTGTGCGAGTGATGGGGACATTGGGAAAAAAATTGCGCTATAGCATCGATGATAGCCGTAAATTATTTTTGATTAATGATTTATTCAATCAAGAAGAATATTCAGGGCTGGACCCAAACATTTTAGGCCCTGAAGCTATGAAATACGAACTATTAAAGCGTTATCGTTCAAGGGGATATGTTGATGTCGAAGTGGCTGATGCCGAGGAGCGTGAGATCGGCCAAGATGTTTTGGAATATTTTTATAAGATTTCTCCAGGTATACGTTATACGCTAGAAAGTATTGAATTTGAAGGTGTGACGTTATTTTCTCGTGAGCAACTCCTAGATATTATGGATATTAACGACTTTTGGCAATCGGCAAATGCGTTAAATATTGATGAGTTGCGAGAAGGTCTGGATAAATTACGAGCAAAATATCGAGAGTCAGGCTATTGGAATGTAAAGATAATTGATCCTAGGATAACAAAAGATAAAAGTCGTGCAACAGCGCAGGTTGTAATTGTCGTGCGTGAAGATTTGCAACGTAAACTTGAGAAAGTTGAATATAGAGGTGTTAAGTTTTTTAAAGAATCTGACTTATCTAAGCTATTGGATATGACTATTTTCGACCCAATAGATAGAGAAAAGCTTCTACTATTTGAACAAAAAATACGTGAAATGTATGTAGAAAGTGGTTTTTTATATGCAAACATACGTATACTTACACGCTTTAAGGCAGATAGAAAGTATGTTCCCACGGAGGTTGTTGTTGATGTACACGAAGGATTGCGGGTTAAAGTAGGGACGATTAGATTGGTGGGATTGGTTAGGACAGATAAAAAGGTTATTTATCGAGAATTAACTTTTAAAACCGGAGATTGGTACCAACCAAGTAAGATTAATCAATCTCGAAGAGCTTTAGTGGATTTAGGTATTTTTTCATCGATCCAAATAACTCCTACCAATAAAAATGCTATTACCGAAGAGTTGGAAAATATTGATTTGATTGTTGAGGCTAAGGAAGGCAATTCAGGTACTGTGGTATTTGGCCCTGGTTATGATATCTATCGAGGTTTAACGTTTGCGGCTGAGAATACTTATAAAAATATAGGAGGTGTTGGCAGGCAATTCAGTTTGAGAGCATCTTTGAGCCAAGAAAAGCAACAAAAAGCTATAACTAGAAAAACTTTTGTGGGACGAAAATTTGGTGCCGGTTATGTTGAGCCTCACATTTTTGACTCACCTCTTGACGCAAAAATATCTTTATCACATAAGGCTACTGCTGATGAATTTTGGACTATTAGTCAATCTGGAGAGGTGTCACTTAATTATAAATTTAACAGTTTGGCTAAGCTGGGTAATGTTAGCGTATTTTATGGTCAAAAATTTAATAAAGAAGAAGGTAGGCCAGGACAGCAAGAAGTTGGTGTTACAACCGGGGATGTTCGGATTGGTAGAACAGGATTGCGTTTAGACCTTGACTGGAGAGATGATCGTACTTGGCCAACAGATGGTTCGTTGTTAATCGCAAATTTATCTTGGGCACGTTATCCTTTAGGAGGAAATTTACGGTATTTTCGTTGGGAATTGGTGAACAATTATTATCATGATCTCAGCAATAGATTTGTTTTAGCTTATGGAGCTTCAATTACGGCTTTTCACGGAATTGAAAAAAAAGATGATGCATTAGGAGTTTTACCTGCTACCGAGAGATTGAATGCCGGTGGTCCGGATTTAGTGAGAGGATTTGAGCGGCAGTTAGGTCCTTATGTTCGTCGACCGGTTGTAGATCCTGACACCGACACTTTTACCGGATTTGATAAGGATACAATTGGCGGTGATAGAAGGGTTATTTTAAAGGCCGAGTTGCGCTATCGAATTTCGACATTGATTGGTTCGTCATTCTTTGTAGATTCGGGGAATGCATTCTTATCTCCTGATCAATTACAGGTGTTTGAGGACAGATTGCGCTCTACGAACGACGAATCTGGTCAAGAAGCTACGGTCGAAGAAAATGTTAGCTACGGATTGAATGATATTATGAAAAAGCCTGGTTATTTGATAAGTCGGCATTATTATTCATATGGGCTTGCTTGTAATATTCTAACTCCATTAGGTGCTATTAACATAGCGTATGCTTTGCCTTGGAAAGAACCGAAATCCGTGCGTTGTGCGGAAAACGATAGTTATTGTCTAACACGAGCGAAAGATCGTAAGCGTTTAATCGAAAAGGGGCGATTCGAATTAAGCGTGGGAGCGAGATTTTGATAGTTGTTGAGTCGTTTAAAATGCTTTCGTGGATATTACCATTTTCCGTTTTCCCAATAGAATATTGAGGCATTGAAGTAGTCATCTTTATATAGGCTGGAAACCCATAGATTGTTTTCAGAATCGACGAATATATTTGATATTTTCTTTATTTTTTTAGGTAATTTAAGACTATTTAAATAGCGTATATGGAAGCATGAAGAATATTTAAAAATATTTATCTGATGCATTTTTGAGTCTCCTAGAAGGATCTCTTTTGTTTTTTCTTTGACTGCTATTCCTACTGTTGTTGAAAAGTTAATGCTTTTTTTGCTTTCAGTATTGCATAATCTTGAAATTTTACAATTCGCAGGATCATACTGTTCACATGATAGTTGAATAATTGGATATTTTTTTATCGAGGTTGCCGCAAAGTATAAATTTTTTCCTTTTTGTGTTTTCCACGAGTTTGGTATTTTAACTATTCCTGAAATGATAATGCTATTACTCTTCTTAATTTGTTTTTTTATAAAACTCTGTGCTTCTGTTATTTCAAGCCTTGGTGGCTCTCCTCGACTATCAGCAGCGGGCAAAGGACGATCATAAATGACATCTCTCATAGTGTCTAGTTGACGATCTTTATTGAGGCTGGCGATGGACAGTTCTTTACCATTTATGATTAGTAGGAAATCTTGTTCTGTTTTATATATGCCATGCCAAGGATATTTTTGCATTCGTTTATCCATGCTAATACGTTGACTTGCAGTGAGAGCTCCAAATTTTTGCAATCGATCGACGCCTTCTGAATTAAATGGTGTTTGAATAATGTATTTTTGGTTTTTTGGAACCATATAGATATTATTTTTGTCTACATAAAGGCTGAGAATTGATGGATGTAATGTTTCTATGGAATGGTTTTTTTGTGGAAAAATAAGATTATTTTCTCTAGCTTTACAAATCTTACTATAGGGAACTAAAAATAAATTTAAAATAATGAAAATATTCGTTTTTTTTATTTTAAACATCAAAAAAAATCTCTTAAATAATCGAATGTAAGAAAGTATTGAGGTAATGATAATTCAAATCTCAATTATAAATTTTATTTTTATTCAATAAGTCAATGCCTAAGCCTATTGTGTGCAAAATGCGTAGAAAGATGCTGTCATCGTCAACTGAATTTGTATTGAAGTCATATATTTTAGATAGTGGTAAAAAAATAAGATCTTGATCGTAATACATTTAATCCCTTTTGCCCTTCATAGTTTTGAGCGGCCTTAATTAGCTTTTGATCCTCTTATTATGATAACATAAACCTAGTTGTTAGGAGTATTATACATTATGGCAGAATCTATTGATAAGTATATTGCTAGTAAAGAATCTAGTGGTCGTATACAAATTTTGGCAGATGCAAAAAAATCGCAAGAAACCTGGCCACTTTTCTTAGTCGAAGATTTGCTATGTTTAAATATTCCAATTATAGAGAAAATGTCTCTACTGGATCTTGTCTCTTCTAGGAGTGGTCTGGCTTTAGAGGATTTTCTTTTGGAAAGAATGAATCATTGGGATCAGGATTTATCAGCGTATGCTTTACGTAGATGGGCAGATGGCACAGATCATTTTTTGTGGTTTCGCTTAATTGACATTTCAAAAGATAAGCATCTATCGCAAAGGATTCAATATACGATATTAGATCAATGCAGTCCATTTTGCGGTAAGCTAGTGATAGAATCGTTTCAGAGTAAAGAAAGTCTTTTTGAGCTGTCTGCCGCATTTCATGCTTTGTTATTTCAACGTTCTATGGAAAGGTGCGTTTTTAGTAAGAACCTTGATCAATTAGCTCTTTTTTGTGTTGAGGAATTGAAGAGGTCTGCGACTCCTGATAATAAAGCTTTGGTTTTAGCGACGGCATGGCTTGTTCATCATAGTGTTGATGATGCCGAAAAGTTAGCTCGAAGTTTTTCTCTACCGGCGGGATGGCGTGATGTTATTTTTTCGATGTTGTATTTACAAGATACTATGCATAAGGACTCCAAAAAATTTACCAAACGTATACTGCAAGCTCTTAAAAGTGAAGATGTTAACTTGCTGCATGCAAACTGGCCATCTCTTTTTTTTAGATCTTACTTAGAGGTAGAAACTGTTAGCCAGTGTCTTATCTTTATGGCTTCTAATGCTAGTGTGAAGAATGAGTATAAATTTTTTGAGCCTATGTTTGCAGGTATTAGTGAAGATGTGTTAGTTGCCGCACTTGATCTAATTGAAGATGATTTGCTTTTTGTTCAGTCGTTAATGCACGTATCAAAAGTTATTGACGTACCTTTGCGTGATGGAATAATCCAGCGGTTGAGTAAAAGTTTGCATGATTCTAGTAATCCGGAAATTTTGCTGAGTAAGTTGGATTTGCGAATGCGTCTGCAATTGACAAAAGATAATGATGATAGAAGTAGTATATACGAAAATTTATTTAAAGAAGAAGATTCGGTACTAAGTGGTTCTGGAAAAAAAATCCTCTATAAATATAGTGAGATTGCTGGAAAAAATGATGAAGAATATGAAAAATACTTTGGTAGAAAATTGTTTTTTGACATTGCTTATCGTGAAAAACATATTCAAGAAGGCTTCTTGGATAAAAAGCGATTAAATGAAACAGACGAGTTTTGGATGGACCTTGCTTGGCAATGGCTTACTCCAACTGAAAACTTGCTTCCAGAGCTTGCAAAAACTGCCAGAACTATCCCAAATTTATTTAATCTTTGTTATATTGATACTTTAGGTCGTTATCAAGGAAGTGATGTTGCGGCATTGAAACTGTTAGATTTTATTCGTTCTAGTGAAGAAACTGTCATGAGATGTGTTATTAATTCGTTATTTGGAATTGGCACGCCAAGGACACTGCAAGAATTGATTTCATGTATTACGAGACCAAATGTGTCTATGCTCCTTAAGATTGAGATATGCAATAGGTTAGTAAATTTCGACTTAGATAAACTACAATCTGAACTGCGGAGTGCGATAGAGGATTTGAATTTGTCTTTAGCGGATAGTGAAGAAGCGAAAGAGCTTATGGAAGCAATTTCTAATTTGTTGGTTCCGGTTACTTCGAAGAGTAGAGGAGAGCGTTCGGACGTTTCCATTACTTCTGATGGGAAGGAACTCGATAATGTCTTAATTAAGAAGATCCCGCATTATGCTGAGTTGTCAAGCGAAGTAAAACGGGCTTTGAGAACTGCACAGTTCTTTGATGATCAGATCAACGCCTCTAAGGCAGCTGATATGATAGATTTGAGTCCCGTCATTGATATGCAGTATAAGGCATTAGAGTTACTATTTCGCGAGAGTTTTGAAGAGTTTTCATTTTCTATCATTAATGATGGTATCTTGCAAAGAAAACTAGATATTATTGGTTATGCTCGACCAATTCCAAAGGCTATGGATGAATTTGAGCGTTATATAGGTGACCTTCCTGTGGTGCAAACGATTCCATATTTTAGTAAATTTAAATTGCGAAAGATGTTAAGAGCTATCTGTCAGTTTCGACCAGGCAAGAGATTTACTTTGGATGGTATTAAAGCATTTGCTTTATTTTTTATTTGTTTTGGACGTAAGGAATGCCGTTTTTCTTTAAATGGAATTATGGATTTAGGATTTTCGTCTGATACTGAATTATTCGAATTTGGTAAAAGTTTGCATATGTTTCAGGACTTTCGTAATCGAGCTGCCCATGAAGGCTTCCATCCGGATGCACAGCACAATATTGATGGAATTTGGATTTCTACGGCTGAAATTATCGATACTGCATTTAAAGTGAGAAAAAGTTGTCAGAATCTTATTGCATTTAACCAGCCGAGAGTACAAAAGCGAGAGCCGGTGATTGAGTACAAAGGTTCTAAAAATTCAAAGGTTTCGTAGAGAGGCTTTTACCCTCCTTAATATATAACTGTTAATATTCACTTTCAATTTTAGCTATTCTATTAACTTTATTTTAGTATCGTTGTTGGTGGAGGGCGCCTCGTTTTTCAACAGCGCTTCCAATTACCTTCTCTATTTTTTCCTATAAAATCGGTGTACTTCTGATTTGTTTGCGTCTAAATTCTAATAAAATGCTGCTTGGCGGCTGGAAGACACTCAAGGAGTGAAGAGAATACCCCTAGTTATGTGTCTATTATGAGTATGCTTATTTGAAACCGGGATCTGAAATTTTGCTTTTAACAAGATGAGGTGTGTATGTCTGGTAATGAAAAAAAGGTTGCTTTGGTAACTGGTGCATCTAAAGGTATTGGAGCAAGCTGTGCCATTACTTTGGCAAAAGCAGGGTATAGAGTAGCAGTCCATTTTCGTTCAAATCCGGAAAGTGCGGATTCGATATGCAAGGAATGTGGAGATGCAGTAGCATTTCAATACGATTTAGCACAGCCTGGTGCGTGTGAGGAGCTAGTGAAAGAGGTTAAAGCCAAAATTGGCTCCATAGATTTGCTAGTTAATAATGCGGGTATGGCGGTTGATAATTTAATTGCTTTTGCGAAGCCGCAGGAATTTGATTTGTTACTTGATACAAATTTAAAACCAGTTTTTTCTTTAAGTAAGTTTGTTACGAAAATGATGATAAGGAAGAAGGCTGGGCATATTATTAACATAACTTCTGTTGTCGGCCATACTGGTAATCCTGGACAAAGTATGTATGCAGCGACTAAAGGGGCAATCACGGCTTTTACAATGTCAATTGCTAAAGAATTATCGGCATTTGGTATCCGTGCTAACTGTGTGGCTCCCGGTTTTATCGAGACTGATATGACTAAGGAACTTTCTGAAGATATTCGCAAGGCAGTGTTAGAGCGTATTCCCTTAAAAAGATTGGGCTTGCCACAGGATATTGCCAATGCTGTAAAGTTTCTTGCTTCTGAGGAAGCGGGTTATATTACCGGTACAACTTTACATGTTAATGGTGGTATGCATACGAGTTGAATGTTTTGTGATTTCTTGAGGAGCTATCTAGTAATATACCGTCATCCATTTGAAACCGGATCCGAATTTCTAGCCGGTTGCGTCGTTGCTTCGTCGTCAGGAAATCCTCATGTACCAACATCAGCACACTGCAGTTTCCCACCTCCTCGCCCCCGCGCCCGAGCGAACTTCGAATCCGGTGAAAATTCCGAATTTCTAGCCGGTTGCGTCGTTGCTTCGTCGTCAGGAAATCCTCATGTACCAACATGTACTGCGGTTTCCCACCTCCTCGCCTAGCACCCGAGCGAACTTCGAATCCGGTGAAAATTCCAGATTTCTAGCCGGTTGCGTCGTTGCTTCGTCGTCAGAAATCCTCATGTACCAACATGTACACTGCGGTTTCCACCTCCTCGCCATAGCACCCGAGCGAACTTCGAATCCGGTGAAAATTCCGAATTTCTAGCCGGTTGCGTCGTTGCTTCGTCGTCAGGAAATCCTCATGTACCAACATATACTGCGGTTCCCTCCTCCCTCGCGCCTAGCACGAGCGTTCGAATCTGGTGAAAATACTACAGTTTTCAAAAAATTTCAGATCCCTGATTTGAAGGTGGCGGTATACATTAGTATTTAGTAGCAGGGCCCCATTTCGGAGTTTGCGCATCAAAAAGCCCCGTATTTAACTTTCTCTGCCCGCCACCATCACGATTCATGATATATAGTGCAGCTTGCCCTTTAACATTTTTATTGCCTATACGATTGGACTGGAAAACTATCATTTGGCCATTTGGTGACCATGACGGGCTTTCGTTATCACCGGTACGAAGTGTGAGGCGTTCAAGTTGGCTACCATCAGCGTTCATTATAAATATATCAAAACGGTCGATTTCACGGTCGTAGCCTGCGAAGGCTATTTTTTCAGAGTCTGGCGACCATGACGGTGTTGCATTATACCAGCCAGCATATGTGAGCCTTTATCATTAAGTACTCTGACTGATGTGTGGTCTTGATTCCATTCTAAGCTTGCTCTGAATATATGCGGGTTGCCAAAGCGCCCTGAAACAAATGCTAACCATTTTCCATTTGGAGAAAAAGTTGGGTCGACGTCCAATCCGCTTCCTCCTAATAAAGGCTGCATACGTTTGCCTCCCGTAGGAGTAGGTTAAAATATATCGGCATTGCAGATACGGTTCCGGTCATCGCAACTAGTTTACCATTTTAGGGAATATACACCACCTATTTAATCCCTTATAGTTAGCTATTTTCTTTGTGCTCTTGGTTATGAGGTTATAGCTATAAAGATCTGGATTTCCATCTTTATAAGATGTGAATAATATTGATTTGCCATCTGGGCTCCAGGATGGAGAAAGGTGGGTTGAGGAATCCTTGGTAATTTGGATAACGTTACTGCCATCAAAATCGCAAATATACACCTGTTTTGTGGATTTTTTGGATTTTTTGCCAATAAATACTATTTTTGAGTAGTTGAAAAAATTCCGAGTTTTTTGTATATGCTTCTAAAAGTAAATCAGCGTACCGCCTTGGGACATCGTCTAATTTTGCAATACAGGTAAAGCGTTTTCAAAATTAGAGTGCCTTTATTGATATCAATGGTGCGCATTTCTAAAGTTGCCCCTGAAGGCTCACTTATAATCTCTCCCATTGTTGAGATTCGACACCAATGCCTTTCCATTGTTGAAGGTCAATGCCGCCTAGCTCTTCATTTGTGGATATTGCCGAGCTTTTTTTAGATGGAGTGAGGAGGGCCGCGTAGCCAGATTCAGCCATGAAATTAAAAAGGCCAGAAAATTCTAGAAGTTTTGATAACTTGCCAGCACCTTCTTTTGCCATCATTTGTGCATCCAAGGATGCTTTTCCTTCTTTGGTTAGTTTAAAGTTTGGGATGGCCATCACTAGTCGACGGAACTCTGGATTGTCTATATTGACAATTAACTTGCTATCATTGTCTTTAGTATTAGAAGTTTGATCTTTCTTGGCTGCAAAAGTTATGGGAGTTTGTGTAATTGTGGTGAAATAGAGAAGGAATGCTGCTGCCTTAACTGATATGTTTCTTTTCTTTTTTACTATTAGCATTTTATGAGATCCTTACATAGTGTTGGGAGTAAATACAAAGACAAAGCTCTCTCCAGCCAGCTCACTAGGAGGTTTTGGCAAGGGAACCGAGTTTTGTACGGCTTTGAGCGCCAGCTGATCAAAGCTCGCCTCGCCTGAGGATTCTGCTATTTCTAACTTTTGCAGATTTCCCGAATCATTGAGTACCATTCTTATTCTAGTCTCAAGTTTAGCATTAGCGAGATTGTAAACTTGAGGTAGTGAGTAATTTCTTTTAATAGCTCTTTCTAATTTTGCTAAGTATTTGTGTAGGCGGTGTTTTGATATGGCTCCACCTCCACTTACACCAAGAGTTTTGTTTTCTAGCTCCATTTTTCGTTGTGCTAGTTTTTCACTAAGAGGAGCTTCAGTTTCTTTGGCAAATTTCTTTTCTTTGCGGGCATGCTCTTTTAGAAGCCTAGCAAGAGCGTCCTTTTTGCGCACTTCTAAAGCTTCTTGCTCTTTCTTCTTTACTACTTGTAACTCTTTATCTTTGCCTGCTTCTTTTTCTTTATCTGCCTCTTTTTCCTTCTTGATTGCTTCGATTGCCATCTCACTTTTTTCCGGTGTTTTTTCTTCTATTGTGAATTTTTTTGGCATTTGTGGGAGGATTTGTTTGTCGACTTTTAATTCTTCTGCTTGTTTTGCATTGGGTAAAGCATCTTGGGTTGCTGCTCCTAAATCAATATCAGGTAGAATATCAGCAGAAATTGTTATTTCTTCTCGGTCTTCAATATTCTTTTTGAATAAAATACTAGGGTCAATTAATAGTACAATTAGATGGCAAATACTGGAAACAAAAATAAATGTTAGAACTAGCTTGAGTTCATTGGATTGATCTGAAAAATTATCGTCTAGTACTGTCATTGAGACATCAGCCTTTATTGTTTTTAGTCTCACTTTCCGCTTTTTGGGTAAGCGGCTGTGTTAGCATTGCCATTTTGTTAACACCGGCTAATTTCGCTGCGCTCATCGCATCGACAACAGCACCATAATAAACCCCTCTATCTGCTCGGATAAATAATTCCTTTTTTTCACGAAACTCAAAGAGTGCATGAATTCTCTTTTCTAACTCCGGACGTGGAATAGGCATTTTGTCGACAAAATAATTCCCTCCTTTATCAATGGAAAGGATTATTCTGCTTTCGTCAACACTAGTTCCTCGAGCCTTACTCGTTGGAAGTTGTACTTTGATTCCGCTGATGGATAATGGGGCTGCAACCATGAAAACAATCAGCAATACCAACATAACATCGACTAAAGGGATGATGTTGATTTCTGCAAGATCATCTGGTTGGTCTTGATTAGATCCGGAGCTAAGGTTTCCAAAAGCCATAGACTATATTCCTGGTGTTTGTGATGAAGTTTGCACCTCTTTGGTGCGGTCTGAAACGAGGTATCTTTCAACTATATTCATATAATCTGCACCAAACCCATCAACTTTAGTAATTAAATTACGAATTTTATTACCGGCAATATTATAACCGATTACTGCTGGTATTGCAGCCGCAAGGCCAAATGCGGTGGCAATAAGTGCTTCTGATATTCCAGGTGCTACAGCCGCTAAACTGGCACTACCAATTCTAGCAATTCCTTCAAACGAATTCATGATCCCCCATACAGTACCAAATAGTCCGATAAATGGGCTAGCCGACGCGCTGATAGCTAGTACTGGAAGGTATTTTTCCATTCTCCTACGTTCAGCGTTTTTTGCTTTATTTAGGGCGCGGCTTAAGTTTTCAAGTGCTGCTCTTACAGCCATTTCACTAGTATAAGCTTGATCTTTTAACTGGCTGCCGCGGACAAGCTCTGCATATCCATTGCGAAATACCTCCCTCACCGGGCTATAAGGATAATCCCCAAGGCGGCTATTGAGATCATTAAGGGATCGGCTATCCCAAAAGCTCTTAATAAATTTCATGGTTGTTCCTTCTATCTTTCTTAGGTAGATCCATTTAGATGCAGCAACACTCCAGGTAGTGATAGATAATAGAATTAAACAAAGAAGCACAGTGAAAACGACTGGTCCAGCATTGATTGACCTTGTAATTATAGAACTATTGCTTAAGCTGGACTCATCTACATTTTTCAAGTCATTATTTACAATGGAACTGTCATCGGTAGCAGTCTCAGAGGTCGAATTATTAGTCTGTTTTGTACCATTTTTGCTAGAGCCATTTTGTGCCATAAGGTTTTGAGAATTCACTGCCATGGTAATGGTAGCGATGTAGCCAATAATTAGCAGTATGCTTTTCAAAGTCTTTGGCTTTTGGGTGGTTGATAGCATTATAAGTAATCCTCTAAAGTTAATAAGCATCCTAGAATTAAAAGGATAACCTTTTGTCGATGATCAGTCAAAGTTCTCTCGCTATTGCTGTTGAGTTTGGAAGCGGGCTCTGAATATTGTTAATGTGAGAGTAATTTGTAGGCTTTTTGAGCTACATCTATGGCTGATATATGATTCATGCAGTGGAAGTGCCCCAATGGGCAAACCATAGGGCCATGGTCGCTGCAAGGGCGGCAGGTCAAGGTTTTTATTTCTGCTATATCGTGTTTTGTACTTAACGGAGCAAAGCCCATTTGTGGAGTGGTTGCACCAAAAATAGCCAAGGTTGGAGTATCAAATGCAGATGCAAAATGTAAGGCTGAGCTGTCGTTTGATATGAGTAGAGATAAATGAGGATAGATGCGTCGTAAGTCATCAAGGCTCGTCTGTCCAGCAAGATTAATGAGTTTGTCGGAGTTAACTTCATTTTCGATTTGTAGGCAAATTTCCCTTTCAGATGCTGAGCCAAGTAGCAAGAATGAATTATCTTCCTTTGAATGTAGCTCTTTTATGAGTTCGATATAACGTTCCTTAGGCCAGCGTTTGGTGCCCCAAACACTACCTGGTGCAATGGCTATCCAATTGATGTTAGGCGTTTGCTGCCTTGTCTTTGGTCTTGTTATCTCAATTTTTTGTGCGCTGTGTCGACTTCTTGATTCTTTTAAGCGCATTTGCCAATCGACGCTGGAATTTAACGGTAGTGGTGATAGGCTTGGTTTTATGCCAAAAATCATTCTTCGCTTTACACCCAATGGTGTTGATAGTAGTGCGATTCTCTCTGTTTCATGCAGAACAGCGACACGATCTATAGTGGTCTTCGCTAGGAATGAAAGAGAAGTTTCCTTATAGGTGATAGTTTTAAAGTTTAGGTATTTTGCTAATAAAGAAGAGCGAAAGCTCGTATGAGGTTGTAAAATATAGGTCGTTTTGGGGTTTGAAATTTGTTGTGAGATTTTTGTCTTGATGATACGAGCATCGTGGATAAAGCGTCCTTGTCTTTTATCTAATGAGACAACACCATCTAGTGCGCGATGGTCATGAAGTGCTTTGTGGCCAATTGGTGTGGTAATTAGGTATTGACGGCAATTGGGTTTTAACTGTTTTACGAGATCAAACGCTGCGGTTGAGAGGATAATATCACCTAGGAATGCTGTCTGTATCCAAATAATGCAATCGACTGAGGGGTCTTCTTTCATGTTTTGCAAAGTCATGCCTTAGTAAGGGTCAAATTAAATTCGCTTACTATATTATAGGATAAGAAGCCGCCTTACGAATTAAATTTCTCTTCAACTTTAAAAATCACCGGCATGTAAACTTTTCTTGTGCCTAAATAGTTCACATGCTAGGTAGCTTGTTTTTATAGCTGTGAGTTTTCTTCTAAAATGGATTTTAATCTTAAATTCATAAAAGTCTTAGAAACCCAAAATGTCTCAGCAAGTTGTGCTATGATATCTTTTGCGGGATTGAGCTGAGCCATTTCTTTGCGAATCAAGAATTCTGGTGCTAGAAGTTTGCAGGCAAAAATATTAGCTTCTATTTCTTCGATATGCTCACAATACTCTTCGAGGCCTTCTATGCTTTTTCTTGCTTCCGAGTAAGGGAATAAGAAATGCGTGGCTATCGCTTTAGCGATAGTAAATCGCATGTGAGGCTGTATTTCACTTCCTGAACGGTATCTTATTTCCGTTTTGTCATCATGGCGTAGAACTTTAACTTCAGGTGACTTTTCATTGCCATTCGGAAAGTCTGGGTCGGCAGAGAAAATCAAATCTGGGTAAGAAGTGGTAATTTCTGGCAGGTACAAAGGAGCTTCTTTAAAATTGATCTTCTGATGAGTTTCTATCACAATTTTATCAATAAGGGGCTCTCTGACTTGAAAGTATTCTTTGAAATTCTGCTCTTTTTCTTTCGACCAAGAGCCGGCAAATTTTCTATAATAAGTCTTTTTGGCCACTTCAAAAGTATTTGCATCGACTTTCAGAGGGCCATAGCCGCTGTATTCAGCGAAGGCTTCGTGATCAGAAATTTCACCGGTAGCAACATCAACAACGAGCCTCTCATCTACTCCGAGATGATTGGCTATGCTTTTCATTGCTTGAATAGAACGGATATTCTTCTTACCTTTTTTCCAATGGCTGCAATCGGCAGGGTCAAAATTTAAAATTTGTCCAACGTCCTGATCGATAACCCTGATGCCATTGTACTTATGGTCTAAAACTCTTCGACAAAGACGGAATAGGTTGGCTGAGTTAGGGTACTTTACGTCCGATTCTTTTCTCATTATATGCTCCATATAAGATCTTAGATCCGAAGTTTCTCGATGATAATAAGCAAGCCGACAGGAGCCCACACTGAGGGGGAAACGTGCCTGCAAAACAGTCATCAGCATCTAGCGTTCTTATCCATGCCTTTATAAATGAAAAGAAAATGCCTATGCTTGATTTCTATCTATAGAAAAATTTTTAACTGTATTAACTCATCCTGTTTATATGAGTAACAAGGATTATGATTTTAGTCAACTGTCCTTTGCCAAATTTAAAATCACATTTTTGCCCAATACCTAGTGTTAAGCTTCATACCCCCATAATATTGAGATAAATGAATGTTTCGAGCAGAAAATCATAATTAATATAGGGATAAATTGATATATGGCTGTAAGCCATTCCCTTATTTTGTAGCCATGAACTTGCTTCCTAGTGACTAAATATATTGCATATTGTTACGATATATTCATGATCTTTATATCTATCCTGTAAGGAGAAAAGAGTGTCTTCACTTTTGGGTTTAGCGGGAATTTTTTATGGATTGTACTTTGTCTTTACTTATCCAAAGGCTGGATTTTCAGGCTATTATGACCTGCCTTCGTTGGTTCTTTTAGGGCTTTTGCCTCCAAGTATTATGTTATTGTCTCATAAATTAGGCGATTTCTTCATGGGGATTAGAATTTTAATCCAGGCGATGTTTAATAATACGATGCGTAAGCAACATTCAGTAATACAGGCTTTAACAAGGTGTTCGGCCAGAGTGCGTGCAGAAGGTGTGGGTGCTCTGGTGAGTGAGAGAAGGATGTTGCATTATGATCTGTTAGTCGATGGGATTTCACTCATCGTAAATGATTTTACAATTGATGAAATAAGGCATAATTTGCAAGCAAAAATCAATGCTCGACGCGGTCAAATGCAGATGGCAAGTGGCCTCTTTGAAAACATGGCTAAAGTTGCACCTGGTGTTGGAATGATCGGAACTTTGTTGGGGTTGATTTCAATGCTGTCAAAAATTACGGACCCAGCCTCAATTGGCTCAGGGATGGCCTTGGCTCTTATTACTACTTTGTATGGTTTATTACTGGGAACCATTATATACGCCCCTTTTGGAGAAAAAATAGATCTAGAATCGGAAAAAATTCATGAACTGGATCTATTGGTCATGGAGGGGGTCTTGGCGCTCAAGGCTAAGAAGTCTAGTGTCCATTTAAAAGATATTATGAAGACATATGGTAAGGGACGTTCTCAGCCTCCGAAAGCATTGCACGATAAAAACAAAAGGGGGGCTTAGTAGAAGGCAGTGGATAAAGAGCAGTTTAAAACAACGTCTAATCAAATTGACTATAGTAAACGTGGGAAAAAGTCAGAAGCGCTTTGGCTAATGTCTTTTTCTGATATGTCTTTGGCTCTACTTTGTTTTTTTGTGTTAATGATTTCGACTATGAAACAAAATAAGGAAAAATTTGAACATGTCAAAGAGGGTATGACAGCAAAAGCAGAGATTAATAAGCAGAATTCTCTAAAAAAACTGTCGACTGATCTAAATAAAATAATAAAGCAGAAAAAATTACAAAAAAGTGCACAGGTTATTTATGATAATGATGGGCTGGCTATTGAGTTTAAAGACGGTTTGCTATTTAATTCTGGCTCCGCAAGAACGAATCCTCGCTTTAAATCTGTGACAGACCAAGTGATGCATGTGTTGGCAAAGTTGCCTTCTAAATATCATTTAGTTATAGAGGGCCATACTGACGATGTTCCCCTTAGGAAAAATAAGAGTTATCAGTCTAACTGGGAGTTGGCAGCTGCAAGGGGATTTAGTTTAATGAGGCAGTTGCAGGGGTTTGGAGTTCTAGAAGCGCAAATGTCTGTTACTTCTTATGCACATACCCGCCCTAAAATTCCAACAGCCAATCTTTCCGGGCAAAGTTTACTTAGAGCAAGGTCTACTAATCGTCGTGTTGTTATTAGGATTCAGTGAGTGCTTGTTTTAATTTGTTACTACTTGTTTAATTTGGTA
This sequence comes from Bdellovibrionota bacterium, assembly GCA_041391425.1. Taxonomy (GTDB): domain Bacteria; phylum Bdellovibrionota_B; class Oligoflexia; order Oligoflexales; family JAWKNZ01; genus JAWKNZ01. The sequence continues at coordinate 141,045 of JAWKNZ010000003.1, forward strand.
AAAATACGACTGATCCTTCTTGACAATCAATATTCTAGCTTTAGATTTAGTTTTGGGTGGTGTTTATAGCTACTGGCCTGGGATGTTGTGATGTGACATTGTTTTTGTTATGGCAGGTTCCAGGGGGTAGTGGGAAGGTATAACTCGACATATTTTCTGGTATTTTTTTGGAATATACTGTTATTTTATTGCTATTCTAAGTAGAATTGCGTAAGGGCCTCGGCAAGTGTTCAAATTAAGGTTTAAGCTAAGGTTTTAATCAGATGGTGTAAAGCTACTTAGATATTGTCTGATGTGCAAGATATTACGAAGCAAGAAACAAAGGTACCAGAGCTATGACTCACCATTATTAGGACACTTTTTCTAAATCAGTGTGAATTGTGCGTCAGATAGCTTTCTGTTATGAAGGAAGGATGATGGATCGATATAAGTGTCTTGGTATGAATGATGACGCAGATGATTTGCAGGACGGGGTTAATACTGCAATTATAGATCGCTCTGAAACAGAAGTTTTAGAGCCTTCAATGTATAGAGTTATATTGCATAATGATGATTATACGCCGATGGATTTTGTCGTATATATTTTGGAAAAGTTTTTTAGGAAAAATAATCATCAAGCTACTGAAATAATGTTGAATGTTCATGAGCAAGGTTTTGGGGTATGTGGTGTCTATCCTCTGGATGTTGCTGAAACAAAAGTGACGCTGGTCTTGGATTCAGCGAAAACTAAGGAGTATCCGTTGAAGTGTACTATGGAAAAGGATGAATAAAGATCTGTCGGCTGCGCAAGGAGGCTTCGGATTTATGAAAAAGACTGAGGTCGCGTGTGGTTGATAGCCTCTAATAAAGGCGATTGGTACAATCTCATACCCGAGTGAGAAGTATTATAGCCTTAAAAGGCGGGTTTGCTATGATTAGTAAAGAGTTGGAAGTAAGTTTAGGGTTGGCTGTTAATGAGGCCAACCGATGGGGACATGAATATGTGACAGTTGAGCACATATTATTTGCTCTTCTATATGATAAACAAGTCAAAAAAGTTTTGGTTGCCTGTGGTGCGTCTATTGATGAAACTCGTAAAGAGTTAGAGTCTTATTTTCAATCAAAATTAGAGAATAATATATTAGAAGCTGGGATGGTGCCGCAGCCTACGTTAGGTTTTCAAAGGGTATTGCAACGGGCTGCACAGCAGGTGGTTTCCTCTGGTAAGGAAAAAATCTATGGCGATGCTGTCTTAGTTTCCATACTTTCTGAAAAACAATCTTTCGCTAGCTATTATTTGCGTAAGCAAAATGTTAGTCGTTACGATTTGATTAATTATATTTCTCACGGAGTGGTTAAAGAGGGTGCTGATCTGGAAAAATTGGAGGAATATGAAGAGGAAGGTCGCATAAAACGGCTGGGTTCGGCAAGCAGGACTAGAGTTGAAGAGGAAGGGACTCTTCCCGATGCTGAAAAACATGGAGAGTCTCAAGCCGATGATGAAAGCACTAGTACGTCTAAGGGCAATGCTCTTAAAAGTTATACCGTAGACTTAATAGAAAAAGCCAGACTTGGTAAGATTGATCCTTTGATCGGTCGAGAAAAGGAGCTGGAACGGACTATACAGGTATTATGTAGAAGGCGGAAGAATAATCCCCTTTACGTTGGGGATGCCGGGGTTGGCAAAACAGCACTTGCAGAAGGGTTGGCTTTAAAAATTTATCACGATCAAGTTCCAGAGGTTTTACGAGGAGCTCAAATTTATGCTCTTGATTTAGGAATGTTACTGGCAGGTTCTAAATTTAGAGGAGATTTTGAGCAACGTTTGAAAGCTTTGATCAAGCAATTAAAAAAGCAACCGAAGGCGATTTTGTTTATCGATGAAATTCATACTTTGATTGGTGCTGGTGCGGTCAGTGGAAGTCCGATGGATGCATCCAATATTCTTAAGCCAGTGTTATCTTCTGGAGAATTACGCTGTTTAGGATCCACTACCTTTAAGGAATATAGGCAGCATTTTGAAACTGATCATGCTATGTCGAGAAGGTTTGAAAGGATTGACATTGACGAACCTTCTGTTGATGACACTATAAAAATTTTGCAAGGGCTAAAAAGCAATTATGAGGATTTTCATAATATTAGCTATTCAAATGAAGCTCTTAAAACTGTAGCAAAATTAGCTGCAAAGCATATTAAAGATAAAAGGCTTCCAGATAAAGCAATTGATATTATTGATGAAGTAGGTGCGATGTTTGCCTTAAAGCGCAACCCTCAGGATGCTAAAAAAAGGCGTAAAGTCGGCGTTGCCGATATCAAGACGGTCGTGGCAAAAATAGCCAGGATTCCCGAACAGAGGCTTACAAATAAGGGAAAAGATTCGCTTGCTGAATTGTCTAATCAATTGCATAAGGTTGTTTTTGGCCAGGATAAAGCTATCGAAGCGGCAGTTTCGGCCATCAAGCTAGCGAAGTCAGGACTGGGCAGTGAAGAACGCCCTATCGGAAATTTTATGTTTTCGGGGCCAACAGGGGTTGGAAAGACTGAATTGGCGAAGCAGTTGGCTGTAATTATGGGGATTGAGTTTGTTCGTTTTGATATGAGCGAATGTATGGAGCGGCACTCAGTTGCTAGATTGATAGGGGCGCCCCCTGGTTATGTTGGTCATGAAGAAGGTGGGCTTTTAACAGACGCAATTAATAAGAATCCCCATGCGGTATTGTTGCTAGATGAAATTGAAAAGGCGCATCCCGATATTCATAATATTTTGTTACAAATTATGGACCATGGGACATTGACAGACGCCAATGGTCGACCTACTGATTTTCGTAATGTGATTCTTATTATGACGACTAATGTGGGGGCTGAAGAGCTGACAAGAGGTATGATTGGATTTTCGAGAAAGACTGGAGCTCATGAAAATCAGAATGCCGAAGCCTTGAGAAAAGCCTTTACACCAGAATTTCGTAACCGTTTAGATGCAATTATCTCTTTTGGTGCTTTATCTGAGCATGTGGTGTTAAAAGTTGTCGATAAATTTTTGCATGAAGTTGAAAGAAAATTAGCTGAGAAGAAGGTTAAATTTTTTGTAACGGAAAGGGCTAGAAAGTTTTTGGCAAATACCGGTTATGAACCTGCTTATGGTGCTAGGCCATTAAATCGGCTGATTCAAGATAAGGTGAAGAGGCCTTTGGCAGATGAACTGTTGTTTGGAAAATTGGTCAAAGGCGGTAGTGTCGAAATTGATTTTTCTGATGGAGAGTTGAAGTTTTCCTATGGGGCTTAGATAATGCTCATAGGATTAGATTTTGGTGGCAAATAAAGGGCTTTTTGATTTTGTTTTAATTAAATTAAGGAAAGCACTCTTTAGATGAGATGTACTCTAAGATAAATGAATCTCTAAATTGATCAATTGCAGTAATTTTCTCTAATTCTGCTGGTGTTGAGCTGCTGGCAATTGGTCCCAATCCGACACGGTACCCTATGGCATTGTTTTCTCTTCTGCTTTCTGCAGAAAACAGATTTAGATGTCTTAATTGTGGATATTTTCGAATTTCTTTTGCTGCATTTAAAACGCCATCTTTTTGGCTGAGGTAATATAACTGGATATAGCAATTTTCTTCTTTTTCAGTTTCTTGGGTTTCGTCTTCTGCTTCTGCGGTATTATCGCCATCAATAGTTGAAGGCGATGCGACATCATTTTGAGCTGGTATGTGACCATAAATTTCTTCTGATATAATATTTTGACCTTGCTGAGTGAAGTAAGCATCGGGGAATTGTGCTTTGCCACATCCTGATTTTCTTAGAATATCTTTTTCTTTTAACGGATTTTTTTGTCCATGGAACTCGTATAATTTAAGAGCTTGTTGGATGATTTTTGTTGGGTAGCATTTTTTATTTGTTGGATGTCCGTTGTATTGTCTTAAAGCTTCTCGATAAATGCTGGTTAAATTATTACTAACGTTTGCAGAAGATTTATATTTAAGAGCTTTAATCGCTAGATAAACTTTTAATAACATCGCACCATATACAATGTTTGTTTGCCACTTTTCTTTTAATAGCTGTTGAACACTTCTTGTTAAACTTCTTCTTCTTTGCAGTTCTATGATTTCAAAAGGAATGGAGTGCTGCTTTAGCAGATTTATTTTTTCCATGAGATAGTCATTGGCATCTGGAGAATGTGCACCTTTCTTTTCGTTTAATTGGTCGCTAACTTCCTGTATGCCAAATCCGGTAAGTTGAGTGAGTCCACATCCACCGCTATAACAACTATTACTGATAAACCAAGATTCATGGGCAATTAAGCTTGCAAAAATAAATGGATCAATCTTGTAAATTTGGGAAATTTCTATAATAGTTTTCGCAATTTTTTGTATATACTCAGAATCATTTTCTAATAGATCTTTTACTATTTTTCGTTCGTTTAATTTTCTATCCATCCGTCCTTCTTTTAATTTGAAGAACAATTTTCCGCGCATATAAAGTTCTAATTTAGCTTGCTCTATTTGGGTTTTTGCAAAAGTGTAATCTTGCTCTATAAATTCTTTCTCTACATTAGGAAAGCCTGAGGTGTCTGAAAGAGTTTCAAGAGTCATGCTTCTACAGCTTGATAGGATAAATACTAATAGAGCTAATGAATATAAGGCGATTGTGCTACTTTTTTCTTGTTTTGATCGGTTCATTTAGCTTCCGATATTATAAGTGTTGAAGGACTCTATGCTTGTAATTAGAAATATGATCGGAGCAGGTTAAGAAAGATTGAAGAGATTTTAATAAGTGGTATTTATTTTTTTTAAAAATATTGGGAATATTCCCATACATTTGGAGTCTTAATATTTATTGCAGAACGCCTAGTATGGTTAGAACTGCTTAGCTAGATTCTTTGATTGAAGTAAAAAATATGTACGAACCAAAGCTTTTGACTTGATGTGATGTTTTATATCTGCTAGATTCGATGCCACTAGTTTTGATGAGGATTGCCGCTTTATGGATGTCCTAAGATATGGCTCCATAAGGAAATTTGAAAGGGTTTGTTAATATGTTCAATTTAATTGAAAAAATTCAAGGTGCGGATAGAAAGGACCCGGGACTCTGGTAACTAGTTGATTAACTTGATTTAGAAGCCCTGGGTAGTGAAATTTCCCAGGGCTTTTTCCTTCCCTGATATTTTACTCCCCAGTTATTTGAAAATTAAAAATAGCATTTTTGAAGACGTCAGTGATGTTGGACAGACATTGCCTAGGTATCAATAGCACACTTTGTGGCAATATGGAAAACGTCGGCGTTTGCACTTTAACATTAATAATTATAGGAGGTTACTATTATGTCTAAGACTAAATTTGATGATTTTTGTCGAATTATAAAGATTGGCAATCCGTTATCTGAAAAAAAAGATGGAATTCAAGGTATTCAGGTTCAAGGTAAAAAGATGTCAGGACCGCGTGTTCATAATGAAGGTAGTTTTTTTCTGAACCATCACATAGATCGTGTGTTTAGGGCGGTCTTAAATAGATTTTTTAAAGGAAAACCTAATGAAAGTAAAAGGTTTGAAGTATATAGAAGCAAAAAAGTTCGAAGTTACTGTTGGTAAAAAGGTTTCAGATTATATTGAGAATAGCAAAAGCGATTATACCGCGTTACACCTAAAATACATAAGCGGCTGTACCAAACGTAGTACTATGTCTTTATGCCTTTTGGGAAATTCTTGCCTATTAGGTTTGGCGCTTTTTAATAAGGTATGCCACCGTACTCTAAGTTGGTTTGATGGTTTTATTGTCAAGCTTGAAAGTATGTCTAAATCCAAAATATCTAACTTTTATTACTTACAAGAGAAGCAAAATTATAAGCTTTATAATCAAGAGCTACAGGCCAGGGCAAGAATTAATATGCACTGAAATGTCTAGAGGTAGTTTCAGGTGTGTGGGAATGCCCTTTTAGGTTTATATTTTGGAAATTGCTATGTTTAAAATAAGAAAAAAAATAAAAAAAGTTTTTGCTCAGTTGTTGTTTAGTGATGGTGCTAATCTTATTAAGCTTTATAAGAAAAATGGTCTTTTACAGGTAAAAGACCTATTTTTGCTGCCAGATAAGTTGAATCCCAGATTTAGTAAACGCGCCTTTGAGTCGTTGAAGCTGGAAAACTCTTGGGGATTTTTGTGGGGAATTTTTAAAGCGATTACCCCTGGGATTGTTGTTGTATCGGCGCTTGCCTTCTTACTGCTTATATTAAAAATTACAGCACCTTTGGTGATTCACGATCTAATCCAACAGATCTCGCAAATAGTTAAGGGTGCAGGTAGTGTCGCCCACGGCATAGGCCTTTCTTTACTGCTATGTCTGGTCGGCGTATTACAAGCTTTAGTAGGGCAGCACTATTTTTATCATGCCTTACATTCAGAATATATTGTGATTATGGGCCTTAATTTTAGAGTTTTTTCCAAAGCTCTTACTATCACTCGGGAAGGGTTGTTAAGACGAGGAACTGGGGAAACTATTAACTATTTAGGCGCCGACACGACATCGGTGGCAATGTTTCCTTGGTCTGTCATTGAATTGAGTTATTCTGCTCTTCTTATTCTTGCAGTTTTTTCTTTGCTCTTTAATTTACTGGGTGTTGCTGCGCTTGCTGCAGTGGCTGTGTTGGTGGTTTTTGCACCTCTTAGTAGCTATCTAGGGAAATACTTTGTGAAGTTAGATGAGTTGATTATGAAGCACCGTGACCAACGGGTTGCTATGGTTTCGCAAATTATTTCTTCGATTCGCGTCGTTAAATATTTTGCTTGGGAGACTGAGAGCTGTAATGATATTCGAAACTTGCGAGATAAAGAGTTAAGAGAGAGAAAAAAATTAGCGACTGCAGAAAGTTTTTCGGTGGTGATGTACTTACTTTCATCGACTTTGGCATGCCTTTTGGCATTTGTCTGCTATTTACAAATGGGAAATACTTTAGATGCAGCTACGGTTTTTTCTTCGTTAGCATTGTTTGGAATTCTGGAAGCACCTTTTGGTAATCTGACTCATTTTATTTCTCATATAGCTTCTGCCAGGGTTAGTGGTGAGCGTATTCGTAATTTTTTACTTGATGATAATATCGGCGCCGATGATAGGGAATTATCTCCCAAAAACCATCCAGTAGGGATTAGGCTTAAAGAAGTGACTTTCTCATATCAAGATGGAAAGAGCCAAGGGATACGGGATATCAGCCTTGAAATACAGCCGGGAGAGTCTGTTGCAATTGTTGGCCCCGTCGGAGCGGGAAAATCGACACTGCTTATGCTTATGTTAGGTGAGCTTAAGCCGTTAGATGGTGGTATCGAATATACTAATATTTCTTCTGATTTGTTTCCACGCTTGTCATGGGCTCCGCAGGAATCTTTTGTTCGCAATGGATTATTGCGAGATAACATACTTTTTGGCGCTTCTGCTGACCTGCTACAGGAAGCATTAGAAGTGACAATGTTGGAAGAAGATATTGGACTTATGCCTGCAGGGCTTCATACTGAGATTGGTGAGCAAGGCATTAATTTGTCTGGGGGACAAAAACAAAGATTAGGTTTAGCGCGCTCGGTGGTTTCGCAACCCGGCTTAGCATTGCTCGATGATTCTCTTTCCGCTGTGGATGTAGATACAGAAAATGAGCTTGTTTCCCGTCTGCTTTTTGGCCGTTGGGCCTCGATTACTAGGATAGTGTCGACCCACAGGTTGCAACATTTAGATAAATTTGACCGTATTATTTTTTTGGAAAATGGACGTATGCTCTCTGTTGGCAAGTATCAGGAACTTTTGCAAGACGACGCGCGCTTTTTGAAGTTTATAAAGGATCATGAATATTCGAATCATTGTGCTAGCGAACTGAAAGAACAGATGAAAGATGGTTTGGCGGCCAGGTTAAGCAAAGATCAAGGTCTTGTGGAGTCTAACAATGAGAAACTGGGTGGGACGAAGCTTATTGTAGATGAAGACCGCGAAACCGGTGCGGTAAAAAATAGGATTTTTTTAGATTATTTTAAAGCGATGGCTGGAGATGTTTCTCGCAAGAAGGTTGTATTATTTTTTCTGATTATGATGAGCGTGATGCCTAGCATCTTGGGAATGTTGCAAACTGCTTGGCTTTCAATGTGGACTAATCCAGAAAAGTCTTCGTCTGTAATAGTTTCATCAATTAGGGCGTTGCTTGGTGATTCTGATCGGAATATCGCTATTTATGGTATTCTGGGATTGTTGGTTCTTGCCGCATATTTAGGACAGCACTTATTATGGTCTCTTCGTTCTCTCGCTGCTGGCAAGGTTTTACATCAGAAGGCGTTTGAAAGTGTTGTCCGTAGTAAGGTGCGATTCTTTGATACCACACCAGTTGGCAGGATTTTAAATCGGCTATCAAATGATGTGGATGTTATCGAACGGGATTTACCATGGACTTTGACGGGTGCTACAGGCGCTTTTTTTTCAACTGTGGTTTCTTTATGTTTACTGGTAGCGGTATTGCCAATTTTATTATTCTTTATTGTTCCAATCCTTTTTGTTTATTATCGAATACAAAGAAATTACCGTGGTTGTAATCGAGATTTACGCAGGTTAGAGTCTTTGACAAAGTCTCCAAGGTTTGCTCATTTTAAGGAAACTTTAGAGGGCTTGTCGGTGATTCGAGGGATTCGCAAGAGTGATCTTTTCCTTGAAGATTTTTATCGTTATCTTTCAAATAACGTCCGTGTGAGTCATGCACTGATATGCTTAAATCGGTGGTTTACGGTCCGGGTTTCACTGTTAGGTGGGGTCATTTCAATAGCCACGACTACTTCTCTGATTTATGCAGCCAGAGCTGGATGGGTGCAGGCCGGAACTGCAGGATTGGTACTGCTGTATGCTCTAGGTTTATGGGAAGGCTTAAATTGGTGTATCCGGGCTTTTAGCATGGCAGAATCAAGTATGACATCGGCAGAGCGTTTGCTTAGTTATGCTAAATTGCAATCCGAGAAACAGATTAGAGATGGTATAGAGATCAATGATAATAGATTAAGTCAATCCATTGATGAATCTTGGCGACCTAAAGGTGAAATTACTTTTGATGGTGTTGTCGCCCGTTATGCGGACGATTTGCCGGATGTTCTAAAAGGAATTAGTTTTTCTATAGCAGCAGGATCTAAGGCAGGATTTGTTGGTCGAACAGGGTCTGGTAAAAGCACTATTTTTCAGTTGTTGTATCGCTTTTTGGAAGTTAGAAAAGGAGAGATTTGCATTGATGGTAGAAATATTGCTGGTATCCCATTATACTTTCTGAGAAAAAATATCGCTATGATCCCTCAAGATACTACCTTGTTTATAGGGACTCTGCGGAGTAATCTCGATCGGTTTAACCGTTTTACCGATGCCGAGATTTGGGATGTATTAGACCGGGTTCAACTCGCCGACTTTTTGAACCAGAATGATTATGATTTGAATACGCAAGTTCGAGAAAATGGCTTGAATTTTTCCCAAGGTCAGCGCCAGTTGTTTTGTCTTGCTAGGGCGTTGTTAGTAAATGCATCTATTATCGTGATGGACGAGGTAACTGCAAGTGTTGATGTTGAGACAGATTTGGCTATTCAAGAAACCCTTCGTAAAGAATGTAAAGACCAAACCGTGCTTATCATTGCTCATCGTTTAGGGACTCTTTCTGATTGCGATGTGATTTTTGAATTGGACGATGGTATAGTTAAGTCAAAGAAGAATGCCTCAGGCCTTTTACCCATGGATAGAAAAGCAGACTTGAAGGCAAATTTTTATATTATAGAATAGAAACTTAATATATTTGGCGCTATCCGATAGCGCTTTTTTATATTGGAGATGATAAGCCAGCTTATCCTTATGAAGATTTTGTAGGAGTAAGCTGGTTTTACCAAAAATATCACAGGGGCTTAAAGGTCAAATTTAATTCCTTGCGCCAGCGGGAGCTCGGTGCCGAAGTTAATAGTGTTTGTTTGTCGGCGCATATAACCTTTCCAGGCATCTGATCCCGACTCACGGCCACCACCGGTTTCCTTCTCGCCGCCAAAGGCGCCGCCAATTTCAGCTCCTGATGTGCCGATATTCACATTAGCAATACCGCAGTCAGAGCCGCGGGTTGATAGAAACTCTTCAGCATCTTGCAGGTTATCCGAGAATATGGCTGAGGAAAGGCCTTGCGCAACGTTGTTTTGGATATTGATGGCATTGCTTACTGTGCCGCTATATTTCATAAGGTATAAGATAGGTGCAAAGGTTTCTTCTTGCACCATTTCATACATTGGCTCTGCTTCTACTAGCGCTGGGCGGACATAGCATCCTGATTCAAAACCTGCTCCTTGCATCGTCTCTCCGCCGTATAGGATTTTTCCACCTTCTTTTTCAACGTGCTCAAGAGCAGATTGCATGGAGGCAACAGCGTCTGTATCTATAAGCGGACCGACATGATTTGTTTGGTCTAATGGATTTCCTATTTTTAGAGTTTTGTAGGCTGCCAAAAGGGATTCTTTGGTTTTATTATATATGCTTTCATGGATAATAAGCCTTCTAGTCGTAGTGCATCTTTGTCCAGCTGTACCGACTGCACCAAAGACTACAGCGGGAATTGCCATTTTTAGATTGGTGTTTGGAGTTAGTATGATGGCATTGTTACCCCCTAACTCTAATATGGCCCTACCGAGCCTTTCACCGACTACTGCTCCAACGCGTTTACCCATGCGGCATGAGCCTGTTGCAGATATAAGAGGAAACCTGCGATCAGCAATCATGGTTTCTCCTATTGTAGAAACATCTCCTATGATTAGGTTCATAATACCTTCAGGAAGGTCTGCATCTTTAAAAACTTTGGAAATAATATTAAAGCAGGCAATTGCTGATAATGGTGTTTTTTCCGATGGTTTCCAAACAGAAACATCGCCGCATACTGCAGCAATCATTGCGTTCCAAGCCCATACAGCCACTGGAAAATTGAAAGCCGAAATGATTCCAACTTTACCGAGTGGGTGCCATTGTTCATACATGCGGTGGTTAGGCCTTTCTGAATGCATGCTTAGGCCATGTAGTTGTCTGGAGAGTCCCACTGCGAAGTCACAAATGTCGATCATTTCTTGAACTTCTCCTAAGCCTTCTTGTAGAGACTTACCCATTTCGTATGAGACCAGGGTACCTAAAGGTTCTTTATATGTTCTTAATTGGTTGCCAATTTGTCGGACTATTTCTCCTCGCTGGGGGGCTGGCACTTGTCGCCAGTGATAGAAGGCAGTTTTAGCTGCTTCCATTAAGCTTTCATAGTCAGCGCGATTCGCCTTTCCAACTGAGGCAATTAAATGCCCATCTACAGGCGAATAAGATTCATATACTCCTCCGACTTGGTCTCCTAACCAAACTGTTCCGGTGCAAATAGGCTGGTTGATTTTATCGATTTTAAGTTTAGAGAGAAACTCAGTTGAGGCTACCATGGTAATATTCCTTTCACATATAGGCACTACAATATGGTTAGACTAACATCGCACTGGTAGAGGCTGCAAGGAGGGAATAAGTCATATGGATTTTTGCAAATCCTGGGATTCAAGGCCGAGAAAAATTCTTCCGATGGTTGAATGTTAGCTAAAATATTAATGAATACAGATGGATATCACCTAAACTAAAGTGTCAGGGCTCGATCCCGAAGGGTTAATATGTAGTTGGAAGTATTCTACAGGTAGGAAAATCTTAGAGGAATTTGTTTAATTTATCTGTGATCCCTACCAAACTTAATCTCAAGTTTAGTAACGTATTTCGCTGCTAAATTGGGAACCGGTAACCTTTCTTCTTATAATGCCTTGATTGGGCTTATTTAAAGAAGATAAAATTTTTATTGCGAGGTACGTATGTTGAGCTTAGAGAAAAAACACAAAATCCCGTCCCCACCACAATCGAATTCTACAGAACCCTTAAATATTCCTAAGGTAGTAGAGGCAAAAGTAGATCCAATTGAATTTAATACACAAAAAGAAGAACAAGAAGTTTATGCCTCAGAGATTACTAATAGTGCAATTACGCCATGGAAAGATGAAGAGGAGTTGGAGCTTGAAAAGACTTTAGAACAAAATATGGATCTATATCCGACCCCAAAAAAATCTAAAAAAATAGTCATATTAGCTGTAGCGGCTTCAATTATTTTGGCGGCAGGTATCAACTTGATGAATCAAAATCGGCCTGCAGCTGGCATTAAGAAATTGCCAATACCTTTGCTGCCTTCATCTAGTACTAAAAATAAGTTAGATGCAGCGATGGCAAAAAGTCAAAAAAATAAAGACGCTTCTGTTGCACAGTTGAATGAGTAAAATCTTCAAACCTTACGAATCTTTTTTGATATTATGTTTAACGTCCGCCTTTAGATGAAGGCGGATGTTAAAACTTCTAAGAATGTGTTGCTAATAATTTTCTAAGCATAGTCTTTTGCTATGTTGTCAGTAAACACACTTTACTTATTTTCAAAAAGACTATTTATAATTGTATGTGGTGAAAGCAAAGGCAATCGCCGTATGAACAGTCATTTGCCATATTTAGCCAGTTAGAATTTGTGACCTAAACTTATATTAGAAAAAGATTAGCTATTACAGGCTCTTTTTCTCAATGGAGGGGTCTAATCGTTTTGCCAGCTGTTCTAGCTCTGATTTAATTTTTCCTTGCGGCTTTGGCTTTTGTGCTATGACTTTAAGAAATTTCTTGATGAAGGGCTTATTTTCTTTTAGTTGTCTAGTTTTTAGAACCATGTTGGCCCATGGAGTCCATGCATCAGAATGTTCTATAGCTAATAAGATATTGTTGCCTACTCCTTCATAGTCTTTTCGTAGCAAGTAAAGGTTAGCAATGGCACCGTAGATTCTCGGGTGTTGGTATTTTTTGGCTTCTTTTTCTAAGGTCATAATGGCTTCGAGGTCTTTTCCCATGCTAGCTAAACTTTTGGCATAGCCTTCATGGGCGATACCAACGGCTTTTTCGGCTTCGATGCATTTTTTGATACGTCACCCAAAAGGTCCAATTTATTACTCTGGGCAAAGACTGAAATGGCAAGTTCACATCCATCTTTTAGAGGAAGTAATTGCTCTGGATCAGTTTCAATAATATCTAAAGCCATATTTAACTTGCCTTCATTATAGTAAGCTGTCGCTTTATCTAAAATACGTTGAGGGTAAGTTTGTGGTTGTTTTTTAAAATAAAGCTGTGCAAAAAGTGCCATAAGAGCTGCTAAAAAGATCATTCCGGCTTGTATTCTCGATTTTCTTCTTTTTTTTGCGTCGCTTGTTTTCACATTTTCCTCTTAATAAGTATGCATATCTTTATTCTTACCGACTAAAGCTTCTTTAATAAGATTTGGCAAAAAGCACATGTTTTGAAGTTTTTGCCCTGAGAAAATACATGTGGCTTCTTGAGCTTCATGGTTAAGTGGTATGCAACGTGGAGTTACCTTTAAATTTGTAAGAATTTCATGGCCTATTGCATCTTCGTGCCAAGGGCATAATGCAAAACCACCACTTGCTTCAGGTCTCTCTGGATTGGAAGCTGTGAAAAACTCTTTGAATTCAGCTAAAGAGTTAATTTTCTTAGTATGAGTTTTTTGAAAATCAGCAGCTTTAGTATAGAGGTTATCCTGGATGCTCTGTAATGTTTCAGTAACTGTCGAAATAAATTCGTTGCGATTGATGCTTTTTTTGTCTTTAGGGCTTAAGTCTCTACGACCCACAAACACCTTATCCTTGGCGATGTCTCTAGGACCGATTTCAACGCGGATTGGTACTCCTTTTTTAATTTGATTCCAAGATTTTTCACCCCCTCTTAAGTCTCTATCGTCAATAAAAGCTCGGATGGGTTCGTGATGAAAACGCTGATCTATAAGCTCTTTTTGTAGTTTTTTACAATAGTCAAGGACTGTTGAACGCTCGTCTTCGTTTCGATATATTGGTAATATTACAATCTGCTGAGGTGCTAGTCTGGGCGGAAGAACAAGCCCGTCATCATCAGAGTGGGTCATGATTAGGCCACCTATAAGACGTGTAGAAACTCCCCAAGAGGTGGTCCATGCGAATTCTTCTTGCCCATCTTTATTTAAAAATTTGATATTGCTAGCTTTTGCGAAGTTTTGCCCTAAAAAGTGGGACGTCCCAGCCTGTAGAGCTTTGCAGTCTTGCATTAAGGCTTCGATAGTATAAGTGTCAACGGCACCAGGAAAACGTTCATCCGCTGTTTTAAGTCCCTTAATAACAGGCATTGCCATATAGTTTTTTGCGAAGTCTTCATAGACATCAAGCATTTGCTTTGTTTCTTCAACAGCTTCTTCAGGAGTTGCGTGGACGGTATGTCCTTCTTGCCATAAAAACTCTGAGGTACGGAGAAAAATTCTTGTACGCATTTCCCAACGCATAACATTAGCCCATTGGTTGATGAGCAATGGAAGGTCGCGGTATGACTGAACCCATTTAGCATATGATGCTCCAATTATGGTTTCGCTTGTTGGACGGATGACGTATGGCTCCTCTAGTTTTCCGGCTGGATCGAGGCCTCCTTGTGCATTTGCTTCTAAACGATGGTGGGTTACGACTGCACATTCTTTTGCAAAGCCTGCGACGTGTTCAGCTTCTTTTTCTAAAAATGAAACTGGTATTAGAAGAGGAAAATAGGCATTTACATGGCCGGTTTCCTTAAATTTTGCGTCCAGAGCTTTTTGGATATTTTCCCACAACCCATATCCCCAAGGTTTGATTACCATACAGCCACGTACGACCGAAGTTTCTGCCATTTCTGCTGCTTTAACAACTTGCTGGTACCATTCTGGGTAGTTCTCACTGCGGGTGGGTGAAATTGCCGATTTTCCCTGTTTGCTCATTTTTTAGACCTTTGTGTTCCTACTAGTTTTTTTGTATCTTTAGAGGCTTTCTGACGTTTTTGATGTCCTTACTGTTCTAGAAAAATACTTTTATTATGTTGGTAACATAATAGCGTAATATTTATTTTTCGTACTTTGAATATTTCGTACGTTAGCTTGCATCTTATAACTCGGATTTTTGGTGGGTTCAATTGTTCAAAATAAATCGTTTTGAAGTAATACCAAGATGATGTGTGTTAAAAATGCGCTGCTCTTGTTGTATGCAGATAACTCAGGTGTTTTTTTCTTTGTGCCTTGGTATCTTGGATGTCAGACTACTTTGAAGGTGGGGGAAGTATGGTCGAGAAGTCTCGAAATTATAACAATAATTCATTAAGTGATGCCATAAAAGCCGCTAAGGGTGAGCTTGAGTGTTCTTTGGTAATAAAAAATGTTCAATTTTTAGATGTCTATAGTGGTGGCTTTCATCGTGGGGATGTGGCTGTTTACGGAGACAGCATTGTCGGTACTTGTGATGATTATACTGGGAAGCAAGAATTTGATGCATCGAATTTATACTTGGTGCCTGGATTTGTTGATTCGCATGTCCATATTGAATCAAGTTTAATGACACCCGCCCGTTTTCAAGAGGCAGTTCTTCCTTGTGGAACCACGACTGCGATTTGGGATCCCCATGAAATTGCTAATGTTAAAGGTAAAGCAGGGATTCAGTGGGCATTAGAAGCAAGTGAAAAATTGCTTATGGATATCTTTGTTATGGTGCCTAGTTGTGTGCCCTCAACCACTCCTTCACTTGGTTTAGAGTCCAGTGGCGCTTCGTTGAATGCTAGTGATATCGAATGTTTTCGAAAGCATCCGCGGGTATTGGGTTTGGCCGAAATGATGAATTTTCCTGGCTTACTTGGCAGCGATGAAGACGTTTTACAAAAGTTAATCGACTTTAAAGATATGAAGCGAGATGGTCACTGTCCTGGACTTAGTGGTAAAGGGTTAAGTGCTTACGGAGTAGCAGGAATTCATAGCTGCCATGAATCCACCAGTTTGGCTGAGGCTCAAGAAAAATTGCGAAAAGGCATTCATGTATTGATCAGAGAAGGCTCTTGCGCAAAGAATGCACAAGAGTTACTGCCATTGCTAAGTTCCTATACTTCAGCAGTTCTAGCTTTATGTAGCGATGATCGAAATCCAGCTGATATTCATGAACAAGGCCACATCAATTACGTTATTAATCTGGCTCTTAAAAATGGATTTAAGGCAGAAGAAATCTTTAGAGTTGCCAGCTTTGCCGCTGCTAGAATGTATGGACTGCAAGATCGTGGGGCGATAGCTCCAGGATTTTTAGCGGATTTTTGTCTGGTTAGTAAAAATACCTCTGGTACCTGGCAGGATGGTTTTTCCATAGAACGGGTGATAAAATCAGGGCAGGTTCTTGAGAAGTCTTCCTTGGTTCAATCCCACTGGGAAATGCCTTCGTATTTTGAAGGTAAAAACCTTAAATTGGACGAAGTTAATAGTAAAACCTTTCAGATTGAGTGTAGATCTGATGAAAAGAATGTAGAAGTCAAAGTGATAGAGGTGATACCAAATCAAATTGTTACACGTTCACTTAATCTTGCAGTTACTTCTAAGTTTTTAGATGAATCAGATGGAGCTTCGCAAAAGGTTTTAAACGCTGATCCTGCCCAGGATGTGTTGAAGATTGCTGTTTTGGAAAGGCATAATCATACAGGGAGGAAGTCAGTCGCATTTGTTCGTGGCTTTGGTTTAAAAGAGGGGGCAATTGCTACTTCAATTAATCATGATTCTCATAATGTTATAGTAGTAGGGGCTAATGATTTGGCGATGGCTGAAGCAGTCAATCGCCTAAGAGCAATAGATGGCGGAATTGTTGTCGTGAAGGATCGGCAGACTTGTGCCGAATTGCCTTTACCAATAGGTGGACTGATGACAGAGGCTTCGCCAGAGATTGTTACGGAAGCTCTTCTAAAGTTAAAAGATCTGGCTCGAAAGTTGGGCTGTGATTTGCACGAGCCTTTTTTACAGCTTTCTTTCTTAGCATTGCCTGTTATTCCCACACTTAAGATTACAGATAGGGGCCTTGTTGATGTGGATACATTTAAGATAGTACCGGTAGAAGTTTAAGGCTTTGATTTATGGACTAAAATACATGGTTATCATAAGAAGGTTTGGCTCATCTTTAACATGTCCATAAAATGATATTTTTCGAAGTAATATATAGATTGTGTACGTTTGGAACGTAACGATGGTTTTAGTAAGCATGCCGAGGTTTTACTATGATTGAAACAGAAGGAAATGAATCTAAGGATGGCGAGGTTCGAGGTGGTGATGAAGAGCACAAGGATAGCGAGTCAGTGCCGCCATCTTCTTCCAGTTCAGAAAGTAAGACTGATGGAAATGTTGTCTCCTTAAGCTATGGAGGTGTTATACGAAGAGGGTGTGCTTATTGTATTGATATGATTATTCCAAATGTATTTGTATATTGGAGGATTGCAAGCCAACAAGGAGATGACCCTTATCTTCTTCCAATTTGTTTACTATTTCTAGTCGTTTATTTTCCTTTACTTGAAGGTTCGTTATTTCATGCAACAGTTGGAAAATTAATCATGGGTCTTAAAGTGGTAGATAGGGACGGAAAAGGTATAGGAATTTTAAGAAGTTATTTTAGATTTGGATCAAAAATAACTTTGGGTATTTGCACATTCTTTTTAGCTTGGATCGCTGCAGGGTTTCACCCAAAAAAGCGGGCTGCACATGATTTAGTGGCTAGGACATTTGTAGTACTCAGATAACATTCACTTATAGTAACTAGGAAGGCTTTACCGCTTCACTCTAATTGGATAGGAAACTCTTTCATACCAGCCAATCTTCCATTACAAATCATACATATGTTATTCTAAGGTTTGACAAGTTGTACAGGTTAGCATAGATCTGTCTAAGGTCAGATTTTAATATATTTAATCTTTCTTTGTTAGGTAAAGGACGTAGCAATGGCTTCGGATAATGACATGGAAATGATGTCTGGTGGCTGGGGCGAAGATGATGATGCACCAGTAAGCTCGGATACCGCTTTTGGGTCAAGTTGGGGGAGTTATAACTCAGAAATTGGCCTTGATGAAATTGATGATGAAGAAGAGGACGATGATTTAGGTAATGAAGAAGGGGTAAAAACTAAGGAAGCTGATGAAGATCAAAGCTTTTCTTTTAGCGATGAAGAAGTTGCTGTGCGACCATCAGCTCCTATCGGGCGACCTTCTCGTAGTAATCAAACTCTTGGAAAAAAAGCTCCAGCTAAAATCGTTGACGATATTCGTACTTATGAAGATCCTTTGATTCTAAAGGCTGCCGAAGATGAAAGTCGGTTGCGAGCCGGTGGCTTTATTCCTGGGAATGAGGATGATGATCCAAATACAAGTGAAACGGATGCTGAAAAAAATAAGGAAGAAGATTTTGGAAAGTCAGAAGGGAGCGATGATTATCAACGTGAAAAAGATCAAGCTGAGATTAAGCCTGAGCTAACTGAAGAGTTGGAGCCTAGCATTGATGACGAGCCTTCTGAGTTAGAACAAGTCGTAGAAGTGGATGATGAACAGATTATCTCTCCTAAGAAGAAAGTTAGCAAGAAGAAAGCTTCTAAAAAGAAGGTAGCGAAGAAGAAAGTTAGCAAGAAAAAGGCTTCTAAGAAGAAGGTAGCGAAGAAGAAAGTTAGAAGAAAAAGGCTTCTAAGAAGAAGGTAGCGAAGAAGAAAGTTAGTAAGAAAAAGGCTTCTAAGAAGAAGGTAGCGAAGAAGAAAGTTACAAGAAGAAGGCTTCTAGAAGAAGGCAGCGAAGAAGAAAGTTAGCAAGAAGAAGGCTTCAAGAAGAAGGTAGCGAAGAAGAAAGTTAGCAAGAAGAAGGCTTCTAAGAAGAAGGTTAGAAGAAGAAAGCTTCTAAAAAGAAGGTAGCGAAGAAGAAAGTTAGTAAGAAAAAGGCTTTAAGAAGAAGGTAGCGAAAAAGAAGGTTAGCAAGAAGAAAGCTTCTAAGAAGAAGGTAGCGAAGAAGAAAGTTAGCAAGAAAAAGGCTTCTAAAAAGAAGGGTGCCTTAAAAGCTAGAGGTAAAAAAAAAATTTAACAGCTAGATTTGGCAAAAGTACATTGAATCAGGCTATCTTCGTATTCGTAGTTTATTGCCAGTAGCTAAGCCTTCTTAATATAAGATTTATGTCTGCCTAGTAGAATCTGTGGATATCGTCCGGCATTGGCAAGTTGCTAAGAGCTTGATATAAAGCAACTTCCGATGCTCGGAACGTTCTAAATCCGTATGATTTTCTGATTCTAGAAATACCTGCGTATTCTGCTGAAAGTGCGGAACTCAATCCGGAGGAAAGTGCGCTTATGTTCTGATCTGAAGTTGCGCATTAATTCTGGTCCAAAGTGCGCATGGTTTTCGGAGCAAAGCGACGAGGAATTATTAACTTAATAATTATTTTTTGTCATCACTAACTTTTACCTTTCTAGTAAGCTTTGAATGTTCTTTTCGTAATGACGGTCCACGCAACTCTAGTTTACTTGAAGTTGCTTCGAGCAAATTGAAGTTGCTCGGAGCAAATTGAAGTTGCTCGGAGCAGACTGAACAAATTCACAATTTCCTGGAAAGATTCTTTATTCAATTCGGACTATTAAAACTATATTATGTATCCAAGAAGAATGATTCTGCTATGGAACAGTTTTTCACACGTCTTTTTCAGATGTCATAATCGACAGATGTTTTAAAAACGATGAGATGAAACAATTCTTGCTTTTACTTTGGGCAAAGTACGCAAAAGGTATCATATAAAACTATATGCTTATTATTTTAGACAACCACTCACTTTCTCGTGCAGTCCCGCTCAGCTGAAGACCTTGGAAACTATGCGAACAGTAAACTCTCAGCTTTGCTACAATGATAAATAAGGTTTTTGATCGCGATAGTCAGGCAATCAAGGAAAGATATAGAATCACCTTTGATTACCAATAATTGCTATCCATAAAGTCATAACATATTTGGCTATCGCTAGTAAAGCAACAAATCACGACCAGATAAAGATCCATACCACTCTCTTGGAGGCTTGATCCTCAAGCTATAAAAGAATTACAAGAAATGATAAAGAACGTGAGTTGTTGAGTAGTTTGCTTTCCGACCATGAGAATTTACCAATTAACACAGGTAGCGATTCAAAATCTTGTTAGAAGTTTACTTGACAGTTGCTTTAGCTAAAGCAGATCAATTAACAAAAGCTATTTTCGAAAGTTTCCATACAATAAGCGATGAAGCGGATGTAAAGTTAGATGAGAATTATTATCTTCTTTTCTCCGCCAAGGTCCTCCTATATCTGCATATTGCTACTGATGAAGTTGCTCGGAGCAGACTGAATAAATTCACTGCAAATGAAGTTGCTCGAAATTGAAGTTGCTCAATTGAAGTTGCTCGGAGCAGACTGCTGAAGTTGCTCGTGCTGAAGTTGCTCGGTGCTGAAGTTGCTCGGAGCAGACTGAACGTGAAGTTGCTCGGAGCATAAAATGAAGTTGAAGTTGCTCGGAGCAGACTGCTGAAGTTGCTCGTGCTGAAGTTGCTCGGAGCAGACTGAATAAATTCACAATTTCCCTGGAAAGACTTTATTCAATTCGACTATTAAAACTATATTATGTATCCAAGAAGAATGATTCTACATGCAAATAGTTTTTCACACGTCTTTTTCAGATGTCATAATCGACAGATGTTTTTAAAAAACGATGAGATGAAACAATTCTTGCTTTTACTTTGGGCAAAGTACTGCAAAAGGTATCATATAAAACTATATGATTTTATTATTTTAGACAACCACGCTCACTTTCTCGTGCAGTCCCGCTCAGCTGAAGACCTTGGAAACTTTATGCGAACAGTAAACTCTCAGCTTGCTACAATGATAAATAAGGTTTTTGATCGCGATAGTCAGGCAATCAAGGAAAGATATAAATCACCTTTGATTACCAATAATTGCTATCTCATAAAAGTCATGCAATATATTTGGCTTAATCGCTATAAAGTAAACAAATCACGACCAGATAAAGATCCATACTGTTCAGCCTCTTGGAGGCTTGATCCTCAAGCTATAAATAGAATTACAAGAAATGATAAAGAACGTGAGTTGTTGAGTAGTTTGCTTTCCGACTATGAGAATTTACCAATTAACACAGGTAGCGATTCAAAATCTTTTGTTAGAAGTTTACTTGACAGTGCTTTAGCTAAAGCAGATCAATTAACAAAAGCTATTTTCGAAAGTTTCCATACAATAAGCGATGAAGCGGATGTAAAGTTTAGAGGAGAATTATTATCTTCTTTTCTCCGCCAAGGTCCTCCTATATCTGCATATTGCTACTGAGGGATAGTCATCAAAAAGCCATTTCCTTCTAATGGCCTATATCTTCTATTGTTTACAATCGATTTCTTGGCAAAAATTTCTATGCTATCGCATTTTGTCTGCCATATTTTCATATAATTGGCTTTTATTTTCCGAAATCATTAAAAATTTGCCTCGTTAGCAATATTTTTTGTGTAGAAATTGAATAATGATTCACGTTGTTGGCTAATTGCTTTAAATTTTATATTGTTTGACTCCGTGCTTGAAGTCTTTTTTGTGTAGAAATTGAATAATGATTCACGTTGTTGGCTAATTGCTTTAAATTTTATATTGTTTGACTCCGTGCTTGAAGTCTTTGTTTGACTCCGTGCTTGAAGTCTTCTTGGCTAATTGCTTTAAATTTTATATTGTTTGACTCCGTGCTTGAAGTCTTTGTTTGACTCCGTGCTTGAAGTCTTTTGAAGTCTTGTTTGACTCGTGCTTGAAGTCTACGTTGTTGGCTAATTGCTTTAAATTTTATATTGTTTGACTCGTGCTTGAAGTCTGCGTGCTTGAAGTCTGCGAAGTCCCTGCTTGAAGTCCTTGAAGTATTTTTGACTCCGTGCTTGAAGTCTCTTGAAGTCTCGTGCTTGAAGTACTTGAAGTATGAAGTTCAAGGCTTTGAATCGATCAGATAAAAAATACGCTGAATAGTTACGATTTAAGAAATAGAGTTAGGATTAAAGTATCTGGCGACCGAGGGAATTTGCTGTCCTGCCATTATCTTTGCTAAAAGTTTGGCGCTTCCGTGAGCCCAAGAAAGGCCATGCCCCGTATATCCAGCACAAGTAAAAATCAATGTGCTATTGGTTGGCCCAATAAATGGAAACCCTGTTTTGGAACTTGCCATGATGCCACTCCAGCTATATTCCCAGGTTATCTCATTCTTAAAAGTGTAATGTTTTTTGACAAATTCAATTAACCCTTGGGTAATTTCAAAGTTGGTTTCGAGGTCATAGATTCCAATCTCTTTGGCTGGGACTTGGTTTCTCCATCCGCCAATCAATAAGCGATTGTCTCTTGAGCTTAATGCATATTCGTAGCCATGATCAAAGCTATGAGGGTAGGAAATAGGAATTTTTTCTTTTAGCGGCGTTGATGCTAGTATTTGCCCACGGTATGGCTCAATCAATTGACGTGTTTTAAAAAAATCTGATAATAGAGGGCTATAGGCGTTTGTCGCAATAACTGCGGCGTCATAGCTTAGCCTTTTATTATTTGCAATAATTTCTACTTTGCCATTAGATTCACTAACCTTGGTTACATTGCAGTTGGAGTGGTAAGCTATATTGTTATTGAGACAATACTGTAATAGGCCATTTCTAAATTTTATAGGGTGTATTTGTGCTGATCCATGTTCATATCGAGCTGAAAAGATATTATTAAACCCCATGTTGAGTAGTTGATTGCGGGGTATTAGGCTTGATTGGAAACCCATTTTATTTAAAATATCTATTGATTCTTCGATCTCTTTATTTTCTGACTCATCGATAGCAATAACAAGATAGCCATCTTGTTTATATTCTGCTTCTAAATTAAGCTTTTCTACCGATTCCCTTACTTCATGACAGATTTCGATTGAAAATTGCCAAATTTCTTTGGCTTTTTCTTCACCATGGATATCATTGAGAGCTTTCATTGATTCCACAGTTCCATAAAGTATATGACCGCAATTTCGGAAACTAGCAGACTTTTCACATTGGTCGTCTATCAATGTAATATGTTTAAATCCCAATTGATGAAGAAAATAAGCTGTGCTAACCCCGCTGATACCAGAGCCTATGATAGCGATACCTCCGTCTTGCGGAGGTGTGCTGTCTCCATTTAAAGGGGGGGTGTCATCTAGCCAATACGAAGAGTTTTTAAATACCATGATGAATTAGACCATTATTTTACTACTGACAAACGTTACGAACCATAAGCTCTTCAGTATCTAAATTTAACAGTAAGCAGGTTGGCTTACCAGCCTTCATTCTATAGAGCAGGTCACTATATAGCTCTTGGCATTCATAGTCAGAGATGAGGTAATTTACTTTTTCTACTTCATTTTCGGAGAAGAATTTTACCTCATGGATAAAACTTTGGCAGTCGATTGATGCATAGCTATCATCTTTATCACTAAGGAGATAGATTTTTTGCATGTATTCTTCTTCTCTTAAATAGTCTGCTTCTTGCTGGACCCAGTTTTGACCTAAGGCAAAATTTGCCCAGAATAATAGGCTCAATAACGATAAGTACCTCATTCTCCCTCCGTATTTTACGATAGTATGAGAAACCTATCGGTATAACTTGTTGAAAATGCAATATTTATTTTTAATGAATTACAATAGATTTAAATTCTTTAAGTAAATTTAGTGAATTAAAATTGCGATTTTTCTTTATATAGCTTTGAAGTGCAGTTATAAAAAATTTTTATAGTAGTCATTTTTATTAATTATTATCAAAAAATTATTTTTATGTTTATTTACTTTATGCCTTTTTAAGGTGGCATTAAATATATATTAATAATGAGCTGAAGGATTGGAGAAAAATATGAAGTCATTTTTTTTACTTTATTGTTAGTTGCATCTTTCTTATAAGTCAGCAAGCCAGCGCTAACGTGTTAGTTGTCTCCTGTGTTGAACCTCAATTTAAGCCTCGTAATTTATGGCCGACCACAACAATAACGTTTGATGACGTTGAAAAAGCTTTAACGATTTCATCTTCTTCTTTTGAAAGTGCTTTTAGAGAGTTTGATGCTGACAGGCGTGCAATTCGGACGCTTGAGATTAGTAATGTAGAGTGCGATTTTCCTAGTCTAGAGCGTAAGATTTTTTGGTGTCGGCTGCGAGCCTATAAAAATGACGATCTTCCTGTATCAGTTGCCAAAGTACGCTTATTCAATGGCGACAGTTATGAGGGGGTGGCTGGAGGTAACTTAAATTCTTTAGAGGTAGTTACGAGCAGGGTAGGATTCGATAGAACATCAATTTCAGTTATGGTGGATAATCGAATCTCTATGCAGTTGTATATGCAGGATAGGAGCTTGGTGCTTGATTCTCAATTGGGGGGACTTTCAAATACCAGTTTGCCAATTTGCAGTAGTTCTATGCAGTAATGTCGCAATTCTTCATGTGTTGTATAAGAGGATGGCACCGCTTTTTTGGCTACCCAATATTATTATTGGGAAGTCGTGAGATGCTTATCTCTTGCATGATAAGCAATTAATAGCTGTTTAGTGAGGACGTTGTATATTCGGCATTCTGATGTAAAAAACTATCCGTCTGTTAGCACACAGGAAGTATAGGTGAAGGGTTAGAGCTTGATATAACTAACAGTTGGTGTACTGCCCTAGTGCAAGCAACATGCAAGGCTCGTCTTGATTTGGCATCATCCTTATAGACATGAGCATCTGCATCGGGAATAACGACATAATCAAACTCCAGTCCTTTGACGTCTCCTACATGGGTGACATCTATTCCTGGTGTAAATGTAAAGTTGCCATTTTCTACTAAGCGGACCTCGGGAATTGCGGAAAGGTCTTGATAAATCTGCTGGCTTGAGGTTTCGTCTTTTGTGATTATGGCTATTGACGCATGCGGCTCTGCATCTATTAAGCCACTAAGTAAATCATGGAGAACAATGATTGTTTCGCCATACGTATGGTAATTAGCTCGTAAAACAGGAGCCCCGTCTTTTGTTGTTTTGGGTTCTGGCCCAGCTTCTGGACCTAATACTTGATGGGCGAAGGTGCTAATTGGTGCGGGAGAACGGTAGTTGGTGGTAAGGTGTGTAGATTTAACTCCTTTGATTCCTAATAGAGTCAGCACGTGTTCCCAACTATCAAATGAAGTCGTTACATCAGTTTGCTGAGCTGCATCGCCCGCGATAGACACGCTTGCAGGTTTTGCTAGTGCCATTCCTAATACTTTAAGCTCTAGCGGTGCAAGTTCTTGGGCTTCGTCTAAAACAACATGAGCATATTGAGCTAGGATCCCATGTGGTGTCTCAATTTTACCAGCCTTTCTTAATAAGATTTCAAACAAAACAGGATAGTCTTCTACATCAATTGTTCCAGCTATTTCATGGATCTCTTTACTGATATCTTTCCCATCGAGGCCGATTTTTCTGTCGTGGTCAATATCTCTAAACCGCTCACCCGCAAGAGATGAAGCTTGTTCGCGGTTGTGGGAAATTACTTCTTCTATATGAGATTCTTTGATATCTGGATGAGAGCTACTAGCATTTCTCAATATTAAATGGTCTGAAAAAAGAATCTGACGGTCTTTTGCTATATTGAAAAGTTTTGCTTGCTCATTTTTAAAGGCTTCTTCTATTCCTTTAGTCTTGTCTTTGCCAGAATCTTTTAAAGTCTTGACTACTTGTTCTTTTACTTCACTCAGCCAGTTATGCATTGGCTGTTCTTGGTTGAATGTTGGAATCGACTCCTTGATTTGTCTCAGCGTTTGTGTTGCAGTTGGAAATAGTTCAATAAGACGGTCGATAAGTTCGCCGGCAGATACTTTTAAATATGAATCGATGGCTATGTTCATGACAGGATGGCGTTTCATTGTTATGACTTTGGCCGGTGTTTCGGCGCAAAGTCTTAATGGCAACCCTTTTATTATTTTTCTGCCTTCTTTATGTACCCATTGATCAAAGGTTGAAACAGAAATGTTTTTCATACCAATTATTTTTAACAGGTTTCGACTAAGCCGTGCTAACCCTTCGTCTGGTACGATAACCATCATGGTGTTTTCGTTAAACTTGCTAGGGTTTTTAAATGCTAAGGATGCGAGCCGGTGTAGAGCTATAGTGGTTTTTCCTGAGCCGGCGCCACCTAATATCAATAAAGGTTTACTTTCATCTTCTGATAGCAACGCAAATTGGGTTTCGTCAAGTAATGCCGAAACTTCTGGAGAACGAGCACCGGTAAGACCAACTCCAAAACTCAAACCGCGTATTGCAGTTTTTTCTCCACCTTTAAAAAATTTGTTAACGAGATCTTTTTTATTCCAGATATTGTTTTGATTTTTAATAAGAACACAGTGAGGAGTTTGAATCTGTTCGAGATTTCCATTGCTTATGGTTAAGATGTTTCTTGCACTTATTATTCCTTCGGCAACTCTTTCAGGTAGTTCCTGTTCGAATTCATCTCCTTGACGGAACTGATAAAATAACTTGGCTGAAGGTGCGTTTCGCCAATCAATGATTGGGTAATTGCAATGATTGGATAAAAATGTCGAGTAACCTAGCAGTAATGTGCGAACGCGGTCCCTTTCTTTTAGCTCCAAGCGTGCGAAATAGGGAATCTCGACGCTGGGGAGTGGAGCTGGGCGTTGGCGGTTTTCTAATGAGCGCTTAATTTGCAATTCTTGCAGTAACGACGGTAAATCAGTTTCACTACTTCGGCCAGATTCTTGTAATAATTTTAAAAAAGCTTCTCGATTGACACCAACATCGGAAAACTGTTTTTCTTGTTCTTTTTGTAAAGCATCTAGCACTTCGGCTAATATAGCTTCTTCTTGCTCGATGAGCTGCACTTCTTCTTTGGTTAAAGAATGATCAAATGAATAGTTAGTTTGTGTGCCTTTATTCAAATCGAAGCTCTCCATAAAGTTGCAGCCAATGGACCCAAATTTGGGTCAAAGGGTTAGAAGTGGTCTGATGTGCATGTTTAAAAATGACGTAGAAAAAATATCGTAAGTGATATGTGTATAATAACGATATTTTTTTCTGAAGTGACACGAAAAACGTGCACGTCGGTCAACTTCTAAAGCGATATAATGAACCATAATCTTATCAGGCTTTTCAAGCTTGTTTTTATGAGATTTTTTTATTTTAAGCTTTGCTTAAAGGTAAATCTATAGTGTGATTGAAAAATGTGCGTTTGTCTGTTTTCGACGGATATCTATAGAATTTAATTGTTGATAACGTTATAGTCTAGGCATCAAAACAACTTTTTGCAAAGGATCATTTAAAGAGATGCGTACTAAATCCGCAATTGTAAAGAACTGGTTGCCTCGCTATACCGGTACAAATCTTAAAGATTTTGGTGATTATATACTTTTGACAAATTTTAGTGACTATCTTACGCGATTTGCTAAGAAGTTTAAATCACCTATTAAGGGTCTTGATAGGCCGATGCAGACGTGTACTTATGACAATTTAACGATGATCAATTTTGGAATTGGTTCTGCTAGTGCTGCAACGATTGTTGATTTATTAAGCGGTATTAACCCAAAGGCAGTGCTTTTTTTGGGCAAATGTGGTGGGCTAAAAAAATCAGCTGAAATTGGAAATTTTATTTTGCCTATCGCTGCTATTCGTGGTGAGGGAACTTCGAATGATTATCTTCCTGTAGAAGTCCCTGCACTCCCTTCTTTTAAGCTCCATAAATTTGTATCAAATAAGATTGTAAAGCAGGGGATGGATTACCGTACAGGTGTTGTTTATACCACTAACCGCCGGGTTTGGGAGCATGATAAAGACTTTAAGCAAAGATTGCAGGATTTGAGGGTGATAGCCATAGACATGGAAACCGCTACTATTTTTAGTGTTGGGCATGCAAATGAAATTCCAAGGGGTGCGTTGCTTTTGGTTTCAGATATTCCTATGACCCCTGAGGGAGTTAAAACGGAAGCCAGTGATAAACAAGTCTCCGAAAATTTTGTAGATATGCATATTGAGATTGGTATCGAGGCAATGGCAGAAATTGGTGAAAAGGGTGAGAAAATGAAGCATTTTAGCTATTAATGAAACTTCGACTTTCTGGGGTTTAATTTACTAAGATGAGCAAAATCTATCAGACAACGCTCACCTAAAAACATGAGAGTCCGTTTGGTGCGGAAACAGTGCGGACGAAACGGTAGATTTTGCTCCGCTTAATATAGAGCCTTAATCAGAAGGTTTTCTTTTCTAAGGTGGGCTTGATATAAATTTTTTTGGGAATGAGGGAAGGATAAATGGCAGGGCATAGTAAATGGAAGAATATTCAGCATCGTAAAGGGGCACAGGATGCTAAACGGGGTAAAGCGTTTACAAAGATAGCTGTTGAGATTGCAGTTGCAGCTAAGCAAAGCGGTCCTGACCCTGAAACTAATCCGAGGTTAAGAACTGCTTTAAGTAAGGCAAGAGCAGCCAATATGCCTAAAGATAATATTCAAAAGGCGATTAAACGCGGTTCCGGAGAGTTAGATGGTGTTAATTATACAGAAAAGGATTACGAAGGTTATGGCCCTGGTGGCGTAGCGGTTTACGTGGAGTGTTTGACAGATAATATAAATCGCACTGTAAGCGAGGTGCGTCATGCTTTCAGCCGTTCGGGGGGAAACCTTGGAACTGATGGTTCAGTGGGTTGGATGTTTAATCGTAAGGGGATGATTGTATATCTTTCGGAAGGCTTAGATTTCGAAAAGGTTTTTGAGCTTGCTCTTGAGCATGGAGCTGAAGACGTTGTTGAAGATGATGGACAGATTGAAATAACTTGTGAAGTGGAAAATTTTATTGCTTTAAAAGAGGCTCTAGATGTTTTGGAAAAGGAAGCTGTTTTTTGTGAATTAACAAGAATACCTGAGAACAGAACAGCGATTGATGCGGATAAGGCTGCTTCCTTGGAAAAACTGATAAATGTACTTGAGGATAACGATGATGTACAGAATGTTTATCATAATGGAGACTTTCCAGATTGATTGACAACTTTACTTGATTGCACGAGCGTCATGTTGAATGAAATGAAACATCTCGAAATTCTTAGATATGAAGTGGGTGATTTTTCGGCCTTAACTCAGGATGGCAATGGCAAGAGCAAGTTTTGTATATAGAGGGTATATGAAAATTTATGTAAGTGAGGATTTTGGGTGAATAGTTTTTTGGGTATTTACAAAGAAATCCTCGCTGTTTTTTCGAAAATAATTATTTTTTTATTGTCTCGTACACAAAATCTCCTGAATCTTCTCTTGAAACCCTTATTACAATTTGTTTTGGTTATCAGCATTTTCCATTCCTTTTGCGGACAAATTTTTGCTGACGATCGACCAGATGCGAAAGAAAACTCTTCTAATTCATCTCCTGCCGATGAAGTTAACAAGAAGTTATCTTCGGGAAATAATATCGAGGATGAGCAGCGAGGCAATTCCGTAAGTCACAAAACACCGCAAGATGCTATCTCTAGGCCTAGGATCTATTTACTAGAAAGTATAGAGCTTGTTGGAACGTCAAGGCTGAGTATAGAACAACTAGCTTCCAACCTTGGCCTGAGAGCAGGGATTCCCATGGATGATGATTTTGTCATGGATACCCGAGCTAAGCTTTTGAGTTTAGGTCTTTTTAAGTCTGTTATTCTTTCCCTTAGAAAAGGAAGTGAGAAGGGCCGTGCGCATCTTGTTTTTTCTGTGGAAGATGACGATGGGGTCCTGGGTGATTGGGCGCTAGGTGGAAGTTTGGGAGTTGTGCAATCGGAAGCCCAGGTGAAATCTGTAAGCCAAAATGTTTCTCCACTTGGCTATCGAATTGAGCTTATTGGCCGTAACTTTTTTAACGCTCAGCACCGTGCCTCATCATTTCTAGATATAGACGGAAAGGGGGTCGTCAGAGAAGCTAAACTCGCCTATGGTTTACCTAGGTTTGCTGCTGAAGACACTCAGTTTGATACAGAGGTTTCTGTTGTTGATGTTAACCAGCGTTATCTGAATGTGTTAGGTTTTGGTGGGCATGCACAAGGCTTGTGGAGTAGCAGTTCATTTGGCTTAGGTAAGTTCCGTTATGGTGGAGCAATGTATGTAAACTCTGGTAGTCGTTTTCGTTTACCCGGTTTTCCTAGGTCTGTTGCAGGGCCGCAAATTTCATATGGATATGAAACTCGGCTATTGTCTTTTATTCCCAGCCCTGGATATTCCGCTGAGGCTTCATTGCTCGTTTCTCCTATTGAGTTAGACCGATCCATTGCACAACTGAATTTAGCAAAGACGCTTCCTATTGGGGAATCTAGGCTTAGCTTTTTAATCAATAGTCTTGGCATAGCCGGTGGTGGCTATGGATTGCGCTCTGAAGTTAGATATGATTTGCCTATTGTTATTACTGCAATGAGAGAAGAAAAAATTAACTTCTACTCGAGATTTCGTGGCGGGGTAGATCGCATTGAAGGTACGAATCTGTTGGGATCGGCAGCCATTTTTGGTTTACGTTATTATAGTTCTGGATTTATTGCAGAGTTCGCTTTGCAGGTTACGCGTTTGCCTCAACAGCTCAACCCTAAACCGTTGATTGATCAAAGCCCTTTGGAGGAAGGATTATGAATTTCTTCTTTCAAGGCAGGGCGGTAAGGGTAGCCCGATTTTGTTTTAATTATTTGATTTTATTTGTTTTTATTTCTCAAGTGCTTTTTTCATCTTTGACTTTTTCTCAAGTCTCTGAGCAGGAAAGTAGTGAATCAAAAGCAGGATCAGTGCAGTGGGTTCTACAGGATCCTGTCGATAAGCTTGTCATTAAGTTAGGTGGAATTCTTACCCATAAGCAAATCACCTTATTAAATTCCGGTTTTGCTACTTCAAGCCAATTGGTAGCAGGGTACATTGGCGAATCAGGCCAACCTATCGAATTATTTCGAGTTGCGTGTACAGTGACATTTAACGATTGGGAAGAGGTTTTTGAGCTCGTCAAAATTGGAGATAAGCTTCAGAGATTTGTAGTTGACTCCTTTCAGAAGTATATTGATTTATGCCTTTCTGCAGAAATTGTTAGTCAAGCTGCGCTGGCTAGGCTTGCCAATGATGGTGGAGAACTTATTGCACAAATAAAAGTGGAACAGATATCAAGCTCTCAAGCGGGTAAGCTTAAAGATTGGTTGATCAAGCAACAAAGTGGGGTTATGCAAGGGCTTTTTTCTCACATGCTTAATGAATTAAAATTATCAGAAGATTTAAAACTTAGCGTTAAGGTTCCTCCTAAGCCTAAGGGAAAACAAGCTTATATAAATGATAAAGGTTGCTGCTGGGTTGGGACAGGCGATAACGGTTAATAGGGTTACAAGATTATGGCTGACTATGCCAATAAAAAATCTTCTCATAAATGGCCACGTCTAGCTTTAGCTTGGCACAAGTCCATTGTGATGCGATCTGTGGCTATAGCGATTTTGGTGCTTTTCTTTGGCTTTGTGATAAGTACGTGGATTAGTATTCAGAGTATAAAATCAATTTCTGGATTGGCGCATGATTCTGAAATTGAAGAATCGCTTGAGGAGCAGTTACAGCAAATTAAAAATGTTCATAAACTCAGGCAGCAATTGATAACCGAGAGGTTGCAAATTAAAATGGCTAAATTTCGCCATTGGAATGCTGTTGAAATTTTGAATGCTGTTAAGTCTGTTTCTTCAGATTTAGAGATTGATGTTGAGCAGATAGTTATAAAGGAAAAAGAGGGGGACTTAGTTAATGGATTGGTAAAGGGTTATATTGATTGGCCCAGCCAGAATAAGCTAGAGGTGTGGAAGTACGAGCTTTCTTTTCCAAAAGGCGAAATTTATAACAGGTTTAAGAGCACTAAAGAAATCCAGCAAAGATACCATTTAATGGGAGTAGAGCTGGATAGTAATATTCGCCCAACTCTTATTAAAGCTAATATTTTGATTCTTGTTATTGGCTTTTTCTTTCTTATTTTTGCTTTTTTTCAATTAGCTAGGCGCTTTCGCGTTGCCATTCAAGAAGTTTTAGATGGTTTTGAAAAATGGTCTTTAGGAGATTTTAGCTTTCGGTTTTTAAAGCACGGTTCTGGAGAAATTGGTTTGATTACCCAGCAGTTTAATGCTATGGCGGAAGATGTTGAGGTTAATAGGCAAAAAACGTTGTATTTGGAAAAAATTGCATCATGGCAGGTGATTGCTCGTAAATTGGCTCATGAGATTAAAAATCCGTTGACTCCTATTCAAATGATGGTTTCGCAACTGCAAAGGCGCTATAAGGGAGATGATGAAGAATTTTCAAAACTTTTGAATGAAGCTAAATGTATTATTTCAGAAGAGGTTGCTGGGTTGAGGCGTATGGTTGACAATTTTTCTGATTTTGCGCAACTTCCTACCCCAAAGTTTAAAGAAACGAATTTGGTTGATACTGTTAAACATGTTGCTGATTTGCAACAGGCTGCATTTCATCAGCACCAGATATCTGCGGTCTATGATCTTCAAACTGTTATAGCTAATGTTGACGAAGATTTGATCCGTCAGGTCTTGATTAATCTTACTAAGAATGCAGCAGAGGCAAGTGAGATAGCGATTGAGATTAAGTTAGGCGTTTGGGAAGAGGGGAATCAGGTTGTTTTAAAAGTAATGGATACTGGTCCTGGAATTCCAGATGATATTAAGAAACGCATTTTTGAGGCATATTTTACGACTAAGCATACGGGTCCTACCCCTGGAATGGGACTTGGCTTGGCAATTTGTCAGAAAATTATTCTTGATCACCATGGTGAAATTTCGGTTGAAAGCAAACCGGGAAAGACTGCTTTTTCTATATTTTTGCCAAAGCAAGGGTATTCAGGATAACTGTATGGGGTTGGGAAAATAAGGTAAATGATGTGTAGAAGCTGTGGTTATAAGTGTGGATGTGAAGCTAGATATATATGGTCAGCCTAAACAATGTGAGTAGGTTGTGCCTTCGCTATGATGGCGAATTTTTTAAAGTTTAAACTAATGTGATAGGTTGCTTTTAAATAACTGATAGAAGATCTCAAGATCAATAGCTTCCAATGGAAAATGAAGTAAAGGATGTAATTTATGAATGTTGGTAGTGAGTCCATCGGAGGGAAACGAGTAATTGTGGTTGATGACCACCGTAATATACGTCTGACTTTAGCTATGACTTTAGAAGCTGAAGGAGCGATAGTTACGCAGGCAGTGAGTTATAGTGATGCATTGGTTAAGCTCGATGAATCTATTAAAATGAAGAAATTAGATCAGTATGATCTGATTTTATTAGATATACGCCTTCCAGACGGTAATGGGCTGGATATTCTGACACAATTGGCTTCTGCCGGACTTTCCTCTCGGGTCATTATGATTTCAGGGGAGGGAACCACAAGCGACGCTTTTAAAGCAACGCAACTTGGTGCTTTTGACTATGTTGAAAAGCCTTTCTCCCCCGAGCGGATATTGGTGAGTGTCGATCGCTGTTTGGATTTTAATCGTATCCAAAATGACAATGAAAATTTAGAGAAAAAGTTGCGTAAGGGCAACGAAATTATTGGTTCCTCTGAAAAAATTAAAGAGTTGATTTCTGTTATTAAAAGAATAGCCCCAACGAATGGTCGTGTCCTCATTATGGGAGAAAGTGGTACAGGTAAAGAATTGGTGTCTCGTGAGATTCATCGGTGCTCGAGTCGAGCAAAAAAAGAGTTGGTCAAAATAAATTGTGCCGCTATTCCAGCGAATCTCATTGAATCAGAATTATTTGGCCATGAAAAAGGTGCTTTTACTGGCGCTATTAAAACCCGGCGTGGGCTTTTTGAACGTGCTGATGGAGCGACCTTGTTTTTGGACGAGATCGGAGAATTGGAACTTGGAGTGCAGGCTAAGCTACTACGGGTATTACAAAGTGGTGAAATGACCCGTGTAGGTAGTGAAAAAACAATTGCAGTTGATGCGCGTGTTATTGCTGCTACAAATCGCGATTTAGCTGAAATGGTGGAAGAAGGAACGTTTCGGGAGGATTTATTTTATCGTCTGAACGTTATTTCTTTGTCAGTTCCACCGTTGCGGGAGCGACGTGAAGATATTCCGGAGTTGGCAAATGCATTTTTGGAGCAGGCATGTGATGAGCATTCTCTTGGAGAACGATGTTTTTCGAATGAGGCGCTAAATCAGTTGATGGCTTATAAATGGCCTGGAAATATTAGAGAGCTTAAGAATCTTGTCGAAAGAATTGCAATTATGAGTGAAGATGTCACAATTGCAGAAATCGATGAAATAGGCACCCTTCCCGGAGACTCAAATGGTTTGCGCGATTTGAGTAATAAGGGGAATGAAACTGATAAAAATGAAATGACTACCGATGAGTTTAGTTTTTTTTGTGGTCAATTACCATGGCAAGATTTTCATCAAGAAGCAGGAAAGGCTTTTATAAAACATACCCTAAAAAAAGCGGGAGGGAATGTAAGCGAAGCAGCAAGGATTTTGTGTTTAGAAAGGGCTTATTTGCATCGTCTAATGCGCAAGCTAGGAGTGCAGCGTGATGTTGTGGTTTCGGATTGATTTATTAAAACATCAGAGCTTTTGGAATGAAAAATGAATATGATCGTAAAGAATTGTATATGAAGATGAATGAGTTGTGAAAACAGCGGTGAAGTGTTGTTGATTCCTTTTTTATAACACTTTTAGTTAGTTATTTAAAAATAAGGTCTGCATATGAAAGATTATAGATGCGTATTTTAATATTGTCTTCAAGTAGAAAGCTTTATTCGACGAAACGGCTGGTTGAGGAGGCGCGTGCTCGGGATCATGTGGTGGAAGTTGTTAAACCCACTCAGTGTTATATGGATGTGGCTAGTGGCGCCCCTATGGTTTATTTTAAAAACAAAAAGTTAGACAAAATTGATGTCGTTATCCCTCGAATTGGGGCTAGTATTAGTAGTTATGGGATGGCTATTGTTAGGCAGTGTGAGATGATGCATATTTATTGCATGAATTCTTCAAATGCGATTGGGCGGTCTCGAGATAAACTTAGATCACTTCAAATACTATCTCAAAAAAAGCTTCCTTTACCGAAGACAAGTTTTGCTAATAGTACACAACAAACTGATATGTTGATTAAACTTGTTGGTGGTGCTCCTTCTGTTGTTAAATTGACGGAAGGTTCGCAGGGTAGAGGAGTTATTTTAGCTGAGACGCGCAAGGCATCGGAAAGCTTAATAGACGCGTTTAGGGAGTTGCGTGCTAATTTTTTGGTGCAAGAATTTATTAAAGACGCTAAAGGCTCTGATATTAGATGTTTTGTTATAGGTGAAAAGGTTGTGGGAACTATGATGAGGGTCGCCAAAGAAGGGGAGTTCCGTTCTAATATCCATCGCGGTGGAACCGGGATTCCTGTGAAAATTACACCTACAGAAAGAAAGATTGCTATCGCTGCAGCCAGGGCTATGCGCTTGAATGTAGCTGGGGTAGACTTAATTCGCTCTGAAACGGGCCCGAAGATTTTAGAGGTTAATTCTTCACCTGGTCTGGAAGGAATTGAGACATGTACAAATAAAAATATTGCAGTGGAGATTATTAAGTTTGTAGAAAAGGATTATAAAAATATAAAAAAGGATTATTAGTTGAAGGATGATATTTTTCTTTTGGACCTTGATGAATTTAAGGTAGGCAGTTGCATAAGCAAATATGTCGATTTTCCATCTTTCTATGGACTACAAAAGGTCAAAGCGCCTGTCTATATATACCGCGCTAAGAAAGAAATTTCTCCTTGTGTGGTAGTAACTGCTTGTATCCACGGTGATGAAATTAATGGCTTGCGAATTGCACAGTCTTTGATGCATGGTAAGTTAAAACTCTTATCTGGAACCTTAATAATTTTACCAGTTGTTAATATTTATGGATTTCTTAATAAACAACGTTATTTACCTGATCGAAAAGATTTAAATCGTTGCTTTCCTGGAAGCTTGAAAGGGAGTTTTGGCTCTCGTTTTGCCACTTTTATCTTTCAAAATATTGTGCGTTTTGGTGATGTGTTTATTGATTTGCACTCAGCGGTACCTGGACGCTTTAACATTCCACAAGTTCGTTGTGATTTGACAACGAAATCTATCCAAGATTTAATTGATTCGATTAGTATCCCTCTAATAGTTAATAGCACCTTGCGAGATGGTTCATTGCGAGAGGCTATCAATAATTTGCAAAAACCTTGTATTGTGTTTGAGGGCGGGGAAGGTTTAAGGGTAGATGAAACTGTCACCAAGTATGGTGTTAATCTAGTGAAAAGTATTCTATCTCATCTAGGAATGATTCGAGCTAGGGGAAATTTATTGATAATAAAGTTTTAATAAATAGAACCAATTGGGTTAGGGCTGTAGAAGGTGGAATATTTATAAATAAAGTTCATCATGGTAAAGTTGTAAAAAAAGGTGAAACTGTAGGTGAACTGCGTAAGATGACAGGAGAGTTGATTACAAAAATTAAAATGAAAAATGATGGTGTTATACTAGGTGCTAGCAAGTCAGCATTGATTATGTCTGGAGATGCTCTTTACAACGTCGGCATATTGGATGATGAGCTTAAAGAAGATGATAGCGAATTTTTTGATTATTTTGATTTTGAAATGTAGAGAATATGAAACGTTGCGATAAATCTTTATTTGATGATGAAGAAATAGAAAAAATACAAGCTTTCCTTGGGAAGGCTGTCTATATTGATGATGATTCTCTAAAAATGTTGTCTCTGCGATCCGCAGAATTTACCCAGGATGGGATGCAAAGTTCAAGCTTAGGTTTTCTTTTTAAGGATAAAAAAGTTTATCATTTGCAGGATGTTGACAAGATTTTTGAAATAGAAATAGAAGATTTTTTTTCGCTTGTGAAGCAAAATGGCGAATATTTACGTAACATTCTTATTAGTTTTGCAGAACAGATTGATGATTTGGAGGATTGGCTTTTTGATAGAAAAACCCCACGGCATTTTTTGAATACGTGGTTTCGTTTTCGCAAAGATTTAGCCAGTATTGATAGAGCTTTCTCACGAAATTCTATTGTCTTGACACAGCTTGCTTCTGTCCCTGATTTAATCTTAGAAGAATTTGATGATGAATTGACAAACCTTATTAGTCATTTAGATAGCGATAGGCGTAATTGTATTACTGAGCTATCCCGTCTGGAAGCTATTTTTAATCATTATAATTCATTGCGGTCTGAAAAAATGAACGGCAACGTTTACTGGTTGGCTCTAATTTCTGGTGTGTTTTTACCGCTGAATTTAATTGTGGGATTTTTTGGTATTAATACTGAGAACTTGTTTTTTAAAGATAATCCAAATGGTACTTTGTATGTTCTTTGGATTATCGTAGCAGTATTTGGTGTTTTGCTTATCGGTCTTCCTTTACTTAAGCTGATTGACCAGACATTTTTTCGTAAATTGCTTTGGAGGTATAATGCTTATAAGTCTATTCATAGGCGCATCCACGCTGTTAAATTTAGAATAGATGAGGATTAGAAGTAGTCCTCTGTGTAATATGATGGCCTCATAATTAGTGATTGATTTATAAGGTCCCGTTTTTTGTAATGGACAAATGCTTCTGAACTTTCGCCTGTGCAATACCTCAAGGGATTAACTATGAACTATGGATTTCTAATCGATAACCGGCGTTGCATTGGTTGCCATGCATGCTCGACAGCTTGTAAAAGTGAGAATCAAGTGCCTCTTGGGGTCTCTAGAACTTGGGTAAAGTATACTGAAGTTGGAACATATCCTGATGTAAAAAGGCATTTTCAAGTGACTCGTTGCAATCATTGTGAGAATCCACCTTGTGTTCGGATTTGTCCTGTTTCTGCTATGTATCAGAGGCAGGATGGGATTGTTGAATTTGATGCGAATGTTTGCATAGGATGTAAGGCTTGTATGCAAGCTTGTCCTTACGATGCTATTTATATAGATCCTGAAACAAAGAGTGCAGCTAAATGCCATTTTTGTTCTCATCGTGTTGAAATTGGTTTAGAACCTGCATGTGTGATTGTTTGTCCTGAGCATGCTATTATTGCTGGTGATTTAGATGATGCAAATAGTGAGATTACGAAAGTGCTTGCTGAAAATAGTGTTGGTGTTAGAAAGCCAGAGCAGGGTACGCGACCAAAATTGTTTTATATTAATGGCCATTCTGCTTCTTTAAATGCAGCCAATGTGTATCCACAGAAACATTCGTATATGTGGTCTGAAAATAAGAATGCGAAAACACAAAATTTCTGGTCGTTTGCTAATATCAAGAATAAAATTAATCAACGGAAGTCATACTCTGGCCAAAATATCCGTTCCCCAGAATCACAAAATAGCGCTGAGTCGTATGCTTCTGGGCGTAAAGCAGAGCAAATGGTACAGGTTTCCTATTCAGCAAGTCATAAAATCCCGTGGCATTGGCAAGTGCCTGCATATTTAGTGACTAAAGGAATTGCTGCGGGAATAGTATTTTTTCTTATTTGTACTCACCTTAGCGGATGGGTTTTATCTTATGGAAGTGATTTAGCAATTAATTTGGGCGTAAGTTTGCTTTTTACATTGCTTACGACATTGTTTTTGGTTTTCGACTTAGAGCATCCAAAGAGGTTTTTAAGGATTTTAACAAGAGCGCAGATGAAAAGTTGGCTATGTCGAGGTGCTTTTATTCTCATTGCTTTTACGATGGTTGTTGGGGCGTGGTCTTTGTTTGAGGTGAGTAATGTTATAACCGCATATCCGGGTTATGTTTTTAGAGATATTTTTAGTTGGCTTACTCTGCCTTTAGCTATTGGCACGGCAATTTATACTGCTTTTTTATTTGGGCAGGCGGAGGGGCGTGATTTTTGGCAAAGTCCGTTGCTGCCTATTCGGTTTTTCTTGCAGAGCTTATTGTTAGGAACTGCTTGTATACTTTTTTTAAATTATTTTATCCCATTTTCAGTACGTTTCCTGGCAGCAGCTACGGAGATGTTTTTGTGGTCTGCATTATTTAGCCTGATATGTATATTTTTAACTGAATTTGGAATGCCTCTTTCTACCCCTCAGGCGGTTAAGGCTTCACATCAATTAATCTATGGGGATTATAAATACCATTTTTGGCTAGGCGGTCTTTTTTGCGGTCATATTTTTCCTTTATTATTTTTTGTTTTTATAGATGCAAAAGCAAATCTATTGATGTCGTTTATGGGGCTACTTTGTTTATTTGGGATCTATCTGTATGAGTATGCCTTCGTTATGGCTCCACAAAAGATTTTGTCTTAGAGGACTCATATAAAATACTTAGGATTTATGGTCGTATATGTTTGTCTTGTTTATAACCATTAGATAGTGGACCGTTTTGATGGGACTGAATATCAAAAACTTACTGAATGAAATGCTTGGTCTGGGAAACTTATACCCAGATCCGTTAACCAAATCATCGCAAGAGTTAACGAATGCAGCCGGGCAGAGTGCTCCTCAGTACTCATACACACATGAGAAGCCTTGTGAGATGACGCAGGTTCAACATCCTGACGGCAGGATGAGTAGTTATCCACCTCCGGAGCGTTGGGATGATTGGATAGAGTATGACGCTAAGGCTTGGCCTCAGAAAATATCTAGGCACTATTCTCTTGTACCCACGATTTGTTTTAATTGCGAGAGCGGCTGTGGATTGTTGGCATATGTTGATAAAAAAACATTCGAAATTCGTAAATTTGAAGGAAATCCTTTGCACCCAGGTAGTCGAGGAAGAAACTGTGCCAAAGGCCCTGCGACTCATAATCAAATCTATGATCCTGAACGAATTCTCTATCCGTTAAAAAGAGTTGGAAAACGCGGTGAGGGAAAATGGAGGCGGGTGCCCTGGGATGAGGTGCTTGAGGATGTCGGAGCTCAGATGCGTGAGAGTCGCCTAAAACGAAAAGATGGTATTATGTATCATGTGGGTCGGCCTGGAGAAGACCATTATACCAATCGCTGTATTCAAAGTTGGGGCGTGGATGGACATAATAGTCATACAAATATTTGCTCTGCCGCCGCACGATTAGGCTATTCTTTGTGGACGGGCGAGGATCGTCCAAGTCCTGACTATGCTAACGCTAATACTATTTTGTTGATCTCTAGCCATTTAGAAACAGGCCATTATTTTAATCCCCATGCCCAGCGGATTATTGAAGCGCAGATGGCTGGAGCAAAGATTATTACTATGGATCCCAGGCTTAGTAACACTGCCAGTAAAAGCGATGTTTGGCTTCCGACTTGGCCTGGAAGTGAAACCATCGTTTTGCTTTCGATTGCCTACTATTTAATTGAAAATGAATTATACGATAAAGAATTTATGCGTAGGTGGGTTAACTGGCAAGATTTCTTGCGGCATTTTTCCAAGTATGGCGAAACTTGTGAAAATGCTGACCTTGTCAATTTGAAAGCGAAGTTGAGCGCAG
This sequence comes from Bdellovibrionota bacterium, assembly GCA_041391425.1. Lineage (GTDB taxonomy): Bacteria > Bdellovibrionota_B > Oligoflexia > Oligoflexales > JAWKNZ01 > JAWKNZ01. Next base: position 181,369 of record JAWKNZ010000003.1, read on the forward strand.
CCAAGGAGCAAGAGGAATTTGAAAACTTTCATGCGGTTTTATTACTGTTATACCGAGAATTTACTTTTGAAAAAGCTGCTATTGAGTCTCAGGTTCCTATTGAAAGAATTAAACAGGCAGCTCAATATATCGCCGATAGCCAAGGTCGGCTTGCAGCTCATACTTGGCGTGCTGCAACTATGGGGAACCTCGGTGGCTGGCAAGTGGCACGCGCATTATTTTTTCTTAATGTTTTAACAGGTAGTGTTGGTAACAAAGGTGGAACTTTATGTAATTCTTGGAATAAATTTGTTCCAAAGGCTTTCAAAATGCCTCCAGCAGTTGATGCTTGGAATGAGCTGCACCTCCCACATGAATGGCCTCTAGCGCATTATGAAATGAGCTTTCTTCTGCCTCATTTTTTGCAAGAAGGAAGGGGTGATGTAGATGTCTATTTCAGTCGTGTGTATAACCCAATGTGGATCAATCCAGATGGATTTATGTGGTTAGATGCACTTAAAGATGAAGAAAAAATAAAGTTGCATGTGGCATTGACCCCGACTTGGAATGAGTCAGCGTGGTTCGCTGATTATGTTTTGCCTATGGGGCATGCTGGTGAACGGCATGATTTGATGAGTCAAGAGACTCATGCTAGTCAATGGATAGGTTTTCGACAACCGGTCCGGCGTGTTGCGATGGAGCGTGCTGGAAAAAAAGTACAATATACTTATGAGGCTAATCCAGGAGAAGTTTGGGAAGAAGCAGAGTTTTGGGTCGAGCTTAGTGGGCGTATGGATATGGATGGATCTTTAGGGATACGTAAATGGTTTGAAAGTCCTTACCGTCCAGGAAAGCTTATATCTCAAGATGAATACTGGCAGTGGCTTTTTGAAAATTCCGTCCCTGGTTTGCCTGAAGTTGCGGCTAAAGAAGGATTATCACCGCTCGAATATATGAGAAAATACGGATGTTTTGAGATTTCTCGCGATCTTTACCAGCCATTTGAGAAAGAGGCAGATGGTGAAGGTATTTTGCTTGATGGTAAAAGCCTTAAAGGTTTTAATACTCCTTCCAAAAATTAGAATTTTTTTCAGCAACTTTATTTGACTGGGGTTGGAAAGAGCAGCAATATTTGATTCCATGGCCATTGAAAAGTCATGTACATCCTGACTTTATCGATCGTGAGAGTGGCCAGATGATATTACTGCCGACATTTCGTTTACCAACATTGATTCACACTAGAAGTGCAAATGCAAAGTGGCTATATGAAATTAGCCATCGTAATCCTGTATGGATGAACCCACGAGATGCTAAGAGATTGAATCTTGATTGTGATGACCTTGTTAGGGTGGAAACAGAGATAGGTTACTTTGTCGATAAAGTTTGGGTTACCGAAGGAATAAAAGAAGGGATCATTGCAATGAGCCATCACCTCGGGCGTTGGCGGTTAGATGGTCAAAGTGGTGTTAATAAGGGAATGTCCAATTTAGTTGAATTGGAGCAGTCGGGGAAGGAAAACAAGTTGAAGATTGTACATGGTGCCGTAGCTTACAAGAGCCATGATCCTGATACTGAAAGGGTTTGGTGGCAAGATGTAGGGGTGCATCAAAATCTTACGCACGCAGTTCATCCAGATCCTATCAGTGGAGCCCATTGCTGGCTACAGAAAGCCACAAAGGTTGCAAGGGCTGAGCCGCATGATCGTTATGGAGACGTTTGGGTCGATAAGGATAAGTCAATGCAGGTCTACAAGGAGTGGCTGCAACTTACGCGGTCCGCAGAGAAACATAGCCCCGATGGAACGCGAAGGCCTCTTTGGTTAAAAAGACCGTTGAAGCCGGTACGAGGGGCCTATAACTTAAAATAAATTTGTAAGCAGGTTATCGAGTTTGATGGATATTACAAAGGTGTCAGAAAAGGGGTTTAAAAAATCTTTGTCGATGACTTTTAGGCTATTTTCAGAGTTGTTACTTGGTAAGTTTGATAAGCAAACATTAAAAAAAATTTTTTCGTCAAAAGAATTATTAGCAGCTTTCAGAAGCTGCTATTCTTCCGAAGATGGTGACGTACTCGCAGAGTTTGCGTCTGATCATTATCGTATTTTTGGCTTGCGTATTTCGCCGTATGCAGCAAGCTATCTAACGATGAACTCTGTGGAGCAAAGTCAAATGGAAGACTCGCTCAAGCTGCTTTATAGCAAGAATGATTTTTTTTATCCGATTTTAGAGGCTGAACGTGTAGATCATATTGGAGTCGAGCTTTTATATCTTAGCTTTTTGTTGGATAAGGATCTTGAGGATGATAATGTTACCGACACTGGACAAGCGCAGTTAGAATTTTTGCAATGGCATGTTCTTTCTTGGATAGTGCCCTTTAAACAAAATTTGGATGATTCTTCAGTTTCTTTCTTTTCGCTGTTATTGAATAGCCTCGTAGAGGTGCTTCATCTGTATTGGATTTCTCTTAGAAAAGATCAACATACTGAGCTGTCTTTGGCTGGCAGAGCCTGTAAAAAAGAAACAGTAGCGGATATCTTGCCAACGATTGTAAGTGAAGGAGATTTAAATCTAGAATCGTCTTCTTTGGTGCAGCAGCTGATCAATTCACCGGATACAGATTTAAAGGCATTACGACATTTTTTTATGACTCCATTTGCATGTGGTTTCTTCCTCTGTCGTAATGAGATTGAAAGGATTGGCTTGTGTCATCAGCTACCCATTTCTTTTGGCTCTCGTAGTCAATGTTTTGCGTCTTTATTACAAAGTTCTATGGATTATGGAAGGTTTGGTAATGTGGTGGCTGATTTGATAGTGGTTGTCGAAAAGTGGCGTGCTGGATACGATGCTTATTCTAAGGACTTTTCTCTTTTCTATGATAGCTGGAATAAAAAATGTCAAGATGCGCATTTATTGTTAACTAAAATGCAGGAAAAATTAAAGGAATCCCATGGATAGTTTATATCTGCATTTGCAGGGGATTGATATCTTTATTCCTTTAATTATTGGAATTGGCTTTTGTGTTGGCTTTTTTAGTGGATTAATGGGGGTAGGAGGTGGGTGGCTTATTACTCCAGCTTTAAGCCTAACTGGCTTGCCTATGACTGTGTCTATTGGGACAAGTTTGACACAGATGATAGGAACGAGTTTATTTGCAACTTTTAGACATAGAAAGGGTAAAAATACTGATTTTAAATTGGGGGTTATAATTGGCCTGAGCATGATCGTCGGCTTGCAAATTGGTAAAGAGCTTCTATTTACTTTTGCCAATAACGGTATTTCAGACTCAGTTGCACGAGTTCTTTATGTTATCGTTTTGGGTGGGATTGGCTCGTTGATGTTTAGAAATGCTTTGTTAGAGAAGAAAAGTACTAGCCAGAGAGAGTCTGTGAGCAAAACTCTCGAAATAGATGTAAAATCTTGGAATAAATTTTGGGGCCCTACTACGAGTATTGTTTCAGCTTCTAGTGCTGTTCCATGGCTTGCTTTATTTATGTTAGGTAGCAGTGCTGGTGTTTTAAGTGGATTGATGGGTATTGGTGGTGGTTTTATATTAGTGCCATCAATGATTTATCTACTTGGAGTTGATACTATCAGAGCAGTTGCTACTAATCTAATCTGCATATTAGTTGCTAGTAGTTATGGTGCCATAATATTTACTGGTGGTGGTCAAGTTGATTTTTATGTGGTGCTATTTTTATTGTGTGGTTCGTTTTTGGGCAGCTATGTAGGCGTTGCAATGACGCGGTTGATTGATGCTAGAGAATTAAAAATACTTTTTTCTATCCTTGTTCTTATGGCTTCTTTGGCTATGGCTTTGGCAGAATTTGGTTATACTAACATAGCAAAAATAATAATCTTTTCTGCCACTAGTGGACTGATTGTCGTTGCACTATCTATGGCATTTTATAAAAAAAATAAAGGATTAAGAGCTGAAGGTAGTTAATCACCATTTACTAAAAAATCAGGGTATAAATCTCTGTAACTCCCAGAACCGACTGAACTCTGAATCCGGTGAAAATACTACAGTTTTTTTTCAAAAAATTTCAGATCCCAGATAAGCTCGTTCATCCTAGGAACTGTTTGCAAAACCCCCAGCTAATTTACTAGCCAGAATTTTCTGAGCTATAAACTCATAACCAAATTCTTGTTTGGCTTTGTTAGAATTATGAGCTTTGCAAAGGACCTGTAAATTAGAGATTAAATGATTTCCACCTCTTGCAAATGGAGCAATATGATCTATTTCAAGGCAAGTCTTTGCCGTACACCGTATCTCATTTACATCTGCTTTTTCACATTGATAACTCAGTTTTTTAGAAGCAAGAAGCCTAGGCCCTCGTTCGTACGAGCGTTTGACTGTTTTGATAGCAAACCCAAAAAAAATTTTTAAATAGCAGTAGTAATTTTACTGTGGGGTGCTGTGGGAAAAGATTGGAATCATCGTTAGGATGGAGCTTTTAATAAAAACTTTTTAGATGATTTCAATGTTTTTCCATGGCAGTCCACAGCTCCCATAGTTTTGCATTACCACTGAAATATCGCTTTCGCATAAAAATATTAGGTTAGTAAAATATCGCTATAATTCATTGCCACGACTTAGTTATGGGAGGCTGTGGATAGGCCTGGACAACTATTGATATCGTCCTACAAATTTTTTGGAGCTTCTTTATTTATAGTGACGATACCAACAGTTGCCCACCCCTAACCACAAGCCAATGACTACTGTTTTTAAAATAAATTTTGATTTCTTTGATCAGAGATATTTTGCTTGTATTTAAAATAAGCTCGTTCATGCTAGAAAGGTAGTGTGGTTTTTATGATCTTGAGGATTGATTCTACACTATTTACCAAAAAATCATGGTAAGTTTTTAGATGGTTGCAGATCCTATATAGGCGATAAATATTTCTGGTTTGTATGGTGACGCTCGAATTATTGTCTTTTTTTCGAATGATATTAGTGCTTTATGACGTATATGCTAGCCACTCTGTTTTTTGTGGGTACTAGATTTCTTCCTGCTCTAGGAGTTGTCGAGATTTTTATCCTGATTTTTGGTAAGTGGTGTTAATGTATTCTCACTATATTGTTGTTTTTGGACATATGCATTCATTGTAAGGCTTACTTTTTTAGTCGCTTGTTTTGCTAATTGCTAATTTGCTTATATAGGAGGCTGAGATGAAATTTCGATCTGCTATTTTTTGGCTTTTGTTCATTGATATTATTAGTGCAAAAATAGTAATAGCTAAAAATGGAACTTTTTTACGTGCGGAAGCGAAAGATTACGATAAGAAGCTATCTGATAGGCTGGATACCAAGGTACATAGGGAAAGCGCATCTGATATGTGTTGCCAAGATAAGGATAGTTTTTCCATAAAGCAGGGTAATGAGCGTTTGAGCCTGGCAGCTTCTAAGGATACAAAATCTTTGAATAGGAGAAAGTTTGTGAAACCAACAGATGAAGAACTTAAGAAAAAATTGACATCTCTCCAATATAAAGTAACGCAAAAGGATGGTACTGAACCAGCTTTTAAAAATGAATATTGGGACAATAAAAAGAGGGTATTTATGTGGACGTTGTTAGCGGCGAACCGCTATTTAGTTCTACAACAAAGTATGACTCTGGAACCGGCTGGCCTAGTTTTTTTCAGCCAATAGCATCCGAAAGTATCATTGAGCGTGAAGATAGGGGCTTATTTAGGGTGAGGACTGAGGTTCGTAGTAAATTAGCAGACTCTCATTTGGGTCATGTATTTAAGGATGGCCCAAAACCAACTGGACTTAGGTATTGTATTAACTCTGCAGCTTTACGCTTTATATCTGTAGAAGATTTGGAGAAAGAAGGTTTAGGTGAGTATAAACACCTTTTCCAGAAGCCTTAGTCTGAGGCATGAATTGTTGGGAGATGATAAAGCGACAAAAATGGAGATTGTGTCTATGTTGAAAATGCCTTGCCACTATAATATTAGACGTAGTTAAATTAAATTTTTCCGAAGTGCTTTGATTGTCTTGCTATGTGGTTAGGAAATTCTGTATTTTTTGAGTGTAATTGTAATAGAGACCCTTCACTACGTTCAGGGTGACGAGTTTGTTGTTCCCGTAATGGTGACGAGTTTGTTGTTCCCGTAATGGTGACGAGTTTGTTGTTCCCGTAATGGTGACGAGTTTGTTGTTCCCGTAATGGTGGCAGTTTGTTGTTCTCGTCATGCTGAGCGTGGAAGCATCTCTATTTATGCGGTGGTTTGTTCTCGTCATGCTGAGCGTGAGCGCTCTCTATTTTGCCAATTGCGGTGGTTTGTTGTCTTTGCTGAGCGTAGGAAGCATTCTATTTGCCAATTGCGGTGGTTTGTTGTTCTCGTCATGCTGAGCGTGAGCGAAGCATCTCTATTTTGCCAATTGCGGTGGTTTGTTGTTCTCGTCATGCTGAGCGTGAGCGAAGCATCTCTATTTTGCCAATTGCGGTGGTTTGTTGCTCCCGTCATGCTGAGCGTGAGCGAAGCATCTCTTGTATATTGAAAGAATATAATTGGCAATACGATCATGGTTATATATTGAACTATTTGCAAGAGTCGAGAGTTCTGTTAGATTTACTCTCATTTAGATCTAAATTAGATAGTGCAGAGTCCACCTGATTGAATACAGTGGAACTTCGGATTAGGTTATAGTAAATTTTGTAGAAATAGAATTTTTTTGTAGATGGTCGGATCCAATGGATAAGGATTTGTGGTGTATGATTTATTATTTTAGATTGCCCTTTAAGAAAATATCTTCTTTATTTTTAGCGTTTTTGCTCTTGCCGTTTTATGCGTGTACGCTCTCAAAGAGATTGGATACAAAATTAGCGTCGTCATCTTCTAATTGCTCTAGTAGTGTCTTGAGTGGCAACATAACGTTACCTAAAGAGGAGCTAGAGCTTTTGAGGGCTTATTTGACTATTGATGTTCAAAAAGGCGCTGAATCTATTAAGAACATTTTACTGCATATAAAGAAGGTTCAAGATGAAGGTAAGCCTGAGTGGGAACGTAATGGCAATGCTTATATATTGCATTTATCAGACGGTAAAGCTCGAATATTAGAAGAATATGGTACAAATGCTGGTAAGACGACAGAGTTTAAATTAGATCTTTTTGCTCAAGCTGTTGAAGATTGGAAAACTTGTGTATTGACTTGTGAGCAAAAAGTGTTGTTTTTGAATAGTTCAATACCGCAGAAGCACAAAGAACTACTTAGAGCTTATTTGAGTTGGGATATTCAAAGAAGCCCTGCATGGATCAAGGAGTTGTCTGAGAAAATTGTTGAAGTTAAAAGTGGGGATTTAGCTTCGTGGGAGAGGCCAGGAAATGCGTTTCTTTTGACTGTACAGCCATATAGTGTTTTGATCGTGCCTGATAATGCTGAGGATGATAAAGCTCAGATTGATATGGATATTTTTGAGCAAGGATTGAAAGATTGGCAGTCCTGTGTTTTACACCCATAGTTATTACCAAGAAAAATTTATTGGACAAAGGCCTAAAGTTGTTTTGGTTCTTTTAACAAAAGGCTTAGAAGCTTTTGGTATATAGGTGCATTGGGTAGTTTTTTGTTTTATGTATAGTATAAGGAATCAGCTTGCTCTATGCCAAACTTCATGCAAGATGTTTCAAGTTTGTTTACTGCTCAGCTTTTTTTAGCAGCCTTTTGCGGCATGGCTTTCGGCTTAGAGAGGCAGTTGCGGGGAAAGCCCTTTGGGGTGAGAACTTGTATTCTCATTTGTGTAGGTACTATGCTATTTGTTTCTTTAGGAGGCGGTTTTTCTGGAGAGGGGGTTGATTCGAGTCGGGTTTTAGGACAAGTGATTACTGGGATCGGCTTTATTGGTGCCGGTGCAATTCTTTCTAGAAATGGACATGTTAAGGGCATTACATCTGCCGCGGTTGTTTGGTTGATTGCTGGTGTTGGTGCCTCTATTGGCTTGGGACGGTTTGGCACTGCGATTGTAACGACTGCCTTTGGTGTAACGACTCTATTTCTTTGTCAAAAGATCGAGAAGGGTTTCAAGTCTATGCAACGTGGTGTGCATAAGCAGGAAATAGAAGCTGATGAATAGAGTGTTGAAAATCGGCAGTTGGTGCTGTCGTTTTTTAAGTAAGTATCTATTGAAGTATCTAGGGGCTGAGTGTTCAAGCTGTGCACCCCCAACACATTCTTTTGAGTTGTTAGAAAAGACGGTACGGCCGTTTGATGTCATACTTGTAGAAGGCAAGCAAAGGTATAGTGCGGCAATAAAATATTTAACCCAGTCTAATTGGTCTCATGCTGCAGTATACATAGGCGATGGAGTTATCATCGAAGCTGAGGTAGATTCGGGGGTAATCAAATCTCCTTTGAATAAGTATCGAGGCTATCACACCCGCATATGCAGGCCGATTTCTATTACTGCGGATGATCAAATAATTTTATTGGATTTTTTAAAGAGTCAAATTGGCTATCAATATGATCTAAAGAATATTTTTGATCTTGCCAGATATTTGCTTCCTACCCCTCCGGTCCCAATCTCGATGCGAAGGAAATTGCTTTATTTTGGGTCAGGAGACCCTACAAAAGCAATTTGCTCATCTATGGTGGCTATGGCTTTTCAGAAGATCAACTATCCCATTTTACCAACGACGCAAGTATCTAATAATATTTCTTATTTAAGGCCTAGGCATTACAGTTTATTCACTCCTAGTGATTTTGACCGTTCCCCTTATTTTGCTGTAATAAAGCCTACAATTGAAAACTATTTTAATTATAGGGAGTTGCATTGGGAGTCTGAATTAAAGCAGCTATCTCAGCTAGATTATATCACCTGATGGATGTCCTAAGTGCCTTTATTGCACTTGTTAGAGAGTTCTTTAAATAAGGCCAGCTGGCACTTTGAAGTGTAGCAATTTATTTAGGCAGAATATCTATTGCTCAGTTGAAACAGCCTATCCCCTATGTTAGTACCCATTACTGAATTCATCTGTTTCTAGATTTGGTGTTTTTATATGTTATCACAAGTGCATAGGGGGTAGGTGTATATGAGATGGTTGGTCTTTATATTTATTGCTTTTGACTGTGGAATTGTGAAGCAAAATCATTACGTCTTATAAAAGATATTAACTTTGCTACCGGAACAATTTTTTCTGGGACAGAGATAGGTGGCCTATCAGGACTATCTTATGATCCACATCGGAAGCAACTTAAGGTCATCTCTGATGATCGTGGTGGTCGCGGTAACGAGAGTATATATGCACCTAGGATTTATACTTTTGAGCTTAAAATCAATGAAAGCAAGTTTAGCCAAAATATAGAATTAAGACCAATTGCAGTCACTAATCTTAAAATGGATTCTAAGAATTTATTTTTTCCTATGTTCTTAGACCCTGAGGGTATAGCGGTGCGAAAAGACGGTTCTTTTATTATCTCATCTGAAGGTTATGTGCCTTTTTTACCCCCTGGAATTTTGGTTTTTGATGACAATGCAGTTTTTATTAGCCACCTTCCCATTCCTTCTTATTATCTTTCGTTAAAGCTTGATGAACATCAGGAACAGGGAGTTCAGTTTAACTCCGCATTTGAGTCTTTGGATATTTCCCCTGATGAAGATCAATAGCTGGTAGGCACTGAGTATTCTTTAAAACAGGATGAAGAACTTATTGAGCGTACTGGCCTATCTTTTAGCCGTCTTTTGCTCTATCAAAAAAAAGAAGGTGATTTTATTCCAGCACGGGAATACCTCTATCCATTAGATGCTGGTGGATTGGTTGATATTTTATATCAGACACCGACGAAATTTTTAGCTGTTGAGAGGGGCTATAATGTCGTTACTGGAAAAAATAAGATTCATGTCTATGAGTCAGATTTGGCTTTAGCGACAGATGTATTAGGGAGAAGTAAAATTGTAAGTTTAGAAGGGATTGAAATGATAAAAAAGAGCTTATTATTAGATTTAAAGGATGTTGTAGCTCAAATGAACCCTCCTAAATTAGATAATATTGAAGGGATTACCTTAGGACCTAAATTAGCTAATGGCCATGATACCTTGATTTTAGTAAGCGATAACAATTTTAATGAGAATCAACGTACGTTGTTTTTATTTTTCGAAATTGTTCCATAGAAATCGGGCATCTTTGCTTTTAGTTGCTGATATATATCGGTGTGTGGATAAATGAAGATTCAATTGTTCATATTGTCTGATAGGTTTGACTCCTTAATAAATGGATTATAATTAATTTTTAGGATTAGGCTAATGGAAAAAATAATGCTTTTAGGTGCGGGGGAATTAGGAAAAGAAGTTACGATAGCGGCCAAAAGACTAGGAAAGGTGGTTATTGCTGTTGATCGTTATGAAAATGCTCCTGCAATGCAGTTAGCAGACTTTTCAGAAGTTATTGATATGCTAGATGGCGATGCCTTGGCTGCAATAGTAGAAAAACACCAGCCTAGCTATATTGTCCCGGAGGTTGAAGCTATCCGTACTGAAAAATTAGCAGAGTTTGAACGCTCTGGAATTTGTGTGGTGCCTACAGCTGAAGCTACATTTTTGACTATGAATAGGGACGCAATTCGAGATTTGGCTGCAAAAGACCTAGGTATTCGCACAGCTCGTTATGCTTATGCTGATTCTTTCGAAGGTTTTGAAAAGGCGTGCCAGGATATCGGATTTCCAGCTGTTGTCAAACCTGTGATGTCTTCTTCTGGGAAGGGGCAATCAACTGTGAACTCTATCGAAGATATAGTTTCTGCTTGGGACGTTGCTTGTTCAGGAATGCGTGGTGATAAAAAACGAATTATCGTTGAAGAATTTATCCGTTTTGAATCAGAAATTACCTTATGAACGGTAAAGCAAAAGAACGGCCCAACTCTTTTTCTTAATCCGATAGGTCATAGGCAAGAACGAGGGGATTATCAAGAAAGTTGGATACCAGCAAATATTGATAAAGCACGGTTGGATGAAGCAAAGGAGATGTCGAAGAAGGTGACAGACCGTTTGGGAGGAGCTGGGATTTTTGGCGTTGAATTCTTTATAACTAAGGATGAAACTATATTTTCTGAGCTGTCACCAAGGCCTCATGATACTGGAATGGTTACATTAATTGGGCAAAATTTGTCTGAATTCGAACTGCATGTTCGGGCAGTGCTTGGATTACCTATTCCTAGGATTGAGTATTACGGTCATGCAGCCTCTGCTGTTATATTGGCTGATAGAGCAATGGAAAATCCAGAATTTAAGGGATTAGAAAAGGCTTTAGCTATTGGGCGCACAGATGTTAGAATATTTGGAAAGCCATCAGCTCACAAGTTTCGGCGTATGGGGGTGGCTTTAGCTGTTGCTGGAAGTGAAGAAGAAGCTCGGGCCAACGCAAAGAGTGCGGCGGCAAGTATTGAGATTATGTCTGAATCCTAAGGAGCTTTCGTTGCAACAGAATTTGAGGCACTTTTTTTCCTGAAAATGAGGTAGAAATTGTGCATCTCAAGGAGCTTCTATGAAAAGGGGGTATCGTTGTGCAGAAAGATACGCAAGAGATTTCGCTAGCGGATACAGACCTTGAGTTGCAAAATCCAACGACACGAAAAAGTGATTTATATAGGGTGCTGGTAATTATATTTTTGCTGGCAACTCTTGCACTGTCTTTGAAATATTTCACACCATCTGAAGAAGCACCTAATGATGCATTTCAGGCGCAAGTTTTTTATTCTTTAATTAGAGAAAATGTGACAGAGCCTTTAAAAAGCACAATGATCTTACAAGAAGCCGATAAAATTGAAATTAAGGTGTCAGCGAATCATTCTGCTTTGGCATGGTTTGGACTCTATGCTGAGGATGGTAGTCGGATTAGCAGTGAAGAGGATATAGCCAATAGTATAATATCGATTGGTCAGGATGGTTCAGAAGTTTTTACAGATAATATCACACTTAAGGCAACCAATAGGCATGAGGTTGTAGTTATTCTTGTTTGCAAGAGGGTTGCTTTGGAAGGGCATTATCCTAGTAGCTCACTACTATTGGATTGGTTTGATGGAGTGATGAACCGCGATATCAGTTTTATGGATGGGTGTGTGGGAAGTCGGTCGAAGTTACGTTAGTTTAGGTTTCTATTAAAGGGAGCGAAATTTATTATGTTGGATATGCCTCCTCTGATAGTTTTTTAGCTCTCGTTTATCTCTATAGGAAGTGTGTCTATGAGTATATTTATTCGGCCAGCAGTTGTTTATATGGTATTGCTATTTTTAGGTTACTCTTGCAAGTCACAAGAAAATGCGAAAGATAGCGGGAAAGTGTCTTTCTTGGGAAAATTTTTCAGTTCCGATAATAGTACGGTTTACCAGCTAGGTGTCAGCATTGACAAAGATGGTGAGGGGAATAGCTTTGTCCAAGTGAACTATAATATTTCGTTTAATGAAGAGAATGAAGAACTTTTTGTTCTCATGAATTATCAATCGAATGCTGCTTCGGAGGGAGGTGCTGATTCTGATAGAATGAATGATGTCATATCGATGGCGCACATCCTTTGCTCTAAGCAAACCTCAATACCAAATGGCTATTCTTATTTTACTTACCATCTGTCTAATCTTGGCGAAAATCATGCCTCAACTATGGTTAATTCGACGTTAATGTCAGGTGAAATTTCTAAAAATACTATTGCATCTTTGAGCCCGTGGATTGAAGGGGAGGTCTGTTCACCTGATTTTAGAAAAAGCAATGAAAGCCGAGATCTTAGTAAGATGGAACGCTTTACCATTGGAAACTATGTTTTTGATAATGATTTTGAAAAGAAAAATCTAAAAATTACTTCGGAATCTTCCTAGTTAGTTTTTATTGATTTTTTTGAATTTTCCTACATCGAATTCTAAAAAATGAATAAAAACTAGTTATCTATGGGCGTGAACTTAATAGCTTTGTTTTTTATATTCTCTTTTATACTCAATAGATTGAATATTATTTTTCTGATTTCCAATACTCGATATATTCGTTAAAGATAGGCTCATCCTCTCCAGGAATTTTCCAAGTTTCGTTATATCCTGCAGGTGAGAGTATAGAGTCTATAGAACTAGAATGCTTCATACCAAGAAAATGAGCAAATTCGTGGCGTAAGACCAACATGACGGATTTTTTATCGGTTGTTGTTTGAGTTGGATTCATTTCTAAATTGCTCGTATTAATATAAATTACTGGGATTGTGGTGGTGGCTCCTTGACTATCTTTTATACTACCCTCATGGGTATATAGACCGTTAAATTTTTTATCTTTAAACGGAAATTGTGTGTCTTGTCTAAATACCACCATGAGTTGGCATACATTTGCGCTATTTATTTGGGCTTGTAATACAAATTGTGAGTTTAGTTGGTTAAGATGATAAGCTAAGGTTTTTTCTTCCATGTGGTTGATAAAGGAGAAATAGCTTGTGAGCCACTCCGATGAAATCTCTGTGTTGCTTTGATTTGACGTGCAAATGTTTATTTCAGTATTGAGTTGTCTTACTCCATTAAGGTAGAGGTTGCCGATGAGGTCTTGGAAGGAAATGGGTGCCATGTTTGTTGGCATCGTCAGTAAAGAATCTATCACATCGGTATCATTATGATCAGGATCCAATGCATCTAAGTAATAATGGTAAGTATCTAGATCTTTCGGATTTAATATGTCTGCATAGGCTAAAATATAGGTATAGATTCTTAAAGTTTCTTCATTTGTTAGTGGCTTGCCATCGTCACTTGTAATAAACCAGCCCTTTTCTGCGGTAGATGCATCTGTCTGCGAATTTATATAACTGCCAGTGGTGTGAGATTCGGCGAGTCCTAGGTAAAAAGCTAATAAATTTTGTAAGCGGATATTTTGATCTTCATTTTCACTTGATTGGATATATCCGATAGCAATACGGTTGGATTGTTCATCTTCTGTTTTTAACTGCCCACGATTAAATAGTATTCTGTTTAAGTTTGAAAAGTCTTCATGATTGAACGGGAATTCACTTTCATCTTTTTCGGTTAAAAGAAAATCACAATGATTATCATTTCCCCAGATAATATTTAAGTCGATACGGCTTGAAAATTTCTTTTGTTGATTGTCATAAGATTCAAGGTTTGCTAATGCATAGTTCAATACTTCTTGAAGGCCTGAACTATCGGTAGTTTTTCCTTTGTTTTTCATAAAACTTTCAAATCCTTTTAGATCATTGTCAGTAAAAGTATCTGGATCTAGGCATATGCGATAGGATTCGGATAAGTGGATATAACGCCTTAGATAGTCTGAATGATATGTTAAGGGAGAGATACCATCGCTTTCAGCACTAATTGGTAGTTTATTAATAATATAAGTTTTGTCATCTGGTACATGATCACCACCTTTATCTCCTGATTTACAGCTGAATATTAAAGGTAAAAAATATAATACTTTAAATATAAGATTCATAAATTCGAACCTTATCGCGCTGGTCTTGAAGTATGTCTTGGTGTAGTGATTCATGTATACTCCATAAAAAACGATTTGGTAGCGGATTCTTTTCTTAAACTAATTATGATTTTTGGCCATATCAAATGTTTCCAAAATTTATCATACTTGAGTAAAACCTATCATACTGCGTTGCATCTAAAAACATTAGTCATCGTATCAACCGTACTATTTTTTCATGTTTCTCACAGATAATCTTTGTCTGAAAAAGTTTTACTCATCTAATATAAAGGTTAAAGTATGGGATCTATTGTTTTGCAAATCTATCTAATAAGATTTTAAATTTTATGATTTGATCACAGTTAGATTGATCTGCTGTTGTCTTGTATTTACGGTTAATAGTAATATATAATCCTTTTTGTTTATCGCTTGATATGCCATAACTATCAGTATTTCTTGTGATTTGATAATCAAGGCTATCATCTTCTGCATGTGCTGTTAAATATAAAACTGCGTTGTAAGAATAGTACTCTACCGAAGATGCAAAAGGTGCTTCATAAAAAGTTGTGTCTGAGTTTCTGACAACAATTTCTGATTCCTTTCCAGCTGCATCTAATACGATATTTTCACCTCCTCTTTTTTGTTCCTGGTTTCCATCGCCTAGGGTTAAATTTTGCAGGGCTTTTTCCAGATGTGATTGGATGGCTTGAATTTCTTCATCTGTTATACGATGTTCTTTGTTTTTAAGCGCAAGTTCTATTTTTTTCAACTCTGAATCATTTAGAGGCCGTTCTAAGGAAAAATTTACTTGAATATCATGAAAGCCGTGCTCATTTAAAATTTCGATATTTGCGGCTGATTGCGCAGCAGCTGTAAATTCTTTGGCATTATACATTCCGGAAAGATCAAAAGTTAGGTCCTGACGGCGTTCTATTTCAGCTGTAGAGAGGGGGGCATTTTCATCTGCTCCACAGGCTTGTAGATAGATTGTTGCTAATGTAAGAAGAATGGTACCGATGTATTTGGTTTTTTCTAGTTTTTGCATTTGCTTTCTCCATTATGGGTGATTTGAATTTCTTACTCATACTCATTTAAATCCGAAGGCTAGCTTTCATAGCCATTATATTCATCTTCTCGGATGTATTGGGGATAATTTAATAATATAGTATATGAATTTGGCTTATATTAGGATATTATATGTACTATATTGCGAATAATTATGCGTAATCGAAGCTGTATTTAGTCTTAACAGCTTTTTGTTATCTAACATATTGAAATATTTATGGAAAATTTTTAAATTGCCTATAGATCGACTTGGACAGCTATTAAGGCTATCCGGCAGAAGAAAAAGTTCAGCCGCGGACAGCTAGCCCGTATGCTCAAAGTGAGCCCTACTGTGATTTATAATATTGAGGTCGGACGTACTCGCATTGAATTCCACTTATTTGTAGAGCTGTTGAAGCGCGTAGGCTTTGAGCCAGAGGAGATTCTGAGTAAACATTTATTTGCAATAAAAGGTCTGTCTGAGCTTTCCACTGAAGCTGTTGTTAAAAGCTTTCGCAACCGCTTACAGCTGAGTCAAAAACGTTTTGGTGAGCTTTTAG
Organism: Bdellovibrionota bacterium; assembly: GCA_041391425.1. Lineage (GTDB taxonomy): Bacteria > Bdellovibrionota_B > Oligoflexia > Oligoflexales > JAWKNZ01 > JAWKNZ01. Next base: position 197,335 of record JAWKNZ010000003.1, read on the forward strand.
GATATAAATCTGGGTCTATTATCCATCATTTTGAAAAAGGTATCCGTCAAGCAAGTTTAAAAGATTATTTTATGATGATGAAGGTTGCCGGAGATAATATTAGAGGGTTGGTGATGGAGCTTACCGATGACTCAACATTTTCATATCAGTTTCCTGAGGGTAAGGAAGTTTATCGACGTGAATGGATTGAGTATTGGGAATTTTATTATGTTCAAGCGATGCGTCAAATTTTAAGAACTAATCGGTATAAAATGATTAAGCGTTATCAACCTGGTTTTTTTTCTGATCTTTTAGGGATTAGTTATCAGGAAGAAAAAAAAGCATTGGATATAATGAAGAGGTTAGATCTTATATATTGGGAAAATGCTAAACCACATATAAATGAGGATGCCAAAATCATTGTTCCCAAAGATATTCCGAAGGATAAACTCGATACACTTAAAGAACATTGGGGGCGTTTTGCGAGAGAGCACTACAGCAAGAGTAATAGCGAGCATGCTCTTTCGAGCTTGGACTTATTGCCTATAAATCAAGAACTATTTGATGTCATAAAAGGAAAAATTCGGTCTCTTCAGGATGAAATCCACAATATGGACTTACCTGAATCGACCGATGGTTTTGCCTATTTGGGGTGGCAAGCGAATTACATCCCTTTAACAAAAATGCGTTGATCGATATATGGACGCATCATAGTTTAATATTCAACAGCTGCGAATTTATCGATATTCTTTTGAAAATTTCCTTCATACAAGTCTTGCAAAATGTGAATATTTATAATTAGCATCAACAATACGTTGATATTTCGTTTTAATGGCAGATCAAAAGGAATTACCGCATGAACAATTCTCAAGCGCCTTACCACCCTAGGATTGAAAATTCCAGCTTTTATAACGGCTTTACGGCTTAAATATTTTTTTACTAAGGTTTTCATTGCCGGATTTGTTTTTTTACGTACCCATACTGGCGGCGCTGCATAAGGCCATTTCTTATTAGCGAAAATTTCTGGTATAACACGGTCTTTCATTGCATGTCTGAAAATATATTTTTCAGTACCGTTATTGATTTTAAATTCATGGGGAATGTGCCTGGCTTGTTCAAATAATTTATGATCTAGAAGTGGGGTTCTTCCTTCGATGGCATGAGCCATTTCTTGCCTATCTCCTAAAATCGAAAGGATGTAAGGACCTAGGATGCCTCTGATACTATAATATTGGATTTTCTTTACGTGAGGTAAGTGGTCTACTTGTTTCCTATCAACGCGGTATTTTATCAAATCCATTGGAGAGTTAGCTTCGACTTTGGCGTTGTGTTTTGGATGTAACATACGTTTGTATAACCCTTGGCGTTTGGGGTGAAATCCTGAAAGCATTTCGTTTTGCGGTACGAAGCCAATTTGGTCATGAAAATCTTGTTTTATTTCTTGTATATCTGTAAGATCCGCAGATGTTTTAAACATTGAAGTGATGCCTTTGGCGGAGTCTTTGAAGTAGTCGTATCCTAAAAATGTTTCGTCGGATCCCTCTCCTGTTAATACAACTTTAACGTGTTTACGTGCTAGAGCAGAAAGGAGAAATTTTCCCACCCCATGTAAGTTTGGTGTAGGTAGCTCTGAATACCATAAGCAGTCACTGAGATTTTCTAAAAGAGTATTATTATCGCATTTGGCAACATGGAGTTCGGCATTTATCGATTTTGCCATCTTTTCTGCTAGTTCTAACTCATTAAATTCTTCACTGTCGGTGAAGGCTATGGTAAATGCATGCAGTTTATTAGGATGCTGCTTTGCAATGGTACCAGCTACAGCGGCAGAATCGATACCACCACTTAGGTAGACTCCGACTGGAACGTCGGCTCGCATACGTAGGCGTACAGCTTCATCAAAAGTGTCTTGCACAAGGCGGCTGCAGGCTTCCAAATCCCCGGGAGCTTTCTCGTCTTCTTCAGAAGGAAGATCTATATCCAAATAACGGATTAACTCATTCGAATTGTTTTTTAAATCTATTTGTAAAAAGCAACCAGGCTTAAGCGCAACTAAGCCTTTAAAAAGGCTATCAATTGGTATGAAGCTTAGTAGATTATGTATTGCAATAGGATCGATTTGAGGTTTTAGTAGACCAGTTGCAAAGATGCCTTTAGCCTCGGACGAAAAGACAAATTTACCATTATCTTCGGCTATATAAAGGGGCTTAATTCCGAAGCGATCTCGCCCTACAATAACTTTTTGATTTTTTTTGTCATAAAGTATAAAAGCGAATTCACCTCTGAGATGCTCGAACATTTCTGTTCCATATTCTTTATATAAATAAATGATAACCTCAGAATCACTTTTAGTTGCAAAGTTGTGTCCTTTGGTAATAAGATCTTCACGAATTCTTTCAAAATCGTAAATCTCACCATTGCAGATAAGTACAATTTCTCGTTTATCGTCATAAAGAGGCTGTGCACCGGTTGTTAGGTCTATGATGGAAAGGCGAGTATGGGCGAGGCCAACGTTTGCATCACTATCGATGTATAAACCATTGCCGTCTGGGCCACGGTGTTTTAAAGATGCAATCGAATTTTTTAATTGCATTTCAGAAATATTATATCCGACAGTACCAGTGATTCCGCACATATGCCATCCTTTTCAGATTGAAGGAAATTAACTTTTGATAAATGAACTAAGAATGATCTCTCAATTAGAATTTGTATTTCATTAAAAGGAACACTTATATTTATTGGATTTCGTAAAAATCTTCGATAAGAGCCAATGTTCTGTCTCGAAAATCATCACAGTTATTGATTTGGATAAAGTGATTGGCACCTTCGAGGGTAATAAATTTGAAGCAGTCATATTTTTGCATTTCGCTATAATCATTTTCATCAATGGCGCTATCTTCAGTCGCCTTGAAAATATAAATGGGGGCTTGAATGCGATCAACCTGTCCCCACTGATTTTCTAAGCGGCTATTTTTTAATAAAGAGTCAAAATTATAAGCATGTCCTTTCCATGTCCCACTAGGAGCATCTTTGCTGTCGTAGTGAATATGAGACTGGATTAATATTCTTAACATTGGATCGGGAATTTGCTTTTTAAGGTCTTTTCTTAGCTCTTTCCAAGGTTGGTTGAAGTTTAATTTTGGTACTACTTCAAAAACAAACTTGAAAAGTCCAGAAGACTTGCCTAAGGGACCTACTCCTACGTCAGTCACGACTCCAGCTCCAAAAAATTCTGGGTATGTCTCGGCTATTTGAATTGTTATCTTGCCACCATAACTGATACCAGCGAAAAAAGGTTTTTTTCCTGGATAGTTTTGTTGCAAGTATTCGATTATTTTTGGTGCCGAAAATTCATAGATAAGGCGTTCTTTTCCATCGACGTTAATACCATATCCAGAAACGTTTGTGCCAATATCCGCCAATTCAGGGATAAGCAATTTAAACTCTTTCCCCCAAGCCTCAATGAAAGGTCGAAAATCATCGGGAGCTCCCATGAGCCCATGGATACAAACAACGATTGGTCCGTTCGGATTGCCTTTGATATCAAATTTCACAAGAAACCTCTTTTAGATATCTTAATAAGTTAGCTAAGTAAGCTTTTACCGCCATCTAAGACGATAGTTTGTCCAACCAATTGGCTGGCTACAGGACTCGTACATAAGAAGTGAACGAGCTCTCCGACGTCTTGTACCGTCGTTAAACGTCCTGTCGGTGTCCCTTCTATAGCCTTTTGGATACGATTTTCTTTATCTGGAAATGCATCGACAGCATCAGTCATAACCATACCTGGACAAACGAGGTTGACCGAGATATCTCTCTCAGCAAGTTCTCTGGCATAGTGTCGAAATAAGGACTCTAGAGCACCTTTGCTACTGCCTACAGCTGCATAATAAGGGATGACATGGGTTCCGCCATTAGAGGTGATTCCGACGATGCGTCCACCTGGACGTAGTTGTGGAATCAATTCTTTTAGTAAATTGTGTATTGAAAAAACGTTTATCTCAAATGTCCAACGTAAATGCTTTAATGTTAGGTCTGTTGAGGCTTTGTGGACACCACTTGCGGCGGAGTGGACGATGGCATCAACGAAATCTGTTTTAGATTTTATGGCGCTAATAATTTCTTTAAAGCTATCGTCTTTTGTTAGATCTCCACGAATTGTTTCAACAGAAAGGTTTTGCTGTTTAGCTTCTTCTTCAAATGCTTCTGCTGTGTCACGATTTCTGGCATATAGGGCAAGAACTTTATAACCTGATTTTGCTAAAGCAATACTAATAGCTTTTCCTATCCCTCTAGTACCACCTGTTACGATTGCAGTTTTGTTTGTTTCCATTAAGAAATTTCCCCTAAAGATCTTCCACCGTCGATTGCTATCACTTGCCCAGTGATGTACCTTGCCTTATCGCTGCACAAAAATTTTACTGTTTCACCAATATCATCAGGCTGACCAATATAGCCAGCAGGTATCATTGATTTAACGGCTTTTTTGTTTTCTTTTAATTTATCTACAATTTCCTGAGTCATCGGAGTCTCGATTAGCCCAGGTGCGATTGCATTAATAGTAATACCTCTATGGGCGGTTTCTAGTGCTAATGCTTTAGTAAAACCCTCGATGCCAGATTTTACTGCGGTATAATTAACCTGGCCTATTTTCATCCGCTTCGCCGTTATTGAGCTAAAATTGATGATGCGGCCAAATTTCTTCTTATACATGCTCATTATCACCAAATGGGTCAGTGCCATTGTCGTTGTAAGGTGTTCTGTTATCATTTTATTGTGTTCAGAAAAATCTGTTGACATGAACAGGCCGTCGCGAACGCGCCCTGCTGCATTTATTAGAGCATCGATTTGCTCAAAGTCACTAGTCACAACTCGGTGTAATTCTTGGGCATCTTCATAGCCATAAAGAGGTAATTTATAAGTTTTAAGCTTTAGCTCCGAGAACTTAGAAAGTAGTTTTTCTTTCGCAATCTCAGCTTTGTTATCATTGCTGGCATAGGTTAATGCTAAATCAAAGTCAGGAGCTAAACTTTGGGCTATTCCAAAGCCGATACCAGAAGTCCCACCAGTGATGAGTGCCGTTTTGCGCATATTATGTTCCTTCCTTTAATTTGCTTTACTTATGACGATGCAGGCGTTTTGACCGCCAAAACCAAAGTTATTGGAAAGAATATGATTAACTGTAGCTTTGCGGGCATGGTTCGGAACATAATCAAGATCACAATCAGGATCTGGCACTTTGTAGTTTATCGTTGGTGCAAGCATTTGCTCTTCAAGCATCATTAAACAGGCTATAGTTTCAATACCTCCAGCAGCAACAGTTGAATGGCCGATTTGAGATTTTAGCGATGTTACCGGAATTTGTTTCGCGCTCTCACCAAAAACTTCTTTTATAGCCTTTGTCTCTATACGGTCGTTTAGCGGTGTTGAAGTTCCGTGAGCACTGATTGCACCGATGTCAGATTTACTGAGATGCCCATCTTCAATTGCTAGATTCATGGCTTTGATGACGGCCAGTGCATCCTCTCGACCATCTGTGAGGCGGTATGAGTCGCTAGTAAATCCATAGCCAGAAATTACTCCAAGAATATTTGCGCCTCTTTCTTCCGCGCTTTTGCGGGATTCGATAATGAAAGTAGCAGCACCAACCCCCCTAACAAAGCCACAGCGGTCTCCAGAAAATGGCCTACTGGCCTCGTTAGCTGGGACGTCTACTGTAGAAAGGGCTCCAAGCATATTGAAATTCATTAAATTCGAGCCATTACAGCGGGTGTCGACAGCTCCGACAATAGCGCGTTTCCAATTTCCAGCACGTATTCGTTGCATGGCCATCCCAATAGCTTGGTTGCCACTCGCACAAGCGCTGTTAATGGAAATTAGATTAGCCTCATCTACACTTTGTTTACCAGAGTTTTTCAAGGTATCGGATACAACATGTAGAATGTGCTCGGCTGTATAAACTTTAAGTGTTTCATCGTCTATGGAATGCTTAAATGATTCTTGCACCAGGTCAAAGCCAATATTCTCTGCCGTTCCAAAAACGATAGCATCGATTTTTGCCTCATTCGGCAGTTCAGAAAGTAGCTGCTCAGTTGCCAGAGCTGCGAAGAGGGGAGAGTCCTTTAATGTTCCTTCTACCCAAGTAGGCTTTGGTAGCTTATCTTGATCGATCCATCCGGCATAAGGAATTGGAAACGAATTGCCGACTACATTTCCACGAATATTGCAGATACCTGATTCACCTGCGAACATTCTTTTCTTGAATTCTATTAAATTAGAGCCAAGTGGGGAAACTATACCCATAGCTGTGATTACAACTTCTCGTTCCTTTGGTGTCATGATCGATCCTATTACTTAATAAGAAGTAGGAAATCCGTTTAGAATTTCCAAATATTGAAATAGTAGATAGAGGGCAAATCAAGCCTGATGGTGTGGTTATATGTTTTTGCTTTGTAAAAACTTAACGATTTCTTCTACGCTTACATCGTTTGGAGAAGAATCACCATTCTCGCTTTTGGAGCTGAATATTTCTTTGAAGTCTAGTTCATATTTGATAGCCTTTTCAAGCTCGCAACTAATATCAAGAAAATCGATAGACTCTGCGCCTAGGTCTTCTACAATTTTAGAGCTCGCTTTGACCTCATCTGCATCCATGTCTAAAACTGTGCAGATAGATTCTTGAACAGCTGCAAATAATTCATTTTCAGATCTCATTGTTACAACTCCTTGCAATTCATTAATAAAGTGATCAATGGATCGGCGATCCCAAAGTGATCACCGGTTGATTTGTTTCTATAAGTATTAAGTTTCTTGCTTAGAAGATCCTTATTCTCACTCTTTGTAATAACTAATGCTGCACCACCTTCTGATAAGATTAGTGTAGGCTGTACTTCAGCCCTGGTTTTTTTTGCTAGTAGTGGATCGTCGAGGCTAAATGCGCTACAGACTAAAGCGGCCTTAATAATATTGTTATTGAGATCGAATTCTGCTTGTTCCATGGCCTGATAGGCTCCTTCGCTCCCATGAGTATAAGTATTTATCGGGCCCATAACGCCAAGAAAGATTCCCAATTGCGCTGGTGCTAAATTGGGTAGTTGTTTTAAGTAGTGTTTAGGGCTACGGTTTTTCTTGTACAAATTTGCAAACTCTTCTCTATCAATATCTAAAAGTTCTTTTGCACACTGGTAGTCCTCAGGACCATGGTTTATCGCACAGTATATTCCAACGCTGAAAGGATCGTCTTCTAAATATGAAGCTAAGATCTCTTTGCTTTCTAAAGCAGTAGCTGACAGGATCACTGAAGAGCGGCTCATTGAGCGGTAAGCTTTACGATCAGGTAATGCGACAATCTCTTTATCTGCTTTTTCAATGATACGGGTATTTTCGATAGATAGACCCTTATCATAAATATCATAGCTTAATGAGCGAATTGAGCTGTCACTTTCTGGGCATACTTTTTTTGACCAAATTATTTGAGACAATGTGATACTCCTTTCGCTATGTGATGAAGGTATAAAAAGTTTGACTTTGATAAGGTGAGTGGTGTCTTCATTTGAGTAAAGCTATTAATCTCTCACTATATTATTGGCAGCACACCACTCAGACATTACTGGATCTTTCCAGTTTGTATCTGCTGTTTCAGCAGGTAAAATGCCATACATAATGGTAGCTTTTGATACTGTTTTATCATCTACTTCGACCCGACCATTAGCCAACGCATAAGATTTGGCCAGCTTTTCAATTTCGACAAAAATTTTACACTGGTCTCCAGGGCGAATGTTGTGGATGAATTTGGCACTTTTTACGGATCCAAGGATGGGGAGGATGCTATTGTCGGCGAGCTTAATCGCCTTACCACCTGTAGTTGCCATCATTTCTATTTGTAAAACCCCGGGAACAATAGGAAATCCATGAAAGTGGTCCATAAAAAACATTTCAGAGCGGGTAAAGCTTTTTAATCCTACAATTTGTTTACCAGGTGTACATTCTAATATCCGATCAATCAAGTACCAGCGCATGTGCAGCTCCCACAGAGAATTGAATGACTATAGCAGATGGAAATGGCAACCGAAGGCAGCCTTGCCAATATAGCTAAATTTATCTTGCCTTTTCCAAAGTTTTTCTGCTTTGGGGTGGTCCATTTTTCCATTAGCTAACTTAGGAATGTCTGTGACCACTATTTGTTTAGGAACCTTGTATGGTTCTAACTTTGACTTTAAATTTCGAATGAGCTCGTTTTTCCACTCTTTCGCGTGGAGCTCAATGTTTTCCCTATCTACTTCAATAAGTAAAATAGGTTTTAGACCTTTTTGCTCACATGGCACAGCTACGCATTTTGCCTTTAAGACAGAGGAGAGCTCGATAGCATACTGTTCGATTTCTTTTGGCGCAATTTTTCTGCCGTTGGATTTAAAAACGTGGTCTTTTCGTCCTTGGATGACCAATAAACCTTCTTTGCTTACATAGCCATAATCACCGGTGGCTAAAAAACCGTCTTCAGTGATTTGGGAAGGAATACCTGCTTCATAGCCAAGCATTAAGTTGGGTCCTTTAACATGAATTTCCCCAATAGCTTCATGTGGTAAATTATTACCATGCTCATCGCGAATGTTAACTTCTTGGCCTGGTAGAGGATAACCTGCTGAATCTTTATCAAAATGAGGATCATCACTTGAAATCATAGTGACGCGTATTGCCTCTGTTAATCCATAGCCTTTATAAATTAAGGCATTTGGAAAAAGCTCTCGGGCTAGTTCGAGGTGTTTTGCGCTTATATGACCACCTGCGAGTTGAAGAAGTTTAACTTTTTCAGCAGCAGGTAAGTTGCGTTTGACCTTTTCGTCTTTGCAATATTTCAACATATCGCTGATTAAGGCAGTAAAGGTCCCGCTCGATTGTTGGATCAATCGGTACCATTTTCCAGTGCACAGTTCTGTGTTGATAATAATAGATTTACCACCAGCAAAAAAAGTTGGTAAAAATTGAGTGATTAATGCCATTGTGTGAAATATTGGCAAGGTGATCGTGGCTGTCGTTGTTTCATCTAGGCTTAGTTTATCGATCAACAGATCTACCATGTAGCTTAGCGATTCTTCAGAAATTTTTACCCCTTTTGATTTACCCGTTGATCCTGACGTGTAAAGTATCAGAGCTGTGTTTGTTTCGGGGAGGGGCTTTTTAAAATATTCTTCTGTTTTTCTATTATTAACTTCAACAATATCAAAGCTTTGATTAAGCTCTATATGAGGTATAGGCGAAAGGCTTGGCATATTTCTTTTGTGGCTATGCGGATAAGTGACGATCGCATGTAAATCGTTTTCAATGATGATATCTTCTAGAGATTTTTCGTTGACCCAGTGGTTGAGTATAACAGGAACCCGCTCGGCCATCATAACAGCTAAAATAGAAAGTGATTGTGTGGTTCCAGGAGGAAACAGAATCGCTACTCTGGCTCTTACTGGAGTTAGCGCTTGGATTTGATCTTTTATTTTTTTTGCAATTTCTAGGCACTTCTGCCCTGTTAACTCATCATCTTCATCGCCCAGTATACTTGAATATGCACGCATATTAAAAACGTCTTCAATGCGTTGAGATAATTTTACTTTTATTTTGTTTGATTGCAGGGAGTTTCTGTTTTTTTCAAAAAAAGATAACCAACTAAGATCTGCAAAAGTACGCATTGCCGTCATATTAGATGGTAGTTTGGATATTCTATTTGGTCTTAGGTTCAACATTTTACTCTCGGCCTAATTCAGCTGGTTAGCGTTCAGTTTATCTCGTTATAACTGGAACAGAAGGGCACTGCTTTGGTGCGAATACCAATAAAACATCCACAAATATTAGAAAGGATATTAATAGAAAGTCCATGATCGAACTTACCACGGATTGAGGCAATTAGATTGTTGGGCGATACTATTAAAATTCCCATAAAGCCATTCTCACTAGTTAAAAAGCCCGTAAAACTGTAATTATTAGGAATACGTTAGTTCAATTCAAAATTCCTACCACATCCCGCCAATAATGCATATAGCAACTTATGTACCATGAGCCGTTTTTAAAGTTTTTTAATGAAATTAATTAAAAACATGTCATTTTTGTAGGTTGGAGGCGCGGTTCGAGCGTACAGGGTGGTATTAAAATGATTAAATTGTTTATTTTTTAGTCATTTTTGGTATCAATTTGACAATTTGAATATGGCAGTGATGAGCCATTTTATTCATCAGCATAATTTTTCTCCGTTGCCGGAGGTAATTTTGCTAGGGTGATACTTCAAAGCGCGTTAATGTGTATGATCTCAACGTACACACAACAAAATATTAGAGCTATAGATTTATAATCAGGGCGTACTTTGTGGCAGGCTGGACAGTTCTCGTAAATTTCAGATTAATTCGTCTTAGGGATAAAGTTTGACGCAGATTGAAATGGTATGAAAAATTTTCAGATTGAAAAATATTTAAACTATTACGCTGAGCCTGAGGCATTCATTTTTAACAATGTTGTGAAAGAAGGCTTAAGAGGGTGTTTGAGCAGCACATGGGATCGAGTGGTATCTGTCCCTATTTGTGCAGAATTTGAAAATATAGTTAAGCTACTTGAGGGTTTTTGTCGTAGTGCCGAGCACGCCCGTGCTAAGATCCTTGTTCTGCTGGTTTTGAATCATAGAAAGACTGCAGATCAAAAAACTAAGGAAGATAATCATAAAACCTGGCACTTTTTTTCCAATAAATCATCCAAATGTAGTCAAGTCTATAGATCGGAGTCTGCAAGATTTTTGTTGACTGAATGGAAGGTGGGCGTGGACGTGCTCATTGTTGACAAGTTTTCCGATGGGAGCGAGCTGCATGTGAAGCAGGGGGTTGGATTGGCGCGAAAAATTGGCGCAGACATCGCTACAATGTTGTGTGCTTATAGGTTGGTTCATTTTCCCATCATTTTTAATACGGATGGAGATGCACAGGTCGGCCGTGATTATTTTAGCCTTAAAGAGTTTGATGTTTTTCCGGGAGAAGCTGATACTTATTTGAACGATTTTTTTCATGAAACTCCTGCAGACATGCCATTCTTCCAAAGAAAGGCAATACAAGTGTATGAGTCGTATATGGCCACGTATGTTCATGGCCTTGAAGAGGCAGGTAGCCCTTATGCATACCATTCATTGGGAAGCATTATTGCGACTCATGTGAGCGCTTATGTTTCAGTGCGAGGTTTTCCAAAAAGGCAAGCGGGCGAAGATTTCTATTTGCTTAATAAATTAGCCAAAGTTGGAAAGATCCATAGGCGCAGTCTTAGTGAACCGATCATTTTACAAGCGAGGATTTCGAGACGTGTCCCTTTTGGAACAGGACCAGCAATTGAAAAAATATCCTCGCTTTTAGAAAATGGTGATGACATAAGCTCTTATCAGTACGATAAGAGGCTATTTGCGGCTCTCAAATCTTGGCTATTTGCTGCATATTCTTTTCTGCAAAAGCATGGGGACTTTAAAACCGTATTCTTGGCGCAGTTAGACTTCTTTGGGCTTTTGCCGTTCGAATCAGCGTTGTTAAAATATCTTACGGATTCTGGCGCTATTGACGCTCTAGCAAGGGCAGATAGGTGCAGTGAATGTAGGATACGAGCGGTAAAAAATTTTAATGATTGGTTTGATGCATTTAGGACTATGAAGCTGGTTCATCATGTGCGCAGTCATATTTTATAAGTATGTTACTTATTACCACAATTAGACAGCCTCTCAATTGCTGATCTCGGATTTACCTATTATCGCCAATGATAGATCTATTCGACCAAACGGTGCTGAAAGTTGGATTCCTTGGATATCGTTTCCAAGCTTTTCGATCATTTCTCTTGCTATTTCTACTCCAAGCTTTCTCGCATCTTGTGGGCTTTGAGTTTTTGCAATGCGCTCCATTATTTTTGCGGGAATAATAATTCCAGGCACTTCATTATTCATAAACAAGGCGTTTCGATAGCTTAACAAAGGCCATACTCCTGCTATGATTGGTATGTGTATATTATTTTTATCGATGTGATCCAAGAATTTACGAACAGCGTCTACATCGAAAACAGGTTGTGTAATGGCCCAAGCGGCTCCAGCCTTAACTTTCCATTTAAAACGGTTCATTTCGTAAGCAAAATCACGATGGCCAGGGTTGACTCCGACTCCGATTGAGAGTGCGGTAGGCTCCCCGATGGATCGGTTGCCGAGATCAATCCCTCCATTTAGACTGTGCACCATATTAGTTAAGCCAATTGAGTCGACATCGAAAACTCCAGTCGCATCTGGATAGTTGCCAAGCTTCGGAGGGTCACCGGTAATTAGGAGCACATTGCGTAAGCCTACAGCATGAGCGCCAAGCATATCGGATTGCATTCCTAAAAGGTTTCTATCACGGCAACAATAATGCAGGACAGTTTCTATTCCTGCTGATTGTTCAATCATTACTGCTGTCAATATTGCGCTCATGCGGGCGCTTGCTCTGGGGCCGTCGGGGATGTTTATGGCGTGAATACCAGCAATTTTTAATTCTTTTGATTGTTGGATGATTTTGCTAGTGGAGACTCCTGAAGGAGGAAGTAATTCGACTGAGTATACTCTTTCTCCATTAGCAATTTTAGCAGCCCAAAGAGATTTTTTTTGCTCTGAAACCCGCTCGACCGGTGCTTCTTTTTCTTTATTTCTATGTTCATAGATATCCATATTTTCATTTTTTAGTCTGTGGATTGATGTTCTACTTGTTGATTTTGACATGGCTGAAGCTTGTCTAATCATATTAGCCATGGCCTTTATGTGTTCGGGTGATGTACCACAGCATCCTCCAACGAACTGAATTCCAGCCTGCAAAAAATCTTTTGCAAAGTGGGCCATATACTCAGGAGTACTCATATAAATTTGCCTGCCATCAATTTCCTTAGGGAGGCCAGCATTGGGCTCGAGGCAGATAGGGAGTTTCGTTACCGATCTTATTTTTTCAATTGATGACATCATCGGCTGAGGACCTACGGAGCAATTTAATCCGACGACAGATACCTGCCATTCATCTAACTTTTTCATTGCCCACTCTACAGGCGTCCCGTATATGGTTTTACCATCTGGATTTATAACGATCATTGCGATGATAGGTATTTCAGGATTAATTTTTCGGCATGCTTCGATGGCTTGTTGGATTTCGCTTATGTCTGAAAATGTTTCCAGTGCAATGAGATCAACGCCTCCTTGTAAAAGGGCAGCTATTTGTTCACTGAACATCTCTTGTGCTTTTTCTAAGGAGGTTGGTCCTAGAGGTTCGATGCGTACACCTAGTGGTCCGACACTTCCTGCGACCCAGTATTTGTCTCCGGCTGCCTTGCGGGCTAGCTTTGCAGCCGCTAAATTAATTTCTGAGACTTTTTCTTGTAGGTTATGCCCTTTTAATTTAGTTCGATTTGCTCCCCAGCTATTTGTTGTTATGACCTGTGCACCAGCGCTTATATAAGCTTTGTGAAGTTCTTCTACAATTGCTGGATTTGAAAGGTTTGCTTCTTCGAAACATCGATTGATAAAAATTCCATGATTATATAACTCAGTGCCAACAGCACCATCAAATAGCAACTGTGTATTGCTGGAGATTATTTCTTTAAATGGTACTCTAGTCTCTTTCATAAATGTAACTCTTCAATTTTATTATTATATTGTGCCTTCATAAGCTTCTAATTGAAACCTTGCCAGCTCCCTTTTCTTGCGCACTAAATATACGCTGGACCTTATCGTAGACAAATCGATAGGTTTGGTTAGCTTCTTGCAATTTTAATAAAACTCTAAGCGATTCAGTGTAATTTTTTTCCTGCATAAATGAAATAATGGTTAGCGCTGCTATGGTTTCGTCTTTTAAAACATCTGGATTTACTTGAAGCAAGTATTTTATAACAATGGAAGGATTGATATTCAGGTTATGCTTTATTCTAATGGAATTAGACATTAAAGAAATTAGAATACAATATAAATCATTTTGATTTGTGATAGAAGCTATGTCTGACTTTGCCTTCTCTATATTTTTTTGTAGGCCAACTATCATTTTTTGAATTTTATGACTAAGTATACATTTAGGATTATCGAATTTAAAGGAATAAGAAAGTTTATTCCAATCTCTCTTCTCTGCACCTTTTTTTAATGATTTTGCTATAACAGGTAAATGTGAATTGATGTCTTTATCAAATTTATTAGCTACTGAAAGGAAAATGCTGTTTTTTTCTTTTTTTTCTAGCTTTGCCCTTTGTTGTTTTAGGCGCTGCATGACTTTTTGAGTTTCTAATATATGCTGATCTTTTATTGTTGAGCTTTGTAATGCGAAATAAGCTCGAAACCAAAGCTCTGGTGAAATCTTGTCGTTGTCATTTTGTTGCACGTTATCTTCTATTGAAACGTATTCATTTATAAATATGGATGAAACGAGATAGCTTCTAGCCCAGTGTTTGTAAGAGGTTTCTTTATTTATATTGGCCTTCAATATAGATTGATGATATAGGCTTAATAGTAGCAATATCATTGTTTTGTTAAATACATTTACTTTTGTTAGTATCAAAGTTTGCTCCAGAATATGAACCAGCCGAAATTTATTTAGGTTGGTATAAGAGTGTGGAAGAGCGTTTATGAGAAAAATTTACAGTTATTTAGATTCTCCGGTTAATACCTCTTCAGTGCGAGCATCGCCGCCAATTTCTTTGTTGGCAAATTTGTCATCAGTCGATTGCTTCTCTCCTTTGATTTTTCTCATTAATGCCTGTGCTCTCTGGCGCAAATCAGTATATCCGGGTCTGTCACTATCTGCAATTTTTGCTAAGGTAGTTTCTGCTTTTTTATTGTTTTTGAGGCCAAATTGATAAACTAACGCTAAGTAATAGAGTGCTGGAATATCATCGGTATCCCTATCAATGATGTCTTTTAAGGCATCCTCAGCGTTCTTGAATTTACTTAGCCTTAAAGATGAGATTCCATAGCCCAGTAGAGCTGGTTGGCATTTTGCACAACGGATAGACGTTGTTCTGAAGGTGCTGACTGCAGCATTTGAATTTCCAATCTCTAGATAAAGTTGTCCTAAATTAAGGCCGGCAGCGATTTCCTTTTTATTGCTATTAATAGCTTTGACAAAAGTCTGCTCTGCTAGCTTATATTCTCTTACGCTTCTCGCATTGGCTACTCTTGAAAGTCCAATAATATTTAATGCATGGGAGCTTAATTTCGGATGATTTTCAATAATAGATGCATAATAAGCTGCTAAATCATATTGCCGACTTTGTGCCAATGAAGAAGCTAAAGTTAATATTGCTTCTGGTTGATTGGGGTTTGCTGCAAGGTATTTGCGAACTTTTCGTTCAGCTTCTAGGGATTTTCCCAATGCTAAAAGCCCTTGAATTTTCTTTAATTCATTTTTCTCGCTCTTTTGTATATCAAGCCATTTTTGTCTACTATATGGGCTGATTGTCGAGTATTGAGAGCCGGCTTTAATTATTACGATATTGTCATCGACTGAATTAAACAGTCCGCCACCTAGTTGCTCTTTGTTTTGCGTTGAACAAGCGCTTATGCTTGTAAATAGTACGAATATTTTAGTGATGATTTTGATCCGATTCAATTGTCATACTCCCACTGTAAGAAACCAAGGCCTAACTCACCACTTACACGTTCAAAATTCCAATCATTGGAATTTTGCCATAAAATTTCTTGTGTCCAGTCTGGGTCTAAATATTGATTGTTTAATAATGACCGTGCTTTTGTATCAGAAGTTATTATAATTTTAGTAAGATTATCAATTAACCCATTTTTTTGTTTGATAAAATCATCGATTACTTTGTCGTCTAGAGTTGCGGGAATTTGGAAATCTTCGATTAGGGTTACCATTCTTTCTGCAAGTCTAGCTGACCTATGGAGGGCTGGAGCACACCAACTCGTATTACCTAATTCACATACGGTTGAAAAGTCTTTGTACGATTTAATATAAAGATTGTAACGATCAAAAACAGCCTGTAATGGGTTTTCGACCGTATGAGAATTTACAGATTTTAGCATCGGGCCTATTTTGGCTTCTGCCAATAGATAGTGGGTATGAGCAAGGTTTTCGTCAATTGCACTTCCTGAGCCTAGAGCCTTTATCTTTCTAATAATATCGTTTAAGGCTAGAATATTTCGAATATGATAAAGGTGTTCTGCTATTATGATGTAGGCTTCAGATTTTGTAATGGCGCTACCATTTGTTTGTACAATTCGATTTGCTGTTTGAAGAGCTTTGGCTTTATTTCCTTGGCTGTCTTCCAATCGCATTATTTTTAAGAGGATATCTGCTTTTGCGATGTTGTTTAGGTGTTGTGAGGTTGACAGCTTTTCTAAAATATCGATAGCTTCAGAGTATAGTCTTCTTCCAAAATATAAATTAGATAATTTCTCTGCAATTTGGACAGAGTCAGGATCATTAGAGAAATATCTTAAGAATTCTTTATAGAAGAACATAGTGTTTTCTTCAAATGTTAATGCTACACTCCAATCCCCCCCTGTTTTTAAGACTTTTTTATAATAGCGAGTCCTTGGAAATTTTTCTGTAAAGGATGCTAAGGTTGTGATTGATTGGGTGTGCTGTCCATCTTCATGATATGCGTAGGCTAACATCATCATCCCGTAATCATTATCTTTGGTGTTAAATTTATAGCTAAACTCTTTATATTTTTTTATCGCCGTCTTGAAGTCTTTCTTTTGATACGCTTGATCGGCTCCCTTGATTAAAGCTAGTGGAAGCAAAGTAGCGGGTTGTAGTGTTTGTTTGCCGAATACGGGTATTACCTTTGCAAATAGCGTAAACCTTGCTAGGTCTTCTAACTCTCCCCAGAGGTTATTTTTTAGATATGTCGATAACATAATTCCTGAAGCTATGCTTGCATATTTATGCTTTGGCGACTTTTTTATGGCTTTATCCCAAACCTCAAATGCTTTTTTGTCTTGATTTAAATTTAAATATAGATTTCCTATTTGTGCATTAATTTCCCAGTCAATTTTTGGTTGTTTCACCGTATTAATTTCTAGGTAGATTTCTAGTAGTTTTTCGCGACTTTGTAAGCTTTTAGATGGTTGATTTGCTTTTGCCCACTCCACTGTTTTTGGCCAATTAGCTACTATCAGCTGTGAATTAAGTGCATTATAAAGGTATTTTAGCTTATCTGGGTTGCTTGCTGTTTTGGAAATTCTTAGATAAATATCAACTGCTTTTGAATATTCACGGTTTAATACCCATAAATTTGCAATTTCTGCTTCTAAGACTTCAATGGCTTTTGATTTTTTATTTTCTGATAGTCTTATGTAGCGATTCGCGATGTTTATTGAGCTAACTCGCAGAGGTGGGGGTGCACTTGGGGATTTTGCCTTGATAATTGTGAATTCTACAAGCTTTTTATGCCTTAGTAAAAGGCTTGCAGCCATATTCTTTTCATTAGCTCCTATTTCTCTTCCTAATGATTTTTCATCTGCATACTTTTGTCTTGTAGCAATTAATAACTTTTCATAGTCCTGAGGATTTCCTGAATTTATAAATATTTGTTCTTCCATATCTAACACACGGTTGTCTAATTTGATAGCGATTTGGTGTTGTTTTAACGAAAATGCTAGGACTTGATATCCTGAAATTGCAGATTTTTTGTTACCGAAATTCCAATCCCATAATGCGGCTCGTTCATGAATACTATCTATTTCACTATAGGTTTTGAATCTTTCTTCAATGTATGGCGGTTTTTTCCATGTGGCTTTTTCTCCCTCTGAAATTCTCCATACTCCAATGATAAATTCAAAAACTTTTTTCTTATCTTTTTTTCCAATGCGGAAGCTTTTATCAGATGCAGCAAAGAGGTTATTGCGGTATTCTTTTTTAGCTGGCCTTACTTTATTGCCTTTGCCATCTAGACCAGCTAAGGTTCTTGCTATTGCTAGTTTACTAGCAATATTACCACTCGTTGAAAGTGCATTTTTAATAGTTTCTAAATTGGCTAATGCGTTAGTATCATTGGCTGCCTCTAGTCTTTCAATAGAGGTTAAAAATACAATTCGATTGGTAAGAGATTTTGACAGTGTTTTTTTTCTTATAAGTTGGCTCAATTTTTTTAATTGTGACGATTTATTATTATTTCTTAAGAATTCTGCCACAAACATATGATAGGATGCTCGATCGTGCATTTGCTTATTTTTTGTTAGGCTTTGCACTACATTTGCATACTCAATAACTTTTTTGTAGGCGTTTAGCATTTTGTTTCGATTTTTATTTTCGTCACCTCCACCATATCTGCCTGATAATCTATCTCCATAGTAATAAGCTTCAGCGGCATAGTTTTCTACTAGCTGCATGGCAATTGTTGACTTTTTATTGGTTTTAGAAGTTTTTAGAGCAAATTTAAGCTTCTTTCTATCTTGATATAAGTCGGAAAGCTTATCGTTATTTTTGGGTTTATGTTTTTTAGTTTTTGGATCTCGCATTGCTTCTTCAATTAGGGGAATTGTATTTGGCTTAACAATTTTAAGAGGAAGAATTGGAGCAAAGTTGATTGATACTTGTGGTTTATTGTTAGGTACCTGCTTTTGTGGAAGGGCAAAAATTGGCAGTGAAGCTAGCAGTGATGCGATTGAGGCTATTGCAACCGGGAATTGTGTAATCCTAGTCAGCCGCTTCCTTTTTACAAAGCTATCATTTAATATTTTCACAGATCCGTCTTTCATATATATCCGATTTAAAAAAAATTTTATTCCTTATGAAAAATTAAAAGCGAGCTTTGAAGGGCTAGGCCGTGGCTTTATGACCAAACAAGTCGTCAAGAAAAGTCTTTAGCGACGTTCCTAAAAATTATTGTAGTCCGTATTTGACCTTAAGTGTCTTCTGTTCTTTAGGAAAGCCTCCCTCTTAAGTTTTGCTCTTATTACCAACTTATGTAAGGAATATTGTAGTCTTATAATATTTTACCCTGGGGAGCAGTGTCTTGTAAATATAGTGATTATTTGGAGTATTCCAAATTTCTTTAGATTTAATGTTAAGGCTTTCAACTCGTTCTATTTCACTGAATAGAAGATGGGTTTTTAATATTATGGAATTTTTCATTTCATTCTGAGTTAACATCACGTTATCATCCAAATTTAGGAGTGTCTAATTTGATATTTTATTGGAAGAAGTGGGTGGCACCTTGAGGTAGCTTATTTTCGCTTGTCAAAGAAATAGACATGCCGCTTGTGCATTTCGATTAGAAATGCGTCTGTAAATTCTAGTAAATACAGCCAGTTAAATATAAGCTGGATTGGCGTGATATTTGTATACAATGCCGTGTGGCTAAATAGCCTTTTAGCCTTTATTGGTATCTTCAATAAAAATCTCTAATCTATCCCCATTTATTAAGTGTTTGTCTCTCCAGGAATTTTTATGCCTCCAATTTTGCGATCAGAACTTTTATTTTTTCAGATTTTATTGTTATTGACCGCATCGTGTGGCATTTCTATTAAAAATGATCAAAATCGAGATGACGAAACCCTTCAACTTCCGAGTAATACATTTGTACAATACGACCTTGATGACGAAGCATGTCAGAGAAGCTCAGCTACAGTACGGTTGAGCCCTGTTTTTGAAACATATGTCTGGAATGGTGATAAAGCTGTTTTGAGAGAGCATGAAGGTGCGGGAATATATTCTACATCTTCACTTAGTAGCCGTTCTGTGGCACGTGCTATCTATGGTTTGTATACGAGAGAAACATGTGAATTGCAAGATG
This sequence comes from Bdellovibrionota bacterium, assembly GCA_041391425.1. Taxonomy (GTDB): domain Bacteria; phylum Bdellovibrionota_B; class Oligoflexia; order Oligoflexales; family JAWKNZ01; genus JAWKNZ01. The sequence continues at coordinate 217,075 of JAWKNZ010000003.1, forward strand.
GTAGCTTTATATGTTTGGATAAACCAGAGATTATTCAACATTCAAGTGACTTGCGATTATGCCGTCCTAATGGTGATTATAGGCGCCAATCAATTGAAGGAATTGCTCTTGGTAGCCTTAGAAACATTGAAATTGCTTATGATTATTATCGAAGCTTAAATGATGCCTCTGCACAAATTCCTAAACTTGCATTGATGCTATTGCCAAAAGTTGAAAAAATGTATCATCTGCCTGGTACTGGTACTGGTACTGGTACTGGTACTGGTACTGGTACTGAAGATGAGAAGAGCTTTGTAGTAGCTAACAATTTAGCTTACGTCAGTACAACGAGAGGAAATCCATTTCTAATTATTTATCCGTCGTCTAATGATAGAAATCCCGGGAACTCTTTGGATAAACCTAATTTGTGGGAGTCTGAGTGGGCCATAGCACATGAATACGGACATCATGTATTGCAAGAGCATGCAAATATTGCAAAGTATCTGAGTAAAAAATATTCAGATAATGCTAGTAGAATCTCGTCGAATTTAATTTATTCTTATGAGAAAACCGCTTCGAACGGTTTTAACTTGCGTATGAGCTCTCGTCAAGCTTCGTTATCCAATCACCTTAGGGTAGTGAACGAAGCTTTTGCAGACTTATTTGCCTACTACTCTTTAGGTTCTAGAGCTGAGCTGACGAGGAATCTCCCGTGTTTAAAACAAAATCGAGATTTAGCATCTGCATTTTTTCACGGTGATATAAAAAAGATTCTCGATTCTAAAGTTTTGCAGACTTACTATTCCACTGAAATCGAGAAAGTCTCTGACTGTAACGTTCCTAATTTTCAAGGAGAGCACGCAGTTGGTGCAATTGTAGCATATGGATTAAATCTCGTGTTTCAGCACAGTCAGGCAGTTATGCGCAATAATGAGAATCTTGGAAATTTTTTGTTGGCATGGGCAGACAGAGTAAAGGCTATGCTTGATAGTGGACGATCGAATATCAATTTGGACGAGTTTATTAGTCAGGCTATTGCTGTTGCCAGCAGAGATACATACCTTACAGGAAAGCAATGTGAAATAATAAAAGATATTTTTCCAGAATGGGCTAAACTTTGGTTAGGCCTAGACGCAAGTTCGATGACTAGAAAATTTCAGTGTGAATCTTTTTGAGTATGATTCAAAGCTTCAACCATATCATTATGAAGTATATCGATTACTGCTTGTGTATCAAGAGCATTAAATAACCAAGCAATTCGAGAAATAGGAAAATTGCCTTTGGCTTTTAAAATGGATTTTGTTGTTTTTGGGCCTCCGACTGATTTAATGAGCTTTAGCTTTTCATTCAACGATAAATTGAGACGAGGTTTTGGTAAATTACCTTTAATTTTTCTGATGTTTTCTTCTATATTTTCAGTATCTGACTTCGACATTATTTACAGTTTCTGTTGCATTATCAAGTAATTTTAAAAATGAATTGTCTTGCTTAGTCAAGTAATTCTAACTCATCTAACGTTTTGGTTAGCTCTTTAATTGGAAAGCCAAAGAGGCATGGTTCCGGACCGATTACTGATGTAACCCATTTTGAATCTGCAGTAAAAAAGCAAGATTCTCCTTTTAAACGTTCGAATTCAGAAGAATCGATATATTCCTCTATCATTTTAGGTGACATAGTAGAAATATTTGCTGTTGTTTGGACTATGTGATTTCTATGCCAATAAAAACTTGGATCGCTACTAAGGCAGATTGTTCTTAAGACTGTACAAATATGTACTGATTTTCCAGCTATGTTCTGAATCGCCTCAATATTTTCACTACGCTCATTACTAACAAAGATGTAAGCTCCATCAACTTGCATGGCATTTGCCATGCAAATCATGGTTATGTATTTTTTATAAGAATTATCTCTAGGAAGATAAGATGAAAGCCACTCGCATTCTTGGTTGACTTTACCCTGTACCATATCAACGAAGGACTTATTTGTATCAAACGTGAATACTGGTGTATTTATGGAGCTAAAGTCGATGGACATTTCTGATAACATTGTTTTTTTTAGAGGGCTTGGGTTGGCAATGACGACCATATGATGTCTTAATTCTGGGTATAATGCCTGTCCTGTGTTTGGACAAACTTTGAGTTGATCGCGAGCAAGCATTTTAGAGTTCCTTTTTATGAGTAATAATACAATTATAATCGAATGTGCTTAGTAGAACAAGACAGGGCAGCTTCTCTTTATTATTGAGTTTTCTGTTAGGATTCGCACATTGTTTATAAGAGTTATGCTAGGAGAAGTAATTACCGTTTGTATGTAGGTTAGAAATATTCGTTTATGCTGTCCAAACTGAGCCCTACTTACGATCAACGACACTCTTGTAGAAGGGCATCTATCTCATTTTTTATATCATATTGATCGCCGAAATCGGCTACCGACCACTTCAAAATTAAAGCATCTAATTGGTCACTGTTTGCTTTGAATTTGGCATCGTCACAGGAGCTCCACACAACGTTAAAATAAGTGTCAAGAATATTACCAACCAACGGAAACCTATCATTTTCATCAATGCTATCGATTCTCGCGGTCAGGACAGTTGCTAGCTTTGCTTGCCGTTGATGGTCATAATCCTTCAATATCCCATTATCTCCATTTGAAAATACATTATCGCCTACGCAATGGGCAAGGTCAACTGTCGTGGTTTTGTCACATGCAAACCCAAATTTTGCTAACAAAGCAATCGATTCGGCCGATTTGATAGTTGCCGCTTGCCAGTTTTCCTGAAATCCTCGCAAAATGAATTTATCGAGACTTCTTTGATAGAAGGGATCTTCAGAATCCTCGAGTTTTTTCCGATCTCTGATGGAGAACTCAGCTAAAGCATATACACTTTGAGCCCACATTTTAATCGTTTCTCTTGATACTTGTTTCTGGATAATGTCAGAAAATCTTTCTGCTACCACCTCTTCCGGCACATTTAATTCGATAACGCCAGCCTTTATTTTGTGAAAATTTAATTTATCTTCGTCGGAGACATTTGCTGCGTACTGGACGGTGGGACCTTGTTCTGCAGGCCGATTCGCTAGAGATCGGATCAAAGTTTCTGTAGAAGCGGGGAGGTCCAAAACGGTATTTCCTATTGCTGACAAGATGGTTGCATATTCGTCCTCGCTGAGGTGTTCACCTACAAAAGGCCATTGCAGAATCATCTGTTTGAGGAGAAGTGTTTTTGCGTGGCTAAGCGGTGCATTACCCTCAAGTATGTGACTGAAACGGCCCAATTCTTTCTCAATTCTGTAGATAATGGAGTTTACTTCTGTACTGCGAAAATAATCGTTGAATGAAAGTCCTTCGGAAAATATCAAGGAAGTTGTATCAATCATGGCTTGATCCCATCCGGCATAGAATGTCTCGTAGTCTCCCTTGGTAGAAGCAAAAAAACTATTCAGAATATCGAGGCCATCCTGAGTAGAAAATAGTGCACGGCTCATATTCTCTGTAAACGTTTCACACGGTACGGAAACAAACTCATAAGAGGGGTAATAACGCCTCGTCTCTTCTTGGCTAAATTGATACTTCGATTTTCTATCATTAAGACAGTCGATTGCTTTCTGTGCTGAAAATGAGCTGCTCTCTCCGACTTCAACCCCTGTTACACTAAAGGTAGTTTTTCCATCTTTATTTGAAATATTATCTAGCGTATAGACAAGGTTAACAATGCCAGTACCATTGTCAGCGATATTTTTTCCCTCTCCTACTTGGTTTGGAGAAATTGCAAAATTTACTCTGATCGATTTATCTCCCACAAAAATGCGATTTAATTCATCCTTATTGCCAAGTAATGCAGGATTAGACTGATTCAGTGAAGATACATTAAGATCATCGATGGTAAGAGTATGATCTGTCTTGAGGTTATCGGATAGTTCGAAATATGCTTTAGATTCCTCTTCGTTCGTTCCAAATATTTCTTCTATTGTTGCCCATAGTGGATTGTTTTCTACGAATACTCTGTTGATTCTATCGAAGTTGTGGTCATAGATCTTAGTAATTTTGTCTTCTGGACTATAAGCAGATGAAAACTCAGCTGGTGTTAGTTTCCCATTGCCATATGCTGCAATCGGCAAAGTTGGAAGAATGAAGGTTTCATAGGCAAGCTTTTTATTAATGAATACTTTACAGTGCGAACCCTCTCTGATTGCATTAGCTTCAAAAGTTGATGCGTTAACAGAGATTTCCATTGCAGTTTTAGTAGTTCCAAACATTACTCTTTGCAGGTCATCCAGGACGATAAACCCCCCAGAGTCTGCTTCAAGGAGAATGCTCCGTCCACTCTTAGCAAAAACAGTTTCTAGATCAACGCCAAGCTCTTGATTATCCGGAGAAACTACTATTGGCCCGTCAAATATTTGATGGATATTACACGACTTTATAAGGCTTGCTTTCCACTTATCTAAAGACTTTTGATCATCTTTATTGAGTAAGATAATGTCTGAATTTTTGTCTATGGGGTGTTTATTATTCTTTTTCTTAGAGCCAAAAACACCACAACCGCCCATGAAAGTGCTTATCAATAACGTTACAATAATTCTAAACATTTTAGTGCTTCCTAATAAGAAAAGACATCTAGTGCTGCCTATAGCAATATAACTCTTCTGTCAGTTGACTCGCCCAATATCATGTGCATAAATTATATTCAAGGCATTGATATACTACGCTACGTAAATTGTACCGATTTGACCTATATTCACATAAGAACTTCCTGGTATAGCGGGGCATTTAGCCTCTAAATGCAATGGCATTGAGGCACAAAATTGACTAGCTTTTTGACAAGTTTAGATGCAGTGGCAATTTTACAATTTGTTATTTTCGTCTAATCTTCAATCAACTCCATGATAACATACTGAAAATAAAAAAGAAAATATCTAAACTTAATTGCATGCCTCTTTCGGTCTGTTCTTTGCAAGTATTCTAGCAGGAGAGTCTTTAATTTGGCTTTCGCGGCAGGTGTAATGGAGGATGTGGACATGTGTAGGTTGAGTACCTTTTGGTTAAGATTTTTTTTCTTGTTGTTAGGCTTAGGACTAAATATAGGCGTTGCATACGGCAAGAAGAATCGGCGTGAAGGTTTTAATTTTGGTACGGGGGTAAAAGTTCTTTCAGCAGATGATCGAATGTTTCCTTCGTCAGAGTCTGATAAGCAGCGTTATATAAATTCGACTTCACAAGCATTTAGCCCATATTTTGGATTTAGCAATTGTGTGATAAATGCTGGTTTGAGAGTTAATATATCTGAAGTGAAGACTCATGAGACTGAACGGCCTAAAAATAACGTCGAAGAAAAAGTGAGCGATAGCAGTATATCAACGAAAAGTGCAAATTTATTCACCCGCTTTCTATTTGGAAAAATTCTTTTTTTGGAAGCCGGTATTGGAGTTTATAGTGAGAAACAAAAGGTCAGTATTGTTTCTACTAACGCGACTGGTAGTAATGAAGCAGACTCAGGTTCTTTCACTGGTGAAAAAGAAGAATATGAAATAGATGGGTCTGGTCCAGGCTATCATTTAGGTGGGGGATTTGAAGTTGCAACTGGTGCCGGTTTTTATTTTTACGGTTCCTATTTGAATGAAATTTATCAAATTAATGAAGGAACTAGTATTTTTGGCAGCGAGCATAAGCAAGCTTATAAACAAAGGCGAGAGTTACAGTTTGGGCTGTCGCATTATTATAATTAAAAATTATCTTCATTTCTAAATTTTTGCTGGAATTGGTACTGAAGTGCACAATCATATCATTACTTTAATATCAGAAGCCCTCATTATGTACAAATTATGAGGGTTTTTTGTTTTGTATTAGTTAGCTTGTCTGGAAGAACTTGTGTTATATGGATAGTGTTAATGTGTTGAAAACAAATTAGACGGGTTTACCTAAATTGGGTATATGAGAATGTATTATGAGTAGTTTATATGAAGAAATAGGTCCAAAGAAGATAGAAAAGATTGTGGCAGAATTTTATGATCGCGCCTTTAACGATGTATTGATTGGTCATTTTTTCTTTGGCAAGGATAAAGAAAATCTTATTAAGATACAGACTTCATTTGTATCTCCTCTTCTCGGAGCAAAGAATATAAAATATATTGGCAGACCTCTTAAAACCGCCCATCATGACTTAAAGATGAAACTGGTGCATTTTGACCGCCGGCAAGTATTGTTAGGGGAAGTTTTGCAGGATTTTGGATTGACTGAGAAACAGAAGGATAAATGGCTCTTCTTGGAAGATTCCTTTCGCTCTATGCTTTTTAATGACTCCTTTGGTGGCTGTCGAGACTGATGGTCTTTCTATAAGGTTTTAGAGTTCGGACTGAGCTTTAATCCCGGATCCGAATTTCTAGCCGGCTGCGGCGTTGCTTCGTCGTCAGGAAATCCTCATGTACCAACATGTACACTGCGGTTTCCCTCCTCCTCGCGCCTAGCACCCGGCTGAACTTTGAATCCGATGAAAATACTACAGTTTTTCAAAAAATTTCAGATCCCGGTTTAATGTATGATCGTGTCTTTGGCAACATCGAGTGTGTTTGGATAGTCTAGGGTATAATGTATGCCCCTGGATTCTTTCCGCCCCAGAGCACAACGGATGGTTAACTCGGCAACGTGCGCAAGGTTGCGTACTTCTAGAAAACTTTCTGTGATCTGGTAGTTCCAGTAGTATGAGTCTAGTTCGTTGAGAATTGCATTAATTCGAGTTTTAGCCCGCTGTAATCTTATATCAGAGCGTACAATTCCGACGTAATGCCACATAAGTCTTCTTATCTCCCCCAGTTGTGTGAAAGAACAACTTGTTCATCGGGTGGCATTGTTTTTCCTGAGCTCCATGTGGGAATGTTCTCTCGCATATACTCAACGGGTTCATTAAATGCAGCTTCGGCAACGATGTCGGCAAAGGCAAGAGCTTCTAGTAAGCTGTTAGAGGCTAAGCGATTGGAGCCATGTAGGCCAGTACATGCCACTTCTCCTAGCGCAAATAGACGTTCGACGTTGGTTTTTCCATTTGCATCGACGACGATTCCACCACATGAATAGTGTGCAGCCGGTACTACCGGTATCATTTCATTACTTATATCGATACCGTAGTTGAGGCACAAGCTATAGATGTTAGGGAATAAATGGATAATTTTTTCCTTATTCAGATGTCTGATATCCAAGAAGACATTAGACTGCCCGGATTTCTTTAATTCATTATCGATAGCTCTTGCCACGATATCACGTGGTGCCAATGATCCCATGGGATGATAGTCATCCATAAATGGACGGCCACTAGAGTCTTTTAGTATTCCCCCCTCTCCTCGAACAGCTTCTGATATTAAAAACGTTTTTGCTTTCGGATGAAATAAACAGGTGGGATGAAATTGCATAAACTCTAAATTTGCAACTCGACAGCCTGCGCGCCAAGCCATAGCAAGGCCGTCCCCTGTGGCATTGTCTGGATTTGAGGTGTAAAGATAAACCCGTCCATGCCCCCCTGTTGCTAAGAAGGTACGTCCACATTTTACGGCATAGATTTCATGGGTAATTCTATCGAATATATAAGCGCCAAGGCATCTATTTGAACCAAAGTTTGGTGCAAATTTATCAGATGTTATAAGGTCTATTACCATTTGATTGGGACATATTGTTATATTGTCGCATGATTTAACTTGTTGGATAAGGGCATTTATTAATACTTGTCCAGTGATGTCATTGCAATGAGCTACTCGTCTTTGCGAGTGGCCACCTTCGATTGTTAGGTGCAGACCATTTTGATTATCGGTGGAGTTATTTTGAGATTCTTTTGTAAAATCGACACCCATTTCAAGAAGTTCTTGAATAGCTTTTGGCCCTTTGCTGACAACGAGTTTAACAATATCCTCATGACAAAGTCCTGCTCCAGCTCGGATGGTATCGATCGCATGTTGCTCTAGTGAGTCATTCACGTCTAAAACACTTGCTATGCCACCCTGTGCATAATATGAATTACATTCTGTAAGCTCTCCTTTACTAATAAGTAAAACTTTAGAGCGAGTGGCAAGCTTTAGGGCCAGCATGAGGCCTGCGGCGCCGGTTCCTATAACCAGGTTTTCTATTTCTATGGTTTTGGATTTTACTTGACTCATAGGCTTTCTTTTTTATCAGCTTCTAACTAATATCATTATGAGTTCCATTTGCAATGAACCCTTTACCAAGACGTTCGCAGAATAACTCTGTACAACGACAAAGCAATCATATGCCACGCTAGTGTAAAATTAACAATGACTCTTTAATGAATTCTAGGTGGTGCTCAGAAGAAGCTAGGATTTAAAGCCTTTGTCGTTGACTTTATTGCCTTTAAAGCCTAAAACAAGTTGACTTTTTAAAAAATCCTATGATTAAATTTAGAGCGCATTGGATTTCCGGCTAGATTGGTGAATAAATTATGGATAAAACAAAATGGCTGAGGGATTTACCTAACCAATTGACTTTATTTAGGATTGCGATCGTCCCTCTGCTTCTTCTTTTGTTTCCTTTAGACTTTAGACCCTTGAAGCTATTTTGTGCTTTTATGTTTGCGTTAGCGGCTATTTCAGACTGGTTGGATGGTTTCATCGCTAGGCGTTATGATTCTATAACAAAGCTCGGTAAAATACTGGATCCGATTGCTGATAAGATTCTTACTGCTGCAGCATTAGTTTTGTTGACCGATGCTCAAGTTATTTATGCATGGGTGGCAGGCTTATTTTTATGTCGAGAGTTGGCAGTATCAGGTTTGCGTCATATGGCAGCCCAACAGCAGATTGAAATACAAGTTAGCCCTTTGGGGAAATGGAAAACTTTTATACTCGATGTTGCTCTTACCTGCATGATGGTCAATGAGCCGCTTTTTGGTTGGCCATGGGTAGAGGTCGGAATGATATGTCTGTGGACGAGCCTTCTTATATCACTGTATTCTGCTTGGGAGTACGGGACTAAATTTTGGAAAATGGTAAAATTTTAAATATAGATTTCTATATATAAGCGGTTGCTTTTCTTGCTTCTTGGCTTGTGGTGTATAACTTTCTGAGAGTTTTTCTGGTAATCCTTAATAATCACATATACTTTCCGATAAAACCTTATGCGCAATTTCGCGTATTTTGGTTGTAAGGAAAAGCCGTACTTTTATGTCAGGAACTAGCAAAAAGGTACTTAGATTTTTGTCGGATAAAAAGCCATGTAGGCTACGTCCTATTTATCTTTTTGCTGCTATGATGGATGTAAATGTTGAGTGGTACACAGATATAGATCTAGTACTAAGCTCTTTATCTAATGATGAAGAATGTATTTTAATTATAGGTAAAGATATAGATATTGCTCTTAATGATCTTATTGGCAAAAATTTACATGTTTTTCTCGAAAATGATCTGTTTGATTTCAAATATTGCCTTACAACTGCAGCTAAATATGCCAAGCTTTCTATTCCATTTTCGATTATAAACGGCAATGATAGCTTAACTGCCATGCGTTTGATCCGTCATGCTTTCGAGATGGCTTTTCCTTCAGATAGTTACCAGTTTGATATCAAAACATTAATGTGCTGGGGCTCTCCTAGCTTACATATCGTTTGCAAAAATTCTTTTATTTCAACGAATAAAATCAAAGAATTTCATCGAATGACACAATTGGCAATGACTGTAGAGCAAAACATGTTTTCTTTTCTCGATATGCTCCGTGCAAAAAGCATTACCTTTAATTTTGAGATAAGGACTTTAGATGTAGTTAATGACTCAATTTTTTATGCATCCAAGATAGTTTTAGGTTTTGTTGAAAAAAATCAAATGGCTGTGGTAAACGATCTTTTTCAAGATGTAAGTTTAATACAGTTCGATGAAGTACTTATTAAAATTGCTGATGATGAAGAAATTGAAATAGTTACAGTTGTTGATAGCGCTTTGTCTTTGCAATCTAAGCTAGGAAGAAAAAAATCTGTAGTTATAGTTGGGGTTGATAAGTGGTTTGAAAATCAAAGTGATTTGGTAAAAGATTTAGATGAGGCAGGCTAAAAAAATATGGATATGAAACTAAAATTTCATGGTGTTCGTGGTTCTAGACCAACTCATAAGTTAGGTCTGTTAAGTATTGGAGGTAATTCCACTTCAATTGAACTTATTTTTGAATCTGAGGATTTCTATATATTTATTGACGGTGGTTCGGGGCTAGCGAATCGTGGTCGGGAACTTGGCATGAATCCAGAAAAGAATAAATTTTACTTTTTAATAACTCATACTCATTGGGATCATATATTGGGATTGCCATTTTTTGAACCTCTTTATAGTGAGAATAATTCATTTACTTTTTATGCATCAAATACCTCTCGCTCAACATTTAATGAACTTTTTTTGGGATTGCAACGTTCGGAGAATTTGCCAGTACCAATAAAGGAACTAAAAGCTAGTATGAATTTTCATGATGTAACTGCTGGGGATTCGTTTAATATTCTTCCTAACCTTAAAATCAAGACATATCAAATCAATCACCAAGGAGTGACGTTAGCGTACCGGGTTGAATATGGGAAAGATTCTGTTGCCATAGTTACAGATAATGCACCTATTGATAATGGTAATTTAATGGGTGAAGGTATGAGAGCAAAAGCAAAGGCAAATACCAGAAGGTTTGAGCAGGATTTTAATTCAGGGCTAGTCCAATTTTTAAATGGATGCAATACAGTGGTTTTTGATACCCATTTTACAGAGAAAAATTTAAAAGCTGATTGGGGGCATTCGACTCCTCCTCGAGCGTTAGATTTTTGTAAACAAGCAGGTGTTAATAGATTAATTTTATTTCATCATGCTCCGGAAGATTTGGATGATGCAGTGACCGCGAAAGTTCATAGTATTTTAAGTGATGCACTTAATCATGGTATTGAAGTGGCAGCCGCTAAGGAGGGTGAAGAATGGATTCTCCATTGTGCTTAAAATTTTGGGGAACGCGTGGGCTTATTTCATCTCCACGTACGGATACGGCAATTTTTGGCGGTAATACAACCTGTATGCAAGTCCTTTTTGAAGACCGTATTATTGTTATAGATACTGGTTTTGGAGTTACAAATTTAGGCGAATCTTTGCTAAAAAAGGCAATAAAAGGCGAAAATTTATGTATAGATATCCTCTATACACACTTCCATTGGGATCATATTCAAGGATTGCCTTTTTTTCATCCCATTTACTTTCCAAATACGACGTTAAATCTATATTCCCCTATTTCAGAAAATAAGATGGAAGAACATCTAAATTTTCTATTTGATGGTAGTTATTCTCCTTTTGAGGGTATTAGAAGTATGCCTTCAAAAATAAATTTTATAAAACTTAAGGATGGCCAAAGCCTTGGAAAATTAAAGGTCGAATTTATACCGTTAGATCATGGAGACTGTGCTGGGGGAGAACAATCATGTTCGCCAGATAAAAAAAATAATGCTTACGATCCCATTGGCTTTGGATATAAATTAACCGATCCCGAAGGTAAACGGCTTGTAATTGCTACGGATCATGAAGCGCGATCCGGTGTTGTGAATTTACTTGATTTGTTTTGCAAAACATGCCGAGATTCTAGTTCATGATGCTCAATATTTGCATGAAGAATACATTGATAGAGTAGGATGGGGTCATTCTTCTATAGAACAAGCTCTTGAAAATGCAAGAAAATCCCAAGTGAGAAAAATTTTATTAACGCATCATGATCCTGCTCGGACAGATAAGGATATACAAGAAATTCATAAAAAACTGCGGTCGAGCAAGAAGTATATTGGCATTGATTTTGAATTTGCTTGCGAGGAAATTAATTATGATGTTTCCAAGTAGAGGCAAAAAACATGTAGATGTCGGGGCATTATGTTTGAGCAAGTTATAATTTTTTCTTTTTTTCGTCTTATCTTTGTGGACTGTTCTCAATGATAGGTTAGCTTTTTCTAAATTTACAAATGAAGTACAATTTCTTAAAGGAATAGATCAGCATTATAAGGGTTAGGCTTTATGGGTGCATCTTTTGCGATTGACTTATTTTTGTTTGGAAAACAAGGGAGCTTTTTTATCGCCATTCATGGCCTGTTTGGCTTTGATCATACAAATAAAATTCGAACCCGATGAGTATGCTTTAGTGAGTCAAAAAAGAAAAGGTTTGCATTTTTACTCGTGGCTTGCATGTTTGACTGTTTTTTTAACTATATTGAGTGCAGGTCGTTTACCTTCTTATTTGCTATTTACAGCATGTATTTATTTACGGCATAGGCGAAATTTTAGAATTAGGGTGGCGATAATTTTTAAAAATTTAGAAGTGCTAAAACTTAAATTGCTATCTATGCAGGCAGCGGCAAATTTACCCTCTCATGAGAAACCTACCAATTTTACTGATAATTTACCCAGGGTAGGGTAAATCAAAGGTCCAAAAATTACGATTTGAGTGCAGTTTTTTATATAGTGCCTATTGAAAAAATCTATTCTACTGTAGAATGGGTCCTTTCTTTAGATTCTAGGAATTGAAAATAAGGTGAAGGAACCTAATTTTATTGATCTCATGGGGGAAGCTATTTTTTATGGTTAAGCGTTATGAGGTTTCCGTCGGTTTGTAGACGCATTAGTGGATATTGTTGTAGAAGTTACTGACAAAGATATCCAAGAATTTAATCTAAATAAAAGGTAAGAGACACTGGTTGAATCTGATTTTCAGAAGAAGATATTACAACATTTTGAGGGGCATGAAAAAACAGTCGAGTTAGGTGGCTCCGCATTGAATGCGATTAGGGCGATTGCGATGTTAAATCAATCTACTTCCTTTACGGGCATGATCGGTGATGATGTTTATGGCAATAAAATCAAAGATAGGATGAAGAGTTTAGGCATTGTTGAAAATTTAGGAATCTCATCAGATCATACGGGTACGTGTGTTGTTCTTGTTACCCCCGATGGTGAAAGAACAATGTTGACGAGCTTAGGTGCGAGTAGGCTTTATGATGAAACGCATATTCCGGAAGCAGATATTGCTAGTTCCAAAATTTTTCATTTTTGTGGGTATCAGTGGGATACTGACGGGCAAAAGAAGGCTATTAGAAAAGCTATCGATATAGCCAAGGAAGGTGGATGCCTTATCTCGTTTGATGTTGCAGATCCTTTTGTTGTTAGGCATCACCGAGAAATTTTTGTTAAATTGATTGCTGAAGATGCTGACGTCGTTTTTGCCAATGAAGAAGAATCTAAAATTTTATTTGAGACAACTCCTGATGAAGCGGCTCGAAAAATTGCTGAATCAGGAGCTATAGCCGTCATAAAGTTAGGTGCAAAGGGAGCTCTGATTCAGCAGGGTGGTGATGTTGTTAGAATTCCTGCGGTTGCGACTACCGTTATTGACACCACGGCTGCCGGCGATATGTTTGCGGGAGGATTTCTTTATGGATTATCAAAAGGGGAAAGCGTGACTAATGCCGGATCTTATGCTGCCCGACTAGCTGGCGATGTGATTAGCCGCTATGGAGCAAAATTATCTGATGAAGTGATAGCTTCGATTACCAAGGGATAGGCCTGAGAGGTTGGCTTTTAAATAGGCGCTGGGCTGAGCTAGGAAGGTGAAAGTCAGCGCCACGAATTAAATCGAAATAGAACTTTTCGGCTTCTCGTTTTTGATTGAATTCAACATATGATTCCCTAAATTCTTTTAGAGCAGGAACGGTGTAGTTGACGTGTACTCGGTATTTGCCATTTTTTCTAAACTCAAACCATACTTTATTTGCGGTAAATGCTAAACTAACTTCGGAATATAAACATAATGAAACGATAAAGCATCTTAAACATGTTTGGGCGAATTTGCTTCTTTTGTTATTCCGATCTTTCAATTTTTCCTCTATTATCAATTGATTGTAGATTTGGAAATGCTGCTTATTTTTATATCGGCTGAACGTGAAAAATTTTAACTATTTATGTTTGAGTAAGTGCTTTGATTAGAGCTTCTTTCGTGTGGGTGCGGGGAAATATCGAGATGACTTAGTGACTTAATTGAGGTATTTACAATATGTTCGTTATTTTGCAAGGATTTCAGCCTATTGTTAAGGAGAGCAAAGACTGTTAGACAAGGCTTTCCTAAAAAGCATTAGGAGAATGTACGTTTAGTCATGAGAATCTTGTGGACGAAGTGATTTGCTTATAGGCGACTGATTGACTTTTCTGCTAAAACTTCATCTTATACTTACTTTCCGAGGTGTAGGGAAAAAGGAGGAGCGGAGTTATCTCATATAAAAGAGTCTTTTTTTGAAGCCATGCAGGGATTGTGTATGTAAGATAGCTTTTTACAAGGAAATTAGCACTATGGATAAGAATGGTTCTGAAGATGCTCAGGAAATTAGTAAAAGAAAAGAGGCAAAGATAGAAAGATCTGCTCTTGTGGAGAAGTCGAATCCAGGCTTTTTTTCTTACGAAAATTTAAAGTCTCTTTTTATTATAATTCTAGCCATTTTGGCGTTACGCTGGTCCGTTGCGTCTCCTTATCATGTCCCTACAGCTTCTATGGAGCCCACAATTAAAGTTGGTGATCGTTTGCTCGCTTTTAAGCTAGCTTATAACCTGAAAATACCATTTACAGATATTGTTGTTGCCTCTTGGGGGGATGTGCAGCGTGGCGATATTATTGTTTTTAAGTATCCCCTCGATCCAAGCATTGATTATGTTAAAAGAGTGGTTGCTGTCGCTGGTGATAAAGTACAAATTATTGATGATGTGCTTTATATTAACGGCGAACCACAGCCAAGGGTTTCAATGGAAAACTCTCGAGAGCTTTTGGATGATATTCATGATCCCAAGGATCTTAAGTTACTATTTAAGGAGACGCTTACAGGTAAAGAGCATTGGTTGATGCAGAACATTGCAAGTGCTAGGCCTTTTACTAAGGGAGATTGGCCTTTATCGGGGCCTGTTCCATATGTGGTGCCGGAAAATTCTGTGTTTTGTATCGGGGATAATCGGGATAACTCTGCAGATTCAAGGGTTTGGGGTGAGGTTCCTATGGAAAACATAAGAGGCAAGGCCCTATTTGTGTTATGGAGCATACACTCTCCTTCTGATAATTGGCTTGATAAGCGGATGCGTTTTAGTCGGTTTGGCCACTGGTTAGACTAGGGCGTGTTGACGTTTCATTTTCGTAGCGAGAGACAAATACTTGAAACCCTGACAACTTTGTGACTCAAGGGTTTGGCTCGTAGTAGGAAATGAAACGTCAACACGCCCTAATATTGTGCTTTTTCTTTTTGAAGCTATCGCAATATGAGTGTGCGTTTGATGGCTTGATGTTGGCTATAAACTATGCTTGAAAAATAGCGCAAAATGTACTTTACAGTAGTATTGTGGTTTTTGATGTTGATGTGGAGATGCATGGTTGTATGAGAGTGAGAGTATAACAATAAACATAGAATAACATGGTGAATAAGTGAGCAGTTTAAATGCAGGTCATATAAAACAGTTGTTAAAATCATGGGGCGAAGATCCAAATCGGGATGGCTTGGCTAAAACACCCGAGAGATTTTTGAACAGTATGAGTTTTTTGACAAGTGGTTATGCTATTGATGTCAATAAGCTTATTAATGAGGCTATGTTCGATGTGGCCTATCAAGATATGGTGGTTGTGCGTAATATTGATTTGTATAGTCTATGCGAGCATCACCTTATTCCTTTTTATGGTAGGGTCCACGTTGGTTATATTCCTAATGGCAAAGTCATTGGACTTTCTAAGATCCCTCGAATTGTGGATGCTTTTTCTAGGAGATTACAGGTGCAGGAACGTTTGACGCATCAAATTGCCACAGCGATTCAAGAGCATGTTAACCCTGAAGGAGTCGGGGTTGTCGTTGAGGCTTATCATCTTTGCATGATGATGAGAGGGGTGCAAAAACAACATTCATTTACTATTACAAGTGCTATGAGTGGCTGCTTTTCTAAGTTGGAAACTCGTAATGAATTTATGTCGCATGTAAGAAGTGATGCTCCTTGATCTTAGGATAGAAAATAAGAAGCTATCTGTCATGCGGGGTAGAAATGAATGCAAAAGTATCGCCTTCGTTCGTGCATGAGTGAAGGCTTTTTCTGAATTATCATGACGGTCATGTGTGCTAGTAGCTTCTTAGGAGACTGCAAATTGGCAAAGCATATTTTTACTTATATTAATCCTCCGTCTGAAAGAGATTTGGATGCGGCTTGTCTTGTTTTGGAACAAGGTGGGGTTATTGCCTATCCGACTGATGTGAATTGGTCTATTGGCTGTGATGCCTCTAATGTTAAGGCAGTTGACCGCTTGCGTGCAATTAAGCCTGCAAAAAATATTGAAGTTGATAAGCAGCCTTTTAGTTTAATTTTTTCTTCTTTGTCTATGGCAGCAAACTACGCTACAGTTGACGGCCATCATTACCGTTTATTAAAAAAGAGTTTGCCGGGTCCTTATACTTTCATATTAAAACGCAGTAAGAATTTAGCGCGCCAAATTAATGACAAAAGAAGAATTGTTGGAATTAGAATTCCACAGTCGCCTCTAATTTTGGCTTTGGTAGATAAATTTGCACGCCCTTTAGCTACCACTTCCTTGTCTTTTCCTCTTGATTCCGAAATGAATTATCTAAAATTTGGTTTTGAAATAGAAGAACGATTTGGCCACGGGATTGATTTAATTTTAGATTTAGGTGAAGAAGTTATTTATCGAGAGACTTCAATTATTGATTTAAGTTCTGATGAGCCTCAGATTGTCAGAAGTGGAGTGGGTGATATTTCTATGTTTCAATTAATACAAAATGAAAGTTAGGTATGGAGATAGGGGAGCTGAAATTTTGTGATCTTAGTCTTAAAGATTATAAGAGTACTTTGGCTTTGCAAGTTCAACTTCATACTCAAGTAGCTCAGGGGCTTACTTCTCCGATTGTATTGCTGGTAGAGCATCCAGCTGTGCTGACATTGGGAAAACATGCTAATTTGAACTTTATAACGTCTTCATGGCAAGAACTTAAGGAATTGGCTATTGAGGTAGAAAGGACTGATAGAGGTGGCGAGGTCACTGCACATATGCCTGGTCAGCTCGTTGCTTATCCTATAATTCCGTTAAAGCAGATTGGATTAGGGGTGAAAGATTATGTCAGAGTGCTGGAAAATAGCGTTATAGATTGCCTTAAGCATTATTATATCGAAGCAAATGTGGATCCTATAAATCCTGGGGTTTGGATTAGAGAAAATAAAATTTGTGCAATTGGCATAAGAGTTTCTAAAGGTGTTTCATATCATGGTCTTGCGTTAAATGTTGATAATGATGTCTCATTATTTGGGCATATTATTCCCTGTGGTATTGAGGGAAGAGGTGTTACTAATATAATTAGGGAAAGTAGATCAAAAGTAAATAAATCTGATTTGAAATCACACTTGGCGAGTCTTATTGCTAGTGGGTTAGGCTTTAGATCTGCTTGTTTTGTAGAGTTGACTACAATATGTGATTGTGATTTGTAATGGCCTTTATTAAGGAATTTAAAAGAGAATCTTTTGGTAAATGTATGGCTTTAGATGCTTTGGAGCCATGCTGTAATAAAACTATTAGCGATCATTCGCAAAATAATAAGATGTTAGTATGCAATCATTGCAAAAGGCTTCTTAAGTTATACTTAGATGATGTGAGCTACCGCAATTATTTAAAATACTGCCTCTCTAGAGGCCGAAAAGTGGAGACGGTTGAAACAGAACAGTTTTATATCATAATACAACCTTCACAAAAGGTTGATTGAATGATTTAGTTTTGTTCTGAGGCAGCAAGTCCTTTAGAAATGGTATCGGCTCTTTCTTGATCTATAACATTTTCAAATGGGTTTTCTAGATCTTGGACGTTAACGGGGACAGCATTTTTTAGACTTTCACTGAGTTCTTGCACTGCCTTATATGCTATATACACTGCTTTAAACATCTCGTCATTTTCTTTATTTGACTCGTGGATCAATTTGATAAGTTCTTGATAAGTTTTTGTATCATTTTCTATTGTTCCGAACGTTTGTTCAGCTTTTTTTTCATTAAATGCTCTCGCCATATAATAGTTAAGCGTTCTATAATATTGATGAACATTGTCGAGGTCGATATTATTTGTTTTTGTGTTGTTTTTATTATCATTGAAAATTTATTGTTGGACTACTTTGGAAAGATCAGTAGAAAATATCTTTTTTGCTGCATTGTATTCGCTTGCCCACTTAGAGTATGTATGGTTCTTAGGTTCTTTTGATATCTCGTTTATCGTCACTTCGGCTCTTGCTCTGGCTGCTGTGATTGCATTTCTTAAGCCGATGAAGTTGTCTCTCGTATCAAATTCGTTATCAATTCTTGCTACGTCTTGCATAACTAGCAAACATGCAAGTGGTGGAATAAATAAGGAGCCTGCTGCTAATGTTAAGTAGGCTAGATCAGTATCATCTGCATGAGTTGTTTCTAGCATTTTCTTCATGGTGTCGCTGTTGATAATTCTGTCTATCCTATCGATGTCTTCTTTGTACTTCTTGTTTGTTAATGCTTGATCGGCATTATCAATTAGCTCATTGATAGAATATTCTTCATTGCCATCACCTTGTTGCGGTTTTACTAAATAAGCTCCAAAGAGTGAGGACGCTCTCGGGGACATTCTGATAAGGCCAATCCCCGAGGAAACTAGTGCTTTATGGATAAGACCATTATTCTGACCAGTGGGTGATAGTATTTTTTTCATGGCCTTAAATATTGAAAGAGCAAAAGTATTTTTTACTTTTTCTAACTGTGCTCCGTGCAGGGTTCCTTGATATTGTTTCAAAAATCTATAAACTATATGATTAAAGCGGCCGATTTTTAGCAGTACTGTATTAAATCTTTCAATTGCAGGATATGTTCTGATAAAATTAGTTATTATTCGAGCTTTGGTGCGCCATATGCTGTCAGATTTTGACATAGCTGTAGCTCGAACGCGATGGACTATATGCCCTGCTCCCATTAGACAACCTGCGCTAGAAAAGGCTAAGGTACCCCAATCAAAGGCATTTGGGCCGACCCCCTCTGCTATTTTTTCATAATTTTCCATCGAATCAACTAGGGTATCATTATCTAGTATCGAGACGCATTTTCCTTCTCTCTCTTTTTCCGGGAGTTGTGAAATAATTTGATAGTTGTTTTCGCGAATACGAGGGAAATCAGCGAGTCGAAATCTCTGGTTTAGTCTAATTTGAGGCTTGTTATCATTTGATTTACAACTTGAATCAGCCATTGTTTGTTTTTCAATTGCTAAGTAGTGGCTATTGCCTTCTTCAAATGGCTCGCTCATACGATCTCTGGCATTTGAAGGTAAATCGACACAGGCATCGAACTCTGCAGGTTCGTCGAAGCAGGCTAATATTTGAATGTGTGCATTGCTTTTTGATAGTAATTGGTCACTGTTTTGTAAGTTGTTTATAAGACTAGAAAAATGTTGGGGTGTTGATATTTCTGTGCTTCCGACGCCATGGGTTTGTAGCGATTGGTCAATTAATATTGGATTAAATTGCTTATCCGTTTTGGTGAGAATAATATCATTTACAGCTAGGTAAATTCGATCTACTTTTGCATAGTTATTAATTTTAAATTCTTCATAAGCTTTTGTAGTTGAATTTTTCTTATAGGGACGGCAACCTGTAAAGGTTATACTAGCAATTAAAAGAGAAATGAGCATTGAGTGAGATGATTTTAGTTTTGTTAGTGTATGCAACTTATGCTCCATAGAACTAGTGTTTGATTGTGTTTTCTTGTTTCTGCAAATTAATTTATCTTTGCGCAGCACCGCCTTTAAAAAGCAGTCTATCTTCAAAGACATGTAAATGCTGATGTTTTTGTGTCTTCACGCCTAAGCGCATCAGGTGATTTTTAAATCTTTCCGGAAGACAGATCAGTATCTCTATTTGACTTTGAAGAATCGATACCAATTTTTTCGTAAAATAGTTCGTCGATAGTCTTTTTTATAAGAATCCATAATAGCTCTTTATCACTACATTTAGTAAATACTCCCAAAGGAATCTGGAACCCACCTTGTCTTTTCTGCCGCCTCCATACCATTTTCCCTCTTTATCTTGCCCAAAAATGTCTTTTATCCATTTATCTGGATCTAAAGTATGGGATTTGGTGCGAAGTGACCCATCAATATAAGAGTTGCCGACTACGCCATATACAACTACAGTTTCAATACCTTCTCGGTGTAATAGATAGTCTGCACACTGCCCTATGCCATCTCGATCTTCTTTCCCTTACATAGCCAACTCCGGAAAATAAATAAGTCTCTCGGATGTCTTTATGCTGTAGGGCGACTTGTGTTAGATCCATGGTTTTAGCAGAAATGGCTTGCCGTGAGATTAGTGAGAGTAAGTCTTTGTCCATAAAGTCTGATAGAAATTCACTGCCTTTATAATCAATGCGGTTAGCATTTACAAAGTCATCTGTATCTGAACGAATGCCATGCATCAACGCAGTGGCTAATTTACTTTCTTCTGATGTTGCTCCAGTAAATGGTTTTGGAGAATTTTTTAAATATTCAGCATATATTGCTGAAGTAGATCCGGCATCTTCTCTAATGTCGGTGAAAACTGCTTCTACGTTTCCTAGCGCCTTATGGTGATCGACAAAGCATAGTAGCTTCATGTTTTCTGGGATATTAATAGGAAGTTCTGGGCTTTGAGCGTCGTTAATAGCATAATAGTCGTAGCCATCAGGAATTATTTTTTGAGCTCCACTGTTCTAAATCTAAGTCTAGTTTTTTTACTAGGGCACGGTTTTCGTGATGGGATATTTCATCGAAGTGTACTATTTTGCATTCTATTTCATAGCTTGTCGCTAACCATTGTAGTGCTAATGCACTGCCAATGTTGTCTGGATCTGGATAGCCTTTTATACAAATTAGTAATTTCCGAGCCTTGGGCCGTTTTTAATACGGAGAAAAGTTCATTAGATTTTGATTTCAATTTTTCATCCCTCTTTGGGGTTTGTTGTATTGTATTTTGGGATGTTGTCTGAATTCACTGTGCTGTTGCGTTGTTAGTACTTCAGACGGTATACGAACCCCTGAGAAAGTTGATGATTGCTTGAGTGTATTTCCCGAGCTTTTACTGAAGCCTTAATTAGACTTCGTGCTTTTTTTCCTGTCTTTCTATTCACCTTAACCTCTCCAAAGTAATTATTCCAGCCAGCTGACAGTTCCCCTTAATATTAACATTCTACAACGACTTTGATCGGATAAGAATTAGAGACTCATTAATCTACATATTGATCTAGTATCTTTTACTGCATTTGGAGTGGGGAAATCCCGAAAAAGAATGCCATTGTTTTGAAATATTAATGAATTATTAAGAGCATCAGCAATTTCTTTTTGCTTACTTATCGAGCGGCATACTCCTATGATCATTGTGTGTTCTGAATGCTTTTGCAATGATTTTAAGCGATGGAGTAGCTGCCCTTTGTGCCATTTGTGAAACAATTCAAATGCTAGTTTTTCTTTATTAATTCCAAAAAATTCAATATCGGGGAAACAGTAAGATTGACTGCCTATGTTTATAAAAGACTCTCCTATTTTGGCTTGCCAATAGCTGCAACTTTTATTGAATGATTCGATAAAATAGTTAAATTCTTCTGGAATAAAACCAGATTTTTCTTTGTAGTGGCTAGTTAGGTTATTTTTTTCCGATAAACTTAAGATAACTTTTTTTCTTTTCCACTCTAACTCGGCAATGAGTTCCCAGTTTGAAAGATGAAGTATATGAGGGAAAAAGTTCGCAAATTTATCTCCATAACTTCCTGCATTCTTGAAAAGGTGCATGGGGCCATCAATCGTTATTTGTATAGCGTCTTGCTGTAGATGGTCTGTCTCGGATATATTTACCATTAATTGATGAAATTTAATTGCTCTAAAGAAATTTCTTTTTTGTATGGTTGTTAAATTTTTTAGCTTAATTTTTAATGTAAATGCCTTTAGTAATAACCCTTGAACTAAGGCGACATTATATCTATTAATTAAATCTAGTGGATCTATCTGTGGGGCGCTAGCCAGTAATTTATTTTCAGGCAGGTCTGAATAAATGATATCTCGTATTTGCGTAAAGTCTTTATCGAAGTGTTCAGATATGGCTTTTTGATAAGAAATTGGGCTTGCAAAGTTTAAGCGACCTCGTAACATCTGCGCCTCAAGTAGCCACTGCCAACGCTTATCTTGTATATTCTCATCGTCTTCTTGCCATACGCAATGGTCAAATAGAATTTTTTTAAGCCCTGGGAATATGGGTATCGAAATGTCGAAATTATCTAACAGTGCTTTCTCAATTTCTTTGCGCGTTTTATTAGCTGGAGTTGAAATGTTTGAAATTTCGTCTAAAAAGCCAAGTAAATTTCTTGCCAAAGTTGTTAGATTTTCATCTTTATTTACAAATTGTGGGTGAATTTTATTGGAACGCACTTTGCATTTAATGAGATCTTTTGTAAGCATGATGCTCCCTTCGTCTTTTACTGACAAAAGTTTCCCCGGTGCCTTTAGACATGACTTCATAGAGTATGGCGCGTTTTCCGGGCTGGAAACGTAAAATTCTCCCTAAACGTTGTACGTGTTCTCTTACAGCTCCACTACCAGAGAGAACGACACCCACGTTTGCATCTGGGACATCGACTCCTTCGTTTAATACCTTTGACGTAACTATAACTCTTAATTCTCCTGTGCGAAATGATTGTAAGATGGCTTTTCGTTCCTTGGCTTTTGTATGATGTGTTAGGACGGGAAGTAAAAGTTCTGTGCCAATTTGATAGGCAAAACGGTTTTCATCTGTAAAGACAATGATTTTATCATCTTGATGCTGAGATATGATTTTCCATAGTTCTGCAATTTTATTGGCGGAGCCATTGGCGATCTGTTTTTGGCGTCTATATGCTTTCATCGCGGCTCTGCCATTCTCAGATCTCGAGGAACGCATGACGAAATCCATCCACCCTCGTGGTGAAGAAAAGTTGATGCCTTGTTGGCGGATAAAATCAGTATAGATTTTACGAGACTGGCTATATTCTTCTTTTTCTTCGTCGCTGAGGTCTACTTCTATTGTAATGACATCGTATGGAGACAGTACTTTGGAAACCATATCATTGATGTTGCCTTCGTATATTAATGGGCCTATTAAGTCGTAAATTACAACCTCTTGCCCATCGGCACGATCGACGGTAGCGGAGAGCCCAAGTCTAAATGGGGCTATGGCTGCCTTTGCAATATTTTGATATTGCGGTGCGGGTAAATGATGGCACTCATCAAATACAACTAATCCAAACTTATCACCATGAAATGGCATGAATCGATGTGCTGATTCATAAGTAGCAACAGTTATGGCTTCTATTTCTTTTTGTCCACCGCCATAGCCACCAATTTTTTGTTTGAGGTAGTGGGCTAAAGTTTCTTGCCATTGGACTAAAAGGTCTATAGTTGGCACTACAACTAAGGTTGATCTTTGTGTTTCTGCTATAGCTAGGATTGCTAAAATAGTTTTACCGGCTCCAGTTGGGAGTGAAACTACACCTTGTTTTCCGGATTTAAGCCAAGCCTCAAGGGCTTTTTCTTGGTGATGGCGTGGTGTAATTGATTGTACTAAGGTCGAATCTATTGGAGTGTAGTTTTTAGCTTGATCGTTGAATTTAATCTTTTCTTGAATTAGGTGTAATATTACCTCTCGGTACTCTGAGGCTAGCGCTCTATATGATTTAACGCGTTCATCGAATTTAAACTGAGGTAGTTGAGACGAACTTAAATTTTTTGAACCTTCTAGTAAGAGGGTTCCTCGGTCGAAACTAAGATTGATCATCTATTGTTTTACCTTCTTTAGTATTTTAAGATCTGGATTAGCGTATACTATCTTGACATTTTGCTCGATGAATTATTCTTCTCTTTCAGTTTTTGTACATTCTGGCTGCGAGTCTTTATTTATGATTTGTGGAAAAATTTTTTCGAAAACGAGGCCTATACCCCCTAGAATGACAGTGACAATGCCTATATGCATGCCTGTTTTCCAATAACGGACAGTAGATATGTCAAGAAAACTACTTGCAAACCAAAAGTTCCCGCATATGATGATGATGATAAAACCGACTGCGACTATACGAGCGGAGGTGGTTTTTTTTAGTGGCTGCATATTCTGAGTCCTGAGATTGTGCGTCCATGCTGGATTGAGTCAATGGTAGCAAAACCTATTAGAAAAGACATTTTGTAGTTTCAAAAGATTTGCAACTAGTTACTATAGAGTTAACAGATACTATATTTTCATGCAAGACTGCAAAAGGGGTGTTTGATGTTAGTAATTTTAAATAGTTATGTTTGTGTAATGGGGTTTTTATTTGTAGGTTTAATTTACTCTGTGGATTTGAGGGCTGATGGTAAGTCTGAAGTTGGTGCAAATCTTCCGCTTGTTGAAATAAAAGGCGAGAATGGTGGTAAGATCGATGGGAGTGGTTGGGATAGTGGTTCAATAAAAGGCAAAGTATATTCATTATTTTACGTTGATCCAGACGAGAAAGATGCGAATCTGAGCCTTGAAAAGGCATTGAAGGATGGTGGCTTTGACCGTGCAAAATATGGTTCGATTGCAGTGATTAATTTGGCAGCTACATGGAAGCCTAATTTCATTATTGAAAAGGTTTTAGCCGATAAGCAGGAAGAATATCCTGACACTATTTATGTTAAGGATCGTGCGGGGATGTTAGTGAAGAGCTGGAGTTTAAAAAATGATGCTTATAATGTCCTTCTTTTTGATAAAGAGGGTAAGTTATTATTTAAGCAAGCCGGAACATTAGATGAGGAAGGCATTAAGAAGTATATTACACTTATAAAAGCAAATATTTGATCAAAGAGAGCTAGCTTATTTAAGGGAGTGAAACTATCATACTGCGTTACGTCTAAAAAACATTTGCCACTTTACTAAAGCTACTATCTCTTCATTTTTTGTAACTATTCAGCGTATTTTTTATCTGATCGATTCAAAGCCTTGACCGCCCGTCATCCTGAGTGAAACGAAGGATCTCGAAATTGCGAAATAGATCCTTCGTTTCACTCAGGATGACGGTGTATCAAGCGGCATATTGAAGGGAAAAGATACGCTGAATAGTTACCATTTTTTTAAGGCAAACCTTGTCTGATAGGCTTTGCTCCCCTTAATAGCTTTCTTTACTATTCGTCGTTTTGCTTTTTGGAATTGTTTGATTAGTTTGTGGGCGGTTAAAATTTCTTCACAGGTGCGTTGAAAAAGCTTCCTACTAAACGCAATAGGAACATCGCAATAGCCATTCCTGTACCAATAAAAAAGACCAATAACCCCCAAAATAGCAATATAGGCAATCCGATAATGCCAATAGCCCTTTCTATTATCGTAGTTTTAGTGGCATCCGATTTTTTCCACTTATTAAAGTAGGTATCGAGTTTGATTTTTGCATTTTGTTGTCTTGTCTCTAAAAGTAGCTCGCTAAAATGTTTCATCTCTTTATCATCTTGTGTAGACATTTATCGATCTCCAGATTCTTCTACTATTAACGGGAGCAAAACCTATGATAGCTGCGTTGCTTTCGTCTCTGCGCCTTGCTCTCATAGGTTTTGCTCCTGTTAATGGCTTAAAAGCTATGCTGGTAGGGGACGATACCACATTGGGTAGTTTTTACCTAGTGGGGATTTTAGCTTTTTTTGTAGATACCCGACACTCAGTTTGTAAGTTTTTGTCATTAATTATTTGAGGGTATCAGATGATGAAGTTTAAAAGCCTACTTTTTATGACCGGATTGGTCTGTTTTTGTGTAGTAAATGTGATGCGTATGCCTACGGCAAGAGCAGCAGATGTTCCGAGGTACGTAGCCTTCGAGTTTAACCCTCTTGCGCCGATTGCGGCAGCTCGTGCTAATGCCACTGGTAATAGTGTGAGTATGTGGGATTTTGGTGTTGACTTTAATGTTGCAGGTAAATTTTGTACCGGACCAGAGATTTGGCTAGGGAATTTTTCGATTAGCTCTGAGGCTCAGAATGAGGCTGAGCGTATTCGTAGGGAAGATTTTCAATATACTGAGCGTCAGAAATTAGATGCTACCAAGATTAATTGGAACGTTTCTTTTTTTGAAAGTGGTTATGCGATGCGAGGCTGGTTTGTTAGAGCTGGCTATTCTTATACAAAGGTTAATAGTAAGGCAAATCGCTTCTATGAATCTCAATATGGGTTAGATAATGCTGAAAACGTACAGTCCATTGTTACAGATTATCGGCATGGAATTTATGGATCGTTTGGGCAACGTTGGCATTTTTGGGATCATAAAGCATCTCTTACGATTGGAATTAGTTACACCCATAACTTTAAGAGAGATATTAATACGGAAAGTATCGACGAGGATGCTGAGAAGGATTATTTAACATTGATAGAGCAAATTCCAGATACCCGTTTATCGGCGAAACCGATGCCTACTGCTGATTTGCGATTAGGCTTTTTGTTTTAGGTAGTATATTTCTTTTTTCTATGTTTGGGTGAAGAACATAGTTAAGCTACACACCCAAGCATAGTTACTCCATTATCCTGATAGTTTCTGATTACAAACGTCAGACTAGCATGCTATACTCCACTCATGGATTCTACTAGCCCAATCTATGCGTTGATATTAGGTATTATACAAGGCCTAACTGAGTTTTTGCCTGTTTCTAGCTCTGGGCATCTTGTCGTAGTATCTTGGTTTATGAATGGCAAATCGCTCCCTCTTAGTTTAAATATTGTTCTTCATATTGGAACTTTGTCCGCGGTTCTTCTTTATTTCTGGAAGTCTTGGCTTGGTTTAGGGTTAGGAATAAAGAATAGAATTCTAAAAGGAACAAAGTCGTTTGAGTCAGAGGTTTTACTACCTTCCTTGATCTTAGGTTCTGTTCCAGCCGGAGTTGTTGGACTTTTATGGAAGGATTCTATACAAAGCCTTTTCCACAATCCCCTTAGTGTTGCTGTTCCATTGGTTATTGTCGGAATTTTATTGTGGCAAGTGGATATTAGAGCTCGTTTAGTAAAACGTTTAGATGATCTTACTGTACGTGATGGTTTGTTGATTGGAGTCGCGCAGGCCTTTTCTCTAATACCTGGTGTCTCGCGTAGTGGCATTACTACTATGGCAGGCAGGCAGCTTGGTTTTGATCGAGAAGCAGCTGCGAGGTTTTCTTTTCTTTTAGGTACCCCGGCCATGGGGGGAGCAGCTGTCTTATATGGGAAAGAATTACTTGCGCATGCAACTGATCCAGTCTTTTTAATTGGTGCTGTGGTATCTTGTTTGGTGGGCTGCATTGCGATTAAGTTTTTCTTAAGCTTTATTAAGCGTTTTGGTTTTGGGGTTTTTGCCATTTATCGCTGTGTATTGGCAGCGGTTATATTATATCTCCTTTATCAAGCTTAGAGTTTGTTGCGCGGTGTGTTCACAATAACTCCTTTGTATGGCTAAAAAAACCTAATTATTCTAGTATAATATGATTTAAGCTCGCCAGGCTAGGCTCTTGTGATGATCTTTTATTCGTATTTTTTCAAATATTTAAAAAAAATAATGATATAGTCATATTATGCATATTAACATACGTCAAATTAGCATTTTATAAAATTATTAATAGAAATGTTATTATTTATTATGAATTTGCAGAAAAAATTGATATAAGACCCGCCATTGATTTGGATTTTTCAATTGAATAGGACCAGATGATATGCGCTTACTCGTAAGAAATATAATTGCTTTTTTTATGTTAACAGTGTTTGTCTGCCTTTCTGGGTGTAGCCTCTATGCTCCAGCCCCTCACCATAATGGTAATAATGAGGGAGAAGCGTTATCCTCTTTGTCTTTTCTATTTAGTCCTGAGCAGGCTAAAAATTCTTCGATCCCAAATGTATATGAATTGCAACTCTCTTATTTAGAGGATGAGCATGGGACGATTTTCCGGCGCGGCGAGTTGCCTAAAGGCGGTGGTCTACTAGAAGTATTGAATTTGCCAGCAGGTGATCAGGTCGAGGTCAAGGCTAAGTTGTTTTTGAACTCATTTACTCCTAATGCTGTTACCCATTCTTGTAAGTCATCTGAGCCTGTAAATCTTCAAGTGGATGAAACTGTTAGTGTGCAGCTTGAATGTTTTGCTATTATTTCTGTTGGAAAAGAGAAGCCGGTAAAAATTCTTTATAAAGTTGCGAAACTAACAGGAAAGCTTGATTATGTAGACGTAAATTCTCTAATAATGGAAAGAAGTTGGAATGAACCAACGCTTTTTGTAGGCTGGCATTCTCGTGGTATCCGTGTCAGTGTTAAGTCATGGGGAAATCGATTAAAGGTATATATTGGAGGGAGGTTTCAATTTATATCGGATGTTTTTGGTGATTTTAGAGAAGTGATTAGTTCAAAAGATTCTTTGACTCTCTATAGAGATGGTGGCTCTCTGGTGGATGTTGCGCCAGAAAAGGTTCAGATGCAAATATTAGAACCTACTTTTTATGAAGATGCTGAGAATAAACTTAAGGTCGCCTTGCCGATACAAATTACAGGTTCAGAGGAATTTGAAGTGTCTGGAACTTTATTTGAGAAGCCTTGGCAGAGCGAATTTACTTTAGCGAGTTATAATGTCGAAAATCTTTTTGATCAACTAGATGTAGAAAGGAATGCACATTATGGCGATTTCCGTATAGAAGCAAATGAGCGTGGACAGCATAGCAATTGGGGTGAGCCAGTTATTTATGAGGGCAGTAGCATAGATTTTACTACCGCTAAAATAGAGTCAATTGTGAAAGTTTTGACTGCTATTGAGCCTACAGGCCCTTCTTATATTAATTTGCAAGAAATTGAATCAAAACAGGCATTGAAACAGCTGTTTGAACGAGTACGACCACTTGGTTATGTTGCTTATGCTTTTACCGATTGGGCCGAAGGTAAGGAAACAGCTGTTGGTTTAGGTGTGCTGGCAAAATTTCCAATTAGAGATGTTCGTTTGCTCTATCCACAAAAGCCTTCAGGACACGAAGATGAGTATAAAGGTAATCTGCGGCCTATTATGCGCATTGAAGTAGAGCCAGTGCCAGGCCATAAAATGACTGTTTATAATAATCATTGGGCTTCTAAAGGTAATCCCGAATCATTTCGTAAAGAGTTTGCTAAGGTTTTAGCAGCTGATATCGAGGATCTTTTGAAAAAAGACCCTAAAGCTGACTATGTCGTTACTGGAGATTTAAACTGTAATTATAATGAAAAGGTCACTTTAGAGGATCAGCATAATGACACAGATGGTGAGACCGGGATTAATCACGTACTTAATACTCAAGGTGAAGAGCTTGATATTGCGAAAGGGCTATTAAACGCGAAATATAATTTGCATTATGAATTGCCTTTTGAGCAAAGGAAGACAGCTTGGTATTCTGCATTCGGTTGGAGTAGTTTTGACCAAATGGTTGTGGGAAAGACTGCGTATGATCAGAGAAATTTTACGTATGTTGATAATAGTTTCTCTGTCGCTAGTGCGAAGTCTAAATCATTTGGCTTTATTTTTGACCAAGATGCACATCCTATTCGTTGGATACAAAAACGCTTATCAAAGCAATATACTGAGCATAAGTTGGGCGGCTATTCTGATCATGTTCCTATCTCAGCACGTTTTTATATATCAGATGAGCAGTCAGATGAGCCTATTTGGTTGGTTAATCCGGGGCATTCAGATTTAAGAGATCAATCTAAATAATATTAAGTAGGCTATCCCGGATCCGAATTTCTAGCCGGTTGCGGCGTTGCTTCGTCGCCAGGAAATCCTCATGTACTAACGTGTACACTGCGGTTTCCCACCTCCTCGCGCCTAGCACCCGGCCGAACTTCGAATCCGTTGAGAATACTACAGTTTTTCAAAAAATTTCAGATCCCGGTTGAATACCGAGCTTTAGGATGAGCCTTATTGTTTTTCCTTACCTACAGGAAGCTTTTTGTTCGGAATAAATATAGACCACCCTTTTACATATGTATAAGCAGTAACTAGTTGGTAATCATTTTTCATCGGTTTAGGCCACTTTTTAATTGAATCTAAAATACCACTGGTCTTAGAAATATCACTAAGATCACCACTTTCAATATGACCAGTAAGATCGGATTCTTTGCGTGGGTGTGCCTTATCTGTTATTTCAGCTTTGCGGCTTGGGACTACGATATCTGGGGAGATGCCTTTGGCTTGAATGGAGCGGTCTTTTGGTGTGTAGTAGCGGGCTACAGTTAATTTTAGTCCAGAACCATCTGGAAGCCTTACCAGAGTCTGTACTGAGCCCTTTCCAAACGTCTGTGTGCCTAAAATTAAAGAGCGTTGATGATCCTGTAAGGCACCGGCAACTATTTCTGATGCGCTTGCAGAGCCGCCGTTTACTAAAACAACCATAGGAAAATGAGAAAATGTCCCTCTCTTTTTTGCGAATTCTCTTTCTATGCGGGAGCGGTCGCGTCCGACGGTTGAGACTATTAATCCACTTTCCACAAACTTATCCACAACTCCAACTGCTTGGTCGAGCAAGCCTCCTGGGTTGTCTCGTAGATCGAGGATAAGCCCTTTCGCTTTTTTCATATGTTTTTGTAACAAATTTGTTAGCTCTGACGTGGTGTCTTCTTGGAAGCTTGTAATTCTTATATAATATATACTCTCAGAGAGCATCTGTCCTCGAACTGATTTAACCTTAATAATTTCTCTCGTTAAGGAAAAATTTAGTAGCTCTTTAACACCTTCTCTTTTTATTGTCATTTTTAAGACGGATCCTGGCGTGCCGCGCATGCTGTCTACAGCCTCTGAGTTTTTTAATTTTGTTAGAGGAACACCGTCAATTGCGACGATTTCATCTCCGGACTTAATTCCAGCTTTTTGAGCCGGAGTATCTTCTATTGGAGAGATGACAATTAGTTTGTTTTTTTCTTGAGACACGATGATGCCGACCCCGCCGAATTTACCCTTTGTGTCAATGGCTAGTTGTTCAAATGCTTTTTCAGGCATTATCATTGTATGGGGGTCTAGATTTTTGACGATACCTTGTAGGGCATTTTGCATCATTTCATTTTGTTTCACTTTATCTGCATCTACATACATCGATTGCATATAATAAACAGCTTTAGCAAATGTATTGAGCGCTTGATATTTGCTTTCTATATCATCACTAGGATTTATTGCCTCTTCTTTATCTTCTGCAGCAAAGATATTGGAGGATGTGAAGGGGGCTGTATGTGCGAAGAGAGTCAGCAAATAAGTAAGTGCTAAGAGATAGAGCTTATGGGGTATGGATAGTTTCAACATAATTAGACTGGCTCCAAGAATAAAAGTTTATTCACTAACTTACTCTTATCCTTGGGCAGAAGCAAAGGCCAATTTATTAGCGGGAGCTGACTGGTTTTTTTTGTCCGCTATTTTGTTTTGATATCTTGACTTGAGTGGAAGATTGAGGTTGTTTTTTTAATAATTTAAGGTAATTTGTAGCAGATTCTTGGTCTGCAATTGCATTGTCCTGATTATGGACAAATTTCTCCAGAATTTTTATGGCCTTTTTTGTTTCGCGCAAGTCTATATATTTGGTTGCTAGTAGATTTGTAGGCTCATAGCATGTAGAGCAGGCTCTAGCGGCTTTTTCCAGGTATTGGATGGCTTTTGTGTTATCTTTTTTAGAGTCATATATTTTAGCTAATTCGATAAGAGACATATAATATGTTGGATTGATATCGATGGCGTTTTGGAAGTATTTCTCTGCTGCTTTTAACTTACTTTCTTTTAAATAGCTTAGAGCAATATTGTGAATTAACCGTTCTTTGTAGCGGTAGCTTTTTTCTTCTTTGATGAGCTTAAATAATAGCATTCTTGCTTTACCTGCCTCTTGATTAGCTATAAGTGCGCTGCTTAAATTTAGGCCTGATGCTGCTGTTGGTTGTTGTTCATATGCTCTTTTTAAATAGTGAATTGCCTGCCCAGGGTTTTCTAGTGTTAGATGGGTCATGCCGTGGATTGTTAATATGCTGTAATTATTTGGAAAATTGCTTTGTAAGTATTTAAGTGTTTGTAGTGCTTTTTCGGGCTCTCCATTGTTAAGGCGGACGCTCACAACTTTCAATTGGGCTTTAATTAGCTCATCTTTTTTGCGCGTTTCTTCAGTATTGATACTGATGCAGGAGATGAGAATAAGCGAAATTGCCAAGATGGTTGCATTTGGAAAACTAAATTGGGGTATTTTATGTATCTTCATTATATCTAGCCTCAAGGGTAAAGCATTGGAGTTGAAGAGTATAAAAAAAAGTATGATGGTTTAAAATTAGGCTGTTTGATGTTACCATAATAATTATAGCATATTTGATCGCAAAATTGGACGTCTTGGATTGAATTTGTTAGGTAGAGTTGTACTGATCTATTTGGTTTAACGTCGCTTACTAAAAGGTTATGACGGCTGTAGTAAGTTCGCTAAACTATATAATTAGTGAATGCCTTTAAATTAGTTTGCAATCGGTGAAAGATAGCACTTTATGGCAAATATTGATCAAAAAATTGACGAGATTAGGGATTTTCAGGCAGCTCGGGTTGACTTTGCTAAAAAGTTAGGTGAGTTGTGTTTATCTGCCAATCAGGATGCGCGGAAATTATCACAAATAACTAAGATCAGTGCCGAATTTGTCGATGCTTTGCTTGATGGTGAGTTTGATCGATTGCCTGGCAAGATTTTTGGTAGAGGTTTTGTGAAAAGCATTTGTGAGGTTTTAGGCGTAGATCCAAAGCCGTATATGCTACTTTATGTCCAATGTTGGCCTGATCAGCAAGATTCGACAATTAAGAGCATTATTTCTGATACTAATACTGCGACCAAGTTTGCAAAGTCTATTTCTGGTCCTGAGAGAAAGTTTAAATTGAATAAAGGTTCGGCTTTGGCTTTGTTTGCAGCTATTACGGTAGCTTCTTTGTTATCCATTTTTTTATATATTTATAATAGTAAGCATTCAGTAAGCGTTGGGCCGACAGAAGTTAAGGATGAATTGGTGCATTCTATTGAAAAGCAAAATTTTGATAGTATCAACCATGATTTAGCAAAGGACGATAAACAAGCTGAAGGCCTTGTAAAAAATGATATCGTGCAAGCACAGAAAGAGCAAAAGATTGTAAGTGTGGCCGTATCAGGCAATAAATCTGAGGAAAAAGCTTCTAGTGGCGAACTTTTGCATATGCTGGTGAAAGAGAAAGTGCGGATACGAAAAAAAATTGGTGATGAACCTTCTGAAATAAAAGAATATGAGCCTGGTGATTATACTTTTGAGATAGGCTCAAGTGCAGAATTTCTAATTTATGATGCTGCATTAGTCGAAATTGATTTTAATGGTAGAAAATTAGGTCGTTTGGGAAATAAAGGACGTGTTCGTAAGCTGGTATTTCTTAATTCTAATCA
Organism: Bdellovibrionota bacterium; assembly: GCA_041391425.1. Classification (GTDB taxonomy): domain Bacteria; phylum Bdellovibrionota_B; class Oligoflexia; order Oligoflexales; family JAWKNZ01; genus JAWKNZ01. Next base: position 250,499 of record JAWKNZ010000003.1, read on the forward strand.
GCAAAAATTTTAAATTTTTAAAATTTTCTTGTATATTTCCGTATAAATGATCCTGCAGTGGCGCTATCGAAAAAAATTCGTCACGTTAAAGTAATATGAAAATAAGTCGATGGTGTAGTAGGTAGGGGACCTTAATCTCCTGATTGATTGTCTCGGATGGAATCTGAATGAAGTGATTCTTACGAAGATGGATGGACGGGGCGAAGCCCGTAAAGTGCAGGCCTAATGAAGGGCCAATTTACCATGAGGGTAGATTTTTTCTTCTTACCGATCAATCTTAGAATGTTTTTTCCCGCAGGTTCGGTGATCCCGAACTTTATTATCTTGGATTCATACCAATTGTTCTTTGCCTTTTATAACTATGTTAAAATAGTTTTAGATTTTTTATTTTTAGCTATGCTTAATTATGCTTTGAGGCTTTCCGGTGTGGTGGTTTTGAAATGATGTGCATGGGTTTTATGTATTGATCGGTTTCCTTTTTGACATAGAAGTTTACTCTTAGGTTCAAACTTGTGAGGATGATGGGATGAAGTATTTATTAGTAGCTGTTGCTGTCTTTTGTCAGCTAACTATGGCATGTAAAACCAGGAGCACTGAGTCAGAGAGTGAAAGTAGTCTTAATGTCAATGAAGAACCATGTTTTATGCGGCCTGCAGGTAGAGGTTGTGAGACTGATACTAAGCGAGAAAACAACGAAGATTTGTTGTCTGAATTAGCGAGTGATATAGAAGAAGACTATAACTCTCAGGATCATGCTTTGTCATTTGCAGATTATGAAAAATTCATTTTCTCATCGAGAATGGCTTCGATTTTGTTTCTTAAAAAATATACCCTCGATGTCAAAATGTGTAAAGGAAGAGATGATTCGATTATTAAAAAAATGGTGCAAAATCGATTTAATGCGTGTTGGCATAATCCAGCAGCAGAGAAGCTTCCTAGAGCCAAAAAACTATTTTATTGCTCGATGCCACTTGAGTTTCGTACCTGTAATTCCCTTTTAATACAAAAATTAAGGAAAGAAGGATCGTTGAAAACCGTTAGCAATCGAGAAGAGATTTTTGATAGTTGTATGCGCCGTACTAATACGATGGATTTTTATGGTTCCGAAGATAATGAGTTTAAATTAAGTCAGAATGAAGTAAAGAATGCATACAATGAAGCCTTTCTCAAGATTGAAGATTCTACTACTGAACCTTCTAAGCTTAAAAAGGCTTGGGATAAGTTTGTATTTAATGTTTTTTATTTTGGGCCAAATCTATCTTTTAATTTAGCTTGCCATCAGGCTGTTCAAGCTATACTTGCTAAGGTCTTAACCCGCGAGATGAGCTTTGAAGCTATTGATAGCGATGTAACTATCGATGACTTGGGAATTAATGCTCAAGAAAATAAGCAGTTTAGAAGTCTATTTGGCGTTTTTAAACGTTTAAGTGGTGTTGCAGGGGAAAATTGGGAGGATGTTGTCAGCGAAGATGAGGCTGAGGAAATACATAATGTTATTTCTAAAGTAGCTGCTAATCCAGGAATAACTCAGGATTGATGGAGCTATTTCGATTTTAGTGTTAAATCCCGGATCCGAATTTCTAGCCGGTTGCGTCGTTGCTTTGTCGTCAGGAAATCCTCATGTACCAACATGTACACTGCAGTTTCCCACCTCTTCGCGCCTAGCGCCTGAGCGAACTTCGAATCCGTTGAAAATACTGCAGTTTTTTTAAAAAAATTCAGATCCCGGTTAAATTAGTTCGAGTCTTACCAATATTTTCTTTTTCTACCCATAACACAAACAAAGAAATTCTTGTATTTTCATCTCTGCTGTATTCAAAGCAGCGGAGGATGGAAATGCGAAATCCCTTGGATTTGAGCGGCTTGCATTATCGCACTTATTGCGTTATGTCTAAGGTATCCCTGTGTTGTCGAGATTAGCCAAGTATATGCTTTCTTTTTGAAGGCCTACTATGCTCACTACCAGCGGTAGAGCTTAGGTTTTAGACAATTTTTATATAACTAACGTCATTAGTGAGAGAAGTGCCGTGCCCCCTACTGATCGTATGAGCAGCAGTAATGCTCTAGATGTATCCAGTCAACATTATGAAAATTTTCACCGCTCTAGCAATACGTCGTGGATTCACAGTAGCGACTACCTTGAGTTTTGGTGTGATAAAGTCATTGATTTATTAGATTTGCAGGATCAAGATTGTTTTCTTGATATTGGATGTGGTGATGGAGAGCTTACGACTAAAATTTCACAATGTGTGAATTTTTCTCAAACTCCTATTGGGGTAGAGCAGGATACGATTTGCTTTTCTTGGGATGAGCGTTATCTGCAATCTGAGCAGATGCTGGCGGATGATTTTTTCGCACAGGCGGAAGATACATTTGACAAGATACTTTTAAAACAAGTAATTCATCATATGTACCGGCCTGATCATACGGATGTATTGGAGAAAGTATTTTGTTGCCTTAATCCAGGTGGAAAGGTATTGATACTTTCTATGCCAGATAGTCTGGAATATCCTTTATTTTCACAAGCAGTAGAAAGATTTGAAGCACAAGAATCTGAGTTTAATATTATTCAATTAGAAGAAGATTTAGTTGCCAAGGGATTTTCGGTTTCTTCAGAGAAAATTACTTATGAGACGACTTTGCCAAAGGAAAAGTATTTGCAAGCCGTTTCAGAGCGATTTATTTCAACTCTATCCACCTTTTCAGACGCAGAGATGCGCCAAGGTTTGGAAGAGTTGGATAAAGATTTATCCTCTGAAGTCCATGTGAAAGATCCGCTGATTGCTCTTCTCGCTCAACGCCCTGAGCATTAACTAGTCATATATTTACTTGCAAAATCGTTCAGTTGCCTAAAAGTTTCCTGTAGGGAAGACTGTTGTTTATTTTTTGTTAATCAATTCAGCAAATTATGTTAAATCATATGAGAGTTTATATGTTGTTAGTAGTGCGAGTTTATGTGGCAATCTCTCGCTGATGATCTCTACTACTTATGATTTTCATGGAATATATTATATGACCCCAAAGTCTTTGATGACTGTTTCTGAATGCAGGGAGCTGGTTGAGAGCTGGCGCCTTGAAAATTTGCAGGTAAGCCTTGTTCCTACCATGGGAGCATTACATCAAGGGCACTTGTCTCTGGTGAAAAAAGCGAAAGAACTAGGTGATAAGGTTATAGTAAGCATATTTGTAAATCCCACTCAGTTTGGCCCTTCAGAAGATTTTGCCCGTTATCCGAGAAATTTGGCAAAAGATTTTTCATTATTAGAGGGGGTAGGCGTAGATGCTGTCTTTTCGCCTACAGCTAATGAAATGTATGGCCCTGATTTTCAAACTTGGGTTTCTAATGATGGAATTACAGATATTCTTTGCGGACAAAGCAGACCAGGACATTTTCGTGGAGTGTGCACTGTCGTTATAAAATTGATGAATATGACTTCAGCGCAGTACTGCCTCTTTGGCAAAAAGGATTATCAGCAGTTTAAGATTATTGCGAATATGGTTAGAGATTTAAATATAAAAACGCAGGTAGTTGCTTGTGATATTATGCGTAGTGATACTGGCTTAGCTTTAAGCAGCCGCAATCAATTGCTTAGTGAGTCTGAGTTAGAAATTGCTCCTAATATTTTCTTTGCCTTAAGTACACTTTTACAGACATTTAGCAATGGTTGTCATTTGGTAGAAACCCTTGTCGATGGCTTTAAGAATCAGTTGGCTGAATTTGAAGCGATTAAACTTGAATACATTGAAGTGAGGCGAGAGAGGGACCTTGCAGAAATAAGTGGTGAAATTGAAGAATACGCCATTGTATTTGTCGCTGCTAAGTTGGGAGCTGTCAGGTTGATAGATAATATTGAGTTGAGGTTATGACTTGGCTGAATCATTAAAAAATGGGATGAGATTTTTCTGGTGGTTCCAAAAAATATTGTTTTGGTGGGTTAAAAGTAAAGCTATGCCAGAAAATACGATACGAGCATTAGGATTAAACCCTGATAAGCCTGTTTGTTATATTTTGCGCTCTAGGTCATTGACTGATCTTTTAGTGCTTGACTATCATTGTCGTAAACTAGGGCTTCCTCGCCCTCATTACCAACCTTTGGCGCATAGGTCTGGTAAGTATGGCAGCTATATCTATTTAGCTAAGCCCGGTATTGTTCAGATGAAAAGTACAAAAGACGCACCTTCACAGCTTTTTAATTTAGTTCAGCAAGTAGGTTTGACGCAACAAGATGTTCAAGTGGTTCCTGTTTCAGTCTTGTGGGGAAGGCATAGAGGTAAGGAAGAAAAGTCTCTTTTTAAGCTTCTTTTTACGGATGAAGAGTTTGGTGGAGTCTTTCAAAGATTTTTTACTGTATTTGTCCATGGGCGAGGAGTTATCTGTAATTTTGGCTTGCCAATTTCGACCTTAAAGCTGTTATCAGAAGGTTTAGGTGTAGAGCAAACCACAAAAAAATTGCGGCGGGTTTTGAAAATTCATTTTCGCTCATATAGAGTGGCTGCTCTTGGTCCACATATTTATGATCATAATCAAATGATGCTTTCTATTTTAAAATCTGCACCAGTAAGAGCCGCTATTTCCGAAGAGGCTAGCCGTAGAGGGGTGAGTGAAGATCGAGTTTATCGCACCGCTCAAAAGTATCTTGGGGAAATAGCTCCTAGATTGACAGTTAATGTTCTACGAGCATTTTCTATTATTTTAACTTGGCTATGGAGCAAAATTTATAACGGTATTCAAGTTGAGGGTACTGAGCGGTTGCGACAATATGCTTCAAATCATGAGATTGTTTACCTGCCATGCCATCGAAGCCATATGGATTATTTACTTATTGCTCATTCATTATTTCACTGTGGTTTTATGTCTCCACATATTGCGGCTGGTATTAATTTAAATTTTTGGCCGGCTGGCCCTTTCTTGCGGCGTGCGGGAGCGTTTTATATTCGTAGAACTTTCAAAGGCAATCGACTGTATTCTATTGTTTTTAATGAATATGTTTTTTACCTGCTAAATAAAGGGTTTTCGATAAAATTTTTTCCAGAAGGAGGACGAAGCCGTACAGGTAGGCTTTTGTCACCTAAGACGGGAATGCTCAATATGATTGTGCAAGGATTTGCCCGCAATCCTGACCGCTCTGTTATGTTGGTCCCTGTTTATATCGGTTATGACAAGATTATGGAGAGTGCTAGTTATATTGGTGAGCTTGGTGGTAAGCCTAAAAAAACTGAATCTTTAAGCCAATTGGTGAAGACGTTAAAAATTATCAAGAAAAACTTTGGAAAGGCCTATGTTAATTTTGGTAGTGGCTTAGACTTGGGTGATGCTTTAGATGAGATAAAACCTGAATGGAACACAGCTGATAGTGAGAGTAATGTTAAGGCGAAACTTGCTGGAGTTTCGACTGTTATAGCACGTAAAGTTATGGTTGAGATAAATCAAGCCACTATAGTGAGTCCAAGTTCTCTTTTTTCCTTAGCCATTTTAGCTAGTCCGAAAAAGGCGTTATCAGAGTCAGAATTATTGTTGTTTATAGAAATGCTCATTAGTCTGTTAGAACATGCACCATATAGTGAGAATGTCCATTTGCCAGCAATGTCCGCAAAGAAAATTTTGAATTATGTTGAGAAAATTGCAGAGGTTAAGAGATTTTCTCATCCTGATGGCGATGTTATTCACGTTGATGAAAGACAAGCAGTGCAACTTACGTATTATCGTAATAATGTTTTGCATTTATATGCCGTTCCAGCATTAATAGCAGCTTTTTTTCAGCATAATGATCAATGGGAAGAAGGTGAGTTATTTGAGTCTTGTCTTAGCCTATATCCTTTTCTTCGTGAAGAGCTATTTTTGAAATTTGATGAAGATCAGTATAAAAAATACCATCAACATATGCTTGAAACTATGGTTAGGCATTCACTTTTATTTAAAGACGATAAAGGCGTTTATCGGCGCCCTGATGTGACAACTAAGGAATTTAGTGATTTGAATTTGATTGGCCGATTTCTTGGGCGGACTTTAGAGCGATATGCTGTTACAGGCGCTCTATTGACTCGTGTCGAAAACTCACGGGGCATTAAGAGAGAGGAGTTTGAGCAGAAAAGCCAATTGATGTCTCAAAGGATAGCTATTTTGAATGGAACGAATGATCCAGAATTTTTTGATAAGTCTTTATATAAGGTGCATTTTGAACAATTGTGTCAGCTGGGACATCTGAAATTAGAGGAAGATGGAAAGTACCATGTTCAAGAAATTTCTCGAATGAATGCAAAGAAGTCTTTGAGTTTGTTAAGCGCAGATATAAGTCATAGTATCATCAGAGCGGCTGATGAAGGACATGGTGTTTAATCATGAAAAAATCTAAAGCAAACGATTTTGATGATTATGCTAAACGGGAGAAGCCAAATAGAAGAAAGAAACGATCTTCTAAGGCTGCCGATTTGTCTGATGCGTTTTATGTTGATGCAGATAAATGGCAACAGGTTGAACAAAATATTGAACAAGGTTTTTATGCGAGGGTAGTTGAAGTTCATAAGCGCTATTCATTTATATCCCCGGAGTCTGAATTAGGTAAGATTGCTACTCGAGATGTTTGGTTGGCCACTGTGGCGAGAAAGTTTTTACAAGCTGAAAGATCTGAACGCAATTTTGTTTGTGTCGGAGACAGGGTTTTTTGCTGTCCAGCTGATGAGAACTCTCCAGTTGTCTCAGAAGAGCTCCCGCATTGTTCGATAGAGCTTGCTTTGAAGCGAAAAAATTCGATTTCGAGGGTTGATCCAAGGCTTGCTGATCGGCGTCATGTTCTTGCGAGCAATATTGATCAATTGGTGATAGTTGCAAGCTATTTAAATCCGACTGTTAAATGGGGTCTTATTGATAGATATATCGTATTGGCTGAATCCGAAGGTATTGTTCCAAGCATTATTCTCAATAAGAAAGATTTGTTAGATGAAGTAGAAAAGGAAAGATTTAAAGAAGAATGTCTGAACTATGCTGATTACTATGAAAAGATTGGCTATCGGGTTTTAAGGTTACAGGCGGAGAACAAAGATACGATAGGTGCTAAGTCTCTTAATCAACTTGAAGAGATGTTTTCAGATCGGATTAGTTTGATCTCCGGACATTCTGGCGTTGGCAAGTCGTCCATAGTTAATTTGTTGGGTCCAGAAATCACCCAAGATGTGGAAACTGATGGTATATTTTATAAAGGACGGCATACTACAACTTATGCTAGCTTGATTAAGCTAAAGAAGGGGGGTATATTGTAGACACTCCCGGGATTAGAAGTTTTGCAATTGAGGAGCGTACTGCAACAGAATTAAGTTGGTGTTTTGTTGAAATGCGTGACTTGCTTGGGCAGTGTAAATATAGAGAGTGCAATCATGTTGATGAACCTGATTGTGCGGTTAGAGATTCAGTTGCTGCTGGAAGAATTCCAGAGTGGCGTTATAAATCCTATTTGGCAATTTTGACAGGTGCTACAGGTAGGGAAGGCCGCTTGAGGGATATTGTAGAGACTACGACTACTTGATTTGAAAGGTTAAAATGATGAGTTATCAATTTAGCGAAAACGAAGAAATGTCAATTCTAAGGGAAACTATTAGAAAATTTTGTGCTGATGAAGTGGCGCCTGTAGCACATCATTTAGATGATACAGAAACCTTCTCTATTGAACTAACAAAAAAAATGGGAGCTCTCGGGTTATTCGGTACAGTGGTGTCTCCGCAATATGGTGGGCAAGGGATGGATTATCTCAGCTATATTGTGGCGGTTGAGGAGCTTGCTAGGGTTGATGGTTCTCAAGCTGCGACAATAGCGGCTCATAATAGTTTAGGAGCAGCCCCTATTTATTATTATGGCTCGGAAGAACAGAAAAAGCGTTATCTTCCTTCTCTTTGTACTGGAGAAAAATTATGGGCATTTGGCCTTACGGAGCCTGAAGCTGGTAGTGATGCGCAATCAAGTAAAACAACTGCAAAGTTTGATGAATCTACTGGTGAGTGGGTTATCAACGGCTCAAAAATCTGGATCACTAATAGTGCTTGTGATTTGACGGCTGGAATTACAGTGCAAGCTGTGACAGACCGAAGGGATGATGGCCGTCCTGAACTTAGCTGTTTTCTTGTGCCTGCGGATACAAAAGGACTAACTAAGAAAGCTATGAGTGGTAAAATGATGTGGCGAGCATCTAATACTGGTGAACTTTATTTTGATAATGTGCGTGTTCCAGCAGATGCAATCTTGGGCTCAAAAGGGCAGGGCTTTAAGATTATGATGGAGACTTTAGATAATGGTCGCTTATCTATAGGTGCGATGGGACTTGGTTTGGCTAAGGGTGCCCTTGATATGACGTTAGCTTACGCTAAGGAGCGTAAAACTTTTGGTAAGCCTTTGGTGAAACATCAAGCTGTGGCATTTAAACTTGCTGAAATGGCGACGCGTGTAGAAGCGGCAGAAAATATGTTATACAAAGCCTGTTGGTTGCGGCAGACTGGTGGTGATTATCAAAAGTATGCGGCTATGGCTAAACTTTATTGTTCTGAAACTGCCGAATATTGCGCTAGGGAAGGACAACAAACATTTGGTGGTTACGGATTGATGAAGGAGTATCCGATAGAAAGGCATTATCGAGATGCAGCTTTACTCCGAATTGGTGAAGGTACGAGCGAGATTCAAAGATTGGTTATTTCTCGTTATATTGGATGTTGAAGATTTACATGAAGTATTGCTGGGTATGTTTTATTGTTTGTGGCCTATTTGTTTCTTGTTTTTCTTCTCTGTTTACGGATGGAAACCATTATGATGATAGAGCACTTACAGTTCAAACGTTATCCTTATTTAATCAAAGAATACCTTCACGGTTCTCAGATTTATCTTGGAAGGGAGACTGGGCTTTTCGCCGTGAACGACTGAATTTGATTGATAGAGGTTTAAGGGGTATTAAGCCTGATCTGCTAATCATACAAGAGGCGATGTCAAAAAAAGAGAGCCCATCCGATTCTGATCGTAATATTTTGCTGGCCGGTGCGTTGCGAGATTATGATTGGCATTTGCGTGTAGTTAGGGAGTACGGGGATACTCAAGAAGTGGAGGCTATGGCTGTCGCTACCAGTTATCCCTTGAAAGTCGATCGAGCGCGGACTCTTACTCAGAAGGAACTTTGGGATATAGGTGCCGGTGGGTTTGTAACAGCAACAGCTATAGATTTTGATAATTATCCAATTCTTGTTTTTAATGTTCAAATGCCTGTCTCTTCAGTAAATAGAGAGCTTTGGTATCTTTTTGTAAGAGATAAAATAAAAGAACGTATTAAGGAAGAAGGCCTATGCCAGAAGAGAATTATCGTTGCTGGCTATCTTCCTGATAGCAATAAATCATCAAAATATCGGGAGTTGTTAACGGCTTTGGGTTTAAAGGATGCTTCTAGTGGATTTTGTGAGCTTGAAAGCAGCTGCTATACATCAACACCAATTAATGAAATATTTATGGCAACTATTGGTGATGAAAGGCCTTCGAGATCAGATCGAATATTAGTTCCAACTTCTACAGTAGTGTTATCAAGTTCGCCTAACTTTCGTGAAATAGGCGATAGTGAAATGGTTAAGAAATTTGGCTTAACTAAGTTGTGGGGAACACAGCGATATGGTTGGGTTGCTAATATGAGATTTGCACGTTGTGAGACTGACTTAGAACAGTAGTTTTCAAGTAGCAAATATACGGATTGTATGTGAGCTTTTTCAGGTATAATGCTGTCACGGCCTTTTGAAAAAAGGTTCTGTAGTAATTTTAATTAAATGAATAATCTATTTCGATGCCCGCCTCATAAGCTTGCAAAGATTTTGTTTTTGTCCCTCGCCAGACATCGATAAATATGTTTGCTAAAATTTTATCTGTTAATGCGTATGTAAACGCACTAGAAAGGGCTAAGCCAACTTCTATTGAGTAATCGGTATCTTTTTTTAGAGGTAGGGAGGTTTTATTTGTTGGCAACAGGTATAAAAGTTTGCCTCCTACCTGTAAATAGGTAGGGTGATAGAGTCTAATTAAGTACATTGATTGTTGAGAAATAGCTAAAATAGCTAATGTTTCATTTAGATCTTTTTTTCTTAGGGTCTTAAATTGTACTGAGACGCCTGTTAGCCATCGGTCTTCTAAATTAAATTTGTAAGTATATTTAGGGTGGTAATATCCAGACGTAAAAAAATCTTCACTTTTTCTTATTGGTGTATTTTTTGCGAGCCCTACGCCATAGTAGGTTTTCTTAAAAAAAAGCTGTCTGTGGGAATAGTTTCTTGAGCGAGTTAGCTCTTCTCCATTATCTGCTTCTTCAGCATTGCTATTTCCTGAAAGTATAATTGATGAAGATATGAGGATAAGCAGAAGATATATCTGTTTTTTTAGAGTGTTGTCCATATATCTTACATAAAGTCCAATATATTAAATTAATGCTAACTATGATTGTCATATTTATCCCGTTTTATATAAAAGTCAAATGGTTATAGATTGTTATTTGTTATGTTTAGATGCATAAAATCTTTAATTTCTTGAATAAGTTTTACTGAATTGATGTTTTGCATTCATTTAACGATGTTGAAAGAAATCGAATATTTATTATTTAAGTATTTAAAAATTTTAATGTTTTGAATTTGTTGGATAACGCGAGCTGTTTTTACCTATCGGCGAAAATTTCCCGTGGTTATCAAATAGACTCGGTCTAAAGGATGATAGAATTAGATAAGGAATATTGGGCTTTTTTATTTTTCTGAGTTTTCATTTTTTAAAAACAAAACTAAATGTGATCATTTATGAATTGGCAGGTAGCTATATATAGAAGTTATGCAAGAAAACAAGATTAAAATTACAAATCAGGATCGAATCATTAGGATTCTAAGCAAGACGTGTCAGGCGAACTTGCAGGTCTATTTGCGTGTACAGGAAAATGTTGGTTTGGCTGTTAAGGCTAAAGCATCTAATATAATTTCTGCAAAAGCAAAATCTGGTTCAAAATTCTTAACTTTAAAGTTAAGTGGTATTTCTGATCAGGGTATAGAATATTTACAGGGTAGATCTTTCCTGCAAGCAGAGTTTGTGATGATGGCCACAAAGATTACATTTATATGTAAGTTACTGCGCCTTGAGGAAGGCACGGTTCTGGTCACTTTTCCGAAAAGTCTGATTAGTATTGAGAGAAGAAAAAATGCTAGGTTTGCGACTAATGAACAGGTTTCTGCCTTTATTAATGTTGGTAAAAATCCTGCAAAAGATCTAGCTACAACTCCACCAGTGTTTTTACAATATGAAAGCTTAAAAGGTTATATGGCTGTTGCAGATATTAGTTTAGGTGGTTTTTGTATGCAAACCCGTTTTCCCTATTTCTACGAAACTTTAAAACGAGGTAACGTTGAAGATTCTTCTAGCTTAATACTCCCTATGCAACCAGTTATACCTATTCGTTATGAAATAAGATGGTCGAAAAAAATTACTGAGCATAAAAATGTTGAACAAGATAATCTTTCAATCACGTCATATAAGTTTGGTTGCGAATTTGTACAAGTTTCAGAGGATGTTTTAATGAATTTAAGACAGTTTTTTAATCGTATTCTTCAATCGAAGGCAATTTAACTGCGCAAACGAGATTTGGAGGCATTGGTATGAAATACTTGTTTGCTTTGTGCTTTATATCACAATTATTTTTTTCGGCCTGTAGTACTTTCTTTGGTAAGGAAAGCACTGGTGATTTAAAAGGTAATGCGGATGATTTAGCCGAGAAGAAAGATAAAAATGAACTGATAGCTAATATACATACCTTAACTCCAAGTGATACACTTCAAAGTCTTGAATTGAAACAGGCGAAGTTGTGGGCAAAAGTAGATGAATTAGAAGATAAAGTTAATAGCCAGAAGGCTAGAATAAAAATATTAGAAAAGGGTTTGATGCTTGGTATTATGCCAAAAGATGTTAGTAATGATTATGAAGAACTCAATGTTGATAATCAACCAGATGAGGGTTTGGTAGATCGAACTTCAACAAACACGGCAATCATTTTGGAATCATCAAAGGCTGATGGTTATAAAGATAATGAGTTAAGTCTAAAGAATGATTCAGATAAAGATTCTGAATATGATAAGCAGGAGTATGATAAAAAAATGTCTGATGCCAGAGAGCTTTTTCGTTCAGGCCATTATGGCCGCGCTTATATGGCGTTTTTACAAATAGACAAAGATTTTTCGAATATATCAAATGACCATGAACAAAAATATTGGTTAGGCCGGTGCTGGTATCATTTGAAAGAGTACCAGTCAGCAAGGCAGCAGTTGCAGCAATTTGTCAATGATTATTCTAGTAGTGTTTGGAAGCCTTCAGCTATGCTGTATTTAGGAAAGGTTGAGCTTGACTTAGGGTTAAAAGAAATGGCTATTAAGAGATTCCAAGAGATTATTCAAAAAAATCCTTATGAAGGAACAGCTGAAGCTGCAAAGCAAATTTTAGCTAATTTGCATAAGGGATTGTAGAATGAATTGGATGAAAAATATGGATTTAACATCATTGAAAATTCTAGGGATAATGTTGTTATTAGGAAGTAATATAGCACTCGCCCAAGAAGATGATTTTTTGCTTGATGGAGGCGGTTCAAGTGCATTTGGTACGAGGACCGAGTTAGAAAGTGGAGCTAATGCCGTTGAATATAATAATAAAGGCAAAGATGGGAATGATATTTTCTCAAGTGATGATGATTTAGGGTTTGGAGACAATTCTGAAAATTTTGATCTGGATTCTGATAATGGATTAGGTTTGAACTCAAATGCTGCAGATTCAGCAGCTCAACCCGCCCAGGGTGACAGTTTGAGAATTTCTCCAGAGAAAAAATCTCAAGTGGAGGAAATTCGGCAACCAGCACAAACACTTAGCCCCACTGCTACTGCCCCAAAGGATTCATTTGATTCTGGGCAAGCAGTCGGTAGCAATTTTTACGATTCTGGAGTTTACGAACAGAATCTGCAACAGCCATCTGGTCTTAATGAACCTGCAAGTTCTGTTTTAAGGGGTGAAGTTTCCGTGCCAGCCTCTTCAACAGGGTCTACTGATATGCTTGATAACTATGAGATTAAGGCTGATCCGATTGAATCACCTAATGAGTTTTCAGGCGTGCCTCCTATTCCTGGGTCTTTGGGAGTTATGGCTGACGGTGAAGCGCCAGAGGAATATTACGTTGAGTCGGGTGATACTCTTTTTGATATATGTTCACAGCTTCTTGATGAAGGAGGCTACTGGCCTAAACTATGGTCGTTAAATCCTCAAATTAAAAACCCTCACTTTGTATGGCCAGGAATGAAATTGTCGTTTTATCCCGGTGATGAAGAAACACCGCCTTATTTAGAAGTTGTTTCAGAAGAGGATGTAGTTCCTATCGACAAAGGTGAGCTTGCTGAAGAGGTTTTATTACATGGTCAGATACCTGATTTTGAACAGAATTATGTTCAAACTATTACCAAAGTCGTTGGGGTAGAGGATGTTACTGGCGCAGGTGAGCTCGATGGTCAAATTATTGAATCTGGTGTTTTATTTAGTCCTACCAATAGAAAATTTACAATCCCAGGTTTTATCTTTCCGGAAGAGAAAAAGCCACTGGCTGTAGTTATCGGTGGAACTGAGGGTGAAGTTCTTGTGGGTGAGGAACGGCAGGCTCTTGTTCAGCTGGATTCCCCCGTGAGTAAGAGTACAACGTATACGGTATTGCGTGAGCTTGGTGAAGTTGATAGTTTGGCCACGGGAGATTTTTTAGGTTATCACTATGATTTTGTCGCAAATATAAGGATTATTGCCAATATAGATGAATCGGAAATGGCTATTGTGCAAGCCACGGAGACGCGACATGGGTTAAGGGCTGGAGATATTATAGTGCCTTATATTTCCACAATGCGCACCGTTCCAATTGAAAATCAAATTGGATCTATTTCAAGTAGTGATGCTAGGGTGGTCGGGTTTGGTAGTGCTGGTCGTATTATGGGTGGTGAAAATCAGCTTCTTTTTATCGATAGAGGAGCTACTAACGGAATCTCTAATGGCCAATATTTTTATATTTTTTCAAGTCCAGGCGCAAGTTCTATGTCAGATATGGCCTCTAAGCTTTCAGATGTGAAGCTTCCGGTTGCTGTCGTTAAGATTGTTGATGTTACGCCTGTTGCAGCGTTGGGTTATGTTGTAAAAAGTGAAAAAGAGATTCGCGTGGGAGATGCTCTTAGTAAAGGGCAAATCAAGGGTTAATTTTTTGATACGAAGATCTATATTTATGATTATTTGTCCACTGAATAGTAAGATATATATTGTATGAGCGAAAATCCTATACTTTCAATTACAAAACAGATCAGCTTTGAAGCTGGACATAGACTTCCTAATCATAATTCGAAGTGCAAGAATTTGCATGGCCATCATTATGTTGTAGAATTTACTATTACCGGAAATATTCAATCGACAGCTGGTGCTTCGGACCAAGGGATGATAGTCGATTTTTCCGACGTCAAACTAATTGCTGATGATGTTATAAAAAAGCCGTGGGATCATGCTTTTTTTGTGTTTAAGCATGACAGAGTATTGGTAGATTTTCTTAATTCTCTCGATGGCCACAAAACAGTAATTACGGAGCACCCACCCACAGCTGAACATCTAGCCGAAGTTGCGTATAGTAAACTTAGTCACGCAATCAGAAAATTTTATACTGATAGGCGAGTTGTCTTAGGATGTTTAAGACTGTACGAGACTCCTACGAGTTGGGCGGAGGTTGTAGCCTCTTCTGTTTAGAAAGAAGCTGGTACACACATTTTTTATAAGGCCTATGTTTATCGCGTTAATGTACTTTTTCTTCATGCTTATGATGTTTCTTTTGTGTTTTTTTTCTTAATTTCCCTAGTATATGGGGCAAGCTTACTTGTATATCTGAAGCCGATAGGCTGCTCTTATCTTTGCCTGATTTAATCCATGCATCGGAAATTAAACCGTGAATATAAGAAGCAACAGCGGCTGCTTTTTCGCTATTATAACCCTGCGCTAATAAACCAGCGATCATACCTGTAAGAACGTCTCCTGTGCCTGCTTTTGCCAAGGCTGAATTTCCAGAGTTGATGATAGTTAACTTGTCTTTGTAGAAGAGTATCGTGTGAAAGCCCTTCAGTAGGATTGCACATCCGCATATTTTTTCAGCTTTTTCTAAAGCTGATAATCGATTCTCATCAATTTCTTTAGGCGAACATTTTAAGATACGTGATAATTCGCCGCTATGAGGGGTGATGATCCAATTTTCGGGCAGAGGAAAAAGGTCATATGATGCACAGGTTGTGATTGCATCTGCATCTATAACTACATTTAAATCTGTGTGTGATTTTAGTATTTCTATCAGTTTTTTTGTTTCTATAGATACGCCCAGGCCAGGGCCTATTGCTACTGATGAGGCTTTTTTGTGTGTCCATGGTTTTTCCGCAATAGTCGCAGTCATAACTTCAGGAATTTGTTTTAGACTTTGATTTGGAGTAGTATGACTAGCCCAAATGACGTAACCAGCTCCAACTCTAAAGGCACTGGTTGAGGCAAGAATCCCGGCTCCCCACATCCCTTCTTGGCCAGCGATGATGAGGGCTCCTCCGAATGTAGTTTTATTGCTGGTATCTGATCTGGTGGGAAGTTGATTTACTGCGTCTTCTTTATTGAACAATTGGATGTTAGATGCGCAGTCATTTTGCGCTTGCTGTGGAAACCCGATCGGAAGTACTTTTATCTTCCCGGAGACCTCTGGTCCCAGCCAGAGATAGAAGCCTGGTTTGGCCAAGCCAAAAGTTAGTGTTTGAGTAGCAATAACACAATTTCCAAGTTTTTTTCCACTATTGCAATCAAGGCCTGTTGGGCAATCAAGACTGATAATTGGGCATTTAGAGTCATTTATTTTTTCTACAGCTTCTAAAAATTGCCCAGTCAAATCCTTTGTAAGGCCAATCCCTAATATTGCATCGATGATGAGCTTAGCTTCTGAAATAAGGTGTATGGCTTCTGGATTTGAGGGTAATTGAACGGTTTCAATATTTAGTTTGAGAATTCTTTCCAGCTGTAGGTTGAATAACTTTGTGCGTTTTTCTTGCTCTCCTAATAATAATATTTTCAATTTTTTGAAGCCGTAGGAGCTCAAATGCCTAGCCAAAACAAGGCCATCACCGCCATTATTTCCAGGTCCGCAAATTATAAGGGTTAATCCATCCTTTAATTGTTTAGAGAAATCTTGTGTGATTGAATGGGCTGCAACTGCTCCAGCAGATTCCATAAGAATTTCTTCAGATAGGTTGTATTGCGCTACAGCAGTTTTATCTAGACTTTTACTTTGTTGGATGTTTGCTAATTTTTGCATAGTTTTTCCAGGTAATTTTATTTTTCAGTGTGCTTATTTCATTGGCATTTTTCCGTCCAATAAACTTGTCCTGGCAGCCGCTTTTTATTCATCGCCAATTAGTGGTATTAAATTGGGCTAATGCTAGGGCGTGTTGACGTTTCATTTCCTACTACGAGCCAAACCCTTGAGTCACAACGTTGTCATGGTTTCAAAAATTATCCTCAATGTACATCTAGTACACCTCCGGTAATTTTTGAAACCCTTCCTAGCTGCGACTTTCAAGTATTTGTCTCTCGCTACGAAAATGAAACGTCAACACGCCCTAGTATCATTGCATTTTTTTTTGCTTCAGCCTAGTGCGGAAGTTGGCTTTGCTTCATTTGTATTCCTTTGGGAGAGTGCACATCGAGGATGTGATTTTAATAGTATGTATAAATTAGAAGCATTTGAATGTGTTCATTTTGTCTTTACAAAATCTAAACATTTTGGTTTGTTAGGTTCGATATAACTTAACTGTTTTAAATTTATTACTGGAGACCTCTAATTATGTCGGAGTCAATAGAAGAAAAAGTAAAAAGCATCATCGTCAGCCAACTTGGTGTCGAAGAGAGCTCTGTTACATCAAAAGCAAAATTTATAGAGGATCTTGGTGCCGATTCGTTAGATATGGTGGAGCTTGTTATGGCAATGGAAGAGGCCTTTAGCATTGATATCCCAGATGAAGAAGCTGAAAATATTAGAACTGTTGAAGATGCGGTTAGCTTTATTAAAAAGAATGATGAAGGTTAATAGTGACGTTTGGCTTAGGGCTTGCTTGACTATCTATAAGAGTTCTTTTGTAAGTGGCTTATCGGTTTTTTTGAATACTAACGTTTCAAAGCTAATGTCAATTTGAGGAGAACGTATGCACTTCAAAAAGCTTGGAGTTTGTTCCGATCATGCAGGAACAGAACTAAAGCAAATGATTTTGGATTTTATCAAGCTTATAGAAGTTGATGCAATTGACTATGGAGTGGCTCATGGTGCAAATACATCAGTTGATTATCCAGATTATGCTGAATTGGTAGCCAAGGATATTTTGGTTGGTAAGATCGATGGTGGAATTGCCATTTGCGGTACTGGGATTGGTATGTGCATTACTGCTAACAAAATTCCGGGAGTCCGTGCTGCAAGTGCCTGGGATGAGTATAGCGCTAGGATGAGCCGTGCACACAATGATGCTAACGTTATTTGCTTAGGTGCGCGAACGTTAAATTATCATCGTGCTGTTGATGTTGTTAAGACATGGTTAGAAACTCCTTTCGAAGGAGATAGGCATCAGTTGCGTGTTAATAAAATTAGGGAGATTGAGAAAAAGTTTTTTAAGCCTTGGTAAATATTTAGATCCAAGGTCGATAAAAACAGTCATTAATCGAAAGGCTATTTATGCATAGGCCGTGGGATATACTCAAATCAGTTGACAATGAAGTTTATAGGTTCATTGAATTGGAGCTTAAAAGACAAAGTGAAGGTTTAGAATTAATCGCATCTGAAAACTTTGCATCTCTTCCTGTTGTTGCCTGCATGGGAAATGTGCTTACGAATAAGTACGCCGAAGGCTTGCCTCATAAAAGATATTATGGAGGTTGCGAGCAAGTTGATGAGATTGAAAACTTGGCAATTGAGAGAGTCAAAGATTTGTTTGGCTGTAATTTTGCGAATGTGCAACCTCATTCTGGAGCTCAGGCAAATGCAGCGGTCTACCTAGGGCTTTTAGAAAAAGGTGATAAAATTCTGGGAATGGACTTATCCCACGGCGGTCATTTAACGCATGGGTCAAAGGTAAATTTTTCAGGTAGGTTATATGAATCTCACTTTTATCAAGTCCACCCAGAATCAGAAACTATTGATTATGATATAGTTTTATCGGTAGCTAAAGAGATTAAGCCACGTGCGATTATCGCTGGGGCTAGTGCTTATCCTAGAGCAATTGATTTCAAAAAATTTCGTGAAATAGCAGATACTGTAAATGCTTACCTAATAGTCGATATGGCACATATTGCAGGTTTGGTTGCTGCCGGTATCCACTCAAGTCCAATCCCTCATGCTCATGTTGTAACCTCAACTACTCATAAAACTCTTCGTGGCCCTAGAGGTGGAGTTATATTGTGGAACGATGACGAGCTGACCGCAAAAATAAATAAAGGTGTTTTCCCAGGGACTCAAGGAGGACCACTTGAGCATGTGATTGCTGCAAAAGCGGTATGTTTTAAAGAGGCGGCTTCTCCAGATTTTGTTGCATACCAAAGGCAAGTTGTTTCAAATGCACAGGCTTTGGCTGTAGGCTTGCAGGAAAGTGGATTTAAATTGGTGTCAAACGGTACGGATAATCATCTTATGCTATTAGACCTCTCTGATAGCGGCGTAAGTGGCAAACAGTTAGAAGAGGCGTGAGGTAAGGTTTGTATTACAGTAAATAAAAATACAGTTCCAAAGGAAAAGAGAAGTCCTTTTGTTACAAGCGGAATTCGTGTTGGGACCCCTGCGGTTACTACGCGCGGGATGAAAGAGGTTGATATGTCTCAAATCGCCCAATGGATTCATGGCACCCTTCAACATTTAACTGATGATACGCAGTTAGATCAAATACGTGAGCAGGTTATAAGTAAGGCTAAGGAATTTCCTCTTTATACTGAATGGGCTACTTAATATGAAATGTCCTAAATGCGGTAATACAGAAACAAAAGTCTTAGAAAGTAGGCTTACGAACGAGGGAAGGAGCGTCAGAAGGAGGCGCTGCTGTCGTGATTGTGATTATCGTTATACGACTTATGAGCGTGAAGAGGAATTTGTATTTAATGTAAAGAAGCGTGAAGGCTATATTGAACCGTATGATCGAAATAAAGTTATGCGTTCTATCCAAATAGCTTGCCAGAAGAGGCCTGTTACGCTTGATGAATTGGACTTTTTACTTCGCCAAATTGAACGAGCGATTTTAGAAAAAGGTGAAAAGACTATTACTACAATAGAGTTGGGCGATATGATTATGGATAGTTTGCATAGATTGGACAAAGTTGCTTATGTTCGCTTTGCTTCTGTTTATAAAGATTTCCGTGATCCTGACGAATTTCAACGAATTCTAAATTCATTGAAAGTTGATATGTCTAACGAACTTGAGGGTTGATGTGTTTACCGGACTTGTTGAGCGAACTGGTCACGTTATTGCTTTATTAAAGCCTGATCATAAAGAAAATAAGATTACTAAATTGATTGTGGATCCAGGGGCTAGGCCATATAAGGTGAAACTTGGAGACAGCGTTTCTGTAAACGGTTGCTGTCTTACTGTAACTTCTAATGATTTCAATATGTTGAATTTTGATGTTTCCAGTGAGACTTTAGATAAGACTACATTGTCCTTATTACAAGAAAATGATTTGGTTAATTTGGAGCGAGCCATGGCTTTGGGAGACCGCCTGGGAGGGCATATGGTTTCTGGTCATGTGGATGTGGTTGGCCACGTAAAGCAATTAAAGAAGGATTCTAATGGTTGGTTTTTGACGGTTAAATTGCCACTTAATGTAAGGAAATATGTTATAGAGAAAGGCTCTATATGCCTCGATGGAGTGAGCCTAACTATAAATAAAGCCATTGATCTTGAAGATTCATGTGTAATCGAGCTTATGTTGATCCCAAAGACTGTAGAGACCACTAGTTTTTCTTCACTTGGGCTTGGGCAACCCTTGAATATAGAGGTTGATTTGGTTGGGAAATATATAGAACGTTTGGTGCCGGATCATTTGAGAGGGCAATAATGGTTATCTGACATGTGCTGGCTTCTATATGTTTTAGGAAAAAGTGCAGGAGTTTTGATGATGCGATTTTAATGCTTTTTATTTTTTCTACTTTATCTACTTTATCTTAATATAGCCATCTCCAGTTTCATCTTATTTTATCTTAGAGTTTTAAAGGTTGCCAAGTTGTAACCACCCTCCGTTAACACGTGATTATAACTATAATTTATAGTGGCATGCTTGTTGCTTATTGTGATTTCGAGAGTTGGTTGTTTTGTCAATGCTTTAGAACTGTATTGCTGAACTCCTTACTTTTCTAATTATTAATCTATTTTTGGTGAGCGTTCATAGTTCACTAATAATGAAGAGAAATTGAGAGGGCATTATGTTAGTTGATAAGTTAATTAAAACTGCAGTTTTATCTTTGGTTTCTTTGACATCGTTTCTTGCTTTAGCTGACCCGAATCCAGGAGAAGTTTATATCAACAATATCGTTTATGGCGGTACTGGATGCCCGATGGGTACTGTGGCTGGTGATATCTCAACCGATGGTAAGGCCTTTACTCTTCTTTTTGACGAATATGCAGCAGAAATTGGTCCCGGTGTTCCATATCAAGAACGCCGCAAGCATTGTCAGCTAACAGTAAATATTCATGTGCCAAACGGGTGGAGTTATACTTTATTTGATGTCGATTTTGCAGGTTTTGTTGACCTTGAAAGGGATACAAAAGGAACGCTAAAATCTGTTTATTATTTTGAAGGGCAGCGTAGTAATGATGCAACATTCGTAGTTTCTGGAAATGGCCCATTGACTAGCGATTATCATGTAAAAAATAGCTTGGATATTGATAATTTTGTTTGGTCTCCTTGCGGTGTAAACAGGGCATTGAATGTTAAGACTTCAATTGATGTGCAAGCTTTAAGGCCTGGACGCTCTGCTCTAGCGACTGTTGATTCCATTGATGGTGAATTCACTCATGTTTATGGGATTAGATGGAGGCGTTGCTAATCATTTGAAAAAAATTTTTCTAGGAGGATGTACTGTCCTCCTTTTTTTATTCTCAAGGCTCTTTAGAAAAGCCTTTGGCATTTATAATAGCTTTATTAATTTTTATGCCCTAACTTTGGCTTGTTTGAGAATCATTAACTTTGCTCTTAGTGTGGTTAGTGGGCTCGATCTTGTCTTTTGTTGCAGTGTTTCGCAGTAATAGAATAGCCGATGGAATGAAAACTAGGTCGGTTATTAGCGCAATTGTTAGCATCACAGCGGAATATACGCCAAAATTACTATTAGGTATAAAATTGGCAAAGGCAAAACAGCCAAATCCAGCCACCAAGACAACGGTTGTTATCACCACCGGTATGCCAGTTTCGCGAAATACATGATGCAAGAGCTCTTTAGCGCTATAATTAGCGTTATTTAATCTCTTAAATGAAAACATCATATGGACGGTATCATCTACTGCTATGCCAAAACAAACAGAGGCTACAATGACCGTGCCAATATCGATGGTTGCATCGATTAAAAACAGCAACCCTAATACGAAGGTAATGGGAGCTAGGTTAGGTATTAGAGAAACCAGTCCTAATATATAGGATCTTAGAAAAAAAATCATAAAGATAGTTATTAAAATTAATGCACAAGCCAGGGATTTGGCAAATGACGTTACAATATAGCGATTTAAGCCGTGGAATAAATACTCGCGCCCAGTTAGGTAGCCTATTATGCCATGCTTTTGCATATAGGCTTTGATTTCTTCACCTTTTTCTAAGGCTAGTTTTGAATGCTGTATATCCCATAATATACTAAAACGGGTTTGATCAAAGTTAACACTAAAAATATTTGTCATAGGCAGGCCAGGTGGCATTTTGTAATTGTAGTAAAGTAAATAGTTTTTGCTATCCTTTGAATTTTCAGGGAGTTTGTATTGACTTGCATCATTTTGTGAAAAAGCGACGTTTGCAGGTTTTATAAAATCTATTACAGATAGTAATTTTTTAATATAGCTGCGAGATTCCAGCCACTTTTCAAACGCATGCATGTCTTCAAGATAATCCTGGTCGAATAAACTATTTCTCTTTTTAGCTTGTATTACGATATCAACTCCATTCAAACCATCAAAATTTTTATTTGTAAATTGGTTGGCTTTATATAACGGAGTTGATTTGTGAAAATAGCTATATATGTTGGAATCAATTTTTACCTTAGAGCCAATAATTGCCGCTATGATTGAAATTAATAGGATTATACTAACAGAAAATCTTGGCGCTTTTAGTAGTGATGTGGTTAATAAACTAAAGTCAAAGGTTTTATTAATGATTGATTTCTTTTGATGGCGGCTATTTTGATAATATATTTTAAATAGAGGCACGACGATAAGAATCGATATGAGCCAGGCGATAAGGGAACCTAGCCCACAAAGAAATCCAAGCACTCTCATGGGCTCGATATTTGAAAATAGTAAGGAAAAAAATCCCACAGCGGTGCTTATTGATGTGAATAAAATCGGTGAAAAATTCTTTTGTAGTGCATAGTATCCAGGGTTTTTTCTATATTTATCATTTTTTATGTTACTGATATATGTTGACATTATGTGAATGGAATCGGCGATGCTGGTAGCAAAAAGTATTGTAGGAACTGAGGTGCTTAGGCTATTGAATGTGAATTGCAAGTAACCTGCAATGCCTATAGTTATAATGATAGTTGTAATTGCCACGATAAAAGGGACTAGTACTGCTAGGATATTTCTAAAAATGAAATATAGAAATAATAAGATTATGATTACCATGACTGGAAAAATGATTTCTAAATCTCTGATAGCATTAATTTTGAATGATTCGACAGCTGTCGCCGGGCCATATAGATAGGATTTAAATTGATGTTGATGCTTTTTGAGTATCTTTTCAAGTGATAGAAAAAATGGGGTGTAATTTACTGCCTTATTAGACTCGCCTTCCAACTTAAGTGAAAAATGCAAAACATCTTGGGCTTTGTTAATGAGATAATCTGATATGACTTCGTGGTTTTTTACAAATATTGAAAAATCATTTAAAGATTCAGGGGTAAAGGGGCTGTAGTATTTATAAAGCTCTGAAACCTTTATTCTATCTTCTCCAGGTGCGGCCTTTGTGTCGAAGAATATATGAGGATAGCTTAGCATCGAATCAACTCGTTTGATGCCTTTTATTTTCCATAGATCATTTTCTAAATTTCTGAGTTGTTTTAGGTAGCTTTTATGAAAAACGCTTTCGGGAGTTTTGATAAGAAGATTGATCTGATCATCATTGCCAAATTGATCTTTAAATTGTTCGAATTGTTTTAGGCCTGAATCATCTGAGCGAAACCAGGCCTCAATGCCATAATCAAATCTTAGAAATGAAAAACCAGGTGCGAAGATTATTGTAAAGAGTAGAACGAGTAAAAGACAGAGGCGGGAATTCTCATCGATAAGCCTACAAATATTATCCCTAAATTTTAGAATAATATTTGTAGGCTTTCTTTTTTGCAAGGTGATACCTAATTATTGGAGTAGGGAAAGTATCCTTCCTATAAAAGGAAGTGCGTTGTGTTTATTTAAAACATATAGTTCTCTGATGACGTTGTGGTCTTTATTTACTATGTTGCCATTTTGGAATTTAGGGTTTTTAGAGTCAGGTAGGACGCCTCCAAAAGTGGAATCACCCCAATGAGTTGGTCTGCCGAACTCGTAGTTCCATTTGTACTTATCTTCGGATGAAAAGCTAACTTTTTCATTGCTAGTAAAGTTTGAGCGAGGTAGTTTATTGTATTCATTTTCGTATCCTGCAAACCCATCTGGATAGAAAGCAACCCAGTCTTTAACTTGCTGGCCATTAAAAAAGTTGCTGACATTAACTTTATACTTCTCTCCTGTTAAACGATCTGTTAAGGTTGCCTCTCCTCCTGATTCATATGCAGTTAATCTGTTTTGAACTTGATCGATGGCTAAAAAAAGATAATTCTTCACTTCATCAGGATTAACAAATAGATATCTAAACGTATTATTTGAGTCTTTTCCATCAAGCGAATTTAATATCTTTAGATAGTTAAGCTCTTTTTCGCTTCCTTCTATTATTTGTCTCTTTGCCTTGATTAGGCAGTCTTCTGCTTCGCTATCTTCACGCACGCAATTTCTGTATGTTCCAAATTTAGAAAAGCTACTTCTGACCTTATCCAGGATTTGTTTGCGAATCTTTGGCTCAGGCATTGCGATTATGTCGTTTAATGGATTTACTTTACTTAAATTGTCAGGAATGAAACTTCCAATTAATGCTGCTTTTTTTCTGACGACTTCATTTGAAAAATATGAATGTTTATACATTTCATCGATTAATATATTATAACCATCCCAGTTGTATGAGGAAAAATAATATAAGGATCCAATAATGTAGTTTGTATAGGCCGAAAACTGTCGCAATTGATACGCGCTGATCATGCGATTAAATTGTCCAAATTCACCGAATGCGGAATAGATAGATCCAGATAAGTGTGTATGCATAAGATCATGTCTTTTATTTCCGAGCATGAGCCGGGTTGATGTTCGTGCGATAGCTCTACCCAAATTAGGATCGTTATTGATTAGTTCATCGAGTTCTTGAACTTTAGATGAAAGAAAAGGTATTACATTTTGCACTAACCAATTTTGTAATTCAGAAACATTGAAATTTCCAGAGAGGCTATGGAATGGTAGTGACTTACTTAAACCGAGTATCTCTTTTCCGGGGTTTGGGTCTACTACATAATCGAAGATATGCTGTAAATAATGTGCGTGCTCGTCTTTTAGGCGATACCACTGGCGTAAAGTTAAGAGCTTATAAGAATAAAATATTTTGACAGAATCTGTAAGGTTTCGTAATCGATATACTATACCTTGGCAATTTTGTAAGATATCAGCTCCGATCGCATATAGTCTTAGAACCTCATTGTTAATTGTCCTTATTCCGCTTTCTTTATCTATTGTATTTGTTTCCCTATCGTTTTTTATAATTGTATCGATTACTGATTGTACGGTTACTATATCTCCTTCTTTATCCCCTGAGGAATTGATGCTAGCGATGAGCGTATTTAGTCTCACAATCTCTTTTTCTTGCTCTTCGCTTAATGCAAATTTAACATCTGAAATATTGAGAGATGATGATGAGCTTGATGAGCTGCTGTTGTTAGTTTCGTATGTGGAATTATCGCTTACTGTTCTTTTGCATTTAAATGAAAATAACGAAGCAACCAATAGTAGAAAAAAAGGTAAACGTAGTCTCATAATGCCACCTTAAATTACACAAATTATCTTAATAGGTTTCCAACAAGGATAGATAATCGATTGCTTTTTGTAAAGTATAAATACTTTTCTAGCAAGTTATGAGTATTCTAAATAATGCAATATAGTCGCCTCATGTGAATGCACTGGATGGGTAGATGTTTCTACTCATAAGCAGCGAACCGATTGGAGATTGAGATGTTTTGTTTCACTCAACATGACGGTCCTAGGTGGTTCAATGCAAGTTTTATGTATGTAAGTAATAGTGTAAGAATTGCTAATAGAAAATGCTGTTTTTATTTGAAGAAATAATTAATTTTATTGATTGTCCAACTGGGATTTTGGTTTTAAGGCAATATATTTTGATCAGACAATAGGTTGCAACATGTAAATGTACTGTTAAGCGGCTATTGATTTATGGTATAGGTATAGAACAGTTTTAACAAAAAACCTTTTAAAAATGAGTAGGGCTGCTTATGGGGCGGCCTTTGGCTGAAGGTTTTCACTATAACATTTGTGGAGAGCTTTTTTGCGATTTTAGATAGATTTTGAAAGGCTTAAAACGAATTTTATATAGTTTTGGGGTGAGATTTTTTAAACCAAATCAATTAATGATGGATAAAAAGACATTGGATAAAAATGAAACCAAAATCGCTGTTGTGGGACTTTCGTGCCGATATCCAGGTGCATCTAATCCAAAAGAATTGTGGGAAAACATATTAGCGGGTCGTAGGCAATTTCGTGATTTTCCAAAGAAACGTTTGCCAGTGGATCAATATACATCTAAATCCAATTTGTCAGAAGGTCAAAAAAGATTTCCTCAAGGAGCTTTTATTGATGGCTGGAGTTTTGATCATTTAGCGTGGAGGATACCTAAGAGCACTTGGGAATCCACTGACCCTGTTCATTGGCTTGCCCTTGAATTGGCTACTGCAGCGATTGAAATCGCAGGTGGAGCACAAAAATTTTCTAACCGCAGCACTGCTGTCTATGTGGGTAATACTTTGACTGGAGAAGTGACCCGTTCACGCTCTATGAGGCTCCGCTGGCCATTTGTAAAACGTACTTTGAAGCAAGTTTTTAACGATGAAGAGATGCCAGCGGCAGAGCAAGATAAATACCTCCAGGCTTTTGAGGCAAGATTTAATGCACCGTTTCCCGAGGTAAATGAAGATACTTTGGCAGGCTCTCTTTCTAATACTATCGCTGGGAGGATCTGCAATTACTTCGATTTTAAAGGTGGCGGTTATACAGTTGATGGAGCTTGCGCTTCTTCGCTATTAGCCATTATAACTGCTTGTGAACGTCTTAGTGCTGGAACGATTGACTGTGCTCTTGCTGGGGGTGTGGATATAAGCTTGGATCCATTCGAGTTGATCGGCTTTGCCAAGGCTGGGGCCCTTGCGAAAGACCAACTTTATATTTATGACCGCCGTGCTAATGGCATGATGCCGGGCGAAGGTGGTGGATTTGTCGTCTTAAAAAGATTAGAAGATGCTATTAAAGATCAAGATACTATTTATGCAGAGCTTAATGGTTGGGGCATTTCTTCAGATGGTAAAGGGTCAATTACAGCACCGCAAAGCCAAGGGCAGTCAAGAGCATTACTGACAGCTTGGAAAAAAGCAGGGTATGAACATTCGAAGATAGATTTTATTGAAGGTCATGGTACTGGCACTGCATTAGGAGATCCAGTAGAGCTAAAAGGGATGAATGTTGCCTTAGAGCAAATTGCAGGATCTTCTGAATCCTTGTGTGGAGTCACGTCGCTAAAATCGATTATTGGCCATACTAAAGCTGCTGCAGGTATCGGTGCGCTAATAAAAGCGATTCTCGGGGTTAACCAGAGAGTTCTACCTCCAACGGCAAACTGTGAATATCCACATGATGTCTTTCATGAGAAATCCAATCGGCTTTTTCCCATTAGAACAGCAAAGCAGTTAAATCCGAACCAGTGTGTTTATGCTGGTGTTTCAGCGATGGGATTTGGTGGCATTAACGCACATGTTGCTTTGTCTTCTTCCTCTGTACCCCATGCTGTATTTATGCCTAGTGTACCCATATCATTATTGTCGGCAACCTATCAAAGGGCTGAGGTTTTTGTGGTCTCTGGAGCTTCGGAAAATGAATGCATGGGCTCTCTCGATCAGCTCTTTGAAGATTGCCAAGGGATATCGCTTGCAGAGATGACCGACTTATCTCGTAAGACATGGAGTAGTGAACACGGGTTATTTAGAGCGGCTATTGTAGCAAGAACTTCTGAAGAGTTAGGTGAAAAAATCAATGCTTTAAAGAATTCTATTGTTTCTTATGGTTTTAAAGAAAAGCATGCACCGCAAGATTGTTTTTTAGGCAATCACATCAAGCCGGCTCCGATTGGAATTGTTTTTCCTGGGCAGGGCTCACAATTCATTGGTGCGGCTCGTACGCGTTTTCGACGGTCACAAATTTCAGATGCTATAAAAGAGATGGCCCTGGCCGTAGCAACCCCAAAAGTTAAAGAAATTTTATTAAGAGCATTTGATCCTGAAGATTCGTTACTAAACGAAGATGAAATTTCTGCAGCTATCGCTAAAACAGATGTTGCTCAAATAGCCATTACGGCTGCAAGTCTTGCTTGGTGGGAATGGTTATCAAGAGTTGGACTTAAGGCCACGAAAATTTCTGGCCATAGTCTGGGAGAGATATCCGCATTATATGCAGCCGGTGGAATTGACCTTAAGCAAGCGCTTACCATAGCTTCTATTAGAGGCGAGGCTATGGCAAAATCACTTCAAGGAGGGATGGTTTCGCTTTTTCTTAATAAGAGTGATACCCAGAAATTTTTATCTGAACATTCATTTTCAAATGATCCTAGAGATGTAAGTAAATTTGCGGTTGTAGCTAATTTTAATAGCCCTAGGCAAACCATTATTTCGGCCTCCGAAGAGGCTTTAGCTAGGGTGTTAAGATTGCTGATAATAATCAAATAAGAGCACAACGTATCCCGGTTTCGTGCGCTTTCCATAGCCCTTATATGCAAGAAGCTGCTGTTAGGTTAGAAAATTGCGATGAAATTCCAGCTAAAATAATACTCGCACAGGACTTTATTTCCTCGCTTGATGGTATGCCTCGATCAAAAGAGCTTTGTTTAAGGGACTATCTTGCTAAACAAGTTGTTGATCCAGTCGATTTTACAGCTATCGTAGATTCTTTTAAGGACGTCGCATGCACAATCGAGGTTGGTCCTGGTGGAGTTTTATCAATCTCTTCCGTCAAGAGCCAGGTGTTGTGTGCTTGCCTGTTGAGTCCAGTTATAATTCTGCAGAAGATCATTGTGCGGTGTTAGGAGCATTGTTCTGTCTTGGCCATGATTTAAATACAGATGTTATATTTGAAGGACGCTGGACTAAGCCTTTTGTCCCGGCGATTGAAAAAGACTTTATTGAAAATCCATGTGAAATGTTTTCTGATTCAGATTTACCGATAGTTTCTTTTCAAAAATCAGATGAAAGTCTAGAAAAAGAAGGTGTAGCACTGCCTCTTCAAGAAGTGCTAAATGATGAGCCTTTGGCAATTTTGTTTAAACATATTTCGCAGTTGACCGGCTTTCCCATAAGTTCATTAAAGCCCCAGCATCGCCTATTGGATGATTTAAACCTCGATTCAATCAAAAGATTTGAAATCATAGAACGTTTTGCTAAGGATATGCATCTGTCTGGAGATGTTGGCCAGATTCAAGCCGATATATCATTAGCGGACCTGGTTGCTACGATTGTAGAAAAAGCCAAGAATACTCATGACCAACAATTTGAATCTCATCTGAGTCCATGGGTGGCAGCATTTGAAGAATTCGTTACCCCTGAAACCGAGTTGGTCGCTCAAGCACATCCTTGGCAGAATAGTGATGTTTTACTTGTTTGTGATAGGCAAAATTTTGATCAGATCAAAATGAAGTTAGATGATCTTGCGATTACACCAAAGATGCTTACTCAAATAGATCGGAATATCAAGATAGATGAACATATTAATCATCTGTGTATTTTTCTTCCTAAAGCGAAATCACCGGGATCTTTGAAAAATTTCTTATTGGATCTAGCAGCAGTACTCCCTTATGAAGGAAGCTTGTTAATTATTGATTCTCATAACGCAGCCAATTCAGAAAATTTTGATGACGTGGCGTCGTGGTGCGCAAGTATTCACCTAGAGCGTGCAAATTTAAGAATTAGACATGTTTGCATTCAAGATGAATATATTGATTTTGCAAATGCAATTTTAGAATTATCGGATGATCTACCTTATAGAAAAGTTTTTTATAAGGATGGTGAACGTTCAAAAACAACGTATCGATATGTTTATCCAAAAAAATATATTGAAAGAAATCCAAATCTTGTATTAGTCACAGGAGGAGGAAAAGGTATTACTGCTCAGTGCGCTCTTGCCTTGGCGGAGAAAACTAAAGGCATATATATTCTGTTGGGAAGATCTGCTGTTGATGATGAAATTCGCAGTACATTGTCGAAGTTTAAAAACTTAGAAGTAGCAGTTAAGTATATCCAATGTGATATAACAAATATGAATTCAGTTGCAGAAGCAATTGAACAAGTGATATCTAATTTTGGAAAAGTAGATTGGCTCGTACATGGAGCTGGATATAATAGCCCGCAACTGATTGAAAAATCGGATAGGATTCAAGTTGAAAAAGAAATGGGGGCAAAATTAAATGGCTTATCCAATATTTTAAATGCCCTCCCTCAGCCTCCGGATCGTGTTATTGCCATAACTTCAATTATTGGCATGCTTGGTATGCCTGGAAATGCTTGGTATGCTTATGCAAATGCGTCTCTTCATCGATTTATGGAACATTGGCAACAAAAACATCGTAATAGTTCCGTTTTGTCATTGGCATATTCGGTCTGGAACGAAATTGGGATGGGAGCGCGATTAGGGAGTGTCAAAAGGTTATCCCAATTGGGAGTGAGTGCATTGCCCGTAAATATGGCGACAAAACATTTTGTAGGTTGGGCTTTGTCAAATACGGGAGAGTGTAGGCAAGTCATTTTGATGGGAAGAATGAAAAGTGAATTATTTGACACTTGGCATCAATTCCCTTCACCTTTTCAAGGCCGATTTGTCGGAGAACCTCATAGTGAGTTCCAAGAAGTTGAGTTGGTTACCGATATAAAAATTTCTCTTGATAGTGACCCTTATTTAAAAGATCACAAATTTGGTGAGTCCTTTTTATTTCCAACTGTTTTTGGTCTTGAGGCTATGGCCCAAGGAATTTGCCGCCTTCTAGGTAAACGCCCAAATGATTTTTCCGTTCATAATTTGTTGTTGAAAAAACCAATACTTGTAATGGATGGTGAAGAGCAAGTTATCCGTATTCATACTTATCGAACTGGAGCAGATAGTTTTGAAAGTGCGATTTATGCAAAATCAAGTGGGTTTGCTAAGCCTCACTTCTCAGGGAGTTGGACTCTTTCTGGAATCGATTATGAACAGCTAAACATTCTTGATGAGCCTTTAAATATCGATCCGTCCGAAGTTCTTTATAATAAGATCCTTTTTCAGGGACCTTTATTTCAGAAAATTGATAAGATTTGCATGTTAAACAGTAGAGAAGCGGTTGTGAAAACAAATGGTGGTATTAGTGATAAGTCTAACTGGCATCTTGATATCGATTCTTTTGTTTTGGGCTCTCCATATAGGCGCGATAGTCTGTTGCAATGTGGTCAACTTTCAATTACTCCGCGAATAGGTCTGCCATATAAAATTGATCATTGGCATCTCGACTGCCAAAATGGGGCTAGGACTATTCGAAGCTTTATTACTGAGGATAAAACATCATCTGTGTTGGGCGACGTATGGGCGTTGAAAGAGAATCGAGTTGTAGAAAAAATAAGTGGATATGCTATTAAAACGATTCGAACCGATCAGACTTTACCTAATCCTGAACAAATATTAGAGGCAGATCAAGATTCTAGGTCTAATAAATTTAGTGACTCTAAGCTTTCTCAATTAACTTCACTCGATTGGGAAAATTTAACACCTTCTTATTATAGTTTTAAAGAAATTAATCCAGGCACAAGAGGAGAGAGGCGCTTTCGATATCGTTTTCCTCTTTCCTTTTCTTCGGTGACCGAGCCTAGCGGAACGGCTTCATTAGCCGAAATGGCTCATTGGTTAGGAAATACCAGAGAGTTGAGTTTACGACCAGGTGGTCTTTACGCAGCAGCGAGCCGCCACGTTGCGACAAATCAGTTTGCATGGGTCACTAAAGAAACTGAGTTTAGAGTTGTTGGAGATGTTTCTGCGGAAGATATTATTGAGGTTGATTTTTGGACTGAGCGAATATATGGACCAGAATCTGCCGATGTAGAAATGATTTATAAGTGGTATAAACTTGTAGGTGATGGATCTAGAGCTCCAGTTGCTGAATGTATACAGACTACCACTTGGACTGAGATTGTTGGCCATGGTTTGGTGGTGCCCGCAAGCTATCCGAGTGATATGCAGCCATTTCTTGAAAGTGTTTTACCACCACAGCGAGCGAAGCAAGAAGGCCTAAGTTGGAAGGTGCCTAATGTTTTAGGAGAACAGCTTTGGCAGTCGCCTGAGCCATGGCGAGGACACTTGCTTTATAAGGCTGATTTTCGTACAACTTCAAGAAATTCAAATATGGTAAAAAACGTATATTGGGCAAATTATACGGATTGGATGATTGAAACCAGAGATTTATGGCTCAATGATCACATGTGTGGTCAGTTTATTGAGTTAAGAACTCAAACAGCTCATATACAGCATATGAGAGAGGCAATGGTTGGGGATAAAATCCAAGTGCATATGTCTGTTATTAGCGTGTATGAAAAAGGTTTGGATTTAGCGTTTGATATTTATCGAATCGAATCACCGGTAGCGCTTTCCAAACTTGCGAGAATTAGCCAAAAGGCAATTTGCCTAAGACCAAATAAAGATGGGTATTGGGACGCATCAAATTTGGAGATGAGTTTAAGTCGAATGATACCAAAGTTAAACTCTATGCCCCGCAACTGTAAACGAGAGCAAGAATTGTAATGCTTCATACTCCTCGAAGCTTATATAGAGAGAAGACTTGGGGATCTAAATCTCAGTCAGGAAATTGGGACGCCATTGTTATTGGTTCAGGTGTCGGAGGAATGACCGCCGCAGCGGCATTAAGTAAAGCAGGTAGAAAAGTTCTTGTGCTCGAAAAGCACTGGATTCCGGGTGGGCTAACACAATCTTTTAATCGCAAAAATTATGTTTGGAATGTAGGTTTACATACTGTTGGAGAGGTGAGCTGTGATCATCTCAGCGGACGCATTTTAAATTTTCTTACGGGTGGAAAACTAGAGTGGAAGTCTTTAGGAGAATACTCGGAGGATTTTCGCTTTGAAGATATGAGCTTTCAATTAGCAAGGGAAAGAGATACTCAATACGCTGATCTTATTAAAGCTTTTCCAGAGGATAAAGAGGGCTTGCTTCTATATGCTAAAGCTGTAGAGAAGGCGGCTGCCGTGATAAATCCTTACTATTTTATTTTGCAGCTGCTACCGAAGGCTATGGCAAATGTGTTGAAAAAGATTTCTTTTGCAGCAAATCAGTGGACAAGCTTAACAACTGAAGCAGTTATAAATAAATATATTGGAAACGAGAGGCTTAGAGATATTTTAAAAGCTAGGTGGATTTATTATGGCGCGGAGCCTGAAGAGTCATCTTTTCCAATTCATGCTATTGTTACTAGACATTTTTATCAAGGTGGCTTCTCTCCAGTTGAGGGAGGTCTTGCAATTGCTGCGAATTTATTAAGAACTATTCATGCATCAGGAGGTTGGACGCAAACTGATAGCGAAGTTATTAGCGTCATTTTAAAAAACAAGCATGCAATTGGTGTTCGTTTATCTAACGGTAAGGAAATTTTTGCCAAAAAAATTATTTCTGCGATTCCAATCCATAATCTTAAAAAGTTGATGCCCAATCCGACTCCCTATTGGCTAAAACAAGCTGCCTGTTTGCCAGGTACGCCAGCTCATATTTGTTTGTACTTAGGGTTTAAGGGAGGACTTGAAAGATTTGGTATTCGCTCAACTAGTACCTGGCTTTTCAAAGACTTGAAAGCAGTGTGGAATGCTTATTCTGAAAAAGAGTTTCCAGACCCTGGAATTTTATGGTGTAGTTTTCACTCTGTTGAAAAAGGAAACCTTGAGGATAATAATACAGCAGAAATTGTGGCTTTTTTGCCATGGAAATCTTTTTCGAAATGGGATCAAAGCCAATGGAAAAAACGATCTAAAGAGTATGAAGATTTTAAATTAAAGCTTAAGAATTCTATGATCAGTATTCTGGATAAATATTTTCCAGGAATTGAAGAACATATCGCTTATTCGGAATTATCAACCCCTCTTAGTACAAACCATTTTACTGGCGCAGTTAATGGTCAAATTTATGGTTTGGCGCCCACCCCGGCTCGTTATCATTGTGAACATTTAAGAGCTAGAACGGCCACTCCCGGGCTTATCCTTGCTGGAAGTGATGCTTCGATGCCTGGCGTTATGGGGGCTTGTATGGGTGGCTTTATGGGAGCATTGATTGCAGACCCATTTGCTGTAAGTTGGGCTATGCGTTCGGCTTTCTTTAAAAACTCATTTATACCCTAAGTCAATACAAGCTTAATCTGCCCTTCTTTTGGCAAGATCTGTACATTTTTCGGTTGGCTAGCTAAGTAGTTCGTATAAATTAAAATAATATTATTTTGATATAAAAAATAATCATTTAAAATTAGATAGATACACATAACTATCCCAAAGTGTTCTGAAAATAATCTCTAGAATGACTGGAAATTAATCAAATTTTTTGCTAGTTTCACTCTCCCTCTCTAGTATGGAGATTTACTCGTGGTAGAAGAAATAGAGCAACAACAAAAGTCGATTGAAAGAGTCCTTAAAGCCATTGAAGTTATTAAACATGGCGGCATGGTTATAATGACGGATGATGAAAATCGTGAAAATGAAGGTGATTTGGTTTTTGCGGCAAGTGAAGTTTGTGCTGATAAAATTAATTTTTTAGCTAAAGAGGCTAGAGGATTGATTTGTTTGACTCTAGAAAGTCACATTGTAAAAAAGTTGCACCTTCCTATGATGGAGGCGCAAGGCAGTGCTTCTACTAAGATGGCAACCGCTTTCACAGTAAGTATTGAAGCGAGAGAAGGGGTAACAACCGGTATTTCGGCTGCAGATCGTGCTCGAACAATTTCCGTTGCAATTGATGATAAGACAAAGCCTAGTGATATAGTCGTTCCTGGTCACATATTCCCTCTTAAGGCGAAAGATGGTGGAGTTTTGGAACGCGCCGGACATACTGAAGGCTCCGTCGACTTAGCCCGTTTGGCTGGCAAGAAGCCGGCTGCTGTAATATGCGAAATTATGAACGATAATGGTGAAATGGCGCGTTTGCCTGATTTGGAAAAGTTTTCTGAAAAGTTTGAGATTCCTATTGTCAGTATTGAAGACCTTATTACTTTTAGACTATTGAAGGATAACCTTGTAGAAGAAGTTCAAAGGCGTCCTTTTGAAACAGCTTATGGGACTTACACTGGTGTTTGGTTTCAATCTAAGGTGGACTGTCGAGCGCACTTTGCTTTGGTGAAAGGCAATGACTTTGAAAATAATGCGGTTGATGTGCGTGTGCATAAGCAACGACCGTTGACGGATGTTTTTACTTCTGAGGAGAAAGGTGCCCGTGGTCGGATCGAATTTGGTCTTCGTATGCTTCGTGATCATGAAAATGCAGTTTTTTTATATCTGAGTGCTGAAGATCATAATGAAGCCATATTAACGGATATGAATACTAGCATTGAGGGTATTGGTGAAGAGTCTGAAGTAAATGAACATTCTATTAGATCTTTCGATTCTAGATTGTATGGTATAGGGGCGCAAATTCTAAGAAATTTGGGTGTAAAAAAGATGCGGGTTCATTTGAGCTCTAAGCGTTCAATTAAAGGCCTTGGAGGCTTTGGTTTAGAAATTACAGATATGAAGCTTTTAAATTCACAAGATGGGGTATAGATAAAACCTATGAGATACCTAATTATTGCTTCTAAATTTAACAGTATGATATCGAAGGCATTAGTCGGTGGAGCAAAAGATGTTTTTGCTGAGGGGGCTTCTGAAGGTGCTAGCATTGAAGAAGTATGGGTGCCGGGTGCATTTGAGCTTCCTATCGCAGCTGCAAAAGCTGCACGCTCGAAGAGATATCAAGCTATAATTTGCTTGGGTTGTGTCATCCGCGGCGAGACACCTCACTTTGAATATGTCTCTGGCCCGGTGGCTTCTGGCTTGATGCAAATTTCAATTGAGACTGAGGTTCCAATCATTTTTGGTGTATTAACAACAGACAATGCAGAGCAGGCTTTACAGAGAAGCGGTCTTAAGGGTGGCAATAAAGGTGCTGATGCTATGTCTGCTGCTATTGAGATGGTAAATGTTATGCATAAGTTAGAAGGTAAGAACAATCTGTGAGCCAGCTTAGACCAGAGCCATTAGCGAGAGAATTTTCTTTAAAGTTCTTGTATCAGTGTGAATCTGAGAAACTATATTATTTTTCTCACAATCATTTTAATAGCTTCTTTAGTTATTTTAGTGTTCCTGGAAACATACAAGAAGTTGCTCATCGTATTTGTGAAGGCGTTTTTAATAAACTGGGTGAAATTGATAATTTTATTGAAAAATCCTCTAATAAATGGAAGTTAAGCAGGATGTCGGTGATTGACCGAACTATTTTAAGGATTGGAACGTACGAACTCCTTGAATCTGACACGCCAACTAAGGTAATCTTGAATGAAGCTGTTAATTTGGCAAAAACTTACGGGACGGAGCACTCCGGTCGGTTTGTCAACGGTCTGCTTGATGCACTTGCTCAGAGGCTCCGTAAAGCGAGCTGATTATGAAAGATTTCAGGCCTGATTTGGAAGCAAATGCTTCTAAGGGTGGTGCTTTGTCGATGGTTAAAGTAATATCAGAAGACAAAGATGTTGATAAAATTGATGTCCCCATTCATGAGACAAATACTGACACGTTACCTGATATTTTTACGAGTGATTCGAAAATGGAAGGTCGGGCTGAGAGCAAAAGCGTTCCCATTCCAGATAACGGTGTTTCTAATTTTAAGGTAGACCATTCAAAACGTGAATTAAGTATCAATATTATCACCTCTAGAATTGAGCATCAAAGTTGTAATTTTTGGATTGGTGTAACAACTGATGGAAAAATTGCACCTACGTCTCTATTGCATGAAGAATCTACCGACAAAATTTTTGAAGATGTTACCGAGTGTGGGATTCAGGGGGGCGGCCCGTTGATGTTAACTGATACTAGCTGGCAACCACCAAGATATGTTTATTTTACCACTATCCCTAAGTCCGATTTGAATGTTATCTCAACTTGGATATTCAAAATTAACGAGATTATTGCATCTTGGGAAGTTGATTCTATTGGGATTTATCTAGCACCTGAGCATTTTGGTGAGATTAATTCCTTGAAGCTGTTGCAGAAATTAACAGAAAAAATTGCTCTAAATAAAAATATTAATCATATTTATTTCCTTGTGGGAAAGCATGGGCTGAGTCATATACTGAATACGGCCCACCGTATCAAATCGACTCTTATTGATTTAGGTCATATAGTTACTGTATTTCATTGATAGTAATGGTTATGACTATGGTAAGTAAAGGACCTGATGTTTATAGACTTTGAAAAATGGCATGGATGTAAAAACGATTTCGTTATTGTTAGGCTTTCAAAAGCTGATGGTAATGTAATGTTGGATAGCTTGAAAAGAGTGTCTCCTTCGTTATGTAATAGAGATGGGACGGGTATTGGAGCTGATGGTGTGTTGGTACTTCACGGTGAGTTGCGAGATAGTTTACTTCCAGAACGTTTAACTATTATTAATAGCGATGGGTCAATTGCGAATAACTGTGGGAATGGATTGCGTTGTGCGGCATTGAGTGTTTTAAAGCACTTCAAAGCAGAATGTAAGCCGCATGACCAAGTTCCAGAGATGGTTGAACTAGAAGTTGAGGGAGTGAAGAAGCTATGCCGATTTATGGATGGAAAGGATGGCGATAAGATTCCTTTAGTAGCGGTAGAGATGGGCATTCCTGCTGTGAATTCTGAGATATCTTGGTGTGATACTGTAGTAAAGGAAGCACGTACCATTTTAAGTTCTCTCAATATTGCACAAGTGGGCACTAATGCTAATTTTGAGTTGGATTGCTGTGAGATTGGCAACCCGCATCTCGTATTTTTTTTGCCAGAGGTAAATCGTGAAATGCTTTTGATGATCGGCCCAGCTATGCAAAATTTATCTATTTTAGACGGTGTAAATATCCATCTTGTTGAGTCAACAGAACCTACCAATGATGATCAATCATTAGCTAGTCAACTTTTGGCTGGTCGTGTGTCCGAAGTGCATAAGACGTTTGTTTGGGAACGGGGAGCTGGAGAAACCCAGGCTTGTGGTAGTGGTGCATGTGCTATTGCTGCTTGCTCTTTGAAAAACGGTTTTTCTAGTCGGCAAGAATGGATGGCAATTGATATGCCAGGCGGTCGACTTTATGCGAAGCAGGATGACCCGAAGCAAGAAGTAGTGCTAGCTGGCCCTGCGAATTTTGTTTACTCAGGTATAATCGAAATATAAATATAATTACTTTACGGCTGTGTCTTGTTTGCCAGTACAATTATTATTTTGTGTTTTTAGTGGGAGTATTAGGCTTAAAGCGTTGCAATATGAAGTAGTTTTAATTTCCTCTATTTTCTGCTCGTTGATGTTTTCAGATGGCTGTAAATTTTTGCTCAAGGAAAATAATTCAGGTGATAAATGCTCACCGAGTGCATAGGTAAAGTACTGGCTATATTTTGATGAATTTGGAGACTTCGCTACTTTTAGCCTTAGTAGCTGCGTTTCTTTGAAAAACCTTAAGGCATTTTTTTCTTGAGTTTTATTTAAATCTTCGTTTTTTGAATTTAATTGTCCGTTGATTATATCGGTATAAACTGCAATTGAGCTGGTTAATCTTTTTATGACTTTATCTTCACTGATCTTGTCTTTTATAGAAATCAAGTTTCCTTTTAGTATGTTCGCTGTATTTTCAAAATGCTTGGAAAAAGAAGCTCTTAATTTTGGAGTGTACGTATCTATAAGGCTTTCATCTCCTTTTACTGTCGATATAACAGTGCCATATGCTAAGTTCAAACTGCGAACAGTATCCCAAACACCTATTATTCCAGCTATTAAGCCGCTAACAATATGTACCCCTGCAATACATGTAGATGAATTAGTCGCGTTTTTACAAAGTTTAAATACAGATGAAGAGAGAAATTTCATTACCGAACCAACCGAAGAGTTGATTGATCTTAATGCAATATTTCTACTAATGTCATTTAATAAAAAGTATTTTGCTCTCCAAGTATCAAAACCATAATCTAGATCTTCTTCTTTCAAATATG
Organism: Bdellovibrionota bacterium; assembly: GCA_041391425.1. Taxonomy (GTDB): domain Bacteria; phylum Bdellovibrionota_B; class Oligoflexia; order Oligoflexales; family JAWKNZ01; genus JAWKNZ01. Next base: position 289,408 of record JAWKNZ010000003.1, read on the forward strand.
AGGTAGCTAATGTTGTTGCCTTGCTTATAGAGTAGCTCAAACTAAAGCCATAAATGGATTGCATTAAAACTGCTTTTGTTGAAGGTGCATCAAGAGCTCGTGCAAACATGAGTCCGCCAAAAAAATCTACAGCTCTAGATGCTAAAAAAAATCCCGATGTTAGAGGGTTAAGGTTAGCATTTTTATGGGCTACCCAATCTGCGTAAGCACTTAAAGCCCACGTTGTTGGTATTATAACTTTAGAACTGCCGCTCCAGCCGATAAATGGTACAAACCATATCTTGCCGACTCTAGCTAAACCTTCGATTGCTTGCGGCATTCCTAAGAATGCTATTAAGCTACCAATTGTAGCACTGAATACTGCACCTTGGTAATCTTGGACATAGGTTGGTTCTTTTATGGTTCCTAGGCTGTGAGATAAAGACAGCTGACTCAATTTTTTTAAAGAGGCTGATACATTTGATACTGCAATACCGGTTGCTGCCGCAACTCCCAGTGCTTTTCCAATGTAAATTGCCGCCGGTGCAGATGTAGCAAAAGACACCGCGATTCCAGCTCCGAAAATAGGTAGAGATGCCAAATATAGCTCTTTTAAATGACGCTTTCTTTGGGAGTTGCCCCAACGTGCGTGTCCGTATTGTTTTGCATCATCAGAATCGAAGTCTAAGCAGTAATAGTCTTTTAGTCTAGTATAGTCTGGGTCAATAGTGGGTGATTTTTTTAAAAAATATCCAAGTGCGAGTTCTGGTAAATCTTCAAAAGTCGAAGATTTTTTAGCTCCACCGCATGCAACTTCTCTTGCTTCTTTAGTTTCCTTGTACCAACTTTCATAGAAGATATTAATTTTATTTTTAAGTGTTTGAATTGTGCTCCAGTAGTTAACTTTATAACGTTTGATCGTAGGTTCTGTGTTAATGTCTGGTGTTGAAAGTAAATCATCGAAGCTGGCTATGTCTGTTTGCCAGGTACTATTAAAGTCTTTTGGTTCACTGTCTAATAAACTGGAGACATGGTCAAAGATATAACTTTTGAATGCTTGTCCTGAATAATATAACATTAAATTTAATGTTATATACTGATCAAATGCAGAGATGTTTTTTTGTGCTATAACTTGGCCATCTTTAGCTGTTGTTAATTCTCCCGGAAGGATCTTTTCAACAGCTTTTTCAAATATATCTAATTGTACTTTTTCATTGACTTTTAAATCGTATAAAGTAATTTGCTTGTCAAAGAAGCTGAAAGATATTTTAAATGGTGATTTTTGACCGTTTTCTTTTAGTTTTAATTTTTCATTATCTATAATATTTTTATAATTTTTTTCGAAGTCTAACCATTGAAATCCGCTTTTTAAAGCATTACGATCTTGTAACTTTTTTAATGTAGATTCTTCTTGCAGTATTTTAAATAAAGCATCAACTAAACGGTCTCCAGTTAGGAAGAATTGATTTATTGGGTGTTTTGCAACCCAGCTTAAAAGTGGAAGCGTGTCATTAACTCGTTAACCCGACCAGCCGGAGAAATAAGTTGTTCGTTGTCTTCACTATGGAATATTCCTAAATTGCCAATACCAAATTCAGGATTCCAATTTACTAGTTCTTTCCACCTAAATTCTCCATTTGAATTAGGTTCTAAGAATATAAATTCAATATATTTAATTTCAATTACTGCTGCTATCATTTGTTTGAACCAAACATCACTCCATAATTCTACACTCGAATTTAGTTGCGAATGCATATGCTCGACAGCTGCGTTGAGAGATCCTATGTTTTTTCTAGATTCGGGAAGATTAGATACATCTAGGGCCAAAGATCCAGTCTCAGAAAAGCATGAATTAGGAACGCCAATCGCTGGAAAATTAGAGAATCCTTCATCTTTTCTTGGTTTGAAGGATAGCATATTTAATTCGGTGCGAATGCTTTCTTCTAAAAACAAAGAAGTAACGCGGGCTCTTAATTTAAAACGTGAATCTTCTAAAAATAGCCTAAGATTATCGGGTGTACTGACCGGATTTTCTTCAGCTAAGCGTCTGGCACTTTGATAATTAATGTATTCTTTATTTGTTAAATCTCCGTATTTTCTTATATCGTTTTTATACTGTGCCTTTATATATCCCAATGAATTTTGCGAAGGAGTTTCCTTGCACATCTCATCTAAAGAATGAGAAGAGATGATTGACAGGAGTGATTCATTTGTAGATTTTTGTGATAAAGCTAGATCAAGATCGCTGCCGTCACTGTTGTTTCGACAAGCGGATAAACTGAACGTTATTAATGCTAGTACAGAATATATAATTCTTTTCACGACATCCTTCTATTGATAATGGCTTTTAACAATTGAACGAAATATTTCATCGGATTTTAAAATTCTTAATAATGCAGCATATGCTACACCTGCTCGATCTGGCCCATATTGCAATATATAATTTAAATATTTAATGTCATTTTTATCTTTGCTTTTGTATGTTTTAGTTGAAAAAATTTCTACGTCATCATCGTCTCCGAATCTTTCTACTATTAGGCTATGGATTTGTTGTTTTATATTTGAATATGTTGATTGTTTTCCATATTCTAACATTTTTCCGTATAGTTTTAGAATCTTTATGGAGCAGTTGCTTGTTGCTTGACTTTCTTTATCGGCTTTGTATGAAAAAAGTTCTGCTTTGATTTTGTTAGGGATTTTGTTGATGTCGAGCGATGAATATCCTGTTTCAATGAGCTGTAATATTTGTCTAAATTGACGTTTCCTCCATTCAACCAAACAGATAGCTTGCTTTCTTTTATACTCATATGCGAGATTTTTTCTTTCTTTCGTAAATTGACCTCCAATAATGTCACTTACGACTTCTTTTTCTGTTTGTAATGCTATAGCGGCTTCAGTTAGAATTAAGTTGAGTTTTGACTTTGAATTTTCAAATATTTCTCCGACAGTTAATATTTTTTTATCACCATCTCTAATGTTAAATTCGGCATTAACTTCTTGTGTAGGATCAATTCCTTCTATTTTTCTTAGTTGCCATGAATTTAATAAATTCTCAATTTCTGCTATTTGCCTATCGATGTAATCTGAAAATTTTTGCCTTAGCATTTCATTCTTTATGATTTCATCATCTCGTTCGATGTCTTTATCGAATCCTTCTAGAATATAATCTAAGAGATTAATCGTTTCTTGAGAAACTATTTTATAGAGATCGTCAACGGTATAAATCTTTTCTGAAAAATTTTTTATACCATAGTAATTGTCGAGGCTTTTGCACATTTTTCTGATAGTGGATACTTTAGTGCATATATTAATTGATCTGTCTTTTAAATAACTGGATAGATGATTTGGTAATGAGAGGTTGCGATCCATATATTGAAATCGTTCTTGCCAAAATTCTTCTGGACTTATATATTTTCCTGCGCTTTCTCCTCCGCATAAGAATGTTATCACTGTATCGACTTGAAGAATATTGTCAGCTTGCGTAACGGCATTGGGATCTTGGCATGATGTTTTTATCCATATATTTTTATCTAATTTATCAGAATTGAGATTTGGGCTTTGTTGAAACTCATTGTTTGGATATGAGGAGAAGATATAAGGCATTATAATTAATGATTTATTCAACCATGGCCCACTTTGCTCACGTTTTATTTCTAGGGTATTTATATTAGAATTTTCATGTGTGTCTCTGTTATCGTTGAATTTACATGAGATAGTAAAGATTATTGATAGAATCATTAGATATCGTTTTGGAATAGCGCCCTTCCATGTATTTTCGTAGTTTTCTTTATGAACGCAAAATTTTGGATGGTTAAGATTATTTTGCATGGGCATCCTTGATCCATAGCTCAATATTAATAACGTTGATTGAAAATAGTCATACAAAATTTTATACATTTGCTTTCAAAGATTTATCGGTTCGGTCCGAACGAAAGGTTAATTGGGAAGTGTTAAATTACGGTAAAAAATATGTATCTCATTATTGGAGGATTTTCAAAATTATTTAAAAAATGTTATTATATTATAACAATGGACTGTAATAAGAGGAGCATTTGATGCCCTTTCATAGATAGAGGTTGGATTTGAAACTTTTATTTTGGAAAAGACACCCGGCAGCAAACACATCTGCATATCGTATGTCTGCGATAAAACGCAGTTTGATAGGATTATTGATCACGGCTATTTTAGGGCCACTATGCTTTTACTATGCGGGACATTTTTTGGTGCGCAATGACTCATTGTCGCAGAAGGTTGATGTCTTGTTTTTATTAATGGGTGATATGTTGCCTCGTTCAAATCAGGCCATAAAAATGATCAATAATAAATTGGCAGATAGAATTATTTTTTTTCGAACATTGGATTTACCTATAAATAAAGCTGGTATTGTCGAGAATGAAGGAATTTTGACAAAAAGATATTTACTTGCCCATGGTATCCCGTCTGCAAAGATAACATATATAGACGGTATCGAAGCCTCGAGTACTTATGAAGAAGCTAAGGCTTTTATGCAGTGGGTAAAAAAGCAAAAACATAGGCCGAATAAGATTTTGGTGGTAACTAGTTGGTACCATTCTAGCCGCGCAGGTGCTGTTGTCGAAAAAATGTTAGAAGGAATGAATACAAGAATTTTTGTTTCTGCAGCCTACTCTCAGGAGAGTAATCCAGATGGCTGGTGGAGGACTGAAGTTGGATTTTTACAGGTATTTAATGAATACTTAAAAAAAGTGTATTATTTTTTTAAGTATTAGATTTTGAGGATTTATAGCTGCTTCTGTAATGTCTAAGATAGTGCTGCATATTTTGGGGAACTTAAGATGGCTTCTAATATAGTCGGTAGTTGTTTTAATTTAGTAAGCCATTGTAGTGGACATTTGCTTTTTGGTTTTGATGTTGGCTTGCATATGCAGCCATTATTACTCCTAGTATTAATGGGCGCCCACAACTGTCTCCGCTGGCTTTTTATTGATTTCTATAGCCTCTTCGTAGGAAGTGGCGCCTAGAATCATTGTAATTCGACTATTACTTGCATATAAATTTAAATCCATTTCCTGCCTTTCCTTATGACTATTGGTGTAATGTACTAGGGCGTGTTGACGTTTCATTTCCTACTACGAGCCAAACCCTTGAGTCACACCGTTGTCATGGTTTCAAAAATTATCCTCAATGTACATCTAGTACACCTCCGGTAATTTTTGAAACCCTTCCTAGCTGCGACTTTCAAGTATTTGTCTCTCGCTACGAAAATGAAACGTCAACACGCCCTAATTAAAGTTATCCTAAAGAAAACTTTCTCCGGGCTTTGATTTCCAGTTTAGCAGACAGCAATTTATGAACGAATTGTTGTAGTCTTGCGTTTATACTGTGCTGTTTTATCTCTCAGGTAACTTCTTGAGTGCATGATGTTTTTATGATGTTAATCTAGCTCTAAATTTAGCATGCAGTTGCCTAAATTAAAAACATTTAAGTATTAATTATATTTATACATTGAATAGTTAGCTCTAATTTATAAAATCACGATTTATCCATGGACGTACTTGAAATATATTTGATAAGCAAAAAAGATGAAGAAAATAATAATTTTGTATTAGCCCCTGTGGAGCTTCGTTTTGTCTGTTGTTGTAATTGCTGAAAAACCATCTGTGGCTAAGGATATTGCCGATGTTTTGGGTGTTAAGCAATGGCATCGTGGTTATTATCAGAACTCGGCTTACAAAATTAGCTGGGCCTTTGGTCATTTAGTGGGCATCGCTCAACCCCATGAGATTAATAGTGCTTGGAAAGTTTGGAAGCGCGAATCTTTGCCGATGCTGCCAACTTCATGGCCACTTCGGATTAATGAGGCAACTAATGAGCAATTTAAAGTCATTGAATCTTTATTGGCTGATCCAGATGTAGATTATGCTGTTTGTGCTACAGATGCTGGGCGTGAAGGTGAGCTTATTTTTCGCTATATTTATGAGAAGTGTCAAGCTCGCTGCCCTGTGAAAAGACTGTGGATATCTTCTTTAACTGAGCAAGCAATTAGAAATGGTTTTAATAATTTACTGCCTTGGGATGAGTTTGCCAATTTAGCCGATGCCGCTCGTGCAAGAAGTCGAGCAGATTGGTTAGTTGGTATGAATCTTTCTCGTGCCTATTCTATGACTTTTGATGAACAATTTTCTGTTGGCCGCGTACAGACTCCAACACTCTCGATGATCGTAGATCGTGAACGAGAAATTGAGTCTTTTCAAGTTGAAGAGTATTTGGAAATCCAGGGGAGCTTTTTTCAAGATAAAAATGAGTGTTCTAGAGATGCAGACGATCATTATGTAGGTGTTCTATATGACTCGATTAATAAAACCAATCGAAAATTGAAACCAGATGCTTTAGATGCACAGGAAATACTTGAGAATTTGAAACAGCAAAAGTTTGTCATAGATAAGGTTGAAAGTAAGAAGATCGAAATTCAACCACCTCTTTTATTTGATTTGACTGAATTGCAACGAAGAGCTAACCGTTTATATGGGTATAGCGCTCAAAAAACTTTGGAGATAGCTCAACAGCTTTACGAGAATAAGAAGCTTATTACTTATCCTAGGACGGATAGTAAGTATTTGAGCGATGACATACAGGGATCTTTGGAGTCAATTGTAGAAGAGATTATAATTCCTTATCAAAGTATCTTGAGAGCAGATACTGGCAAAACTCCATTAGGAAAGCGTTATATTAATCAAGACAAGATTACTGACCATCATGCTATCATCCCAACTGGAAATATCCCTCAGAATCTTAACCGTGAACAGTCATTGGTATATGAAATGATTTGTAGACGTCTCTTATGCGCTTGGCAAGATAATTATGTATATACCACTACTACTGTTATGACTAGAACGGATGTGTATGAGTCATTAGTAAAAGAGGCTTATGAATTCCGTAGTAAAGGAAAAGTTATCTTACAAGTTGGATGGAAAAACTTGGAAGATTTTAAAGACAAGAAATCTAGTATTCCAGAGTTGCCGGATTTTATTACTCAAGGTGTCCGAGTATGGGGTAGAGAATTTTCAACAGTAGAAAAAAAGACAAGCCCTCCTCCTAGGTTTACCGATGCTTCATTGTTGACAGCGATGGAAAGTGCAGGATCATGTTTAGATGATAAAGAGCTAAGTAAGGCAATGAGGGAAAAAGGCTTAGGCACACCCGCAACGCGAAGTGCTATTATAGAAACTTTAATTCAGCGTCAGTATATCGCAAGGGAGTCGAAGTCATTTGTTGCACTTGAAAAAGGTTCAAAACTTATAGAGCTCGTCCACTCGGAAGTAAAGAGCCCAAAAATGACAGGTGAATGGGAGCATTGTTTAGCAAGAATTGAAAAGGGAGAAGAAAGTTTAGCTGAATTCTCGGAAAAGATTGAAGATTATTTACGAGGAATCATTACTAAAATATCTCAGATACCGATTAAAATTCGTCCAAAAGCCTTGCAGGGTGTACGTACAAATTCCTCAAAAGATTCCGGATTAAATGAATATGCAATAACCTCTAATCAGAAAAATTTTAGGAAAGAGACCAAGATTTCAGATCTAAGAGAATTGTTAAAACGTACTTTTGGTTTTGATAAGTTTAGACCTGGACAAGAAGAGGTATGCCGTGATGTTGTTAAAGGAAATGACAGCGTTTTGGTTATGCCTACAGGTGCTGGCAAGTCTTTATGTTACCAATTGCCGGGTTTAGCGCGCGGTGGAACAACTTTGATTATTTCACCTTTGATCGCGTTGATGGAAGATCAGGTTTATAAGCTGAATAAGAGTAATCTAGAAGCGGAGTGTTTACATTCAGGACTCGATAGACAGACATCACGTAATATCTGTATTAAGTATTTAAATGGTAGCCTAGATTTTCTTTTCGTTGCACCGGAGAGATTTGCTATTCCTGGCTTTGTTTCTATGTTGTGTAAAAGAATGCCGAGTCTTATCGCTATTGACGAGGCTCATTGTATTTCTCAATGGGGTCATGACTTTAGGCCTGATTATAGAATGCTCAAAGATAGATTGCAGCCGCTGCGTCCGACTCCTATCATCGCTACGACAGCAACAGCCACACCACGAGTACAAAGAGATATAATTGATCAGTTAGGTTTGACTACTCCGAAGGTTCATGCCCGAGGATTTAGAAGAACGAATATCATGATTGAGGCGGTTGAAATTTCCAAGAGTAAGCGGTTGGATGCCTGTAAAAAAATGCTTTTGAATAGTGATAGATTACCGGCAATTGTTTACGCGCCAACTAGAAAACAGGCGGAGGAATTTGCTAGTCAACTTTCTGATATAAGGACCAACTCGGAACGAAGACTAATTGCTTTGCCTTATCATGCTGGATTGTCTGCAGAACGGCGTGCAAAGATTCAAAAACAGTTTATTGAAGGTAATATTGATGTTGTAGTTGCCACTGTTGCATTTGGTATGGGAGTAGATAAGGCTGATGTTCGAACTGTAATACATCTGGCTGTACCTAGTAGCATAGAGGCCTATTATCAAGAAATAGGCAGAGCAGGACGTGATGGAAAATTATCACGTGCGATTCTTTTGTTTTCATATGCAGATTTGAGAACTCACGAATTTTTTTATAATAAAAATTATCCGACAAGTAGTGAGTTAGAAAAAGTCGCCAAAAGTATAGGAGCGAAAGGTTGCCACCGCGAATCAGTTCGAGCTCTCTATGACTTAAGAGAGCTAGAGAATTGCCTAGATAAATTGTGGGTACACGGAGGAATTAAATTTGATGAAAATGAATACGTGTACTCTGTAGATTATGATTGGAAATCTTCTTATGAAGCTCAAAGAACCCATATCGCAGAGCAAATGGAAGAAGTATCACGATTTGCGCAAAATCAAAGTGGGTGTCGTATGTTGCAATTGATGGCACATTTTGCGGACCGAGATGCAAATGGAACACCATGTGGAATCTGTGATGTTTGTGCCCCAGAGTTAAATATTTTGAAAATCCCTAGAGAACCCACTACTCAAGAAATTGATGATCTGAAAAAAATTCTATCATTTCTTTCGATTGAAGTTCCGGTTACTTCTAGTAGTGTCTTTCGGGAAACTTTTGAAATAGAAAAACGTAGTCGTATGGAGTTTGAAGCTTATGTAAATATTTTGGTCCGTGAAGGTTTCGTACGTATTAAACATAAGAGCTTTCATAAAGATGGTAGGGATATACAATTCAAGCTGCTTAGCCTTACTTCTAAAGACTTTGATGAAAAAGAGATTTCTGCTATCAAATTTACTGATCTTGCTCTGGAAACGGAAAAAAGATTAAAGAAATCTTCTCGCTCTGGGGCAACTAAGGTTGATATTCAGGGATATGATCAAGAGTTATTTCATGCCTTAAAAAAATGGCGGCTTGAGGAATCAAGGAAGTCCAAACTTCCTGCTTTTAGAGTGCTGGGGGATCGCACTTTGCAAGAAATTGCTCTTAGAAAGCCTCAAAGTGAAGACCAACTTTTGCAAATTAATGGGATTGGATCTGCAAAGTATAAGAAGTTTGGGAAAAAAATTTTACACCTAATAAGCTTGAATTGACTTTTTCTTCTTTAACCACGAATTTGTTTGATAAAAATTCTGTTATTGATTTAGCAGCAGAAATCAAAATAAATGATTCCGAATTTGGTAATGAAAATGATGTTTTTATTGCATTGGTTAATTCTAAAGGACAATTTAAGTTAAGCGTGGGATGGCAAAGTCTTCTCTAGGGTTGTCAAATATAAACCAAATAAATGCTGTGGCATTAAACTGGAAACCAGCTGATGGCCTGTATTAAGTTATTGAAAAGTAACTATTCAGCGTATCTTTTCCCATCAATACGTCGCTTGATATATCGTCATCCTCATATGGATGACGGGCAGTCAAGGCTTTGAATCGAGTAGATAAAAAATACTCTGAATAGTTACATTGAAAATAAATCTTCAGAATGATGATTTTTTTAAAGTGGCGAGCAGTATACTATTATTACGGCATTCATTCGTGACGGTCTCATTTCTAAACTTCTAATATTGATCCAGCTTTTTCAATAAAATAATAGTTGGGATTTTTTTAGTCTTGATCAGTATTGTCTTTGACAGGTGTGGTTTCTATATAGTTCAGAAATAAGGATTTCTTTATATTAGAGTTAGTACCTTTTTGCTTTTTGTATTTATGGCTCGGATTTTTTTCAATAGATGGCGGTGCGTTTAAGCCAGTATAATAGGCAAAATGTATCTACTTTAATATAGCTGAATGCATTAAAAAATATTTAATATCAAATAGTTATATTATTCCATTTATCTCTATCTCCTGAAAATCTGCACCAGTGATAAGATATAGATATACCCGGGATCTGAAATTTTTGAAAAACTGTAGTATTTTCAGCGGATTCGAAGTTCGGCCGGGTGCTAGGCGCGAGGAGGTGGGAAACCGCAGTGTACATGATGTTGGTACATGAGGATTTCCTGGCGACGAAGCAACACCGCAACCGGCTAGAAATTCTGATCCGGGATATACCTATCTATTTGTTCGATGCCTATGCAGTGCGAGTTGTCTGAGCTGTGGCCATTTCTTTCTTTGTAAAAGTTGAAATGAATCAAATCGTTGATCAAGGTGCAAATTGGTTCTGCAAGCAAGAAAACAGTTAATAACGTTACAAGAAACTCTTTATAAGAGAGCCTATAAAGATGCTCACGCACTTGCCGTGGGAACATCTCGTAGCTTAGCTGCTTATTCAAGTCGGTTTGAGCAAAGTCTTCCTGAAAATTTTTCCCACACGACCATTGCAAAACTTTGTCAAAAAATTGAGAAATCATCGATAGTATTATATGGCGATTTTCATACGTTAAGGCAGTCTCAGAGAGGATTGGTTAGGATTATAAGAGAGATGCTGCAAACAGAGCCGCGAAAAAAAATTTCATTAGCTTTGGAAGCTTTTAGAGCTGCTGATCAGATCTTTCTTGATGGATTCCAAAGGGGTACCTTGAGCGAAGAGAAATTTTTAAGGAAAACAGATTATCATGTTCGTTGGGGATTTCCATGGAATAACTTTAAAATGTTGCTCGATTTTGCGCGTGATCATGGTATTTATGTTTTTGGTATAAATAGTGAAAATTCTGGTAAAGATTCATTAAATAAAAGAGATAACTTTGCGGCTGAGGTGCTCTCTAGGCGTTCTTCTTCACATCCAGGTGAGATTATCTTTTGTTTGATCGGTGAGCATCATCTGGCGGATAATCATCTACCTAAATCCATATTAAATGATGTGGTAGGAAGAAAAGCTAAGGTACTGAGGATAGTTAGCAATGTCGATAAGTATTTCTTTCAGATTTCTAGAGAAAAACCTACGCTTTCAACAGAATATTTGAAACTCAAGGATAATCTTTATTGTGTGATGAATTCTCCTCCTTGGTTGAAATGGCATTCGTTTACTATATGGGAAGAGCTGCGCTCCATAGATGAATATCAGGATTTTGATGATGAATTAGAGAATGAAGAAGAATTTGAGCAATACACCGAACAGACGTATGATGTCGATTATCATTTTTTAAGTATAGTGAAAGAGCTAGCTAAATTTATAGGAGCAAAGATACCTGAAAATTCTTTGAGTAAGTTCACTATTTATAGCAACTTATTTTCAGACCAGGTTGGTCAAGTTAACTTTGGCGATGCAGAGTTAGATTCTGAAATCGAAATTATGTTAAGACGATCAAATTTGGACGGTATTTACTTTGTCTCAGATTCAAATGTTATATTGTTAAACGATTTGTCTATTAATAATTTATCTGAGGTTGCATCGCAATTTATTCATAAACTATTGACGGGATTTTCGGATACAAATGGCGATGAGAGTGAGCGTTTTCAACGAAGAATTATAAAATCTATGATCGGTATGCTTGGTTCGAAAATGCTTAATCCGAAAAGAAAGTGTCTTACTCTTAATGAGTTTAGAAAATATATAAAAAATAATCACAGAAAAAGACTTTCAGGTCATCTTAAGATGATACGCTGCGCATATAGAGAAATCATTCGGTATCATGATTGGATGGCAGCAAAAACTTTTGACTATGACGGTAGTGAATGTTTTGTGCCGAGAAAAATATGCGAGAGCGATATAGAGTGCAATTTTGAAATTAGCCGCGCAATCGGTCTTGATCTTGGATATCAGTTATATGCGCTGGTAATGTCTAATAAAACAAGTGATACCTGGATTCGAAAAGTTTTCCAAAATGAAATTAGTAATCATACAGATGTATGGGAAATATTGAAAAATATTTTTCAAGTAGTCTATCACCCCGGTAGAAAGAAAATTAATATATAAATTGATAATTTTGGGTCCCCGGCAGAATCTGTGGGTAAGTCGACTCGCCGAGGCTTAGGCCGAGGCCTACATTGACGTCTAGGCCTAGGTTCTGCGCAAACGAGTAACAACTGAAACGATGTCTTTCCAGGGACATTTTTTTGCGTGGTTGCATCCGACTCCAGGTAGTAAATGATAGTTGCTATACATCACCTATTACCAAGGAATGCCGACTTCCATTTCTTTTTTATTAGACACCAAGTCTCAGAAGAACTATCGTAGACAAACCACTCGAATTCGTTTAACTCTTCACCTCGAAAATGAGATTCAGCAAGTTTTCTCGCTCTGCTGATTAGTTTGATCATGCTGTGATAGCATGAATAAACTCTTCTATGAGAAAGTGATTTTATATCATTTAGATCGTAGATTTTTTCGATTAATTGATTTCGATCTAGCCTTTGATATGGATGGTCGAGAAATATTTCGTACGTTTTTTTGATTAGAGGGGAAGTAGATAGATCTATGCTAATATTATTGCAAGTCAGTTTATTTTCACTAAGGCTAATGTTAGGCAAATGATGATTTTTAACTCCTGGGATAATGTCTTCGAGTATGTCATTTATTAGTCCCGACTTAGGATTACAAGTTTTGAGTCCTATCAATAATACTTCCCATAGTTTTTGACTTAATGGAGATAATTCAAGAGCTTGTTCGTTCTTTTGCATAATATCATTCCTTCTATTTTAGAGTTTAATAGATACTCACCAACGAAAGAAATCAATGTCATAATAAAATGAGTAAATCAAGGAAGCCAAGCTAAATTCTATAAAAATATGCTTCATTTCTTCATGGTTTTTTGAAAAAAACTTGGATGGATTTTATAAATTGGAGTAGATTATTTGTCTAAAATTATTAGAAAAATAACACGTCGCCAGAATTGGCCGACTCATTCTCATCTTCTTTCATTTGAGAATCAGAATTAGTTTTCTCTTCTTTTTGAGGAGGCGTTTCTTTCTTTTCAACTATCTTTTCTGGGATCTCTTTAGAAGTTTCACTTTTTTCTAGTATCGCTGATTGGCGGAGATTATCCTCATTTTGTACATCCTTTGGTGATGCTGGTTGGGAATTGTGAAGATCGATTACTTTATTTTCTATTTTTTCTTCATCTTTTATAGTTTCTTGTTTAGAGGATTCTATTTTGATTTTGGAGATCATCTCTCCAGCAAGATCTCTGATTTGGGTTAGAGGAAGGACTGCAGCTTCGATTTCTTGCTTTGTTATATCTTGAAACTGTAAGCTTAAAATAATTTCATCTATATTTTGTGCAACTAGTTCAGAGCTTACTACAGATCCTTCGACTAACTTTGAAAAAACTTCAGTGCTTTCTTTAGCTGAAAATAGTAGAGAATCAACTGCATCATCAACGGCTTCTTTCTTACTTTTTGTCTTTTCTAAATTGTTGGTTAATGATTCAGATATTGCTTGTACCGAGTCATTTACATGTCCGACAATTTGAGTAATATCATTTGAAGCTTGGTTCGTTCGATCTGAAAGTTTTCTCACCTCTTCGGCTACAACACTGAAGCCTCTTCCGTGTTCTCCAGCTCTGGCGGCTTCAATTGCAGCATTTAGTGCTAATAAGTTTGTTAAGTCTGATATGTATTGAATATCTTCAGTAATCTTGTTGATGGTTGCTGTGTTCTCTAAGATAGCTTCTATCGATTTTGAATATTCTGCATTTAATTGTCCATTTTCTTCTAGCATTTCTGTCATGTCTTTAAGAAGGCTTAGAGAGCAATTTAGAACTGATGATAAGGATTGTTGACTTTTTCCATCCTTCCCCTCTACTTGATCGCCAGAAAATTGATTTGCAATTTGATTTGATTCCTGAAGATGTTCTTGGGCTTTTTCATAAATATATCTGACTTTATCTCCAATTTCTATTGCACTTCGCTCTGTGGAATTGATGACTGATTTAAGCTGTAGCTCAATTGTTGGGACTAGGTTTAATATTCTTTGTAGTAGTTCTTTTTGAGTAACTAATTCTTCATCACTTTCGATAAGTCTCTTTTCTAACTCTGATATTCTTAACTCAATTATTGAGCGTTCATTACTTGGTTTTTCAAGAAGAGTATTGAGCTCTACTTTCAGTTTTTCTAATTCATCAGAAATCTTAGATTTTTCTTCCAATGTATGTGAAAGGTCGGCTTTGAATTTGTTGGTAGAGCTTCTGCTTTCTTCGATCTGTTTGATCAAATCTGAAACTTGATTTTCAAGATCTGCTCTTATTTTTTGAAAATCGAAATCCAAAGTTCTTCTTATTATGTCAGGATTCGGTTCGTTTGAAAAACTTTCTTTTAAATCGGATATTTCTTCTTGTAACAATGTTATTTCTTCTAGGTACTCTTCTTCGCTCTTATGTGAATAGTTCTGATTGTTTTTTCGAGCAAGTACAACGAAGCTGAACCATAGCCATATGCAAAAAGTGAATACCCATGCGAGACTGCTTTGAAAACCAAGTGAAGGACTGACAAGAGCAAGGCCGACTGGAATTAACCCCAAACCAACAAATATATAGTCATCTCGATTTATTGCCGCGGACATTTAAATAAATCCTATACTTATAAATTAGTTGTTAAGATTTTTTGAATCATACTATTAAAGATAATCTCTGAAACATCATCGGAGTTTTTGCGGTGTTCTTGAAAAGATTATTTGTAGTCCGATTATAGGAAATATAAAAAATGTAGAAAATCTTTTATCTTTTTGGGTGATTGGATTTGAACCTGTGATGGATTCGATTTTATTACCACAGGTCTTCGAATGTAGTTTTTTTTGAGTCTAGTCTAATATTTGAATATTTGACTTCGGGCAAACTTTTTGGAGCATTTTTGCTTATATGTTCCCAAATCTTTTGAGCGGATTCATTTTCTCCTCTGTCGTATAGGTCTTCTGAAGCTCTCCATAGATGTTTTATGACTTGTGGAATCATAGGCCAATTCAATCTTGATAACCACCTTCTTTTATACAAACTAATATTATCGGCCAAAATTTGTGATTCTAATTCTAATAGTGATGAACCACAATCAAAGTCTATTTCTAGAATTCCCGGTAGGTGTTGATCAACGGCATTAGTAACAGAATTTACTACAAAATTGCTTCTAGAAAATTCGTTTGAATTGACTACAATTTTTGATAGAAGTGGATATTGTAGTTGGCACGCATATTTCTTTTCTTTTTTAGCCCATTCTGTTGCAAGTTTGTACGTCCATGGTAAGTTTATTTTATAAGATGAAGTTGCCATGATTCTATTTATATAGTTGAGATGTAAGTTGTCTGTAGGTATTTGTAGATTCTTTTTACTAAGCTTATTGATCAATGCTTTGATTTGATTAGCCCGATTTATGTTATTTTTTTTGCTTTTTTCTGAATCTATCATTTCTGAAAGAAAGACAATGGATCGGATAATGTTTTCTTCCGTTTTAAGCTTCTTTTTGTATTCTGGCCAGAATTCTTTAGCTTTAGACGATTGATAGGTATCAATATAGGCTTCAAATAGATTACTTTTATGTTCAAGCGATATGGTTGTGAATAACGTTTTGCGATTATTTTCAAAAAATATAATGGCTTTATGAATTTCATTGTTTGAAAAATATTGATCTATTTTTGCAATTTGAGTTTCTTTTACTGGTGTGGCTAGATTTTTTAAAAACCTTGAATTTGGATATAAGTTTGAGAATTCTCTTACTCGTTCGATCATAGCTTGTGATCGTTCTCGTTGTGCATATGATGCGGTTTTGCAAGCCCAGGCTAGTTCAGTTGCTTGAGTTGGAATGCCCGTATTGGTAATATCATTTAGTAATTCTCTTGCGTGTTTAACATTATTTCCACTGTAGTAAGGGAGTTCCAGACATGCTCTTCTGATTTTTGCAATGCTTGCAGCTTGGCTATTTGGAAACTGAGTTTCTACCTGAAAATAAGAAATCTTTGCTTTATCTCTGAGTTGAGGCTCGACTTTGTTTTTTTGTGAACGCGCGAAGTATGCATCTGCGATTCTTAGTTTGGCCCAGGCTGAATAATTTTCTGGTAATGGATTTGTAATATTAAGAAAGCTTGAGCCTTTGACACCGTATTCTAACATTTTTTGTGCCTGAGAAAAGTGTCCCATCCAAAATAAAGATTCTCCTCTCAATATCATTTGTGTAGGGCTGATTTGTTTTCTGTCTTTATCTACAGCTATACTCAATGCATATGCATCTTCTGCGAGTTCATAATTGTTGAGATCAAAATAGATATCACCTATGCGCGCAAATGCTGATGCAACTTGCTGTGGCTCTGGATCTTCTCTAATTGCAGTATCTAATTCTTGAACTGCTCTTAGATAGCTTCGATTTTTTATCCAACTTTCTGCTAACATTCGACCAAATTTGGATCGGTAATTTGATTGACCGGTTCCACGTAAATAGTTGATGCCGGTACTAGCAGCACCATATGCTCCAGCGAATCTACTATATTTAAAGTAGATTGCTGCTAAGTTGTATAGATATTTAGGTGTTATTTGTTCTAAAACAGGGTCCGGTATATCTTTCTTTCTGATAAAAGCCCAGCTAAGAAAGGTGGCAGCGTTAGAGAATGCTATTCTGACATCATTATTATCTGTGCTTTTATATTTAATTAGCAATTCTTGAGCGATCTTTAAAAAGGAGATAGCGATAAAGTAATCAGTTCTACGATGAAACTTGTATGTGTTGCCAAATTTAGCTCGAGCAGTAAGGAAAATATTTTTTGCTTCTTCATATTGTTTGTTTAGATATGCTACACGTCCTTTATTTAAGTGCTCAAATGGACGGCCGTTTCCTATTGTTTTAGGAATTTCTAGATCGATGGATTGATGTGTAAATTCAATTGGAAAGTCTATTTTAGGTACTATTAGAGGGTAGCGCCAAAATAGTTCGTCAGAGATGTTTCTTTCGGCATTTTTTAGCGAAAAGTCATTAATTAATGTGTAGTTTTTGATAATTTCTTCGAAATTTTTTTGATACAATGGAGTATTGTCTTGTTTTGCAGCTAAGACGAAGATGAGTCCAAGTATGACAAACAATTTCTTTGCGGTGTAATTTATACATAATTTTAGCATATTGATCATGGACTGATTTTTCGAGAAAAAATTTTTATTGTCATACGTTTTTTATTATATAAGTGTGATTTCGCACATTATTAACTTTTTTCGTCATTGATCAATATCATCATCGGTATAGTGAACACGAATTTCGATCCGTCGATTAAGGGAACGCCCTTCAGCGGTAGAGTTTGAGGCTATGGGACGCATATCGGCGTAGCCAGCAGCGGATAATTTTGTTCTGGGGAAATTATGTTTTCTTATCATGTAACGTACTGCTGTTGTAGCTCTGAGTGCAGAAAGCTCCCAGTTGTTATAAGTGTTTGATGGTGGTATTGAATCTGTGTGTCCTTCTATTGTGACTGGTCTCCCAATATCTTTAAGGATTTGTATAACGTCGTCAAAGTCTTTCTTTGCTTCAGAGCGTATTGTGGTGGCTCCTGGTTTATAAAAATGCCTTGCCATAAGCTTTAACTTTAAACCATTTGGAGTGCGTTGAACGTCTACTATTCTTGCTTCGCCCTTCTTTTTAGAGTCGCGAAATTTATTAGGACCATACAATCTTTCTTCTAACATTACATTTATTTTTGATAGTTCATCATTGATAATTTTGCTTTGCGATGATTGACTGGGATAGGCAGATTTTATTGGAGGCCTGGATTGATCACCGCGAAAATGATCGAAAATACCTAAGCCTTGTTCTCCGGGGCCAACTCTTCGGTCTACTGGGATATCTTCTAGTGGTGTGTTGAAGCTTTCTTGCATGGACCCTGCAGCTTTATCTTCGCTTTCGTCTCCAGATATATTCAATGAATATAAAACAACAAATACGGCAAAAAGTAGGGTTACCATGTCGGCGTAACTAACTAGCCAACGTTCATGGTTTTCAAACTCTGGACATTTTTGCTTTTTAGCCAAATGGTAAAACCCTTACGTATTTTAAATTATCTTAAATTTATTCTGGTGATTGTTCATCGCTTACAAAGACTGCTAGTTTCTCCTGGATTACTTTAGGATTTAAACCTGACAAAATCCCTTCTACCCCAATTATAACCATCTCACGGGCAAGGCTTTCAATAATTGCTTTTCTCTTTATTTTTTTGCCAATAGGGATAAAGAATATATTTGCAAAACCAACTCCGTATAATGTCGCTACGAATGCTATGGCGATACCGGGGCCAATTAGATCAGGCTTATCTAGATTTTCCATAACGTGTATTAATCCAAGTACGGCACCTAAGATTCCAATTGTTGGTGCAATGGCTCCAGCATCTTCCCAAAAATGTACAGCAACTTCTTGTTCTTCTAGACATACATGTTGTTCAGTTTCTAAGGTATCTCGAATGATATTGGGATCGGCTCCGTCGACAGCTAGCCGAATTGCTTTTGCTAAAGGTTCAAATTTTATTGATTCTCGTTTTTTTTCTAATGCTAGGATAGATTCTTTTCGTGCTGTTTGTGCTAAATCGATTATATCATCCATGATTTCTTTGTTGTTTGCCGTGGGATTGGACATAAAAGTTCCAATGCCTTTTAATGCGAAGATGAAATCACTAAGGGGATAGGCAACTAAGAGTGCTCCAGTTGCACCTCCAATTACAATCAGAAATGCGGTGAATTGAATAACAGAACTAATATGGCCGCCTTCTAATATCAAGCCAACTAGAATACTACCTAAGCCTACAACTGGTCCGATAAGACTTGTTAAGTCCATCCTACGCCCCTAAGTGGAATTAATGCCATCTGCTTTAGCGCCTGCATGGATTAAAGCTTTTATTGGTAAGCTTCTTATAATAAGCCTAGGTCTTTGGTATGGTCGTAGGCTTATTTAGATTCAAGTGCTGAATCTTGTGCATTTGCTTTTGCTAGAATACTCGCCTTTAATTTTATCATGTTTTCTTCAATTGCATCTAATGACTCTTTAATAATCATTGAGTCACCATTTAGGAAGAGGATACGGGTGTCAGGATTTGCTTCTATATACTTGATAGATTCAATATTAACGAGAACTTTGGTATTGTCTAATTTAGTTAAAAGAAGCAAGAAATCTCCGATTTTTTTTAAATATTAACATGTTATTGTTTTAACCGAATCTTGTATGCTTAGTCGGGTTTGCCTTAAATCTAAATTTTTCTTCTAATAAAGTAGAAAAGTGTCGTTATTATAGGTAGATAGCTCATATTTTTTCTCTGCGCTCTTTCAACGTTTTTAGTTTATTAGCTTGCCTTATTGAGTGCAATTTCTACACTGCTTTAGCAGGATAATAACATCAGTACTTTTTTTCTTTGCGTTTTGATATTCCACTCAGTCAGGCTGTTTTTAGTAATCTGATAACAGTATTTTGATCATACAAAATAGAGTGATACAGTGCGAAGGCTATGTCAATATTTATTATGTTGATTATAGCATGGCTAGTGTATTGGCTTAACAAAATTATATAAATGGAGTCTTATTTGGATATTAACACACTGAACATTAAAGTTAAGGAAATGAGAGAGCGCAGTAAGCAAGTATGGGGGTTTCTTTGACGTCGAAAGTAAAAAATCTAGATTACGGGATTTGAACGATTCTATAGAGGCAAATCCTGACTTTTGGAATAATCCCGAGGATTCGGCTTCTGTTTTGCAAGAAAAGAAGCTGCTTGAGAAGGCTATATCTAGAGCTGATAGTATGCTGCAAATGCAAAGTGATTTGGGTGCGGCTTTGGAGTTGGCGGAGGAAGGGGATGAGTTTCGCCAAGAGGCGGAAGATATTTATGTGGCCTTAGAAAAAGAATTAGAAGCGCTGGAAGTTCAAAGCCTTTTGAACGGTGAGCATGATCAGTGTAATGCATTGGTTACAATAAACGCAGGCGCTGGTGGGACGGAGTCATGTGATTGGGCTTCGATGATTATGCGAATGTATTTGCGTTATGTTGAAAAGCAAGGTTGGGGATCTGAGATTCACGACTTGCAGGATGGTGATGAGGCTGGAATTAAAAGTGTGACTTTTGAGGTAACGGGAGAGTTCGCTTTTGGTTTGTTAAAAGCAGAGTCTGGAGTTCATCGGTTGGTGCGTATTAGCCCATTTGATGCTAATGCAAAAAGACACACGAGTTTTTGTTCTGTCTTTGTATCTCCTGTCATTGATGATGCTATAGAAATAGAAATTAATCCTGCTGATCTGCGCATTGACACTTACCGCGCAAGCGGTGCTGGTGGCCAGCATGTTAATAGGACCGATTCTGCGGTACGGATAACTCATCAACCATCGGGTATTGTTGTCCAGAGTCAGAGCCAACGCTCGCAGCATCAGAACCGTGATACTTGCATGAAACTGTTGCGCAGTAAGCTTTACGAGTTGGAGTTGCAAGAGCGTCGTAAAAAGCAGCAGGATGTTGAGGCTGGCAAGAGTGATATAGCTTTTGGTAGCCAGATTCGCAGCTATGTGTTGCATCCATACAAGATGGTAAAGGATCACCGAACAAAATATGAAAGTCATGCTCCCGAACAGGTTTTGGATGGAGCTATTGATGAATTTATTAATTCTTATCTCACCAGTATGGTAGCTTCCAGGCAAGTAGTGCAGTAGGCAATAATGATTTTTCTGCTAATATTTCCGGTTTTTTTTGACAGCTCCCCTATTTAACGACTATCATTTAATGGGGGAGTTGGGTTTGTTGAGCTGATTATAAATTCAACAAATTCATTTAGAGAGCTTAGGCTTTCTATCCAAGTTTATTTTTATCGAGTCAATTTTTTCTTGTTAGAAGTCGTTTAACGTGCAGAGTAATAGGGCGTAAAGAAAGTCCCGGAGTTGTGTGTTGTTTTCCTAACGGGGCGTTTTTTACTCAAGCATTGCGAGGGTTGTTTTACGTCAGACAGCTTTATATGAAAAAACTTCGGACTTGAGGTTAAACATTATTTATAATAATGGCTCAAAAATATGTGAAAGGGCAGCCGATGGATTCTAGCAAAATACTAGAAATATTGAATAAGTCTTCGATGATTGAGGAGCATAAAGAGCTTAATTGGTCCGGAAATTTTCCTGAATATCTGGATATGGTAATTGAAAGGCCTGAAATTGCTCGTTCAGCCTTTCAAAGGCTTTATGACATGATCGAAAGCTACGGTAACAGCACTTATGTTGAGTATAAGAAAAAAATTACTCATTGGAATTTTTTTGATGATCCAATTGATAATGGTAAAGATGCAATTTTTGGTTTGGATGTGCATTTGCAAAAACTTGTTAATGTTATCAAAGCCGGAGCTTATCGGTATGGCCCTGAAAAAAGAGTAATATTGTTACACGGGCCTGTTGGTTCGGCTAAGTCAACCATAGCTAGGCTTTTGAAAAAGGGCTTGGAGCTCTATTCGCGGACGCGTGAAGGTGCTCTTTATACCTATGAGTGGAAAAACCTTAGAGAAGTCCTCGACATGGACGATGGATTTGTTTCTCCTATGCATGAGGAGCCTTTGAGGTTGATCCCAGCAGAGCATCGAGGTGCTGTTTTAGAGATTATTAATAAAGGAAGAGACAGAAGTAGGCAAATCACAATCGATGGAGATTTGAATCCAGCTTGTCGATTTGTGTTTAAGAGCCTTATGGAGCATTATGATGGTGATTGGAATAAAATTGTCAGTAATCATGTGACAGTGAAACGTATGGTCTTATCAGAAAAGGACAGGGTAGGGATTGGAACGTTCCAGCCTAAAGATGAAAAGAATCAAGATTCAACTGAATTGACCGGTGATATTAATTATCGAAAAATTGCAATTTATGGCTCGGATTCTGATCCACGTGCTTTCAATTTCGATGGTGAATTTAACGTTGCGAATAGAGGTCTTATAGAGTTTGTTGAAGTATTGAAATTAGATGTAGCATTCCTCTATGATTTGTTAACAGCAAGTCAGGAGCATAAGATTAAGCCTAAAAAATTCGCTCAAACTGATATTGACGAGGTTATTTTAGGTCATACTAACGAGCCAGAATATCGTAAGCTACAAAGCAACGAGTTTATGGAAGCTCTTCGTGATAGGACTGTTAAGATTGACGTTCCTTATATTACGAGACTTGATAAAGAAGTGAAGATTTATGAAAAAGATTTTAATTCTGAGACTGTTCCACATATCCATATTGCTCCGCATACGATAAAGATGGCATCAATGTGGGCTATCCTTACGAGGTTAGAACCACCTAAAAAAGCGAATTTGACGTTGATGCAAAAGCTTAAGCTTTATAATGGTAAAACAACACAGCACTTTACTGAGGATAATGTTAAAGAATTAAGGAAGGAAGCTGATCGAGAAGGCTTGGACGGAATTAGTCCACGTTATATTCAAGATAAAATTTCCAATTCGTTAATAGTTGATAAAGGGGAAGGCTGTATCAACCCGTTTATTGTTTTGAACGAGCTGGAAAGTGGCCTTAAAACGCATTCATTAATTAGTAATGAAGATCAACGCAAGTACTATATGGAACTTCTGAGTGAAGTTAAAAAGGAATATGAAGACATTGTAAAACATGAAGTGCAAAGAGCGATCTCTGCGGATGAAGGTGCAATTGAGAAGTTGTGTGGTAATTATATTGATAATATTAAAGCATATATTCAGAAATCTAAGATTCGAAATCCATATACAGGCTCTGATGAAGAACCTGATGAAAGGCTTATGCGTTCGATAGAGGATAAGATTGATATATCTGAAAGCCGTAAGGATGATTTCCGGAGAGAAATAATGAACTTTATTGGTGCACTTGCTCTCGATGGTAAATCTTTTGATTTTAGAACAAATGAACGTTTGCATAAGGCTTTAGAGCTCAAGCTTTTTGAAGATCAAAAAGACACGATCAAGCTTACTACCTTAGTTTCAAATGTTGTTGATAAGGATACTCAGGCTAAAATCGATGTAGTTAAAAATAGATTAATTAAGAACCATGGTTATTGTGAAATTTGTGCTACTGATGCTTTGAGCTTTGTTGCGAGTATCTTCGCGCGAGGTGACACGGTGCGTCCTGATAAGGATACAAAATAAGGAATCCTATTCATGGTGATGAAAATGGAATCCGATGTTAATCGATTCCGAAAAATTGTCCGCGGAAAAATTAAAAAAGAGCTTAAGCGCTTTATATCTAGTGGTGATTTAATTGGGCGGCAAGGTAAAGATTTAGTGAAAATACCTTTGCCAAGAATTGATTTGCCGAAATTTTCCTTTGGCGATAACCAGAAACAGGGTGTAGGCCAAGGTGAAGGTGAGGT
Source organism: Bdellovibrionota bacterium (assembly GCA_041391425.1). GTDB lineage: Bacteria > Bdellovibrionota_B > Oligoflexia > Oligoflexales > JAWKNZ01 > JAWKNZ01. The sequence continues at coordinate 313,041 of JAWKNZ010000003.1, forward strand.
CGGCGATCAAGTGGGGCAAGGGCAACCCCAACCTGGACAAGGAGAAGCTGGGGAGGGTGAAGGAAAGCACGTTCTTGAAGTCGATGTGACTCTTGATGAATTGGCTGGTATTTTGAGTGAGGAGCTTGAGCTTCCTAATATTGAGCCTAAAGGCAAAAAGAATGTTGAGGATAAAGAGTATCGTTATTCTGGAATTTTGAAACAAGGCCCTGAGTCATTAAAGCACTTTAAAAGAACTTATAAAGAGGCTTTAAAAAGGTCTGTTTCTGAAGGTTCATATGATCCAGATAATCCGATTATTACACCTATTAAAGAAGATAAAAGGTACCGTTCTTATACAATCCATAACAGACCCGTAGCTAACGCGGCAATTATTTATATGATGGATGTTTCAGGCTCAATGGGAGATGAACAAAAGGAAATTGTTCGTTTAACTAGTTTTTGGTTGGATACATGGCTATCTACTCAATACAAAGGTTTGGAACGTAAGTATATTATCCATGACGCTACAGCTAGAGAAGTTGATCAAGATACGTTTTATCGTACTAAAGAGTCAGGCGGGACCCTAATTAGTTCTGCTTATAAACTTGCAATAAAACTAATAGAAGCAGAATTTAATCCATCAGAATGGAATATTTATCTTTTTCACTTTTCTGATGGAGACAATTGGTCGGGTAATGATACATCCGAATGTATGAAGTTGTTAGAGAATACTCTTTTGCCTGCAAGTAATTTGTTTTGTTATGGGCAGGTCGAATCAAGATATGGATCTGGGCAGTTTTTGCGAGATTTGATGAAGCATTTTGGTGAAGGTAATGAAAAGGTAACTGTATCGCAAATCAAAGATCGAGATGCTATTATCGATGCTTTGAAGACTTTCTTGGGGAAAGGGAAGTAGCCCAAATTCGGATATTCTAAGGCAATATTATGAATGAACGAGATACTAGATTAACGCCAGAATTGAAAGAGATAGCTGATCAACTTTGGGGTGCAGCTAAAGATGCTGGACTTGATATGTATACGACCATATTTGAGTTGGTAGATTATCAACAGCTCAACGAAGTCGCAGCTTATGGTGGCTTTCCGACCCGGTATCCTCATTGGCGATGGGGAATGGAATATGAGAGACTATCTAAAAGCTATACTTATGGTTTGTCCGTTATTTATGAAATGGTGATCAATAATGATCCTTGTTATGCATATTTATTGAGGGCAAATAGCGAAGTTTTTCAAAAGACGGTCATTGCCCATGTTTATGGGCATTGTGATTTTTTTAAAAATAATTATTGGTTTAGTAAAACAAATAGAAAAATGTTGGATCAATTGGCTAATCATGCGTCGATGGTGCGTCGGATGATAGATGAAGTGAGCCAGGATGATGTTGAAAATTTTATTGATGTTTGCCTATCTTTAGAAAATCTGATTGATATCCATTCTCCATTCAAGGCTGAAAGTGGAAAATTATCTCAAGAAGAAAAAGAAAATCTGGCTAAGAAGCCCGTATCGAAATTGGCTTCTAAAGGTTATATGGATAAATATGTGAATCCTAAAGAAAGGCTTGAGGCTGAGAGAGAAAAAATTCAGCAAGAAGCTGCTGTTGCTAGTAAAGCTTTTCCAGAAAACCCTGAACGTGATGTTTTGAAGTTCCTAATTGATTACGCTCCTATGACCACATGGCAAAAGAGGCTTATGAATATGATTCGAGATGAATCGTATTACTTTGCCCCCCAGGGGCAGACAAAGATTTTAAACGAAGGATGGGCAACTTATTGGCATTCTAAGATGATGACTTCAATAGCCCCCCTTAGTGCTGCGGAAATTGTTGATTATTGTGATCATTATGCTGGTGTCGTTGCGAGTAGCCCTGGTCAGCTTAATCCATACAAGCTTGGTGTGGAGTTGCTTCGGCATATAGAAAGACGCTGGGATAGAGGTCAATATGGACTTGAGTATTTGAATTGTGATGACCCTAAGATCAGGGCTCAGTGGGACAAAGAAACCGGTGGTGGAATCGAAAAGCTGTTTGAGGTTCGTAAGTTTCATAACGATATAACTTTTATAGATTCATTTCTTGATGAAGATTTTTGCCATCAGACAAAGATGTTTATTTATGATTACGATAAACGAACGGGTAAATATATTATTTCTAACCGAGATTTTAATTCAATTAAGCAAATGCTTTTGTCGCAACTCACTAATTTTGGTCAGCCGATCATTGAAGTTGTAGATGGAAATTACAAAAATCGCGGTGAGTTACTTCTTGTACATAAGCATGATAAAGTAGATTTGAAGCATGAATATACATTAGAAACTTTGAGAAATTTGAATGCCGTGTGGGGCCGACCTGTTCATTTAGAAACTGTAGTAGAGGATGTGAAACGGCGTGTTTCTTTTGACGGCAGCAATCATTCAGTTGAAAAAGTATAAACATCATTTCTCTTTTTGATATCAAAACAATATTTTTGAGATGCCTTGTGAAACAGTTAATCGTATCATTTTTTATAGTCTACTTTTGCGGCAATTTTTCAGAGGCGTTAGCAGCTAGTAAACGTCTTCCGATTTTACATCATATTGGTATTATCCCTACTCAATGGCAGCAGCAGAATCTGTATGGTTTGGAAAAATCTCAAGCGCATATTGATAAAGCTTTTCCAATTGCTGTGAGAAAGTCTCATAGATTTTCTGTATTAAATGACGAACTGGTAAAAGATTTGTGGAACAGCCCCTCGGGTAGAGAGGAGTTGGAACAAGATTATGAATTGAATGCTTTTATCAATTTGTTAGTAATGCCATCTACCGATTCGGTTGTATTGTTTGCAAGAATTTTAGAACGAGATTTGAATGGATTATTGCAAGAGAGTGAAACTTTAAGCCGAAGCTGGCTTCAGAGTGCTTCATATGCTGATATAGAAGAGAAGCTTTCTGTTTTAGTTGACAAATTGATTAATAGAATCCCGATAGATGTAGTCGTTACTTCGATTCAAGGTAAGTATCTAACACTTTCTGGAGGTGCGGATAAGGGCATTCGCGTAGGCGATGAGCTGCGTATCGTTAGAGCTCATGTTAGTAATAGACATCCGGCTACAAAGTTTTGGATGAATTTTGAGACTGATTTGAGAGGATCTGCAAAAATAATTGATACAAAAAAACGGACGTCTGTTGCAATTTTGCTTAATCAAACCAAAGAGGGAGCTGTAGAAATAGGTGATGGAGCTAAGATAGATGCGATAAAAAGCAGGATGCATTTTGCTAAAAAAGAATCTGAGCATTCATTATTAGTTGACTCTTCTGATGAATTAATCGTTGTTCCACCTTTATATGATTCATCCGGACAAGCTAAGCACTTGCCAGCAAATAATAATTTGATGGACAGAACGCCTCAAAGTAAACCTCAACAAAAAGAGATTAGGGAGCCAGCTAAAGTGGAGCTCTCTAATGATGGTATACCTAAGAAAAATTTAGATGCTATTGAAGAGAAAGAGGAATCTGATGGTTCATTTTTTGATTTTAAATCTCCAGTTGGATTAGCAGATGTTTCAAACGTCGTAAATAAAATGGCCGATCATGTTGTTTTCCAAATCGGAAACTATAATTGGTGGTATCATGGCCCAAGAAGTACCAGCTCTAGTTTTGTTTGGTACTTGCCTGTAAATGTGATCGGTGCGTCTGTTACGAATCAATTTTTGCCACATATGAAATATGATTTAGGCGGCTCATTGGGTATGGGACAAACAGATAAATCTAACAATTATTATATGTATGATTCACATGCTATGTTTTATTGGGAGGATGCTTTACCTATCCCCATTCCATATGTAAAAAACTTTCAAGTTGGTGGCCATGCGAATTTTTCTGGATTAACAGTCAAGGGACAAGCTTTTGGTGGTGGAGATTGGATTCAATTGGGGATATTTGGTGGCCTTACTGGTCTTGTTCCTTCGACCCTGCCGGCAGACTGGTATGCTAAGTTTGGATTAACTCCAATAACCTTTGGACGTTTGGGTTATGATGAAAGCTATAAAACTATTGCAACATCGTTGGGATGGGAGATTGCTTCCGGTGCTTTCTTAAATCGAGGGAAAGGCAATATTGAATGGGGAGCAGGATTTAGATACTTAGGCCTTAATATCCAGGATAGCGATAACAAGGCCTTAGGTCTTTCGACTTTTAGCCTTTCAGGCCTTGCGCGCTATAGGTTTTAATTTCTTCAGAATCCACTGATAGCTATTACAGTAGGTCTTGGTATTCCATCTCCCTTTACAGCCCATTTACTGGTAGGATTTTCTAACGACTTTGTCCTTTCCCCTGGATGTTGCACTGAAATAAATAATGTTTTCCCGTCTGGTGTAAAAGTTGGACCTGTGAATTCTGCTTCATTAGGTGCTGATGCTACTCTAATAGGCTTACCTGCATTTTTTCCTGAAAGCGGAATATAAAATAATGAATTATTACCAAAGCTAGAATAGTTTCCTTTTCCGATGCTTGATCCGGAAATGTCGGTCGCAATCCACAGATTGCCCTTAGGGTCAAATGCCAAATTATCAGGGCATGCTAATACGCCGTTTTTGCCACCAGCGATGTAGGTGGAATATTCAAACTCTTCAGATGTATGATCTTGGTTTTTTTCGATAAATTTTGCTACGTAGCCGAAATAGTTGCCTCTGCCTTTATTGTTTGTTAGAGAAAGGTAGATGTGCCCCGGATTTAGCGGATCTATAGCTGATCCTTCAGGTCTATCCATTGGTGTGCCACCTACAAGTGCAGCTGCTTTTCTGGTTTGAATTAGCATATCAAGGTCAGATTTAAAATACTCCTTTAATATCTTATTTTTCGTGCGGTCGAGTGGAAGCCAACGTTTTTTGCTTAAACTAGCTACATATAGAGTTCCAGTGTCGAGGGAGTTTTTCTTGCTAGAAATAAACTTGTAAAAACATTGGTCGTTTGCATCATCTCCCATATATACTACAACACGTCCGTCTTTTAACTGGACAACAGCAGCACCTTCATGTGCGAATCGCCCTAGTGCTGTGTGTTTTTCAACTTTGCCAGTCTTTGGGTTCGCCTCTACTACCCAACCATAGTGTTCAGGTGGGAGGTTAAAAAATTTTCTCCATCCATATATGTTTTGATCATCGACTTTACGAGAGCCCGTTTTATTGTATTTAGCTTCGCCATAAAAATCACTGTAGTTTTCTTCACAGGTTAGTACAGTTCCCCATGGGGTGACACCTCCTGAGCAGTTGGCTAGGGTACCTACTGCGTGATCTTGGCCCATGACTTTTATACCAGCTGAAAACGGAATTTTTGTTCTAGCAGATATTCTTCTATTAGATTTATCATTTTTTACTGGAAGCCAATTGCCGAGATTGTCTTGTTTGATTTTAATAAAGCTTCCACCAACAGATTCTTGCTCTTTTATAACATCCGTTTTTGTTTTACTGCTTGGATCAGATTTTCCGCAGACAAAAAGTGGGTCTGGGTATTCATGGTTTACCCATAATATGGCTTCTTTTGCTCCTATTGGAAAGAACGCAGTATAGTCGTTATTAAAACCAAATGTTTCTTTTTCATTGATAGGATCTTCCCATGAAATAACGGGTTGGTATTTGAGTCCTTTTGCTAAAATAACATTGTCTTTTAAAGTTGGAGAAATTCCCTTTTGCCATGTAGGGGAGTCCATTGCAGATAGATAGCCAGGAAAGGCTGTGGCCATGCTTGCTCCAATTGTGCCGTTACGCATAAATTTTAGAAAATCTCTACGATTTTTTTCTTCTATTATCATAATATTTTATCTCCTATCTAATAATTTAAAGCTCGATGCGAGAAAATTTACCTTTATGAAACGCCAACAAGTTTGGTTGGTGCCAACTATGAACGCTAAAGAGAGAACCAAATTCATAAGATTCTTCATATGGATGGTGAAAGTGGCCAAATAATCCAAATTGGCTTCCTGTGTTTTCAAGCCATAAGGCTGCCGCAGAAAGGACTTTTTTGTGATCTAATGATTGACTGTATCCTCGGTTTCTAGAGATCCTTGAGCAGTAAAGTGCAAATTGGTCTAATTTTTTTTGTGGTAATAAGAGCGCGAGTCCTCGAAATATTGAGGATCTAGTGAGCGCGATATAATATCGATAACTCCAATCCATAAGAAATCGATCTCCATGAGTAACAGAGAATGTTGTGCCACAGGAGAGCTGAAAGCAGCGCTGTTGACCAGTAACAAAATCGATTCCGGACCATTTTAAACCGTCGAGAGAAAACTCATGATTTCCTTGTACAAAGATTACTTTTGTGCCGAGGGTTGAGAGTTTTTCTAAAGCGTTGCCAAATTTTTTGAATTTTTCTTTAAAATATCTAGATGCTCCGAAGCAAAAATCAAATATGTCACCGCCTAAAATGAAGTATTCCACCGATTTGGGATCAATCATTTCAATAATTTCGAGAAGTAATTGCCCTCGCTCGTCTTCTGCAGAATAAAGGTGAATGTCGGAGACAAATAATAGTTGGTGGGTTAACTTTTTCAATATCGACTCGTGAGATTTATAACTATCCTAAATTTGTTACTCAAACTTATCTTATTCTACCTTTTTCGTCCAATTCAGTTGTTAGCATTTCAACAGCAAATATAATACACTGTAATTATTTAATAAATAAATTTTGTCTAATTATCGATCAATAAAGTTCGATATTTTATCAATGGATGTGAATCAATATAAAATTAGGTGGTTAGCCAGAGTTTGCCTTTGGACGTTTTTGTCTTATTTAATTGCTAGTACGTGTTATGCTGATCCGGATTTTGACCATCATCGTAATATTCTTCCAGGTGCAAGGGCTGCGGGCTTAGGGGGCGCCTATACAGCTATTTCTGATGATCCGTCAGGATCGTATTATAATCCTGCCGGATTGGTCTTTGGTAAAACAAATGAAATTTCTATTTCAGTTAATAGCCGGCAAGAGAGCATTTTGAAATTCAAGGATATTGATGCACTTAATGGCCAGGATTTTGTTGAAAGGTCGACCGTTTTTTTCCCTAGTTTTGTGGGGGCTAGTTATCGATTTGGGTCAATTCAATTAGGCTGGTCTTATTTAACATTGGACGCAAAAAATGTTGATCAATCAGATCGATTTAATTATTTGTCGAATAGTTCGAATGTCCTCAACAGCTATAATCGGACTCATCAAGAATCAAATTCATATTTTTTAGGTGGTGTAACAGGAGCAGTGCGCTTGGGAAAATCTGCGTCAATTGGGTTGTCAGGATACTACTACCGGAGAGATATTATTGCTAGTAATCATCAATTGGTGAGGTTGGATAATAATAGTTTTTTGAGTGCGGATTTAAAATACACAACTGAAAACGAAGGTTTTCTTCCTATTGTTGGTTTTATGATGAGAAGTGGCTCACTTTCTTTTGGAGCCTCCGTTCGTCAGCCTTTTGATATAGCAAATAACACAACGAGAGTTTCTGATAGCGTTGTATATAATGGCGCGGTTGATAATGTTGATCCTGTTATTTCGAGCTCTACTGGTACTTTGGAAATTAATGACGAAGTAAATCCTTTAAGCTTTCAAATTGGTTTTGCTTGGATTGCAAATGAAAATTTTCTAATTAGTACTGATGTTGTTCAATATCAGGCAAAAGAAAGGAAAAATATTTCTGGTAATAAGTTTGATTTTAAAAGCACCCAAAATTATTCTCTAGGTGTCGAATTCGGTGGAGGCCACCTCTATCTTAGATGTGGAGCATTTACTAACAACTCCCAATTAAGTCCGTTGAAAGAAAGTGAGATTAATCAACCTACACATGTTGATTATATTGGTTATTCGGGGAGTATAGTGATCAAAACCAAAGATTTTAATGGTGATCTTACTTTTATCGAGCAGATTGGCTCTGGATATGCACAAAAACTATCGGATGATCCAGATATTCAGGCTGTTGATGGTTATATGAGAACACTGCAGATTGGCACGAGGTATAATTTTTAGAAATTATTTAAGACGTGCTGCTCCTACTCTATTATAAAAAATTTTTAGTCTAGGGCGTGTTGACGTTTCATTTCCTACTACGAGCCAAACCCTTGAGTCACACCGTTGTCATGGTTTCAAAAATTATCCTCAATGTACATCTAGTACACCTCCGGTAATTTTTGAAACCCTTCCTAGCTGCGACTTTCAAGTATTTGTCTCTCGCTACGAAAATGAAACGTCAACACGCCCTAATATATCCCTCGAGAGCTATCCATATTGTTTGTCATAAATTATCTTTGTTTCTATTTAAGAAGAGGAAAAATTTATGACTAGAGCAATGCTTTATTTAGTGCATGTTGCTTCGCAACTCATGTATCGATGGATCGATCCATTTATTGGGGGGAAAGATTTTTTATCTGATTGCGTGCTGAGCTCAACTAAAGATTGTTTGTATGAACTAACATCAAGTGATTGGAAAGATTTACTATTAGATCTCAATTTCGAATCCAAAATGCCTATGCACTGGCTTGATTTATATCTAAGTTCGAAAGAGGGTACGGTTTCGAGATTGATCCGATCGGCAATGGATCATCTGCAACAATGTAAGAGGAATGGTGGGCATATTGTATTAATTTGCGATAAAAAATATCCGCCTTTATTGAGAGAAATCCCAGATCCACCTTTATGCCTAACAATACGAGGAGATCAATCGCTTTTGGATTATAGAAAAATTTCTGTAGTTGGGTCGCGTAAGGCTTGTGCAAGAGCGTTAACAGTGAGTCGAGAGTTAGGTGAGTATATAGCAGAAGCACAAATGGCTGTGGTGAGTGGTGGTGCTTATGGCTGCGACATTGCCGCACATCGTGGTGTTTTGGCAACAGATGAGAACCCAGCACCAGCAATACTGGTTTTTGCTGGAGGGCTTGGTCGTCTTTATCCAAGAGGAAATCAGCTAATTTTTGAGCAATTGCAAGAAAAGAATGCTGTATTTCTCTCTGAACGGCTCTGGGATTGCCCTTCTCTTCCTAGAGATTTTCCTGTGCGTAACCGTATTGTCAGTGGTCTTTCTACTGAAACTATTATCGTGCAAGCCGGGCATCGCTCTGGAGCAATGACGACGGCGAGGTTGGCACTAGATCAAGGGAGAGACCTCTCTGTTTTAGATTTTACTGAGGATGATTTAGCCTCCAATGGTAATGTACAACTGATTTCAGAGGGAGCAGCGTCATTCTACGATGTGAAAGATTGGAAGGAAAAGAGTTTGATGGGCTATGATCTTATTTAGAAGCTGCATACTCACGATGGCTTTTGTCTGATTTGTGAAAAGAGGTGTCTTTATAATGATCATGTGTTTTTATTTTTTTATGTTCTGATGTTTCGTGTTTTTCTGTAAAGCTTTTGTAGCCACATGTCTGATTGGCTTGTATCGTGGATTATGTTTTTCGAAAATTGAGCAATATGGCCTGTCTAAAAAATAGTATTTGCTGTTATTACAAATTTAGTACAGAATGGTAGTGGGCAATACTAATAAATTGTAATAAGAGTTTAAATGTCAAATAAAGCATAGGGCTTTATCTGATTTTTTAAAGTGGAGAATTCTTCTTATGGCTAAGATGAACCATCCCGATGTGGCTAAGAGTGCAGTAGATTCGCTTTTATGCTCTTCGACTTTAAAACAAGATTTTGAAAAAACGACATGGTGGGCTGTTGTTGAGTATCTCTCCGATTTAGTTATTAGAGAAGATCTTGATATATGGGACGAGAATTATATTTTTACATCACTAAAAGAGGCTAATTTTTCTAATGGTGATATAGATAAGGCAATAAATTGGGTGCATGATGCGTCTATGATAGGTCGGATACAGGATACATTAGGTTTCATTCAAGAGAGGAATATAAGTAGAACTCGGATGGAAAATCCTTCGGAAAGCGCTTTTCTTTCGGCTGAATTATGGAAACGGTTAAATGGGCTGCGTATGCGAGGGGTCATTACTTTAGGGGTTATGGAAAAAGTATTGGCCGCTTTGAGAAGTGTTGATTCTAGAGATTGGGCCGACGATGAAATAAGTGATTTTGTTGACTCAATTTTAATGAAAGAGCTTGATACGTGCGTAATGAACTTTGAAGACTACCCTGAGTATCAAGACGATTATCGCCCATATTGTTGATATCAGGTAGTATTTGAATAAAAGATCCTTATTTATTCAAAAAACCTACTGACGATATCCCTTGTCAGATACACCTAAAATACTCATTTTAGTTTCATGGATGTTTGGCTTGAAGATATTTTAGAAAAGTTTGACGATCACGATGTAGATGAAATTTTAATTAATTCAATTTACTCTCTTGAACTAGTTAGTGGTAATTCTAAAAAAATAGAAGCATCTCCTTTTAAATCGAAGGTAGATTTAACTCGCAGTATACAAGACTTTTCTTTTTCTCAAGGATTGCGCCTTGATCCTGTTTTACCTGCAAATGGTGGCATGATTGCTTCTACCCAGTATCGCTGGCATGCTATTATTCCTCCTGCCGCTTGCGATGGCCCTCTATTTTCTGTCCGTCGGCATCGATTTGCGAATATCGAACTAACAGATTTTTTATTTGCTGACAAATCTATGGCCTTATATTTGGAGAATGCCTTTAGGATGAGGCTGCCAATGTTGATTTGTGGCCCTACAGGAAGTGGCAAATCAACTTTACTTTCTTCTTTATTAAAAAAGTGTTCTTTAGATGAACGGGTTATTATTTTAGAAAAAATTTTAGAGTTATCTACTCATAAAAATTGGATTCGGTTGGTAGCTCAACCGATATCAATTCAAACTGGAGCGCAGATTACTTTGAAAATGCTGTTTGAAGAATCACTAAGAATTAGACCAGATCGGCTGATAATTGGTGAAATTAGAGGAGATGAAATAGGAATATTTTTCGAACTGATATCGAGTGGGCATGGAGGTGCTGCTGCAACTATTCACGCTTCGTCTTTGGACGAGCTTGAGATTAGAATTATAAAAATGATGCTAAACTGTGGCTATTCATCAGAATATATCAAAATATTGTTGCTTTCGCTTGATCAGTTGGTCTGCGTTTTTTTAGATAGAGGTAATCCACCAACTGTGAAGCAAGTAAGCAAATTCAAAAACAAACTCGACCACTTGTAATCATGATCGAGTTTGTTTTTTGAATCTAAACTAGGGCGTGTTGACGTTTCATTTCCTACTACGAGCCAAACCCTTGAGTCACAACGTTGTCATGGTTTCAAAAATTATCCTCAATGTACATCTAGTACACCTCCGGTAATTTTGAAACCCTTCCTGCTGCGACTTTCAAGTATTTGTCTCTCGCTACGAAAATGAAACGTCAACACGCCCTAATATTTTTATTTTCTTTTATATGAGGAAGTGCTCAACTCTGTTGGTCTTTGATCTTCTTGAGTAGATCCGGTAAAAATATCTTCGTTTGTAGAAACTTCTCCCAATATAATTCCTTCTTCAGAAGGAGAAAGTATTGTGTATATAGCTTCTTCATTATTTGATAGATTTATTTTTATGCGGTCTGTACTATCTGGATTTATAAGATCTACAAAGTCTAATGAATATTTCTTATCTGCTTCAGAAGCAAGCTGTCTTCCTGTACAAGCAATTCCTTCATACTTACTTGCAGAGTAAGAAAGTGCGTGTGCACCGGAATTTTCCTCAATTTTGATTGTTTCTAGTTTGTAAGCACTGCCTGAAAAATAGCATCTTTGATAAGTACCAGTTAAATTAGAAATAGATACTGAGATATCAGTGCGTCCATCGGTAGTTGTAGTTTGATCGTCGACCTTTTTTTCTAACTCGATATCTTTTTGAATATCTTGGCTTTTAGACGAAAGTTCTAGACTTATTGTATCTTTTGTCGCGTAAACTAATTCTTTATCGTTTTTCGATGTTACTGTTAGTTCATCACAATTGATTTGATCGACAGTGGTAAAATGACCAGTTACCATTTGGAAGATAAAAGAATCGGTGCCATCAAATTCGGTTTGCAGGGTTAGGTTTTCCTTTTGACATTTTAGATTTGCAATGGAATTTTTATCTAACGTTAAGCTGTCAGCTGTTTGATTAGTGACTTTAAGAGATACTTTAAAAAGTGGGTCACCTTTAACAATGTATTGGTTTATAGAGTGTAATTCGAGTGTTCTTTTTGCTGTCAGTTCAGCAGTATCAGTCAAATTATAGTACCTTCTTCCATCATTTAATGGTTCATTTTTGAATATTAGTTTATCAGAATCTGGGCCGATAACCCTTAACGTGCATTTACTTCCAACAGAAATCGGTTTATCTGATTTTGGAGTGAAAATGGCGTTTTGATCTAGATCAGTAACTTTGCCTTTAATTCCGTCTTTGTCATTATCACAGTATAGACGAAATTCTAAGTCGCTCAACTGGAGTCCATTAGGCGGTGTGCCTATTTCGCCTATTGAAGCTAAAATTGATCTATTGTCTTGATCTGTACCTAATGGGGCAAGGCGTGATTTAAAGCATCCAACATTAACTAAAGAACCAGTCGCTACTGTTAATAAGAGCTTCCTCGTATACATGTCATAACCTCCTGAAACCGCCCAAAATTAATAAGATAGAGCTATCTGTAAATAAGCAAGCTTTGTGCCGATTATATTTTTCTTTAATATTAAATGGTTATGGAGGTGAAGTCTAGTCATTAGTTTAGATGACTGTCTTTTTTGTTGTCAGTTGTGAGTCAATACGACGATGCCATTGCATTTAGCCTCTAAATGCAATGGCATTGCTTGGATTTTTTGTAAATGGTTTTACATTTGTTTAATGCTTTTTCATTAATATCTGGTATAACACAATCATATTATTCTTAATAAGTTATTAAAATTAAAATTAAATTAAGGATTGATTTTTATCATCTGGTTCAATTGTTGAACTAACTAATAATAGCTTGCTGAAGCTATACTTTTATCAATTCAACTTTAAAAAAGGAAAATTACAATGAGTAAAAACTTAGTTACCTTTAAAAGGAAAAGTTTTTTGTTTTCTTTAATTACATCAGCATTTGTGGTTGGTTGCGGGTCAACAGCAAAGACAACTAGCAATACAGCTTCGAAAGAAACCAAAGAAAAAGTTAATAAAATGGAAGAAAAAAGCAACGCGGAAAAATATATAGAGCAGTTACCAGCATATATAGCGCAGCTACCAGCAGATGCGAACCTACTAGAAGCTGCGATTAAATTGGCTTATACAAGTACACCAGAGTGTAAATCTATTGATTCTTCTGATCTAAATAAATCAATCACTGAAACTAATAATACAAAAATTAAGTGTCTTAAAGAAGTAAATTTAAAGTTGGAGAATCTGCAAATCAACCCTCCGGGACCAACCGCGGATGAAAAAACTGAACAAAGGTTTCGGATACACGTTTATTTATCTGATAATGCGCAAACGATATTAATGCTTCAATTAAGAAATGCACACAGAAAAGCAGCCAGGTAAGCCCCTAAGTTATTCCCTCTTCTCTCCTCCTAGATACAGGAGTTTAAAGCTTATTAGCAGCCTTTTGAGATGCTAATAAGCTTTATTAATCGTAACTATTCAGCGTATATCTGCTCCTCTGGTTCGAGCATTCTAGCGATTTGAGCAAATGCTGAATGCCTTCGTTTGATGGAAGTTATAAGATAACTCCGAATTCTGCAAAAATACCTTGCACCATTCATGGACCGAAAGCACCCAGAAACCTCCTGATGGACTTTTGCAATTCTGATGTCTCGCTCAGCTTTATTGTTAGTAAACGGTAATTCGACTTCCTTCATGAAGAGTAAAGTTTCGGCTTTATAGGTGGCAAGACGATCATCCGCGAAAAATCTTGTCATATTCGAAAACATCGCCTGTTGGTATTACTTTATTGCGTAAGTAGTTTGAGAGATAAGTTATTTTGAGTCTTCCTTTGAGCTCTAATTGAGCTCAAAGGAGAAAATAAGTGGGTAAATTAATTCGAGTAATCTATTTTTTATTTTTAGGTGTTTTCCTACCAAACAATACAGAAAAGACTTTCTTAATAATACCACCCGTAGTTTGAGGAATTTTACCTTCAGGTAGTGAGGCTGTCTTTGCTGTTGTTTCACGATTTCTAAAGTTCTTGTCTTTTGAATGGCCTTTTCTGGTGCCTGATTTTTCTTACCTTTTCCTCTAAAGTCATTGGACTTTTTGGCTGTGTGAGTTTTATGCTTGCCATGTGTTTTTGCATGTGACGGAGTTGATGGGGATGCGGATTTTTTTCTCGTGTCATTATGGGATTTGGTGTTCGCTTGTCCAAAATTATCATCAAAAGGGTTGCCGGCTTTGTCGGTGATTTCGAGGAAGGAAGGATCAAACCATTCAGCACTTGGGGCGTTATCTCCTAATAGGGTTTTAATACGCTCGAAGTTTTCTCCGTATTCTTCACAAATTAATGAGTAGCTAGCACCATAGGCGCCGGCGCGGGCTGTACGCCCAATTCTATGGACATAATTTGCAGCTTCATCTGGAATATCAAAATTATAGACATGGGTGATATCTGAAACATGTAGTCCTCGGCTTGCAACATCTGTTGCTATTAAGATTTTTAAATCTCCACGTTTTATCTTTTTTATGAGATTAATGCGCTTTCTTTGTGGTAGGTCGCCTGTGATTAAATCGGACGAAATACCATTGCCTTTGAGTTTATAGTGTAGCCATTGTGCAACGAGCTTTGTATTCGAAAAAATAATCGCTCTATGCGGTTGATGTTTTTGAAGTAGGCCTAAAATTACCTGCAATTTGTTAGTGGAGTCACAAAGTATCGCATGCTGTTCTATGTGTTCAGGTGCCAAAACTTCAGGACTAACCGATATATATTCGGGTTTATTAAGGTATTCGAAGGCAAGTTCTTTCACCTTTTCGTTGGAAGTGGCGCTTAGCAATAATTTTTGACTATCTTCAGGGAGCTTTTCCAGAAAAAATTCAACATCTTCAATGAAGCCCATATCAAACATTCTGTCTACTTCGTCGCAGACAAATAGTTGGCAGTCTTGCATTGAAACTATCTTTTTCTTGTAGAAATCTATGAGACGGCCTGGGGTTGCGACAATGAGATCGACCCCTTTTGTGAGTTGATCTGCTTGCTTTTCATAATCAATGCCTCCGTAGACAGCAATGGATTTTGCTCCTATTGGATTTAAAATTTGATGGGCATCCTCTTGGATCTGGATGGCAAGCTCACGGGTCGGTGCCAAGACAATTGAAAACGGCCGGGCTATTTTTTTTGAACCTTCGTTTATCTCATCTTTCTTTTTTTGCATCCAACTATTGGCGAAGGTAATGAGAAATACCCCGGTTTTGCCAGTCCCTGTTTGGGCAAAGCCGGCAACATCAGTTTTTGCGAGGGTGTATGGTAGACATAAGGCTTGTACGGGAGTTGGCTCTTTCCACCCCACCGTCTGGATAACTTTAAGCAGGTTTGCATCCAACTCCAAGCTTTCAAAGGAAGTGCAGGTCTTTTGAGGGGTATTCGCCACTGGTTTTGCTGATTCATTTAAAAGCAGAGACGGGTCAATTTTACCGTCATCCTTAATGGGGTAAATGGAATTATCGACATCCCCATCAGCATCGGAGTTGTGTTCCAGCTCTGTTGTTGCGATGCCGGTATCTTTATCGAAGTCTTTCATTTAATTTTATCCTAAAAATTCAATCGGTTACTTGTGAACTGGACTGTGCAAAGCTTGAAAACTTAAAAAAAATTATTTAAGTCGCCTCTTTTCTTTCCGATAAGAGATTGATTTTTCAGAGGAAAGAAAGACAATGAGCGATCAAGATGAAATAGATTCACTCTTAAATGAAAACACTGCCTCAGAAGCTTTGGCACAGGAGCAAAATAGCTCAGACCCTTCTAGTTTAGAGAGTACAGGAGAAAGTGCTTCTAACCAAGAAGAATTAAATTCAGCTCAAAATAGTGATGATGCAGCATCGAATGATGATAAGGATAGAGTGCAGGTTCTAAAGGGGTAGCTTGGGTTGATTATATACCTAGAGATACAAGACCAAAGCCAAAAAGCTTAGTTGAAACGATTGCTAGGGAGCAAGAAGATCTAGAATCTGAGATGGAAGAATGCGAAATAAAGGTGCTCACTTATGTGAAGAAGAAGGGGATACACAGAGCTTATTATCAAGGCTGGGTGCGAGCACAAAACGATTATTTTAGGGCGGCAATGCTTCTTAAGGAGCGAAAATTGGTAGTTGCCAGTAAGCAGCAAGAAGATGATCCTGAAGAAAGTAATGCTTCCACAAAAGATAGTGAAGCTGCCGAAAGAGAAACGGCAGATAGAGACGATCTGTCTTCTTTTGAAGCAGATGAAAGTATTGAGTCTAAGTCTGGTAATGAAGAATCATCAGAGCTGCCATCTTCTCAAATTGAAGAAGATGGGGTGATGAATGACGCTTCAGTCGAAAAAGCTAGCTAATAAGGGGAGCAAAGCCTATCGTATACTGCGTTAGGCCTAAAGAACAGCCGCCGCTGTACTATAAGGTACTAACTCCCGATTTTTTTAGGCAAGTCTTGTCTGATAGGTTTTGCTCCCCTTAATAAGTTATTGTAGGGTTATTTAGATTCATACTTCGATAATTGAAAAATTTATTGTGTGGAATGCTGCAATTGTCTATTTAATGTGCTTTTGCTATGATGAAAGCCAGTCTTATATCTAGGGCGTGTTGACGTTTCATTTCCTACTACGAGCCAAACCCTTGAGTCACAACGTTGTCAGGGTTTCAAAAATTATCCTCAATGTACATCTAGTACACCTCCGGTAATTTTTGAAACCCTTCCTAGCTGCGACTTTCAAGTATTTGTCTCTCGCTACGAAAATGAAACGGCAACACGCCCTAATCTGGATCTTATCTCTTCTTTTCTTATTACGAAACACAGTGTAGATAACTCGTGGAATATGTTAAAGTATCTTTTTGTAATAAAAAAGCAGGAGATATTTAATGGTTAGGCGATCTATTGCAACTTTAAGAGCTAAGCTTTTTTTATACCCAGAATTGCTGATGTCAGCCTTTTGTGTTGTGGGCTTGGAAAGTTGTATGAGTGCGCGTGATGGACGGGTGTTGCAGAAAGATATTTTTGAAGTCAATACAAGGCTTATTACGCTTGAAAATCAACTTAAAAGACAGGTGAAATAAGTGAGGAATCGAGTAAAAACTAATCTTAGGCAAGCTAATTCGACTGCAAGGTTAGATAAAATGGAACGTGATATTCAGCAGGTTAAGGGAGATATTGATTCTTTGAAGGTTGGAGTGAAGACAGGAAAGTTGCCTGGTAGCGAGGGGGACGAAGGGTCTATCGGTTCTTTATTGGAAAAAATTGAAGAACGTTTAGTCAAACTCGAAGAAACGCAAATGGAGATTCTTGAGAGTATTGAAAAGAGTGCTTCTCGGCGAAAAAAAAAACTAGGAAGAGCGAAGTAAGTTCTGCTAATACGCAGTCTTCGGAAAGGAAGGCTATTCATGGGATTGCTGCTTTTAGAAAAGCATTTCAGGAGAAGCGTTATTCTCACATAGTCTCTGATGTTGAGTCTGCCATTAAAGTTAATAAAGGAAAAATCAAACAAGAGCTTTATTATTTTGAAGCTGAAAGTCTATTTAAAATTGGTAAAACAAAAGATGCTGCTGTGAAGTTTAGTAGCCTTATAGATAATTATAAGAATGGAATATTTATTACAAAAGCGCGAATGAGAATGGGAGATTGTTTTAGATTCCATGGTGATGATGACACGGCTCTGATTTATTATAAAGAAGCTTTGGAATCAAAGCCTAGCACGGAAGAAGTAAGGCAAATAAAGGAAAAGATCTCCAAGTTAAAAGTAAAAAAACCGGCGTAGAAAGTAATCTGATGTTCGGAAACCTTGGTCAATGAAAGTAGGGTACTCTTGTGAAACAGTAACAATGTTTTGTAGGCTGAGAAGGTGTTAAGATTTATTTAAATTTGTTTTTATTAATTAAAGTTATGTTATGTCTATTGTACTAGGAATTGAATCGAGTTGTGATGAAACGGCAATTGCCGTGGTCGAAGATGGTAAGCATGTGCTTTCTTCATTGGTCTCATCACAAATTTCTGTACATGAAGTTTATGGTGGAGTTGTCCCTGAAATTGCGGCAAGGGAGCACCTTAAGGCTATCTCCCCCATGTTTGACGCCGCTCTTGCAGAAGCTAAAATAACTTCTGAGGACATTGATTTGATTGCTGTGACTCAGGGGCCAGGTCTTATAGGATGTTTGCTGGTTGGTGTTAGTTTTGCTAAAGGGCTGGCCTGCTCATTAAGAAAACCACTCATTCCAGTTGATCATGTCCATGCGCATTTGCATGGAGCTCTTCTTGGTATTGCCGATTCGAATCAGTTGGCGCCAAGTCAACAGGTGTTTCCTTGTCTAGCGATGGTGGTCTCAGGAGGTCATACCAATCTTTACTATATGGAAGATGAGCTGAATTTTAATCTGTTTGCTACCACCATAGATGACGCATGTGGCGAGTGTTTTGATAAGGTTGCAAAGCTTTTGGGGTTTTCTTACCCTGGAGGACCTAAGATTGAAAAAGCTGCGTCTAAGGGAAATAGTGATCGCTTTTCTATGCCGCGAATGGTTCAAGAAAAATCTCGTATGGAGTTTAGCTACTCTGGTTTAAAAACTCATATGGTTAATTTAAAAAATAAACATGGTGAGTTTGTAGAGCAAGATTTATACGATGTTTGTGCTTCTTTTCAACAGGAAGCTTTGGGGCAATTGATAAGAAAGATTAAGTTTGCTTATCAGAAGTACCCCAAGGCAAAATCGTTGATTGTAGCGGGTGGAGTGGCTGCAAATAGTTATTTTAGAGATCTTGTTAATAAAGAGATCGATTTGCCTGCTTTTTTTCCGGGTTTAGCATATTGCTCGGATAATGCTGCTATGATTGCTTCTTTGGGCTGGCATGAATATCGTGCAGCTCAAAACTGCGAACGTTTTATGGAAGATCAAGACTGGGATGCGTATTCTCGTTATAAATTCGAATTATATTTTCAGAGAAATTAGCTATGGCTTTTGATCGCCCTATCAAACAAAGAAGATCTTTAAGTCAAGTTTTTTTGACGACTACATGGCCATGTGAAAAGATGACGAACCTTCTTATTTCTAATGGAGTTGAGTCTTGTCTTGAAATTGGTCCTGGAGACGGAATTTTGACAAATGCTTTGTTAGAATCCCAAATTAATGTTTTTGCAGTAGAAAAGGATAAGAGATTTGCAGACAAACTTATTGAGACTTATAGGTTAGATGAAGGAATGTCTGAACGTAAGTTGTCTGTGTTAAATATGGATATACTAAAGCTCGATCTTGTAAAATGGCTAGATCATAACGGAGAAAAAATAGGGGTTTGCGGTAATATCCCATATAATATATCAACCCCAGTGATACAATGGATCTTACCGTTTATCGGCAGGATCAAGTGCGCTGTTTTTATGGTTCAAAAGGAGTTTGCGCAACGAATTGCGGCGCAACCTTTAACTAAAGCTTATGGTAGCTTGAGTGTATACACTCAACTTAGAGCAAATGTGAAATACGAATACGAAGTAAAAAAAGAGTTGTTTAAGCCTATACCAAAAGTTGATAGTGCGGTTATATCTCTTACTGCAAAAGAGAATGCATTTACCGATGTTGAGTTATATCAAAGTGAAATGATTACCCGAGCTGCCTTTTCTAAACGAAGAAAAAAAATGCGAAATAGCATATCTGAATTTATAAAAGATATGGATGAATCGGAATTTGGAATTGATTTTGATCGGCGTCCTGACTCATTTAGTCCTGAAGAGTATATAGAAATTGGGAAAAAAGCATTCTTACTGAAAAAGAGTTAGAAAGTGTGTTGTATATAAGTTTTGTAGATTTGCATATGCGTCAGTGACAGCTGTTTTTTGCTGATAGTGTCTGTCAATAATAATCAATAGCATTCTCGTCTGGTGAGTAGCTGTTTTGAAAATCTAAATTAACAGTTACAGTTCCTTCAAGAATTCTTGCTCGGCAAGCAAGGCGAACTTTGCCAGATTGAGTATCCAATCCCATTTTTGCCAATAGCTTTCTTTCGTCTTCTTCCATTTCTGTCACTTTGCTGTCTGGAGTTGATAGGCTAATTTCTATCGCGCACATGCCACAACTACAGGAAGCACATCCATAGCGTATATCAATCTTATTGCGAATTGCTATAGCTAATATTTTTGCGTTAGAATTTGCGTCGCATTCTATTGATCCTGGATTGAATATTACTTTTGCCATTTATAGATACACCTTTAGGTAGTCATATGAGTTCTTTAAAAGTTGTTGGCCTGTTGGTAAAACCTATTATAGCCACGCTAAAATTTTTGATTCTATATGAGAGACTATTTTTTAACATCTCTTTTGGACAAGGTTTATATGCTGGCTTCGCTCTTGGATATGTAACCCGCATTAGAAATACAAACACGGATTACTAGGTTTCTCTAAACTGAAAGTGCAAATTCTCTTAGGGTATCATTTAATGATGTTTTAAGGTCAGTTGAAGCTTTTCTTTCTCCAATGATATACGCACAACTTGTGTATATTTTTCCTCCGGCGACTTCTTTCTCTTGGGTTCCTGGCAACACGACTGAGCGTGGTGGTATTTTCCCTTTGGTAATTGATAGTTGAGATGATCGGGCATCAATGATTGGAGTCGATGCAGTGAGTGTGACGTTAGCTGCTAAGACAGCTTCTTTTCCAACTTGTACCCCTTCAACTATGATGCATCTCGAACCAATGAAGGCTCCATCTTCTATTATAACCGGATTTGCGGATGCCGGCTCTAGAACACCTCCTAATCCCACACCTCCTGAAAGATGGACATTCTTTCCTACTTGCGCACATGTACCTACAGTTGCCCAGGTATCAACCATGGAGCCGGCTCCAATCCACGCACCAAGATTGACATAGGATGGCATAAGTACAACGCCCGGTTCCATAAAAGTTCCGTAGCGTGCGGTAGCTGGTGGAACGACTCGGACTTTTAATTCGCTGAAATTTTTCTTCAGTGGAATCTTATCGTGATAGGTGAATGGGCCTACATTATATTCTTCCATGTCTCTAATTTGAAAATAAAGGAGAATAGCCTTTTTTATCCAAGCGTGTGTAACCCAATGGTCATTTTCTGGCGTTGCTACTCTGATCTTTCCTCTGTCGAGCAAGCTTATTGTTGTCTCTATAGCTTCTTTGGCTTTATCTAGTGCTTCACGATTGCCGTTGTTTACGGCTTTTTCAGTTTCCTCTATTGTTTTACTTAGTTCATTGATATCCATCTTCCGCCCTCTTTCATATTTTAGTTAAAAAATCTTCTATTTTATCCATTGCAGTTTTAATTTGTTGTTCGTCTGGTACTAGTGCTAAACGGAACATCCCATTTATGTTTTCACCCAGCCAGCTTGAAGGGGTTGTAATGACTCCTTGTTCAGCTAAATCTAAACAGAATTTTATATCATTACCATTAAATTGCTTGGGAACTTTGCACCAAAGGTAGAATGTTGCATCTGGAACTCGCTCTAGCAAGCCTAATTCTTTGAGCTTCTCTGCAGCAATTTTGATGCGCTGAGAAAATATTTTACGTCTTTCTGCAACATGAATATCATCGCTCCATGCTTTAGCAGCTGCTCGTTGTATAAAATCTGGTTGGCCTAGGCCAAAATTTGATCGTGCTTTAATATGAGGTGTAATAAATCTAGAATCACCTGCGATCATGCCGGCTCTAAATCCAGTCATGCCAGATCTCTTGGAAAGGCTAAAAAAGGCTATAACCCTATCTTGTGAAATACTAAGCGGAGAAACTGGAAGTTTATTTTTGTTTTCATCTTTATCCAGCTCGATTGGATAAATATCAAGATAGCAGTCATCACTCAAAAGCAAAGTATCTGTTTGCTGACACCAGTCTATCAAGTTTTCCCAGTACTTTCTGGGAGCGCAGACACCTGTGGGATTATTGGGATAGTTTACCCATATGGCAGCTGCATCTTTTACTAACCGCTTTTCCAATTTCCAAGGCTCTAATAGATAGTCATTTTCTTCCATAAGATCTACCGAAATAGGGGTTGCCCCCGAAAATATAGCTGAGGTTCGATAGACAGGATAGCCTGGATTAGGAATAATAATGTTCTTTTTTCCACCTGATCGTCCGACAATCGATAGTGCAATGTGAAAAATAGCTTCTTTACTGCCTCTTGTCGGTAATGTTTTCCAGGCGTCTGATGGTGTTAGACCTAAGCGTCTTTCCAGGTAGTTTAAATGAGCATTTGATAGCTCGTTTTGCCCCACAATACTTGGGTATTGGCTTATTTCAGAAAGGCTTGTGCGAATCGTATCGTTAATTTCAGGCCAGAGAGGGATGCGAGGATCACCGGTACCGAAATCGAATACTTCTTTTCTTTTTTGTAACAAATTTCCTTTAATTCTTTTGAGCTCTTCCATTGGATAAGGAGGAAGCAGAGCTGTCGTGTCGTTAGTAAGATATTGTTCTGTCATAAGTGTTGTACCATGTCCCTTTTACTCAATATGTGGGTATTCCATAGTGCATGTTTGAGGTATTTTTCCTCATTGCTGGAAAATCATACTAGGTTTCCATTGGTTTCGCTATAAGAAGCTTTCTACTCTGTCGGTTATTAGGGCGTGTTGACGTTTCATTTTCGTAGCGAGAGACAAATACTTGAAAGTCGCAGCTAGGAAGGGTTTCAAAAATTACCGGAGGTGTACTAGATGTACATTGAGGATAATTTTTGAAACCCTGACAACGTTGTGACTCAAGGATTTGGCTCGTAGTAGGAAATGAAACGTCAACACGCCCTAACAAGGAAAAGAAAAATTGCTTGAAGCTATGCGATGAATGCGTACGATTGGTGACTTCTATGCTGTTCTATATGGATGATAAGACTACCAAGTATTAAGCGATTGCAAATAATTTATAGCTTTTTTGCTGATTTTTTGAAGTTGCAGGTATAGGCTAATGGTGATTTCCACAGCCTGTGTTCATGCAGACCATAGCGTTCGCAGCGGGATTTAACGGATTGTATAGTTTGATAGCATGGGTCGGGAATCACTTCCGTGATTGAAAGGATGCCGCCTTCTTTTAGAGCTTTTGCAGCTTCCGCTATGACCAAGTCTTTTTGTGGGATTTCACCTAAAACTGTTACCATTACAATACGGTCGTAGTGTTGTGGGATTAATAATTGTGGTCTAATTTTTCCATGGTGGATTGAGATATTTTGCACGCGATGTTTTCGAGCTCGTTTTTCTAACTTTCGAAGCATTTTTTCTTGCATATCAAGTGCAAAGACATGGCCATGCTCCCCTAATTTTAATGCTGTTGGGACACTAATGCGGCCAGCTCCACAGCCTAGATCAGCTACAACCATGCCTGGCTCTAATTGTAGTTTATCGACAATTTTATTACTGTTTGATACGAAGGTCATATATGGATTTTCTAACATCCATGCTAACCAGGAGGGCCAGGGTATCGTCCAATACATACAGGTGACACGCCACAAAACACATAGGCACAAAATCATAAGAAGTAATATCGCTAAAATTGTCATTCTCTTTGCCTTAGAAATCTGTCAGGCATGAGTATGCTTGTACTTTTGTACAGCATGGCTGGCGGTGTCTAAATTATTAATGAGCATACTGGTTCTTCTTTTTTGCCTGTCTGTTTTTCTCGATAGTTGATAGTCCATTTAGACCTAAAAAGAAAGGCGAATCTAATTGGTCTTTATTCACAGATAGTTGCAATGAATATGGTGATGACTTTTGCTGCTCTTCAGGGTTAATAAGAGAGATTTTAAATGTGGCTGATTTAGTAGTAGAAGGTTTCAAAAATGTATTCTTTTGTTCTGGCTGTTGGGCATCGTTTTGCCAAGCTAGTTGTAATAGTATTAATATCCAAGCAGTGGTTGCGAGTATTTTCATGATAAGGCCTCTTTTTTTAAGTGCTTAATAATAAATATGAATATTTCTGAATACTAGGGCGTGTTGACGTTTCACTTCCTACTACGAGCCAAACCCTTCCTAGCTGCGACTTTCAAGTATTTGTCTCTCGTTACGAAAATGAAACGTCAACACGCCCTAAGTGTTTCTTAAAAAGAGTTATCGGTAGGAATATTTTTACTTTATTTAAAATAAATAAATTTATATATGTAATATTAGCATGTTGTTATAATTTTGTTGCTTTGAAGCAATCTATGAACTGCTTTTAGGTGTTTGTTGGAGTTATGATTGCGAGCCAAAACAAACGCTCGGTTTGGGGTTCGAGGTCAAAAGCTTCGACTTGTCGTATTGCAGCTTTGTTTTTACTAGTTTAGGTAGCTCTACTAGTAGGTTTTCTTCTCTGTTTGTTAAGTATATGATCTGAGTATTGTTGTTTGAATCTAATACCTTTTGTAGGCAACTAGCTTCGTTTTCGTCTAATCCGCCTGTATAAGAGTTGATGATAATGAAGTTAGGGTATTTTTCTTCACTATGGAGCGCAAGAAAATGTTCTGATAGAGTTCCCTGAAGAAATTTTAAATTTTTATCGAGTTCGTTACGCACGCCGTTGGTTTGAGCGTCATTTATATTTGTTTTTGCTTATCAAAACTTATCATGTTGTGTCCAAGTTTTGCTAAACTCATACTCAAAAGTCCTTGTGAAGAATTTAGCTCCCAGCCACAGCTGTGTTGTTGTGATGAAACTCCGATAATTTGTTCAACTCTACGATATATGTGGATTGCTTGCCATGGGTTTGCCGGAAAATATGATTCAGGACTAATTTCTATGTTTAGATCACAAATTCTTTCTCTAAGCTTTTCTGTGCCTGATAGACGTTGTGTCTTTGGTTGGCAACTGCCATTATTTAAAATTGTAGATAAAACTCTGGGTTCATCTATTAGAGTCGCAGTTTCTATACGCTTAAATACATTGGCTTCCATAGGATCGATTATTTGCATATGAGATGAATTGATCTTATGTTCTGCTGTCTTTAATAAGAAATTAATTGCTTTAATGCCTGCTTACAGGGGCGTGCCACGAAAAAACGACCATAAGCTCGCGGGTGATGTGGGAAGATTTTATGTCTATGGCAATTAGGTCACCATTCTTATTTTGAGAGTCCCATGGTTCTAATGTGCTTTTATTTAGATGAAATTTTAAAGCCCTGACTAGCTTTCCGATTCCTACAACATTGATTGGGCATGTCCCTGCTTCAAGGATATAATTCCTTGTTCCTAAGTATCCTATGCGAAATTTTTCGATCGAATCTTTGCTTCTGTTTTTATCTACGAATACTGTGGCTGAGGTTTTATAAGCTAGATTTTTTGGAGAAAAAACAGGGGGTAGAAACTTTACCCCATTAAAACTATTATTCCCTTTGATTTTGGTAGAAGATTTCTGGAATTTTTCTGTAAGCATGGTTTCGTACGAAAGATTAATGTATTTACATGCTGAGCAATCATCTTTGATTTGGCATGTCGAAAATATATCATTACTTCTCACTAGTTTATTTTTTCTAGCGACAGGAGAGGAGATTTTTTCTCGCCTAAATATAAATTTACGATTATCATTCGGACCTTGTGGCATCGGAAATCCTACTGTGTTTTCAGTGTGTTGAGTGTAAAATGGCCTCTACTAGAGTCTATTCTAGCAGTCATAGCGGTTAATACCTCCAATCCAGTAGGTCTCTAGCAGGTGCCTTACTAACATTTTTTCCGGATTTGCGAAAGATTTTTACTGCCATTAACTGAGTATAATGCTTCCAGGTTTCCCATTCATCGCTTAGCTTTTTGACAGTATATGGGGTATCGGAAGATTTCGAACCTTTTGAAAAGGTATAACCATTGAAGAGGTAGGTGGCTGTATGGCGAATCCATTTAAAGTTGGCAGGACCAGGTGTGTTCGTTGGGACTTCAAAAAATACTATAATATCACCATATTTCAGTGGATATTTAACTACGTCAATCTCATAAAACTCTTTGTTTAAGGTTCTCCATAGTTCGTCATAGTTGATCATAGCTCGATGGTAGTTTTTTTCTTTTTTTACGTTATATTTTGGTGAGTTTGTAAAATTTTCGTCTTGAAAAGCTAAAGCAGCATGGAAGCAATTGGGGCCTCTAAAAATGGTAAATTTTTTAACCATTTTTTTTGCAAATGTGGGTAATAAGTCTCTATCGACTCGAAGTGGTAATGATCTATTAATTTTTTTTGTAAGCATCTGACCATCTTCTTTTTCGATGTAAGGGCTCACTTGTCTAAAAAATTCGTCCCTTAAGGCCCTATTTTTTTTTAGTACAGAGGTGTCAATTGTCAGATTGTGATGAGTCTCACGATATTTATCTGATAGCTTTCTTTTGTTAATAAGCTGAAAGGCACTCTCATTTATCTCAATGGATCGGCTTTTTGATCCTGTTTTAATAGGATTAGATTCTTCATACTTGTTTTTAAGATATTCATATAATTCTTCAGTATGACCTTTTTTAGCATATTTTTTTGCTGTGGAAAAAAATACTTGGTCGCTATTTCTTAAAGTGAAATATATTGGCTCTACTCGAAAATCTTGTTTTGATTTTGAAATACGTTGTTGTATTTTTTTTGTTGGTAGAGAGATTGTCTCGGTTTCATCAATGAGTGGAATGGAAATGCTGCCTTTTATTTTTTCTAATTCAAAACACCAAAGAGGTTTTTTTGCAGAAAGATCTTGAAAGACAACTGCTTTACCTTGGCCTGACCATGTGAAGATAAGCATAGTTACAGTGTTTATAATTTTTTTGTTAAAAATACTGGTCATATTTTTTAAATGCAGCCCTAACTTATTGTACTTTCTAATTACAGATTCGGTGAATGCAAAAAAAATCTTTAGCTGTATAGAATGAAGAGATTTGACACTATTATGCAATATTTACCGGGTAAATATGGCCCAATTCCTGAACTCCTATTAAATGTATAATTAGAGTGTAAGATTCTTAGATGATTAAGTTGATTTATATATAAATTATCATTTAGTCGAGGACATACGATATGACAAAAGTTTTGATAGCCGACCAGATAAAGTCTAGTTTAGTTATGACTTCTGAGGTTTTTAAAGATAAGATTCCTGGTTGTATTGTGTTTGTATCCGCTTCAGGTCAGGAATGTCTTGAAATTTTGTCAAGAGAAAGTGTTGATATGATTGTTATCGATTTTGACTTGGCTGATACAGATGGAATTACGTTATATCAAATTTTAAGAGGAATGTATGATGGGCCGATTTTATTGACGGCCTATCCAGATGCAGTTGTTGGAGAAGCTATAAAGTCAGAGTTATTTGTTTATAGTGATGTATCAGATTGGTTGGCGAAGCCGTTTAAGTTTGAAAATCTTTCAGAAAAAATTGATCATTTTCTTTTTAATAAATCTAGAATTTTTAAGAGATTTAATGCTGATATCGAAACGATGCTTATTGGAAAAGGTGCTGGCAAAGGTAAGAGGTCGCCGAAGGTTGCTGGTAATATTATTACTTTGAGTGCCAGTGGAGCTTTGGTGAAGCTAGATAATATTGTAAAAATGAAAATAGGGGATGAGGTAACAGTTTCAGTGGATTTTCCGGTGAATATTTCTCAAGAACGACGAAAGCCAATTAGTAGCAAGAAAAGTACAAATAAAAAAGATCAGGCTCAAGTTTTAAAGACAAAATCGGCAAAAATAAAGGCGAAAATTGCTTGGTTAAATAAAGGAAAAACAGAAGCTGGCATTCAATTTAATTCTCTTTCGGATCCGCAACGGAAAATGCTCGAAAATATGATGCGTGATTTTGATTCTTAAAATTTTCGAGATCTTTTTTGGACATATTTGGCGATCTATGCGGCGTTGTCTTTTCGTATACTCTTTAGTAACTCATCGATTAAATTTAGAATTTCTTGATCATTGAAGGGTTTGTGGATGTAGGCGTCGACTAAATGTTCGATGTCTTCGAGAGATTTATTCAATCCATCTCCTGAAATTATGATTAGTTTTGGTAACCTCGCTAGTTTTATTTTACCTTTAGTTATATTCTCGAATAAGTTAGGCCCATCCATTTCTGGCATTTTTATATCCGATATTATTATATCGTATGTATTTGGATTTTTTGTTAGAGTATCAAATGCAATTTTTCCATTTTCTACTGCAGTGATATTGAGCCCACTTTCACTAAGTAGATTTGAAAGTAGTTCCCTAATATCTTTCTCATCATCGACAATGAGTGCATTAAATCTAGAACGAACCTTCTCATTGATTGTTCCATTAGAATATAGGCTAAGAGTATCATCCATAAGATGATTTATTTCACTTGGTTTTTTGTCTGCATAGGCTTCCGAAGTGCACAATGGAAGCATAAGCTTGAACTGAGTACCTTCTCCAGGTGAACTTGTGAAAGAAATATTCCCTTTAATTTCTTTAATAAGATTATGAGTTAGCGAAAGGCCAATGCCAGTTCCTGATCCAGCATCTTTAGTCGTAAAATAAGAGGTAAATATTTTATCTTTTATATTATCTGGGATTCCACAGCCGGTGTCTGTAAATATTAGATTTAAATAATTTTCTTGTAATTTTGCCGAAATAGCTAACTTTCTTTGTTCTTGACCTTCAGTAGCATCTTTTGCATTTGATATTAGATTCATGAATACTTGTTGTATTTTTCCTCTGTTGCCTTCTATCTTTACATTTGATGGGCAATTGGAAAAATCTGTTATAATGTCGAAGCCATTGCGAGCATATATTTCCTTGACCATGCCTATAGATTCGTTAAGTGCTTCGATAGGTTCAATAATAGATAAATTTGCTCCGTCGGATCGTGAGTATGTTCGTAATCCTTTAACTATATTAATAATTCGATTCAATGCCATTTCAATCTTTTCTTGATACTTTTTAAATTCATCTCGGCTTAATGGTTGATTTGAGTCTATAGAGCGTTTCATTGCTGATAAGTAGCCGTGCGCAATTGATAATGGATTGTTTATTTCATGCCCGACTCCGGCTGCGATCTCGCCTATAGATGCGAGTTTTGCATGATGATATGAGAGATTTTTTTGATTTTCTAAATCTGACTCTAGAGAAGCTTCTTTAGTTATGTCCCAATTTACGCCCACAACCTTGAGAACATTATTTTTTCTATCTTTGATTACTTCGGCCTTACTGCGGATATATTTGATTTTATCGTCTCTTGTTAAGATTTTAAATTGTACATCGAAAGGCTTATTGCCACTCAAAGTATGTATCAGATTTGATGTATATAGATTCATATCCTCTGGGTGTAGAGATGATTTCCAGGCTTCATAATCATCTTGATATTCATCTTTTTTAATATCGTACAATGAATACATACTATTATCCCATTTTAGCTGCTGTTTATCTGGGTAGTATGTCCATAGTCCAACCCGAGCATTTTCGAGAATGAATTTGCGTTCATTTTCTTTATCTGATGCAGCTTTTCTTGCTTGCATATTGTGAATCATAACTGTGATATTATCTAAGATTGGTTTTAGTTCTTGATAATATTGATGACTGTAGCCGACCTCTCTATTGCATAAAGTAAGCACTGCGACTTTTGTGTCAGAAATGCATAAAGGGACGGAGATAAGCGTATCAATATCGTGAGATTTGATTGCAATATCTTTTGTCAAAATATTATCAATATTGCTTGGAATTATTATTGGAGCATTTGATTTTATAGTCTCATTATGAATAAAACTTGCGATTTTATATGTATTTTTGTGATTAATGTTTATTGCAATTAGGTTTTCTTTGTCATGACAGCGGCATATTTCTAAGTCGTCTATCGTTGTTATTGGATTTTGAATATCCTTTTCGCAAGTAACTTCTTCAATAAAACCGGCTTTGCTTTCAGTGTACTCTATTATTTCACTTAATGTGAACCTTAAAAATTTATCAATATTCTCATCTTTTTCAATATATGATCTTCGAATCTTAGCTATTAAATTATCTTTGGCTTGTGCTCTTACTTGCTCTGTAATGTCATATCTGAAAGCTATATATTCTTGTACTTTCCCAGCTTTATCGATTAGCGGAGTGATAGTAGTATCTACCCAATAGATGGAACCTTTTTTGGATCTATTTCTTACAACCCCTTTCCATTGTTTTCCAGAACAGATGCATTTCCACATATCTCTAAAAAAAGATTTTGAGTGATATCCAGAGTTTAAAATGTTGTGATTTTGACCTATTAGCTCTTCACGATTGTATCCAGATATTTGGCAGAATAGATCATTTGCAAAGGTAATATTTCCCTTTAAATTCGCTCTTGCGATTATGGTGTGTTTTTCCATTCCTTTGGTTAGGGCTTGGAATTCATCTACTGACTTTACTTCGTTATTTATATCACGGAATATACCAAGTAATTTTTTGGGATGATGAAGATCGGACCATTCTGTTATAGTTCCTTCAATTTTTATCCATGTCCAATCACCATTTTTTTTTCTAAAACGCAGGTTCTTTGAGAATTTTTCGGCTTTTTTATTTTTTATATAATTCTCGAATTTGATGACAAGTTTATCGTAGTCACTTTTGTGGATAAGTTCTG
Source organism: Bdellovibrionota bacterium (assembly GCA_041391425.1). Classification (GTDB taxonomy): domain Bacteria; phylum Bdellovibrionota_B; class Oligoflexia; order Oligoflexales; family JAWKNZ01; genus JAWKNZ01. The sequence goes on from JAWKNZ010000003.1 coordinate 343,623, forward strand.
ACCAACTTGTTGGAAACTGCACATTTTGGTGTGAGTAGCCGAGGAATTTCCAAAAATGCTCTGAAATATCTGTTGTGTCGGTTTCGAGATTCCATTCCCAAGATCCTTCATTTATAGTCTCCGCAATTAGTTTATACTTTGGATCTTCAGCATTATGATCTATGGTTTGTAATATTAAAATTAATTTAACACTTCCATCTTGATCTGTTATTGATTGAAATGAATGCTTTAAGATAAATTCACTATTGTTAGGGGTGTGGCATTTTATACTTATTTCGGTAGAGCTATTATTATTCGTATTGCCTTCAATTATTTTATTTAAGTGAATCCAGTCTTTTTCTGAATAAGAATTTTTGAATGTGCCTATATCGAAATTTTCCTGATTAGGAATTTGAAAGATGGAAAATATATTTCTAGACCAAAATATTATTTTACCTCGTGCATCAAACTCTAAAATTGATAATTGTAGAGTTTCATCTTTTTTCCTTATCTGCTTTTCTTTTGGATTACCCATCAAAATTGGAAATTTCCTAAATTACCAGTTTGGTGTTGGCGATTGAGTGTTATTGCTCAGGATATCGTCTTTTTGAGAAAAATCATGAGTAGATTATTAAACTTTATCGTTTTGATTGAGTATGGTCATAATCATTTGAAAATATTGTAAATATTTTGCCTATGGTGGGCTCGATTAGATACCGATGTATGGGGATAACTTCGTTTTATTAACATGTCCGTTCACCCTTCCCGAGGGGGATTTTTAGATAGAAATATGGTAATTATTCAGCGTATCTTTTCCCTTCAATATGTCGCTTGATACATCGTCATCCATATGAGGATGACGGGCAGTCAAGGCTTTGAATCGATCAGATAAAAAATACGCTGAATAGTTACGAAATATGTAATGGGGTAGTGCCATTTTTAAGTGAGATGTAACCGGATCTATGCATTTATTCTTATTGTTAAAACTTAGTTTAAGGTTTTTTAAAGTAGCTACAAATTTTTATGTAGGATATATATGGTGGTTGTCTTATTTATGATGCCGTCGCTTTAATTTATAAAAATCTCCTTTAATATTGAATGATAGGTTCGATGTTTTTAGTACTTTGGAATTATAGATATTAAAGGTAGCTATTTATTAATGTAGTTGATTATTATTCATTTGTCTTTATTATTTTGTTTTTTAAAGGGCTATATATGAATATTTGTTTTATTGCAGACTCTTGGGAAAATATGGATCCTGAGATTGAATCCACACTTAGAATAGTTCATGAGGCTTGTAAGAGGGGCCATAGGGTTTGTATGTGTAAGCCTGGTAATTTAACTATTCGTGAAAATGTCAGTTATTCATTTTGTCGCATTATTCAAAAGAATGACAAAATTTCGGAAAGTATTCCTTCTTTCTATAAAAAAGTTAAATTTAGAAAGCAAATGTTACCGCTTAATGGTTTTGATGTGATTTTTCTTCGGAAGAATCCACCTCTTGATAATGTCATGTTGAATTTTTTAGATTCAGTTAAGCATGATGTGTTTATTGTTAATGATATTGATGGATTAAGAAAGGCTTCCAATAAGATTTATGTGACTAGTTTTGAAAATGCACATGAATTTATTCCTGAAACATATGTATCTAGAGATGTGAATTACCTGGAGTCGGTAATTAATGATTCAAAGAAAGATAAAATGATTCTTAAGCCACTAGACGGATATGGTGGTTCTGGTGTGATTGTATTGGAGACCAAAGCGAAGGCTAGCATACGATCTTTGTTGGAGTTTTATATTGGTCAGGATAGGCATTATGTCATGTTACAAGAATATATTGAAGGTGCTGAGAAAGGTGATGTGAGAGTCATGATGCTAAATGGAGAACCGATAGGCGCAATGAAGCGAGTTCCAAAAGAAGGTGATGCTAGATCTAATGTGCATGCCGGTGGTACAGCAAGTAAGCATGTTTTAACTAGAAAAGAAGCTGAATTGTGTCGAAAAATAGGACAAAAACTTGTGATTGATGGGATTTATTTTGCTGGTTTGGATATAATTGAAGGTAAGCTGATAGAAGTTAACGTTATGAGTCCTGGGGGGATTACTAGGATAAATAAGTTTAATAAAACTAATCTTCAAAGAAAAATTTTAGATTTTTTAGAATTGGTTTGTAAGAAAAAAGAAGATGCCCTCAATCGAAGGTTTGCATTCAAGAAGGCTATTGATGATGCCTAGCCAAAAAATATCGACAATTATATCATATATAAAAAAGGCGGAACCATTTTCTTGCATGGCCGAAGATAGATCATTTTCGATAGTGGTAGAGGAGTATGTTCCATATATATGCACGGCTATTCATAACGGTGGAAATATAAGAAAGGATCTCAGAGAACGATTGAATCTTTCAAAATTTGAGAGATGGCAAGAAGAAGATCCACATACGGGTGAATTCATATCCTCTTTGCCAATAAGGATTGTCGTTCATGATAGCCGCTATGAATATGATTTAAATCGTGATCCTGAAAACTGTATTTATAAGGTAGCTTGGGAAAAGGAGGTATGGAATAGAAAATTAACAAAGAGACAAATAGACGTTTCATTGAGAAAGCATAGTAATTATTATAAAGTCCTTGATGTGCTGATCGCAAAGATAGAAAGTTTATTTGATTCTTGTTTAGTCTTTGATATCCATAGTTATAATTTTCGTCGGGTGTCTGGATCCTCTCCGACATTTAATCTTGGCTCTAGTAATGTGCCGAAGAAATTTCGTAGCTATCTTGATGAGTGGATAAAAAATTTATCGTCGATTAAATTGCCTTTTGTGACAAATGTAACGAAGGAGAATGATGTTTTTTTGGGTAATGGTTATCAATTAAAGCATGTGCATGCTCGCTTTAAAAACACACTAGTTTTAGCTACAGAAATTAAGAAGGTTTATTTGGATGAAATTTCAGGAGATGTTTATCCTGAAATTATTCAAGCTTTGAAAGAGGAGTTGAAACGAGTTATCACTCTGCAGGCAAAATTTCATGCTAATGAAGCCACCAATATAACTATTAAGAAACATCATGGTCTTTTAGGCTCTGATGTTGGTCCTGTTGTTAGAGAAGTGGATAGCAAAATTTTTAATCATATGAAAAATTTTGATGTTCTGTCCTTTGTCTCGCCAATTAATGTTGAATATGAAAAGAAAGTTTTCTTTAGCAATAAGTATACGAAAAATCCAAAATTTAAATATATGCCTCTTCATATTGATAGTGCTTCACTAAAAAGAGGACTATATGCGCTTCCTGTAAAGCAGATAAACGATGTAACATTAGATAACCTTTACAGTAAAATTATTGATAGTTATTGTGATCAGATTGACTTGCTTTCATGTAGAGAAGATATTCGTTTTTTGTATTCCTCGCTTAAATATTTTGGAGCACCTTCTGAAGAAGATATAGCTATAGCTAAATTTTTGTTAAAATCACCTCCATTAGAAGTGCATAGTGATGAAAGAGAAATTGTAGATGAAAAGTATGTGCATGATAAATGTACGGAGATGATGGGTTATTTTGGTTTTAGTGGGAAAATTACGCGTTCAAAAAATTTAGTTGCTAACGCTGTATTTCATTCGGGAAGAAACATATTAAAACTCAAAGCAGGCTTGAAAGTTAGTGCGCAATATGCAAATGCTTTAGCTCATCATGAAATTGGCATACATATGTTGACGACCGAAAACTCACGTTTGCAGCCATTAAAAATAATGACGCTAGGATTACCTATAGATACTAAAACTCAGGAAGGTCTTGCAATTTTAAGCGAATACTTGTCAGGAAATATTTCTTTGGCTCGTTTAAAGGATCTTTCATTGCGTGTTATGGCTGTAAATCATATGATTAAGCATCGAAATTTTGTAGATACATTTCACTATTTAGTCGATTCTTATCATATTTCAACAGATAAAGCTTATTATTTGACATGTAGAGTATATAGAGGTGGTGGATTTACCAAGGATTATTTATATCTGCGTGGGTTTAAGGAAATATTTAATTTATATTTAACTGAGCGTAATAAGTTAGATAATTTGTTTATTGGTAAGACTTCTCTTGAATTTTTGCCGATGCTCGATGAATTGGTCTCAAGAGGGATTTTGAAGCAACCTCATTATATACCTAAGGCATTACTTTCCAAAAAGCGAAAGGATAATATTATTTTGGACTATCTTCTTACGGTATTTAAACTTTCCGAATGATTTTATGTTTTTCATAGAACATATTATTTTTATAGAAAAATTAGATAACCTGTGTCTAACAGGAAGAAGCAGGTTACCAAGAGAAGAGTATTTTTTGTAGTTTAGCTTTTTAAAGTCAATTTTTGGCTTGTTGCTAAACTTCCTTATTGATTATACACAGTAATCGTCTTGCTGGTTGTGTTGACAGCTAGATCGCTCACATTTACTGTTATAACATGCCTATCATTTTTGTGTCCGCCATATTTCTTGGTGTTCCAATTGTAGCTTAGGCTATCTGTATTTGAGGTTGCTACAACAATGTTATTAATAATCAATACTATTTGAGCAATGCCGACATTATCTTGTGCGTTTATAAGAATACCTTCTTTATTAGTAACTATTCAGCGTACTTTTTCCCTTCAATATGTCGCTTGAGACATCGTCATCCTGAGTGAAGCGAAGGATCTCGAAATGGCGAAATAGATCCTTCGCTTCACTCAGGATGATGGGCAGTCAAGTCTTTGAATCGATCAGATAAAAAATACGCTGAATAGTTACCTTTATTATTTATGACCATGCCAGCTTCTAAGTTAAAACTAGTTATTTCAGGCGAAATTTTCTTCGGTGGAGTGCACTGGGGAAATGACAAGCGTTCAGATAATTGGGATTATATGATAGGTAAAGCCAACAGTCTTAATAAGGTGGTTAATCTAAGCATGTTTGGTGGAGGAGGCAGTGCTTATTCTACCGATATTGCAGTAAATAATAAATTTGTTTATACTGCAGGGATGGTGAATGAGAGAGGTTATAGCCAAACTTTAATCCATAAATGGTCTAATAGCTTTTATCGAAGATGGATTGTGGGGTTGATTTTTACTATGTCTGGCGTTGATGATGTTTTAATTTTAGATTCTGAACTAAATATGCCGTTTATGAGACTCCCCGTGAAAATGGTTCTAGTTAAGATTTCTGGAGGAGGGGTTGTTTTAATTTCTCCTCTTCCTGACATCAAACGATTTACCTCTGATATTGAAGGTTTTGGAAGGATTACTGATATTGTCGCTCCAAATCTCTATCATAATATTGGAATCGAAGCAGCCACTAGGCTATATCCTGATGCAAAGTTATGGGGCGTCACCGGATATGATAAAAAAATGTCGCACTTTAACTGGAATTTTCTTGATGGTGATACCTGGCCATATAGCGATGTTTTAAGTCTTCATGAAATTAAAGGTATGCCAAAGTTTAACGAGGTTGAATTTTTACATAAAAAATCCAAGACCCTTATTGTAACTGATTTATGCTTTAATCATCTTCATGGTAAAGGGTTTGGCAATTGGTTCGTCTTTCATATCTTTGATACTTATAAGAGATTTGCTATCAGTCGCCTTTTCTTGAAAATGGTTAAAGAGAGGTCTTCTTTTGAAGGATCTATAAAGGAAATATTGAATCTAGATTTTGATAAAATTATTTTATCACATGGAGTAAACGTAGAACATAAGGCTAAAGAGAAGTTTATAGATGCTTTACGAGAAAGAGGGATATGCTACAGCTGAAAGTTTATTGGCCTTCATTTTGAAATTTCCCCCCAAGTATTCATATCGTCAGCTAAAGATGGGTTGATCTTTTTCAAATATTTTAAGACGTTATTTTTGTCTTCTGGGTTTCTATTTTGACTAAGTTTAAATTTTGATTCTATAGATAGTACTTTCGCTTTGATGCCGACAATTGATTGAGCTAAATCGTTAAAAAAATCCATATCGACAGCATTTTTCCAAGTGTTATCTTGTTCAAATTCACAAACCATTTCATTTAATGAATCAATTATTTCGCTTGTATCATGAATTATTTCGCATGATGCTTCGACTACGGCAATAGAGTAATTCCATGTTGGAACATTATGGATCATATCTTTATACCAGTTTGGAGAAATGTATCCTTGTGAACCATTGAAGATCAATATAACATTTTGGTGCTTTTCTATGGTCTTCCAATGTGAATTGGCTTTGGATAAATGGCCTTCCAAGTATAATTCTTTATTATCAGACTTTAAGAGGAGAGGCGCCTTAGAAATTTCTTTCTCGTTTTGCGCAATAGAAATCATAGTTGAAAGAGGGTATTTTTTTAAAAGTTCGATTTCATGATCTTTATTAGAAAAATAAGGTGGAATATGTAATTTTACCATCGTGTCTCTCTTTTTTTCGATAGTATGTAAGTTTCTCTAAAATATCTCTAGAAAATTCTACTAAATAGTATACAGAGCGATAATTTCAGTTTTTGATGTGTAAGTCATCAAATAAATACTAGACAATAGTGGTTTATAAAGCTAACATTTAAATAGAGGTATTAGATTGTAGATGGCAAATTATATTTAGTAAGGTCTAGATGAGTTTTAATAGTAGAAAATTAAATGCAAGAAATTGTGTGCATAGTTTTGTATACCGCTTAGTTGCGGTGGATGCATCGACTCCTTGTATGTTAGAGAAAATGCTATGTTAGGGACTTAAATAAATTTAAATTATATTTTATAAGGCCCGGATATCCGGGCCTTTTTTTGTAGTTTGTAAAGACTGTGGAGAAGGATTTGGAGACTGTTATTACAGCAGAGAAGTTGCAAAAGACATTTATAACTTCGGGTGCCACTTATGGATTTTTAGGTAGCATTAAGGGGTTATTGAATCCTGTAAGAAATGAGATCGAAGCGGTTAAAAGTATTTCTTTTATTGTTAATAAAGGAGAGAGGATTGCCTTTATTGGCCCTAACGGAGCCGGTAAATCCACAACTATAAAAATGTTGGCAGGGATCCTTCATCCTACAGATGGAGAACTTAAAGTGGCTGGGCTTAATCCACAAAAGCAACGGCAAAAGTTGGCATATAAAATTGGAACTGTTTTTGGTCAAAAAAGCCAACTTTGGCCGCATTTACCGGCATCTCATACTTTCAATCTTTTATCAAAAATATATGATTTGGATGAAGTTACTTATAAGAAGCGCGTAAAAGATCTTACGGAGATATTTTCTATTGGGCCCTTTTTAGAACAAACTGTAAGAAAAATGTCTTTAGGGCAACGGATGCGGTGTGAGATTGTGGCCAGTCTATTACATAAGCCGGAAATATTATTTTTAGATGAGCCAACGATAGGTCTAGATATAGTGGCAAAATCTATTATCCGTGACCTTGTTAAAACGACATCTGAGCTGGATAGCACGACCGTGTTTTTAACGTCTCATGATACTGGCGATATGGAAAGGGTATGTGACAGAGTACTTGTCATTAATAATGGAGAAATTTTACTGGATAACTCTATATCTGAAGTACGTAAGAGTTATATTCGTCGAAAGAGGATAACGTTATTAACTGAGGAAGAGAATGTCGATATCCAATTAAAAGGAGTTAAACTTATTGAGAGTCTTCCTCACAGTTTGAAAATAGAGGTTGATTCAAATATGATCGCAATCGATACCGTTATTCAGGAAGCTTTTAAGCTGACAAAGCTAAGAGATATAACGGTTGAAGATCCTCCGATGGAAGAAATTGTTCAAGATATTTATGAAAACTTTAAGCTATGACTAAGTATTGGGAATTTATTAAAATTGAATTTCAGCAAGGCATGCAATATCGTGGCGCAGCTCTTGCGAAGATGGGGTTTTATGGGTTGGTTCTTTTTATTTTTTCAAGGTTATGGAAGGTTGTTGCGATAAAGACGACACTTTCTATGCCTGCGAAAGATATGCTGTGGTATTTGGCTATGACCGAGCTTATCGTATTAAGTTTTCCTTTGATACATTTAGAAATTGAGGAAGATGTTAGAACAGGGAATTTAGCTTATTTTTTAACTAAACCAACTTCATATATGTGGTCGAGGTATGCGAGAGGCCTAGGTTCTGTGTTTTCAAAGCTTTTATTTTTGATATTTGCAGGATTATTTTTTGCGTACTTGTTTAGTGGAGGGTTTCCGGAAAAACCATTGGGTCTGTTATTATTTCTACCTTTATTAATAATATCCATTGCTGTTTATTTATTGTTTCAAATGAGTATTGGAGTTAGCTCATTTTGGATTCAGGATTGTTCTCCAGTTTATTGGGTGTGGCAGAAAATGAGTTTTATTCTTGGAGGTATGATTTTGCCATTGGATATCTATCCTTCTTGGTTGAAATCAATCGCTATGAATACTCCATTTGCTTCTCTTTTATATGAACCTGTAAAAGCGGCTCTTACTCTAGATGTAAATTTAGCTTTTGGCGTAGCGTTTAAGTTGTTTTTATGGGGCTTATTGGCGATATTTTTACTTAGTTTGATATATAAAAAAGCGTGCAAGCAATTAGTTTTGAACGGAGGTTGAAAGGTGAATTTTATAAGCTTTTTAGTTACTTTGATTCTAACTAATATTAAATCAACGATCTCTTTGCGCGCAAGTTTTGTTCTTCAATCTATATTTATGGCGATTAATAATTTAATTTTTTTCTCAATGTGGTGGATATTTTTTGGGAAATTTGAAGATATAAATGGCTGGAGGCTATCAGAAATTGAGGCTATGTATGGATTTGCGGCTGGGTCCTTTGGCCTTGCCGTAATATTTGGTGATGGTGTTAGAGAGATTGCAAGAAAAATTATTGATGGCAGTTTAGATACTTATTTGGTGCAGCCTAAAAATATTTTGATTCAGGCCGTTGTGGCAAAGTCAAATGCGTCTGGTTGGGGTGATTTAGTTACAGCTATTATTCTTTTGGCATTATCTGGATATTTGACTTGGAAAAATCTACCGATTATTATCATTCTTCATATTGCTGCAACGTTGATTTTTCTTTCTGTGGGAATTATTTCGCAGTCATTGGCTTTTTGGTTGGGGCCGATAGAGCATTTGGCTCGCGAAATATTTGAATTTGTACTTACTTTTAGCGTATATCCACAAACTATTTTTCCATCAGCATTTAAAGTATTGCTGTTTACTGTAATTCCAGCAGGATTTGTTGGTTATCTTCCGGTGGAGGTAGTTAAGAATTTTAGCATCCCTTTTCTTATTGTTTGCGTAATTGCTGCTGCAATATACTTACTTATTGCAGTATATGTTTTTTCTGTAGGTCTTAGAAGATATGAATCTGGAAATAAAATTGGTGTGTAATTTATATTGAACTATATCCAAGAATATCTGAGGATTAATTTATTCTTATCTATAAGCTACAAAGTGGGTGGTATGGAAGGTTTTACGTAACTATTACTAAAGACTAAGAGTCTTTGATTGCACGCTAGTACACGAGAATCGCAAGGTATTTCCTTCTCTATGAGATGAGACCTCTAATCTACTCAATTGCTAAACTCTTTCTTTGAATTGCTAATTATAGTGTTTAGAGCTTTGATAATCTTGGTAATGATCAGGTTTTTATATAACTTTTTGATTTTAAAGGACATTAAATTTCAGTTGGATTATGTATTTCGTTAAAAAAAATTGCTTTCTATGTTATGACGCTATCAACGCGAGGAGGTCCTATCATGTTACAATATCTTAAAAAATCATATCTTTATTTTGCAATTATAATATTCGCACAGTTGCCTTCTGTGCTGTGTGCTCAGGATTTTCCCAGGGAAGACCTCATTAAAATAATTCGCATGGTTAGAGATGAAATTCCTAAAAGCAATGCGACAAATGATGAATTGAAATTAGCAAGAGAATACCTGAAGAGGTCTTTACTTTTGATTAATCCAAACGCTGGTTGGATGCCGTTTTTTGATGATTCTTTTACTCGCATTCCGGGTTCAAATATTGGCGCAAATTGGATTCAAGTACGAGGAACATATAATATTGACGAATATTATAGAATTGTGCATTCGGGTATAGCTTCTGATGCTCTTGCCTTGGTAAAAGGAATCATTAGAAAAGATATAAGTTTAAAGGCAGATGTTAGTTTGGGAAGTGGTGCCCGACAGTCTGTCGGTATTGTTGCGCGCTATGCAGAGAGCTCTTTGCAAGATGGTAGCTATTATAAATTAGAGCTTATAGGTGATGATGAATTTGCAAAACTAGTTTTGAGTAAAGTTAAAAATTTCGATCAGATTAGAACCATTATGCAGACAGATGTTGTAAAACCGCATGGAAATATAAGAATTGATGTAAAAGATAATCATTTGAAAGCATATTGGAATGGTGATCTTAAATTTGATATTGAGGATGAAGAGATAGATGGTAAAGGTTTGGTTGGTATTACCAGCCGTAATCTCAGTGGTTTTATTGATAATTTTGTCGTATCGACAGAGTTGAAATGAATCTAGTATGAAAGGTTTTCTTTCCTTAATAAAATGTAGGAAAATTTAAGGAAGACATAGGATGGCAAAGTTTTTTTTCGTAGCTTATTTAGGACTCTTTCTTATTTCTAAGAACTTGTTTGCTTTTGAAGGTCTTTATGAGGGGGTTATAACTCTTAATGAGAATCATTCTAAAGTTATTTCAATGCAAGCTTCATTTGTCAACACCGGAGAAACTGTTCGTGTAGGAGATGGAGACGTTCGTAATATCTTACAGGGATCTTTCGTGTTGGATGATCAAGGGGGGCCTTTTTCTTTTGCGCAGGTAAGTCTTGATATAGATAATTCTTGGTTAGAAATGAAATATTATCGCCCACAGTTTAATCCAGAGCAAGATCAGCCGAATTTAAGATTTTTTGGAAAAATTACAGCGGATTTTTCCGTTACTGGTACTGTGTATTCATCCATGTGGGGCAATGTTGGAAAATTTTCTTTAAAGAAGACAGCACGTTCGGTATTTAGGGTGCTTGATAAATTTGATGGAGATTGGATTGGATCTTTGCAATCTATTGAAGATGGAGAGCGTAAGGATATAAAAATATCAATTTCAACATCTGTCGAAACAAGGAAAAATCCCTTTGATTTTGAAATGGATTATACTTATGGCAAGACGGCATCGCTGCAAGTGAATGGAGTAACGTTTGCTCTTAATAAAGTTTATATAGATTACTTAAGGCGAAAATTGATTCTGGCATACTCTGATGGAAATGACACGGATAAGATGGTGTTTGAATTGAAGGCAGATTTTTCTGCTAAAAAGCTGACTGGCGTTCAGAGTGGTATTTGGGCAGGAAAGAATGCTGTGGTGGTATTGTTAAAAGAAAGAAAGCAATAATTATGAATATAAAAAATACCTTTAGAATTTCCTTTTCATCGCTAAAAAAAGTTATTCTAATTCTCTTTACCATTTGTTTGGGAGCACCTCAATTATACGCTTTGGAGGGTATTTACCGCGGGTATATTAAATCTCGTAGTCAATCAGATGTTGAAGTTCCTTTGATAATATCTTTGACTACTGCAGAGAATGTCGACACGAGTAATTCTGTAAGGGCTTCTATTTTAGGATCTTTTATTATTGATCAAGAGGGTGGGCCTTATAGTTTTTCAAATATTACTCTTGATATTAATAATGGTCGATTAGATATGAAGTATAAGAGGATTCAAAATAGCACGACTACGGGCATTCCCTCAGATTTTAGGTTTATAGGTACATTTACATCACAAGATGAGATTAGCGGTAATGTTTTATCAGGGAGACGTGGCAATATTGGCGACTTTTTCGTCAAAAAAGCCAGAGATAAGTCGTTAAGCAGGAGCTATAAATATCAAGGACTTTGGCATGGAACCAAGAAAAACCTCGATGGTTCAATAGATAGGATGGTTATTTCTCTTAACTCGACTGCAAATCATCGAGCAAATCCTAATAATATGGACTTTGATTATACGGTCGGTAAAATTGGTTTTGTGAAATTTAATGATGGAGTTGAGTTTGGACTGACTAAAGTATTTATAGATTATCTTACTCGAGAAATTATTATGATTCATGAAAGCTCGAGTGGAACTTCTAGTTTTAGCCTTAGTGCAAAAATATCTCCTGATAGAGCTTTTGAGAATGGAACTATTGAGTCAACTCACGCTGGAAAAATAGCTACTTTTTCAGTTGATCTTGAATAAATGATTAAGCTTATTTTTATTTACCAGTGTTTTTGAATTAGGTTTTTTGACCAATGGCGGAAGCGGTCCAAGAACACATAAGCACATGGAATCACTACAAGTGAAAGCATAGTTGAACTGATTAGTCCACCTACTGCAGCAATACCCATTCCTGCTCTAGATTTGTTTAATTCTCCATAACCAAATGCAATAGGCGCCATCCCCACTATCATCGCTACTGTTGTCATCATTATTGGTCTAAGCCTTCGCAACCCACCTTCAATCAAAGCTTGTCGACGGTCGATCCCTGATGCACGTAGTTGTTCTACATAGTCGACTAATAATATGGCATTTTTGGTGACCAGGCCCATTAATAAAATTATGCCGATAACGGAATAAACGTCGAGGTGGGTGCGGGCTACAAGTAAGGCGGCAATTGCTCCTACTATAGCAAGTGGTAGTGTTAATAGAATAGAAAATGGAATGATCAGTGATTCATATAAGGATGCCATAATCATGTAGATAAATAATCCGCCCAAAAGCAGGGCTGTTATGGCGCCAATACCCAAGTCTCGCAAACTTTCAGCCTGTCCCTGAAATTTCATGGTGTAGCCTTGTGGCAATAGAGGTTGTACTAAATCTGTTAACTTGCTTATCGCAGATCCCAAAGGTGCCCCTTCTTGCAAATCTCCTTCTAATAAGGAAGAACGTTGCTGATCGATTCTGACAATCTTTGTTGGGCTATGATCGGAAAATTTTCTGGTGACTGCTTGCAAGGGAATAGAGTCACCGCGATCGTTGGGAATACTAAAGTCTGCTAACGATGCCAATCCCAGCCTATCTTCGGCTCTTAAGCGCACTCTAACATCATACTCATTTCCTTTATCTCTGTAATAACTGGCGAGTTCTCCTTCATACATTCCTCGGATTGTTTTTCCTACTTGTTGTGTGGAAAGTCCGAATGCAGCTGTTCTTTTCGTGTCAATCTGGTATTTGACTTCTGAACGTCCTGGGCGTAGGTTGGTTTCAAACCCTATGACTTCGGGTATTAAACCATTCGATTTTGCTATGATTTCATTGGATATGTCCAATAATTTGGAATTGTCCGGGCCTTGAATTGCTAATGAAACTGGCTTGTTCCCCGCAGCGCCTCCACCAGCATCGCGGACAGTTAGTATCAATCCTTTTTCTTTTACGATATTAGATAATTCTTTTCTCAGTAGGTCTTTGAACTCAGACGTGGACTTTGATCTTTGTTCAAATGGAATGAGCTGAATATATGAGTTAATAAAGTTTGGTTCCCCGAGATCATTACCAACTCTCGAAGAGTAGTGGGAGACACCATTCAAATTAGCAATTTTTCTTTCAAATTCTTTAGAAATACGATTTGATTCGTTAATGGTTGTTCCAGGGGGTGCTTCGGCAATAATATCAATTTCACCGCTTTCGCTGTTCGGTAAGAAAGTAAAGCCAACAAATTTGACTAAATAAAGAGAAAAAATAAAGACTAAAAAAGATATACTTAAGGTTCTTCTGGGTCTATCCAAACAAGCGATCAAGATGATCTTATAAAATTTAGAGAAATATTCTCCGAATTTTTCACAAAGTGCAATTAGTTTGTTTGGCTGGTTTTTCTTTTGTAATAAAGATGGTCTTACAAGATAGGCAGAAAGCATCGGAGCCATAGTTAAGGCATCGAATGTACTGACGATAACAGCTAAGCAAACTGTGATTGCAAAGGATTGGAAGAACCGTCCGACAACTCCTGGAATCATTGTGACTGGTATAAAAGTCGCCAAAATAGTGAGAGAAGTTGCGATGACGGCAGTGTATACTTGTTGTGTCCCGAAGAAAGCAGCGTCTTTTGGTGACGATCCTTCTTCGATTTTTTTCCATATATTTTCACGTACAACAATTGCATCATCAAGTATTAGGCCAACACATAAAGTAAGCCCTAAAAGAGTCATAATATTTAAAGTATAGCCAAATGAATATAAGGCAAAGAAGGCTGCTATGATTGTGGTTGGTAATGCAATGCCAGTAATAAATGTAGATTGCATTGAGCCAAGAAATAGATAGACTACTATGAATGCAAGTGCAGCCGCAATAACAAGAGATTCGATGACATCATAGAGACTCATCCTTATTTTTTTTGCACCATCATATATAGGAAGCACTTCCAAGTTATATAACCTGGAGAATTCTGCATTGATGTGTTTGACTTCTTTTTTTACATTGTCTGCTACTTTAACAGTATTGGTACCGGATTGTCTTTTTACTTCTAATAATATGATAGGTTTTCCATTTAGGCGCGCAAATGACTCACGTTCTTTTAGTGAATCCTTCACTTGTCCTAAATCGCGTATGTGTAACACTCTGCCGCTCGGAAGTGTTTTGACGATGGTATCTGGAATTTCATTGACGCTTTCATATTCTCCCATAATCCTCAGTGAACGGCTCATTGGCTCTTCTTTTATAGATCCTGCAGGAACATTTTGGTTAGCTTGCTGGATCGATGTGGCTACCGATGTTGGAGTTTCTTGCCATAATAACAGCTTTTTTCGTTCTAGTTCGACCGCGATTTCCCTTTCGGCACCGCCGAAGATATCGATTTGCCCAACGCCATCTATTTTTTGAATTTTTTGTTTCAAGGTATCATCAGCGAATTCTCGTAGCATAACCTCAGAAGTTATTTGCTTGTCATTGGCGTTTTTGAGAGCGAGTTGTAAAATTGGCCTGTCGGCAAAGTCTAGCCTTTGTACCAAAGGTTCCTCTATATCTTTAGGAAGTTTTGATCGAATTCTTGATACTTTTTCTCGTACTTCTGTTAGTGCAATTTGTGCGTCGATATAAAGGTGAAATTCGATTACAACTTGTGAAATATTTTCTTTTGTTGTGGAGACAATTCGGTCTATTCCACCAATTTGATTGACTTCGTCCTCAATTTTTTTTGTGACTAGCAATTCAATTTCTTCCGGTCCCGCTCCAGAGTATTCAGTTGTTATGGTTATTACCGGAGGATCAACTTCGGGATATAGATCGACACCAATTTTAATAAAGCCGAATATGCCTAACACTATGATAAATAGCTCAATCATTGACATTAAAATGGGACGGTTAATGCTTAATTTGACTAGCCACATCTCGTTACTTTCCTACCCAGCAAATTTGTTTGATAATCCTATAAGGAACATCGCACTTGAAGTCTTATTGGAAAAAATTCCGTGCTTTTTAAACAATAAATTCAAACTTAATTGTTTATTTAAAGAGCGTTCAAAAATGAAGGAGAAGGCATCGCCCATAAAAATATCGCTGACTGTATCATAATAGCCATCTCCAGATTGGTGTAAATATTCTGCAGTGATTCCATAGCTTATATGAGTGGTGTATTGTTGGTAGAATTTTGTTAAAATCGTTGCCTCGATATCGATAGGAACCATGCGGTAAAGTAAACGATTTTCTGCTTCAATGATACCAGTTCTTTGTGTTTGTAGAGTACCTTGAAAATATCCGGAGGAAAGTGCTAGACCAAATGATTGATGTAGCTTTGACAGATTGAATGTGTTGATCACCGCAGTGAAAGAGAGTAAGCCTCCAACTAAGGGCTGATTTTTTGAAATTGAAAAGGTGTCGTCATCTTTGGTTAATGAATAGTGCGTAGTCATATTATGAATACCAACAAAAGTAGCTAAGCTGAAATCACGTTGAGTTAGATCTTGCTCTGACTGTAGTGCTTCTTTTTCAATTGAGAGAACTTGTTTCAAGTTTTCATCAGGTAGAGGTTGAAGTATTTCTACAGTTTGAGTTTTTATCTTTTTGGAAGAGCTAGGAGAATTTTTTTTCTTATCTGCGTTATATTTTTTGGGTTGTTCGGTAGCTTCTTTATCTAATGAGTTTTCTTCTTTTATTGGCGATTTACTTTTTTTACTTGTTTCGACAGGTTTTTCTGATAAGGCTTGGTCTGCCTTATTAAGTAATTCTTCTAGGTTCTCCTCCTGTCCTAAGGTTTGATTAGAGGAGATGGCTAGCATGAGCAGTAAATACATGAGAATTTTATCAAATGGATTCATATTGGTTATTAAATCCCTTCTAGAGCGCGTGTTTATACCTGTGACAGCTTAAGTATCTGATATAAGATTAAAATTTAACATAAGGTATAAGCCCCTGTATAAAGATTACCTTTACCTTTTTCTAAAAATTAAGTAAATGCCTACTTGTCTCTTATTATTTATGAGACTTCATTTCCAGCTTGGAGATAAAGGATTGCTATGTGTAGAACTGCTAGAATTGAATTTTTTCTTAAGGTCTTTTTAATTTTAATAACAGTAGGTTGTGCGAAAGAGACCAGCGATAAGGAAAGGCAAAGAGAAGAGCAAAGGCGTGAAATTGATAGGCTTGAGAAAGCAAGTGGATATTTTTCAGGGTATGTTATTGTTGATCGTGGAGTTGTGCCAGCAGCGGTTGACGTTTCTACACAGCTTAACCCTTCGAATAATCAGCAAAATCC
The DNA here is from genome assembly GCA_041391425.1 of Bdellovibrionota bacterium. Lineage (GTDB taxonomy): Bacteria > Bdellovibrionota_B > Oligoflexia > Oligoflexales > JAWKNZ01 > JAWKNZ01. The sequence continues at coordinate 360,280 of JAWKNZ010000003.1, forward strand.
GAAGCTTAGAGTTGTTTTGAAATTAGGCTTTTTTGGTGGTGTAGACTTAAGTGCAACGCAGGTTTCTTATGATGCTGAGAATGGCCAGTTAGTTGCTAGTTTTGGTGCCTCAGCTCCTTCAAGCTCTACGACATCGGGTAGCAGTGGCTCAGAAGGTGGTGACAGTGATAAAAGCGGCAGCTTTAGTCTTATGGCGAACAGTGGAGGAGGGTTAGAGTTTCGAGGATATATTGATGGGGATCATATAAATGAGGCTGTACTTGATGGTGTGCACCAAGGGGCCCATGAGATGGTCTTGAGTAAAAATTATCAAGATCCCTTTGATAATAACTCTGAGGAATTTCGTTATAGTATCAGTGGTAATAATACTAACGATTTAGGAGTATTAACAGTCAAGCAATCAACGGTGATGCGCCAACCTTTTGCAAATTCCGATCTCGCAAAATTGCCTCCATTAGACGCTGAGATTACGTTTTTTGCCCTTGGAGTATTTCCACAAAAAGCAAGTAATATACAATATGATCCTATCAATACTTTAGTTGAGATTGACTTTTCTAATTCGGCAAAAATTGTTTTTAGTGATGTTTTGCTTCCACATGAGATTAGTTTAAATGAGGATCATCTTGATTCCATTAAAACTATGAAAGGATACGTGGAAGTTTCTGGTAAGAGCTATGCAGATATTATGGCAAATATTCCGAGCAAATTATTATTGTCTGGAATTGGCATAAAGACTCCGCCGCAAAATTATAGTGGCACTTATCAAAGTGGCAATAGGGCTCTTACGCTTGATAGCTTTGCTTTTCTTGAGTATGATTATTCGAGTCAAACGCAGTTGAATTCTTCTTCTTTACCATTTTCAAAAATTCCTTCGTTTAAATTTAAATTAACAACTTGCCTCGATGGTAAAATTTTTACCAACAAGATTTATAATATAGAGTCCATCGATTATTTTAATCAGAGAATAAGCTTTGCTGACATAGGTTCAAATACTAAGGAGGTGCTAATTTTAGATTATAAAAATGATTGGAATAGTCTTACGGGTAAGTTCCTCGTGTCGACATTAGGAAACAATTCGACTGCATATATCAGTCTTAATAAATCATCTAATCAGGAACAAGACTGTGAAATTTTTCGTTAGCAATTTGAGGGCTATGTTAACTTTTGCTATCATTGGTATTTTTTTATTTGAAAATCAGTGTTTGGCCGAGGCTTTGAGCATTCGTTTGTCTGACGCTGAAAAGCAGGCATTACAGTTTGATCGTAGAATAAAGAAAGCAGAGGAAAATATTGCGATTGCTGAATCTGAATTGTCCGCTGCATGGTCAAATATGTTGCCTACTGTTAAGGCTGAACTTTCTGGGGCGACCCACCATGATAGAAAATTAGTAGAAGGACAAAGCGCTCCTCCAACAACGGCTCGAGATAGAAACCAATACAGTGCAGATTTAGTGCTCAGTCAATCTCTTTTCTCAGGATTTTCTGGTGGGAATACAATTCGTGCAAAGCAAGAAAAACTTAGTAAGAATAAAATGCAATTGGATGCGATTAAAAATAGCGTGCGAAAAGAAATAGCTATATTGTATTTTCAGATCGAGCTTAATTTTTTAGAAGTTTCCGTTGAAAAAGAAGCTATGGATTTGCGGAAGAAGCAGCTTGCAGATGTCAAGAACAAGGCGAGGCAAGGGCGCTCGACTAAGTTGGAAGTTCTGCAAGCTGAATATGCAGTACAATCACAGATTCCGATAATAGCTGCTATTCAAGCGGAAATAGAGCGGTTATCTTTGCAATTTGCAAGGATACTTGGCCTTAAATTAGATACAAAATTTAAATTGTCTGACAGCTTACAAGTAGCTCAAAAAGCTATTGATATGAAAAATTTACCTGTCATAAGCGAAGCCTATAAGAGAGCTTTGGCAAATTATGCTAATTTTAGGGCAAAGCAAATTGAACTTGAAGAGACTAAATTAACTATGAGGTCTGTTACAGCTAAACACTTGCCTACCTTGGACTTGGTGCTGACGGCGAGTACGGATGCCAATTTGCGTAGTGAAATTGGCGATAGTGATTCTCTGAGCTATTCTGGTGAGCTGCAGCTTAATATTCCTATTTTTTCCGGATTGAGTAGTTTTTCTGAAAAAAATGTTAATATTCATAATCTTAATGTGCTGATGGAAGATATCGCATTAGAGCGAGAAAAAATTTTAGAAGATATTGCAAATTTTTATCGCGCAATTTCCATTGCTGAAGAAAAAATAAAAGCTGAAACATTGAATGTCGTACTTGCAGAACGCACGGTGTCACAAGCACAATTATTCTATAATTCTGGAAAATCGACTTTGACTGAAGTTTTGGATAGTTATAGTCGGCTTGTTTCTGCACGCAAACAATTAGGAAGCGCAATGTTTGATAAAATGGAAGCTTTCCTAAATATTAGATCCTTAATAGGGGTACAATAATGGGTGAGTTTTTTGGAAAGGATAAATTATTAAAGCTTAGTAGTCGGCAATACAAATTTTTTTTAATAGGGTTGGTTTTAGTTGTTGTGTTTGTTCTTATGCTCAGAAAGAGCGGCTCGCGAAATGATTTTGTGGTGTCAGAACTTAAACATGAATTTTTCAAACAATTTACGATATATACTGATGGTATTGGCCAAATTCGCTCTCTTAAGGAATATTACTTATCTGTAAACAAGGGCGGTCGGCTAGAGATTCTTAACATCAATGAAGGAATGCAGGTTAAAAAAGATCAAATTCTTGCTGTAGTTGATCAAACAACGAATAAGGCTAAATTGAAAAGTGCGTTAAGCAGTTTTAAATTGGCTGATCAGGAGTTTAATAGGGCAAAAAGACTTTATAAGACGAATGCGATTACTAAACAAGAATATGATGAAGCAAATACTAACTTAATAGTTAAGCAGGCTGTATTAGAAGAATCTAGACAAAATTTAGAAGATAGCATTATTCGGGCTCCAATTGATGGAGTTGTTTCGTTGATTGCTTTCCAACAAGGTGAGCTGGTGCCTGATGGAAGCAGGATTTTGATTGTAGAAGATCGATCTAAATATAAAATTTCTATACGGCTCAAGCGTACTTTGATGGAAAATCTTTTAAAACATGGACAGACAAAAGTTTCAATGGCTCCATATGATACTTATACTTCCTTAACAGACGAAAAGAAGACTGTTGTTTTGGATGCCGAAGTAGCAATATTAAATGCAGATTCCAAATATGATGGCGCTGATTTAGATGCTGAGATCTTTATTAAAGATTTGCCGCTCGGATTTAATGTGGGAATGGGGGTTATTATCAAGATCCCAGTAAAAACTTTTGAAAACATTTATGCGATGGATAAAGACTCATTATTTGTTTCTAATGATATAACGTACTTTCTTGTTAAAAATAGTAAGGGGGAGCTTGAATTAAATAAGTTGCATATTGTTGGTGAAACTAAAGAGAAATTTCTTTCCAGCGATGACTTAGGAAATTTTCAAGTATTAAAACTTGAGAATAGACAAGATAAACCCTTGGCTCTAAAAAACCTTCCACGTAGGATGAATATTGCTGCTGCGAAATAAGTAAGAAACTTTTAGTCAGATCTCAATCTTAAAATAGAAGATACTTTAGAACCATTATCGGAGTATAATAATATCGACTTTCCCAAACTCGAAGTTAGAGTGTAATAATATCTCCGTCCCCAAAATCACGATAAGGGCACAATAATACCGTCGTTCCTACAACTCGCAGTTAGAGCACAATAATACCGTCGTTCCTACAACTCGCAGTTAGGGCACAATAATACCGTCGTTCCTACAACTCGCAGTTAGAGCGCAATAATGTCCTCGTCTCCAAAAGCCACGATAATGGCATAATAATGCCGTCATTCTGAGCGAAGCGAAGGATCTCTAGTGTGCTAGATAGGCTTACTTCGAATTTTGGAAGATAACCTCTATTTTTAGAACGTCTCTAAAACTTATTGAGAAACCGAAGGACAGATTGGCATATCTAAACCTAAGTTAATTCTTTCCTTGGCAATATCTAGCATGGCTTGTGCTTCCATGACCTTAACTTTTAAATCTTCAACATTTAGTTCTGATATTCTAGCGTTGCTGCGGTGTTCATCTAGGGCTTGGTCTGTTACCATGCTTCTTCCATGAAGTTTTTCCATACGATCAAGGGTTTTTAAATCAAGTTCGAGTTGTGCCAGTTGTTTTTTGACTTCAATTTTACTGATTTCCAATCTTTGCCGGTAAAGTTTTATGTATACATTTTCAGTATCATCGGCAAATGAATAACTACCTATAAATAAAGAGAAAATTAAGATTGCATGCTTCATATCGAATACCTCTTATGCGATTTCTAAATGATTTTATTTTATACACCTTGTGGATTAAAAAGTAAACAAAACTCTATGGCTGGCGGAATCCAAATTCTGGGGATTTTATGTAATATATTGTTTTTAAATGATTAAATTTCAATACCCTGGCAATCTAAGGTATAAAAATTGGATGTATTTGACTGAAGGCTATTTAAGGTAAAGATTTTCAATTAAGTAACCGTTAGGGGGATAAGCATGCTTTTTGTATGAGTTTGTGATGGTAATGGCAATGAAGCAGTTATCATAGGTTAGAGTAAGGGCTACTATGAATTCTTCGGTTCTTCGATTTAGAAATAAACAGCAGGGAGATGGCACTTCTGATGAGCATCGATCTGAAGAATTTAACCACTTAATTACATCTGCGTTTAATTCGGCTTTACTACAATCTATTCCTGGCACTATATCTTGTATAGATATCGATTCGTGGACATATATATACGTTAATGAATTATTGGAAAAGAAAGTAGGTCGGTCGAAAGAAGAGCTGCTAGGACAGAAGGTAGGTGCGCTAACAAAGAAATCTGATAGCGAAAAGTCTACGTTTGAACTTATTATTGAGTCTTTTTTAGCATCTGATAGGGACAAACTTTTAATTGAGAAGTCTGTGTTGTTTGGGCCTAATGAAGAGCCCATACCTTATCTGCTCTCTTTAAAAAAATGGCTGGATAATAGAGTTTTACTTGTCGTTGGTATCGATATTTCTCAGGTTTCTGATTTAAGAAGAGCTTTGGATAAGGAAAAACAGCTATCAGAGGAAAATTATCAAAAAGCTTTGTTTTCGGAGCAGCTTGCATCGTTAGGTGCGTTTTCCTCATCTATAGTTCATGAAATACGAAATCATATTACAATTTTAGCAGGAACTGAAGTCTATATGGAAATCGTCAAGATGAATTTACAAAGCCTTGAAAAAAGTATAGAGGAAGCCAATAAGCAGCAAGTAAAGGGAGTGAGTCAAAGTGTTCAACAGCTAGATAAGGCTATGGCAATTGTCAAAAAGCATTGTGATAAGATTCACCTTATTATTAAGTCTGTTCAAGATTTAACTTCTACCAAGGGAAATAATGAAGAAAAAGAAGAGCATAACCTTAAAGCCTTGGCTCATGAGGCAGTTAATTTTTTGACAACACTTACAAAGTCTAGAGATGTGAAAATTACAGTTTCAGAGACATCGCAAACGATTAGGCATATGATTAAATATGTCCATACTTATCAGGTACTTACTAACCTCATCTCCAATGCGGTCGATGCGATCGAATGTTTACAAGAAAATAGTAAATGGATCACGGTGGATGTGGGAATATCTGATGATGGGTATCCTTATATAGCGGTGACAGACGGTGGCTCTGGGATTCCAGAGGAAATTAGAGATAAAGTGATGCTTCCATTTTTTTCAACTAAAACTAATGGAAAGGGGACTGGGCTAGGATTATCTCTTTCTAAGTCGCGGATGGAAGATCAGGGAGGCGATTTAATTATAGATGACGCCTCACCCAATACAAAATTTGTAATGCTTTTTAATGTTTGAAACCAATTCGAAAGAGCTTTTCTTTACAAAGTGATTTGGCGTCAAGAAATATCAACAATGTACATAGAAAAAATCCTCATTATTAAGTTATAATGAGGGTTTTTTTACGTAGTGATTAGAAATCGTTCTTGTGTAAGCAGCTGTCTGACTATTTCTGACCATTTATCAGGAAAACAGATAGGTTGTTTTTAAAATGGTTTCTACGCATACTCTGAAAACTCAAACCCATGTGCTTCAGCAACAGCTTTGTGTGTTACTTTGCCTTTAAAAGTATTTAAGCCTTTACGAATAACTAACGATTCTTCTAAAGCGCGTTCAAATCCTTTATTTGCAAGTGCTAATGCATAAGGAAGGGTGACATTAGTCAAAGCATAAGTACTTGTTTTTGGCACATCTCCAGGAATATTAGTAACGGCATAATGGTTAATGCCTTCCTCGCAGTAAAAAGGATCATCATGAGTGGTTGGTCGGATGGTTTCTATAGACCCTCCTTGATCAATAGCAACGTCGACAATGGCGGAGCCATCTTCCATTTGTTTGACCATGTCCCTCGTTACCAATCTAGGAGCTTTAGCTCCTGTAACAAGGACAGCGCCGATGACCAAATCGGCTTCTGCAACTGCATGTTCAATGTTTTCAGGGTTTGACATCATGGTATTAATTCTAGTACCGAAAATATCATCTAGGTATGCCATCCTTTGGGGGTTGATATCTAAAACTGTTACCTGCGCGCCTAAGCCAACAGCCATTTTTGCCGCGTTAACACCAACAACACCACCTCCAATAATAGCAACACGGCCACGACGGACTCCAGGTACGCCACCTAATAGTAGGCCTTTACCGCCGTTATGTTTTTCTAGGCACTGGGCACCAACTTGAACAGCCATGCGACCTGCAACTTCACTCATTGGAGTAAGAAGAGGAAGTGAGCGGTCTGCTAATTCCATAGTTTCATAAGCAATACCCGAAACGTTTCTTTCAAGAAGTGCCTTCGTTAGTTCTGGTTCTGCCGCAAGATGTAGATAAGTATAAAGAATCTGACCGGCCCGCATTCTTTCGTACTCGATAGCGATCGGCTCTTTGACCTTCATCACCATCTCTGAACGCTGCCATAACTCGTCTGCGCTATCGATAATCACAGCACCAGCTGTTACGAATTTATCGTCTGTGATCCCAGCACCTTCACCAGCACCCTTTTCTACCAATATTTCATGGCCTGCATTTTTTAGAACGCCTACACCGCCAGGAACGATGCCTACTCTATTTTCTCTTGTTTTTACTTCTTTAGGAACACCAATGATCATTACGATCTCCAACCTGTTAATGATGATGATGGGCTCTGCTATATTGCATAAGACAGATACGTTTTTCATAAGCTGCCGTCAATAGGATTTCAGCGCTGTCTAAGATATATTCACTGTTGTAAGTTGAATTTAGAAGCCGATTTTGATGGTAGGGCGCTATTCTATCCTTGCCCGTCATTCTGGCCTCATCGCCCGTCGTTCTGAGGCGAAGGCGAAGGGTCTTCAACCTGCGTTTATACTTAATAATTTTGAGATGTTTCGTTTCACTCAACATGACGTAGTTTCACTCAACATGACGTAGTTTCACTCAACATGACGTAGTTTCACTCAACGTGACGTAGTTTCACTCAACGTGACGTAGTTTTACCTAATATGACGTTCCCATATGCTTATAGGTAAGGTGAAGTTGATGCAGTGGGTATTACAAAGTCTCTTAATCATATCTCTACTTCGAAGCTTAGCCCATCGTAAGCAAACTCGGCATTTGGAGGAAGCTTACTAGAATCTCTATGAAAATCGACCTCATGGGATAGGTGGGTTATCACCCCCCGTTTTACTTGCAGTTTTTCAAATAGAGCTAGAGTTTCATCTACTGAAGAATGGGTCGGGTGCTCTCGAAATCTTAATCCACTAGCAACCATATGGCTTATGGTTCCCCGCCAATGTGCGATCTGTCGGTCGTTAAATCTTTTAAAATCAGTAGCATATGCAAAAGAACCGATTTTAAATGCGGTGGTTAGTACGTGCCCATGCTCAAGAGATATCGCTTCTATAGGCAGTCCAATGATATTAAATGGGCCTGACATAGGGATCTCATGCAGTTCAATCGTTGGTATCACGCCTGAGTAGCCGGTGGAGTTGAAGGCATAGTCGAAACGCTTTTTCAATTCGGGAATTTGCCCTTTAACTAACCAGCAGTGGATAGGAAGCTTTGGGCCAAAATAAAAGGCTCTCAGGTCGTCAAAGCCATGGCAATGGTCGGCGTGAGTATGGGTGTAAAGGACATGGTTAAGTCGCTTTACTTTATGATTAATCATCTGCATACGAAAGTCTGGAGTGGTATCGACAACTAAATGCTCATTTGTATCAAGGTTAGTTATAAGAATTGAAGAGCGCATTCTTTTGTTTTTGGCTTCGGGGCTAGAGCAGACTGCACAATCGCAAGCGATAGTTGGAACTCCTGTCGAAGTCCCTGATCCTAAAATTGAAATTTTTAGTCTGGCACCCATATTTTCAACCTTGGCTTTTTAGAAATTGTTTTATTTTAGGGACTAAAGCTTATGGGCAGCACGCGGTCCGAGTGCTTAGATATGCATTGTACGGTCTATTCCATTACCTTTTGCCCCCGTTGACTTTTCTGTTGTAGTCTGTGGATGATCTTAATCCCAGAAAAAATGTCCTTATTATAAGTATTTGGCTTTGTACTTAATATTTTGTCTATCAGACTCTTTTTAGGGAGATCTGCCAAACGTCTGAAAGTACAAAATATAGAGTATCACTACTTTTCCAATTCGCAATGTCTATTCGAGGGCAAAAATTGCTAAAAAAACTTTACTTATCTTAAATTTTGCCTAATAAGATTCCAGTGGCCAGTAAAATATGCTGGGAAGATGCGGTGTTTCAATTTGGACGGAATTTAATTTTGAATCTAATTGTGCAGAAATACGGTGGTAGCTCTGTTGCTACGAGTAGCCAAATTGAGGCTATTGCCCGGCATATTAAGCAAGGAAAAGAGCAAGGCCAGCAAACTATTGCTGTTATTAGTGCAATGGGCCAGCAAACGGACGACCTTCTTAGACTTGCCTACGAGATTTATTCGACGCCTCCTCGCAGAGAGTTGGACATGCTGTTAACGGCAGGTGAGCGTATTAGTATGGCTTTGCTTGCTATTGCTCTAAAAAAAATTGGTGTTGAATCTATTTCTTTAACAGGCTCTCAGTGCGGGATTTTGACAGATGGTACGCATGGCAATGCTCGTATAACGTCTATTTTAGGCAATAGAATTAGAGAAGGTCTTGCGCAAGATAAAGTGGTCATTATTGCCGGATTTCAGGGGGTGAATCCTGATAGTAAAGAAGTTACTACCCTAGGGCGAGGGGGGACTGATCTGACGGCCATTGCTATAGCATCTTCATTGCAGGCGAAGTCTTGCCAACTGTATAAAGATGTTAAAGGTATTATGACAAGTGACCCAAGGTTTGTAAAAAATGCGAAGCTGATTTCTCAAATCGACTGGTCTTCGATGTCAGAGCTTGCATGGTCAGGTGCAGGAGTTTTGCATCATAGAAGTGCTCACTTAGCAGAAAAATTTGCGATCGAAGTGGAAATACGAGAGTCTGCAAATCCAAATAATGTTGGAACGCTTATAAAGGGAAAAGAAATGGAAACGCCTTCGGTGATTGCAATTACTCATCGAGAGAGACAGTTATTATTAACACTTAGTTTTAAGATGCAGGATTTGGCAAGTCATAGCATATTAAGTGATATTTTACAGATTTTATGGCAGTTGGGAGAGGCACCTAGTATTAGTAGGTTGTCGCGAGATGTAGCCACTTCAGCGGATGTAGAAATTGTTATTGCTTCGAGTGTTAAAGAAGAGTTAATGGAGCAATTAAAGAAATTACATCCTAGTTGTCAGATTAAGAGAGAAGTAGCTGATCTTGCTTGTATTAATATTATAGGTAGTGGCTTTCGCCAGCATCCGGAAGTGTTATCGAAAATTTGCGACCTTATTCCCCAGAATGCCTTAATCGTTGAAGTCCATCATAACAATATTTGTTTTGCTATTGCAGATAAATTCCTTGAGGAGACTTTAGTTATTTTGCATCAAGAGTTATTTGAATGAATGCGTGTTAAAAAATAAAGAAGCTGGTCTGATTTGCATCGATTTGCATGATGTTCATACTGTTTCATGTAGTTTCTATGAATTTTGGTTAAGAGATAGGTTTACAATGCTTCCAAATCTCTACTAAGGCCTAATGCAAATGTAGAAACTCGAGTCATTGATATCATGGATTGGGATGCAATGACTTCGCTTCGCCAACTATCCAAATTTAGTTGCACGCTAAGCGCAACTCGAGCCGCAAAGTTAAACCATCTTCTATATTTGTTTTAAAATTATGGGTTTTTACTAACGCTTCATCGCCTGCAAAGCTTGAAGAGATCCACACAAAGCCGCCACCCATTTCTCCTCTTAATGATACCAAATTTTGTTCTAATAAAGTGGTTGAAATACCAGGCAATATACTTAACCCGATTAAAGAGAGGTCTTTTCTTCAACACCTAAAGCGAGGTCATCACGAGATATTTTTCCATTTGCTTTGGTTATACTGACTCTAAGGACATAGTCTAACATTTTATTGTCAGATTTTGTTGTCCATACCCTGAAAACTCAACTCCGGATAAATATTCGCCGACAGCAAGGCTTGCTATGCCCAAGCTTGCCCCGTAGTTGTAGTCAGCATGAGGTCTATAAAGGCTGTAACGTTCTTCTACTTGTGAAATTTGGTTAATATCACTGTCTAAAAGGCTTACTTTATACCCTTGATAGATAGTTCCATAGTTTTTATAAACTTTAAAAGAGCGCTTTGCTCCTTCCATTGTTTTAACTTTGCCGACAGCAACGAGCTCGTTGTATTTGTTGAAAACACCCACTCTGTCTCCAACTACGAGGTCTTTATCTTGGGTCACGCAGCGAGATTGGTGCTCATTGCATTGAATGTCGATGGCCATAAGTTGGGAGGCTTGGGAAAGTATTAAGGTGAGAAGTAAAATAGAAGCATATTTAATCATTGGATAAAACCCTCCGCGTAGTTTTCCAATGTCACTTATGCAATTGTGATGCCTGCTAATTTATTGCTGCTGAGAAAATACTCGAAAATGCAAATCGTTGGAGGTTTTTATAAAAAATCAATTATTATAGCTGGTTAATTAATTTTTTCTTTATGTGTTGTGGGATTTTGCATTTCGATCGGCTCTGTTATAAGGATGTATAAAGAGAGGGGAGGCGTTAAAGTTGTATAGTTTTGTCTAATTATTGTGCAATTCTCCATATGGCTATATGAACATAATGTAGAGTGCGAATGGCAATAACTCCAGGGTGTTGATTATAACTATGTATTTTCTAGCGACAGTCAAATCTTTTCTTTATAAGCTATTTCATAACTAGTATAACGCTTCCCCTATATAGATTGTCTTGAGCAAGAAGAATAATATATGAAGGCGGTTATGTTAACAAAGTGTTGTAAATGTTAGTATAAGTGCCGGATTGGAAAAAGATTTCAAAGTTTAATTTATACCATTAGGACAAGAACATGCTTAGAACACATACTGCCGGAGAACTTACTAAAGCTAATGTTGGGCAATCCATAAGCCTTTGTGGATGGGTCGATCAATTGCGTGACATCGGACAGCTTGTTTTTTTAAGCCTTCGTGATCGATATGGTGTGACACAATGTGTTTTCGAGTCTGCAAATGCTGAACACCCGCTTTTAGCTAAATTAAAGTCCCTTGGTCACGAGTTCTGTGTAAGGGTTGATGGTGTTGTTCGAATGCGTTCGGAAAAAGACATTAATCGAAGTCAGCCTTCAGGTGAGATTGAAGTGGTGATTGATGAATTAACGATACTTAATGAGTCCTGTGAATTACCGTTTCAGGTGCGTGATGATGTGATGGCAGCAGACGACTTAAGGTTGAAGTTTCGTTATTTAGATTTGCGCCGTCCCAAGATGCAAAGAAACTTACAGATCCGCCATCAGGTCGTGCAAGCGACTCGAGAGGCGCTTTCTGAATTAGGTTTTTTAGAGATAGAGACGCCAATGCTCATTAGATCCACCCCCGAAGGGGCGAGAGATTTTGTTGTTCCTTCACGGCTGCATCCTGGTAAATTTTATGCATTACCTCAAAGTCCTCAACTTTATAAACAAATGCTTATGATTTCCGGTTGTGACCGTTATTTTCAATTTGCTCAAGCTTTTAGAGATGAAGATTTGAGGGCAGATAGAGTGCCGGTGCATACTCAAATCGATATGGAAATGTCTTTTGTCGAAGAAAAGGATGTTTTTGCAGCTGTTGAAAAATATATGTCTAATATTTTTATGAAGGTTAAAGGCATTAAATTAGATACGCCTTTTCATATCATGTCTTACCAAGAAGCTATGGACCGCTTTGGATGTGATAAGCCAGATACTAGGTTTGCCTTAGAGTTAAAGACAATTACCGAGTTAGCCTATAAGAGTAGCTTTGGGGTGTTTAAAGATGCAAGCTGTGTACGCTGTTTAGTTGTTCCAAATGGAGAAAGTGTTACTCGCAAAGATCTCGATGGAGAATTGGCAGACGCTGCTAAAATATATGGCGCGAAAGGGCTGGCTTGGACACGCGTTAAAGAAGGCTCATTAAGCGGCGGAATTGGTAAGTTTTTAAGCGAGATTGAGAAGCCATTGTTATCAGAAATTGGAGCTCAAGAAGGGGCTTTAATTCTCTTTGTTGCTGCCAGTTATAATAGATGTTGTGCGGCATTATCTGCTGTTCGATTGAAATTGGCGGCAAAATTAGATTTAATTGATCATAGCCAATTCAACTTTTTATGGGTCAATGATTTTCCTCTATTTGAGTGGGATGAGGATCGCAAGGCATATAACGCTATGCATCATCTTTTTACTATGCCAAAAGTAGAAGACATCCAATACTTGGATTCTGATCCGGGTAGAGTAAGAGGTCAACTTTATGATTTGGTTTTGAATGGCGTAGAGCTTTGTTCGGGTAGTATACGGATTAATAGGCCAGAGATACAGTCGCAGGTTATTGATATTGTTGGCATGCCTAAGGAAGAAGCTGAAAGCAAGTTTGGATTCTTGCTAGAGTCTTTTAAGTATGGAGCTCCCCCGCATGGTGGTAGTGCGGTCGGCCTTGACCGTTTAGTAGCTATTCTTTGCGGAGAATCTAGTATTAGAGAGGTTATTGCATATCCATGTAATAATGTCGGAGTGTTTCCATTGGACAATTCACCTGCTCAGCTTAATCCGCAACAGTTGGGTGAGTTGAAGCTAAGCATTAACCCTTCGCAGGATGCTTGATAGATAGAATTTAGTTTATCGGCTCTTGGGTTTCTACTGCCTTTGTATTCAAATCGAGTGCCCCTGTGAGTACTTGCCAGGCGCGTAGAAATGGGAGCCTGCCTTTGTCTTTTGGCATTTTTCTTAATTGCTCAGGAAGGCTCGACCAGCTATTTTGAATTAGCTCGGGTCTGTTTCTAACTGTTGCTAAATATAGTGTAGCCTCGCTTCCGTCATCCAAGGTTACAATATCAAAATACCTATCACATATTTCCAGCTCTCCTTGAGCTAGCTCAGATGTTAGAATTTCACTAGCATAGATATCCAGTTGCTCTAAGATTGCTTTACCGCCTTCAGGAGTAAATAACATCCCTGGAAATTTGCTAGAATTGGATGGAAAGACTAGAAAGCCTTTCTTACTCTCTACACCTAGTAATAGAATAGCTTGTTCAGTCTTACATCTAATGTGCATTTTATTATCCCACCATAATTAATGATAAAGCTCTATACTGCAAGGCGGCGTATTACTTGTTTAGCCATGGATTGTAATGTTTCCATTGTCCCTAAGGCTTTGCTTGCAATAGCTTCTTGCTCAGGAAAATTTGTCGGATTGAACTCCTTGCGAAGAATATCAATTGGAATAGTATTGGAAAGATCCCGTTTGTTATACTGTATGACTTTTGGCATATCTGATAAATTGTACCCATAATCGGACATCAGTTTTTTAGTGAGTGACATGCACTCAATATTATCTGCCATTTTTTCCACTTGAGAATCAGTGACAAAAACGTAGCCATCCATACCCTTAAGAACAACACTGGATACGGTTTCACAAAAATCATGTTTTGGAAGGATAAATAAATGTATTTTTAGGTGAAAATCTTTAACATGCCCCATACTGATGGGTAGGAATTTAAAATAGTATTCTTCGTCATCTTGCGAGCCTAATTCAAGTAAGCCTGATTGGACTTCGGATGCTGTTGCGTTGTATATTGAACGAAAATTGGTGGTTTTGCCAGCTCCTTCAGGACCAAAATAAACTACTTTGCAGTTGATTTCTTTTGTGTCGAAATTTGTAAAAGCCATGTCGTTATCATCCTATATTAATTCAAATAAAATAGATTTGTGCTTCAGAGCTTTTGATTACAAGAGGATATACAGAAACCGGCATCAACATTAGTAGGGTAAAGTCTTCCATTCTGTATTAGGCCTAAAACACATTCGATACTGCACCAAACGTACGATCTCCTCATATTTTTTAGGCAAGTCTTGTCTGATCGGTTTTGCTCTTTTTAATAGTTACACAGCCTGCGAATCTACTTGTTTTGAGTATAAATATAGCATTTATTGCTGGCTAAGGTCCAGCAAAGATGAGTCAGTTATTTTTATGTCCACTATTGTCCCTGAAAATTCATTTAAAATAGCTTTTGTCAAATCATGCTCTTTCGCGTGTGTGATCGCAGCTTGACGCTCTTGCGAAAGCCTTTCAGAGCGGTCTTGAAGTATTGTATTTGGCAATGCTGCTGATGGAGAGCTGTTATATATTTTTTGACTATTGTTAGCTTTATTTGCTGACTTACTTGAGGGCGACGGTATTGTTTGTGGTTCAGAGTTGTTTTTAGGTAAGGTGTTTTGTTTGTTTAATTCTATAGGTTTTGCTTCCTGAAACGCCGAATTTATCGAGCTTTCATTCTGAATATTTTTTTCTACTGGAGCATCTGAATTTTTACTGGCAATGATCGATTTTTTACCAACAACACTAAAATCACCAGTAAAACCAAAAAGTTCAGAAAAAATCTTCTGTAAAGATTTCTGTGCTGTTGGTTGTAATAAGCTCGGGCCTACCATGCTGTTCTCATCCACAGCGATGACTATTTTTTCTTGTGAATAATGTAGTGGATGGACTTCTTCTAGTTTCCGTGCTTGTAATGGCTTGAGTTGTTTCCATGCTTCTACTAGGTCTTGCCATGTGTTGGGAAAGGTATGAACATTTGATTGGCTACTTGGTATCGCTTCAGAGTTAACAGTTTTATTTTCTTCAATCGATTCTTTTACGTCAGATTTTAATTGATTGACCTTTTTTTGTGTTTCTTTGACCTCGCTTTTCAACTCCTCCATAAAACTTTTACTCAAAAGTTTTTTCTTTTTTGTTTTTGGTTCTTCTGTGCTTTGAGAAGATGCATCATTTCCTATAGTGGTAGGTACTGGATAGTTTGCAGTAGTTTGTTGTGGAGCTTGCCTGGTTGCTGTGCTTGTAGTGCTCAAGCCGTTCGCAAGAATCGAGTCAATATCTGGAAGTCCTGGGTCAAAACACCACTCTAGCAAGTAATTTTCAAATACGAAGCGGTCCAAATCAGAGCCATCTAGTTCAGTCCTACATTGCATCAAGGTCCTAAAGATGCGGTTGAGATCTAGGGGGTTGGCTTTAGAAATAAGTATGTCTAGGGAAGATAGCTCATCATCATTAAGCTCTAATAAAGTTCTTTTTAGAGCATCTCGACCTAGGTCTTTTAATATAAATCCATGCCTAGCATATTTAGAGAGGTCTTCTACAATTTCTGAAAATACGACGCCAGCTTGATCTAAATCTTCTACGATATCAATACAGACACGGGCATCTTTAGTGATTAAGGCATCTAACAGCTTAAAGTATGGAGCTGTAGAAAGGGTTGATACTAACCCATCTAAAGCAGCAAGGTCGACTTTACCTTCACCTATTGCTATAACTTGATCTAGGAATGTCAGGGCATCCCGCATCGATCCTCTGCCTTCTTTAGCGACGATTTGCAGCGCTTTAGGTTCGTAGGGAATATTTTCTTTATTCAAAATCTCGGTAAGTTTTCCAATGATAGTATCGATCGTCATTTTCTTTAAATGAAAAGTTAGACAACGGCCAATTACTGTAGGGGGGACTTTTTGCAATTCTGTTGTTGCAAACAAAAAGACGACATCAGGTGGCGGCTCTTCTAACGTTTTCAGTAGCGCATTGAATGCACTTGTGGAAAGCATGTGGACTTCGTCGATAATATAGACTTTATAGCGTGATCTTTGCGCCACATAGCTTACGGTTTCTTTTAAAGCGCGGACTTCATCGACACCATTATTGGAAGCTCCATCGATTTCTAAAACATCTTCATGGGAGCCGACAGTAATCGCGCGGCAGCTTTCACACACACCGCAGGGCTCAGTTGTGGGACCATTTTCACAATTCAATGCTTTTGCCAAAAGTCTTGCTGTTGTTGTCTTTCCTATACCTCGAACTCCAGAAAATATCATCGCTGGATGCAATCGCTCCATAGCAATTGCCCCGGCCAAGGCTTTGGCTACAGCTTCTTGACCGACGAGGTCACTGAATTTTACCGGACGGTATTTTCTGGCTAATGGCTGGTATGACATGCTTCTTTCCTTAAGTATGGAGGTATCCGTCAGACTATACCAAAATACGAGGCTTTCTGGAGCACAGAATACTTTAGGTGCAAAGAAAAAAGCATCGAAGCTCTGAGCTTATAATGAGGGCACTTTTTTCTAAAATAATGCGGAGATTGTGTCTGTCAGTTAGCCTTTAAATAAAAAAGAGCGTACCGTGATAGCTAGATGACCTAAGCACCTGCCTAGTCCACTACCGTTGCTGCCTTCCGACCCTGGCGGGATTCATGGGTAGACACCACTCAGGATCTAGCTATCACGCTACGCTCCTTAACGTAGTAAGCTATAGCAAAGTTCAGAAGAAAATTCCAATGAGAATCCTAGATTAGAGGCCACTTATATCTGTTTTTTAAAATAGTTTTTAAAATCAAATGGTTTCATATTCTTCGTAGTTCTGCTTTGCGTCGAAGTGAGTCAGACACACCCTTATCTGGGAGCTTTTAATGGCTCTTATTGATGGATTTTGGTACATTTTGCAGGGACCTTTGATTATAAATGAAGCACTAGAGTTTTAGCTTATGAGCATAAAATCCAATAACTTGATGAGAATGTGCTCTGCTCTTTTGGTTGGGTCAAACCGATATTGTAACAGGGCCAGTTTTACTGTTGCCAGTCACACACTGGACGATACGCCATTTTTCGAAAACAAACTCAAGTTTTGTAATATTGTATCAATATGAGACTTGTGGGGATCGTTAATCTATTTAATGACTCCTATAGGGTGCATTTGTTGAAAAATAGTTCATGTTCTGCTAGAATCTACCGATATGAGTCTTGTGAGGTGCATTAATTCATTTAATGTATCCTACATGATACATTATGATCCTTTCAGGAGAAAAATGTGAGCGACCATCGTCCACCCTATCTGCAAAAGGCCATAGACCAAGGAGGCGAAGAATTGGGTCAAGCCCTAAAAACCGCGCGCAAGCGCCGTGGCATAACCCTAGTCGAAATGGCAGCAAAAATCGGGGTCACTCGCCGTACCCTGACGCGCCTAGAAAAGGGCGACACCGCAGTAAATTTAGCGGTCCTTTTGGCTTGCTTAACTGTTTATGGTCTACTCAATCAGTTGACGGCCAGCGTATTGCCCAACAAGGATCCACAGGGGCAGAAAAAGATCGATTGAGACTGCCGGAGCGAGTACGTAAGAAAAAGAACCGCATTACCGGTGATGTTGACATGAGTAAGTTATAACCAAGAGTGGAGAGGAAAAGGGGGGGGGTATGGACAAAAATCGTAAAAAAATCACCAAACCAACAGCTAAAGAAGCAGCCGAAGGAACCACCTTCGTTTTTACCTTTCTGCCAGACAAAGGGTTTGTCCTTGCAGGCCGGCTAGTGATGTCGCTGGAGATGCGTAATCCATGGGCTCGCTTTACTTACGCGGGGTCTTATCTCGCGCGCCCCAAAGCTTATAGTCTCGACCCTCATCTTCCCCTCACAGATCAGGAGCATAACGCACCGGTTGGCTTTGTTATGTTTTCAGGCCTTCGCGACGCGGCTCCCGATGGTTGGGGACGGCATTTGCTAAACCGTGCCGCGGGAACCTTGGAAATGAGTGAATTTGATTATCTGGTTCGAAGTGGAGATGACCGCGTCGGAGCTTTGGCTTTTGGTCCAACCCCAGAAAAGCCAGAGCGCGTGCCCTTAGGTGGGAAGCCTCCGATAGGAGAACGCTTTAGTGTGGAAGAACTTCAGGAAATAATCACCCGTGGTTTATCAGAGGACGATTACTCGGAAGCTTTAAAAAGAATGCTCTACCGTGGTTCTTCGGGCCTAGGAGGAGCTCGTCCGAAGGGTACCGCATACTACAATGGCCGACTATGGCTGGCTAAGTTTTCCCGTCAAGACGATTCCTATAGTCAGCCGCTTATCGAATTTGCAAATATGTCGCTGGCAGCAAAAGCGGGACTCGACGTGCCCGCTTTGGATTTCCTCACCTTGCCGTCAAATCATACTGTCTTTATGATCGAGCGTTTCGATAGGAAACAATTGGGCACAAGCGATCTTTTGCGCACTCCGTTTATTTCGGGACTATCTGCCCTAGGTGCCCATGAGTCCGATTACAACCGCTGGGGATACGAGGATCTAGCTGCTTTTATCTTCAAGGAGATCCCAGCGGCCAGCAACGATTTGCGTCGCCTGTTTCAGCGTATGATTTTCAATGTATTCACCGGCAATACCGACGATCATTTACGCAACCATGGTTTTTTGTTCGACGCTAAAAAGGCGGTATGGCGCCTGTCTCCCGTCTACGATGTTGTGCCCCAGGCGGGTCTGGTTTCTGACGAAAAATTTGGCTTTCTCAAACTCGGCGACGGTCGTCAGCAAACCATAGATAACGCCTTGGCAGCTGCACCGTTTTTTCAGCTATCTTCTGCTGAAGCGCGCTCGCTTACCGACGAGATCTACCATGTAGTCAAAGATTGGCGGACACATTTTGCTGCGGTAGGAGTCAGCGCACGAGAGATCGATGCTCTCGGGAAAGCATTTTCAGAAACCGAGGGGTATTCGAATAACGACTGAAATTTTTTTCACAGTAAGCGTAATAAATCCTCACTCAATTGCCGTTATACTACGCCCCTTGACAGTGATCGCGTCGAATAGTCCCTATGGGTAGCAAAGCATTACTTTAAGAATTTGTCTTTCTGCCACAACAACACTGACGCAGAGGTCGGTAATATAATGGTGTTTCTTATCTGCACGGCTGTAGATAGCAAAAATAATAAATAGCTACATGATTTTTCTTGATGTTTTAATCTTTTCTTTAAACGTCCTCAAAAGTTAGGTACTAGATATATTTAAAAATAGCTGGAGGGGATATAAGATGTACTCAATAAATCAGTTGGATCGTATTGGTAAAAAAAAGCAAATTCAAATCACAAAGAAAGATGTAGAGCTGGCCCGTGAGCTTTTAGATAATGATCAGGTAGGAATTGAAGAAATTTTTTCAACGGGAGTGATAAAAGGTTTTGTGTACTTTTCTAAATCCAACAAGGAAGTTCCTTGCACTCTCTATGCAAAAGATGTGAGTACATTTATTCCATTTGAGGAAAATCTCCCACATTCATTCCATCTAGCTATTTTGCTTAAGGTGATAAAGTTACTTTCTGCTCGCAAGAAAACTAAATCTCAGAAAAGGATACTGGCTAATTTGCCGATTTATTTGAGCCATCCAGAGAAACTTAAGCTAAAATTTCATGGTGATGAAGAAGACGGGCAAGTAAATTTTGTTTTTGATGATATTAGAGATTTAGTTACTCTATTTACTTTGGAAAGCTACGGCGAAAAAATAGAGGAGAAATACGGGATCTCTACTAACCTTCTGGCCTCCCATCTATTAGCTATTTATCCAAATGCTCCTAAAAATATTCTTGTTGAAGGTATGCAAGCGCTTGTGCGGCGTTTTGTCTCGGCGGAGAAGGAAAATATTCAAGTTGATGAGGTCCCTATCAATCATAAGTTTTTTGGGTATTATCGTGTGCTCAATGAATATAAGGAGCAAAAGCCATATGATATTTTCTTGTCTGGCAATAAAGGGTTGGAAGGGAGTTGTTCCTGCCCTGATTATCAAAATAGTACTTTGAGATGGTGTAAGCATTTATCGGCTGTATATATGGATTGGCATCGTGGTCCTCGTGTTGCTAAAAAGTTTAGTGAGGAAGCTGATCTTAATTTGCCGCTTTTAGGCTGGTTGCCTCCAGTCAGCCTCTCGGGGTATGTTGATCCGTTGCTTGGGCTCTGGGTGAATAAGGATTTTATTGACAGTTCGCATCATCTGATCTTGAGCCTTTTGAGTTACTTCGCGGATGATGGAAAAATGATTTTATCAAAAATTGATTCTTTATCTTCTCGTCAGAAGTTTCTGATCTTAATTCAAGATTGTGCTGTAAGCTTGACTGAGCGGCAATTGATTCTAGAGCCAGCTGTTGAAACACTCGTTCAGAAAGAATTGGATGAAATGTCTTGGCCACTAGAATTTTCTAAAATAAGAAAACGGGTGATATCGAATTTAGATACTTTGAATTTTAAGCTCTATTCTTATCAAAGAGAAGGTGTCGAACGTGCTTTGTCACGTGGACGATTTTTGCTGGGAGATGAAATGGGGTTAGGGAAAACAGTTCAAGGAGTCGCGTTTGCAGAGTGTTTATTGAAGGATGGTCAGGTTGGCAGAGCTTTATTGATTTGTCCTTCGGCTTTAAAAGACCAATGGTGTAAGGAATGGAAAAGTATTAGCAATAGAGATGTTACTGTGGTTGCAGGAAGCCCGGAAGAAAGAGGGCAGATTTATCGAAGTGATTCACAGGTATTTATCATCAACTATGAATTATTGCTAAGAGATTTAGAAACTCTTCATGAATTAGACTTTGATTTGGTTTTGGTTGATGAGGCACAGCGTTTTAAAAACTATGATACAGAAACATCTCGTAGGATTAAAACTCTACAACCAAATTTTCGCTTAATCCTTACTGGAACCCCTATGGAAAATAGAATAGAAGAGCTGGTGTCTTTACTTGATTGGATTAAGCCAGCAGCTTTGGGCCCATACTGGCGAGTGGGTGCGGAAATTCAACTTATAGATGATGAGAATGGAGAGCGTAAGGGTGTAAAAAATTTATCTGCTATTAGAGATCGTATCCAACCTTTATTTTTGCGCCGTACTAGAAGTGAAGTATTAAATGATTTGCCTTCTCGTAGTGATGCTGCCATTTCTGTACCAATTTCAGAAGAACAAAAAGATATTCATGACGCTTTTGCTGTTCGTGTTCTACGTTTTATGAAAATCTCCGAGGTACGGCCGTTAACACCTGACGAACATATTCGCTTGATGGCACTTCTTACAAAAATGCGCATAGTCAGTAATGGGATTGCTCAGTTAGAATTTGATTCATTTTGGCCTGATTTTAAAGATCAGGAACATCCGGAAAAACACTTTGAGTCCATGTTTATGCCAAAGCTCCAAGAATTTCGGCGCTTGGTTGAGGGGTTGATTACCCAGGAGGTAAAAATTGTCGTGTTTAGTCAGTGGCAACGAATGTTGAAACTTTGCCATTGGGCTGTATCAGACCTCTTGGATGAGGCTGGTTTGGAGGCGGTTTTTTTTACGGGTAGGGAAAATCAGAGAAAACGAGCTGTGAATATTCGGCTTTTTCATGAAGATAAAAATGTGAAGCTCTTTTTTGCTACAGATGCTGGTGGGGTTGGTGTCAATTTGCAGCGAGCGGCAAATATTTGTATCAATTTGGAACTGCCTTGGAATCCTGCTGTGCTAGAACAGAGAATTGGGCGTATTTACCGTATCGGACAAAAACATCCTATTCAAATTTTTAATCTTATTTCAGCAGGCTGTATTGAAGAACGCATATCAAGTTTAATTAGTCAGAAAAAAGCGGTCTTCGATGCCTTGTTTGATGGTGTTTCGGACGGGGTTCATTTTGATAAAAAAGATGGATTTTATCAAAAGGTTAAAGAGGTGGTTGCTAATGATATCCCTATTATGGATGTTGATGGCTTAGATAGTGGAGAAGGTGAAGATTCTTATGATGGTATACCAATAGATGATATTGACGATGATCTTAATTTTCAGGATCAAGAGGAGAAAGCACCTAATAAGGAGTTTTCGACTAAGGCTAATGAAAAACATAAAGATTTATTTGATGTAAAGACAAAAGGTTCAACTTCTTTCATAGACGAAGTTTTTAAAGATGTGAAAGTGGAAATATCAGATGGCAAGTTTAAATTAGAAGCAAATGCAGAGGCTGCGCAAATGATGGCGCAGATGTTTGGTATGATGGGGAAAATGTTTGAACAGGCTGGTCGGACTTGAAGCGGAGTTTATTGAAACACCATTTACCAAAAAATCAGCGTAAAAATTTCTGCAACTTTTAGGGCAGAAGAACTCTAGCGTTTCACTAGGGGGTAGGGAGATTTGCATACAATCTGTAAATGTATAATATTATTCTAAAAAATGACATTAATGCGAGTGCTAGGGTGCAAGTCAGAAGTATTTAGCGCCCATGTTAGATCTGTAATCATTTAAAAATTTGTAACTATTCAGCGTATTTTTTCCCTTCAATATGTCGCTTGATACATCGTCATCCATATGAGGATGACGGGCAGTCAAGGCTTTGAATCGATCAGATAAAAAATACGCTGAATAGTTACAAAAATTTATAGAAACTGTTTTGGCAAAAAATTATTTGAATCGTTTCGGATATTTCTTCATGGAATAACCATGAGCGAGTGGACTGTTTTCTAGAAATAGGAAGAATAGACTCTCGTATGAAGGAGAAATTGACTGTTCTGATAGCAAAGCAAAAAATTACTGATATGCATATAGAAAGCAAGTTAAACATAAACCTAGATCCGAATTTCTAGTCGGTTACAGTGCTGCTTCTTCGTCAGGAATCCTCATATACCAACATGTACATTGCGGTTTCCCACCTCCTCGCGACTAGCATCAGCATGAACTCCGAGTCTGATGAAAATACTACAGCTTTTTTTCAAAAAATTTCAGACCTCCAGATGAGCTCGTTCATCCTAGGAATTGCTTGCAAAACATCCAGCTAATTTACTAGCCAAGATTTTCTTAGCTATAAACTCGTAACCAAATTCTTGTTTGGCTTTGTCAGAATTATGAGCTTTACAAAGGACCTGCAAATTAGAGATTGCATGATTTCCACCTCTTGCAAATGGAGCAATATGATCTATTTCAAGGCAAGTCCTTGCCCTACACCGTATCTCATTTACGCCTACTTTTTCACATTGATAACCAGCCTTCTCTAAAACCTGTGCTCGGATTTTTGCTGGGATATAACGGAGTTTTTCTTTTTGTTGTTCTTCCCCTTGTTCTCTTGCTCCTTTATTTTTTGGCACCTTTTCTTTGGGACTGTTTTCGTTCTTTTTATTTTGTGCCTCTTTGATCTTAGCTTTTTTGCTTTCATCTTTCCTTTGCTCTTTTTCTGCAAATTTTTTCTTTTGCAAACGAGCTTTCCTTCTCTCTTCTTTTAATCGGGGGTCTTTTTGTTGCAGGGCTAAATCAACCGACTCTTCTAGAATTTCAGCAAGATTAAGTTCCATATTGGCAACATTCATGACTTCAGCTAATCGCAATAATTTTTCTCTTAACTGTTTACCTGTCACAAAACGAAAGTTAAAAAACTGCTCTTCTAAATTAATCTTAACTTGTACATTTTCTAAACTATCAGCTTTATCACTTATTTTGCTTTTTTCATCCATCATGCTAGGTGCTAAACTAGGAGCAATAGAGTTATTTTTACACAAATCTAAAGGAACCGATTTTTCTTTCTTTTGCTACCCATAGGATAAATTCCTGAAAAAACAGGTGTTTCAGGTTTTATCCTCCCAACAAGTAGAGGGACTTCCTCACTTTTTCCAGCACAACTAGTCAAAAGTTCATCAACGTTATCATATGTCAACACCGGACTAAGCTTTGCTGCAGAGGATAAGCTCAACCTACCAGACTCTAGCTCTTCTAAAATTTGTGGAAACTTTTGACATACTTTAGCCACCTGCATACGCAAATAACTCGGCCCGTCTTCTAGCCCCAACTCTTGCTGGCAGAAAGTAAAAATGCTTGTATCCATAGTCCAGAAATCCGCAGCGGCTACGGAGCTCAGAAAGAAAGGCAATCAGAGCAACTTCAGACTTGCGCTCTTTATCACGCACCTTTTACAATTTAAAACCAACGCTTCGGTCGTTAACTTTTTTAGTTGGGCTAATCTTTCTCTCATAGCTTTTACCTCTGCTTCTATAGACTCAATCAGATAAAAAAGACTATAACACAAGGTTTTTACGCCCCTATGATTGCCTTTCGTAAGCGTTTTTATAATTTTTAAAATTAAAAAGAATAAAGGAAGCAACACTAGTTAGCTAGCTCATATGAGTTTTATAGATAGGAAATAAAGAAAGATATAACGTTTCGATTTACTAGCCCGCTAAAAGGTGTCAAGGAAAAAAGATATAAAATCTATATTTTCTTTGATTTTTACCCTATTTTTTACCAAGTTTTTAGAAATAAGAAGCCTAGGCCCTCGTTCGTACGAGCGTTTGACTGTTTTGATAGCAAACCCCAAAAAAATTTTTAAATAGCAGTAGTAATTTTACTGTGGGGTGCTGTGGGAAAAGATTGGAATCATCGTTAGGATGGAGCTTTTAATAAAAACTTTTCAGATGATTTCAATGTTTTTCCATGGCAGTCCACAGCTCCCATAGTTTTGCATTACCACTGAGATATCGCTTTCGCATAAAAAATATATGGTTAGTAAAATATCGCTATATTTCATTGCCACGACTGAGCTATAGGAGGCTGTGGATAGGTGTGGACAACTATTGATATCGTCCTGCAAATTTTTTTGGAACTTCTTTATTTATAGTGACGATACCAACAGTTGCCCACCCCTAACCACAAGCCAATGACTACTGCTTTTAAAATAAATTTTTCTTTGGTCAGAGATATTTTGCTTATTCTTAAAAATAAGCTCGTTCATGCTAGAAGGCTGTGTGGCTTTTATGATCTTGAGGATTGATTATGCGCTATTTACCAAAAAATCATGGTAGGTTTTTAAATGGTTGCAGATCTTACATAGGCGATAAGTACTTCTGATTTGTATGCTAGCATTTGAATTGTTAGCTGTTTTCCAAATGATCTTCGCAATTTATTGCTTGTATGCTAATCGTCCGGTCCTTAGTGAGATGCTAGAGTTCTTCCTGTTTTAGGAGTTGTAGAGATTTTTATTCTGATTTTTTGGTAAATGGTGTGAAACATTGAAGTGCCAATTTGGTTCGTGCAGGTTAGGCTGGCATCAAAATACCATTTGCTAACTTTTAGTGAAGATTTGGTAATCAAAATGGAAGGTGTTGAATGGTGCAAAATTAATTTGACATACATGCATTAGTGATTGCTTCTTAGACGAACAGCCCTCCTGTCTAACTATTCAATATTATTTCAAAAATTATTCTTTTTTAGATTTTGCTATTTTGTTATATAAAAGGACGAAGAACTTTCATTATAGAACATAAAGGAGATTACTATTTTAGTAGATCTTTCTGGTAAAACCGCTTTGGTCTGCGGTGCGTCACAAGGTATTGGTAAGGCGATAGCGATTGAAATTGCTAGGCTTGGGGGGCGGGTTGTTGTTTTAGCGCGCAGTGAAGACAAGCTAAGCAAGACACTTTCTGAGTTGGAAAAATCTAATGATCATTTTGCGCTTGCATGTGATCTCATGGATTTGGAGCAGCTTGATAACAAGCTTAACCAGATTTTAGAGCGTACGGGGCCTATTGAAGTCTTGGTCTGCAATTCAGGAGGACCTAAGGGAGGGCCTTTAATTGAGGCAGAGGATGCTGAATTTTTGGCTGGCTTTACCAATCACATTCTTGCTAGTGAAAGGCTTGTGAGACACCTTTTGCCTGGGATGAAAGAGCGTTCTTACGGGAGGATAATCAATATTATCTCGACGTCGGTAAAAGCTCCAATTCCAAATCTAGGTGTTAGTAATGTTATTAGAGGGGCAGTTGCCAACTGGGCTAAAACCCTTTCTATGGAGCTAGCTCCTTTTGCGATAACTGTGAATAACGTACTTCCTGGCTATACACAAACTCCTCGATTGGATGCTTTAGTAGCTGCAGCAGCGAAGAGGCGTGACCTTCCGGTAGAGAAGATTATTAAGGAGTGGGAGGCCAAAGTCCCTCTTGGACGTTTTGCGCAACCTGAAGAAGTGGCTGCTGCTGCTGCCTTTTTGGCGTCTCCTGCAGCAGGATATATTAATGGCATTAATCTTCCTGTCGATGGAGGCAGAACGGGGTCTTTATGATTTATGATGTGTTTTTTTCTATATGCCAAACAGAAGTTGATGGCTATAAGCCTACTGAAAGAGAAATGTTTAATAACTTTTTTGATCAGGTGAAGCTTGCCGATCGGCTTGGTTATAAGACGGCTTGGATCGCTGAAACGCATCTTTCATGTGAGGTGCAAAAAGAAAACCCTGGTGCTGTTATCCCGCATTTTAAAGGGGAAATAGGCCTCAACACAGATATATTGCAATTAGCGCATAAAGTTTTTGCTGTGACAGACACTATAAATGTTGGATCGGCTATTATGAATATTTTGTGTAATGGTGGTCCGATAGCACATGCTGAAGCTATCAAAACTTTTTTGGCACTTCATGGTCTTGAGGAAAAAGAAAAAAGAGTTTTAGAAATAGGATTTGCGGCCGGCAGATTTCCTTTTTCGAACGTACCTTATGGCATTAGACCACGTGATCCTGTGGAAGAAAAAGCTTGGCCTGTTGTGAAAGGTTTACTGTTTAGAGAGGCTACAGAAATTTTTCTACGGGCTTTAAAAGATGAGTCTTTTTCTTCAAATGATATTACAAAATACATGTTGACGCGTGATCTTTTTCGAACAGACGAAGAATGGAACGAGCTTGTCAAAGTTTATAATCAGACGACTTCAGGGGATCAAATTGGTGTTGATGGTTGTATACCTCTTAGGTCTTTTTGGGATTTTGATAAATTAGGTGTGATCCCATTTGAATCTAGAATGGAACTCTTAAAGCTTACTATTGGTAGCCATGATCCTTTAACGCAAAAGCATGCCAACAAATTTTTGCCGTGCGGTGTATTTAATTTATCTATTACCCCGTCGGAAAAAATTGATGAGACGCATGTGTTCATGCAGGATCATTATCATAAAGACGGTGGCTCTTGGCAAAGGCATCTTATGCCGCGTACCTGTTTGATTTTTGTAAATGGTGATGCGGATAAGTCACCTAGTCAGCAAACAGTTGCGGCAAAAAAAGCGGCTAAGTCTGCTTTGGAAAATTATTGGTTGGCTATGGAAGGAAC
This sequence comes from Bdellovibrionota bacterium, assembly GCA_041391425.1. GTDB lineage: Bacteria > Bdellovibrionota_B > Oligoflexia > Oligoflexales > JAWKNZ01 > JAWKNZ01. The sequence continues at coordinate 387,833 of JAWKNZ010000003.1, forward strand.
CCTTGATCCTGACAAAATTGAAAAAGCTGTCAATAATTCTATTGCTGGGAACCCGGAAGTAGTCGCGGGCATGATTAAAGAAAAATATCACCCACAAGATCGGTTGATGCTTTGGTTTGATTTTAATAATCATAATAATGAAGAGATAAAAAACAGCATGGAAACTTTTGCTAATAAAGTAATTCCTCTTCTCGAACAATAATGCAACGAAAGTGAGGGTGAAATGGATAATACTTGGGTGCCGCTAGTAGATTATCGCCGCAATGAAGTTCCCGAAGTTACCATCCATGGGGCTATCTCCTGGGTTAGCGGCAACAAAGTTCTCTATTCATATGGCGGCAATGTCATGTGTTATGGACGCTCCATGATGAAGCCTTTTCAAATGAAGGTCTTTGCTAAGGATCTTGATGATGTTATCACTCCGGAGGCAAAGGCTGTTTCATTATCTTCCCATAACGCCGAACCTCCTCACATTAAGGCAGTTCGTTCTATATTAAAAGACTCTGAACTTGGACTTATGCAAACACCACATGCTCTTCCTCTTGTGCAATTTGGTAAACAGTTAAGGCGTCCAAGGAGGTGGTATCATCCATGTTCGGGGAAACACGCTGCAATTTTGCGAGGCTGTCAAATTAGAGGATGGTCGCGTGTCGGCTATCTTTGGCCGCATCATAATTTTCATCAAACTTATTTGAATGTTATTCGTGATGTGCTGGGAAGTGAATGGAATCCAAAAGTTACTGCAAAAGATGGCTGTCGTTTACCGACAGTTTCAAATACCGTTAATGAATTGGCCATGCTCTTTGCTTCATTGGCAAAGCATAAAGACGATGACTGGGTTTGGCAATCAATGGTTGAATTTCCTGATATGATTGGAGGGTTTAACCGTTTAGATTCGACTATTTTAAAATCGTGTAATGGTGCTGTCATCGCAAAAGAGGGTGCTGATGGTTTATTGGGTTTAGCTGTTCGTCATCAAGATTATCCTGAAGGATTAGGAATTACGATTAAAATCGCCCATGGATGGGACTCAACAGCTATGTGGCATGTGGCTAGGTGGGCTCTAGGAGTTCTTGGTTTTGATCTAAGAAATCCGTACCGTCTGGAGCGGCAAAAAGCACATATCGTAAAAGACGTTATCCCACCTGAGTTACGTCATAATATGACAAGTATTGCTCCTTGGGATCCTTGGGATCCAGATGAAGACCGCTGGGATTTTAATTTTGATAATTATGTGCACGATAATTGTAATGGTTCGCGCGTCTTATATCCAAAGCATGAAAGGTTAGATTGATGAAAACCTTAAGTAATTTTATTGGAGGCGAGTATTGTCCACCAATATCGGGAAAATACCTCGATAGTTTCAATCCTTCTACTGGCAAGGTGCATTGCTTAGTACCGGATTCAGATAATGCGGATGTCGAGCGGGCTGTGGCGTCTGCACATACTGCCTTTGCTAAATGGCGTAAAACGACGCGAAAACAGCGGGCTGCAATTTTAAACCGTGTAGCGGATCTTTTGGAAGAGCGTATTGACGAGTTTGCGCTTGCAGAAAGCCAGGACCAGGGTAAGCCTTTGTCTTTGGCTAAAGATATTGAAATGCCACGGGCAATCGATAACTTTCGTTTTTTTGCTGCTTGTCTTCTCAATCAAGGTGCACATGCCTATGAAATGGATGGAGAAGGCATAAACTATACAAACCGGTTACCTGTTGGGGTGACAGGATTAATTTCTCCATGGAATCTTCCACTTTATCTTATTACCTGGAAGATCGCCCCGTCGTTGGCAGTGGGAAATACTGCCGTATGTAAGCCTTCGGAATTGACGTCTTTGACGGCCTATATGCTTGCAGAAGTGTTAAACGAAGCTGGGGTTCCTCCAGGGGTTTGTAATATAGTGTTGGGAACGGGGGCAAAGGCCGGTGCTGCATTGACTGCTCATGAGAAGGTTCCTTTGATTTCTTTTACAGGTGGAACGGCAACCGCTTCTTCGATTGCCAGTACAGCTGCTCCTCTGTTTAAAAAGGTAGGCTTAGAGCTTGGTGGCAAAAATCCTAATATTATTTTTGCTGATGCAGATTTTGATAAGTGTATCCCTACGACAGTAAGGTCTAGCTTTCAAAATCAGGGGGAAATCTGTCTATGTGGATCTCGGATTTTGGTTGAAGAAAGTGTTTACGACATTTTTGTGGAGCGCTTTTTGGTAGCTGTGAAGGATTTTAAAGTTGGTGATCCTTTGAATGAGGGAACCAATATGGGGGCTTTGGTAAGTGCAGAGCATTTGAATAAAGTTCGCTCTTATATTCAGATGGCAGTAGACAGTGGTGGAAAGGTACTTTGTGGTGGTGATTCTCCAAAACTTGATGGTGAATTGCAAGGGGGATATTTTTTAAATCCGACAGTAGTTACAGGGCTTAATGATGACTGTAGAGTTTTACAGGAAGAGATATTTGGTCCGGTTGTTACTATAAGTACTTTTAAAACTATGGATGAGGCTATCGCAAAAGCAAATAATGTGCGTTACGGCTTGTCTGCCTCGATTTGGACCCAAGATATTTCAAAAGCACATCGCACGGCGCAACAGCTAGATACTGCCACAGTATGGATTAATACGTGGATGCGACGGGATCTGCGTGTTCCTTTTGGAGGTATGAAGGATTCTGGATTAGGGCGCGAGGGCGGAGAGTTTTCTCTTGATTTTTATAGTGAACTTAAAAACATATGTGTGCATTTTTGATAAATACTTAATATGTACTCAGAATGGAGTGAATTATGGCTAAAGGACAGATAGTTTCTGGGGTGTTGGCTCCACATCCTCCACATTTAGTTTATGCGGAAAATCCCGAACGCAACGAGCCGAAAGCCGAGTGTGGTTGGGAAGTTTTGCGCTGGGGCTATGAAAGATGTCGAAGGAATGTGTTGGCAAAAAAGCCTGATGTGCTTTTAGTCCATTCCCCCCATTGGCAAACAATAGTCGGTCATCATTTTTTAGGTTTAGAGAAATTTTCAGGCTTATCTGTTGATCCTATTTTTCCACATCTTTTCCGTTATAGCTATGATCTTACAGTTGATGTCGATCTGTCGTTGGCAATTGCAAAAGAGGCAGAAAAATTAGAACTTACGACTTCTATCATGGAAAACCCTGATTTTCGCATTGATTATGGAAGTATTACTAGTCTGCATTTAATGAATCCGGAATGGGATATCCCTGTTGTCGTCCTGTCTTCAAATAATTCTCCTTATTATTTCTCTAACGAGGTAGGACAATTAGAAATGATGAAGTTAGGAGAAGCTACTCGGAGTGCCATAGAAAAATCTGGAAAGCGTTGTGTGTTATTAGCTTCAAACTCTTTATCTCATAGACATTTTACGACTGAGTGTGAAATTCCCGAGGATATGAGCTTTGAACATATTGATAGCCATGGGCAATATCTATGGGATATGGAAGTACTAAAAATGATGAAAGAGGGACGTTCGCAAGAGCTTCTCGATATATTGCCAGAATTCATCGATAACTCTGCAGCTGAGGTCAAAGCAGGAGCTTTAACTTGGATGCTTTCAGCGATGGGGGTTCCCTCTTATCCTGCTGAAATTCACGCTTACGGAACCGTGATTGGGACTGGCAATGCTATCGTTGAGTGGGACCATGAAAAATGTGGAGGTTCATATTAATGGAAGATTCAATTATATCCTCAGCCTATGTTGTATCCGGCCAACCGCATATTTTGTTAGGAGCAGATCAGTCGCCTGCATGGGCGTCATTACAAAAATCATATGATAAGATACGTCAGGATATAGAATCTCAGGAAGCAGACCTGATTTTGTATTTTTCGACGCAATGGTTGTCTGTTATTGGATATATGTTTCAAGGTGATCCAAAGCCATGTTGGTCTCATGTTGATCATAATTTTCATCACCTTGGTACTATGCACTATGATTTTAAGGTGGATACAGATTTAGCTGCCGCTTATGCGAAAGAGGTAACTCAACTTGGGTTTACTACTAAAGTTGTAAATTATAGAGGCTTTCCCATTGATACAGGTACTATTGTCGCACAAAAATTATTAAATCCTGATAATAGACTACCAGCAGCAATGGTTTCTTGTGGGCTTTATGCCGAAAAAGAAGAAACAACTATGATAGGGCAGGCAGCGGCTTGGGCTTTAAAAAGTTCAGGAAAGAAGGCAATTGCTGTATTGGTTTCGAATTTATCCAATCGTTATGAAATTCAAAAAATCGATCCAAAAAAAGATAAAATTTCGTCATTGAAGGATGATGAGTGGAATCAGAAGGTCCTTGAAATTTTTGAACGTGGTGCTCTAGAAGATGTTGCACAAGTGGCTAGGCAGTTTGCTGGTCAAGCGAATGCTGATATGGGATTTAAAGGTATTTGGTGGCTTAATGGTTTATGTGGTGAGTCCAATGATTTTACCGGCAAGGTTTATGACTATCAACCGGTTTGGGGAACCGGCGCGGCGTTAGTGGGTTTGAAACCAACAAAAGCTGTCCAACCTCTGAGCTGGGATCATTTCCAGTCAGAAGAAGGAAGCCAAGCTGAAATGGTTAAAGGCATTGCTGACCGTAGTGCGGCTGCGCAGGCAGTATTAAGTAGCGCTGATGATGTTAATGAGAATTTTAAAGAGCCTCCTTTGGTAAACCGGGATAGCGTTAATATCGATTCTTTATCTAAACCTTCGGGAAAAAGTAAGGCTGTAGAAAGCTTACGTTGCCCTGAACCTGTAGGGGCATATCCGCATGCTAGAAGGCATGGGAATCTTTTATTTCTTTCTGGTATGGGCCCACGTAAGAGAGGTAGTAAGGAAATTCCAGGTGTAAGCTTGAATGCTGATGGCAAAATTATTGGCTACGATGTTAAGGTTCAAACGCGCTCAGTTATTGAAAATTTAAAAGCCGTGCTCGAAGACGCGGGCAGCTCTTTTGAAAAAATTATAGACGTGCAGGTCTTTTTGACAAATATGGAAAAAGATTTTCAGAGTTTTAATGAAGTTTATGCAGAAACGTTAGGAAAGATAGGGCCTAGTAGAACAACCATTGAAGTTGGTAGTTTGCCTACACCAATTGCAGTAGAACTAAAGGTGATTGCAGAAGCGTGAGCATAGATACGTACAAAATGATAGACATCTCACCGATTGTTCATAAGAATACTCCGGTTTTTCCTGGAGATGTGCCTTTTTCGCGTGATGTTAGTCTTAGTTTTGAAAAAGGTGATCATTTGACTTTATCTTCGATGCGATCGACATTGCATATAGGCAGTCATGTTGATGCTCCTAATCATTATCATCTCGAAGGTGAGGGAATAGATTGTCGAGCACTGAGCTATTATTATGGCAAAGTTCAAGTCATTGATCTCTCGCGTTTAGCTCAACCTCGAGTTGTAGAAGTTGGAGATATTAGTGAAATAGAACTCATTAGCCCACGTGTACTTTTTAAGACTAGCTCTTTTGATCATTATGGCGCTTGGTCTGACGATTTTACGTCGTTATCAAAGGAGTTGATTTCTTATTTGCATAATAGCGGCGTTATCACTGTCGGCATAGATACCCCTTCAATTGATGCTGCCGATTCAAAGGGACTGTATGCCCATCAAGCTGTTTATGAAAATAATATGGCAATTTTGGAAGGTGTTGACTTGAACTTTGCTCAGGCTGGTGTTTATATGTTAGTTGCACTACCTCTTAAACTCAAGGGAGCAGATGCCTCTCCTGTGCGGGCAGTCTTGATTCCTTTGAAAGCTATCTGATATAAATAGCTTGCTGTTTCAGAAAAAATGTCTTTGCCATTTAGCTAACATAATTTCCATATAATCCTATTGTTTTAAAAAGCGTAACTATTCAGCGTATCTTTTCCCTTCAATATGTCGCTTGATACATCGTCATCCTGAGTGAAGCGAAGGATCTATTTCGCAATTTCGAGATCCTTCGCTTCACTCAGGATGACGTGCAGTCAAGGCTTTGAATCGATCAGATAAAAAATACGCTGAATAGAAGCCTCTTCGGTTGTTTCTAAAGCCGTTTTATTCATTACAGTAGGATCTGCTTGTAATTTATATAGGCCGAACTCCAATCCATATAATGGCAGATTGCCTCTTATAAAAATGTAGTGGATTAGTCCCAATAGTAGAAAGAAAAACCAAGCACTTAAAAACTCCTAATTGATGGATCGCGAGCTCCTATATCGGTTATTAGCAACTTATTCTTTAATTTTGTGAATTTTTAATTACAGGTGATATGTCTTAAGTTATGCAAAATATGGAAAATTCTGATTGATTTATTACAATACGTTTGCTTTTTAACTCTTCAATATTTACTGGCTGACAAGTAGGCTTTTCATCTTTTTTAGAAAAAAGCGATCATGATTTATAACATGATCGTTTTTTATGGTCAGATATAGAGTTGCCCTTGGTTATTTTAAAAATTATTATAGGCTAGTACGAATTTCCCACAGATCTTTAAAAGCTGGTTTAAATAGAGTTCCTTTTAAAAACTCAACTCCAGAAGATCCTCCTGTTCCCATGCGATTGCCTATCGTCCGTTCTACCATTTTTACATGTCTGTAACGCCATTCTTGAATTCCTTCATCCAAATCTACAAAAGATTCACAGATTTGAGTTAGGGCCGGGTCGTTTTGATATATTTTGATTAAGCTTGCCTGTACTTGCTGATTGGATTCGTAGGCTTTTGAAAAATCTCTATTGATTACTTCATCGGGAATAGTGACATCACATTTTCTTAGGTATCTTAAAAAGCTATCATATAGAGTTGGCTTGTTTACCATTTCCTCTAGAATTTTTCTTGTTTGAGAACCTTTCATATGAATTTCTATTTTTTTAGGATTACGGTTGCCTAAGAAAAATTCGAATATCCTATATTGGCCTGATTGAAAGCCACTGGCGGTTTCTAAGCGATCTCGGAAGGCTGAAAAAGATACAGGAGTCATGGTTTCAATAACGTCTGTCTGTGCTACCATAGTTTTGAGTACAGTAAGCATGCGTTTCAATGTTGCCATAGATGTGTAGCCATCACCTTCTTCGAGTTTCTTTTGTAAAAAAGCTCCTTCATGAAGAATTTGCTTAAACCATAGTTCGTATACTTGGTGGACAACGATAAATAGAGTCTCATCATGTTCGTCAATGCTTTTTGGGTGTTGTGCATCTAAAATTTTATCGAGTTCCAGATAGTCTGAATAGTTTAATGCCATTATGTGCCTCCGTTTGTGATCGAGAATGTATAGGTTTTTTTTATCTCTTTTTTAGAGGTATGTATAGGGAGAAATTATTCATGTGTTTTTAATTGTTTAGGAGGGAAGCATAGTTTAATAGAAAATTGTGTCATTATGTACACGTGAATTTTATTTAGTCAGGATTTTGTTGATGGATGTTTGCCCTTTTTTTATGATGCTTTATCTGTGTTTACTCTTGCCAATGAGTATGCAGGGTCGTCATGTTGAGTGAAACGAAGCATCTCGAGATTTTTAAGTATGAGTACAAGGTTTGAGATTCTTCGCCTTCAGCTCAGAATGACGTAATCTCGATGATGTGAAACCTTGCTCTCTATCGCGTAAAATCCTAATTTTCAGTCTAGTTGTTACCTATAGGTAATAAAGTTATCCATGGGGGAATAAGGTGGAGCGAATTTCCTCAAGAAAACGCTTGTATGCACGTGATTGATCGTCAGCTAATTCGTGCATAAATAAAAAAATGGGATTTACAGACGGAATAGCTCTCTTTAATTGAAAATAATAATCAATAACATAGTCTGCCGAATATTTTTCATTATCAAATGCGCAAAGATCGACAAGGCCTAGGGAAGGTGTTTGACGTTTATTCTCATGAGGAACTAGCATTAAATCTACACAATACCTTGGATCTCCAATTGCCACACTATATTGAAACTCTACCTTTGATTTCTTATTACCTAAATCATTTATAGTTTCCTCAATCATTGCTTCCATTAATTGTCCACTAGATCTACGCCAAGGAATAAAATTTGGACCAGGATCTTGATGCCTTGTTGCTAATTGCTTTTTTTGGTTTTTTTCATATTGTTTTAGATAGGCATCCCATAAAAATTCAGTAATACTGGCCTTTCGATGTTCAATTTGATCGAAGTTTTTATGAAGATAATGGTAGGCTCGCTTTTTAGGGCGACTCATAAGTACGTTCATTTCGCCTTTTCGTTTGTCTTCATCATCTCCTTGACGGAATGCTAGCATATTGGATCGATCAACATCCCAGAGGTAAAAGATATAGTCGCGTTCTTTTCCTTGGAGGGCAGCGCCAGCACCATCTAAAATATCATTGCCTCTATTTAGTTTACGCAAAAATTCTTGTTTAATTCTTTTGATATAAGGTTCGTTTTTTAAGAGGAAGTAACAAAGAGCTACATCTGTTTCCAAATTTATTTTATCTCCTGTTTCTTTTTCGATTTTTAGAACAGTTTTGCCAACGAAATCTAAAAATCTATCCACCATGTCTGTTTCAATTCCTTTGTATTGGCCAGAACTTTGTCGACCAGCTATGGTGGCGTCTTTCTCTTTATAATCAATTACTAAACTTGCTGGTGAGCCAATTGGTGTCCATTGCATTTTTCGTAGTTTTTCATTATAGACATATTTGTTTGAATATTGAATAATATCTGGTGGGCAACGGTAATGCTCGTCTAGCATTACATGCCCTTGTTTTATACCTTTAATTAATCCAAATAGATGTGAACCACCCCCTTTGATGCCTCTGGCTTGAGTTTGCCTTAGATGTTCTTCTAAACTAAACTCACGGAATAAATAATCATCAACGACAGAGTTTTTTGCGAGCACTGTTTGCTTTTCATCACCAACAACTAAGATCTTTTTTGCACGATATAATAATGGAAGTGCATCATCGACTCTGCATTGTGTTGCTTCATCTACTATAACTAAATCAAAGTTTTGCTCTTTTACAGGGAATAAAAACGGTACAGCTTGCTTTCTACAGATCCATATGGGATAAGCTTCTGATAATTTAGATCGTAAGTCGTTATAAAATGCAGCTCCTTCGTCAATGTTTCTTTGGTTTTTTAGTGAATCAAGAGAAGAAGCAATACTAGTTGCTAAACTCGTTTCTCCTTTTTCTCCGCTTTTAAATGCATTTTTTGCGATTTCATTCATTTCTTGCAGTACTTTTAAACGCACAACTTTATCGCGCTTAGCTTGTAACATACCAAGTCGGTCGAGATATTCTTGAATTGATGTTTTCCCTTCTACTGAGCCTTTAGAAGATGTGGCAAATCGACATATTTCTAAGTTAAATTGTGTTAAGTTGCTTTTGTCTGGATCTAACGCTTGATGCATCAGGCTAAATTGTTTAGCAATAGACGGATCGACCTGTTGAAGTTCACGAGCTAGCTTTAATTGTACTGCCAATATTGCTTTTAAACTTCTTAAAATATTTCTAAGTGGGTATCTAAATAAGCTAAGGCAGTAGATAAATATTTTTCTTACTATATTGGCATCATTTGGAAAAGCATCTTCCCATTGCTTTTGAATAATTTTTGACATTTTTTGCATGTTGAGTTTATTTAGAGCTGCAAAAAATATTTCTTGTTTACGAGGTTTTGTTTTTTCGATAAAGTTTAACGTGTCGTAACATGTTTTTAAATTGTTTATGTAGTTTTCATCAACTAGATGAGGGATGTTGAATTCATTATAACATGTTTTGAGATCAGATTTAGCTATAAATTCGCGATCTCCCACAAAACGACGAACTAAGTGCCTTATATTTTTAATTGATACATCTAATTGTGTTGAGTTGCTATTTTTACTGCATACGAACTTGATAAATTTGTAAAGATTTTCTATATCACTTTCAGTAGTCGGATGAAAACGTTTAGGGGTTACTCGATTTTTGGCATCAGCATTGGCACCGAGTTTTTTGTCCATTATATGCTGTATTTTATTCTTTGTTTCTATCATCTTTTGTTCAATTGAATTCAGGCGTTCGTCTAGATTTTCATTAGCTTCAGGCCAAAATCCATCTTGGGCTAGGTCGACTTTAAGCATATTTTTTAAATCTACAATCCATTTAGATAGGGGATCCTCAGCAGTTGGAATTTCATCTACAATTTTTACCGAATTTTCCCATAATGCTAGTAATCCTTTAGCATCGCTCGAATTACGATCTTTACCTACTAAATACTCTTCAATTTTTTCGGTTAACGCATGGATTGCACTTTTTTGATCGCTTACGATTAGAAGTCTTTTTTTAGAACAGATGCAATGAATGAATAAATTCATAATGGTAAAAGTCTTACCCGTCCCAGGGGGGCCTTCCAGTAAAACAAGATCGTTGGCATCGAGTTGGTCAAGCAGATTACGTGTACTTTTTGGTATAGCTCCTGGTATCCAAGGTGTGTGACAAAATCTTTCTTTTTTATTTTTACTGTACTTATATGTGGACGATAAAAACCCACCTAATAAGGATTGGTTAAATATCTCTGCTTGCGATGTTGCTAAAGATAAGATTTCATCTAGGTCATTTTCTAGAGCTATCGATGTTGGAGAATTTACTTTGGGTATTTTGTAAAGATAGACGGACTCCAGGTCACATTCTATTCCGACAATATTGAGGGTGCTTAATATCCCGCCTTTACCATTTTCGTCTGGAAATCCAAGCAAAATTTCCCTGGTTTGTTGAAAAATTTCTTCTTTATATGGAAGATTTCTGGTTAGATAAATTCTAGTTAATCTATTACCTACGTCTATGGACTGTGCTAGTAATGTCTGTAAGAATATTTCTATATCAGCAGAATTTGATGTGGATTTGCTAAATTGTGCAACTAGATTTACTAGAGCTAAGTGATTTAAGTATACTCTTCCTCCATCAACGGGTTCTAAATATAAAATTCTTCCAGATTCATTTATGCGAATTTTCATATAGTATAAGGGAAAGCGAAATGTTTGCAAACGTCCGAATTCTTTTTTATATATGGCGTCCATGATTTCAAAGCCAATATAGAACTCATGATCTCTTTGACCAAGAAAATTTTGTCTTAGCTCGTTGATCTCATCTGTGGAAAATTCGCAACGGAATGGGACTTGCGAAAAATGTTTAATATCGCTAGCTAATAAAGGAATGTGAAATGAATTGCTTGACTTAGATTTATTGGACCTGGAATGTCCTCTCTGTAGCGATTTTTCAGCATCAATTTCTCCGCCTTTAAATAGCAAGTCATAATTAACTTGATAAGCTTTTTCATTTGAGCGCTCAGCTAGCCTGGATTTAAATTGTTGGTAGGAGGTCTCTGTGTTCTTTGTTTTATCGTTTTGATGAGTATTACTTTGTGGACTAGTCTTATATGATTCTTCTGGCTTAATATCATTTAGTCTCTTTCCCAAAAACGGGACATAGGGCTCACTATGAGATAAAACATCTTTTTTAATTAGTAAATCACTTGTTATGCTATCACTACCCTCAGAAAATGTAAATTGAAATAGCTTATGATATGAGATGATGCGTTGTAGAACCTCATTGGCTTGATAAAGTTTCTTATGATATAAAAGCTTGCATAGATCTGGTAGTGCTTCCTGGCTTAATGAGATAAAACCAGTGGAGTCTTGTTTGGGATTTAATTCTTGGATAGTTATTTTATTTGTGTCTAAAGTGTCATTAGTGATTCTATAATATGTTTTATCTTTATATTTAATTTCTTTATCGATAACGTTATTTTTATCACTTACTACTTCAGATAGGATAGAGCGAAAACGATCGAACAAAAATCGTCCAATGATAATTTTTTCTTTTTTAGGAATATTTTCTAAAATGAAGATATGGAAACCATATTGATCATTTGTTCTTAATAAGCGGAATTTATTAAGGCGATCAAATTTTGTGGATAAGCCTTTGTCCACCGATTCGCGATTTAGGAAGTCTTGTAAGTTCACTATTACCTCTAAGTTTATCTAATTAATATAGATACTCTTCTGTTTTGTGCTCTGGCATTATATAGTTGTTTTCCTGTTTTCTTATTTATTGGGACTTTGGGAGTCGTAGAACCATAACCAACTATTCTTAGGCGTTTATCTGGAAAGCCAAAGTCTAGTAAATAATGCACAACACTTGCTGATCGTTTGCCACTTAGAGACCAATTGGTTTCTCTCTCTTCACCGTATATTTTATATAGGGGGACATCATCAGTATGCCCTTCTACATCTATTTGATAGTCAGTCTTGAGAATTTCGGACAGCAAGCGATCTAGGTTATGCATTTGTTTGAAATTTAATAGAGCACTGCCAGTGTCAAATAGAACAGCTGTATCTAGGTCTAATCTTAAGCCATCTTTGTCCATTCTAACTTTAATGCCTGTGTCATCAAAATTTGACAGAACAACTTGTAGGCGGTCTTGTAGTTCTACTAAAGTACCCTTTGTAGTGCCTGTAAAACCGGTTTTTATTGCTTCAAATGAACCTTTTTCTATTCGACTCATTCCTAAAATCATGACAAAAAAAACACACAATAGGACCATAAGGTCACTGAAGCTTATGTAGAAAGTATTGATTTGACGATTCTCGATATCTTGATTGAGATCTGCAATTCTCATGAAGCCTCCAAAATTGGAGTATGTGTTCTATCCATTCTTCTTTCATCTCGATTTAAGAGAATTGCTATTTTACTCAGTAATTGCTTATTTGCTTCTAGTAGTATCTCATTATGATGCTGTAGTCTTCCGGCCAAAGGTGAAAATAATAATGACCCAAGTCCGGCACCATATGCAGTCGTCATTAATGCTAATGACATAGATGGTCCTATTTGAGCTGGATGGCTTAATGTTTTTAGTACACCGATTAATCCTAAAACGGTTCCAAATAAACCTAATGAAGGGGAAGTTACCGCGGCTTTGTTTAAAAGATTTGTAGCCACTGATCTTTTTAGAAATTCATCAGATATTTTTGCTGTTACAAATTCATCAATTTCTTCAAATAAGAGTCCGCGATTATGCATATAGACTATATCATTCAATAAATCACCTGTGATTTCTTCGCCTTCACGTAGCTCTGAAATACTAGCTCCATTCATAATTGCGCGATCTAGATGAGTTAATTCTATTAGAAGTTTTTTTTCTGGGGTGCCTAGAAATGATTTTAAAATTACAATCATGCTAGTATAGAAGCTTGATAAGTCAAATTGAAATAATAAGCTTGCAAAGGTACCGATAACGACAATCGCAATGCTTCTTATGTCAATAAGATGATTGAAATCATTTACACTTTCAATTGTCATGAGTGCTATAACTAGCCCTACCATACTAATGACTAACGAAATTGGATCAAATCGTTTGCGTGTGGTGTGTAAATATTTTTTCGCATCTAGGCCTTCCATTATGCTACCTCGTTTTTTTTCGTTGAATTTTGTGGCATAGATTCTTCGAATCTTTCGAGACTTTCATAGTCTATTTGGCTTATAGCTATTTTTTCTTGAATTCTTTTTTGATATTCTAGTGCATTTGTTTGTTCACACTTTTCAAATCGAATGATATGAGAATTGAAGTGATATAGAAGAACTTTATTTCCTCTTTTGAGGTTTGATATCAATGTTTTTTCATCTTTGTTTGCTGCTTCTAATACAACAGTATTGCGTTTATGGTCTCTTATTTTCAAGAATGGTTCTTCGCTCGATAGTACTTCTCCTAGACTGACTACGAATGCCTTCTTGGATTGTTGGTAGAAATAAGCTGATTCTACTTTTCCATCTTTGATGTATACCAGACAAGAGTTCCCTACTTCTGGGATTTCGTTTAAATGTTTCATAGGTAAATGGAAACTTTTTCTATCTATTCGAAGAACGACCATTCGTTCTGCTAGGAGTATTCCTCTTACTTGTGCAATTCTTATGTTTTCCGGAAGGATATTTCCTTCAGCTAAGTGTTGATTATAGGAGTGATGTCTTTCTATATTTTTTAGATTTTCTTGCAAGATGCCAATCTGTTGTTTTAAATTTTTATTTTCTTCTTTTAAAAATTTTGCCTCTTCTCGTAAAGAATTTATTGTTTCTTTTTTGCTGTCTCCTTTGATGTTTTTTTCATGAAGACTTTGCAATTTTTTAAGTTGAAATTCGTAATTAGCTATTTCTTCGTAGAACTTTTGTAATAGCAACCCACTATGGCTTTTTGATGGCATTTTAAATACTAGACAAGGTAAAAATGTTTTTAATTTTACTGCGTCATTAGTTGATTCGGCGGAATTATTGCTATTACCTTTAATAGCTATAGTTAGATGATCTAGGCAGGTCAGAATATTTTCTAAGTTAGGAACGTAACCGTTCGCTTTTAGTACTGTTACAATAATGTCGAGTGGCTTTTGAAAGTATAAGCGGTCAAAGGTCATGTGAAATAAGTCACTTGCATGATCTAAGTCTGCTGATGATAGAGAAAAAGCCATATTTGCGTTTGATAGATCACAACTATCTTCTTGCAGGTAAATAGACTGGATTTTTCCTTGTTTACCAATTTTCAAATTTGCCTCTAAGTAAAGTTTTTTGTATATGGTGAAACGTCTTGTCTTTACATTTTTTTACTCTTACCCATAAGCCACAAAGTGATTGGTAAGCAGCTTTCCAATCACCGAAAGCAGTGTTACCAGACCTTCTGAAGATAGAGGTAAGGTGAAGGAAGAATCTCTAACCCCATACTCATGTTTAATAATTTGAGATATTTCGTTTCACTCAATATGACGCTTCTCGTGCTCATGTTTAATAATTTGAGATATTTCGTTTCACTCAACATGACGCTCCCGCATACTTATGGGTAAGAGTAAGTTACATTTTGGGAAACTCGGAAAGCCCTCCCGCAGGTATGTATCGGCATAACTTTTTAAAATTCAAGATGTTAAGTATAGGCTAAGCTGCTTATTCGAATTAGGTATGCAAGTGCACAATAAATATTCTCTGAATTTAAGCAATATGCAAAAATATTGATCATGCCTAAGCCTGATTGGATAACTAGCTTAAATTTATGAATTAAATTCAGAACTAAAGGCTATTGACAAGTGCCTTTGTCAGAAATTATTTTCTTTCGAGCAAAATTGCGTGGCATTATGTGCTGAGGTGTGGTTTCAATGGAATGGTTATCAGAGCCTTAATATAGAGCAAATTTGTAATTGTTAGAATAGATTGGACAGAGGGTTGGAGTTATGGCTGGAAGTTTGGCTGATGCCTTAAAAAAGGCGGGACTTTCGAGTAGCGAAAATGAGTATGATAAAAGGTCAGGACGTAAGAAGAAGCCAGTTAAAGGCAAAACAACAAAAACGCATGATCATCATCATAGAACTGACTGTGAGTTGTGCCGTAAGACGGCTCCAGATGTAGAGCGCTATAATCATACTAACAGAAGTATAGATGCTTCTTGGCTGTGCATTCCTTGCGCTGATCGGTTGTCAATACCAGATGAATGCCGCCAAACTAATCAGAGTGATTTTGCAATGCGCAAAATGTTCACCAGGCAGTTTGGCCGGACCAAACAGTTTTAATAGGGGCTCAAGCGTATTAAAAGAATCTGTCTGAATAGGCTTCAGGCAGGTTTTTGTTCATTTTTACCAACCTAATTATGTTGGTCTAGCCTATGGTGCCAAAAAGCTGCTCGAAATTACCTATGATTGGGTATAAAATTGAAGTTGTATTATGGGAGAGCCATGAACCTAGGTATAGGTTTGCTTTTATTTAAGGTGTGTTATCATTTTGACCTCTTTAGAGGTCGTTTGAATTTTGGTGCTCTTGTTGATAGCTATAGTCTTAAGAGAGAAGGTTGGGCAGAAGTTGAAAGGCTAATACACCTCCATCAATACTAAACTTTATTTTTGGGATGACCGACTACTGTTATTAAGGAAAATACTGCCTATGAGGTTAAGGTGTGGCTTGGCAGAGTGACTTCGCAGGTTTTATCCTTTTTAATCAATGTTGTGGTGCTGGTATTTATTTGTATCTAGCTAGTTTGAGGATTAGGTATTGCGTAATAAATTAGAACGTTTAATGCTGAGTAAAACTTTTTTAGTTGTTAATGCAGCTATGTTGGTTTTAGCAATTGTTGCAACGATTGTTGTTAGGATTGAAGCCGAGGTTTATCAAAACTCTCTTAATTTAGAGGCGCCTACGAACTCAGTGGTCTATAAGGCTGTAGAGAAAAAGGTACAAGAAGAGAATAAACTACAAGCTACTGAGCATGTTGTTAGGCCGAATTCGTCAATATATCAAACTTTTTTAAAGGCGGGAGTTTCTGATGCTTTGACTCAAAACCTTGTCGAAGCTGCGAAGCCTTTGGTTGATCTAGCGATTATTAAGCCTAAGACAAAACTCAAAATGTACTGGGATAGAGACGATGGCAGTGCTTTACAAAAAATAGAACTTCCTTTGAATAAAACTGAAGATTTAGTGCTCTTTAATAATGAGGGCGAGTGGCATAGTCGAATTAATGAAAAAATTGTAGATACAGAAATTGAGACTTATCAAGGTAAGGTAGTTACCACCCTTTGGGATTCGGCTACAAATGCCGGTATTAACGGTACTGTCATTAGCAAATTGGCTGATGTTTTCGCTTGGCAAATTGATTTTAGTCGTGAGATCCGTTACGGTGATACTTGGCGTATTTCAATAGAGCGGAAGGTAATAAATAATCGTCCCATTGGTTGGGGTTCTATTGTTGCTGCCGAGTTTATTAATGCCGGAGAGAAATATACTGCAATTAGATATAAAGGAAAGAATGGACGAATTTCGTATTATGATCAACATGGAGAGAGTTTAAAAAAGATTTTTTTAAAGAACCCTGTCCGTTTTAGCCGAATAACTTCGGGATTTTCCAGAAAAAGAATGCATCCTATATTAAAGGTTAATCGGCCGCATAGGGGTGTTGATTATGCTGCGTCTAGAGGTACTCCAGTTCGTGCTGTTGGAGATGGAAGGATAACTGTTGCTACCTATAGCCGCTCTTCTGGCAATTACATAAAGATTGCTCACAACTCTACTTACAGTACTAGCTATCATCATCTGCATAAATTTGCTAAAGGAATTAAAAAAGGAAAAAAGATAAATCAAGGTGATATTATTGGGTATGTAGGATCGACAGGCTTGGCGACGGGGCCTCATCTTCATTTTGCTTTTTATGTTAATGGGCGATTTACTGATCCTCTTGGAATGAAGTTCCCATCTGCGGACCCTATTAGTAGTGCTGATCTTGATGAATATAAGAAGTTTGCAGCTGATGCTATAGCTTCTTTACCTTCCTGGCAAATGACTGATTTTTCAAAGAAAGGCCTGACTTCAAGGAATGTCGAGCTGCATAATGAAAACAGTGATGTTATACAAATACGTTAATTTAATGATATAAATTCAAGCCATTAAAGAGCTTAATGGCGTTCTTAATGTCCTTTGAAGTGCCTTGTTTCTAAAGAGAACCTATAATAAGCCGATATTACTCCAGTTAACAATGGAGGCGCGACTGTGATGTGTAAAATGAAAAAATGCATTAGAGTTAGAGTATTTTCTTTGCACAACCTGATAGTTCTTATGTTTTTCTTTGTGCTTTTAAGTGCCTTTTCAGCCTGTAAAGATGAAAATAATAAAAAACGGACGAATACGGGGACGCGGCAAAATCAAACCACTGAAAGGAATGTGATTACAACAGATCAGACTGGAGATCAACAGGTTGGCAGTCAAACTACAACCGATACTACTGGTGATCAAGGACAGCAATTTGGCGAATCTCAGGATGATGGCTCTATAGATGATAATCTTTCTACGACTACCCCAAATGGACCATGTTTTATCGACAATAAAATTACCAGAATGGATGTTATCATCAATGGAGCGATTAGTTCTCCCACAATTATATCTGAGTCATCTAAAGATCCTAAATACAATATTGGAGTTCCGGGTCAGTTGACATTTGAGTTTAACGATGGCTTTGCTCACACTGAGACTAGTGGATATGCTAAGTTGTTGAATAATCAAGGTAGAATTACGATTACTGAGTTTTCATCTTATGTAATAAATCAAATCAAGTATATTAAGATAACCTTAGGGGGACATTCTTTTAAAAACGAGGAATTTACTGAGTTTGATTTTTGGAAAGGGGAAAAGCGACGTTATAAGATTTGGGAGACCAGCCGTCTTTCTATTAATACGGTAACTATTATTATTAATGGGAAAGAGGTTTATAAGAAGGGTGCTATGAATACCGAACTCACCAGTGAAAATGAGTTTTGGCTTGATAATCAATTGCAGGATAATCTTGTAACTAAGCAGATTATAGCGGAAAAATGTGATCCAGTTGTCGAGTAAGAGTATGAGCGACTTGGAAGGTAGGCTTAATGAAAAAATCTGAATTTACTCATAATGAGATTGTTTGTGTAGTAAAAGATAAGGATTGTGTGTAAATCAGGTAGGTTTTAATGGTATTAATTTTTACTGAAGGCTTTCAAATATAACTTTAGCCGGCATTGGTTGATTTATTTTCTTTCCATCGCCTATTTGGCCGCTAACTCCTTGACCCCAACATTTCAGATTAGAAAGGCTTAGCATGCAGGTATGATAAGCGCCTGTCGCTATAGATATGACACTTTCTGTGTAGTCGGGGATTTCTGTTGGTTCAAAGTAGCTTTGGTTGTTCGCGTCTCCTAATTGCCCTTCCATTCCTCGCCCCCAGCAATATGGGATCTTATCTATGATTGCACAAGCATGTTCTTTACCTAGAGAAATTGCACGGGCATTTACAGCTCCAATATATTGTGGTTCATTAAAAATTCCACCTTGCCTACCGATGCCAAGTTGACCACTGGCGTTGTTTCCCCAGCAGTAAATTTTTCCTTCGCTTATCCCACATGTATGAAACTCGGAAGCTGCTATACTTTCAAACTCAGAGTCGATAGCCGCAACGCGTATTGCTACGTTAGATCCGATATCTTTACCGATGCCAAGTTGACCATAATCGTTTCGACCCCAGCAGTATAAGAGTTTATTTTTTATGGCACAAGTATGTCCATTGCCTAAAGCAAGATCGGAGACGCCTTCTGCCATTCCTGGAACTATGGTTGCGGTTTGTTTTAGTTCATAATTCCCTAGTCCCAACTCGCCTGAATCATTCATTCCCCAGCAATACAATGCACCATTTTTTATGGCGCAGCTATGCTCTCTTCCCACTGCGACCGATGTTACATCTGCACTTAATCCTAGAACTGGTGTGGCGAATCTTTGACGTATGCGTGAGTCGTTTCCTAATTGTCCTTGATCGTTTCGACCCCAACAATATAGAGCTCCATTTTTAATAGCGCAGGTATGGTCTGAGTGTGAAGATATAGAATAGCCTTCAGACTCCATTGTTGGCACACTTGCAGCAGTAAGTTTTTGTAGATCATTGCCAATGCCTAGTTGTCCGTCATCATTGGTTCCCCAACAATATAAAGAATTTTCTTTTAGGCCACATGAATGCCCATTTCCAGCTGTTATCAAACCTTTTTGATATGCTTTTCCATCTTGAAGCAAAAGGTCTATTGAAACCGTATATTCTGTATCTTCGTCAAATATTTCTAACATGAAAGTTTCATTTCCTTCTTCAAGAAAATCTTGCAGAGGTTGTATAAAGAGTAGGAAGGATTCAGAGCCAATGGCGATAGAAAACTCACCTTTCATAGCTTCAAAATCTAATTTTTCTTGATCATTAGAAGTTTTTAACTGTTTAATGTTCCAATAAAAATTTGCAGGGTTGGATCTTGTATTAGTCATTATCACAGCAATTTCAAATTTTTCTCCTTCTTTAAGGTCGGAATTTGGAAGTAAGATTTTAATACTAGGAGTTTCTTCTTCTGATTCTTGATGAGTGCTTTCTTGAGTTTCAGTGTTTGCGGATGGGCTACCTGGATCTTGATTATTTTCGTTAGAATTATTTGCTTGCGAGGCGTCTTGAGTGTGCGCTCCTCCTTTACTAATATTGGCGGGAGATTCGGTTCCTTTATAATTTGTTCCAAGTTCATCAACTTGGCAACTTATTAATAAGACTAGGGCTAATAATATACCGTCTTTTGATGCAAAATTGTAGGTAAATGATTTATTGCTATTGAACATTATTAGATGCCTATATGAAAATAAGTGTTAGCCGCCATATCCTTAAAATAAGAATGCGCAGATATGTTTTCGGATTGATATATAGTTTCTTGATCCAGAATAAAGTTTTTCAGTGTGGAATATCTAGCGTCTGTTTTGCGACTGTTGCCGAATTTGTCATATCAGAAGGTAAACATTAGTATAATCTATATAATTAGCAAAATTTTTTATTTTCTATCTAATTTAACTCCTATCTATTTTCGCCTATGGGAGGCTTTTTTTTGAGTAAATGCTCCAGGGGGGACGATATGAAAATCAGATGTCGAATCGAACCTCCATCTTAATTCTAGGGCCATGGTTTCTTTAGGTCCTTGGAAATATTTAAGTTGAAACTTATGCAATCCCTTGTTTAGTTTTATCGCACCGGTAGCTTTTATAGGAGGATGAATTCCGTTATTGTCAATAATCATTTTGCCATCTATTAGTAATTGGCTTCCGTCATCGCTATTGAGCTCAAACTCGCATAAGCATTCTTTAGTGAGTAAGATATTGCTATGAATATCTAAGGCAAACCATTCTTTTAGTTCTTTATTTCCTAAGAAACCTTTTTCAACTGGCTGAGAAGATAATTCAATATAACTAAGATAATATGTGCCAATTAGAGGTAGTTGATCAATATTTTTTGGCACTACTGTGGTATTTTGCGGTATACGATATGCATTTGTTAATAGAGCTCCGGTTTTTTTTCCTTCTATCTCTGAAGAAATCATTTCATTATTTCGACTGAAAATGTCCTGGATCGGAATTTCAAAACTATCAATTTCTTCTTCATTACTTTGAATGACGAACTTGCTGTCACCTGAAATATTGTTAGGGATTTTGAAATAGACTTGCCAAATAACTCCAATATTATCATCAGACATTTTTTGTAAGAGTATATCGTTGTTCTCTGGAGTTTTGATTTTTACTATTAATTCTACTTGTGCTAAATCAAAGTTTTGAGCACGGCATCCAATAGTTTTGCTCTTCTCAGAGTCAGGAAGATCTGATGCTCCACAATCGATTTCTGTAAGATATGCACCAGTTATTACCTGTGGTGGCGCCGCTAACTGATCTGCATCTTCGTGAGTAGGTTCTTGCTCTGTATCTGTATTTTCTGGTGAGGCATTCTCATTTTGCTTAGATGTGCTATTTTTATTACTCTTTGTTTGTTCAAAACTTGCATTTGGCCCGCACCCAAGCAGTACAAAAAGGCAAATAATGTTTTTCCATGTAACTAACATATTGCTACGCAATTTCCTCTAGGTGCGAAAGTGAAATTTGGCATTTTGTTTATTTCAACTACATAACCATGGGTAGTATCGGTTTAATTTTGAAATCTTTAAATAAATTATTAATAATGAGTAAAATTATGTAGTTATATACTAGTTCTGGTTTGTTTCATGTCCATCGAATTATTTACAATTCAATTCGGGCGCACCTAGAAGACCGTTGAGTATATGCATAGAAGATGTGTTTATCTGAAAAATGCAGCAATTTAAGGTGCTAAAGATATTTTATTTTGGGATTTAGGCTATTTTTTGGAATTTTTTTGACATAGATGAAGTGAGGCTAGTTGGAAAGCTTGCCAAATTTTTTCAATAAATACCTTTGCTCATTCATTATAATCTGTAAATCCACCCTTTTGAAAAGATTAGAGCTACTTTTATACCAGAGATACGAGTTACTTTAGCTTCTATGTCAACAGTAGCTCTATTATCAAAAACAATTTTTGCTTTAATTAAATTGCCAATTCGAGGTAATGGAGAAAGTGAATATTCAATTTGGGCCCCACCTTCAGATATGTCTATTACTGGTAATTTTTTATTGTTATATATACATAATGGGCGTTCCGACAATGGATATTCAATGCGATAATGATTTCTTCTCTGGTTCATATGTTTACGTCCGTAAATATAAATTTGATGATGAAATAATTACTTACTTCTTTTAATCATCAGATGGAGCTATTCATCGATATGACTTCTTTTTGCCTTAGGAAGAGTTACTATAAAAGAAGTATTTTTACTATCTCTATCAAAGACAATTTCTCCTCCATGATCATCTATAATTCCTTTTGCTACATTTAAACCGAGCCCAGACCCTTCACCAACTTCTTTTGTTGTGAAAAATGGCTGAAATATTTTATCAGCGATGTCGTCCGAAAAGCGAATCCCACTATCTGTGATTTTAATATTAAAGTTTAATTCCTGTTCAATAAAATCAATTTCTATCCAACTTTCATTTAGATCCTTAATTGCATAAAAAGAATTTTCAAGTATTCTAAGAAAAGCATTTTCTATTTGAGATGGTTTACATTCTACTAAGATTTTACTTTTAATACTTTTGAGGCGCACATCAATTTTGGTCCAAGAATTATAGGTTTTTTTGAATTTTGTAACTGACTTATTGATTAATTCAAGAATGTTTATAACTTCTATATCTCCCGATCCAGACGCATTAGAAAAAATCTTGAGGGAGTCTGTTATAACTGAAATGCGCCGTACTGCATTTAAGATGCTTTTGGCATATTGTGAACATTTTTGTTGAAAATTTTCTTGATCATTGATTCCTTTTCTATACATAAAGGTGAACCGGCCATTAATAATTGCTAAAGGATTATTAATTTCGTGTGCGATTGCATCTGACATTTCTGCTAATGCTTCCATTTTTCGTGAATAGCTCAGCATCGCATTTGATTTTTCGAGCCTATTTAACGCATTGCGAGCCCGACGATCACTTTCTTCAATTTGTAAAAGTAAATCACGCTGAGCAGTTATATCAAAGCCATAAACGATAGCAGTATCCTTTTCTCCGTGGTTATATCTACAGGCAGTAAATTGATACCATCTACTTTCATTGTTTGAGAGAATTTTTGCACTCCAAGCAAATACTTGGTTATTAGATGCGAAAAATTTTCTCAGTGCGATTGATAAAAAGCCATCATGTTCTGTCTCTCCAACTATTTTGCCGATGAGATCTTTATGGGAGCTACCTTCAGCTAATGGAACTAGTCGATTCGTTAAGAGATAAATTAAGTCAGAGTTGACCCAATACAATGGTCCTGGGAAGGTATCAAAAAATGGTACTATAATTTTATTATGCTCAGTATCATAGTCCATTTGAATGCCAGCTTGTACGATAGATACTAGCTCATCTTTTGAAAATTGCTCTTTGTTAGGGTCTATGCCTAGGGATTTGATTTTTTTTATAGTCATTAAATGAAGCAACTAATAAGCCCATCCTATTAATTATTTCTAAATCTTATCGGTTTAAGTAATAGTGTCTTAAATCAAAATAAATTGATATGCGGATGTCGCAAATCTGAGTAGAGATTCATTATAACCGTATAATATTAAATATTAAATCTACAATAGAGATGATGTTAAAGTAAAATGTATAACTTTATGGGTGAATTCACCCACCGCAATATTGGAAAGTTTCTGCACTTGCAGACTCAACAGCATGGCGGTATTCAAACGGTAAGTCTGAGGACGTTAGTTCCCCAGGGTTGAGGTAATGATAGATTCTGCCAAAGTGCTTTGTCTCCCCTGATGGAGTGCGGCGCATCACATGCCATGGTTTAAGCTTTAAATGTGATGAAACTCCTAAAGAGCCTAAGATTTCACAAAAACTATCTAAGGTTTGGCTATGATAGTGATATACTCTATATTTTTTGTCAGAGACAACGAGGCCTCTTTGTAGCTCCGAGCTTTGTGTTGCCACGCCAGTAGGGCAGTGGTTAGTATTGCACTTTAAAGCTTGGATACAACCGAGTGACATCATCATTCCTCGAGCAGAATTACATAAATCGGCTCCAAGTGCTAAAGATCTCATAATGTCAAATCCGGTCGTGATCTTTCCAGATGCGATAATTTTTACCTTCTTTCTTAGGTCGAATCCGACAAGTGCATTGTGGATAAGTACAATTGCATCCGTTAGCGGAGTTCCTATATAGTTGGAAAATTCAAGGGGGGCTGCTCCGGTACCGCCTTCTGCTCCATCTACAGTAATGAAGTCGGGCGTACAGTCTAATAGTTTCATCGCTTTACAAATAGCATAAAATTCCCGAGGTTTTCCCAGACATAGCTTAAATCCAACAGGCTTTCCTTGTGATAATTCTCGTAGTTTTTGTACAAATTCGATTAATTGAATTGGCGTTGAGAATTCGGAATGGCAGGGCGGGGATATAACATCATTTCCAAGAGGGACACCTCTTATCTCTGCAACTTCCTTTGTCAGCTTTCCTGCAGGCAGGATACCACCGTGTCCGGGTTTTGCTCCTTGAGAAAGCTTGATTTCAATCATTTTTACGACTGGGTTTTGTGCGTTATCTTGAAATTTACTTGGGCAGAATTTACCTTCTCTGGTTCTAGAGCCAAAATAAGCGGTTCCCAGCTGCCATACCAGGTCTCCACCTTGTAGGTGGTAAGGACTAATTCCACCCTCTCCTGTGTTATGTGAAAAGTTTCCTAGATGTGCTCCTTTGTTTAATGCCATGATAGCATTTTTACTAAGTGAACCAAAACTCATTGCTGATATATTAAATATGCTAGCATTATATGGTTGCTGACAACTTGTTTCTCCTATTTTTACTCTTAGAGTTTCAGTTTTAACGTGAGTTGGCATTAAGGAATGATTTGCCCATTCGTAGCCGTCTTCATATAGGTTTTTTTGTGTACCAAATGGTAATGTTTCCAGAGCTTTTTTAGATCTTTGGTATATTACCGAGCGTACTTCCCGGGAGAATGGCATACCTTCAGAGTTGGCTTCGATAAAGTATTGTTGAATTTCAGGCCTGACCATTTCAAAAAGGTACCGGAACCTTCCGATTATAGGAAAATTACGTTTTATTGCGCTTTTCTTCTGGAAAAAATCCCATAGAGCAACAAGAACCATAGGGGCAATAATAACCCAAATAATATTCATTTGCGGGATGTATTTTGTTATGGAAAAACTCAATAACAAAATTATGGCTAAACCGAAGAAAAAGAATCTTGCCATTATCTGTTTTCCTACATTTGATATATTCTATTTTTATTATATCTTTGTTTGAAAATATATTTTTTGTTGAGTGAACAATTAGCCTTCTAGTTTGTCTACAATAGTATCGATATAGAGCTGGCGATCGTTGAAAAACTCTCGCATATTATATGTGTCGTCAAACCATTCTACAAATGGGTCGTCTGCAGGTTTTTTTGCTGTCTTGCTAACATCGGGATAGGTGGATACTAAAGATAATAGGCGTTCGCCAGGGCCAGAATGGTTTTCAGTTACGTGATGTTTTTCCCGTAAGTAATATAGAAGGAAGTATCCAAGTAGCGGTTCAAACTCTCGAAAAATGTTATATGCATCAGCAATTGGTAAGTTGCCAGTTTCAATTGCGTCCAAAAACCGATTTATATCCCGTTTTAAGTGTTCCATAAAATTACCCCTTAACAGTTTAAGTAATTTATCGAGAGCAAAACTATCATACCATATTGACTCTTAAAAGGGTTAGCTTCAGCAATAAATACGCTGCTTTTCTATATCTTTTATGAGCGCTTTAGTATGTGTTTTACTCTCTAAAAGCAAGCCGCCTTTTATGAGGTTTATTTTTTAGCGACAATATATGCTACCCAAGCTTCGCATTCTTCTTGAGGATCTTCAGTTCTTGTGTATGTTCCGTCTCCTTCACCATCCTCGTCGGTACCTTCCCAATAAAACAGAACGTCTTTGTACCCAACTTCTAAAAGGATGTCTCTTAGTTCTGGTAGTGACCACATTCTCCAATCATAGGAGAAAACTTTTTCTCTCTTTTTTTCTCCCTTTTTTTGAAAATGAATGTAGAACTGAGCATGGTGATTAATCGGATTGAAACTATCTTGATCCCAGAAATAACTATAGTTTAGTTCTTCGTCTATTGTTTCTTCTTCATTTGCCTCTTGGCATTTGCCACCACCAAAGCAGTCAAGTACATGAATTCCGTCAGGATTTAGTGCGTTATAAGTTCTTTGTAAGTAAGCCTTAAGGATGTTTCTTTCTTTGAAGCAAAAATAACTAAAGTTTAATGAGCAAGATACATCAGTTCTGGGTAACTCAGATTTTAAAACGTCGCCTTTAGATATATTAACTCTCGTTTTTTGCTCTTCAGAAAGAAGGGCGTGGTATTGTGATAGGCCATATTGTATCGGTTCAGAGTCAATATCAACACCATATGCTAGATGATCTTCTCCCAATTTCGCCCATTCACAGCACACTGCAAATGTTCCACAAAAATCTTCACGTAATGTTTTTGGAACTTTGCTGTTGATTTCAATATATGTATCTCTCAAAAATTCAGCATCGGTTTCTGGAGATTGAACGGACTCCATATAATAATAATATTTATCAAATTCAGAGTCCGAAGTTGAACGCTTTCTTCTTTCATCCTTTGCTGAGTCGTACGGGTTTGAGAGTTGCATAAATGGATTCCTTTCTCTGCTGTTTTGTCTACAGACTTTTTGTAGCATCTTTACTAAGGCGTATGTAAATTTGAATTGTTTGGCTATATTAGCGTGTGCAAAAATAAATTCAAATTTTAATTCTAGGGCGTGTTGACGTTTCATTTCCTACTACGAGCCAAACCCTTGAGTCACAACGTTGTCAGGGTTTCAAAAATTATCCTCAATGTACATCTAGTACACCTCCGGTAATTTTTGAAACCCTTCCTAGCTGCGACTTTCAAGTATTTGTCTCTCGCTACGAAAATGAAACGTCAACACGCCCTAGATAATTTTTATTCTATGTTTATCAGAATCTGAAGCTTGACGGTATAAAATAACAGTTCTTCCAATTGAGTGTATAAAATTTGCATCTGATTTCTCTACTAACTCGGCCGTAAGGCTTTGGAAGTCTTCTTTGTCAAGAGCAGATATTTTGACTTTGATTAATTCGTGCTCATTTAATATGCGATCAATTTCTTTAACAACTTGAGGGCTTATGCCTCCTTTGCCGATTTGCACCAATGCAGGTAAAGGGTGAGCGAGTTTTTTCAAATGTTTTTTTTGTTTAGCTGTGAGTTCCATACTGTTTAATTCCTTAGAGCTTTATTGAAAAGAAACTATTGATGCAATTTACTTAGAGCTTCGAAGGCTCTTTTTTTTGTTCTTTAATTTTATAGGCTTAATCCATCGAATAGTGTGTTCATCCAAATTGGAAACATATTCTTCAGAAATAGTCTTATTTGTCACCGAGATACCTGCATCATGAACTGAAGATTTATTTCCTGAAATTAGAGGGTGCCAATCTTGCAACTTTTTACCTTCACTGAGTAGGCGGTAGGCACATGTATCGGGCAAATAGGTCATACTTTTAACAACATTTGCGCTTAATTGGATGCAGTCGGGAACAATGCGTTTCCGCTCGGGGTAGTTTGAACAGCGGCAGCTTTTAGGATCTAATAATTTACAGGCGACGTTAGTGTAGTAGATTTCCTTGGTGTCGGTATACTCAACTTTATTAAGGCAGCATCTTCCGCATCCGTCACAAAGAAGCTCCCACTCCTCCTTGTTCATATCTTTTAAAGCTTTTTTTTCCCAGAAGGTATTAGCTACCGACAAAATTGTTCTCCAACTGAATGAAATCAACATATATAGGAGCGCTAGCGGAATGGCAAATAGCATATTAAATGTTTTTTTCTTATGCTTCGAGGACTTCTGCTATGTAAATGATTAAATCTGCTTAGATCTGGCCTAGATTAGCTGCTAATATAATTTTTTTATTTAATTTCAGATTGTTATGTTGTTTTTACTTGCTGGTTATAGAAAGCCCGCCAGGCTTGTCTGTTCGCATTCTCGTTTATGAAAATTTTATAGGATTTATGATAGAAATAAGCTGATCATCTGGCAGACAACAGATAATATTTATTTATATTAGATAGTTAGATGGAAATCTTGATGAGTCAATTGCTTGTTGCAAAATAAAAATTGTGGCAAAAGGTTGACTTATCACTATTAGGGAATACATTGGGTAGCAGTTTGCTGGCGTATCTGCTTTTTGTGGGTTGTGCGAGCTTATTTTGGCCACAAAGATGATGTTAGCCCTGCAGTCTATGAATTGATTGTAAATTAATCAAATAAAGCCCTTAGGATATTTTATGCCAGAAAAAAACCCTCCTTCACCAGAAGAAATCCAAAAAGAGTTTGAAGAATTTGTCCGTAAAAAGTTTGGAGGAAAGGTGCAGATAATCAGTCAAGGTATGGATTTTCAAGATTCAATGCCTGAAGACCATCATGAGAAAGATGCAGATATTGATGTTCCTGAAGAAAGGAAAACCTTTGATTTGAATTTTGATTTAACACCTAAAGAGGTTAAGGCCTATTTAGATCGATTTATAATTAAACAAGACGAAGCTAAAAAGGCATTGGCTATTGCTGTCTGTGATCATTATAACCAGGTTGCAGCTACTTATGATGGTGATGAAAAGGCTTCAATTGATGATTATTCAAAGCAAAATGTTTTAATTTTAGGTCCTACTGGTGTGGGTAAAACCTATATGATTAAACAAATTGCTAAATTGATTGGTGTTCCTTTTGTAAAGGCAGATGCAACTCGTTTTAGTGAAACCGGTTATATGGGCGCCAATGTTGATGATTTAGTGCGTGATCTTGTACATCAAGCAGGTGATGATGTGAAGATGGCTCAATTCGGCATTGTTTATTTGGATGAGGCAGATAAGTTAGCTGTGCCTAAGCAGCTTTATGGTCGGGATGTGAGTGGTAGAGGCGTGCAATTGGGTATGCTAAAACTGATGGAAGAGACAGAGGTTGACTTACGAAGTGGCAATGATCCAGCCTCTCAGATGCAGGCTATGATTGAGTTTCA
Source organism: Bdellovibrionota bacterium (assembly GCA_041391425.1). Classification (GTDB taxonomy): domain Bacteria; phylum Bdellovibrionota_B; class Oligoflexia; order Oligoflexales; family JAWKNZ01; genus JAWKNZ01. The sequence continues at coordinate 416,789 of JAWKNZ010000003.1, forward strand.
GAAGAAAGGGAAAGTAGAAAAGCAGATTATTAATACCAAACATATTCTTTTTATTGTTAGTGGAGCTTTTACAGGCTTAGATAAAATCATTAATAGAAGATTAAATAAAAAAGCGATTGGATTTAAGTCAAGTAAAAACTCACAATCTGTTCATGATCAAATTTTGCATGAGGCTATTACTCAAGATTTTATTGATTTTGGATTTGAGCCAGAGTTCGTTGGCAGGTTGCCGGTGAGAGTGGCATGCGATCATTTGCAAGCTGAGGATTTATATCAAATACTAAAAAATTCAGAAGGGTCTGTAATCAAACAATATGTAGCGGCATTTCATGCGTATGGTATTGATGCTGAGTTTACCGACGACGCGCTAACTGAGATTGCTAGATTAGCGGAGTCAGAAAAAACGGGCGCAAGGGCATTAATGACTCTATGTGAAAAAATATTGAGGGATTATAAATTTGAGCTTCCGTCTACCGGAATTACAAAGTTGCAAATTAATAAGGAGCTGGTTGAGCATCCAGCTAAGGTATTACGTGAATTGCTGTCGCAACCAAATGTCAATTTTCATAAAAATTTATATAAAAAGATATCCATGTTTGAGGAAAATTTTGCAAGGCAGCATGGAATGACAATCGAGTTTAGTGAGGAGGCAAGAGATGAGATTTGTACTTCTTCCTCCGAGGCAAAACAGCCAGTTTGTGATTTTTTATCGAACATTTTAAATAGTTATGAGTATGGGCTAAAGCTTGTGCAGCAAAATACAGGGCAAAAGCATTTTTTGTTTGATGCGGAAGTTGTTAGAAACCCACGTCAAAGCCTGGAAAGAATAATTAGAGACTCTTATGAGTCTGCGAGTAAGAAGCCTGAAGAAGAATTACCAGATGCTTGAGCCTTTGCTCCATCTTTCTATCGTTACTTTTTTATCGGTGAAAAAGTCTACGGATGCTTTTCCATGGACTTTTATGTCACCAAAAAAAGACTCCTTTGCTCCACCAAAAGAAAAAAACGACATTGGTGCAGGAACTCCGATATTTATGCCTACCATGCCAGGATGGACCTCATATCGAAACTTTCTAGCTGCTGCTCCACTTGTTGTGAATAAGGTTGTTGTATTTGCGTAGCGGGAGCTATTTATCCATTCAATGGCTTGATCTAAACTATTTGCTGTGGCAAGGCAAATGACAGGTCCAAATACTTCTTCTTGGGCAATTTTCTGATCCTTATGTATGTTTGCCAAAACTGTTGGTTTTAGAAAGTAACCGCGCATATTCTCTACACCAATTCGGCCATCAATTACTAATTCTGCACCTTGTTTTACCGCATTATCGATCATATTACAGATTCTCTCTTTTGCAGCCTGCGAAATGAGTGGCCCCATTTGAGTTGTTGGATCCATTCCGTCGCCTATCCGGATGCTTTTAACCCTTTCTTGCATCTTTTCTGCAACTTTTTGTGCTACATCTTGGCCGATGCTAATAATTACGGAACCAGCTAAGCAACGCTCCCCAGCGCAGCCTATTATAGAGTCGAGAGCAGTATCGACAGCCTTTTCTAAATGTGCATCTTTCAGAATAACCATGAAATTTTTTGCTCCACCTAGCGATTGGACTCGCTTGTAGTGGGACGCACTTGTTTTATACACATATTTTGCTACTTCGGTTGACCCTACAAAGGAAACACCTTTCACAGAAGGATGAGTGCATAATGCATTTACGACTTCTTTACCCCCATGAACAATATTTAGTACTCCTGGTGGAAATCCGGCTTTCTCAACTAGTTTTGTCAACAGTATTTGGGTTAATGGTACTCTCTCGCTAGGTTTCAATACATAAGTGTTTCCCGCTGCTACCGCAAAAGGCCAAAACCAATAGGGCACCATAGCTGGAAAATTGAACGGTGCAATACCAGCAAAAACACCCATCGATTGCTTAACTGAGTGACTATCTATCGACTGGGCGATGTCTTCTTGAAATTCCCCCATAATTAAAGAAGGCATACTAGTTGCTGTTTCAACCATCTGAATAGCGCGTCTAACACTGCCTTTTGATTCTAACAGGGTTTTACCATGTTCTTTTGTAATCTCGGCAGCTAATAGATCAAAATCCTTTTCCATTAAGCTTTTAAGACGAAAAAAAGGCTGTATTCTATCTATTACGGGAGTTTTTTTCCAGTGTGCATATGCTTGGCTAGCAGCATCAACTGCAGCATCGACTTCGGCTTTTGTTCCAAGCGGTGTCCGTGCTAGTAGTTCTTCAGATGCAGGATTTATTACATCGTAGAACTCTGTGGCTGAAGAGTCCGTCCACTTTCCATTTATGTAATGTTTTAGCTTCAATGTTTTCCCCCTGCAGGAATTTTACTAGTTATGGTATAATGAATGTGTAAAAATATAATGTAGGTAGAAGATATATTCAAATAAAATAAGAATTTGTTAATTCTCTATTATAGCAAATTTGGGATAATTATTTCGTAGCTATTCAGCGTATCTTTTCCCTTCAATATGTCGCTTGATGCATCGTCATCCTTCGCTTCACTCAGGATGACGGGCAGTCAAGGCTTTGAATCGATCAGATAAAAAATACGCTGAATAGTTACATTATTTCTTTGTGGATATTTTATGATGTAAGGATGGAGTGATTCAATAAAAAAAACCCCTAACACTAAGTTAGGAGTTTTAAAGTATTTAACTAGTAGAAGTTGAAGGTTTTATTTATTAAGAAAATTTGAAACCTTTTATCGTGTTCTGAGTCATCTTCATCGGAGGATCCCCTAGTCGAACAACATTATCTACGTTTTGCTCAGTATTAGACTCGTGCTCAAAGTCTTCGTCTTGAGAACTTCTATTGTGAGCTTTGTTCTTATTACCAATAGCGATGGTTTCAAGGGTTTTTACATAACCTTCAAGATTTGAAGACTGTCCTGTTAGGCTAGCCGACAGCTCTTTAAGTTCGAGAGACGAGCTATCAAAGTGAGCAGCTACATCGTTGATTTCATTCATTGCTTCAGAAATCCCGTTGACACCTGCAGATTGTTCTTTAGCTGCTAAGCTTAAGTCTTCCATTCTTTCTTTCATGTTGACGACATATCCAGACAATTCTGAGAAAATTTCGGCGCAACGATTTGTGATGCCTACCCCTTCCTGGATAGATTTTTGTCCAGATTCGACGAGAGAAATCATTCGAGACCTGGTTCTCTCAACAATATCATTAACTGTTTTTGCACTCTTGTCCAAAATTTCACTGATTTCTCCGGCAGCTTTTCCAGAGATTGAGGCCAAATTCCCAACTTCTTCAGCAACAACGGCAAAGCCCTTCCCGTCCTCTCCGGCTCGAGCAGCTTCGACAGAAGCATTGAAGGATAGAAGCTTAGTTTGGAATACGATATCATTAATAACTTTAGTTTTGTCTTCGACCTCATTAATAATTGCAATGATGTCTTTTAGCTCTTTGTTGTTTTCTTCTACCTCAGAAAGAATATTACTTCCATTTGAATCAATTTGATTCATCGAAGTAACAACGGCTTGAATTGCTTTTTGCCCTTCTTCTGCTTTTGTTTGACTGGTATTGGCAAATTCGTTGAGTTTACCTACGCTTTCTGCAGTGTTTTGTACCATGGAGTTAATTTCATCAAGAGAGGCAACGGTTTCTTGGACTGCACTTGCCTGTTTTTGGGTTTGGTCTGCTAACCCAGAAGTAAGAGAGTCAAGATGGATGCTGTTGTCATGGGCTTTTGAAGAAGCGACTTTAAGCCTTTTAGATAGCTCAATAATGCGTTTACTTAGGTTTAAGACGATAAATATCGTAATAAATAGAGCGACTAAGTTGAAAAGTACAGATAGGATAGAAATATTTTCAATCATAGATGCATTGGCAGCCACCTGCCCACTGATAGGTGTTTCTACTTCTAAAATACCCCTGACATCGTTGAGTTTCCAATTTTTGAATGGAGTATCTGGATGATTGTTGTGACAATTAACACAACCTTGAGCTACCAATTTATCTGCAATAGCTACACGAACGTGCTCTTTTCCATTCTCCATGATAGTTTGTCTGTAAGTTTTTTCCGGATTTTCCTTTAGATATGCAAGTGCATCTTTTTGGAAATCGTCTAGAACCCTTGAAGCTCTATTTGGGAATGGCAAGTCACTGTAAAGCCTTAATCTAATACCATCATCAGATTTGGCAAATGTTGCACTTAAATCTTGAATGAAAGTTGCTGGTAAAGGAAGAACCCCTTTGACGCCGTCATGGTCTATACCAAACTTTAACTTATTGTTGTCAGAGGAATTAATTTTATTTACAACTTTATTGGTATAATAACCGCGGATTGCCTTGTATTGTTTTATTGTATTTAAAGCTGTCTCTTCTGCTGCCTTGGTTGTGTTTTCAAGGCTAGATTTTTTTAACATGTTGATCTGAATTGCAATTGCAACCGGGAAAATTAAAATAATCGGAAGCGAAACTCTCCAAAATAGATTCAAATTTCGGTAAAAGCTAAACATGCTAATAAACCCCCTTCTTATGTTTTAGTTAAATAATTTCTCTATGTTTTCACCGGATTTTTTTTGCAACCCAGACTAGCGATTTTATTGGAATGCCGATATAGTACCCCGATCCATTTACCTAGTGATTGCCTGTATCGACTCATTGAAATAAAAAAAAAGTAATTCTTACGATTTTTTTATTTCTCGTTTAATATTAATAAGTTAGAATGATGGTTTTTTATTTGATGTCAAGTATGCAAATTTTTTTGGCGGGAGCAAGGTGGATTTTTTTTGATTATATATATTATATCAAATTGTTATCGTTATTTTGTTATTGGGATATCGAGTTTGTGGTTTACAGTTGGTTTCGTTCTATTATATTAATGACTTATGAATATTCGGATTTTTGAACAGTATTATTTGTTTAATGCAGCAAAAAATCATTTTTGTTAAGTACTAACTTTTTTTAAGTGTATAGAGCTCCAAATACCACGTGTTTTAACGTAAAAAACACCTCAATGTGCAGTTTGGGATGTTTTTTAATAAAAATAGACTAAACAGCAAAAAGTTTAATTTTCAAAGTTTGATTTTGTTTCTATAGTTTCTAGATTTAATTCTGACAGCTTTTAGATAGTTTGAATATAATATATAATATCTATGCAAATAATATATTTTGACTGATTGACACCTTCTTAATTTTAAGATTTTTCGATCACTATTATTTTTTATAAAAATTTGTCTTATGGAAACATTTAAAACAAATCCTACTATTATATCCTTTATTACTCGTATTGATTTGATAGTCTTTACTGCTGTTATTATTGTTACGATAGTTGCCGTTTTGTGGGGAAATTATTTAAAAGAGAAATCAAATTCCGAAGATGCTGGATTTTTAGATCATCTTCTTATGGGAAGACAATTGACTTTACCCATGTTTATTGCCACTTTGGTTGCTACATGGTATGGAGGAATATTTGGAGTTACGGCAATTGCATTTGAAAAAGGTATTTATAATTTCATTACGCAAGGCTTTTTTTGGTATATAACTTATATTATTTTTGCTTTGTTTCTTGTAAAAAAAATAAAGTCGATGGATTCAATCACCCTCCCTGAAATTGTGGGCAAGATATATGGTCCCAAATCACAAAAGATAAGCGCCTTATTTAATTTTTTTAATGTAGTTCCTATTGCTTATGCAGTAAGTCTTGGGCTTTTTTTGCAGTCTATTTTCGGTGGCAGTGTAGAACTCATGACTCTAATAGGAGTTGCATTTGTAGTTGCATATTCAATTAAAGGCGGCTTCAGATCTGTGGTTTTTTCTGATCTTGTTCAATTTGTAGTTATGTGCACTTCGGTTATGTTGATTCTATTTTTTTCAGTTTATAAATTTGGTGGCCTAGAATTTTTGAAGACACATCTTCCAGAAAGGCATTTTTCCTTAACAGGGGGTGAGAGTTTATGGACTACATTTGCTTGGGGTTTGATTGCATTATCCACGTTAGTTGATCCAAATTTTTACCAAAGATGTTTTGCCGCGTACTCTGTTAAGGTCGCAAAAAAAGGGATTCTTATATCAACTGTTATTTGGGTTGTATTTGATATTTGCACAACATCTGGAGCAATGTACGCAGCCGCGGTTATACCAAAGGCTGACCCTAAAATAGCCTATTTGTCTTATGGAATTCAGATACTTCCAGATGGATTAAGAGGATTTGTATTGGCGGGGATTTTAGCTACAATTCTTTCTACGATTGACTCGTATATTTTTACCGCAGGAACCACTCTAACCTATGATATTGGCCCAAGAAAATATGCAAGAAATCCTAATTCTCATCACCTGAGTATTATCTTTGTGGGTCTTCTTGCTGTTATGATGGCGAGTTTTTTTGAAGGGGATATTAAGTCTATATGGAAAACCCTTGGTAGCTATTCTGCTGCGTGTCTACTTTTTCCAGTTTTAATCGGTTACGTCATTCCTAATAAGTTAAATGATTATGATTTCATTTGGGCATCTATAATTGGTGCGGTGGCGACAACCTATTGGCGGCTTAGTGAACATTCGTCATTTTGGCAAGATATAGATGAACTGTATATAGGGATTTTAGCGACTGCTATCATATTGTTTATCAGGCTTGCTCTTAAATTTAAAAAAGGAAGAAATGAGAATATAGTATTGGAAAATAATAATGACATCTGAGATCGATCAAATATTTAACTGCCCTTCATGCCATAAAAATTTTTTGCTGTTGCATGATAAATATTACTCTTGTCCAAGCTGCCTTCAAAGATTTCCATTGGTTGGTTATATTCCTTGGTTGATAGAATCTCCAAATGCATCATTAGAAGAATGGAAAGGTCAGTTTAAATACCTTTTACAAGTTTTAGAAAAAGAAGCTGATCTGATGAAAATGGATCTTCAAAGAAAAGACATCTCTCAATCGACTTCACTAAGATTAAGAAAGTTGCTTCAGGCTAAGGTAGAACAAAAGAAAATAATGATAGAGTTGCTTTCACCGTTAGAGATCAATGATAATGGGAGTGTTGCTTTAAGCGAAGCTCTTAAAACTAAGCTTCCATTTTCTCAAAATTTGATGAGTTATTACGATAACTTGCATAGAGATTGGACTTGGGGGGATCGCGAAAACGAGGCTAGCTTAGCTTGTATAAAAAAAGTAATTGATGGCAATAACTCGAATTTAGGAAAGTTTTTAGTGCTTGGTGGGGGAGGGTGTCGGCTCCCCTATGATATTCATAGAAGCTTTTCTCCTAAATGTACGGTTGTTGTGGATATAAATCCATTATTACTTTTAAGTGCTAGAAAAATAATACGCGGCAAGACTTTAAAATTGTATGAATTTCCAATTGCTCCTAAAGATCTATCTTCTTTTGGCGTTTTAAGAAAATGCAAAGCTCCCGAAAAAATTGAAAAAAATTTTGAATTTGTTTTCGCAGATGTAAGTAACGCGCCTTTCAATCGTTCTACTTTTGATACAATTTTAACACCGTGGCTGATTGATATTATTGCCGAAGATCCTAGAGAATTTTTTCCAAAAATTAATTATTTGCTAGCAAACAATGGTAGATGGATTAACTTCGGTTCCTTGGTTTTTAATGGAAGAGGCCCCGCCAGTAACTATTCAATTGAAGAAGTACGTGAGATTATATCTAGTTCTGGTTTTGAAATTGAAAATGAAGTTTTTGAATCCATTCCTTATATGCAATCTCCCGATAGTTGTCACGGAAGATTGGAGAAAATTTTTTGTTTTAGTGCAAAAAAAATAAAAGATGTTGAAATAAATGAATTCAAAAAGCATGATGTTTTACCGCCTTGGTTAAGTAGCACAAAGAATCCTGTACCGAAGTTAAGTGAGTTTGAGGTTCTTAAATCTATGTATTCAATCTATCTTGATGTTCTTGGAGAGATAGATGGCAATAAGTCTATTGAAGATATTTCAAGAATTTTTGCTCCTAAATATAAATTATCTTTTGATGAAGCCACGAGTTCAATTACTAGATATTTAACAAGAACATTTCAAGACTCGGTAGAGAAAAAATTGTAACTATTCAGCGTATTTTTTATCTGATCGATTCAAATCCTTGACTGCCCATCATTCTGAGTGAAGCGAAGGATGACGATGTATCAAGCGACATATTGAATGGAAAAGATAAAAAATACGCTGAATAGTTACATTTATTCTTGATTAATTTTTTTACTTGATGATTGCTCTTTTGTATGGCCGCTTTCAGCTATGGGGTCTGTTTGGTTTTGATTATGTGTGTGCAAAATTTCAAATAACTTTCCGTAATTTATAGTGCTTTCTTGATTTTGAATGCTGATATACGGATGTTTGATCGAAACATCTGTATAGGTTTTTGTTATGGCTTCAATTTTTTCTGTTTTAATATTTTCTTTTACATCTGTATCAAAATTATTTATTTCAGATTGCTTATTTTGGCTAAAATGTGCCTGGATATCTGAAGCTGACGATAAAATTTTCTTTGATCCTGCAAATATATAGTATACATGTGATGGAGAATGATAAGGAAGTTCTCTTAAGAGAGTGTTTAAGTTTGATATGTTTGAGAAAATGACTCTTGGAAAATTTTGATGTAATTTATCATATTGCTGCCAATGCATTTGTTGGCTTTCTTTAGACTTTAAACTTCGAATATTATTAAATTTTTTGCCTAAGCCATCTTTATTATGATAGAATTCATTTTCGATGGTCTTGATGTATTTTTCGTGATTACTGTCTTGTAAAAATTTAACTACTTCTTCTGAGCTTTCGGTGTTTTTTCTTTCCATAATTGTTTTAATTATGGCCTGGGCGTCATTCTCGTGAGAAATTAATTCATTGAGTTTTGTCGCATTGATTCTGTCATTTTTTTGAGAAAGATAAAACAAGACAATATTGGGAATTGTTCCAGAAAAATTTGTACTTTGGCTCTCTGCGTACTTGTAGTTAATATTGTCTTGAGTTCTCTTTGCTAAATGATATATTTTCGAAAATGATACTTTGTCAAGATTGTTGATAATTTCTTGAATATTGGTCGCTGATGAAGATACTGTTCTTAATATGTCTTTGTGGTTTTCGTCAAAAGTGTGCCAATAGATTTGAATCGTATTTTCCATGTTATCGATTTTTTCACTACGAGAATGAATTTGTTTTTTATCTGATGCAATGCTTTCGTGCCTTTGGCTGTTGATCAATTGTAGATGTTCTATATGATGAGATTCTTCTGAAATTTTTTTCATTTTTATTCTTTGATCTATAGTAGACGCGTTTCTATATATCCAACTGGATTCATTTGGAGTGACGTGATCATTAAGTTGATCTGCACTGGCTTTTTCACTGTTTTTGTTGATTAAATAAGCTGTCCGCAATACTTTACTGGATGGTTCTCTGTTTAGAGCACGTATTGCGCCTTGTTCTAAAATATCTGTTGCTATTAAAGAGTTAGGAATTTTAACTGAGATAGAATAGAGAATAATATTGGGGAGGTTTGATGTGAAATGATCGTTAAGTTGATCTGCATATCTAGCGAGAATATTTTCTTCTACTTTTTGTAAGCTCTGGAAATATCTGCGCCGTTGGAGTTTGCCAATTCATTTAGCACTGTTTGTAAGCTATTGCCAGTTAAGACTATTTCTTTTGGAATTTTTTCGAGGCTTTTTAAAACTGCTTCATCAAATTTTGTTCTATTAAATTTTTTAATATTTTCACAAAATCTATTTCTCTCACTTAAAAATATTTGATGATCATAGTATGCCTCTTCTTGTTCGATATTGAACTGATTTCTACGTTCTGCTGCTTTTCTTGCTCTTTCCTTGAATAATATGTAATTCTTATCTAACTCCTTTAATTTTTCTTTCTGCCAATAATTTTCGTAGTCTAATCTAATAAGATTTTTTCTATTGTTGATTCTTCTTGCTATTTCTGCTTCGAGAGAAGTGCTTTTTAGCTGTGAGTAATATTTTTCATTGAAATTATGAATAATTTTTTTGAGATTACTATCGACGGCTGATGTTTCTAATAGATAGTTCACATTCAGTAATTTTGTATGGGGTGGTATTTCACCTATGTGTATTTTGGCTTCTGGCTTTTGTTCGAGCCTTCCTAGATTTTTTTCGTTCTTAAATGCAGCATAGTAGTCACGTTGTGGGTTAAAAGGTTCGTCTAAAATTCCGAGCTCAAGTCTTACTAGCATTGGTAAAAGTCGTTTTGTCATTTCTTATCCATTGGCAAAAGATAACTGGCGGATAATCGAAGATCAAAATCGGTTAATCATTTAAAAATATTGAATTTAATTGTTTAACTTGCTGATTTTATAAAATATTTATGGGGCTAGCTCCATTACTTTTGAGTGGGGCTAAGGCGCTCTACAGCAATGTTAGTTAGCGACAAGTTCTTTGGTCATTGGAGCTTGAATGTAGGCTATAATTTTCTTCAATATAACCATGTCCAAAGTTGTGGGTTGTTTGTTGTGATTGCTCCATGAGCCTTGGCTGTAATGAAAATAACGAGAGTAAGTCTGTAGGCTTGCTTGGAAGGTCTTGCCATGAGGGATATACCTCTTCTCTCTCCGAGCGTCGGTCTGGATCTAAGTCTACATGAAAATGGTTTTGATGATCTTGGTTGTAGTCAGGGCTAAGCACAACATCAAAAAAACGACAGAATTCATCTCTAATATTGTGTAAAAGATTGCTATACGGCCCTGACTGCCAGTCATCCTCGATAGTAATTTTTTTACCATTGCTTAGAGTGAAGCTTGAAATATCGATAGCTGTAGCGAATGAATGGCGGGATAACTGGCTTGAACCATTTATTTTTCGATAATTGTATATACCTAGGTGTGTTATCTGTCTGATATTAAATGGGGCTTTGTATAGAATATAGAATATCTTATTTAATTCTTTTGCAAGCCATATATCTGTATAGTCATACTCATTTTCCTCAATGTTGTTGCTTTTTTTCACTTTAAGTGGATGTGAGTTATGCATCCAGTAGGTTGGAAATTCAACGCCACGTTTTCTTTCAGCTTTATAAAGCTTTAGAGGATAGTGGCTCTCAGGGTTGGGGATGGTCGGTGTGCTGGGTTGAACATCTACATCGATATTAATCCAATCATCGTTGCCAGGATTTGTTCCGTCTTCAGATTTTGGCCAGACAGATCCAGCACCGCCTGATAATGCTTGGCCGTAGCCAAACTTCCAGCCATCTTGTGTTAGTCTTAGGCGTAGGTTAATTTTTAATGATTTTTTTCCAAGAAGTTCTTTTAAGACTGAAATGTCGTCTGATTGGTTTGAAGCTGTTACTTTACTATCAAAATATATATGTCTTAATGTCTGAGAAGATGTGGTGATGGTACCAAGTTGTAATCTAATGATCCAATCACAATTTGAATTAATAACGCGGACTATTTTGCCACGAAACCATCCGTTTGTCTCGTCGACATTAGATTTGGGAGAGCAGCTTTCATTGTCGGTAAGATTTTCTAGTGATAAATGATATCCATTTAATGGATATCCTTGAATTAAATTTAATGTTTGCAATTGATTGCAGGCCCATCATTATTGCGGGCGAATATTTGGTTGCAGGAAAGTTTCTTTCCAACGTATTCGGGTTTGTTTTGCGCTCCACACGGCCAGCAGAGCAGCGCTAAAACTAAGAGGAGTTTAGTATAAGCTTTTAGAAAAATTGGAGAGAACATTTAAATTCCTTTAAAGCAATGAGCTCCGAGGGTATTGAAGCAATGACAATGCCAATTTTACTTTTGAATAACGGCTTAAAATTATTTAAAAAATGAGAAAAATGCAAGGATTTAAATGTGTATAGTAGTAAATTTGTCTAATGACTGTACAGTTTTTTGTGGATAGATTTTATGCGAGGATAAAAATTGCTTTAGGTATCGACGTTCTGTAAGTTTAGATGATCAAATTGAACTCCAATTCCATCTGGGTATCGGCCGTTTTTTGAGCTAATTCTTCTGATTTTACCTAAGCAGTGTAACTTTTTTTTATGAGGAAGTTGCATTGAGAGCCTTACTTTTTGTGATACCGAAAATTTTCTAAAAGGGTTTACATTGCGTGTGCCTTTTAATGAAACAAAGTCGGTAGAGGAAAGCTCCTGTTTTAGAAATGTCAAATGTTTTTCCAATAAATTCTTGTTCTAAAAAGCTAATGCTTATTGGCAATGAGATAGCTTTTCTTTTGGGAACTTTCCACCAATGTAATCGAGGATCAGATAGAACGCGATGAACTTGAACATCGAGTAAAATATCGATGCACTAAGACAAATGCCAAGCTTGCTATTAGTGTCGTTGCTGTAGTCTGAACTATAATAACCCACATTGAAATTCAGCACGATGACTGCCATATAATACCCGGTACCATCCAAAGGGTGTGTTTAGATAAAATAGTAGAGTTGCATGACATAATAAGAAAAATAACCAACCAATTCATATAGCGTAAGTTTTTTAAGGACAGGTCAAATTGAAGATGCTCATACAAGAACATAATTTGTATAAAAAAAGACCCACAACAAGTACCATTAACATAGATAATGCAATTGTAGTTCTGGCCTTTTTTATCATAATAAAGTCTTTCTTTGGGAAAAATAGATAACAGTAGCTATATATTTACTATAGCTTTTTGCTTCTTTCAATTTTTTTGATTTTAGCCAGTTTGAGCCATACTGTTTCATGGCAAATTTAACTCTGGCAGCTCCAGAATTCATAGCTAGCTAGAATAACTTCCAAAAAAATATTTTCTTTTTAGTTGATATTGATTCTAGTTGCTGTCTGTTATCATCTTCACTCCAATATTCGATTATTTTACCCTAAACAGTTATTCCTCCTCTAATTGATAACTCTGGATTTAAACGCCATTCATTCGATCTATTTATGGTCCCAACTGAGACTAGGCTTTGACGAATGGTGCTGTTGAAGAAGGGATTGACGGATGTCTTGGCCATTTTGAATATATAGAAGTAACTTCTTTTTCTGCTAGGGTTGTAATTTGAGTTAGCCCAATGGCTTTGGCCCAGCTAATCGCTTTTGAATTGAAGCCAGATCTTGTGCAATTAACCCGGCAATTAAAGCAGGGAAGCAGATTTGCTTCTTTGGATAAGTTTGTATTTTTCATTACTCGTTTGATTAACCTCAAAAAAGGTACTAAAACTATTAATGGACTCTTGGTCCCGTAATCTGCATTCAGGTGCTCTTAGTTTTTTTCCTATATTCTGAGATGTTTTGTTTGCTTGAAAATAAAAATTTAAATGTTGTGTGTGAAATCAGGAGAAAGTTTGAATCTATCCATATGCAAGATGACTTTATCCTTCGAGGGAGGATCTCCATTCTGCTATTTGCCAGAATGGTTGATGTCATATCATCCCCATTGTAGAAAATTTTCAAATCCATTTGTCGGTTAATTTTGACATCCGTATTTATGATTACTTTGAGCTTGGACGGTGCATGAAGAATTTGCCTATCTGGATAAAAAGATATATTCGCCTCTTCTAGGATATCAGGAATAGAGCTGGTGTTTTTTTCTTCGGTGGTTGCGGGATCAAATTCGTTATCTGACAGAAAAGTAATCTTTTTATTTTCCTGCAGATATTCTGCTTCTTGCTGTGGTTTTTTGAATCTATTGATAGCTCCAAATGGCGAGCTTGGCCCTGCACAGTTTACAATTAATGTATGTAAATATAGGCTACAAAAGTATAGAAAAATTTTTTGATTTTTGAATAGGGAATTAAATGATGATAGGATAGATCTTTCTAGTGAAATCAAATTTTTAATTTTATGGTTTAGCAATTGTTTGTTTGTCCACTATGCATGATCATCTTGATATTTTAAAGTGCATCAACATAAATTTATAAGAAGAAAGATTTTTGACAAAATCAGCTGTGAATTTTTTCTAGCGCATCTTCATACTCTTCATCGTCGACCATAAGTTGGATTTCATTACTCATGCTTTTTTCATTTTCGTTAGATCTAATTAGAGCAACTATACCTATTTTTTTCAAGTTGTGAATAATAGATTCAGCTTCTACTCGGTCTACGCAGATTTTCAAGCATTTCATCGCAAAGGTCCTTTATTCAGTTCAGAGGTATTAGCAATTAAATAGCTATTGAGCTCCTGGTAGATATTTATAGTAATTATCTGGTAATACATATTGTAAATTTAATATGCTATAAATGCAATTTCACTCATCTATTCTATTGAAACATATTTGCCTATCTAAGTAGAAGAAATATTTTGTGAATAAATTACTATTGTTTGAGTAAAAATATCCAGATAAGTTTATGTAGATGATCTCGAAATAAAATTGACTTTAGTATCAGTATGGATACAGTAGCGGAAGCGATGGAGTAATTGTGAGTTTTTTTTGTGTAAATATAAAAGGCTTTCTATACAAGGATAGAAAGCCTTTTAGTTATTCTAAAACTTGAATTTAGCGGCAACGTTTCCACTTGATGCCATATCTATGAATTAATTCACCATCAATTGAATCAATGGTCATCAATGCTGATTGATTGCGGCTTGCTTGTGTCATTACGGAAGTTTTAATATTCAATGCTCGATTAACTCCACAAGGAGACCAAATTAATGCATCTAATCCTAAACTATCACGAATTTCATAGTCATCACTATATGGACCTCTAAGACGTGTTGACAGGGTAACACCATTGCTTGCTCTATTTCCCTGGAAGTAGTAGGTAGACTTTTGTATACCATACGTGCCTCGATCGAGATCTGCGAAGCCTGCATAGTTTACGTCAAAAATTGTATAACTCCAGCCTTGTGGAACATGCAGATTTACTGTTAATTGACAGAATTTTCTCCCAGCGCTTCGTTCTATACCGGGCCCAGCTTCCGCTACATATTCATCGAACAAGATTGTAAAAGCTTTTGCATCCTCAGATATGTCTGTTGCAACTGATCCTATCGGGCATCCAGTACCAGCGTGAACGATATTATTAACATAAACTTCATTAGGATTTGGGCCATCTACAAAGGCATAAGCAGAAGCAGATAATGCACCTGCAAGAACTGAAGTAGCGACTGCACTTATTAAATTCTTTCCCTTAACCATGTCTAATTCTCCCTATAGATTGACGTTTCATCTTTCGAATGGATTACTCCCCCGAATGGAAGCTTGTTTAGCAATAGGTGTTCCATGAGTCACAGAATACTTTAAATGATTGTAATATCTTGATTTGATTATTAAATAATCAGATGAAATAGCGCTTTTGCCAGTTATATCAGTAATAAGTCTATAGAAGTTGATGAAAGATAGGAAAAGCCATTCTAAGTTTCTCTAAGATAGGAGAATTTATAAAATCACTTAGCTAGTTTGTATACTTTTTTTCTTACGTTTTTGTTGGAATATTTGGCTTAATTCACCAGATAGTTTAGTTAAAATCAAATGGTTAAATTTTAAGAATTAAAGAAAAGAAATGGAAAAACCGATGTGATCTTGCTTGATTAACTGATAAGTCATTGCAAGATGAAACGGTAGTTTTCATGAGTAAGTTGATAGCAGAAAATCCGGATTATATAAAGATGCTGCGTATGCATCCGGGAGTTACTATCTATCAAACTATTGCATCTTCCCAAAAATATGAATCTGTGACAGGTTTAAAAATTAAGAGACAGCAGTTTATAGCATCACAACCTGCATATATAACTTCAATATTGAATCGTGTAACTGTAGAATATGCTCGCTATCAAAAGTATGAGCGCCCTGAAATTATCGATATTTCAAATAGCAGCAGTCCATTTGTACATTCAGCTGCCGGTCCGTACGAAATTCAGCTACTAAATCTGTATCATTTAGTACAGAAATCATTAGAGAAATATTCTAACAGAATTAATACTAAAGTATGAAAAATATTTTTTATGATTAGCTACTCTAATTATATGTCAATTTAATATGTTTTATTGATTTTAAAAATTTAGTGTTGTGCGAAGTCTTATTTTCTGATGCTGCAAGAATTAATTTCTTACATGATTTTCACCGATAGAAATCTTAAATATCGATCGTATAATTATTGATAGTGTACTGCTTTGAGGGAAGCCTATGTTTTACCGCATGATAGGATCAAGAATGTATTTACATAATAATCTTCTTTACTCATTGTTTATAATCCTAACTTTTATTTCCTGTAAATTTAATAATAAATCAGAAAATGAGGATAATACGTCTCAAGTAGAAACATTGGATAATTTTGCTATATCGCAGAGTAAAGGGCAAACATTTAGGCTCAATCAATGTGGCTTTTCTTCCTCAAAGGATTCAAATGACACTTTTCATGCATCTATTGTGAAGGAAGAAAATATAATTCCTCCAGAAAGTTATACTGATGAACAGAGAGAGCAATTGAAAGGTGAAGTTTATTCTGTCTTATCTAAAATCCCCCCGAGCATTGTCTATCAATTTTTTAATAGAGACGGAAAAATAGATTTGAGCTTAAATCCTGAAAATAATGAACTATGGAATACTTGTAAGGGAAGTATAGATGAAGAACAGTTTCATGAGGGGAATTTGTTATTGAGTTGTTGGAATATGCAAGGTGGTAAACCAACTATTTATATCAATCCTTTTCCAAATGGAACTTCGTATCAAGGTGTGCAACATGCACTTATTAGATCTTTTGGTTATCTGCTTGTAGATGTGTTCTTGCGTTATGAAATTAGTCCAGAGGCAGCTCAAGATCAAGAAGGAGAAAAATCACATAATTATACAATTACAGAGCAACCTAATATATCAGAAAATGCAGCTATATTTCTAGAAAATATTGGTGATGCTTTGTGGATAGATGTTTATGGAAGCAAGGACCCGAACCCTAAAGATGATCCAGATAGAAAGTATGACCTTTCTCAGTATCAAAGCTTATATAATAGCTCTAAAAAAGAAGAAAAGACGAAATATCAAAGGTATGTTCTTGCTGAAGCATTTGATTCGTATTTTTGTAATGATGATACTAAAAAACAGATGAGAGAAGATTTCGGGCAAACTTATTGCCAAATGAAAGGGATGTATAATAGCATTAAAAATTCCGTTTTATCTTCGCTAGAAGCAGTTGAACAAAATGAGGAAGGTAAAAGTAATGCATTAGCAGAGTTGGTTAAAAAATATTATGAGAATATTGCTAAGGATGAAAAGGGCATGACCAATGCGAAGGAGAAGAAAGCGTTGACAATGAAAAAGCTAAAAGTAGTAGTGAGGGTGAAGTCATTTCTTTTAATCTAGGGAAAGCTTCAGAGCCAATACCTTCTCCAGTGACGCAACAGCAATATTACAAAGGTTATACACAAGGAGGATATTATGGCAAAGGTTTTATTGGCGGCGGAGTGAATGTTAATGGTGGAATCACAACTTCTGGTTATGGCTGTCATATAGGTTGTGCTATTGGGGGCTTGTTTGGATCTATTATTAATGGGGTTGGTCAATTAGCTACTAATATTGTAAAAGGAGCAGTTTATACTGTGCAGAGTGCTGTTAATGTAGCAACTTATCCATTTAAGCAGGTGTTTGCGGGTGTCAATTGCGGATACCGTCCATATCAAGGAGTATATCCCGTTCCAGTGATTGGCGGCCCTATCTATGGTCGGCCGACTCCATATCGTCCGGGTAAGCCTAATTTATATCCACAGCCATGTTATCCTTATCAAAATTATACTAAAGGTGGTGTTGGGCAGAATGTTGTTCAGCAAAAATATTTTAATAACTACCAATCGCCTGTTGTCATCGATCAGAAAGGTGGTTCGGTCAATTGTGCTCCTCCAGAGCGGTATGTGCAAAATGTCACAGTTGCAAGTCCTTATAGTCGAGAAATTGAGTACCAAAAGATGTTGGATCAAGAGCGCGAAGACAGAAGATTAGAGCAGGAGAGGATGCAAAGAGAACGAGATGAGTGGGAAAGAGAGAGAAATCGTGATGCTGCGCTTTCTTCGGATACTCCTGTAACTAATAAAAAAGTAAAAAAGAACAAATTTGGATCATGTGGTGCTATTGGAGATGATCGTGAAAGTGTTTGGAGTTTCTTAATATTTTTTATCCTTTTATTGTTACCGATTATTTTTATAATTTTTAATTCAAAAATTAAATTACAAGTGTAGATGAAATAAAAGTTTGATTGAACGTGTGTATTAAGGATAGGATTGTGAATAACTTTGTTACTCAAAGTAGTAGCAAAGTCAGTTCGCCCTAGTATATTGAAGAAAACTGGCATGCTGAAAATGGAGAATTTATGCTTTTACTGATTAGTCGAATAAATTTTGCTTTAACTCTATCGGTATTATTATTTTCTCTGTCCAGTCGTGCAGTCATAGCTAAGCCAATGAATGGTGGAACTTTTGGCTTAGGATTAATCGTGGGGACGCCCCATGCTGGTATTAGCATGAAAAATTGGATAGGACCTACGACTGCGATTGATGCGGCTTTATCTTGGAGTCATGATTGGGTGCATATTCATGGTGATTATCTTATTCACGATCCAAGTTTGATTCAGGTTAGTAAGGGAAAAATGCCGGTTTATTATGGTGTAGGAGCTGAACTTGAAAATTTTCACAGGGAAATGATTAGTGTGAGGGTTCCAGTAGGGATTGCTTATGAAGTAGCAAACCATCCCATCGAAGTATTTGTGGAAGTAGTGCCTAAAGTAGTCCTGGTGCCTGCGAGCTCGTTTGATATTGATTTAGGCATAGGCGGGCGTTTTTATTTTTAATCTTTTGAGAGCTGAGTGTCATATAGTACACACAGTTGGACGATAGGTAACTTGTTTTCCAACAATTCATAATCAAGATAGTGCGTTTATCTTTCAATATTAACTAGTTAGTCTGTGGCTTGATATTTGCTTCTGTCGACAAAAGGCTTTGGAAGCGTGGTGGGAATTGTCGATGCTAAAATTTGACATTAGCAGATTTAGAATTATTTAGGAGATGTGATGAAGGCTTTATTTGGGCAGACACAGTCTAATAGGTACAGTGTATATTCTTTTTTAAATTTAAAATCAGTAGTCTTCGCGATGTTATATATTTTTGTAGTGGCTTGCACTACTAATGAACACGAGGCTAAAGAATTGGATGATAAACTTGAAGTCAAAGATTCGGTTGATGGTGAGAAGATTGGGTTAAATGATGATGGTGAGGTTATTATTCAATCCGAGACTTCTGCAGCGGATGAGCTGCGTAGTCAAATCTGGGTCAATAGCAAGTTAGAGGACGAGATAAATCGTGAACATCATGAGTTGAAACGCTGCCGCGCGGATCTTGCAGATCCGCGCCTTGGAGGTAATGGTAGAGTTGCGGAGATTCCAGATGTTGATGGATTAAAAAGCTTTACTGAAATAAAAGAGAAATTTGGTTTGGATTCAGAGGGAAATTTGAAAGTTTTAAAAAAGGAATACTTTTTAGATCGGTTAAAAAAAGAGCGTAATTATGCTCATTCTCTAAAAGGCACGTTGAAGATTATAAAAAAACATGGTGAAGAATGTACGCGCAATATGGCTTCGGCAAGGTTAAAGCACGGTTTGCCAGGGAAGCGTTATGAATCAGAAGGATATTTTACTAGTGACGGTGCTTGGGTAGGCACAGAAAAGGCTGAAAAAAACTTGGATGATGCCTTTGAGCGTGCAGCAAAAGCCAAAGCTAAATCGGAGCAGAATTCTGAAAATTAGTTCTGATTTTTATCTACAGTCTCTACCTAGTAAGCTTATTTAAATTTTATCTTTAATAGATATTGGTTGCTTATGGGGTAGAAAAGTTTATGTATATAACGCTTCACAAATTATGCGAGTATTAAAATGCATAGTTTGGAAGCGAGTATAAATCCCGTGTCCGAATATTGTATTGAAGCAATTGGGAACAAGGTGACTATTGTCTTTATAGTCGATAAGATAGGTTTTTCCAAAAGGTGGAACCCTCAGTCGGGATCGTGTTTGCTCTTGCCATGTTGTTCGGTTCGTTCCATCTCCTAGAATTTTATCCAAATCTTTGTTGAATTTTCTTTCTTGACTTGTCATAGCTTTAAAGTCACTTCCTGTAATACCCCATTGTTGAACATAATCTCCATCTGTAGTAAATAAAATTCCTCTCCTCCGTCCTGCTAAATATGGATGGTTACGGTGGTTTATAATATTTATCAAATTACGTGCCGATCTTTTTGGCCACGGATAGATATATGGAGTTCCGAATAAGGCATAATCCAGTTTAAGCTTAGCTACCTGATCTATTAAAGCGTGTAGTTTAGTTTTATCGCAAAAACCATGCTGCGATGAAACTTCGGCTAATGTTTTTCCAAGTGCTGTATATTCAATAAGATTACTTAATAATGCAAAAACTTGACCTGCATGGCTATGACCTATCAATAAGATCCGATGAGGCTGTTTTACCTTTGTTGATTTCATATCAAACACAATTTGGTTTAATAATTTAAAGGCTCCAGAGACTCTAGCAGCATGATAGTTTCCAGATGACCAGATAAAGTTGTGACAGGGGATTTCATTCCCTATTGCTGTTTCGAATAACTTAACATAACTGGGAAGATAGTTTGCCTGGTCTTTTAGGATTTTATTGCTTTGATGGAAATTTTTGTGTTTGAGGTAATGCACTGCTTTGCGTGTTGCTATAGGAAAGGGAATTTCCAAGGCTCTTACAAGTCCAAAGGGATCGTTACCAACGAATGTACCATGTGAAAAATAAATATGAGTGATGTGGTTATTTTTAAATTGATTTCCAAATTCTAGCATTTCTTTTTTCCATCTGTCGCTTTGAGCGTCTATGGTTGGGTTAGCTTGATTGAAAAGAGTGTTGTCTTCGTACTGGAGTGTTATGTAGACAGTAGTGGGGGGCGGAGCCAAATAGTCTTTGGCTAATTTATCTTTTTTTCGTAGGCGCCATATTAGCCAGAAGGTTAATACTATGGAGCAAATGAAAAGTAGAATAACAATTAAAGAGAATTGGCTGATAATATCCTCATCACTCCTATTTTATAACCTTTTGTTTTTGTTATAAATTTTATCTGATAGCTGAGAAAATAACAAGTCTTGTTTTATTTTCTACAAAAATAGCATAAAACCCAAATTTGTGTAGAGCACTCTTGCCCGAAAGTGTTAATGGATGTCTCGATCTAGTGAGGATAAATTTGTCTAATCACAACAGAACAACTAAAAATGTATGGATATTTTGGCTTACTTGTATTGCCTCTGCTATTGTTTTAGGTTTGATAACAATGATGAACTACCAAAATAAAATTGATCAAATGATCGATGAAACTGGTGGTGTAGTTCTATCTCTTCCTAAGCTTGGTTCGGTTAGTCCGTTTAAATTCCAGGAACGCAGTGGTGCAGATCTTCAAAATGCCGACCTTGCAGGTCATATTTGGGTATTTAATCTAATGTTTACCTCGTGTCATGGACCTTGTCCGCTTATGTCCCATCACATGAGTAGGTTGCAAAGATCGTTTAACGGTAACGAATTGGTTAAATTTGTATCACTAACAGTTGATCCTGAAGTGGATACTTTAGAGGTTCTTAAAAAGTATGCCGATAGCTATCATGCAAGGGCTGATCAGTGGTTTTTCTTAACTGGCGAAAAGGAAAAAATTGTAAAATTTGTGACTAAATCTCTTAAATTACCGGCGGGTGAAAACCCTGTACTGCACAGTACCCGGTTTGTGCTGGTGGATGCAAACGGAGAGGTCCGAGGTTATTATGACAGCCAAGAGCGAGCGCAAATGGAGCGCCTTAAGGGGCATATTAAGCTTCTTTTAGAGTCGATATCTGATCAAAATAGTTAACCTTTCTTCTCATTGAAATTTGCCGATCGTAAGCCATGATTAAAGATTTTGTTCGAAGATTTAGTAAAAATAAATTTGTCAAAAGACCCCAAAATCAAATAAAATTTATATGTAATCGATATCACTTAAACGAGTAAAATATTTGGTAACTATTCAGCGTATTTTTTATCTGATCGATTCAAAGCCTTGACTGCCCGTCATCCTGAGTGAAGCGAAGGATCTATTTCGCAATTTCGAGATCCTTCGCTTCACTCAGGATGACAATGTATCAAGCGGCATATTGAAGGGAAAAGATACGCTGAATAGTTACAATATTTGTTAATATAAGATGCTCGTTAGAGGCTAATGTATAAGGCGACTGTATGGGAGTTGTTAAATTATCTATGCTTCCACTTTCTTTCACTCGTAGGGATATGAGTAAAATAACGTTTTTCTTTATCCTTAACCTGCCTATTCTCTTTTCTGGTTGTGCTACTGGTGATGAGTCAAATTTAGGATGGGATGATCCTGTTGTCTTTGAAGAAGATGCCGCTTCAATAAAACCTAAAATTGATCTGAATGAGGAGGAAGAGGAGCCTACTCAGGATATACAGGCAGAAGACGAGCTTGATGTGTCGACTGAACCATGGGAACCTGATACGAGCATTGGAAGTAAAGTTTACGAAGATGATCTGCCTTTTTCTGGAGATACATTTGAAGATTTCTCAGATGAGACATTGAATAAAAATAGAGAGTTGGAAGATTTAAATTTTTCAAAAGACTCTGAAGTTGAAAAAAGTATAAAAGCTTGGGTTAAAGTAAAGCGTTTAGATATTAGAGAGCGACCAGACGCTAAAGCAAAGATAGTTGGATCTTTAAAGCGATCGGAGAAAGTATTTATTATTCGAGTGAGCAATGGCTGGGCTGAAATTGGGGCTAAACAATATGTGCCTTTACGTTATTTAACGCGTACAAGCCCCTGATTTTTCACATTTGCGATATAATTTCTTCTAGCTCTTCCCAACGTGCATACAAGGTATCAAGTTTTTTTTGTGCCTTGTTGAGCCCTGCGTATGCTTCTTCTAACTTTGCAGAGTCAGTAGCAATTTGAGGATCATTAATTGTTTCTTGCCAATCTTCAACTCTTTGCTCGGCTTCGGCAATAAGGCTTTCTATTTGATCATAATCTCTTTGATCTTTATATGAGAGTTTTTTTGCCTTTTTTTCTTGAGGTTTTTCCTTTGGATTAGCCTGTTTATTTTTATCTTGAGTCTTTTTTGTGGCTGTTATCTTGATACTCTCATTTTCCCACTGTTCATAGTCTGCAAATTGTTTGGCACCACCATGTCCATCTAAGCCTATAAAACTATCACATAATTTTTGTATCATGTAGCGATCATGGCTTATTAGTAAAACGGCACCTGCAAAATCGTTCAAACTATCTTCTAGTGTTTCCATAGTCGCTATATCTAAATCGTTGGTGGGCTCGTCTAAGCATAGTAAATCTGCCGGTTCTAGCATTAATCTTGCTATAATAGCTTTTGCCTGTTCACCACCAGACAAGTCCTTAATTTTTTTATCAAGATGTTCTTTTGTGAATAAAAATCTTTTTGCCCAAGTAATAACGTGGATAGCATTACCATTGTAGATTACTTGTTCGCCATTTTCTGCTAAAGCTCTTTTTAATGCCCATTCTGGGTCTAGGAGATCGCGATTTTGGTCAAAATAAACAACTTTTAAGCCTGTTAACTGTATACAAGTCCCAGAATCAGGGGACAAAATTCCGGCTAGTATTTTCATTAAAGTGGTTTTCCCGGAACCGTTTTTCCCTAAAATACCTACTATCTTTCTACTTGTAATTGTTGTAGAGAAATTTTCGATTAAGAGTTTATCGCCTAATTTCTTTGTAATATGTTCGGCGCTTAATAATTTTTTAGATTTACGATCTGAGGCAGAAAACTCAATCTTATTGCTTTGAATGCCATTTCTTTGTTTAGCTGCTGCCAACTCATCTTTTATATTCTCAGCAGCTTCTATTCGTAATTTTGATTTTGTAGTTCTTGCTTTGACTCCTTGGCGTAACCATTCAATTTCTCGCCTGGCTTTATTTGCTAAGCTTTCTTCATATTTTGCCTGTGCAGATAAAATATTTAAGCGTGCTGAAAGAAAATCTTGATAATTTCCTGATGATGAAATGATTCCATTTGCATAAGTTTTATTTATTTCAAAAATTTTATTGACGGTGTTTTGTAAAAAAGATCTATCGTGACTAATTGTTATCCATGAGAAAGGTGCTGCTGATAGTAGGCTTTCGAGCCAAAGGGCGCCTTCAATATCTAAATGATTTGTTGGTTCATCTAGCATTAATAGATCAGGTTCAAAAATCAGTCCGATAGCTATTTCAACACGTTTTTTCCATCCACCAGATAGATTAGAAATTTTTTGTTCGGGGTCAGTAAATCCCACTTTACCAATAATTGAGTTGATTAGTCCTTCAATTTCAAACTCTAACCTTTTCGCATCATGCGCTGCTTGTCGTAATACACTGATAATAGTATCATCAGAATGAAATTCCATACTCTGATCTATATAAAAAGCTTTAAGCCCTTTGCGTGTTGTTATTTTTCCTGTATCTGGTTCGATTTTTTCTGCGAGAATTTTCAGCAATGTTGATTTTCCACTGCCATTAGGGCCTATTATTCCAATTTTGTCTCTCTCGTTAATACTGAGTGAAATGTCTTTAAAAAGCTCTTTGGCGGAATATGTTTTACTTATAGATTGGCAGTTTAAAAGCAAGCTCATATAAATATAGGAGTCCTTATTAATTAAAAATTGCTGGTGTACTGTCGAGGGCGTTATCCGCGACTCGATATTTTGTACATTTATAGCTAGAAGCCACTATCCATACCGTGAAGTGTCAAAAAGTTTGTCAATTTAACAACATTAAGACTTATTACAAGAAACAGCAACAACTACTGTAACATATTGATATTTAATATTATATTTAATTTATAGCGC
The DNA here is from genome assembly GCA_041391425.1 of Bdellovibrionota bacterium. Lineage (GTDB taxonomy): Bacteria > Bdellovibrionota_B > Oligoflexia > Oligoflexales > JAWKNZ01 > JAWKNZ01. The sequence goes on from JAWKNZ010000003.1 coordinate 441,575, forward strand.
AGTCTGTAAGGATAGAACGAATTTTGCATCTAAAGTATTGTGCCTCTATGCCTTTAACAAGTGGAGGGCAAGGCGGAATGAAATTCAATCTATTGGAGTAGTATTGTGGATATGGCAGCAAACAAACTGAGATCTGTAGAAAGAGCTTCAAAGATAAAACTGATTTTATGGATATATTTTGGTTTAGTCTCTTCGCTTGTTTTTGCACAGACAGGTATGCAACCGCTTCTTTCTTTAAACTATGGAGTCATTGATCAAGTTCCTTTAGTGAATTCCGGATTAAGAGATCCTGAGGTTAAAAAGAATGCTATTCATGATAAATATGCTGCTGAGGAAAAGGTTTCTGAAACGGAACGATTGAAATCAGAACTTGCAGAAAAAAGAACGAGAAATAGCCGTAGCCTTAAAAATATTTATTTTGATTTATTTCAAGCTTATGCTGCACTAACGGATTTTTATGATGAAGCTTTAATCGGCAATATTGCTGATGAATCTTATTCTCGTGAAAATTTAAACAAAAGAAATATCTACAGAATTGCGTTAATTAAATATGCGGATCTTTATGTAAAAAGCGTTAGGAAGATGACATCTTCTTCATCTAGAGCTTTATATCATATACATGTTAATCGATATTTGATTGGTTCAAACCAGTCTGCTTCTATAAAAGCTTTGCAGTATATACTGGATAAAGGTCATTTAAATGTCTTTCTTAAGCGTAGATCACAATTTCTTATAGCAAAGTGGAATGTCGATCATCGTAATTCAAATGATATAGATACTCTTGATAAGCTTATCAAAACATTGCCTCGTTCAGCTGCTATTGCTGCGAGGCTTACTATTGCTAGATATTACGCCGGTATCCATAGAAATGGTAGAAAGGAATATTCAGCAGATAACAAATATAGTAGATACCTAATTGCAGCGACAAAAAAATCATCTCGCCTTAACCAACTGCAGAAGCAAAAAGTTCTATTATATTCAATTGCTATATGGAGAGCGGTTGAAGGACGTAAAGGTTCATGGGAAAAACCGCCGATTTATTTAGCTAATTATCGCGATTCTTACGAATTAAATGCTATTTATGAGCGGCAAGCAATTGACCAATGGAAATCTGGTAAAAGTAGCTTAGCATTATCAAAATATAAATCGCTCTCGAAGACCTATGCAGGTAAAAAGCAAATGGCGTTAATAGATCGAAGGATTTTAGCCATGGAAGAAGGATTTTATCTGAAATCAGGGAAAACGAATGCATATGAGAATTCGATTGTCAGAATACGCTCAAAGTATTTGACTGAACAATCTTCGTATGAGCAATCGGAATTGATGATTGAAAATTCTAACCGTAGATATAGTAAGTTATCTCATACTGAGCTTGCAAACAATATGTCACAAAAATCGTCAACAAGGCAGAGGATTTCAGCTATCAACCTTGCCACTAGATATCTAAGTCGTGTGGTAGAGGATAATAATAGTAGAGAGCAAGAATTAATACAGTCGCAAATTGCAAAACTTTGGGTTTTAAATCAAAGTCATAAAAATGCAGTCAGAGTTTATTTGTTGTTAGCGAATCAAATTGCTCCACAGAAAAAATCTGAATATTTAACGCTTGCTTTATCTTCGCAACATATCCTTGCTAGATGGCCCAATCAAATTCCTTGGAAAGGTTTAGTAAATGAAAATAACCGTGAAAGGCAACAGTTGCTTGCTATATATTCTGATTTGAATAGTACCCGTAGCGTAATTGATTGGTATCTTATTGGTCATATGGGCCAACTTAATATTCATTTGAATAATATGAACAATGCATTTGCTCTTTGGGAAAATGCTTTAAATAAAGATCCTAAAGGGCCTGAGGCTGCAAAAGCTGCAGCTATTATGATAGATACTTATAAAAGTAGAAAATATTGGCAGAAATTAGAGGATTTGGCTAGATTGTGTCGAAGCAATAGTTTAGTGCCGATTGGAGTTTCTAATAAGTCAATTGATGTCAACGTCATGTTAGCTTTAGCTTTGTTAGAAGGTGGAAAGAAAGCACTAGGTGATAAAAACTATGTGGCAGCTGAAACAAAGCTGAAAGAGTTTGTTACTAATTTTAGGTCTCCTAATAGAGATGAAGGTATGTTCTTACTTGCTCATGCATATAAGGGTACAGCTAAATATAAGGATTCTATAGATACGCTGATTTCGTTTTCAGAAGAATATCCTAATTCTAGATTTTTTAAACAGGCAATGCTGGTTGGTGGAGATTGGTCGGTTCCTATGGCTTTTGAAGAGAATGCGATGTTCTTTTATCAGACCTTCTTGCAAAAATATCCATATGCAGTTGAAGCCTCTAGAATTCAAGATGATTTAGTAGATTTGTATATTGGCCGTAGACTATATGCGGAAGCAGGTGAAATATTCAATAAAAAAATCAATGATAGCAAGGCTTCTCGCGAATCTAGAGAGGAGTATGCTTTGCGTTTAATTCGGATGGAAGAACGCTTTGGCTCCAAAGAACGAGCAGAAAAATCTGTAAATGATCTGTTGAAGTTTTCTGTAAATGGCATAGCTAGAGCAGAGGCGCTTGCTGTCAAAGCTCGTATTCATGCTTCAAGAGGTGAAATTTCACAACTTGTTAAGATAGAAAATGAGTTAAATGGTATGGATGACAGAGTTGCTATACAAGAAGTTTTAAGTGAAACAAGATTTTTGATAGCAGGTTCTAAGCTTAGTAATATTCTTCAACCAATAGATTCATTAACCGTGAAAGCTCCCAAAAAGGCAATTAGTAATAGGTATGGAGAGTATCAAAGTTTAAAGGAAGCCTATCAAAAGGTTTGTGAGTCAGGATATACTAGCTTTTGTGTTCCCTCTTTGCATCGTACGGCTCGTATTGCTGAACAGCTGATTTCAGTAATTGAGGATGTGAATATCCCTGTGACTTTGCCAGATGCGACAATTAAATCTTTTGAAGCAGAAAAGTCTTCTATTATTGAAAGGCTATCGAAAGATATTATCGTTTCGGATGAAAAGGCTTTAGCTATAGTAAATAGTGGATATACAGATCCTAGTTGGACTAGGCAGATTTTTTGGCAAAATGGATCTGACGTCAATTTTGAGAAAGTAAGTGGGGAAGATGGTCAGGCTTATGTCCAGTGGCCAATTCCAGAGGAATAATTGTTGTAAATGTAAAATAATAAATTAGATATCTTATAAGTTACGGGTAGAATTATGTTAAACGACAGAAAAATAAATTTTATGTTTGGCTTTTTAGCTGTTGCGTACTTAACGTCTTGTACTACAACTAGTGGAAGTCAGAATAGTAACGATATATCAAATGATATATTTGACACCACTACTGAAAAAGTTGTTATACAAAAAGTCGGTGAAAAAGACCCGGTAGTTTCTCCGCATGATAGGAATCACTGGCTAAAGCTAAGATCTACTAATGATCTATCTATTAAAAAAATCTATGGCCTGATAGCAACGAATGAGTCACTGGCTGCTGAGCGAGCGGCAAGAAAATTTTTAGAAAAAAATCCTGGAAGCGTAGAAGGTCTGACAGCGTTGGCGACGGCACTGGCGATAAGTGGTCAGTATGACCTGGCTGCTTATTATTCAAAACTATTAACGAAGAAGCTTCCAGATAATCCTCATTCCTTTAATATTAAAGGTTTGGCCGTTCTTAATAGTGCAACTAGGATGGAAGACTATCGCAAGGCTGAAAGTTACTTTCAACGAGCATTTGAGAGCTCTAAGGCCGAAATAGCAGCGGGTTTGAATTTAGGGCAACTGTATTTGGAATTGGGCAATTCTAATACGGCACTAGAGATCTTTGCCTCGACAAGTGAGCGATGCCATAGTTGTATTCCAGCTCAGATGGGATATGGTATTGCAGCGAAAAGAATGGGAAAAAGTTCGGAAGCTCTTGCTGCCTTTAAAAATGTTATAAAGGATGATAAAGAGTTTGCGCCAGCTTGGTATCATATGGCATTAGTTTATAAAAATTCTTTGTCTGATCAAAAGAAAGCTGAAGAATCTTTAAAGCAGGTTCTAAGCATGCAAACTGCAGATAATTCTATTAAAGACCTTGCACATACGCTCTTAAGAAGTATCAAGGCTGAAAATGAGAAACAACTTATTGCTGGTGAAGATACTGCAGGAAACCTAGATAATGAGCCATTAAAAATAGAAGACGAAGTGCAAGTTCAAAATCAACAGGCTTCTGAAGATAAGCAGCAACAAGTAAACTTAGATGATGAAAAAACTATAAATGACCAAGGTGATGACTTTGAAAAATATGAACAGGCTGTTTCTGATAAGGATGTGAATGTTGAGCCGGCAGATAATTCTATTACGGCCGAAGATAGCTTTGCACAACAGTCTTCTGTGTCTACTGTAGATAGTAGCAATTTTGACTTTAAAGCGGTTGAAGATCTAAATGGAGAGAGCCCATCAAAAAATGGCTCTCAACTCGATCAAGAAGATGTATATAGTACTGAATTTAGCAATGACGATGATTTTTAATTTTGATTTAAAATAGTAAATCATCGGCAACTTGCCGGGCTTTTTCTTCTCCTGATAAGATTTCAACTAGGCGAAGTGCGAAATGCATCGCAGTTCCCGGTCCTTGGCTTGTAGTTATGTTTCCATCTGTAACAACTTTTTCGTCTTTGACAAGCTCATGGCAATTTAGATCCTTTTGATAAAAGGGATAACAGGTCGCTCTTTTAGATTTAAGCAATCCTGCCTTTGAGAGTACTAATGGTGCTGCGCAAATAGCAGCAACATATGCCCCCCGCTCAGACATATCTGTCACTAGAGTATTAACTTCGCTGCTTGCGAGTAAGTTATCAGTGCCAGGTTGTCCACCAGGGAGGATAACCATATCAAACGAATTAGAAGCAACAGCATTCAAATGTGTTTCTGCAAGTAATTTCATTTTATGTGCGCCGATCACTTGCTCATTTGCTATTGTCGCAGTCGTTACTTCTACTGCTCCTCTTCTCAAGACATCTATAATAGTTGTGACTTCTATTTCTTCACAACCGTCAGCTAATATAACTAATGCAGTAGCCATATGTACCTCCTTCTAAGGCTTTATTACCGGTAAAAGTTATCATTTTCGATATAAGAATCCAAGTAAGTAGGGATATTATTAGGTAGCTTTTGATTAAACTGTAATCAGCAATAGATGAATGATGTCCTAGGTTTCTTTCCCGTTATTTTGAGCCGCAGGCCAAGAACCTCTAGCTTTGCACTCGTGCTTAATAATTTCGAGATGCTTCGTTTCACTCAATATGGCTATCCTGCATGTTTATGTGCATAGGGTAAGCTAAATAGCGTGGCAAATTTTATTTTTTATTTCCTTTTTTACCGAGGTCAATTTCTAGCCCATCATAAGCCATTTGTAGCTCAGGGCCTTCAGGGAGGTCTTGATGTGGCCACAATATATCTTCGGCTTGCATGGCGGTGTTTAAATAAGATTTTGACTTTCTGAAATACTGGTCTAATTTAACTTCTGATGCCCATGGGTCATGGTGGAATAGGACTAATTTTTTAATTCCTTCACGTATGGCCAAGTCAATACCAATAGGTGCAGAGCAATGTCCCCAATCAAACCTGTTTACTAATTCTTCGGGCTCATATTGAGCGTCAAAAGCTATAAGATCGACGTTCTGGTAATAAGGGAGATCTTTGCCTAACTCTTCTCGTGATTGTCGTTTAAATTCGCCATCAAACCCGACAACAATAGATTGATTATCGCCTTCGAAACGGTAGCCAAAAGAGCCTCCCGGATGGTCTAAACAAAAGGGGGATATACTTATATTTTCGATTTGAACCTTCTCATATGGTTCTATCCTCTTAAATTCAATTTTAGCATCAAGATCTCCCCACTTAAGTGGAAAAGTGATACCGTCAAATAAGTTTTTTATTATTTTTGGTGCTAATTTATGTACGTGATAAATAGTGATGTGTGTGCCTTTCATAAAAACGGGCACGAAGAAGGGTAAACCGGAAATATGATCCATATGTAGATGGGTTAAAAAGACGTTGAAGTTGGAACGGCGTCCTAGTTTTGCAGTTCCAAGATCTCTTAATCCGGAACCCATATCGACGATCAAAGAGTTTGAGTCGGAGCATACTTCTACGCAAGGAGTATTGCCACCATAGACGATGGGTTTTCGTAGCTCACCGACCACGAGCATTTTCAAAAATCGTCGAGATTCGAAACTCCCTTGTTTTTGGCAGCTCCAATTAACTCCGATAGCATGTCTAGCAAACCATCATGGGTCGTCGCCCTAGGAATAGAGCCTCTTGTTCCCCAACATTTTAACTTCATAAACAAAATCTCATTATTTTTTGATGATTTAGGCACATGGTAAAATATTTCCCAAAATCAATATCTTATGTCTACTTAAAGTTGATCGGTTGGTAGTAGTGGTTTCATTAGGAATTCAAGAAATATAGCAATAATTATATACAGTTAAATGAAAAAAGCAACATTAACAGAGGTTTGAAGCCTTGTGAGTATTCTGCTTATCGAAGGTCAGGTGGGAGCTCTTCCTGTACTTGCAGGGTAGTTTACCTATCGTTGTGCGTAAGCAAAGATCTCCTCCTTGCTATTTTTTAAAAAGTTGCTCAGCTAACTCCATTTGACGCGATTTAGGGTGAGGCTTATCACTTTTAGAATGCATATTTAAAAAATCATACTTAATGGCATCTTTGTCTATTGGTTTTTTTGCTAAACATTGCACCACATTGGTGCCATTGATCATTGCCTCTTGATAAAATAATATAAGAAGCCCGCTCATATGCTTTAGGATTTCATTTACTTTGTAATAATGATCTAGATGGGATTCGTGTAGGCTAAAGCTCTTTCCATCGACTCAATACCTACCGATTCAATTAGAATAGTTCCACCTTGCTTTATCCCTCGGATCATTTCAGGAAAAAAGCGCATTAAAGAAGGCTTAAACCTAGTCATAATGATAGAATCATATTCCATGGGCTGCATCATAAAAAAATCTAGATCTAATACCTGTGCATCAATATCCAGTTTTTTTGTAATTGCAGTTTCTTTTGCAAGTGAAACGGCAGTATTAGAAATGTCGAATCCCTTTACAGAGAAGCCATTTTCAGCCAAAAATATCGAGTTTTGGCCGACTCCCATAGCGACATCAAGCGCCAGTCCTTTTTGCAAACGTGGTAGCATATCCTTAAGAAAATAATTAACTTCAGGGTTAGTGTTTTCATCTTTTTGGTAAAATTGATTCCAATATTCTTTTGCATCTACCACGTTACATCACTCCCATTATTAGGTGCGAAAGTTCGCAAGTATGAACTTTAAAACTAAAAGTTTTTATGTTAACCCTTTTAACCAGTCTCTTGGTTTTAAAACTCTTCATATAGGTTTGCTTCTGGTGATCCCTTTTCTTCTTGTCTAGCATACTCCCACTTTACATATGGAGGCATGGACATCAGTATGGACTCTGTGCGCCCTCCAGTCTGCAACCCGAAAAGTGTTCCACGGTCATAGACCAAATTAAATTCTACATAGCGCCCTCGGCGGTATAGTTGAAACTCTCTTTCTCTTTCCCCGTACTGAGTATTTTTTCTTTTTGCTACAATAGGTCTGTAGGCTTTGATATAGTGGTCACCGACACTTCTCATGAACTTAAAGCTATCTTCAAAGCCATGCTCATTTAAATCGTCAAAAAATAATCCACCTATTCCTCTTTGCTCGTTTCTATGTTTTAAATAAAAATAATCATCACACCATTTTTTGTATTTAGGATAAGCATCGAGCCCAAATGGTTCACAGGCAGCCCTAGCTGTTTTATGCCATTCAATAGCATCTTCTTCAAATGCATAATAAGGAGTTAAGTCAAAACCGCCGCCAAACCACCAGACAGGCTCTGCACCTTCACGAGATGCAATGAAAAATCGCACGTTTGCATGAGAGGTTGGAACATAGGGGTTACGGGGATGGATGACTAGAGAAACTCCAAGAGCTTCAAACTTTCTTCCTGCTAGCTCTGTCCGGTGTGCTGTTGCAGCCGCGGGTAGCTCATCACCGACAACATGAGAAAAATTCACTCCGCCTGATTCGAAAACAGTTCCATTATTTAAAACGCGAGTACGTCCGCCTCCACGCAACGAACCATTTCTATTCCATTCGTCAATTGTGAATTTGTTTTTTCCATCCTCTTCTTCTAATTGTTTGCAAATATCGTCTTGTAAATTAAGTAAATAGCTTTTGACCTCGGAAATTTTTTCTTCCATATTCCCTTCCTCCCCAAAGATAGATTGGTATCAATAGCATCACATTTTGCTGCTGTATATCTCGCTGATGGCCTGACTTTATAGTATTTTTAGTAAACAATCCAGTTCAGAAATATTGATGGAGGCCTTTGACAAAGGTGCCTATTTCGTCTCGAACACGGCTGTAAATAGCAAGTGCTGGCTCAGATTTAAGATCTTTTGCTATGGTCGGTGGGTCATCAAAGCTGTGATGGATTACTTTAGCTCCAGGGAAGATGGGACAAGATTCGGCAGCGTTATTGCAAACTGTTACCACTAAATCGAATTTTATGTGTCTAATTTCCTCAAGAGTTTTTGAAGCTTGTCGGGAGATATCGATGCCGATTTCTCTCATGACTTGAACTGCATTCAAATTGATACCGTGAGCTACAATGCCTGCAGAGTGTGCAGTGATATCTTTATGCAAGTGATGGCACCATCCTTCGGCCATCTGGCTGCGGCATGAATTCCCTGTGCACAAAAAAAGAACTTTTTTATTTTCAGTATCCGTAGGCATCTCTAATCCTGTTAGTTTCACCATGATTTCTCGTCTACTATTATATTTTCAGACTTGTCGCGATGGTTTTTGTTGCAAAATAAAGTGGTAAGCCTCAAGTAGGCTGGCACAATAATGGGTGGCTTTTTCATGAGTATCATATTGCCCTGACACTACCTGAATAGATTGAATTCCTAGGTTTATTCCCAGTTCAATATCAGAGGCTTTATCTCCAACAAGGTAGCTTGCATTTAAATTTACATTCCATCGTTTCATAGCTTGCTGCACTAAATTAGGCTTTGGTTTTCTACAGATACATTCAGCGCGGTACTTGGCTATTTTTCCTTTGGGGTGATGTGGGCATATAAAAAAATCGTCAATTGCAACGCCGTAGTTAGTTTCTAGTTCTTGATTCATGAATTTGTGTAATTTTTCGACGTCTTGTTCGTTAAAGTAACCTCTAGCAATACCTGATTGATTAGTGATGACGAGTAGAAGAAAACCTTGAGCCTTTAAGCCTTTTAAGGCTTCACCTACGCCTGGAAGGATTTGCAGTTCAGTTGTTTTATAAACGTAGCCGGTGTCTAAATTAAGAACGCCATCTCTGTCTAAGAAAATAGCTTTTTTTTTATCCTTGCGTTCCAATTTGCTTCCTAAGCTGACTTGGATTTGGCCCGTTCATAGAGCCAAATTTTATCTTTTTCCGAGATTGCATATGGAGCTACAAGTTTAAAAAACCTACGATAAACTTCTCTTACTTCCGCAATATTTTCTGAATTTGCAACTAGAAAATCTGCGTGTTTCAGTAAATCTTGTGATTGCCAATAATCACGAATAGGGATTTCAATTTCTATTACTTTCAATCCTGCTTCATAGTCGGAGCTAACTTTAATTGATGAATAATAGATTTGTTTTCCAACAACTAAATGCTTGGCAATCAGAGCTAACTCCTTTTAGTTTTTTTCTTTGCAGTCGCTTTTTTAGCCGTAGCTTTCTTAGCTGTTGCTTTTTTAGCAGTGGCTTTCTTAGCTGTTGTTTTCTTTGCTGTTGTTGCTTTTGTCGTAGTTTTTTTAGCTGTTGTTTTCTTTGCTGTTGTTGCTTTTGTCGTAGTTTTTTTAGCTGTTGTTTTCTTTGCTACCGTCTCACTTGTTTTTGTTTGCTCTTTTTTAGAAGCGGGGTTGGCTTTGGAAGCAGCCGGCTTACTTTCTTTTTCTTGTGCTTTAGTAGCTATCGGCGCCTTCTCCGCTTTTTTAGAAGAAGTTGAATCTATTTTTTCAGGCTGACTATTAGGAGCTGTTTGGGTGCCTTTCGCCTGTTCTTTCTTGTCTTTTTTCTCTTTTTTTGCCTCGGCGATTTTATCGTTCGCCGGATTTGCTTCGATGCTAGGCTGATTTTTATTTCTGTCTTCCATTGCCTTGGCTAAAGTTTGTTCTGCTTCTTCGACATCTTTCATCTCTATTTCGCGATGGACGACTCGATATAATCTGGGCCATAGGGTGCGGTCTTTTCTCAGCCAGCCTTCAAATAGTTTGCGTGCTGCTCTATTTATAAGGGCTTCATTTGTGAAATACTGGCTGAAGTCACGAGCTTGTTCTTTTTCTTTTAATGCTCTTATATGTTTGGGCAGAATTAAAAGTTCTGAGTTTCGTGCCCTTAATATTACCGTCCCTTGCGAATGTATAATTTCTACTGGCAGCATGCCTTCACTCTCCAAAATTTAGAATCTTTGTCTTAAAAATAATCAAAATATCTACAAAGCACTTTCATGCATTGGCGAATTGCGTATTCATGAGAGTCTAGCTTTTCTCTAAGGTTGTCAACTTAGATGTTTTGTATAATATATCTATTTTTTAAACATCACCCTTGTGGGCTTAGCCCCTTTCTACTAGAACAATTTGCATCTTCTCCTGAAATCATACCTTCATTTTCTAGTAAAGCTACAGCCTTATGTCTAGAACGGAACACTTTAAATGGGTAAGAGCTTTGTGGTGAACGTGGGCTATACCCTACATATTCTTTTAAGAAAAAAGATTTAAAGTATTTAATCGTTTCTATAAAGGCGTCTTTATAGTCAGGACTGATATCCATATTGGTGCAATCAATTAGCAAATTCCATGCAGAATGCCACTGCATCAAGTTATTCATGAGTTTACTTTTTAATGCAAGTAGCTTTTCTTGGCTATCGATTGTCGCCTCAAATGCGAAGCTCATTTCAACAACATGCTGGCGAAAATGGTTTTCAAATTGTATAGAAGATCTAAAATTCCCGGGTGTTACCTCGCGTTTTTCTCTAAGCACGATTGCCTTAATAGCCTCATCTTCTGAGGGAAGGACCTCAAAAGGGAGTGCTGTATGGCCTTTTTTTTCATCAAAACCGTAGCCTATAGCTTTGCGTAAAAATAAGCCTTCGAAAAACTTAAGCATTGATGCAAAAGCTTCAACTACGGTTTTATTATTGGGATCGAGACTAATTTTGCTACAGTCTATTAGGCATTTATAAGGAGAATGCCAGGTTTTGAGTTCTTGCATCCACTGAGTTCGCCATTTTGCAACGTCTGTATTTGACGAGAACAGAAATTCATCATCAAAAGATTGATAAATTATTTTGTTTTTATAATCGTGCTCGAATTTTGCTTTTAACATAGATTAATTGCCAGCCAATATTTTTTCGATTTCAAGCTTAATTTCAAAGTAGCTATGATTGCCTAATAATTTTCTTCCGTTGATAAAGACAGTTGGAGTTCCTGTTAAGCCATTATCATTAGCTATTTGAATGTCATCTCTAATTTTTTCAACTATAGATTTGTCAGCAAGGCAAGCATTGATTTGATCATCTGTTAGCCCAATCTGCTTTGCCCAGAGTTTTGATTGCTCAATGGATGCAGAGGACTGCTCTGTATATGCTAAGTCATGGAATTGCCAAAACTTTCCATAAGCGCCAGAGCACCTGGCAAGTATTGCTGAGGTACATGCTGTTTCATGAAACTTACCTTTAATGCCAGGGTTGCACTTCTGATCTAGTGGATAATTTTTAAACACAACTAGAATTTGGTCGCCATATTCGTCTTTCAGTTTTTTTAACGATTGAAACATTTGTCTACATGCAGGGCATTGGAAATCAGCGAATTCAATGACTTTTACTTTGGCAGAATCACTTCCTGCTCTGTAATCTTCTCCTAGGCCAGAATAGGCGGACATATTAATCGGGATATTATGTATTTCTTTTGATAAAAGCTCTAGGGGCTTTTGAGTGTTTTCTGAATTTAGTTCAGGACCTTGTGAAGGGTTTTGCTTCGACTGTGAGCTAAGCATACTAAATCCTGCCACAACCACAGCTACGATGACTAATGCAGTCGATGCCCCCGTAAAAAGCTCTTTTAGGTTTATCTTTGGGTAGCTTTTTCTATAAACGATAAAAGCTATTAGCTGTGCTATTGTAACGACATAAATTCCTATACATGTAAGGCAAAAGGCCCCCAAATCAAAAGCCGAGATACTGGCGAGGGCAATTGAAGTGAGAAAACCGATAGAAACGAGTAGGCCATATGCTTGTAAGTGTGCTGCCCTTTGTACTTTATTTCCCAGCGTTATTAAGCCTAGTAGTAGCATGGCTAAAAAATACCCTAACCCATAGACACCCAATGGGATGCCTAAAATCTCAGAATATTTACTGCTGGCTACATCATCACAATTAAATGTCTGGTTGATATTGCAGAAGGCATTAGTACTGCCAGAAGCTTTCAACTGTAAGTGGTGGTTTATAGAATATATTGAAACGGCGATGCCAATGATTGAAAACAGAATTCCCCACTTCATCCACTTTTGAACTAAGGTGGGTGCAGCATCTTCCGTTGTCTCCATATTTTCACTTTCGGTATTCATGGAACCTCCTTTTCCGATATCCTAACAATCTAACTTAATTATTGTGGGTTATACAAGGCACTAGTCTATAAGCATCTCCATTAAAGTCGCGTTTTGGTTATTTTATGATCACTTAGTGTCGCTTAGTGAAATCGCAA
>JAWKNZ010000004.1:0-434679 GCA_041391425.1 Bdellovibrionota bacterium
ATTTAGCACCAATTCCTATTGTGTAACCACTGCCACTCAATGTACTTGCTACTTTTTGGTCTGTAGTGTCTTCATAGGTATACGCTAATTTATGACTTAAATTATAGGCTAATTTTGCATATGGAGTGAAAAGGAAAGGAATTTTAACAGCCACCATCGATTCAAGGGCAACATCAAGGCCTGCTGCTTCGGAAGCTGTGTAGTCGGATCCAGCAATTTCATCTTTATCCCATTGGATAGCAGTTACAGCTAATCCTAGCCCGACAGAAACTAAAGGTAACGGAATAGGAGTGATATGTGCTGATAATGTCACATCGGTGGCACCTGCATCGGTGTCAGAGCTATCTGTATCGAAAGTAGCGGAACGCTTTCCTATTTGTAGTGATGCATCTATTAAGCTATAGGCATTAGTAGTTGCAAGGGTAAATAAGGAAGCAATGACGAAGTGAGTAAATTTAAAGCGCATTGTTTTCTCCTGAGTGGTTAATTTCTATTCTATTGAATTATAGTGTAAATCGTACAAAAGAAAACGAGATATTGAACCTAAGATATAGAAAAAACCCCACTTCAAAGAAATGGGGTTAAAAAAAGAGCAGATTTTAACTTAGTTTATTAGCGCTTAAGGTTAATAACTTCTTCAATCATGGTATCAGTTGTGGTGATGGAGCGTGAGTTTGCCTGAAACATCCTTTGCGTAAGTATCATATTGACAAATTCAGCAGCTAGGTCGACATTCGATTCTTCAAGAGAAGACGCATATAATGAGCCCCTCGAACCTGTTTGTGCCATACCAATTTTAGCTGGTCCTGAGTTTAAAGTCGCAAAGAACTGGTTGCGCCCAGCTTTTTGCAGGCCATTTTGATTTTCAAACGTTGCCAAGGCGACGGCAGCTAAAGTACGTTGGATACCATTGGTAAAAACGCCGTTAAGCTTTCCATCAAGCCCGATATTTAGGGATTTTAGATTTCCAGACTCGTAGCCATCTTGCGAATGAAAAACAGTGTTTGATTTAGAAGCTATTGATACCGAGGCGTTAGTACCATTTCCACCTTCTTCACCGATGTTTTTACCAAAGTCAAAGAGGATTTTTTGGTTGGAAAAGGCGCCATTATTAAAATTGACAATTGCTTCTTCAGCCTCTTCTGATACAAGCTGTCCTTTGCGATCAAAACGGACGATACCGGAACCGAACTCTTTCCAAGGGCCGTCGTCCGGATCTGTTACTTCCTTAGAGTCGACGACCGCATGGTATTCCCATGAGATACCATCTTCTCCTGCATCAAGCCTTCTGAAGTATACGGTGCTCTGATGAGCTCTACCGTGGCTATCAAAAACTCTAAAGCTTGTGCTCCAATTGGATGTTTTCACAGGATTGTTTATATCAAATTCTTCTTCGATACGGTCGAGGCGTGAATCAAGTTGGACATTCAAGTTAACTTTGTTTGTAGCTCTTGGGGGGATATTGCTAGTCGCTATGTTTACATCGGTAAGGCGTGTTGATAAAAGTCCATCGCCATCAGCCATGTATCCTTGGATGCGGCCGCCACCAGCATCGGCGAGGTAACCATCCTTATCGAAGTGGAGCGATCCCGTCCTGGTAAAAAACGCCCCAGCAGATTCCTGTACTTCCGTATTTGGATTTGAAACAACAAAAAAACCATTACCTTGAATTGCCAAATCGGTAATACTGTCTGTAACTTTCAAGCCACCTTGGGTGTGGACAGTCTTAACGTCTCGCAATCGGGATCCTCGTCCGATTTGAGCGCTACCTGCTCCACTACTTAAGTCTGATGATAGAAGATCTTCGAATTCGGCACGATCTCGTTTAAAACCCTTAGAATTCGAGTTGGCAATATTGTTGGCAATAACAGACATGCCATCTGCATTGACTGATAAGCCGGTAACCCCAGTATAAAGTGCTTGCGCAATACCCATAAACTCCCCCGATACGAACGAAAACTTAAAAAAGCTACGAGACAATAATTAGATTATCACTGTGGGGCGCAAAGGGGGCATTGTTACAAAAATACATTAATTTGCTTATTAATGAGGCAAAATTTGCGCATGGAAAAGCTCTGCATTTGAGCTTGTGGTTTTTCTAGGGCGTGTTGACGTTTTATTTTCGTAGCGAGAGACAAATACTTGAAAGTCGCAGCTAGGAAGGGTTTCAAAAATTACCGGAGGTGTACTAGATGTACATTGAGGATAATTTTTGAAACCCTGACAACGTTGTGACTCAAGGGTTTGGCTCGTAGTAGGAAATGAAACGTCAACACGCCCTAGAAGGGGAAGGGCTATTTTAAAAAACTTTCTGTGATCGCCTCCCGATCGTCTAAGTTCCAAACAACTCATCGGGAGGTGCCACTCTTAGGCTATAATTTTTAGTTTTGGTGCTGCCATCGTTTCTGGTTGACTCATGGTAGCATTTTTTGTTGGAGGTGTGACGATCTCTTCTTGTTTTTCCGGGTTGTCCATAAACTCTTTATATTGTTCAGGTTGCAATTTTTTTGATGGGACTCCGTCTGGCCTTGGATTTTCTATGACATCTTTCCATGCTACATAAAGCGTGTTGAGAAGCCTTTCGACATTTTCAAGACATGAGACATCATTATTGATATTGCCTTCGATCATTTTATCAATCATAAATACGTAAAGGTTTTCCAAATCGATTGCAAGCTCGCCACCTGCTTTGAAATCCAAAGTTGCCATGAGCTCGGATAGAATGGCAGTAGCTTTGCTTATGTATTTACCTTTATCGGCAATTCTCTTGTCGTTCATCGCATCGATTGCTTGTTTGGTGAAGCGGATAGCTCCCTCGTATAGTAAAAGCAGGATTTTTTCTCGACTTGCTGTGGTGACGGCGGTTTTTTGGTATTGGCGATATGGGTTACTCATAAAAATTAGGCCTCCTTAATATGCCTTATTTTGCTTTGTTACCTCCTCCTCCACCAAATTTCGCTGATAAAAAGTCTCCTTGGCTTTTAAGCTCTCCAAGCGTACTGCCGAGTGCTGTAAATTGGCGCCTGATTGCGACTTCTCTTTGCTCCATTTGGCGTTGTCGCCGTTCAATTTCTTTATCTTGATTCTCAATGATCCGCTCGACGCCTCTTATTTTACTTTTAAGAGCACCGGTTGATGAATTTTTTAGACCTTTAAGTCTTTCAGCCATCACTTGTGCGACACCGATAGAATCGTTTGTTCTGATAAAGAGCTTAGCGACACTATCGTAGTCTTCGGACAAGGCTTCTCGAACTTTAGCCTCTTTGATATTTAATTCTCCAGTCTTAGGGTTAGTGGTTATCCCTATATCTGCAAGAGTACGAAATTTTTTTGCTCCTTGTGGTATATTTACCAAAGTGGATTGAAGCTGACGCATGACCATTTTAATTGAGCTGTCGCCGGATAGAATCCCATAGGCTCCAGTTTCAGGGTTAGCTTGGAATTGTTGGTTGATAAATGAAGCCACTTTATTATACGACTCTACAAAATTAGCTATTGATGTGTAGGTTTCATCCTCATCATGAACAACACTAATTTGAACAAGAGTACCAGGCTCTGCTTTTTTAACATTCAGTGTTACATCTGAAATTAATTCATCTAGAATATTGTCGTCGTCTGTGATCGGAACGTCTTCAAATAGAATGTCGACGTTTCGACCACGGACCTGTTCTTTAAATTCTAAAAAAGTAGTATCTGGATCAATAATAATTTTTGATTCTTTTCCTGAATCTTCACTTACTACTAAAAGGCGGTATGGATCTGGTTTATACTTGGTGTTTACTACCATTGCTTTGACACCAATATTGTTATCATTGATTTGGTTTGCGAGTTGTTCCAGAGTAGTATTGGGTTCGACTATCATTTCATATGGTTCTTTGTCTTCGCGTTCGATGAGCATAAATCCAAAGCCAACTGGAGTATTGTCTTTATCTGGAAACCCATAGGCTAACTCTTTATCAGATCTCGCGATGCTACGAACTTCCATTTCGTAGTTACCAACGATGGCACCGGCAGCAACTGTTCCTTCTATAATGTCAGGATGACTTGAATCAAGACGAAGTTTGTAAAAATCGAGCTTTGTCTTAAGCCCATTTAATGTCCCATCGAGTTCGCCTAATAAACTTCCAAGTGCCTCATACTCTTTTTTTTCGTCGACATGTTTCTCTCTTCGTTTCTTTGCAGTTTCAACAGGAATTTTTGCAGCATCGACAAGTTGATCGACAATACCAGGGTCGATTCCAGCTGCTTGTAGACCTGGATTCATTCGAATGCCCATTTGCCACTCCTCTTATTCTCTTAGAAGCTATATGACATATATGATCCCGGATCCGAATTTCTAGCCGGTTGCGTCGTTGCTTCGTCGTCAGGAAATCCTCATGTACCAACATGTACACTGCAGTTTCCTTCTCCTCGCGCCTAGCGCCTGAGCGAACTTCGAATCTGGTGAAAATACTACAGTTTTTCAAAAAATTTCAGATCCCGGATATGATCTAGAAAAAATATTATAAATATATAGATTCGATATCTTTTTTATTGTGTCTTAATAGCTATATGCCATATGGCTTCTTACTATCTTAATAGATTTTGACCTATTAGCACCTATTGATATAATAACTGAAGGTACTTTATCTACAGCCTGTAATTGCTATATAAATACAAAGGTAAAAAGTTGCTCGAATTTTCATATCCAAAATCACCTTCTTTGTCTTTGCAAAGGAATGAACTACTACAACGTAGTTTAAGGCCTGAGCGTACTGACTATCCAATTGAAATTGAGTATCCAATTGTTCTTAGCTCTCTGTATTCAGAGTACAGTATCTGCGCTATTCGTGATGGTGATGTTATTGCCCATGCTAATTTATGGCCTCGTTCGCTAGTTAATGTACATAGTCGTGAAACATATAAAGTCGGTCTTGTCGGTAACGTTGCAACTTTAAAAGAATACCGTGGTCAGGGTATCATGACTCAGCTTATTAATGAAATAATAGACCGATCTAAAACTATAAAAATTTCGGCTCTCTTTTTATGGAGCGACTTAATACAATTCTATCAAAGTTTTGGCTTTTCGTCATTTAGTAAAGAGGATAGGTTTGTTTTTACAAAAACATCACTTGCAAACTTTAGTGATTTGTTGGGAAACTTTTTCCTAGAAACGAATAATAGTTTAACGGATGAAGAGTTAGCTCTTTTATTAGAACTTAGGCCGCAGTCAGGTTTTACTCTTCAGCGTGGTATCAACGAATTTAGGTCGTTATTAAAAATTCCAGATACCAATATGCTATCTATTCGAGTCGATGGAAATATTGTTGCATATGCAGTACTGGGTAAAGGCTATGATATGAACGGTATTGTTCATGAATGGGGAGCTGTTGATTACAGTTATCTTTTTTTATTACTGTTTAATATTATGAATAAGGCACTCGTACAGGAGATTACCTTGCTGGCGCCAGAAAATTTGTCGGAAGAATTGTCTTCAATTTTTAGTAGACATTGCTTAGAAAAGAGTACACATCCGATGGCTTTTTGTTGCCCATTGGTCGAACGGATGACTCCTGGGCTTGAAAAGGCGCTACAAGACACCTTTATTTGGGGGTTGGATTCTATTTAGCTCATCTTAACTTCGATTTCATATAAGATAAACTTGCTTTGTTTGAGTATAAAACCTTTTAGTTTTGTAATAAAGATAATGCCAATTTTGGTATACTATTGGCTTGTGTTAAAACAGAAATACCTGCTTGCATGAGAATATTTTCTTTTGTCATTTCCGCAGTTTCAGATGCAATATCGACATCTTTAATTCTAGAACGAGCTGCAGTTAAATTTTCGACGGATACAGATATATTCTTCATTGTAGAGACTAATCGATTTTCAAGAGCACCTAACTCTCCTCGCACAGAGGAAACCTCTTCAATTGCAGAGTCGATTTGCCCTAAGCTGCGTTGGGCATCGAATTTTGTACTCACTCCTAATTCTTCTAGGCCGAGTTTGTCAGCATTTACGTCAAGTTTAAAGGCATCGAACGAAATTCGGTCAACTCCAAGCAGGTTTAAACCGCCTGTATTTACCTGAAAATCTAAGCTGCCACCTGTCCCATCTAAAAGGAAAGTACCGTTGAATTCGGTCGAGTTCGCAATTCTATCTAGCTCCTCTTTCAAAGATTGATATTCCTCATTTAAGTATCTTCGTTCCCTAGCTCCGATGGTATCACTTGCTGCCTGTACTCCAAGCTCTCTGAGCCTTACAAGAATATTTTGTACTTCATTTAACCCGCCTTCAGCTACTTGGATTAATGAAACACCGTCGTTAGCGTTACGTTTAGCTTGTATCATCCCTTGAACCTTAGCTCGTAATTTTTCGGAGATAGCAAGTCCAGCAGCATCATCACCGGCACGATTAATTCTATATCCACTTGAAAGTCTTTCTAATGAGCGATCTAGGGCACGTCGTGTATTTCTCAAATGTCGTTGAGATGTTAGTGACGATACGTTGGTTGCTATCCTTAACCCCATGCGCTCTCCTCCCAAATCTTTTATATAGCGGTAGCCTTACCAGTTTTAATGTGAATTGATCATTCGCATATATATGAAATATAAACTATGAGCCTTTAGTAAAGATGATAGCATATGACTAATTCTTCATCTAAATTTTGTGAGAGTTAATTTATTTTATTTTTGAAAATATAGAGTAATTTAGTAACTATTATTTAATGGTTAGAGGCAGGCAGGTTTAAGTCTGACTCTTTTATATGACAATTAATTAAAGCGAAAAATCTACCTACTTTATTATCACTAATGAGAAGTAAATTGGAATGCTATGAAGTTTGTTTCGTCGTTTGCTATCAATATAGATTTAAAAATTGAAGGGGTTATGAATTTAGCTGTTTTAACATAATGAAGTGCATTTAGTTGTCTTGAGGCTGGATTAGGAGATTTTGGAAAGTTTTAACGTGCATTTATAGTGTATTACTTTAATTTATAAGGAATACACGTATATATTATACGTGTAATATAAGTGTTCTCTTCGCTAAAGAAATAGCAGATGTTTCCCGTAATCTTAAAATACAAAGGTTGGAGATAGGGTAAATGCTTTGTGGGAGTAAAGGGTAACTTATAACTATATAGACGAGGAAAATATTAGATTTCTGTAGAGAAACACAACGGTAGGAGGATGGTATGGCGCATTTTGAATGGAGTAAAGATCTCGAGCTTGAGATAGCGGAGGTAGATAATCAGCATAAAGAAATTGTTAAGCATATTAATATTATAGCATCTCTTAATGATGACTTTGTTTCTGGAAAAAACCCAACAGTTGATGCATTGCTATTCGCATTTGATAAATTAGCCGATGTTGCTAGAAAACACTTTGAAGAAGAAGAAGAGTTGATGGATATATATCAATTTCCTGATATGGATAGCCATAAAATTATTCATAGAAATTTGTTTGCGAGGTTATCAAAGTTTCGCATTGATGCTGAAAATGAAGGTTTTGCAATTATGATCAAGTTACTTACCTTTCTAAATACTTGGCTAAAGGGTCATATTATGGGTGTTGATACAAAATATGCTTCTCACATTCATAAAAGTAAGCATAAAGGTGCTGCATAGAATTATTCTTGCTTAAAGACTATGGAAATTATGCAATCTCTGGCAGAGGTATGATGGAAAGCATTGTATTAACGGGAGGAAAACCTATGATAGCTGCGTTGCTTTCGTCTCTGCGCTGCTCATGTACCCATATGTACACTGTGCTGCTCGCTCCTCTGCGCCTTGCTCTCATAGGTTTTTGCTCCTCTTAATATCTTTGTCCAGCGATAAAATGTGGGAGGGATTTTGAATGCAGATTTTTTGAGTTAAGTTTCGTCGTCATTTAAATTTCATGTAAGATTAAATCACTATCTAATTCTACCTTTTGGCAAGAAAATAAATCATTATTTATAAATCCTTTCTGGATTTTTCCTTTATCTGGAGTAATTATTACAAAGTAGAGGCATCTTTGAAGGTACTTAGCGCTTGTTAATATATGTGAGTTGTCTACTTTCTGGATCATTAGATCTATATATTCGATAAAATTTTCTATTTCATAAAGAGTGAGATTATTACTAAATGGGACATAGCGCTGTATCCATTCTAATGTTTCATCGTAGGATGAGAATCCGGATCTGTATTTATAGAGATAAGATTCTTTAACATTTTTAAGTACCCCTTCACTAATATCTGAAAGAGCGTTGATTTGATCAAGAATTAATTTAATAGTGACATCTATTGAATCGTTTTTTACTTGAGATTCTATTAAGATTTGTACATTTTCTCGAAGTTGTCGGCAATGTCCATTGACTTTATAAGTTAAGCCATTTCTCTTACCTAGAATGTTATTCAAGGTTGAATTATTAGAGTTAGCTAACATTTCCAGTAACATATCTAATGCAAGTTGGGATAGTAAATCTTGTAATGGTAACTTCCACCCTAGAAGAAGGGTAGTTTGTAGAATTTTGGGACGATAAACGAAAGCTAATTTGTATTTTCGCTTACTTGATTCTAGATTTTTCCGGTTGTCTTTGAATATGTTCGTATTGGATTCATTTTCTGTATTCTCCTTAAACTTATTTTCAAAATAAGAGCTAAGTGATGCCGTTAAGCTTTCAGGTCTTTCTCCAATTGCGAAGAATTCTATTTGCTTGCTTTCAAAAAATAACTGCTGCCATCTTCGATAAGAAGATAGATCAAATTTTTCTAAGCTTGATGGATTTGGATAAGGTCCTTTTGTCAAAGGTGAATTTTCAAACATTAATTTGTTCATAATCGTATGAGCTATGAATTTTGGCTGTTGCGTCACTTGAATGCTATCTAAAGTAAACTTATTTTTCCATTTTAGAAGAATACTCTTATTAGGTGTATAAGAAGTATAATTTGCAAAAATCTCAAGAAAGTGATCGGTGTATTTTTGATGCATTAAAATAGAATAATTCATCGTATGTGGCTTAATGGTTAGATTAATATTGATAGCAAATTTATTTAAGGATCTGGATATTGGATTATTTTTTCCCGATAGTCTTGGATTGCTGACTGCTTCGAAAAACCTGGCACTATCACACAAATTGTCCATATTTACCCAGCCTTTAGATGCAGTTATAGTTAGTGCTGATATTGGGAAGTCATATCTCTTCACAGTAAAAGATTTAACTTTCTTTGTGTGTTCACTATATATTAACTGAGGGTATTGATGTAACGTATTAGAGTTTATATCTGGAAGATTATTTGATGTTGGCTCTTGCTGTATCAATGATGTAGACTTAGATTTCTTAGTCGGTAATGTTTTTGGGGAAAAGCAAGTTGTTTTTTTTACTTTGCCGACTTTGGTCATAAGATAAGGGTTTGATATGAAAGATTTGAGAAGGAAGTTGATCTGTGCGCGATTTATTGAGTAAGTATTATCTAGATGATGAAAAAAATTTTTCCAGCTACCTGTAAGGCTTTGATAACGATTGAGTGCAGATGCTAGTCCTTCTTGATGTGCAATTGCAGACATTTGAAGGTATTTCTTAATCAAATATTTATCTATAAAACTTTGTATTTCATGATCATTGAACATATTGTCCATTGCTTCATTTAAAAGATTAAAAACGCGGTGGATTATTTCTTCGCTATCTTTTCGACTTTTATGACAGATATTTATCTGAAATTGTGAGTTGTATTCTCTTAATGAATGCTCAACTGATATTTGTCTTATCTCAAGATTACTAGATAGTAACTTTTTTTGCAGAATTCCAGTAGATTGATCCCCTAATAAGGAGCATAGAACGTCCATCGCAATTGATTGATTGATTAACTGCGTAGGGATACTCCAAGTCAAAATGAGGTATTGAAATCTGGAATCTGCTTTAATCTCTAACTGCTCATTGGAAGTTAGGTTGTTATAGGTAAAAATTTCAGATGCTAAGTTATTACTTGGATTGGTAGCTTGTGAAATGGATCCAAAATACTGTTCAATCCAGGATGTCGCGTTTTCTGATTTAAAACCACCTACGATACAGATGCTGCAATTTTTGACGTTATAGTAATTATGAATAAAACTCATAATATCACTACCTGACATAGCTTGAATGTCTTTCTTCCATCCAAGAATAGGCCATTCATAAAAAGTTCCTCTGCAAATATATTTATTAATTTGATCATAAACTGACGTGTTAAGCGATCGACCGTGCTTTTCTGACCATTCATTAATAATAATAGATTTTTCCACGGCAATTTTGTTGTCGTTTATAGCAGTGGACAAATTTTTTAGCCGATCGGCCTCAAGGTAAATCAATCTTTCGAGAGATCCTTGAAAAAGAGATGAAAAATAATGAGTTCTGTCTTTTGAGGTAGTTGCATTACATTCAAACCCTGAGGTTGGAAAGTTAGCAGAAAATCTTTTATTATTGGTATTTGTTCCGGTGAACATAAGATGCTCACAGAAGTGAGCGCTTCCAGTACAATATGGATCATCATGTCGCGAACCGGCATGATAACAGATGTCGAAAGCAACTGAGTTATGATTATCCAGTGGAAGGAGAATAACTTTCAATCCATTGGACAATTGATAAAAAATCGTAGAGTTTCTAAACCTCATTAAAGCTAATTGTCTCATTTCTAACTGGTAGCCCGCCAAAGAAAATTTCTGGGACTTTACTTTCTAATTCGTTTAATGTCTTCTTTAATAAGCCAGATTCGAAGTCTTTGTTGAGGATAGTGCTTATTAATTCTGGTGAAATTGCACCATTAAACTGGGCAATTATCGCAACTAATTTGTCGACCTCGAATATTTTTTTTCTTTTGTATAGGTATAGAAAAAACTGTTCTCCCATCTTGACGATTTTAAATTCTTTATTATGAGCGACAGTAGTTAGATTAGTTAGTTCTTCGAAACAAGCATCAGCAGCAATATCTTTGATTACCCAGGTTTCTTCTCCTTGGTTTTTTAAAGGCTTTTTTTCATCAAACATCAACGGTGGTGTTCTCTTTTTCATATAAGAAATGATTTCATCCTTTAAGCTTATAAATTTTTCCCACATCATCTTGGTCTGTTGGCATTCGACATTGCGGGTGTCGACTTCATCGACATAATATGCCGAGCATGAAAATTCACAAATCTTACTTGCATCACATGTTTGGCATCGTGCCCACCAATCATCTTTTGCATGAAAGGCTTTTCTTTTTGTTAAACCAAGTTTATTTTCATGTTCGCCAAATTCTTGGTTTACATTTCCCATACGCCAAAAAGGATTTTCAGCAATACGATCGCATGCGTGGAAATCTCCGTTAGGGTTAATTGAAAATAAAGATCTTCCAGCTTGACAGTATAGTGATTCGCAACCGTGGTATTCACTCGAAGAGGGTGCGCCATTGGGTTTTACAAAGCGTTTCATCTGGTTGTACAAGGTAGAATCTACTACTGCATCTTCTCCATATTCTAACATTTGTTCCAAAATAACTTCTCTTGCTTGGAAAAGCTTTTCTGCATCAGCGGTTTCTTGCTCTTTTCCCCGACCATCAGGAACCATCATATTAAAACGTACATTTGTGAGACCTTCAGTTCTAAAATAATCTAAAACTTCTTTCATCCTATCCCAATTTGTGGGCTGTATTAGACAAATTGTTCCCATATCAACATTATTATTTCTGAGTCGACGGAAATTTTTAAAAATTATTTTTCCTCCGCCTCGCATTTTGTCATTTATTTCCGGGGGACCATCGACGGAAAAGCTAATGCCGATATTTAAGTCCTGTAACATTTTTTGACGTTTTTCATTTACTTTAGTTAGGTTCGTTTGTATGAAGAAAGACACATCTTTATTCAAAGGTTCGAGCTCTGCTCTTGCCCACGGAACTGCATCATAAAAAAATTCATCAGGCTGTAATAGGGGCTCGCCCCCATGGAATTGGATATTGACTTGCTTTGCTGTTGTGTTTGATAGCATTAATCGGACTGCGTTTTTAAACGTATCCAGAGACATCAATACTGCTTTTCCATTTAGAGCATCTTGATGGCAATACGTGCAGCGTAGATTGCAATAGTCGGTTAATTTAATTACGAGGAAATTTGCCTTTGAGAAGAATTCACGAGCTTCTTTTGATAAATTATCATGTAGTTTGGTAGTAGATGTATAAGGCATTTTTGGTATCCTTTAGCTAGATTAATGTGAATTTTTTGATGATTTTAAAATTCTTAAATCAACTAAATCTTGGTAAGACTTTTCTATTAATTGTATATTGTTATACGTCTTACCGGCATCATATGCATTTTTTGCTTCTATAAGAAATTGATTCGTTGATGGATCAATTTCAAAATATCTACAACTTGGGATATCTAAGTCACCTAGGAGTAAAAGAATAAGCTTTCTCGATTTTATTTGTAACTCAGCTGAAGGTGCAGTTTGTGACATTTTCATCATTAGTTTTGGAATATCCCAATCAAGAGAAAGAGTCGTATAGCACTGATGGTTTAAAAGTGTATCGCCAGATAATGGAGAGGTTAGGTCAAACACGCCTTTACGGAACTTAATTTGCGCTTGTTCGAAACGTAATAGATCTTGGGTGTAAGCGGGTTGGTTTCCTAAAAGATTGGTATTATTGATCATGAAATCTAAAAATTCGATTGCAGCATATCTGGCTCTAGTTTTTACATAAAATGGTTCAAAATATTCTTGCCATATTTCTTTAAGTAGAGTGTTGTCAATAAAATGACTAATGATTTTGAGCTGACCGAAAAGATCTCCCCACCGACCATCACGCATAATGCGGCCAAATTTTGCAGGGCGTGAGTCCGTTGATAGGCTTTGTAATTGACGGTATTCACTATCGCTTAAATCAAAATTTTCCAGAAATTCTTGTAATTTTTCTCCTCTATTTTTCTCCGGTAAACGGATTAACATAGCAAGAGCATGTTGAAAGTGATTATGACTCATTAGCTATTCCTCCCGCATTTAAATAAGACTGTGGGATGTAATTTGAGGTAAGATTTTGATTGTAGAGAGCGTTATTAAGAATTTGATTGGCCCTGTCTGCATCTTTCAATAAAACCTGCAAGCCTGGGCAATGGTCTGTCCATTCTACAATTGTCACTTCCGGTATGATCTTATTTGTCAGGTAGGTGTATAAGTCCCAGACGCGCTCTCTAACTGGTGCACTGTGACTATCTAGTAAAACACCTTCTTCGTCAAAGACACCGCCAGCAAGATGCACCGAAGTTATGCTATTATAATTTATGGAATCCATCCATTTATAAGGGTCAAAACCGTAGTTGTAGGCATTGGTATCGATATTGTTTAAATCGATGAGAAAGCCGCAACCTGTATTTGCTAAAATTTTATTTATAAAATCTGTCTCACTTAATTCAGTGTCGGGGATAACAAACCTGTTAGTTACATTTTCAATTGAAAAAGGCACCGAAAGGTTATTCATTACGTAGTCAATTTTTTCGCTAATCCTATCTGCGAGCTCATTGGACCAATTTAGTGGTGTAAGCTGTCCTATTTCAACACCATTTGATTCAGTCATGGCTAAATGCTCACTGACACCGATGCAATTTACTCGCTCTGAAATTTCTTTTATTCTTTCAAAATGCTCTTTTTTTATGGGTTCATACGAGCCAATGGAAAGTTCGACACCATGGATAACTGTTGGCACTTCAAGTTTTGCAAGTTTATCTAGAAAATCATCACCTTGTTTAAAGAAGTTTTCAGGGATTAATTCGAAACAGCTAAATTTATCCAAATTTTCGAATAGCGAATCTTCTAATTCAAAGGACCACTCAACCCCAACGCCGTAAGTTATAGGTTTTTTTTTGTTATAATGTGTCATGGGACTCTCCATATGTAGGCAAGAAGCCTTTATGTTGTTTGGCCAATTTATACAAACCAAAAAAGCTTCTTGCCATTAA
Organism: Bdellovibrionota bacterium; assembly: GCA_041391425.1. GTDB lineage: Bacteria > Bdellovibrionota_B > Oligoflexia > Oligoflexales > JAWKNZ01 > JAWKNZ01. The sequence continues at coordinate 13,918 of JAWKNZ010000004.1, forward strand.
TTATTGCTTAGCGGCAAGTACAGTTACGCCAGCAGTTACGCCAGCAGTTACGCCAGTGATTGCGCCAGCGACGACCGTGTCTGTTTTCTACTTCTTCATTACTTTCATTTTCAGTTAGTACGATTTCTTTTAACATTGTTCAATCCTCCTCAATTGCTTCGTATCTTGCAACATTTGATGTTGCACGTTCTATGTGATTGGATCCAGGTGGAAAATTGGCAAAACCTGGCCCGCCTATGGTAGGAAAAGAGTGACTGATATCGTCAAGAATAGGACTACTAGATTTTGATAAATCTATGTGTTTGTCAAAATTAAGAAAGTTTGGCAATTGATGGCTTACCAAAATTACACCGATTGATTTCTTTTCCCTAGAAAGGATATTTGCGATTTCTTCTGCTGATTTTGGATCTAGGGCTGCAAAAGGTTCGTCTAACAATAGAAAAGGTCTTTCTAAGAGAAGAGCGCGAGCCAATGCGACTCGATATCGTTGCCCAATACTAAGGTTTTGACCTCTGTCAAAGATTCTTTGATCGAGGCCTCCTCGCTGCCGCGTCAATAATTCGCTTAAGCTAACGCTTTTGAGAGTTTCAGTGATTTGTTCGTCTGTTAAAATCGCTTCACGGTCACCAAATGTTAAATTTTCTCTGAGGGTGCCATCAAATAGATAAGGATTCTGTTCTACTAAAGCTGTCAACTTTTTTGGGAAGTAAGTTGGTGCTTTTGTAAATCCACCTGGTAATTTATTACCTTCACGGTCATAAAATAACAGCGATCCAAAGTTTGGCCTTCGCAACCCAGCTATTACCTCAAGTAGGGTGCTTTTACCACAACCAGAAGGGCCGGTGATTAAAGTTATTTGATTTTTTTCAAGTGAACAGCTTAGATCTGCGCAGATAATGGTTTCACCATATCCGAAGCTTAGATTGCTAATTTTTAGTTTTTGAATCTGTGATATTTCTGTCGGAATTTTTGAAGAAGGTGAATCAATTTCGTCTAGATTTTTTTTATCTATGATCAATGTTGCAAGCCTTCCGCCTTCGCAATAAAAGCGGTTCCAATCAAAGGCAGCTCTTGCTAATCCTTGGCTTGCCCCAAAAAATAACCCTATGTAAAAAGGAACTACGAGAGCTCCTGATAGTGTCATCGAATTGCTTTGAAATTTCCAAAAGACTAATGAGAGGATTGTTGTTGTCAAAATATTACTAGCAAGTTGGTTTTGTGCTAGTAAAAGACCAATAGTTTTGACTACCTTCATTCCTATCGTGTAAATTGAATCTAGTTTTTTACCAAAATTTTTCTTTGTGATTGATTGGCCCCCGCTATTTTCAATGGTTTTCTTGGCTTCAAAACTTTCGATCAATAAATGAAATGCTTCGCCATTTAAATCTCTAAGATCACTCAAAACTGGTGCAAGTTTTTTCTGAATTTTTAGATTTATTAGTGCGAGAATGAGTGCTGAGACTATAGGGATAAGTGCGATTATCCCGCACTCTATTAAAAACAATATTGCGACTCCGATAATAATGGCAATGTCTTGTATTTGTTCGGGCAGTGACTCAGTCATGAAATTTTCGACATTAGATAAATCACCTGTCATCCTTTGTAGCCATTCACCACGGTTAATTCCTTGATTGAGCTCTTCAGCATCTACTGGCATTGCATGCACTGATTCCAATGTTAATTTACGTAAATCGGTTTGTAATGTGAGGCGTAACCATTCCTGAGATATTGTCGCTAATACAGAACTAATTAACATTGTGATCGAAATGATAAGCCCAAAGATAATGATTTTTTCAATAAGGTTATTGAGATGATCTGGCTTTGTTAAATTTTCAGTAAATAAATGAAATAGCTTAGGCGGTAACAATGAAGATAGCGCCATGGTCATCGTAACCGCGAAAAAGATCCAATAGCGCCAACCGAGTCTTAATATCATAAGCCATAGTAATTGCATTGCCTGCCGAGGCCAGAGAGAGTCGGAAGAATTTAAGGCTTTTTTTTCTGATGTTTCCACACACTTGTACCTGCTGATTTTGATTAAGAATAGAAATTCCGCTCTTACGCTCTTCAGGATAATTAACTCTAACCAGCTAAGACTTAGAAGAAAGGAAAACTGGTGTCAATAAGCCAGAGTGGCGCGATGGTAGTTGTATTGTGAGATTTTTTTATTAGAAAATTTATGTATATGAATTTTTCATGCATTATGCAGGCAAGTAGGGTTTTTTCTGTATAGAACTAGCTTTCATAACATTTGTACGTAGTAGCAGGGCGTAGCTTTTTGATTATTTTTAGCTATTCACAAGTATCAGATTCGATTAATCATTGATCTTTAATTTTATCTAGCTCTTGGCTCATCTTTCCACGAAGTATTAATAAAAACATTTTTTGATCTGCAATGAAGCTCCATAATGGATATTTAAAAGTCGCAGGCTTATTTTTCTCATAAACAAAATGCCCTATCCATGCGAATAAATACGCGAAAAACAGACCAATAATTAAATAACTTAATTTTAGGTGAGTTAACGCAAAGACAAATGCGATGAAGCCAATTGTGGTACCGATGAAATGCAGGCGTTGGTTTGTGGAGTTTTGGTGCTGTAATAGATAAAAGGGCCAAAATTCATTCCAAGTGTTGATGGGTTTTTCCATAACTTTTCTTTCCATAGGTTGGCTATCTGTTTTATTTAATTGGATGAGAACACCCAATTCACGAGAATGCTACCATATATGCTCTGGATAAAGCAAAATAAAATGATTGAATTATATACAGATCTATAGGATGCCAAAATGACAGGAGTTCTGTGGGCAGAGGTTCACAGAACATTATGTTCTGTGAAGTCTTGATTTTTATGATGCATCTGTGGCTTAATAAGACGTGAGCTTACAAAGGGCTCTAATTTATAGAAAGAATCGTTTAACGATTATAGAGGTGAAAGAGGAGGTTATCATGAGAGTTAAGATGAAATTAATGGGTCTGCTGGTCTCTCTCTCTTGGGCGATGAATGCATATGCATACCATGATGTTCCGGATTTGGATGATGTTTGGATCAGTAATGTCGCTGCCGGTGGGACTGGCTGTAAAGGTCAAGAGGGTGCTTATGCTTATTTTGATGGTCAAGCGATTGTTCTGCAAACAGAAGGCTTGAATGTTATTAAAGGTGAGCGCATTCCAGCATCTGAAGCTAGAAAGTTTTGTCAGTATTTGATCGAGCTAGAGGTTCCTTCTGGATGGACATATGGAATTGTGGCTGTCGAAGGTAATATGGAGACATATCTAAATTATGGCACTAAAGCAGTGGCTAAGTTAAATGCTTCATTTGTAGGTGATGGGGATAGCGGGGCAGCTGAGATAATACATAAATATACAGGTTACGATGATACAAACTTTTATGAGCGACTAGATCAGGTAATATATGCACCATGTGACAACAATAGATCTTTGAAATTAAAGCAAGCATTGCAGTTATCGAAGGCATCTAGTTCTCGTACGTCTAGAAGGTTTTCAGAGGCTCAACTTGATAGTCCAGTAAGTTTCTATCTTACTTGGAAACGCTGTGGGGGTGTGATTAGACGTGATTTGGGAGAATGAAAGTACTCGGTTTTAGAACGTTGCAGTTTCCGGCTTGATTCTAAGGATAAGAAAAAAATTAAGCTGGAAGCTGTGAATTAGTAGGATTGTGTGACGTGAAAATTGTTAGATTACTTTATATAGCAACCCAATGTACTTGATATAGAAATACAGATAAGGATTGATTTTTATCTGTAGATCAAAAGGCCACTCCAGTAAAAGAGAAGTATAGATTGCGTATCTTGAATAGCTTTTAGTAGTTAGAGAAGGCTATGGAAAACACTAACTCAGAAATAAATACGATGCCCCATGACTTCCGTCAAATTTTACGTGGGAAACTGGAGGAAAGGTGTCAGCAAAATCCCAGATATTCATTGCGTGCATTTGCTCGTGATTTGAAACTATCTCCATCTAGACTTAGTGAAATTTTAAGTGGTAAGCAAGGGCTATCACCCAATGCTGCGAAAAAAGTGTCGGACTCTTTGGGGTTTAACCGTGATGAAAAAAGTTATTTTTGTGACTTAGTTGCAAGTATGCATGCTAGAAGCCGCCAAGAGCGAGAGGCTGCAAAGCTAAGATTAAAAAAATTTTCTCATGAAGATAATGTGCATCAGTTAAAGCTTGATGCATTTAGGATTATTTCAGACTGGTACCATTTGGCGATTTTGGAATTAATCAATTTAAAGTGGTTTAAAAATGATACCAGATGGATTGCCAAGACTTTAGGAATTACAGAAATCGAAGCCGAATTAGCCATAGAAAGGCTTATTCGTGTGCAATTATTAGTACGAAAAGATGATAAACTGACACCTCTTAAAGGGCCTGGCCTCATTCCAGGAGGCATCCCATCTGATAGCATAAAAAAATTCCATACCCAGATTCTCGAGCGAGGAAAGCAAGCCATAGCTACTCAAGGAGTCGATGAGAGGGAGTTTGGGGCTGCCATTATTGCGGTGGATAAATCTAAACTTAAGGAAGCAAAGGAAGAAATAGAGAACTTCCAGCATAGAATTTGCAGGCTGATGGATGAGTCGTCGAATAAGGACGGACTTTATTGCCTTGCTGTTCAATTCTATAGCCTTGAAAGGGGGTAGAAATGTTACGCGTATTTATAACGCTTATTGCATTTACGCAGATGCTGATGTCATCTGATGCGTCGGCTAGTTGGCGTGTGGGAAACGGTGGGGATGCTCTGCGTTTAGCATTTGCTAAATCCAAGGATTCTGCCAGCCGGATTGTTATGAAACTAAAAAAGCAATCATTTTCTTCTGATATTGATGCTACTTTGATCGAGTGGATCTTATCCCATCAGTCTGCATTAGCCGCTGATATATTGGCTAGTGCTCACCGTTGGACATTAGAAGAGAAGCCTACTTGTGCTTGGACAGTTAGTTCTGATGGTTCTGATACCAAACCTAACGGAGCTCTTATCGATTTTTCTTTTCCAAGTTGTAGGAAATCTATAAGCGGTTTTGATCAGGCGGTTGCATTGCTGATCCATGAGTCAGTCCATCATTTCGGTATTACGAATGAAACTTTTGCTGATGAAGTGGCTATCGCCATTGTCAGCGCATGGAAATCAGGTCGAACAGAATGGCTTTCTATCACATCTGTAGATGCCCCGCAGGCAAGAATGCAGCATAGCAGTCTTTGGACAGGCGAATTAATGATTGTATATGGGGGAGTAGCTGATTCCTCTTACGAGAAAAATTTTAATGATGGTTACACTTTTTGTCCGCAAACTTTTGTATGGCAGAAAATTTCCAGTAAGAATTCTCCCTACCGACACCATCATATCGCTTTATGGACTGGCGACTCGATGATTATATGGGGAGGCTTTGCCATTCATAATGGACGTTCTAATTGGCAAAACTCGGGGGCGATATGGAACGCGAAAAGCAATACTTGGAAACAGATTGTGCCTCCATTTGGACCTAGTACAACAGGTGAATATAGCAATGTTAGACAGTCTCAAACAGCCATTTGGACAGGACGAGAGCTCATCGTTTGGGGAGGGCTTGATGATAGTGGGGATCCTATTGGTGCGATATATGATCTAGCAAATGATTCATGGAGAAAGATTTCGACGCTAGGAGCTCCAATTAAAAAATGGGGTCATACCGCTGTTTGGGCTGATGGCAAAATGTTGGTTTGGGGAGGAGCTAATGCTGATAATCAAAGAAGTAGTTCCGGTGCTATATACGATCTCCAAACAGATTCATGGACTCCTATAAGTAAGGAGGGAGAGCCTATAGCAACTGAAAGGCACTCTGCTGTTTGGACAGGCACACAAATGATTGTTTTTGGAGGGTTTGATTCTGATTCTGGTATGCAAGGGCGTGGAGGCATTTATACTCTTGATTCAAATTCATGGGAAATATTTGAAAGTGAAGCTGCTATGGCTAGAACCGGGCAAACCGCTGTGTGGGATGGCTCGGACCTTTTGGTATTTGGTGGTAAATCGAAGCGTTTGCGCACTTATTTGAATAATGTCGTCGCCATAAACCCTGATTCGAAAATTGTAAGTTCGAAGCAAGGAGTTAACTCACCGGAAGCAAGGTATTACCATAGTGCTGTTTGGACTGGTAGTAGTCTAATTATTTGGGGCGGCTCGTCAAAGGATGGCACCTTGCTTGCGGATGGTGGAATTTACTATCCATAGATAGGGTTAGCATGAATTAGGGCGTGTTGACGTTTCATTTCCTACTACGAGCCAAACCCTTGAGTCACAACGTTGTCAGGGTTTCAAAAATTATCCTCAATGTACATCTAGTACACCTCCGGTAATTTTTGAAACCCTTCCTAGCTGCGACTTTCAAGTATTTGTCTCTCGCTACGAAAATGAAACGTCAACACGCCCTAGTTTTAATTAAACAATCCCCCAGCGCTTTTGCGGTGGGGATTGTTTATCTCTTTAGTTCTTCCCATTAGTTATTAAAAAATTGTGGATGCTACATAGCCTTCAATTATAAACAAAAAATATTTTGTTTATAGGTCTGTCTTGAATAGCTACGAATAATTTTAATCTCCCGATAAGAATGAAAAAACACGCGATGTTTTCCCTATAGGAAAGTGAGAAATTCGTCAAACAAGAAACTATTTTGTAAAATTAAGGGATTTCAGAATGGTAATTTTTGTTGATGTTACATTTGAGTGACACTATTTCGATTTCTAAGAATTAGTGAATAATCTTATTTGTAGTGAGAAAAAGTTTGCATTCTGGAACGTTGTTGTGAAATTTCTTAGGAGATATTCTAATGCGTTTCTTTAATCAAAATCGAGTTTGCCAAAAGTTTATTGCTATGATTTTCTTTTTTTCCACGTCTATTCTATATGGTGCTTCGTCTGCGGACAGCATGATTGGAGATGCGCCTCTTGAAAATGTTTTTAAGTTTGATGCCGGGACTCGCGATGTTATTAATCTAAGTGTGAGTGAGTTAGAAGGCTATAAGACTGGTGATGTTTATCTTGATACCATGTTGACATTAGCATTATTGCGCACTGAGACTGTTTATAAATGGGGTGGAGATGACTGGCGTAAAGGAGTTGATTGTTCACATTTTACTATGAAAGTTTATCAAGACGCAGCACAGTACTATAATTCTTATCTAACGACATCGACCTTGAAAAATATTACCAATGCTAATGGGTTGCGTAAGGTCGCAAAAGAAGATATGCAACCAGGCGACCTTCTTGTTTATGGTTACTATGATGAAGATGGTAAATGGCACGGGCATGTTGTGATTTTAGTAGATCAATCATTTCGAGAAAATGGTAAGAAGGGCTTAGTTGTTGGTAGCCATGGTGGTATTGGTGTAAAGTTTATTTCTTATACCGGCTTTCCTGAATATTATCGTAGTAGAAATATAACATTGAGAAATATTTTACGGGTTGAGAGTCCAAAAAACTCTTATTTGTAGTGGCTTATCAATAAAACATTTGAATGATGTGTTTGATTGAGCGCTGAGATATTCATGTGTAAATAAAAATGTCCTCATTATTACTATAACGAGGACATTTTTACTAAGTCAGTCAGCAAGGTTGCATAGATGCCATTTGGTTATTTAGCTAAAAAGGGACAAAAATAAAGTTAATTTTTCTTTTCCTCTTTTTTATTTTCCTTTTCTTTTAGTTCATAAAATAATTTTACAATTTGTAAATGGTTTTCTCCACTTTTGACGGCTCCTGGATTATTCATATATATCCGTTTTTTAATTTCGATAGTTCCATCTTTCTTCTTTTCTGCGTGGACATATTCGTATTGGACACCATCCATTATTCCCGTGTCAAAGTCTTCATATTTTGAAAACTTAGTGCTTGAGTTGAAAAAATATTTTATAGCCTCTTTAGAAACATTAACCTCTTTATTTATTTTCTTACTACTAGGGTTTGCTAGCATTGCTATTCCAGTTTGCTTTTCATTTCCGAAAACTAAAAATTGCCCTTCATTAGCCCAACCACTATAACTGAATAAAGCCCATGCATGTTTATACTGGCTTTTTTGCTTGAAAATATCGATGAACTGGTTTTGCCAATTAATTTGAATATGAGGCTGAGGATCTATTGGCTTGGTGTGCTTATGGTCAGAGCTTTCGTTTTTTTCAGAAGCTATACCGATACTTGGAAAGACACCACAGGCGTTTACCAACCCACTTAAGATCATAAGGCAGGATATCCTTCTTATTAACATATAAATCTCCTATTTAAATTAATTTTAGAAATTATCTAATATACACGTTTTCTGCTTACTTGCAGAAATAAGTTCATCGATTCTTTAAGGGGAAATCAATCTAGCAAAATTAGTTAAACCTCTACTCATCGCAAAATGTAATGGATTTTATGGTGCGAGGTATGCCATATGATTCTACCTTGAGATCGACATAACGAAACTTTCTACCATAGGCTTTCTTAGCGTATTCTAAATCTGCCTGTAGCCTACAGTCTTGCTTCATTGTTTCGCGATTGCGTGCGCATAAAGGTATCATCCCATCTTTTGCCATTCCCATATTTTTGGGCTCTGGCTCTAAGGTCCACACACATTTTTTTCTACCTTCCGGATCGCAACCTATAACTTGTGTCAGAAGAAACATTAAAAAAAAAGGCCGCAAAACTTTATTTTTCATTCTCAATTTCCGAGTTACTGCTTGTTAATGGGCTCAGCTGCTACTGATAAAATTTTATATACCCCCGGCGAAACTTATATTACCATAATGATACTAAACTACCGAATTAATTTTATGTTCTTATTTTGGAGCCGAAACGTGGGGAATGTTGAACAACAGAAAAAACTCCGAGAAACACCGAGGGCTGAGCTTCGCAGTGTGCCAGAAGAATTAGCCGTATTTGATAATTATATTAGAGTATTAAAAGAGAAATATGATACGACGGCGTTGTGCCCCTATGCTTGGAAACTATCCCCAAAAGAATTTAGTAAACCGAACACAAATAGTTATGCTATTCCAGCAGGAAAAGCTATAGCCTTAGCAATTTTGGGCATTACTCATGGTAATGAACTGGCTGGCCTTGCTGTGGTCAACGATTTTTTGGCATATTTGGCATCTGGGTTTATTGAACTGGAGGTGCCTATTGCTGTTGCTTTAAGCAATGTTGAAGCGGCCCGTAAGAATGTCCGTTTTTTGGATAAGGATTTGAACCGAAGTTTTTCTAATGATGATACCGAGACCCTTGAAGGAAAACGCGCAAAACAGCTAGAGCTTTTTTTGAAAGATACCTACAGGCTACTTGATTTCCATCAGACTTCTAAACCTGGTATTGAGCCTTTTTTTATATTTCCATACACGGTCGATGGATTTGACTTTGCACGGTGCGTAGATCCACATAGATGCATAGTTACCCATTGGGGGGAATCTTTTTCCACAGAAGGGGGGTGCACTGACGAGTATGTAAATAGCAATGGAGGTTGTGGTATTTCCTATGAGTTAGGGCAAAATGGATTTGACCCCTATCAGATTGCCCTGGGAGTGAATAGTGCCTTATGGGCTTTGCAAGTGGTAACAGCAGATATTAAAGGTGTGGCGTGTTCACGACGAAATTATTTAAGTCGTGTTGAAAATAGGGGGAAAATATACACTTGGGAAAAGATTGTGCCTTTTCCTAAAGATGGGTTGCCAATTTTCGATTATGGTTGGGATAACTTTACTCTGGTCGAAAAAGGAGAGGTTCTCGGGACGTTTGAAGGAGGTAATTCTGATGGGTTGTTTCGCTCGGAAGCAACGGGACGGATACTCTTTCCAAAATATATAGACAAGGAAACCAAGTTTACAAGTAGGCCTACTGAGCTCTATCGTATATTGAAAGAGATAAAAGAGTCAGACCTGCCGCAGGTATAAAAAAAGCTGTCTGATGTTCACAATCTGGACTTTAAAAGGGAAAAAGGGATGCTACAATTATTGTGGGCATGCTCTTCCCGAATCTACAGAGATCGTCTACATCAGACAGCTTATGTTAATAAAGCAAATCGAGCTTTATTTTATGACTTTATCGTCCCGTACCACGGTCGCCCATACCACCATCACCAGGGCCGCAGAAAAAAGTAGGATCTTCGGCTACAACGATGCGCACTTGCGGCTTGTTAATCACCTTACAGGCTTCGTCCTTTTTTTCATCATTTTGTACTTTTGCTAGTATTTCAGCTGGTATCATTATTAAACTCCTTCCTACTAACGTGGTGGTATCATAATGATACCAGTGTTGTCAACTAGGTCCTATATTTTCAATGGGTTATATCAGTATAGCATACCGAGAGCCTTTTTTTGGCTCCCTACGTATATTAATGCAACTCACATGCCATTTAATTAGTCGCCTGTTTTGGGCAAAAGAGGGTATTTGATCGTTGCAAGCTATAAGATATCCTCCCATTATTTCACAAAAATCTTTGCTATTATAAATGGTTACATGCTGATAAATGCCTTTAGATCCTCTAAGAATTGTTGCTGGCCGAGGTGGTAAAATCGATGGTGATTGTAGCTTGATGGGCATCTTTAGATAGCCTTAGGCTACCAAACTTGGATTTATTGAATGCATTCATGAGATTGATGCTTATATTTTCGAGAAGAACGAGGTTCTTTAACTCCTCATCCTTGGCATCGCTCTCGTCTTCTTCCAACCAATATTTGGCCTGGTATAGAGTTTTGGTAAACTCCCCCCTGATTTCACAGCGTAGCAGGCTTAGATCTTTGCCATCAGGTGTTTCGCTTTCGTCATAAGACAATAAAATCTTGATATTCTTGCTAGGGTGACTCCTTAGAAGAATGCAGCTGCTTAAAATGAGTGAATGTGCGAATTTTTTGTCTATTATTTGAGGTAGATCATTTAATTCGTCATCTTCATTCAAAAGTTGAACCTCTACGTTAAGGTCTAAGCGGGAGAGGATGCTGATACTATTTTGTTGTAGCTCTTTAAAAAAAGAGCGGGTGCTGATTGAATCTTCATACATACGTTTTTCTTCTAAAGCATTTAAAGTCAGTATCGCTTTTATACATAACTGAATTTCAGTCACAATTGCATTAGCATCATGAGCAGAGGAACTGCTTATTGGATCTGTAGCGTATTGTTCGACAAGATCTAACATACCTTGCATTTTTGCGACTGGTGTATTTAGGTTATGGCTAATAAGTGAAATGAAGTTAGTTTTTAAATCTCTAGATTCTTCTTCTTGTTTCTTCTGTACTAGAATCCACCATTTCTTATAGGCGGAAAGAGAAAGCTTACCAAATGAAGCAAATAAAAATGAAGAAATACCGCCAAAAATTCCGTCGAAGATGGGAATATAATAATGAGAAGTATGGATGAGCCATGCGTTTATAAATGGGGCCAATCCTGCTGTAAATAGAAAAACGCCAATAGAAGTTGCGGCTCCAAAACGATAGAGAAGGAGCAAAATTGACACAACAAAGATGCCAGTACAAATCCAGATGGTGCTACTGGGAGGGACTGAAATAAAATTATTATTGCTAGCCATTCTTGCTAACTGTGCCCAAAATAGGTGAATAGGGGTTCCTACTTTACGAATATCTCCTGTACTGGGCGACATTGCGGTTCTTACGCGCCCAATTTCTAAATAATAATCTTTTTTAGTTTTGTAATTTTGAAATAAACTATTTCCTAAAAATAATGTCTTTCCCTCTAAGCTTTTACTGTTACTTGTAAAAGGATCGCTTTCTATTTGACTAAAGTTAATTTGGGTGAAATCTTCAGGACGTTCGAGGTATAAAATATACCCAGGAAACATTCTTGGTAGACTATTTTGTACAAAAGACGATTTTTCTAAATCAACGCCTTCCAAAGTAAAGCGATTGATAATATTCTGCTGAATCCATTGATCCCAATTGCGATCATAGCTGCAAACAACCTGAACACGTCCCAAGCAGGCGTCATTGAAGAGAAAAAAGACATTTTCTAAGAGCTCAGGAGGTAATAATTGTTTGTGCTCATTTCGGACACTAAGAAAAATCTCGGTATTATGTTTATTTTTAAGAACTTTGATTAGATTCTCATAACTTTCATTTTTATCATGAGCTGAAGGCACCCAATTGATGAAGATAGCTTTGGGTTTTTTTTCTATAAGAGTTTTTAATATATTAGCATAATCATTTATGGCTGCGTCGCGATATCCGTTGATCATACGTACGTCAAATTGCTTGGTGTCGATTTCTGCCAGTGAAATAACTTGGATGTTGTCTTTTATATTTGTATCTGCAGGGCCGGCTATACGTAGGCTAAAGTCAATAAGGCGTTCTTCGAGCATTGAGGAGATACGTCGATGTTTCTGACCAGAATAAACTAGATAGAAAAGCCCTGCAAAAAAAAGCGCTGAAAGAAGTAAGGGGACAATAACGTCAAGCCACCAGATCCGTCTAAAGCTAAGTAAGTTCTTCATCCTTGTTTTCTCCGGAGCTTTTTTTCTATTACCAGATTAAGAGGAACAGAAAAAATTGAACCAGTGCCAACGACAGATTCGACCATAATATCAGTACCTATTTTTTTCGCGAAATATCTACTTAGATACAATCCGAGGCCTGTGCCTTTTACTTTATAAACATGATCATCTTTGACTCTGTAAAACTTTTCAAATATGCGCTCTTGTAAGTTTTGGTCGATTCCAGGGCCAGAATCTTTGACGCTGATTTTAACTTTTTTATTATTCACTATTTCTGATGTTACTATAATAGTGCTGTTTTCCGGGGAATATTTGATGGCATTTGAAATTAGGTTAAACAGTATTGACTCTAAAAACCATTGATCAGACCATACAAGAATCTCCATATTCCCTTCTGTTATCAACTTTTGATCTCTTTCCAATAGCTTGGCTTCGAATTGTTGTGAAAGTCTGTTTAGTAAGTCTACTATACGAACTTTTTGTCGTGGGGTCTTTGCCATGTCGATTTTTTCAAGAGATGAAAGCTGCTTAATACCTTTCAGATATTCTTCCAATTCTAAACAACTGCTTAGCGCTCTCTCTCGAGCTTGAAGAATAGTAGAATTTTGCATGTCGCTATTTGCGATGGATTCGATCGATGATAACGCATTTTTATTCATTTTATAAAGATCGTTTGAAAATTTATGTAGAAATCGTTCCTGCACTTTTCCAATTTCTTTATTGGCTTGAGCTTTTGCTTCTGCCTTTGCTCTGACTGCACTTTCATGCTGGCCACGAACAAAGGCACCAGCAGTTGCTGCTATAAGAGAGACTATAATTGTATCTCCAAGTGGTAAGACTGTATTTGTATAGATCATAAGAGCTACGTGAACGAGGAGTAAAAAGATATAAATTGAGATAAATTTCGTAACAGCAATTGTTTTTGAAGTATGCCAAATACGAAAACTAAGAAAACCTATAAAAATAATTTGTAAGAAATTGAGCCACAACGGCGTCTTTCTAAACCACGAGTCTGTGAGTAAGTTTTCAAGAGCAGAAGCATGGACATAAAGTAGAGGTGTGCTAGATTGAGCAGTAATAAAATTATTTTCGCTCTGCCAGGGCGTATTGACATAAGTTCCGTCTAAGAATGCACCAAATCTTTTCCTGAATGCAGTATAACCAATTAATACTAATTTTCCTTTTAATTTGGAATCACTGCCTTTACTAACGAGGTTCTCTGCTGTTACAGTGGGAAAAAGCTGGGGAGATTTATACTTGATTCTAAAGTGAGCAGGAGTTACTTGCTGCGTTACTGTAATGTCTGTCTTTGCTACTTTTTCGTTGAATTCTTTTTGGCTATTTTCAATTAGGTTTAGAAGGTGTGCTTTTTGTACAAGGTTTAATTGATCTAGTGCCATTTTGGGAATTAAATGGAGTCGATTTTCTCCTCCCAGCTTACTTTGCAATATCTCTTCTCTAACTACAGCGCGTCGGTATTCACGGTTTGTATCGGCTGCGAAAACAGATTCAGTAGCATACTCAACAAGCAAGGATGATTTGTGTTCGAGAATGCCCTTTCGGTTTTCGTCAAAGATTCCAAAGTAAACATTGGCGTGTGATTTGGCAATTTTTACGAGAGGCCACATGTCTTCGGAGTCGTAGTCAAAATCTTGATGGGGCATTAGTACGCCTATTGCCTTGGCATCTGAAGCGATTGCAGCATTTATAATTTGTACTAATGCCAATGTAGAAAGCTGCTTTTCCTTATTGGGATTAAGCGTGCTAATGGTCTTATCGGAGATAGTGACTACGGATACTTCTTGGGATTGTTTATATTGAGGAAGCAAGCGTATCCTCATGTCATATAACAAATTTTCCAGACGTAGGCGGACTTCGGTGCTGAGGTATGTGTATAATATCATTGCTATAAGAGCAGATGAGAACAAAATCAAAGCATTAGATGGTAAGAGAATTTTTTTAAATTGAGATTTAAGCTTCAAGTAGTTCAGGCCTCTTTTGCAAAATTCTTGTATAACACTTCATTGCAAGAGAAATTTCTGCATTTTGAATACGGCAAAAATTGCGATCGATTTTGGTTTTACTTCCGGTGGCTAATTGATTTTCATGGTAGCAGCCACCACCACACCAGTTGCGCATCCAGCAAGAACGGCATGGCTCTTGTTCACCCATACGGTGATTTCTTAGCTGACTAAGCTTATCAGTGTCAATTCCATTCTTATAATTACCTACTTTTGCCGATTCGTCTTCAGTGAATCTATGGCATAGAAAATACTGACCGCTTGTTGAAACTGAAAGATAATTCAACCCAGCAGTGCAAGTATTTAAATGCAAGCGGCCAAAATGCAGTATTTTTATAAAGGAACGTATTTTGGCAATTCGCATGATAGTATCAAAATCTTCAAGATTTAAATAATGCTCTACTACTGAAGTCAATGCTTGGATCAAAGTATCTATATCTTTCTCATTATATGCATTACCAAATTTATCAATTGACGCACGAGATATGGCGACCGAGTGTTTAAACGAATTTAAACTATCAAACATCGCTGCTTCCGATTTTGAAACCTCATTGTTAGAAACTGTTCCTCTGATCGTGAAAGATGGTAGCTGTGAAAAATCTTTTTCATATTTTATTATTTTATTACGGATAAAATTTGAAGAAGTATTTAAATTCTTAAACTTTCTTTGTGCTTCTTGAATTGCTTTACCATCATAAGAGATGGTCACACTAAATTTATTTTCCTTGAGAAAGTCCATGATTTGATCACGTAACAACACTCCGTTTGTAGTGATGGAAAATGTAAATTTAGTCTCGGACCAAGTTTTGCACCAATGGACAATTTCTTCGATAAGCTTGAAATTTAGCAGCGGTTCGCCACCAAAAAACTGTATATGAAATCTAGGTTTTCCTTTGGCTAGCGACGTAAGAATATCTTTAGCTACAGCTAAGGTCATGGATGAATCTTTCCCATAATTGCCATCACCTGCATAGCAGTAGGTGCATCTTAGATTGCAGCTTTCCTCGACATTTAGAGCTATGGCGGAAATATCTATTTTAGGAAGTTCTTTGGCGACTGTTTTAGGCAATTTTGCTTCAAATGCAATCAATTCAGGAATGTCTGTTTCATTATTTAATACTTTTTGAGCTATGTCTTCTCTGGTCAAAATTACGTGTGCTGTGGGAAGGTGGATGAGATAGCTCCCATGAGGAAAAATAAAGGCTTTCCATTTTGGGCTACCAGTCGTAGCACTGACCTTAGAAGTGTCACTAGTTTTGTCATTTTTACTATTTATAGATATTGACATCATAGCTTCATTACCTTTTTGAGGTTTTGGCTATCCGAAAACGCTGATTTTACATCATAAATTTAAAAATTGTTGCCGAATTTGCCGTTTATATCATGAATTTTACTTTGTTTTCCAGACTACACTTTAAGCAATGGATACATTCCGCCAAACAATTCTGATACGATCTTTGTAAAAAAATAAATGTATACCGCCTGTTACCGAGCGCCTGGCCGAGTTTTGCATCGAGCTTGTCTTGAGTGCTACTCCTCGCCTTACTGCCATTATTTATGGGATGCAAGTTAAATGCCGGTTTTAATTAACTGTACTTTGGATCGAATACTCTATATGTTATGATGCCAAATCCTTGTTATATATCTAATTTTAAAGCTAAAATATGCTAAGCAGTGATTAGACTTATTTGGTCATAATTATAAGCTATTGTTGTTTAAGTAGTATTATTTTGTACGGTAAATTAATTGAAATTTGGGGATGGGTGCCATCAGACAGCTTCTATAGAACTTTATGCTAAAATTGAGGTGTCGTAATCATTTTATGAAATATGTGTAATTTTTAATCAAGGGTTAATATAGATATGTTAAAGAATAGTTCAGAAGTTTTTGCTGTTATTTTCACTCTATTAGGTTTGTCTTTATCTGAGTGCATACTTGCAGTTGGTGGCCGCTTGCCAAGAGGGGAAAGCTTGCAAAACTCTTCCAAGGTTTCATTTCCTAAAAAAGAAACGACAAAAGCAAAAAAAATGGTCCCCACTGTTACTGATTGTTTCGCACATTATGCCACCGCCATTGGTACGACTGGGTTCTTTTCAAACGACGGTAAAGTTTTTTACCACTTTTCGCCCGTGGACAAACCAAGGAAAAGTAAAAATACCATTCGAAATTGGTACTATTATAATGTACACAAAATCTCCCTTTCCGGCAAAAAAGATGCTTCAGTTATTGCTGCACTAGATTTACCTCAGATAGATGCTGTCATTCCGCATGGAAAAGATTTTCGCGGTGCAACTGCGGTCATATGGAGTTCACCACGGGCAGATTGCAAATCTGGTCGAGCTAATTACGTAACTATTGCCTTTGATTTTTCGCTTCCGAATAAAAAAGAGCAAAGGCAAGGTTCACCACGAGCGGTTCAAGATGCTGGGAATGTGTTAATTGTTAATTCTAATGAGCAGGGATATCTTTTTGATCAAAAAAGGCGAGCGGTTTTGCAGCTTGATTTAGGTACATTTCAAACAAGGTATTCTCAAACCATGACCGCAAAAGGTGAGCGGCCGCTCTATATTGATCTTGGAAAGCGTTTGCAGTATACGTGGAAAATTGAAAACACTCAAAAGGAAGTATTTAGAGGATTGGTGGCATATAGAAATGCAAATGAGCCTGTGTCTAAATTGATGTTTACTGGTAATGATAAATTGCTCATTGATAATAAATTATTTGGTGTTGCCCAGTATGATCTTAATACGAATAGTCTCAGAATTAAGGAATTAGCTCGCTGGTCTGGTCGTGATAAAAGTCAGGATTTTGTTGTTACCCTCCCCGCTAACAAAAGAGTCGATGAAGGCGAATTCAAGCCTAATTTCATTGGCAGAAAGATGATGGTTTTGGGAAAAACTCGTGCTATTAGAAAAAGATGGCGTGAAGCCTTTATTTTTGACTATGAAAAAGGATGGGAGATAGGCAAATTAAAAGTTGCAGATGATGATTATGTGAGCTATGGCGGTATTTCACCAGATGGCTCGAAGGCTGTGGTAGCTCTTGCGAAAGTTTCATCTGGTTTATTGAGCAAGTTTGCGGTGTTTTCTTTTAATTCACGCCGTTGGACCGATGTGTCGCTTCCAGCTAAATAGCATACCTTTTATCTAGTTTTGGTATTAATGGTCTCTTGGTGGGAAGATCGTAGACTGAGGGTTCAATAAGGAGTTAGATTATTGTTAACAGATAATGAGTGTGTGGTCCGTGCTGAACTCTTGGTTAAGAAGTTTGGAAATTTTACTGCCGTTGATAATGTATCTTTCGATATTAAGAAAGGTGAGTGTGTTGGACTATTAGGGCCGAATGGAGCAGGCAAATCGACCGTAATCAGCATGCTATATGGAGCAATGTCTAGAGGTGGGGGTGATCTCACTATTTTTGGCTATGATCCTGCGAATAAATCCAGAGAAATAAAGAAGCGAACCGGAATTGTGACGCAAGAAAACGCCTTGGATGCCGGTATGAATGTATTTGATAATATGTTGATATTTGCAAAATTTTTTGGTGTTAACTCTAAGGATAGAAAGCAAAGGGTTGAAAAACTTTTGGATTTTATGTCTCTGAGACATAAAGCAAATGCTATGATTAGAAACTTATCAGGCGGTATGCAAAGGCGACTCGTCTTTGTCAGAGCGCTTATTAACGATCCTGACTTTGTTATTTTAGACGAACCAACCACTGGCCTAGACCCAGCGGTTCGCATGGTCATATGGCAGAAGGTGAGGCAATTGCTCGAAGAAAATAAAACAGTACTGCTTACGACCCACTATATGGATGAAGCAGAGATTTTATGCGACCGTATTGTCGTAATGAATGAAGGCAAAGTGCAGGCGACAGGATCTCCTAAAGAATTAATCCAGACCTATTGTCCAGGTTATGTTGCCGTATTGAAAAATACTTCTGAAATAAAAGTCCAGTTAAGTACCAATGAGCAATCTGGCTACGAATTGATCTACGAACCATCAACGATCTTTGTTCGCGGCCCGTCTCTTAGCGGTATAAGTCAGTTTTTGGAAGGTTTAGGTATTGAACCTGATATGATTAGGCCTGCAAATTTAGAAGATGCATTTTTGAAAATAACTGGAAGGGAATTATCTATCGATGCGTGAATTTTTCGCTTTATGCTGGCGTGTTAGTTACCGCCATTTAAGTATTTATCGACAAGACCTATTTGCTAATATGGCACCTACTCTTATAGATCCAATCATGTTTATTGTTGCCTTTGGTTTAGGGCTGGGTTCTTACGTTGGTAGCGTAGAGAATCGCAATTATATGCATTATATGGCTCCAGGTTTAGCCGTAACGACAGCTTTATTTACAGCTTTTTTTGAAACGAGCTATGGTTTTTATGTCCGTATGAAATATGAAAGAATTTATGATGCGGTGTTGACGACTCCAGTTGGCGTCGATGAGTTAATTGGCGGTGAATTTTTATGGGTTGGTATTAAAGGTGCTATTATGTCTACTGGTGTTTCATTTGTCATGCTGGCATTTGGCTTGGTTCATCCCAATTATTTGTTTTTAATCCCATTTCTTGGGTTTTGTATTGCTATTGCTTGCGGCTCTTTAGGGTTCATAGCCTCATCTATGGTTAATAATATTAACCAATTTCAGACAGTTTATGCATTGTTGATTAGCCCATTATTCTTCTTTTCGGGAGTTTTTTATCCTATTGAAAAATTACCGAAAATAGCTCAATTTTTCTCTTCTTTGTCACCTCTCTATCACGGGGTTAAAATAGGACAACAGGTTCTATGGGGAGGGCATATAGCTCATGTACTTTCATTTAATGCTCCAATTTTACTATGCATGTGCTTGGTCTTGGCTATTTTTGCATATAAAAAAATCCGACCGATTATTTATTTGTAAACTGCAAATAGTCGCATAAGTTTAATAGAAATAAAAAGCTTAGCTTACTAAGCTTAATAGCTTTTCTTTTTCATGCCGTTTTTTCCGGTAGACTTTATTTCGTTCATAAACATTACTTATAAATTTCCGATAATCATCTATATATTGGAGGCTTTGCAAATAATTATCACTGCAAAGTAAATTTAATCTTGTATCTAATCACAGCTATATATGAAAAGATCTAGTTTCATTGTTAATAGTTACCCCTCTTTAATTAAACTAGCATTTGTTTGCAGTATGCTGTTTTTTGTTTTTTATCTTTTTGATAAAACACCATTTAGCTATACTGTTGAAAATCGTTTTTCTCTTCCTACCTTATACCAAATGCGAGCGCTACTAGGGAAAAGCCCTTCCTTGCATAAAAAAATAAAACTCTTTGGATTTGATGATACCACCCTTGGCCAGATGGGAAAGCCGGACCTTACCATTGAAGAATGGGCTATCTTATTCAAGGAAATTGCTAAACGAAAGCCAAAGGCTATTTATGTTGATAAATTATTTGCACTTAACTCGCTACGAGAGAGTGAAAATACGTCGGCAGCAAACATTTTGACGTCCATTAAAGTACCAATTATCACCATATCATTTGTCACACCAAGGAAACTTTCTTTTCGTAAGCAGCTTACTATGGAGGGTGATACCTATAAGATTTTATCACTATATAAAGATAAATTTTCGTTATTGAAAAGCCCTTATCTTAAACTTTATCCGGCTTTAGGTTCGTATATTTATGGCCCTCATTATACGCTACAACCATATTTTGACCATGTAGGTCATGCATTGAATGCGGATCAGGGAAAGGCTATTCCCATTATACAAACAGGAGCGCAAACCATGATTCCTCATATGGTTTTTGTCGGACCATATGCGTTAAAAGCCATTCACGGAGAGCTTTATGCTGGTAAACAGCATATTCCCGTTGATGTTCAAGGGCGAGTTGTAGTTGATTTCTTCGAAAGAAAGCAGTTTTTCCAACGAAATGTTCGCATGCTTAAACTATTTGAAAAAATAAGAAATGATAAAGAATTGAATGAAGTTGATGAGGGAGATATCGTTCTAATTCTTCCAAGTATGTTTACTGGAGGCACCGATTTTGTCAGAACTCCTATTGGTCCGATGCCCGGCGGTTATGTTATAGCTTCCTTGCTTAATAGCTTGGTTAGAGAAAAATGGATCCAACCGACTCAGTGGAACACTGCTGCATTGTTATTATCATGCTTGTTAGGTGTGCCCATTGTTATATTGAGTGGGGCTTGGTTTTGGGCCTATATTTTTATTTGCCTTGGTTGTTATATCAGTTTTGCTGTGGCCTTATTCTCCTACTATAACGTCCTTATCAATATTTCCGTACCAATGGGAGCGTATACTATAAGCCTTATTACATTTATAACATTTAGAAATCAAGTACGTGAAAAACTAGCTTTTTTCGTGAGGATATTAAAAACTGAAAACGAAGAACTTCGCAGTGAGATTGACCATGCCAGCCAAATTGCGCAAGTCTTTACCCCTGGAGAGCCGCCGAAATGGCCGCAATTATCTGTCAGTGCCTATCATGAAACATTAATTAATGCTAGTGGGGACTGGTATACTTTCGAAAGGTCAAAGTCTGGGAAGTTGTATCATATTTTGATGTGCGACATCACTGGACACGGAGTGCAAGCTGCAATTATTGTATCGACGTGTAAAACAACTCTCAGCATGCTCGTGCACGAACACCCAGAATATTTGGAGGATATAAATTTCTTTGAACGCTATATCCGCGTTTTAAATTCAACGTTATGTTCTCAGGGTAAGGGTAAACACGTGACCACAATGATTGGTATCAGCATTTGTTTAGAGACAAATAAGATTCATCATATCACTGCTGGCCATCCGCCGGCGTTGCGTTTTTCTAAAATGAAAGCCCAAAGTGACTATCGATTAAGTACGTTAAAGTCTCAGCATAACCCTTTAGGATTTTATGAGACTAATAATTTTGTTTCACATATTTCTGACTTTGTTCCCGGTGATGTTTTGGTGCTTTATACCGACGGCGTGCCTATGCCTAGAAATTCAAAATTATTAATTAAAAAGATTTTAGAACTGTTTGATGGCAAAGTATATTCAGATTCTGCGGAAGATTTTTTTTCTTTTATAAAACTATTGGCTCGCAAACGAGGTTATGACATTGTAAACGATGATGTAAGTTTGATTGTTTTAAAATATGAGGCATTGGCTAATGAAGGAAGTAAAGATTTGCTTCGTGCTTGAATTATTGTAACTATTCAGCGTATCTTTTCCCTTCAATATGTCGCTTGATACATCGTCATCCTGAGTGAAGCGAAGGATCTCGAAATTGCGAAATAGATCCTTCGCTTCACTCAGGATGACGGGCAGTCAAGGCTTTGAATCGATCAGATAAAAAATACGCTGAATAGTTACGAATTATTTAAATGCATGTAAGGTTGACAATAGGTGAGATACCCCCTTCCACAAGAGGCGAATTTATTTCACCATAGTATTCTTTTTTGATGCCGGCTTACGAAATAAGATTATAACTGACTTTGAGCATACTTTTCCATTTTTTCAAGAGTTTCCATGCCACTAGACTCGGCGTTATGTTCTTTTTCCTGAGTATATACCGACTCACTATTAAACCTTAGAAGCAAGGTAACTTTTGTTTGTGTGCCCATACCTTCAAATGTGATGGTCGATCTAAAATCGGGTGGCGTATCTTTTGAACTACCATGGTCATAAATTATTTTCTTATTTTCTTCAATTTCAAGATATTTGATATAATTTGGAAACTTTCCATATTCGGCATGTTCCATTAGAAACTCCCAAGAACCTCCGACTACAAACGTCATGGAACTAGTTGTTGTCGAAAATCCATGCGGCCCCCACCAGTGATCAAGGTGCTCTGCCTTTGTCCAGACCGCAAACACGAGGTCTACTGGAGCATTTGCAATCCGCTCTACCTTCATTACCAGATTATCTTGATGACTCATGTTTACCTCATTAATTTATCTTGTATATATGCTTCGAGCTGTTTCACGACTGTTCCCCACCCGTGCTCAAATCCCATATCTTCATGTTGTTTTTTACTTTCTTCATCGTTATGTAGAACAATAGCCGTATACTTTGTACCTTTGCCGGCACCTGAGCTATCATTTTTCTAAGTTTTTTAAACTCTATGGGTAAGAGAAAGCAATTCGAATAAGCTTTATTACAATTGTATTTATCTTTTAGAAATTAGCCTAGATCAAAAAATTGACTCGTAAGCCAGATGAAACAATACTTACGAGTTTTGCAGAAAAGCCAATATGGTAGTTAAAGATGAAATCTATATATTTATTTTAATTTAAAAAAATAGTTCTTGCCAATGTTCATTAAGATAAATAGCAAATCCTTGAGCACTTTCGTAAGCTTTACGAACTTCTTCGTCATTAGTTTTTATTTTTACTCTACTTATCCATTCTAGATAGTTAATGGGAAGCTGATTAGGTTGAGATTGTAAATCCTTTTTGTATGTTTGATATCCTATACCGCTTGGCAGAAAACCAGAAAGTTCTTGTATCTCATCTCTAGCAGTAGCAACCGATTCTTCCTGATCATTAATAAATCGATTGATGTCTTCAGCACTAAGTTGATTCTTACCAAGAGGATGGTCAGTTCGTGGCTTTAGTGATGATGCTTTATCTATTTCTTCTTGGTGTTTCAATATTTTATGGTGTAGTTCCGCTATTTTAATTTCAACATGGTCTTTTAACCTTTTTTCGAATTCAGCAAGAGGCATTTTTTTGTAGTATTCCTTGTCTCCTGATTTTATTAATTCCATACAAGCTGCAATTTCTTCATTGCTATAATTTAATCTTTGGGAATATTCATCGCAATTATAAGCATATACTGTATCGCCTTTAAGACTTAAAATACCAATGATATAAACCTGATGACGGGTAGTATTAGGAAAGAAGCGGTCCTCTCGTTCTTCGAATAACCTATTTGCGGTATCTTTTGTTGTAGAGTCTTGCTGTAACTTATCGTTGCTTTTACACCCAAACCAAAGCGGGAGTATTGTTAAATACATTACTATAATGAGATGTTTCATGTTTCCCCTCCAATAATTCTGAAAAATGAGATTTTTCTTAAGACTAAAAATCACTGAGTTAGTTATAATTCATGGTAATGTACTAAGTTTACCCCTGCAATATTTCCTTAGATATATCGAAGTAAAAAAAGTCGAGTGGGATTATGGATTTCTTATATAAGTTATTGATAAGTTACATTTTATAATGTGGCTATGATGTGCGAAGTGGAATAAAACTAAATGATGCCAGATTCAATTGCAGCACTTAATTTTAAAATATACTTTAATTTCTTACTATTATGTATAAATGGCTACCGCATAAATTTCTCTATTCTAGAAGCTAGAATTATCTATGAATAAAGCTCGATAAAAGTAACTTCATTAAGTAAACGAAATAACTTGCAGAAACTATTTCTGATTGTCATTGATTCATTTTGACGTAGTATTTTTACATCTTAAGATCTATATTTCTTAATTAAATTTAGATTAAGAATTTGACATAAATTTTCATATATAATACTTCGTTTCAGATGGTAGGCAAAGTAGGGTGCCGCTTGAGATGGATTGCTTTAAGCATCAACATGATATCAAGACTAATATGATCGAACGCAGTCATGCAGAGTGAAAATTACATCTTATTGAGAAAGGAAATAATTTGAAAATACAATTATTAGTAGTAATTTGTTTTTTGTTTTTAACAACGTTCATTCCTTTAGCACGAGCTGAATTTGAAACACATGGAGGTGATGCTGTGGTTTGTTTTACAATTCCAATCGTGGAAGCTACGGTGCTAGTAGTACCTCCTAATGGTAGATTAATTACCGAAGGTGGTTATCGTGCTATCTCAAGTATAGAAACTTTGGAGTCGTTTCAAGCACGTTTAAATTTGCAATCTCATTCTGTATTAAGTGAGTTAGATCAATACGACGAAAATTTAGAGTCTTTAAAATTTTTGACTGATCAATGGAAAGTACTTCCCGAATTTTATGATTTAATTATCGAGCAAAGAAATACTATAGGTACTATATCCGAATCTGGTTTACCCGCTCAATTTGGAATTAATGATATACAAGATTCTGACTTTCAGTTGGGTGTACCAAGTAATTGCTCTGTAATTCAACTTGCGATGCAGAGATTTAACGAAGTTTATTATGATGCAAGGTTGTGGAAGCATCTTTCTGCAGGGCAAAAATCGATTTTGCAATTGCATGAAGAGATTTATCGAATAGGATTTATGAAATTTGATCATCAAAATTCTTTAAGAACTCGAGAATTGATTGTTAAAATGTTGCAAACTAACTCAAAACATCTAGATGAGTTATTTTTTCAAAAACAGACCAGTTTTTATGGGTTTGATAAGTATTTACTCCGATCTATATTTGTAGTGGAATTTATGAGGTCACTTGAGCTTGTGAAATCATTAGATAAACTTGTTAACGATTATTATAAAACTCAGGATGAAAGCTTATTATTAGAAGTCAAAGAAGTGTTTAATAATCTAGCCTTTAATGGCTATCAAGGTGATGAAGGAAATCTACCAGGAAAATATTCTGAGAAAATGGGAAATCTATATTTTACACTCCTGCAATTTCTAGCAGTTCCAGAAGATAATGCTGGAACAACACTTGATGAAATTCGAAAAACTAAAGAATATCTGCAATATCTGAAAAGTGAGTATGTTAAATAGATTGTGATAGGATGCGAAGATATTACTATAGCTAAATAAAAGGAGGCTCTTATTCCTGATCGAAATCAATTTGTTGAGCTGCTCAAGGCATCATTACATAAGAAGATGATGCGCAACTCAAATTATAGCCTTCGTGCTTTTGCTCGAGATTTAGATATAAATTCTGGGACACTTAGCCAAATTTTTTCAGAAACAAGGATTCCCTCTTCTGAATTGGCTAACTCTATATTTTCTAAATTGGATATCAAGGCAAATGTTCGTCGTGATTGTTTAGAGCAACTAGAGAAATTACGCCGAAACAATAGAAAAAATTTTGAGTTCTTAGCTATTATTGATTATGATAAGTTTCATCTACTCAAGGAATGGTTTTATCTTCCCATTCTTGAATTTATAAGAATTGCAGAAAAGCCATGTACGCTTTATCTTCTTTCTAAGAAATTATCTATTCCATTTGATGAAGTTAAAATTGCCATAGATTGTTTAGTCACTAATGGATATTTAAACAAAAAAACATCAGATGTGATAGAGTTGAATCCAGATTTTCTTAGTGCATCGACTGTAGGCTCTGTTATAACTTCCCCAGAATTAAAAAGATTTCAGAAAATTAATTTAGATCTAGCTAGTAAAGCGCTAGATGAAATCGAGATTGAGAGTAGAGATAACTCTACTGTTACCTTTAGTGTTAATTTGAAAGATATTCAGTTAATGAAAGAAGAGATTAAAAAATTCAGACGGAAAATGATTAAGTTATTTAGTAAAAATAAAAGGCCTAAAGAGCGGGTATACAACATGTCCATAGCTTTATTTCCAGTTTCTGAAAAGTTAGTTGATTAATACTTTCGTCCAGATTTTTTACTTGAAGTAAGACCTAGCAATACTAATAAATGGTGGAGGTGGTAGTTACCTTGTAAGAATGAACTACAGATTCTTCTCTAAGGTAAGTGCTGATATGAAATTCTTACAAATATAGAGTAAACAGGGGCTATACATTGATAATCTCAAGTATTTTATTTGGTTGTATAGAAGATTTGAATCTAACGACTTTTGCCTTTTCTAGAAGGTCTCTGATTTCACATTTATGTGACTCTTTCAAGCACAAAATAAGGTTATTAATATTTGCTTGCTTATATTTTACTAACTTTTCATCTAGGTATTGTTGCGTCCAGAATCCGACTATTTCCAAATACCAAACTAGGTTTTTATTTGTCCTATGTGTCAAAGCAAAGTCAGGAAAAACTAAAGAATGACCTGCTTGAAATGGACCTGGCTCTCTTTTTAAATCCCAATCATCCGTAGATTTTAGAAATTTTTTATAAAAATTCTCTTCCAACTTGCTGTCAAAAGGTTTTAAGTTTTGTTTAGGAAAAATGGGATCTGCTTTACTCAATTTCAATATTTTTACTTGCTTTCCATATTGTATCCAAGCACTTAGAGAAAACTCATTCATTGCAGCCAAGTATGGAACTAGCCCACCAAGTTCTTTGCCGTAAATACTTGTTTTCTGTAAAATAGACAAAGGGCCTGAAATTTCTATTTCTGTTATGCCATTTACTTTGTTTTGTAAAAGATGACAAATTAAACCTTTCCATTTTGCATAGCGAATAATAGGGCGAGAGCTTTCAGAAATGAATATGTTGACTTTTTCTGAACTTAGAAGGAGTGCTTGTACCATTAATAAATTTGCTTTTAGCAACAAATTTTCGATATCATCCATTTCGCTAGGCTGTATCGATATCCTTGCGCTTTTCAGATCATAATACATGAAATGCTCAATAGCATGCTTTGGGATTTTAAAATGCTTCGAAGCTCTTTCTATCGCAAATTTTCTGGTTTTTAAGGATATCTTTGTTTTGGCACTTTCTCTGAAACAAAACTGTCTAATTTGAGATGGCTTAATTGCTTTAAACTTTTTGGATTTAAAGAACTGTTTATCTAAAATTGATTGCATAAGTTTTTGCTTTTTATAGGAAGCTCCATAAAATTGCTTTTGAGAAAGGATCAGATTATTAAATTGATAGGATCTTCCAACATTTCTCTTATATACTTCTAGAAGGCTTTGAATCCAAACCTTATCATAAGAATTGTAAAATACCGGCAGCAAATAATCAGATGTTGTTTTTAATTCTATTGAATTTGAAATTTTCAAAGGGCTTTCCTCTTTTAATGGATTGTCGTTCTTCGTGTGTGTTGAGCATGATTAGCTCATAGACTATGGCTTTTTTACCTTCTGATGGGCGTAATAAGCGCCCAATCCGTTGAACATGTTCTCTTTCGTTTGAGTTTCCACCTACGATGATGGCAACTTCCGCATCCGGAATATCTATCCCTTCATTTAGCACTTTGCAGGAAACGATAGCCTTGATCTTGTCTTGTAAAAAATCTTGTAAAATTGATTCTCTTTCAGCTTTTTTAATTTCGCTCGTGATAGCCGGAATTAGATAGAGTCTGGATATGGTAATAGCTGATTCTGAATCCGAAGTGAAAATCAATTTTTTGCAGTTTTGATGTTGTTGAAGAAGACTTTCTAATTTTACAATTTTTGCTTCAGGCAAATTCACTATTCTACGCGATCTGAAATAAGCTGCAAGGGCTTGTCTTCCCGAGGCAGATAAAGATGAAAGTTTAGTGAATTCTTGCCAATTTGAATCAGGATATTGTTTTTTAAAGGAGCGATAATAACTTTTAAACAATTTGCTTTCTCGCTCATATCTTACTGCTTCCACTTGATTGAGCCTGAGTGAAACTTTAATATGGCTAAAATCCGACAAATACACGCCTGTAAGGTCATGTATATTCATGCTAAAAATAATTGGTCCTACGAATTCTTGTAAGTTTTGTAGTTGCAGGGAATTTTTATCAGAATCTGGCCTGGTTGCAGTTAATCCTAATCTATAAGGGGCGATGCTCATAGAAAAAATCTCATCTCGTATAGCATTCCCGAAGTGATGTACTTCATCTATTATTAGAAGTTTAAAGCAGTTACCAATCCAAGGCATGTTTCTAAAGGCGCTTTCAAATGTACTTACAGTTATAGGGTGTAGCTTTTTGCATCCGTCACCCAAAATACCTATCGGGCCTTTATAAAATTCATGAACATTTTTAATCCACTGATGAAGGAGCACTCTTGTAGGAACTAAACAAAGTGTGCTGACATTTGAATAGGCAATGGTAGCTATTGCAACTCTAGTTTTACCAGCACCCGTTGGTAAACAAACAATTCCTTTTTTTCCTGATGCTTCCCAGTTTAAAAGTGCAGCTTTTTGATATGTTCGCAGAGAAATGGCTTCCCAATTTGAGAGGGATCCAAGGGATTTATAGACCCTATCATCTAGCCGATGACTTTGATTTGAGGCAAAAACCTTAACGATCTCATCATACTTAGATGCTTTCGCCCTTTGCGCGCCCACGCGCTCATCCCAAACAAATTGCTCAAAAAGGCTAGAGGAATTGCTACTTTGAACTTTGAGAAGCAATGTTCCTTTGTTAAATTCTAAGATATGTGATGTCGAATAGGTTTGCAAAAGAAAGTCTCCAAGAGAAAAATATGCCCTCTTAGTATGCTATTAGTTTTTAAAACATGGAAAAGACATTTTGATTTTATGAAGAAAATTTGTTCGATAACCAACGAAAAGTGGTGAAGAATTTTCAATCACTTCCCGCTGGTGGAGGAGGCTGCAATCGAACCTAAAAAAAAGATAATAGTATTAAGGGAAGTGTTTGTAATCACTAAAGTTTTCAATCCACATCTAGAGCGTGCTCCTTCGCCCTGGTTCAAACACCTGTACGAAACATAAACTTGGTTGACATGTACACAGAATCTGTGTACATTCTTCACTGTTACTTCGAGCGGGAGGGGGCGGATTTGCAGGTCGAATTATCAAAAGATGCGCAGAAGGCATTGCGAAAGGCGCCTAAGCATATCGTTGCTAAACTGCTTGCTTGGGTTGATCTTGTGGAGCAAGAAGGAATGGACGAAGCCAGGACTCGCCCTGGTTTTCAGGATGAGCCACTCAAAGGAACCCTTAAAGGAAAAAGATCCATTAGGCTTTCAAAACAATGGAGAGCTATTTACTCTATCAAGCAAAATAAGATTGAATGTGTTCTTGTAGAAAGGGTGACACCTCATGACTACTAAAAGTAAAGCTAAAAAGTTTCTTGAAAATTTGACTGATGGTCCTTTAACTATCGGTGGTTTGCTTTGGGCTATCCGCGAGGGAGAAGAACTGTCAATGGCAGCATTTGCTGAGCAATTGGGAATTTCAAGGTCCCATCTAAATGATATTGAAAAAGGTAGAAAGCCAGTCAGTCCACAAAAAGCTGCTGAATACGCTCTAACATTGGGTTACAGCGATCAGCAGTTTATTCGACTTGCTCTGCAAGATCTTTTAAATCGCAATGATCTTGACGAATACGAAGTGGACTTAATCAAAAGAAAAGGTGCCTGAGCAGGTGTCTGGTTTTTTATGGCTACCTCACAGAACCTTGAAAGCCTTTAGGTATCAACTCAAAATATTCAGATTCTAAATACTGCATCTAGTATTTCCATTTGTTTGAAATCTTTACGAGGCTAAGCATCACCGGGACTTCGATAAGAACGCCGACGACAGTTGCCAAAGCCGCGCCTGAGTTTAAGCCAAAGAGTGCAATCGCTACTGCCACAGCAAGTTCAAAGAAGTTACTTGCGCCAATCATTGACCCAGGACTTAAAATACAGTGCGGTATAGCCATCTTCTTACCTAGGCCCCAGGCCACAAAGAAGATGAAATAAGTTTGAATAGTCAGAGGGATGGCTATCAACAATATGTGTAAGGGGTTCGCTAATATTTTTTCCCCTTGAAATGCAAATAGTAATACTAAAGTTGTTAAAAGTGCGACAATCGATAACGGTTTTAATTTCGCCATAAAGACTTCATTAAACCATTTTTCTCCGTGGGAATTGATCAATACTTTATTGGCAAGATAGCCAGCAACTAATGGGATGACAATGAAAATCACCACTGACGAAATCAAAGTGTCAAAGGGAATTGTTATATTGGTGACGCCAAGTAAAAATTTAACAATTGGTATAAAAGCTACGAGCAATACGAGGTCGTTTATGGCCACTTGAACCAGGGTATATTCTGGATCACCCTTTGTAAGGTAAGACCAGACAAACACCATAGCTGTACATGGAGCTGCTCCCAGCAAAATAGCGCCGGCTATGTATTCTTGAGCCAGTTCGGGGGAAAGATAGGTCGCATAAAGCTTGTCAAAAAATATCCAGGCAAAGAAAGCCATGGTAAATGGTTTGATCAACCAGTTTATCACAAGAGTTAACGCAAGCCCTTTTGGGTTTTTACCGACATCCTTAATGGAACTAAAGTCAATTTGGACCATCATCGGGAATATCATTAGCCAAACTAAAACTGCAACTGGGATGTTGACCTTAGAGATATTCATATCACTTAAAATCGATATAGAGTTGCCAAGGACTTTTCCAAGGGTAATTCCGCCAACAATACATAGAGCGACCCATATACTCAGGTAGCGTTCAAAAAACCCATTTGTTCTGATTCAGTGCTCATTTCTTATCTTCCATATAGTCTTCGATGTTTGTGATCATCGCTTTAATTTCGTCCCGGACTCTGCGATAAACAGAAAAGATTTCTTCCTCGTTACTCATGCCTTTGGTAAGTCTTGGCGGGTCATCAAACCCTACATGGATGATTTTTCCACCGGGGAAGAAGGGACAGTTCTCATGGGCGTCTGAACATACGGTAAACACGAAATCCATTTTTTCATCAGGCAATTCTTCGGTGGTATTAGATTCGTGATGGCTGATATCAATACCTGCTTCTTGCATCACTTTGACTGCGTGGGGATTAAGCCCGTGCTTTTTTGTACCGGCGGAGTAGAAGGAAAATGTATCAGCTTTTAAAGCTTTGCCCCAGCCTTCTGCCATTTGCGAACGGCATGAGTTGCCTGTGCATAGAAATAAAACGTTATTTTTCATTTATTGATCTCCCTCCTCTATAAAACATTCAAGGATTGGACAATCACTGAGAGGTTGGTTGCTATCGGTGCAACAAAGCGCAAGAGTTTCGAGCGACTTCTTCATGTTCTCCAGGTCTTTAATTTTTTGATTGATTTCTTCGATCTTTTCTTCTGTTATGGTAAGCACGTCGCTACACTTGGCGTGGCTTTTAATTTTCAAATCTAAGAGCCCTTTGGCTTCATTCAGCGTAAAGCCTAACTCCTGCGATCTTTTGATGAAACGGATGCGAGCAATATACTCTTCAGGATAATGCCTGAAAGCACCTTGCTTTTTGGGCTGCTTTAATATGCCTTTTCTTTCGTAAAAGCGAATAGTCTCGACATTAACCGCTGAGGCGTGCGCTAGTTTTCCAATGGTCAGATAATTCTTCATGCTCACAACATACACTCCGTACTATGGTACGGAGTCAAGATAGCAAAATGAATTAATTCCTAAAGTGATATTTTTTTCGTTGTTTATAGCTTCTTCAGCTTCGTGCTTTGGTAAGTTCCTGGATTATTGGGGATATTATTTTGAAGCTTTGTTTTCATTTGCGCTGTTTGCGCGCACTTTGATTTTAGCTTTTCACGTTTAAATTACGTTCAATTTTTATGAAGAGTTGGTTAATCTAATGAAAATAATTAGTTAAAAGATTAGAGTGGAGGCGGCTGCAATCGAACCTGGAAAAAGAAATACCAAACAAGCCAAAGTCTTGTAAACCTTAAGTTTTCAAAGCTCAGCTTGGTTGGAAGAGGTTCAAATCTGACGGTTTATGTATATATACCGAATGGATTGGGGTATTTCCGGCAACAAAAACGACGTTCCGAAATGAGGTCCAATTGGCATAATCGATATTTACTTTGTTAATAAAATATATTAAGTTAATAGCTCTGAATCGGGAGCTGATGTGGGGAAGACGGGCAAGAAAATCAAGCGGATGCTGGCTCAAGGACATTTTGCATTGTCTCTTCATGCCGCCGAACGCAGTGCTGAGCGTATGATTTCTGAAAGTGACATCATGGAGTGTGGTGCATCAGCAAAGAAAGTGGTCTTCCAGGAAGACAAAGGCACATGGAAAGTCAATGGAAGTGACCTTGACGGCGAAGATTTGACAGTCGTTTGTAAATTGAAAGGCGATCTTTTGATCGTTACCATGTATAGAAAATCGTAAAGGTGATGTTATGGCGTTAAAGACTATCCACTACAAGATCTCCGGTCTCGACTACGTTTATGTTCGTGTTCCAGTCACAAAGGACGATGACGGAGAAGACTACATAGACTTTCCTATGGGCGACATCGAAGAAGCCATTGCTGTTGCGTTAATTAAATCTCGTGTACCACTAAGGGGTGCTGAAGTGATTTTTCTTCGTAAAGCATTGGGGCATACATTGAAGTCCTGGGCTGATGCGCTTGGCCTTTCGGCAGCGGGAGTTTTAAAGTGGGAGAGAGCTACAAAACAGAGGTTGTCGACTGTAAATGAAGCAGCTGTTCGGGCATTTTGCGCAGAAGAACTTGGAGTAGAACTGCCTGGTGTGTTGTCTCAACTTGTCGGGAAGGATAAGACGCCGAAACGTCTGTCGGTTAAATTAGAAGATGCTGCCTAGAATTGGATTCGACTAAGTACGAGCGGTGGTGGAGGCGGCTGCAATCGAACCCGCCTCCATACAACACCAACTATCACCCAACCTGCTTACGCATAGCCCGTGCTATCTCTTTATTCGCATCCTTCTCTTTAGATGCAGCTCGCTTATCGTGTAATTTCTTACCTTTTGCCAAAGCAATTTCAACTTTTACTAGCTGTCCTTTGAGATAAACTTTAATCGGGACAATGGAGTAGCCTTTTTGTTGTACTGAATTGAGAAGTTTGATGATTTCTCGTTTTTGTAAAAGCAGTTTTCTTTGCCGGCGTTCTTCATGGTTGAAGATGTTGCCATGGGTGTAGGGGCTGATGTGTACATTGTGTAAAAATGCTTCGTCGTCCCTGAAGTCAACCCAGCCGTCGGTAAGGTTGATCTTACCCGCTCTGATGGATTTGACTTCGGTTCCTTTTAGAACAAGGCCAGCTTCGAATTTATCGAATATGTTATATTCGTGAAAGGCCTTCCTGTTTTTAGCTATTATTTTAATGCCCATAGTTTTCCTGCCTGGTTTTAATAAGAGCGTGCTCCGATGGAAATTCTTTTATCCCACTGCGTTTTTGTCTTATGGATTAATTCGTAAAAAGTCAGTCCTGTTGGCTTGAGCAATGCATCGGATGTAAGTGAGCTCTGAGCTGTGATTTTACTGATGATTGTTTTCAAGCTTTCTCGATTAGAATGGTTTTCGATCGCATAAATTAAATATAAACTTTGCCGGTAAGCTTGACCTGCTTTTACCGTTGAATATGAGGTGTAGGATTTTAGAAAGTCATTTTTTTGTAGAAAGGATCCGGCTTTTGGTGCGAATGAAAAAGTTGTGCATTGACTGGTGTTGCATGAAAGCCGTTGGGCGATTCCTTCGTCAAACCACGGAGGCAGTTGACGAAAGTCCGTCATTTGTGCAAAGAGTGCATGGACGAGCTCATGGCGTAAAATACGATCGAGGGCTGTTAAATTTTTATTTTGCAGCCAGGAGTTTTTGACTGGAATGCGCATTCTGCCATCAAAGAGCCCTTCTGCCCAATCTGGACTATCCGGTACGATGTTTTTAAATTTGTCAGCTGGATATAATAAAACTTCGATTTGTACATTGGGCTCTCTAAAGCCAAAATCAACGAC
This sequence comes from Bdellovibrionota bacterium, assembly GCA_041391425.1. Lineage (GTDB taxonomy): Bacteria > Bdellovibrionota_B > Oligoflexia > Oligoflexales > JAWKNZ01 > JAWKNZ01. The sequence continues at coordinate 47,875 of JAWKNZ010000004.1, forward strand.
AAATTCTTGTAGTGCTGCATCTAACAAGTCTAGAACTTGCTCTGATAGGATCTCATGTTCGATTCGACGGTAGCTTAAGGTAAAATATTGTGACGTTTGTGTTTGTTGGTAATCACTTTCTAACTGTTTGCTTTTGACTCTGGTTAGTTGTTTTAATATATCTTTTCTTTCGGAGTTATTAGCACTGTCTTGAATGTCAGATAAATAGCGCTCAGATTTAACAAAATCACCTAGGGATTCTAAAACATCGAGGTAAAGAGCTTGGACGCTTTTATCATTTGCATTCTGCTGTAAAAACCACTCTAACTGTTCTTCGGCAGCATATAGTTGCCCTGTCTTACGATAGCAATAGGCGAGCCCTTTCGAAATTTCCTGAGTTCGCCCTAATGCCTCGGCGCGGCGAAAAAAACTTATGGCTTTCGAACAATCGCCGAGTTTTAGATGGGCCCATGCAGCAGTTGTCAATAAAATCTGCATTTGGGAATCAAGCCACTCTCGAAATGCCGGGTTTCTTTCCTCAAGGCTGTAAGTATCTGCTAACGCCATGGCACCAAAGTAGTCCCCTGAGTTGAATTTAAGCTGAAGGCTTTGGATCGCCTTCTGGTCAACAGCTGAAAAAGCCCTGTGCTCTTTTTCCGGCTTTAGTTTTATCTTCTCAACATTTGCAGGTACTGGGTTGTGAGGTTGTTTGTCGGCTGAACTGATAGTAGTAATTTGCTCTGTGTTCCTCAGCTTGCTTTTTTGTGACAGTTCATCTGTTTTTGGTGCTTGGATCGCAGTGACGGCCCCGTAAATAGCCAAGCAGGAAAGGCCTGCAAAAATATACTTTTTCACAGTGGGCATTTTCATTCTTGGCCTTGTGCGCCCGCATTTAATTTTGGCAACAGTTGCCCTTTTTTGTGCAACGACGCAAGCTCGTTGAAGCCACCAACGAACTCATCGCCGATAAAAATCATGGGAACTGTGCGCCAACCGCCATTTTCTGCTGAGAGCTGCATTCTTAACTGTTGATTATTATTTAGGTTGATTTCTTCATAGCCTAAGCCTAGTTGGTCGAGAAGCCGCTTGGCTTGGACGCAGTAGGGGCAAAAATCTGTTGTGTATACTTTGATTTCCACTTTAATATCCTTAAGTATAGTGATTACTTATGATCTCGCCTTGAATATAGTCTCTAAATATGGGAAAGCAATAGCCTTATCTTGATATGTTCTATCAAAATAGTAGAGAAAGCAAAGCTAATGATTATAAATGATGAAAAAATTCAAGAAGTTAAGGATTTTGCGTCCAGGTTACTCGCGAGCCATCTGGCTTCTGATGTTGCCTTGAATTATCCCGAGTTGCAAAACAAGCGGATAGATAGTGTTGAAATTAAGCAGCAAGATCTTTCGCTTTGTATACTTTCCGATGGGCTTGGATTGGATAAGAAAATTGAGATTGAAAGGGTTTTACGCCAGAAAATAGCATCTGAGTTTGATTTGAATTCCGTATCAGTGCGCTATAAACGTAAGTTGAAAAACCCGGCCACTGAATATGGAAGGGGTGAGGCGCCGGCGGATGTGAGCAACTATCAGTCGAAACCTTTAGGAGTGTCGATAGATAAAAAACCTATCCCTGGGGTTAAACACGTCATTGTCGTTGCCTCTGGCAAAGGTGGGGTGGGAAAGTCCACTGTAAGTACAAATATTGCCGCCGCTTTGGCTAAAAAATGCCATAAAATTGGATTGTTAGACGCTGATATCTATGGGCCTTCTAGCCCGATGATGTTAGGTATTGATGGCTCTATGGGAGTTTTACCTTCTGGTAAGCTGGCTCCTGTGGAGGCACATGGGATTAAATGTGCTTCTTATGGATTTTTGTCTGATGCCCGCCATCCCGTTTTATGGCGTGGGCCAATGGTGGCAAAAGGGATTAAGCAATTTTGCTATGATGTCGAATGGGGGACGCTCGATGTTCTTGTGGTAGACCTTCCTCCTGGTACCGGAGATATTCAGCTTGCCCTTATAGAAAATCTTCCTATACACAGTGCGATCGTTGTAAGCACTCCCCAAGATGTTGCTTTGATAGACGCTCATAAAGCTGTGAGTATGTTCGAGAAGTTAGATGTACCCATTGCTGGTCTGGTTGAAAATATGTCGGTCCATACCTGCGGGCAATGTGGACATCAGGAACATTTATTTGGAGAAGGTGGGATTGACCGCTTTGCAGAGGAACGCTCATTAGCAATTCTAGGTAAGATTCCTTTACAAAGGCAAATAAGAGAAAGCTGCGACTTAGGGCAGCCGGTAGCTTTGTCTAGCGAAAATCCTACAGAAGGTATTTTTTCTTATATTGCCGATGCGATTGTTTGCCATGCATTGGTTTAGCTTTTCTCAATATAAATAGCTTTTAACTATTTCCTGATAATGAATAGCTGATTCAAGTAGCGACGCCCTTTCTTTTTCGTTTAATTGCCTTTTTACTTTAGCGGGTGAGCCGACGATAAGGGAGCCTGGTGGGTAGGTTTTTCCAGGAGGAACGACAGATCCAGCGCCTACTAATGATTCCTTCTGGATAACAGCGCCATCCAAAATAGTAGCACCCATACCGATTAAACAGAGGTCTTCTATTATACAAGCATGGATTGTAGCACTGTGCCCTATGGTCACATCGTCTCCAATAATGGTGGGATTTCCACCATCGGTTACATGCACTACAGAATTATCCTGAATATTGGTGCGTTTACCAATTTTTATAAAGTTAACATCGCCTCTTAAAACGCTGTTGAACCAAATGCTTGAATCTTCTCCAATATCAACATTTCCGATAAGGTAGACTCCGCCAGCAACGAAAACATTTTTTGAGAGAATCGGTTCTTTGTTTTTATATTTAATAATGTTAGCTTGCGGCATAATGTGCATTTAAGATTGAGCTCCTATTCTTTTAATAAGTTTTATAAGATGAAAAAAATCAAACCTCAAACACCCTTAGTCAACCTAGAGCTTACCTATCTTGATTTAATTTTAGAACAAGTTTTTTTCTATACAAAAGAAAATCTAGACTCAGGTCGGCAGAAGGAAGGGCCTTCACCTACCGTTCAGGATATTGCCGACCATAGTATGCTGCCAGTAGAAAAAGTAATACAAAGGTTACAAAATATTGTGAAAATCTCTCAGCAGGCTTTGCTTTCTCAGAGACAGTTTGATGATATTTTGCAGAAATTAATAGTATCTTATAAGCAAAGCGGAGCTGAAAGCTTAGAATGGACAATATATGATTTAAGCACTGAAAAAAATCTGTGTGTAACCTACGGTTTTGTGCAATTATTTGAATTATATTCATTTCACGAGCTAATAGGCGTTTTATCCCCGTTTTCTTTAAGAAGTTCTGAGCAAAAAATTATCTTTGTTTGTGAAAATGGCAATAAGAGTTACTCAGCAGCACTTTATCTGCGGGAGTGTGGTATGAAAAATGTTTTCTATACTCATTTGACATAGAAATGCCTTTGCTAAAGCTTTTTTATTGTCGAGTACGGTTTTATGTTATAGACCTGCCTAAGCCAATCTAGTGCTTAATAGTCGCAATACATATCGTTGATGTGATCGTCTTTTCTACTATCATACCTGAAGCCTACAACTCGCATGCTTTTAGGACAAAACTTTGAAATCATTGTTTTCGGCTTGCTTGGATCTAACACCTTTACTTTTACCATAGTAGATCCCGAAAACCACCGCCTACAAGGACGAAACATTAAATTGTGCAATTGACTTTCGGGGTGGCTAAAATCATAATGGCTTCCTTTTTTTGCATCTTTTCTCAATGGATCTTCAGCATAACCACCAAAAACAGAATTTGCTTGCTTAGCGAGTTTTATATCTAGTCCACTTACTGAACATACGGCTTTGAGCTCATAGTTACCGAGAGAATCTTTGGGGAATAGATCATTACCGAATTGATCTTTGAGTTCGATTGACTTGCTTTTACATACCCCAGGTAACTTCCCAATTTTTCCACTTTTCTTTCCTGGAAATAGGGTGTTCATACAATCCATTGTTGTATCAATACGTGATTTGATTGCATCTCGATCAAATGTAAATTTTAAGCTTTGCTCTACCCTCTGGGAATGATTTGTCATAGTTGAAAATGCAGAAATGAAAATTCCGAGTACAGAAACCGCGAACAATACAGCTAATAGACTGAATCCTTTCTCATTTTTCCATTGTAAATCAATCACATTTTACCTTTTGGGCTAATATCTACTTATCTACAATAAATTCCCTCGACATGGTCATCGCCTTTGATCTTATTGTCAAACTTTACTCCAGTAATATATTTATCGCCGTTACAATAAACGTCATAATATGATCCTTTGTTAGTGACGTTGCTATATTCTAAAGCTCCAGGGTTATATTGCTGGCTAGCAGAAGAACCAAACATTTCACCACATAAGCCTAGCTCTTGAGGAAATAACATTGATTTTTCATATGAAAAGTCCCACTCTTTGTTATTAAGAGGGTCTTTTAAAAATTCTATTTTTTTTGCTTTTGTCGTATAGCTTTTTTTTACGAGGGCTGATTTTACGGTTAGGCCGTTATCAGGATCGCAAGATAAGGCAAAGATAAATCGACCAAGCTTTTCAGATTTAAATATTTGATTCCCTTTTTTATTTTTGAGAGATGTTATCTTTAAGTTTTTACACAATGGAGGAAGCTTATCATATGGTGCTCCTGAGGGGTTGAGGGTGTTCTGACAATCTATTTCTTGCGTTATGATATGACGTAATTGGATCTTTTCACTTAATAACTGAGCGCTGGTGGCTGCTTTTAATGAATGGTCTGAATATCTGGTTAAAGCCGTGATTGCAATTCCAGAAATCCCTAATCCAATGATTAGAGAAATGAGGCTCATTCCGCTCTGATTGTTTAGAGATAATCTTCTCATGATCTAAAGTTCCTAATGTATCACCTTCTATATCGGATCATAGGCATGTCTACTTGATGGAAAACATAAAAATATCATTTTTTTTAATGAAATTAGCATATTAAATGTGGTTAAATCGAGTTGATTGTGTGGTGTTTCATGATTGAATTTATTTGCAATAGATTCCTTCAAGGTGATCATCTTTTTTACTATCGTTTTTTACGGCATGTACATATCGGCCATCTTCACAGAGTACATCGTAATAACTACCTAAGTTTGATAGTTTTTTATACCCGGGCTTTCCAAATAAACTCTTGTTGAAGTTTATATTGAATAGTTCACGACATAGCCCTAGTTTTTCTGGGAACAGGCTTGCTTTCTCGTGGTCAAAATCCCAGGTTTTAAATTTGTTGAGGGGATCTTTTAAAAACTCCGGTGCCGTTTTCGATGAGGAGGCATAATTTCTACCAACATATGCAGCTTTGACTACAATTCCATTTTTAGGATCACATGATGCTTGTAATAAAAACCTATCTACTTTTGCCGATTTGAAAACAGGCAATCCATCTTTGCCTTTAAGGGTGGTAAATGAGATACCAGTACAAGCTGGAGGATTATCTCCTTTATTATAGCTATCTATAGATGGATTTAATGTTTGTAAACAATCGACTTTTTTTAGGAGTTGGTTGCGAAGCTGTAATTTTGCGTCAGTGAGTTCTAAGCTTTTTGCGACTTGAGTAGAATTGACATTCATTGTCGAGGCAGCACTGATCACTACAGCAATAATTCCAACTGCAATTATTGATGATAAAATACTCGTGCCACTTTCGTCATTGAGCTTCATTGCCGGCTACCCATACTTATAATTGTCCTACTCTTAATGTCCTATCGGAAAAATCAGCAGGTATTTTAACGTTCTGAAAGATAGTGTCAAATTATCAATTTATTACAGTATCTTACCTCCTTAAGGTTGTCGGATTAATTTGAAGGAAATATTTTGTTATGGTCTGATTTATTTCTTATTTGCTTAGAACCATAATACCCATAATTAGCTAAAAACAATAAGTTAATGCAAAAAAGCATGATAGAGATCCTATCAAAATTGTAGAATTTTATTAAAATTCCGAAGACATGATTTTAAAAGTCATAGTTAACTATCGATGGAAATGAAATTGATGTTGGATGCAGTTAAATAGTTAATAGGTATTATTATAATTTGGCCGCAATTATTCCAAGTTTCGTTGCAGTCATAGTAAATCATTATACAGTTAGATATACTATAAACTTAAGGTCGCAATTGAATGGAGCAACAGGACGAAAAAAGGCGATTACTGGCTCTAATGTTCACTGATATTGTTGGGTATAGTAGCCTGACAGAACGAGATGAGAGAAAAGCATTTGATTTACTAGAAGAGCATCGAAGGATTTTTAGGGCGATTTTTCCTAAGTATGGAGGGGTTGAGAATAAAACGATCGGAGATGCCTTCTTCATTGAATTTGGAAGCGTTGTCGAAGCGGTAAGATGTGCCGTAGAGGTACAAACTGAATTTTTTGAAAGAGATGCAGGAAAGCCCTTTGATTCAAGGTTAAAGGTGCGAATTGGTTTGCATGTAGCAGATGTCATTGAGACTGATCATGATAGCTATGGCGATGGAGTTAATCTTGCTTCAAGAATCGAAGGATTAGCTGAAAGTGGTGGTATATGTCTGTCAAAGCAGGTTTATGATCATGTTCATAGTGAGGCAAATCTAAGATTTGAAAAAGTTGGCGATGTTGCACTTAAAAATATTAGAAATCCTGTTACTGTTTATAAGATTGTTCTTCCATGGTATCAAACTAAAAACTTTAAAAATATTACTTGGCAGCAATTAAAGAGTCTTTTTAATCCCAAAACTTATTTTCAGCTTGTCAGAAAGACAGGGAGTGCAGGCTTTCTAGTTGCTGCTATTCTTGCAGTCTGCGGTTTTGCCTTTTATGAATCGTTCGTTAGCTATAAAAAAAGATACAAACTCAATATGTCTGAACGAACATTGGATTTAAACGCAAATTTTTTCATTGACGAGTCTGAAGAAGTAGCAAAACCAATAGGGCTACTGGAGCAAAAATGGGAGTATTCAATAAACTCTGTTAATGGTCAGCCAGTTTGGCACGTCTATGATATTAATAATAGCTGGAAATATGCTAACCAGATCATCGGTAAAGCAATTATTCGTACCAATTTCCGTATGACACAACAGTTTGTCCGCCCCACAATTGTATTGGGACGTGTATCGGGGAAGCATCGGGTTTATTTGAATGATCATTATATTGGGGGATCGAACCATCTCTCTAACATAGAGTTTTATGCGTTTGACAGAAAGTTGCTAAATGAGACAGAAGAAAACGAATTGTTGATTGTTTTATATACTCCAAAAACCCTAATGCCAGGGATAACGCCGTTACCAGAAATAGGTACCTATGTTGGTGAATTTGAAAATGTATATAACAAGGTGAATAGCAATAATTTAAGCTTTCATTTAGTTAATTCAATTTATTTGGCGATTTCGTTTTTAACTTCGATGATGTGTTTTCTCTTCTTCTTTTTCCAAAAGAAGTACAGAGAATACTTGTATTTTGGTTTGTTTTTATTTTTGGGTAGTGTGACTCTCAGTTACTATAATATTGTTATTTCTAATTTTTTAGATTTTAGAATGCATCGATTTATAAAAGTGTTTGGCCTTATGACTTCAAGCTTGGTTTTATTATCAAGCTACCTATTTTTAACTAAAAAATATAAGGCGGAAAGGATATGTAATCTAGCAATCGCTGCTTTGTCTATCTTGCTTATAGCTGATTTTCGACAAAGGATTAACGATCCACTGAGTTTCCTAAAAGCTTATAATCTTTTTCTGATTTTCGGAACCCTTTACACGGTATTTTGGGTGGCGATAGCTGGTTTTAAGTGGTGTGCTAACTGGCGTATGCAAGTGAGAAACTTTAAATCAGAAACCGAGAAGTTAAGGCACTGGAGCCAATTGGTAGCGATTGCGTTTGGTACGTTGCTAGTTTTAATGCTTTTTAATTCTGTTAAAGGATATTCGGAAATACATCCTTTTTCAGAAGATACACGCGTTTTGTTGAAAAAAGTAGGTTTTGTTTATCCGTTTGTCTTTTCTATCTTTATTTTGTTTACTGGAAGCTTAGATTATTCAAATAGACTGAGATGGATGCGTTATCGTAAAAAACAGGCAGATTTGCTACTCGAGATAGTAAATATCAAAGAAAAAGAGCAAGATTTACTTATAATGCTTAAGTTAATTCAAGAAAAGCTAACTGGTTTTATCAATGCATCGCGTTCATCATTATACTTAGTGACTTATGATACTGAAAGAAAGCCTATTTTGAATTCGACTGTTTTATGCGGTAGTGCGGAAATCAGGAATAAGATAAAAAAGCGTATTTTATTGATGGATGGGGTTATTGGTTATGTATACAGGACCAAATCGGCATTATTGATAAAAGATATCTCAAAGGATTCTCGTTTTGTGAAAGTTGGAGAAAAATCGATTGAATCCAATAGTTATAGAACTGAATCTTGTATGGTGCTGCCTCTAGTCAATGGAGATGAGTTGGTTGGAATCTTAGCAATTGCTGACCGGATGGATAAGACTAATTTTAGGGTAGAAGAATTCGCTTTGGCTAGAGTCGTGGCATCAGATTTTGCAAGTTTGATTAAACAGCATAATATTGAAGCCGTGGTCGAAAAAACTGTCGAAAAAAATCCGCTAGTTTCTTAAGATAGCTCACTAAGGGTTCGATCAAACAACTCTCGCTTTTCCCCCGTCATTCTGAGTCGAAGGCGAAGAATCTCTCGCCTTCGATTCATGCTTAGTAGTTGTTATAGTACCGTCCCACCAACACTTTCTATAATCTTATTTATTTTTTCGATGACTTCATCCTTAAAAGCTTTATGCGAAAAGGCAATTTTCTCGCTTGTTAACGTCCATTCGACACCATCTTTTGCTGGAGTTTGCTTGAAGTCTATATTCGAAGTACCGAGCTTTGATATTGTCACTCTAATTTTTGTCGCTTCATTATTAAAATCAACCATTTTTCCAAGTTTTCGTCCAGATAAAGCTTTTTTTAGAGATTTAACTATTTTTTCAGTGTCTGATTCTGGAAAGTAAAATTTCATTTCATCGCCCTTTCGTATGATCAACTTTAATGTATCTATTTGTTTAACAAACTTGTTACCGTTAAAATTAGAGTTCCCATTTTATAGTCTGAGTAAACTGATCGTAGTTCTCATCTTTGAATTTTCCTCGAGTAGCAACATTTTTACTTAAAGGTGTATAAAGTATTTTAAAAAGTCTTAAGAATCTTTACTGAGTAAACCTGTTCTTCCAGATAGTTAGGGATATTCAGTTCCCATTCGTCTTCTGCATTATCAGGCGATATATCTGCCCATGCCGTAGACGAATATGTCAGGGAAGCGTTGAAAGATATCCAGCTAAACGGTGATGCAGACGCAGATAACGTCGCTAATTTTTCGACTCCATTTGCAGACATAAAGTCGTAATTCTGCGAGGCATAGGATCTTTGGTCGCTTATAGCACTAATTGCCCCTAATAATGAAATTGATATACCTAGTGGGAATTCTTGGCTAAGTTCTGCCTGAACAGAGGTAACGGCATCTGGGCCTTCTAAATTGATATCAAGATACTGATAAGAACTATACCCTGTTTTTATATTGACGCTAAAATCTTTGAGAGGGCTTGCGGTTGCGTCGACCGTAACTGCAACTTTATTTGTTATGGGCACTGTTTTGTTATTTAATATATCATCATAGTTAAAATTAAGATTTAGTTTAAATTCATTGATTGATTTTGTGGCTTTGATCGCTCCTCCCCTTGATCCAGTACGTTTAGAACGATCGACAACGTCCGGATATTTGAATTCTATAGAACCAACTAGAGCTAACCAATAACCATCCAAAAAAGGCACTTCAATCCAGGGTTCGGCACCAACACGGCTATATGTAATATGGTAGTCCTCATCTTTAGCTGTAACTTTTTCAAGTGAATTTTTATTTTCGAAATTGAGGATCCTAGATTCTTTACCTTTAGATTTTTCATCCTCGATACTTGCACTGATTTGAGTTCCAATCATTCCGTCTAATCCGTTCGGAATTGGGAATTTTGCCATTGCACCTGTTTTAAATGTAAAGCTTCCAATAGATAAATTTGAGGTTTTGGAGACTAAACCATTCATGTCAATTAATTGGTTTTTGGTTAGAGTTTCGACCTCAGCAGAGTGTGTGATACTCATTATCCCTTGATCTTGTTCTGTATTTGATTTATTTTTCTCTGTTTTCTTTTCAGCCACAGGGGATTGACGAGTCTTTTGTTCAGGTTTAATAGGAAAAGTTTTATTGTTTGCATTCATCTGTTGTTTAATTTTATCTTTCTGTTTGTCTAAGTTTTTCTTTTGGCGTATTAGACGAATTTCTTCTAGATGTTTGATGTATAAATCTCTTGTCTTTGCTTGTTTTTCAGGGAGTACTACTGCTTGTTCCATCATCGATTCTGCAAGATTGTATTTTTTTAATCGTAGTGCGCAGACACCCCCATAATAATTAGCAAGATCGGATAGTGAATGTTTATTGGGAATTCTTTTGAATGCTAGGAGAGCCCCTTGCCAATTTTTTTGATTGTAAAAGGAATAAGCATATTCATAACTTACTTCTGGATCTAATTCGTCTAGCCGTAATCTAGAAAATAAAGTATAGGCGTCTTTAGTATGCCCGAGGGCGTATGCAGCCCGAGCGTAAAGGAGGAGCGTAGGCTCGTGGTCTGGATAATAAGAAAGGGTTTTGGCGAATATGCTTGTTGCTTGTTTGTATTTTTTATTTTTAAAAAGGCTTTCACCTTCCGAAAACAGCTCTCGTACTCCAGGCTTTTTACCGGTATTCAGCGATTTGTTGCTCTTACTACTTATCGCATGCTTATCTGCTGCTTTGCAAATATAGGGATGAAGTGAAATTGCCGTAGTTGCGATTATAGATATTGTGGCTAATAGCACCCTTACTGGGTTTTGCCTTGGCATTATTGCTCTCTTATTGGAAAAAAATTGAAATACCTCTTAAAGCTATAAGAAGCCGCCTGCCGTGGAGATTTTTTTGAACCTAAATTTGCTCACGATAAGCAGCTTCCAAAGGGAGAGAAACCAATTAGACAGAGCTGACCTAAAAGGAGGAGTTAGTGCAATTGATGCAGCATGAGTGGCTCTTAGGTGTAACTTAGTGTAATAGGTTTTGTTCCCCTTAAGTATGCTAACATGCTAGCATCTAAATAGGCAACACTACTGAGACAATTGACTTTATCTCTATAATACAAAAAATGGAAAATAGCTTTTTGGCCCGAAAGTTCTTGGTAAGTAAGAAATCCGATATTTGTGATAGACGTGTGCTCATACTGAACTGGTAATAGTTTCCTCTCGTATATTTTTAGTGCTCTATGAATTTAGTTAAGAGACAAAGCTCTTATTCATCTTGTACGAAATAGGTAAAGGCTTGTGATTGGCTTATAACCAATGGGTCTGTTTTTTAGGTAGACTAACCTACTCTTCCTGTTACAATTTGTACTAGTTGGAATTTCCAATGCTCATAAATAGGATAATCTTTTTTAATAATTGGTCCCTGAGATGAGTTTATTATTTGATCCGAGCAGTCTTGCTGATTAAATTTTAATCAAAAAAAAAGGACCATATTGGAAAATTATGAAAAAAGCCAAATGTTTATTGACTGTGGGTTAAATTTTAACTAGAAGATTGTGTCGCATTATTAATACCATTCGCTAAGTTAGGAGCAAAAAATGGCTCGAGTATCAGTTGAAGACTGTCAAAATAGGCTGCCAAATCGATTTGAACTGGTCATGGTTGCTGCTGATAGGGCAAGGCAGCTGATGGATGGTGTTGAAGCCTCTGTTAAGTCGAAGAATAAGATTTGTGTTACTGCTTTGAGAGAGATCGCCAATGGATCAATCACTAAATTGGGCGAGGCAATGGATCGCTCTGGTGATGTTATTGAGATTCTTGACCGCGAATAATACTTATGTGTGGAGTGTGGGCCGTAGATGGCTCCTCTGATCTAGTTTTTTGCTTATAGACTGATTTTATGATTCTGTTTCACAATACGAGAACAAATTAGCATCTGTTTCGTTAAGGAATGAGCTTAAGATGAATGCGCTAAGGCATCTATCTATGGCTTCTTCTTTTCCTATAAAAATTGGATTAAACCAATTTTGTCCTTTAAGGCTTTGGTACAATGCATCGCCTATCGTTTCGTCTAACGCATCTCTAATCTTTTCTCTGAGTTCTGCATAGTCCCAACTTGCTTCGAATTCATCTTGCTTTTGCGCCTGATAAATGGATGAAATCTGTATGTAGTCGATGGTGATATTTGTTCCGATGAAGCTGGCAATATGATGATCTAAAAGAGCTTTATATTGCCTTGTCCATTCTCTCTTTTTCTTTAAACGATATTTTTTTATATCAAGTAATTTACCCATGTCATCACGCTTAGACCAAAAACCTTTATTCAGGCCAAAATAAGGTCCTCCTTTACACTCGAATTTATCACTTCTCCAATTCATGAACTACACTTGGCATATCGGTGATTTTTATGAAATCTTAAGAAAAAGATAGCAATGTAAGGGAAGGAAAGAAGCCTTGAAGCAACATGGTTAAATGAAAGGAAAAAATTGCACTGTAGCGGCCTTGTGATAGCAAAACGCTATTGATAAACTTGATTTGGAGGACGCCTAAAGAAGCTGCCTGATATGCTGAATCTTTAAAAAGTACGCATAATAGGTTTCTTTACTCCAGGAGGGTACAGAGATTCTAGTCTGTCAGATAGCTTCGTTATAGAGAAATGGAAGGCGGGGGGACTTATGACTTTTAGGGTTGGAGACGCAGTTTTTGCACGGCGTGGTGAGCCTGCTGTCGTAGTTGAAAGAGATAAGGTGCGCGATAGGCTGAGTGTTGATGCAAGTAAACAGGCTGTCGAAAAGAACCATCGCCATGGATATATTAATGGACTGCAGCAGCATGAACGCGATGAATTTCTTTCGGTTATGGATAAAATAGCTGAGATTGAGGACCCCAAAGAAAAAATGGATGCACTGAATCAGAGAATTACTCAGGCGAAAAGCGATCCAAAGCAGCTTCATTTAATAAGCTATTTAGAATCAGAATTGTTTCATGTGATGAATACATATGGAATTCATCCTAAACAATATACAATTTGGCAAAGAAGTTAATTTACTTCTGAGGAGGAAATGTGGCTATGGCAAAAATTGGTGATTTGGTGCCTAAATCGGGGATGTATACAAACCCTGGAGTTGTTATAGAGAAAAAAGATAATGGGACTGTTGTTATCGATACCGAGCCGATGATGGTCCATAAATATCATCGCTATACTAATACGACTGGGTTGAGCGAGTCTGAAAAGGTTAAATTTAACGAGATCTTAGATCAGATCTACCAAAAAGAAGATGATGTTGATAAGTTAAATGATATTCAGATATCTATCGATACTTTAAAAGTAGACCCGAAGAATAAAAATATTGTCCAATACCTTCGCAATCAACAAGCCACTCTTATTAGACAAGCGCGTAAGTTGCCAAGACAGTACAACTGGGATGAGACACATTTAAAGGTTTAAATGTAATGGAATATATAATGAGCTTACTGTAGTTTAAGCCGGCAGTTTTTCTTCTTGAATAGATTTCAAGAGGTTTTTCGCTTTTTGATACTCTGGATCCTTAATTAGAGCTATTTTAATATAATCGCATGCTAGCTCGGTATTTCCCCAGCGGTAATAGCACAGTGCTATGTTGTAAAATAGCAAAGGTCCTTTTTCTTGCTGTGGCAATACGTATTGAGCCTTTACATAATGCTCTAGTGCTTCTGCATACTTTTTTTCTTTGACTAGTTCAATACCCATTAAATTGAATTTTTTTGCAATGCTATCGGCTTTTTGTGATCTGGCTAGGAATTTACGTGAATCATCTAAACTATCCTGCCGGAAGCGTATTTCGGCCATTCCATTTAGTGCTTTTGGTGAATATAAATCTCTAGTTAAGGCAGATGTAAAATAATGTTCTGCTTTTTCATCGTCATCAATTTCTAAATAAACTTCTCCCATAGCTGTGAGTCTGGATACGCTTGACTTATTAAATTCTTGCATTTTTTTCATTAGTGACAAGGCTTCTTCGGTGTGGCTATTGGTTCGTAGGTTATTGATCAAACTATTGTATGCTCGGTAATAGTTTGGATTTTTTTCAAGTGCTAATTCTAGTAATTTGCGGCTTTTTCCTTTTTCTTCGCTAAATTCCATTAAGCAAGCTTTTGCTTCTAAATATCTAGCTGTTGTTTTATCGGTATTCTGATTATTTAATTCTTCTAATGTATTGACTAAATTATTGTACTCATTCTTATTAAACGAAATTTTTAGGCCGTCAATGGCATTAAGAAGTTTATACCACCTTCGCTCGATATTATTTTCATTTACTGGAGTGGATATATACTCAATGAGCTCCTTTTCTGTAGACTTAAGCATTTTATCTATATTACGTAGTTGCAATACCTTGTTTATTTTTAATTCCGAAAAATAGACAACATCTTCTCGAGTGGGATTTGTAGATAGAACTATGATGCGTTCAGAAACATCAAAATATGGATCGATATCATTGATTTCTTCAATAATAGCACCTCCAGGCCGCATTTTGTCTTCCCAATGTACGATAATTTTGGGTGCAGCTTGAAAGCGTTGCCATGAAGCACGTATAGGCGTATAACTGGGTAATCTTAAAAAGTCAAAGTTCGGAATTTTATTAAGTGTTCTCTGTACAAACTCCCAAATCCATGTTTTTTGATCAACAAAAACGAGGCTCTCTTCACTGAAAGGTGTTTCATGCTGTTTTTTTGGAAGCGATGTGTTTGACAATGGTACGTCCGCTGTTATAGAAGTCTTATTTTATATGTATCCTTGACCTTAGTACAACTTTATTTCGACAAGAAATAAAACTAACTTTAGAATTGATAGTCATGGTTAGGCGTATAAGACGTTGCATACGGCGTAAAGAGGTTCACAATTGGAAAAAAATACTTATAAACCTTGTTTGATTGTAGGGTTAGGTGCCGTTGGTGTTACGATAGCGGCTAGATTGCAAATTATGGGTATTCCGACAGTGTTTTGGGGGCGTTCTGGTAAATTGAATGATAGCTTCGATTTTAAGGGCTGGAATAAAAATTTACGGGTGGAACCAACTTGTGGAAAGCATAAGCCATTTGAATCTTCTGATGTCGCATTAGCTTTTATTTGTGTTAAAGCCTATGATTTAGAAAAATGTTTGCAAGATGTATGTGCACGGTTGGTTCCAGGTACTGTAGTTATTCCTGTTTCCAACGGTGCTGTCGATGATGTTTTAATGCGAAAGTCGGAGGAGTTTACGAATCTGCACTGGCGGCAAGGTCTTTGTGCTTTTGGAACCAGCTCTATAATAAGGGGTAGTAGTAGCCATACCAGCTTAACTAATCTTGGTTATCAATTGACTTCTTCACAAAGTCAATGCATGTGGGGACCATTGAATGGTATCGATAAAATTGAGGACATAGAGGTACAGCTTCTAGATTTAGATCAAAATATTTTTTTTCAATATAAAAATGACGTGACTCTTTTTATCCGTAGAAAATGGCTATATAACACTGTGATGAACACTCTGTGTGCAGTGCATGCTCATTAAAATAATGGCCGATTATTGGAGAATATGCATGAGCTGGAATCTGTGTATGAAGAAAGTATAATGCTGTATAGTTATCTTTGGGGTGATTTGCCAGTCAGTAGAGAAAAAATGTGGGAGGATTTGCTTTGTTTTATTGGGATAACTGCTAGAAATGAGAATTCAATGGCTAGAGATGTAAGATTGCATAAGAGGACCGAATCGGAGTTTTTAGCTGGTCTCGCTGTTAGGTATGGAAGATTGCCACTTTTAAAAAAGCTACATGAAACAATTTGTAGCAGCACGATTAGGCGTGCTTAAAAGCTCTCATCTTCAAAACTTTCATTAAACTGATCCACGAGTTCGCTATTCTTCTGATCTTCGGGAGTTGTTTCGTGGCTTCGCTCTTTATCTGTTTGATGGATTTGCCGTTCACAAACGCGAACGTTGTGAACAGCAGATTCGAAGGAGCTATCTTTTTCCATTGAATATTTGAAAAACTTATAAGCTTGCTCTAAGTCATTTAGTTTAAAATGGGCTATGCCTATGTTGAATAGAAGCTTAGCAATTATTTGGTTTTTATCTTTTAAAGCCTTAATTGCCGCTTTGTAAAGCTTTAGACCTTCATCATATTTTCCTGAGTGAATTGATATTATTGCGGCATCATTAAATACTGAAGCCAACTCTAGTGAACTGGAAAACGTTTTAAGCAGGACGAGTGCTTCGTTTATATCTCCCTCAAGAAGTAAGCATTTGCTTAACCCTTTTTGAGCGGAAATTAAATCGCTTTTTAGCTCTAATGCTTGCGTAAAGCTTTCATTTGCCTTTTCGGTAGAGCCTGTATATAGGTATGCCGTACCCAGGTCAACTAATCTTTGCGGATTAAATGGGTTGATTATGCTTGCATTCTTTAGTATTTCTCTTGCTTCATCAAACAAACCTTGTTTCATTTTACAACGAGCGAGCAAGTGCATCCCACG
The DNA here is from genome assembly GCA_041391425.1 of Bdellovibrionota bacterium. GTDB lineage: Bacteria > Bdellovibrionota_B > Oligoflexia > Oligoflexales > JAWKNZ01 > JAWKNZ01. The sequence goes on from JAWKNZ010000004.1 coordinate 64,511, forward strand.
AATATTCACTGGGTATAAGGCATTTAGTTTTTGGGAGTGTTGATATGCTTCATCCCAATGATTAAGCTGAATAGAATTATTTATGAGCTCGCCCAATAAGACAGGGTCGTCGACATGTTCATTTAATAGCTCGTTAATATATTTCTCAGATTTTTTCCAGTCGCCGGAAATCTGGATTTGGGCTATACGCGATATCTTTTTTCTAAAACTTGACGAATTGGCTTCATCAGCTATGATTTGGCTTAGATTGGCAGATATAGTCTTTACTGATATATCGCCTGAGTGGACTCTTGTAACGTTATACTCAGCGGCTAATCCATATAGTTCGTAGGGTGCATCTTGTGTCAGTAAAAAAATTGGCCTGGTATCACAAGCAAATCGCCCTTGAGCTGCACTTAGCAGCTTGCTTGCTTCTTCTTTATTGTCAGTCCAATCCAAAATGAAAAGCGCATTATCATTTTTTGCTAATTCTAAAATGCAGGCTTCAAAGGTGTCCGGGGTGGTAATATCTTCAATCCCTAGCTCTTTCAGCATTTTGCGGAAAATCGGACGCAAATTACTCCTAGAAATGAAGACAATCCCTTCATTTAGAGGTATAACTTTGTTGTTCAATACTTCGGCCGCGCTAATAACAAACCCTCCAAGATAGCGTCGATTTATATACCTATTTACCATAGTGTACAATTCTCTTAACACTTCCTTCGGAAAATAAAAAAAAACGTTTAGCTTTAAGAATTTTTAAATATTACCATGGATTTGGATTAGGTTATTCCTAATTATATCTTGAGTTTCTAAGAGTTATCCTAATTAAATGCTATTCTAATCATAGTGGTTTTTTCACGTCTTTTACAAAAAATAATTTTTCGTACTTAAGTATTCACATCCCTCGATGGGTGATTTTTTTATTTTCGGATCTTATATAGGCCATTTAAAGGTCGTGTACATCCGCTAGCATCTAAAGGGTTATTCACTTCAAGTTAATGCCATTTGGTAGGATGGGCATTTTTGCAATAAATGAATAAGGAGAAAATGTGCCGAACAGATATAGAACTAGCCATAATGTTGGAGAAAATAATCTACGGATATTTGGGATGGATATCCACCATCCAGTTTTTGCCGCATCGGCATCATTGATTATTATTTTTGTAGTTATGACATTGTTATTTCCGACTAATGCTAAGCTAGCTTTCGACTCCGCAAAAAATTTTTCTATAAACCGTTTTGATTGGTTATTTACAATCTCCGGCAATTTCTTTGTTGTTTTTTGTGCTGTCCTTGTTGTTTTGCCTTTCAGTAAGATCCGTCTTGGAGGCTGTGATGCGAAGCCTGAGTTTACTACGTTTTCATGGTTAAATATGCTGTTTGCAGCTGGTATGGGAATTGGCTTGATGTTTTGGAGCGTAGCAGAGCCTATTGGTTACTATACTAATTGGTCCGGTACTCCATTAAATGTGGAAGCACAGACTAAAGGTGCTGAAGTGCTCGCGATGGGTGCTACTATATTCCATTGGGGCCTTCACCCTTGGGCGGTTTATACGGTAGTTGCGCTTTCTTTAGCTTTTTTTACCTATAATAAAAAGATGCCCTTAACCATCCGTTCGGGCTTTTACCCTATTTTAAAGGATAACTCTTGGGGCATTCTTGGTCATGTTATTGATATTATTGCAGTTATGGCTACTATCTTTGGTCTAGCAACTTCTCTTGGCTTTGGTGCCAAGCAGGCGGCTGGAGGATTGCACTATTTATATGGTTTCGATAACGATATTGGCACTCAATTGGCTATCATTGTTTTAGTTACATCTTTAGCTACGATTTCGGTGGTGAGAGGGCTAGATGGTGGGGTTAAGGTTCTCAGTAATCTAAATATTATATTTGCGTTACTTTTATTGTTCTTTGTGATTTTTGCAGGCCCGACTATGCCCATTGTGAAAAACATCTCAAATTCGATTATTGGATATGTGGAAAATTTTATCCCGTTAAGTAACTGGATAGATCGTAAAGATAAAGCTTTCTACCATGGTTGGACAGTATTTTATTGGGCTTGGTGGATTTCCTGGTCTCCATTTGTCGGAATGTTTATTGCTCGAGTTTCTTATGGGCGTACAATTAGAGAGTTTATAATTGCTGTTATGATTATTCCTACTTTAGTCACTACGGCTTGGATGGGAGCCTTCGGAGGTACAGCATTATTTCAATTCAAGGAAAAAATAGGCTCCATTGCAAATGGAATAACTTCGGTTGAGCTTTCACTCTTTCAGGTTTTGGAGCAATTGCCAATGGCGCCGTTTATCTCCCTTCTAAGTGTTATATTAATCCTTTGCTTTTTTGTAACCTCGTCAGATTCAGGATCTTTAGTAATAGATAGTATTACGGCAGGGGGAAAGTTGGACGCACCTATCCCGCAACGGGTTTTTTGGGCTGTTATGGAAGGTTTAATTGCTATAGCTCTTCTTGTAGGAGGAGGAAGGGATGCACTTGGAGCTCTTCGGGCAGCAGCAATTAGCGTCGGACTCCCATTCAGTGCAATTTTGCTCTTGTTATGCATATGCCTTATTCTCGGGATTTGGCATGAGTACAGATTTAACTTTTCGAAGAAGAAAAAATTATGCAAATCTAGGGCGTGTTGACGTTTCATTTTCGTAGCGAGAGACAAATACTTGAAAGTCGCAGCTAGGAAGGGTTTCAAAAATTACCGGAGGTGTACTAGATGTACATTGAGGATAATTTTTGAAACCCTGACAACGTTGTGACTCAAGGGTTTGGCTCGTAGTAGGAAATGAAACGTCAACACGCCCTAGGCAATAAGGCATTATGTAACAAAAATTTAGTAGCCTCGATCAGTGCTTTCAAAAATCTTGTCAGCCGATTTAGCAATAAAGCCTTGATAAAGTTGATTGTTTTCCATCGGATAGCGCAACGCAAATTCGTAATAACAGCCTGGGATAGATTTCTTGCCATCGTCAAATTCCACTTCAATGAGTGAAGCAAGAGTTGACGATTGCTCGAGGAGAACTTCAGGGGTTCCTTTGATCTCTCCACCGGCGTTGTTTAATTTGAAATTATTTTCCTTAAGGAAATGATTAAGGTCGTTTAAGCTTTTAAAAGACTTCAAATCATTTACCGAAATAGTAAAGTGGTTTGGTCGGAAACCAATGGCATAAAGCCAAGAGGCATATTCTGACTCAGCCTTCAACTCCTCGTATATTTTGAAGCTCTTTTTCCAATGTGTCCCAGAGTAGAGGAAACTAGGTGACTGCATATTTTCTTCTGATATTGATTCAATGCAGCTATTTGCAACTTCTTGAAGAGTATTGCTAAATTGATCTAAGAGCAGCTCGCTAATAAAGATTTTTGGCTTTCCTTCAGCTTCCAAATGCTTGGCAAAAAGCTTTTTTTCTTCGAAATGATATGTGCCCTTTTCAGTATAGCCATAAGGAGTAAAAAACTCTACGAGCCGGTCTATTCCAACTTTAGGATGAGAAAAGGTTCTTAGGGCTATATGGTCATTAACAATCCCCGTTTCTTTTTCCGCTAATAATTGGTGAATGCGCTCTGCTTCTGGATTCATTAATACATAATCTAGCCACATCTTTTGTAGCAGATCTGAGATTTGTTCCATTGGTTCTTCCTATTTTTATAGATTAAGATCTGACAAGTTAACGGCCTCTTTTGTCTCACTAATGACCATTGGCTTACCGGTTAAGGCTTCTGCGACCGTGAGATATACAGATGCTAGTCCAATTATGCTCTCTGCTGATATTTCAGGAACTGGGCCCTCTCCTTGAAAGCCTTTTTCGATTAACTCTCTTCTCACTACTTCCTTATCGAGCATCACTGGTGGCTTATTTGCGGCGAGCATCTCGTCATAAGTTTTTTCTACCCAAAGGCGGCTAGAATCTGGAGTATGGACTTCATCAATAATATAGATATTACCTTCTTTGTCTCTTCCAAATTCGTATTTTGTATCTACTAGAATCCAACCTTTCTCCGCATATATTTTCTGCCCAAGAGCAAAAATATCAAGGGCTAGTTTCGATATTTTCTCCCATTCTTCTCGGCTACAAACTCCTTCTTCAATTAATTGTTCCGGTGTTCTATTTTCATCATGCTCGAAAGCTTCAGCCTTGCTAGTTGGAGTGATGATAGGTTTGGCTAATTTACCATAATTTTTAAGCCCTTCAGGTAATATAGCGCCGCAGAAATTGCGCTCTCCTTTTTCGTAGGAACGCATCATGCTTCCTGCCAAGTAGCCTCTAACTATAACTTCCGCTTTAATCGGCTCAAGCCGTTTTGCCTTAATGACGCGCGGATGTGCTTGTTTAAGAAAATGTGTTGGGAGATTCTCATTAATTTTTTCAAACCAATAACTTGCGATAGTCGCAAGGATATTTCCTTTGTAGGGAACGTCTCCAATAAAACGGTCGAATGCAGATAGGCGGTCTGTGTGTAGGATATCTACTTCATCACCGTGAAAAAGGCATTGTCTTACCTTGCCTTCATAGACCTGGATGTCGCGCTTTGCTAACATATTGTTTTGCTCATCTGTAAGTCCGCTATAACAGTGACGCTTTACCTCTTGCATCGGATTGTTTTGTTGTAAAATACTTGCATATAATTCTTTTAAAAATAGCTTATCACTCATATCGATTACAAATCTCCATGTTTAATGTCCCTGCATTCTTACTTACGCATTATATGGCGTTTCGTCTATGGTTTTTCTTGAGATTTAAATAAGCATGAGATTGCTTCGCGATTGCACAAAATATCGCATTGTCTAATTCTTGAACTCCGTTAAACCAACAATTACTGGTATTTTTGCCTCAGTATAGCTATGTTCGAGTTCCATGATGCATTCGGTACAAAAAAGTTTTGTATTCGAGCAATGATGGAGCCTTAGTTTAATACTAAGCACTTGTTTTGAAAGTCTATTTTTAGACTAATGAGAGTAAGTGGATGGTTGGCAAGTTGGATATGGCTGCGCCAAGAAAGAATATTCTGAAGGTAAATGTGTAATAAGGATATTTTTTCTATATTAGAGCTGCGCTTGCATATATCGCAACTATCTAGGGGATCAAATAAATCTGCAGGTAAGGAATTTTGAGGATTATGGAGAAAATTATTTACACAAAGACAGATGAAGCGCCGGCATTAGCTACAGAATCACTGCTTCCTATTATTGAAGCTTTTTTAAAGCAAGCTGGGGTTGTTGTTGAAACCCGAGATATTTCTCTTGCTGGGAGAATTTTAGCTCATTTTCCTGAGGGGTTGAATCCAGCGCAACGGCAAAAAGATGACCTAGCTGAACTGGGAGAGCTTACGAAGACGCCAGAAGCAAATATCATAAAACTTCCGAATATAAGTGCATCTATCCCTCAGCTCTTAGCTGCAATTAAAGAGTTGAAGTCTCAGGGCTATGATATTCCAGATTTTATTGAAGAGGCGCAAACAGAATTAGAAAAATCGATTAAGTCTCGTTATGCAAAGGTGCTTGGGAGTGCTGTCAATCCGGTGTTGAGAGAAGGAAATTCGGATCGGAGGGTTGCAGCTCCAGTGAAGGAATATGCAAAAAAACATCCTCACTCAATGGGAGCATGGCAAAAATCATCAAAGTCGCATGTCGCATCGATGAAAGATGGTGATTTTTATGGAAGTGAGCGATCAGCTATTATGGACTCTAACTGCGCTGTAAATATTGAGTTTACTTCATCTAAAGGTGACAAAAAAGTACTGCGGGAAAATTTGTCTTTATTAGCAGATGAAGTAATAGATGCCTCAGTAATGAGTAAGGGCGCTTTGAGAGACTTCTTGGCTAAAGAAATAGATGCGGCAAAAAATGAAAATATCTTATGGTCTATCCATCTTAAAGCTACCATGATGAAGGTCTCAGATCCTATTATTTTTGGGCATGCGGTTTCAATTTTCTTTGCTGATGTTTTTGAAAAGCATAGAGAAGTTTTTGAAAAATTGGGGATTGATTCAAATAATGGCATGGGAGATTTGCTTAACAGATTAAAAGATCTTCCGGATAACAAACGCAGTGAAATCGAGACTGATATAGCAGCTACTTATGAAAGTAGGCCTCCTCTGGCAATGGTGGATTCCGACCGTGGAATAACTAACTTACATGTTCCAAGTGATGTCATTATTGATGCTTCTATGCCTGCTGCAATCCGTTCGTCAGGATGTATGTGGGGGCCAGACGGTAAGTTGCATGATACCAAGTTTGTTATTCCAGATAGAAGCTACGCCGGTGTCTATGCGGAAACGATAAACTTCTGTCGTGAACATGGTGCATTCGATGTTAGTAGCATGGGAAATGTGGCTAACGTTGGCCTGATGGCACAAAAAGCTGAAGAGTATGGTTCTCATGATAAAACATTTAAAATTCCAGAAAATGGTGTGGTGCGGGTCATTCGTGCCGATGGTGAGCTGGTTTTTGAGCATCAGGTTGAAGAAGGTGATATCTGGCGCATGTGTCAGACTAAAGATGCTGCGATTCAAGACTGGGTGCGATTAGCAGTTAAAAGAGCTAGAGCCACTGGTAACCCAGCTGTTTTTTGGTTAGATGAAAACCGTGGCCATGACAGCAATCTTATTACAAAAGTAAATGAGTATTTAGCCAATCACGATCTCGCAGGACTAGACGTTAAGATAATGCCACCGGTAGAGGCGGTAAGATATACGTTACAGAGAACAAAAGAGGGTTCAGATACGATTTCCGTTACGGGAAATGTTTTGCGGGATTATTTGACTGATTTATTTCCTATTTTGGAGTTAGGCACTAGCGCTAAGATGCTTTCAATTGTACCACTTCTTGCTGGTGGTGGGTTGTATGAAACAGGTGCAGGTGGTTCAGCTCCTAAGCATGTGCAACAATTCATTCAGGAAGGTCATTTACGTTGGGACTCGCTTGGTGAGTTTTTGGCATTGGGAGTTTCTCTTGAGGACCTAGCAGAAAGGACTAAGAATTCGAAGGCAAAGCTTATGGCTACGTGTTTGAATAGTGCAATTTCAAAATTTTTAGAATTTGATAAATCTCCTATGAGGAAGGTGGGACAGCTCGATAATCGTGGTAGCCATTTTTACCTTGCCCTCTATTGGGCTCAGTCATTGGCAGAGCAAAAGGATGATATTGAATTGAGTAAAAGGTTTTCCACTGTAGCTCGAGAGCTTATAGAGGGTGAAAAGGAAATTGTTGCGGAGCTGAACTCAAGTCAAGGTATACCTGTCGATATAGGTGGGTATTACCATCCTAATCCTGAAAAAACAGCGCAGGCAATGCGTCCAAGTCGTATGTTTAACACAATTATCGACAGTTTGAATGTATAATCTGGGTAGAAATTGTCCCTAGCATAAGGAACATAATATGAGCGAGAAACATTCAGTTATTACCTATATAGGTAGAACTCCGGTAGGAAAATTTAATGGTGCGTTATCGACAACTTCGGCGCCTAAGTTAGGGGCTGTCTTAGTTAAAGATGCGCTGAAAAAAACAGGATTATCTCCTAATGCTGTCGATGAAATTATTATGGGTAATGTTTTGACTGCGGGAGTTGGGCAAGCCCCTGCTCGGCAAACAGCACTTTATGGAGGCCTTCCAGATTCTGTTTGTGCTACCACAATTAATAAAGTCTGTGGAAGTGGGTTGAAGTCTGTAATGCTTGCAGATCAAGCTATCCGTTTGGGAGATGCCAGTGTGGTTTTTGCCGGAGGGCAAGAAAATATGAGCTTGGCTCCACACTTATTGATGAATTCGAGAATAGGGTACCGTTTTGGCTCCGTTGAAGCAAAAGACCATATGCAGTTTGACGGCTTATGGGATCCCTATAGCAATGTAGCTATGGGAAATTGCGGAGAAATTTGCGCGAAAGAGTATCAATTTTCAATGGATGAGCAGAATGAGTTTGCTATCGAAAGCTATAAACGAGCAAGAAAAGCTATCGAATCAGGACATTTTGCTAAAGAAATTATACCTGTAGAAGTGCAACAAAGAAAAAATACTATTTTGGTGGAACAAGACGAAGAGCCGTTTGCGTCTGACCTCGATAAGCTGAAAAAACTTCGTCCTGCCTTTGAGAAGGATGGGACGATTACTGCAGGAAATGCATCTTCTATCAATGATGGAGCTGCGTTGGTTGTTATGGCGAGTGAAGATTCTGTTGGATCTTTAGGATTAAAGCCAATAGCACGGGTTGTAGCACAAGCTTCAGTGGCACAAGATCCTAGCTGGTTTACAACAGCCCCTATTGTAGGGATTCGTAAAGTTGTTGAAAAAGCTAATATGAAAATTGATGATATAGATGTTTTTGAAATTAACGAAGCTTTTTCTGTAGTGACAATGGCTGCTATTAAAGATTTAGGGCTGGACGCAAATAAAGTAAATCCATTTGGTGGGGCAGTTGCGATTGGCCACCCCATTGGTGCGAGTGGAACCAGGATTTTAGTAACCTTAATCAACGGCTTACGTGCTTTGGGTAAGAAACGAGGCTTAGCCACGCTTTGTATTGGCGGTGGGGAGGCAAGCGCTGTTATTATCGAAATCATGTAAATTGATATGTTAATTTGAGCAGAATAGAGCTTACATATACCTCTATTCTGCCTAAAAAAATTGTCTAATACCTTCTCTTTATTTTGGAAAAGCTATCACGGTGCTTTTTAAATACTGCCTCTGCTCTTTTGTTAGTTTTCATTTGAATGCTATTATTTCGTCATGCTGAGCGGTAGCGAAGCATCTCTAATCTCCCCCTCCCATCCCCCTCGTCATACCGAGTGATAAGCAGGTAGTCAGGGCTTCGATGGTGTTGAAGTAAAGGAAAAAACGGTTGGGGTAACGGTATTGCGGTATAGTTTTGTAGCAGTTTGATGGCTCATTTAAAACTTTGTGACCACTCTAAATTTCAATGAAGTGGTAATGATAAAGAAAAATAATACCTTTTCTACGACAACGGTCTGGACTGAATATTGCACTCGTCGTCCCGTCTACAACAACCGTTTTAAGGGAGAGGGTATGTTTAAAAAATTTCTAGTTCCGGTCATATTGGCGCTGTGGGGAACACAGGCATGGTGTGAGACGGATGGGCTTAATTTAAAAGTTGTTGAGGTCTTGACCAAGACTTTAAATATTCGTACGGGGCCTTCGGTAAACCACGACAAGCTGCAAGAAGGATTATTTTTAAAAAAGGGTGAGTTGTATATCAGTCAAGGGCGATCTGCCACTTGGCATCAAATGGCAGTCTATGGCCAAGAAGGTTGGGCTTCAGAAGGCGATGAATCTACCCTCCTACGAGAAATTGATATTAATACTATGAGAGAGGGGGTCTTCGAAGTAAAGATGTCTTCAAAGTTATTTTCTCAAGAAGATGATGGGACTTATAGTGAGGTAGCTGCGTTAAAAAGGGGTCAATATTATGTATTTATTGATGAAACCTATATTGATGGCGTTGCGTGGCTTGAGGTTCGAGTAAATGGTAATAACCTTTGGGTTTTAAGAGAAGATACGAATGTCGTCAAAGAATTAGAAAAAAGTGAGATAAAAGTTGTTGAGGTGCTTACTAAATATTTGAATGTTAGAAATGGCCCCTCTGTATTTGATGAAAAATTGGAAAGGGGTTTATTCTTAAGGCGTGGAGAGCTTTATGTCAGCAATGCACGTTTTAACCAGTGGCATAGAATTTCTGTTTTAGGAAAAAATGGCTGGTCGTCGCAAGGAGCTAGATCCAATCTGATGTTGGAGTTAGATCCTGAGGCTATAGAGCAGGGGATTATCAAGACTACAAAACTGACTAATTTGTATATTCAAGATGACAATGGAGAATTTATTGTCAAGACAACTTTAGCTGCTAATCAATATTATGTGTTTATTGAAGAAGTCGATGAAGGTGAGCAAACCATGCTGAAGCTTGTAATGAATGGCAAATCTTTATGGGTTGATCGAGATAAAGTAGAAGTTCTTAAAGAGATAGAAGAGGAGCGACCAGACCGCCCTGTCTGCGCTGATGATGAGTATTGGAATGGCTATCGTTGTGTACCATTGAGCGAGAGTTGTGATTATGATGAATACTGGGATGGCTATCGCTGCGTTCCAATTCCTACTACATGTGATTATGGTGAAATTTGGGATGGTAGCCGCTGTGTTCCTGGTCCTGATTCATGTCGTATTGGCGAAATATGGGACGGATATAACTGTATTCCAGATCGAGAAAGTTGTGATTATGATGAGTATTGGGATGGTTGGGGTTGTGTACCAGATCAAAACTATTGCGATTATGACGAATATTGGGATGGTTATCAGTGCGTGAGACGAGGAAGGTATGGTCATGGTGGTCCAGGTCATGGCAATGGGAATGGGCATGGCAACGGGCATGGCAACGGACATGGCAACGGACATGGTAATGGCAACGGGCATGGCAATGGCAACGGACATGGCAATGGTAACGGACATGGCAACGGACATGGCAATAGAATCTGTTATGAAATCACTCAAGCTCCAGTATCATGTATAAAGTATGCTGGACAGTATGGTATTCCAGCAGATGCTAAAGAAGGTAATGCCACTTGGACTTTAAATAGCTGTACTGATGCAGTTACTTATACAGGAGGATGTTATGCTTCTGGCGGTACAAATTGTCGTGAGGTCGCGCAAGATCCTGTTGCATGTTCAGATGTAGCGGGTCAATATGGTATTCCAGCAGATGCAACTGAAGGTAAAGCAAGATGGACGAAAAATAGGTGTACTAATGCACCGACTTATTTAGGTGGTTGTAGAGCACCATCTGGTAATTCATGCCGCGAAGTTCCGCAGAGCCCTGTAGCTTGTTCCGATGTAGCTGGACAGTACGGTATCCCAGTGAATGCAACTGAAGGTAAAGCAAGATGGACGAAAAATAGTTGCACCAATGAGATTACTTATAAAGGTGGTTGTAAGGTTCCAGACCAGCCGATTTGTAGAGAAGTTCCACAGAGTCCTGTGGCTTGTTCGGATGTTGCTGGTCAATATGGTATTCCATCAGATGCAACTGAAGGCCAAGCGTCATGGACGAAAAATAGTTGTACTGATGCTGTAACTTATACTGGTGGTTGTCATCAATCAAGTTGTCGTGAGATTCCTCAGAATCCAGTAGCTTGTTCCGATGTAGCTGGACAGTATGGTATCCCTGCGAATGCAACTGAAGGCAAGGCAAGGTGGACGAAAAATAGTTGCACCAATGAGATTACTTATAAAGGTGGTTGTAAGGTTCCAGATCAGCCGGTTTGTCGTGAAGTTAGTCAAACTCCAGTCGCCTGTTCTGATGTGGCAGGTCAATATGGTATCCCTTCTGATGCAACCGAAGGTCAAGCTTCATGGACAAAGAATAGCTGTACTGGCGAAGTAACCTACAAAGGTGGGTGTCGAGCACCGCGCTGTGAAGAAGCCCCTCAAGCTCCGGTAGCTTGTTCCGATGTTGCTGGTCAATATGGTATCCCATCTGATGCAACCGAAGGTAAAGCACGCTGGACAAAGAATAGCTGCACAGGTGAGATAACTTACCGTGGTGGTTGTAGCCGTCCGCGTTGTGAGGAAGTCCGTCAGACTCAGTAGCTTGTTCAGATGTAGCCGGTCAGTATGGTATTCCATCAGATGCAACTGAAGGCCGTGCTTCATGGACAAAATAGCTGTACTGGTGAGATAACTTACCGTGGTGGTTGTAGCCGTCCGCGTTGTGAGGAAGTCCGTCAAACTCCAGTAGCTTGTTCAGATGTAGCCGGTCAGTATGGTATTCCATCAGATGCAACTGAAGGCCGTGCTTCATGGACAAAAAATAGCTGTACTGGTGAGATAACTTACCGTGGTGGTTGTAGCCGTCCGCGTTGTGAGGAAGTCCGTCAAACTCCAGTAGCTTGTTCAGATGTAGCCGGTCAGTATGGTATTCCATCAGATGCAACTGAAGGCCGTGCTTCATGGACAAAAAATAGCTGTACTGGTGAGGTAACTTACCGTGGTGGTTGTAGCCGTCCACGTTGTGAGGAAGTCCGTCAAACTCCAGTAGCTTGTTCAGATGTAGCCGGTCAGTATGGTATTCCAGCTAGTGCGACACGAGGTCGAGCATCGTGGACAAAAAATAGTTGTACAGGTGCAATCACTTATACAGGCGGATGCCACTAGAGTTTTCAGTTAGTTTTTTTAGATATTTTGATTATTGATAAAAAGGAAATGCTTTCAAATGGAAGCATCTCCTTTTTTAAATATGTAGTTCCATTCTTGAACTTGATTTTTTAAATCTCTCGTTAGAAAAACTTTAATCTTATTATAGCAGGGCTGGGCGTTTTAGGCTTTTGTTCTGACGCCCTAAGCCTACATTATCACGATCAATTGCAATCAGCATGCCTATGGCTATGCTTACGGTTAAAAGGGACGAACCGCCATATGAGAATAATGGCAAGGGCATACCTACAACTGGAAATATTCCTAAAACCATTGCCACATTTATGGTGAACTCGATGAATATAAAGGCAGCTAATCCAATTGCTAAAAGGCCACTAAAGGAATCTCTTGCTTGGCGTGCAATTTCCAATGAGACAAAAGCAAGTAAGCCAAAGAAAAAAAATATAATAGCACCACCAATGAATCCATGCTCTTCAGCGAAAACGGAAAAAATAAAGTCTGTATGTCGAGCAGGGAGAAACTGTAGCTGTGTTTGGCTACCAAGGAGGTAGCCCTTGCCAAACATATTACCACTTCCCACAGCCACTAATGATTGTAGTGAATTATAGCCAGATCCTGTAGGATCTAAGCTAGGATTTAAGAAGTTTAAAATTCTCAATTTTTGATAAGAGTGCAGAAAAAAGCTCCAGCCCACCACAGCTGAGACAATGCCGCTAATAAAGACTATTGCGACGGATTTAACATTTAAACGAACAAATAATGTTTGGATTGCCGCTATAATAAGACAAATGCCAGCGGTCCCAAAGTCAGGTTGTAAAAATATCAATCCAAAGATAGCCCCTACTTTTAAAATGACTGGCCATAAATCTCTTAATCGATAAGGATGAGGAAGTTTATTAACGTAGAACCATTTTGAAACTATAATAGCAACAGAAATTTTTGCAAATTCTGAAGGTTGGAAGCGCAAAGTACCACCAAAATTGAGCCATCTTTGTGAACCGCCGGCAGTATGCCCTAAAACCATCACTACCATTAAAGATAAAACTATGAAGGCGTAGAAAGGCGTCGCATAAGTTCTTACAATTCTAATAGGTAATACCCAACCGACAATAATAAAAGCTGTTGCGGCTATCAAAGAATGTCTTAGCTGAGTGTGAAAATAGTTTGTATCATTTGCGGCACTGTAAAGATTGGCCATGCCGATTCCTATCAATATAATAAAAATCGCAACTAGATAACTTGATTGTACTGCTTTTACTTTTCTTATCTGACCAAATGAATTCCAGCTAATCTTTGTAGTGGTCTCTTTTTCACTACTAATGGATTCTGTCATTTTGCTTCTCCAGCCTGTGTCTTTTGCTCACAGTAAGTTGACGCTGTTTTTTCAGCTTCCAGAAAGTTTCGATGATTTCTTTAGCCACAGGGGCAGCCGAAGCACCACCACCGCCAATGCGGTCGTTTTCCGATACTATTGCAACTGCAACTTCTGGATTTTTAGTGGGTGAAAAAGCAGCAAACATTGCGTGCTCTTTCCATCGCATACTAACATCTGTTCGATTTCTGTTTTTCTTTAAACTTACAACCTGAACTGATCCAGTCTTCCCAGCCACAGTTGTTCCTTCAACCCTAGCATTCTTACCTGTGCCTTCATCATCCATAACTACGGCTTGCAACATCTGTGCAATAGTGCGAAACGTTTGTGGCTTTATAATTGAGACTTGTGAGATAATTTCTGGCTGATGTTCAAACAATGTATCGCCCATATGGCTAATTACAGATTTAACAACATTTGGCCTATAAATCGTCCCGCCATTTGCAAGTGTTGCATAGAGGCTCGCCATTTGAATAGGGGTAATAAGGTTTGCCCCTTGCCCAATTGAAATTGGAGGCGTTTCACCTATTGTCCACGGTAGGCGATAGGTCAATTTTTTCCATGCATTTGTGGGTACCAGTCCTTCATTTTCTTTGTTGAGATTGATTCCCATCTTAGAGCCTAACCCCAAAGCTTTAGCATATTTTGCTATTCGGTCAACCCCCAACTCCACACCAATATTGTAAAAGAAAACATCGCAAGATTTCATCAGTGCTTGTTTAAGGTTAATAGAACCATGACCAAATCGATTATGGCAGTGAAAGGTATTTTCACCAAGCTCAAAAGAACCGCCACAAAAATGTTTGGTATGTGGAGTTATAATACCTTCTTCTAATGCCGCAATTGCAATAACAGGTTTGTAAATACTTCCTGGGGCAAATTCACCTCCGGTAGTTTTATCGAATAGCGGTTTGTAAGGATCGCTTATTAAAGCGCGCCATTTTTCGACAGTGAGACTCTCTTGATACATTTTTGGATCAAAATCAGGTGAACTAACCATTGCTAAAATATCACCATTATTAGGATCTAGAACAACTATGGCTCCATATTTGCCTCGAAAAGCTTTCTTTGCTGCATTCTGCAATTGGAGGTCGACGGTGAGGACTAATTCTGCTCCTGGTTTGGCTGGCTGAACTGGAAGATCTAAACGTTCTTTTTCCAATATATTAGTTTGGCGACCAAAAGCATCTACTTGTAAAAGTCTGTGGCCACTCTTTCCTCTAAGGTACTTCTCCCACTTCTTCTCTATGCCTTGTTTGCCGATTAAATCGCCCGGCACGTAAGGATTATCTTGATTTTCTTTATTGTATGCTTTTAATTCGTTCGTGGTGATTTCACCTAAATAGCCAACAATATGGGGCGGCGTCATCTCCGTATAATTTCTTCGTGGGGCTACGTTAATTTCTATTCCTGGTAAGAAAATTCGATTTGACTCGATAATTGAAACTTCATGTATACTAAGGTTGCGTTTCAAAGTGATAGGAAGATACTTAGGGCGTCCTTGGCCATCTGCTAACATTCTTTCTAGCTTTAGTACCGGTTCATTTAATAGTTTTGCTACTATTTTAAATGTTGTGTCTCTGTTTTTTCCGTACTGAGGTATATAAACTAAATCAAAAAATGGTCTATTTCCCAATACGACTGTCCCGTAGCGATCGAAAATCGTACCTCGAGGTGCTGGAATTTCAATTTTTCTAATACGGTTATGTTCAGAAATTTTGCGATAGTAACGCCCTTTATAAACTTGGATATACCATAGCCTTACTGTCAAAATCGATAAGGTTATTAAAATAAGAAAAATTGCCCAGATATATCGAGAGTCGACTAAGGGGCTCTCTTCTCGCTGGCGCCTAACCATTTTTTTGCCCTTTGCCATCTAGTGGGGGTTTAAAAATATGGGACAATGCAATTCCAAATAGAGGTGCGAAGATAATTTTAAATCCTTCTCCAATATAAAAATGAAGTGTCAGAGGTAATCCCTGAGATCCGATAAATGACACACAAAATTCTGCTAAAAATACCCAAGTTTGACTGAATATTAATAGAGAAATCCAGGAGGACCTCATGTGCCACGAAATATTTTCTTTAAAGCTAATAATGACTGAGCCGAGTACCCAATAAACACATATATACATTCCCATTGGTACGGAAGAATGAGTTTCAATTAAAAGTGCTGCAAGCATGGCGTGGATAATCGAACTTGGTGCATTTAGTGTAACAAAGGCAAAAGTTATCCATGGAGTTAGTAAATCGATAGCAATGTAATCAGGAAATATGGAAGGCATTATAGTTAGTTGAAAAACACTAATTAATAGAAGACAAATAAAATCAATAAATTCGTTGCCACAGAATGGCCTAGCAACATGAGACGTAGAGGTATCTAAGCCTAAAATTTTCGTTTTTAGTTGTGTTAAAAACAAAGTTGAATCCTTTATCAAAACCGATTTGCTTTTCCAACTGTTTTGTCTATCCAATCTTTGCCAGCAGTTTCAATGATTTTACGAAATTCTTTATCTGAAGTTTTGATAATTAAAACTTCTTCTTGTCTGCGATAGTCCACCCATGGCTCAACTGTTACGACTTGTGAGATGCGGTCAGATTCGTAATTTATTTTGGTGACTCTTCCAACTCTTAGGCCTTTTGGAAAACCACTGATAATTCCGGATGTGATGATGGTATCACCGATACGGATATCAGCTCTGCGGTGTAGGAGTAGTCTACAGCGGTTATTGGCAATACCTTGTAAGACACCGCGCACTCTGGTCCTCTCAAGCAAGACATCTAAATGAAAGTTGCTGTCTTCTAACAGTTGGACATCAGCAAATTTTAAACCTGTACGGATAACCCTTCCAATGATCCCGTCAGCTGCAATTACTGGCATGCCGATGGAAATGCCATCGAGTGAGCCTCTTGTTACTCTTAAGGTTTTAAATCTGCTATTTGCATAGCTTCCTACAACCTCTGCAGCAATTAAAGGGTGTGGCTTTTGCTCATAAAATCCTAATAGTTTGCGAAGGCGTTTGGCTTCATTAACTTGATGTTCATAGTCCATGATTCTTATCTGTAAACGCGCTAGCTTTTTACGAAGAATGTCATTTTCTTTTGCTGTTTGGCTTAATTCTATATAATGCTGCCAGAAGTTTGTAATTCCGGTGCTAGTTTGATGCCAGGTGTATTCAACTGGATAGAGCAACTCTTGCCACAAAGAGCCTCCAGGACTTTTACTGATCCATGGAGTTCTGGAAGATGAGTAGAAAATAAAGGGGGCGATAAGAGCGCTTATCGCCATTGCCACAATCAAATTTTGTCTACTAAACATTGGCTAGCAAGTCTCGCTATTACTGCATTGCCACACTACTTAAGATGTCAATTTGGTCCAAAGCTTTACCGCTGCCTAAAACAACAGCGCACAATGGATCATCTGCAATCATAATAGGCAATCCGGTCTCTTCTCGAAGCAAAATATCTAAATTACGGATCAAAGCTCCACCGCCTGCTAAGACGATTCCTTTATCTACGATATCAGCTGCCAACTCAGGTGGGGTTTTTTCTAAAGCTACCCTAACAGCCTCAACGATTGTGTTGACTGGCTCAGCTATAGCCTCCCTAATTTCTTCAGAGCCTATTTCTATAGTTTTTGGAATTCCAGCAACCATATCACGGCCTTTGACATGCATACTTTGGACATCTTCATCTGGATAAGCTGTACCTATAGCGATTTTAATCTGTTCTGATGTTCTTTCTCCAATCAGTAGATTATATTTTCGTTTTAAATAGTTGACGATAGCTTCGTCCATTTTGTCTCCGCCTACGCGCACGGACTTTGAGTAGACGATGCCGGCAAGGGAAATTACGGCAACTTCTGTAGTGCCGCCGCCTATATCAACAATCATATTGCCACTTGGCTCTGTGATAGGGAGTCCTGCTCCTATGGCAGCGGCCATAGGCTCTTCTATTAGGAAGACCTGTCGTGCTCCAGCGGACTCAGCAGATTCACGTACTGCTCTTTTTTCAACTTCAGTGATCCCATATGGGACACAGATAATAATTCTTGGCTTAACCATTGTGCGTCTATTATGAGCTCTTTCGATAAAATAACGCAACATGGCTTCAGTTATTTCAAAATCAGCAATAACTCCATCTTTCATGGGGCGAATTGCTGTGATAGAACCAGGTGTTCTACCGAGCATATCCTTTGCTTCTTTGCCTACAGCAAGGATTTTTTTGTTCCACGCCCCCCGTCCCTTTGTACGGCCACAACTGATGGCTCATTGGTGACAATCCCTTGACCTTTAAGGTAGACAAGAGTATTCGCAGTCCCTAAATCAATAGCCAAGTCATTGGAAAATATACCAGCCAACCAATCGAAAATCATATGTTTCTCCCGCAATGAACTGTTACCACTGTATCATACACGCAACCTAATATTAAGGTCCAGATTTTCAGGAAACTGAATTTATGAATTGTAAAAAATCTTCTTATTGCAAGGTGCAGGATTGATGCTTATTTTATAAGCAAAATTTCCAACTTCAGTAAGTTATTTATATCCTTAATGAAGATACTACAAATAAGCTTCTGGCATATAGTTCACAATCAGTATTTATAGTCACCACTAGCACGCAATAATTTTATGCAGCAATATTCGAAAACAATACAATTCATTTTCAGAGTATAACAGGATTAACATGATGGGGGAAATTGTGCTACTGAATAAGAGAGGGAAGTATCAAATTTTTGTAAATTGATATCTAGGCGTAGGCTGTTTTTGTAAAAAATGTTAAAAGTTTTTTAAAAGGTATAAATTGTTGATGGGAGCGGTTGCATATGTTTCGAATGAAGAATACCACGGTGAAGGAAGGCGAGGTAAAGAAGGTCTTTACACATTGGAAGGTTTATGTGGTCTTAGCTGCCGCTTTAGGGTCCATGACATTTTTTGGTGTTTG
Organism: Bdellovibrionota bacterium; assembly: GCA_041391425.1. Classification (GTDB taxonomy): domain Bacteria; phylum Bdellovibrionota_B; class Oligoflexia; order Oligoflexales; family JAWKNZ01; genus JAWKNZ01. The sequence continues at coordinate 82,968 of JAWKNZ010000004.1, forward strand.
CGATCCGGCTGGCCCCAAAGTTGGCTTATCAGGAAGTGCTGCGATAGTTGGTGATGAAAAAATTTCGATTGCTGAATTTCGCCGCGCGTACCAGCGCTATACTGAACGCCTTAAAAGTCAATATTCAGATGCATATGATCCTGTCAAATTAAGGCCAGCTCATGCGACTATGGATAGTCTGGTAAGAGAGCGTATTTTATACCTGGCTGCGACAGAGCATGGTCTTGCTACTTCTGAAGATGAAGTGGTGCAATATCTGGTTGATGCAGGTGCTTTTGCTGATGAAAAGACTGGAGAGTTTTCTCAAAGTGGTTTTGAAAACTATCTAAGAAGTAGTGGCTATTCTGAAGAGGCTTTTTTACAGGAAATGCAACGGAGTATGACCGCGAGTAAGTTCCGTAATTTGGTAACCTCTGCTATTTTTCTTTCAAAGAATGCCGCAGAATTTGAGTATAAAATTTCTGAAACCAAACTTGAGCTTGAGTATTTAAAGCTTAGCCCCGCTAATGTTTCTGTTTCTGTAGATGATAAAGAAATCAATGAATTTGCAGCCAAAGACGAGAATAAGAAGAAGATTGAAGATTGGTATAATTCTCATAAGAGCGATTATCTTCAACCTGAAAAGGTTCATGCTAGGCATATATTAGTTTCTTATAATACCGCGAGAAATGCTTCAAGTTTACGCGTAACCCGTGACAAAAATGCAGCTAAAGAGCGCGCAGAAAAAATACTTTCTATGGTTAAACAAAAAGGCGCGAATTTTATTGAAATCGCTAAAAAAGAAACCGATGAGCCCACAGGTAAGGGGTCAGGTGGAGACTTAGGTCTGATTACACGCGAATCGATGGCAAAAGAATTCAGTGACGTGGCTTTTGCTATTAATGTTGGTGCTGTTAGTAATGTTGTTGAGTCGCCATTTGGCTTTCATGTTATTAAAGTGGAAGCAAAGCAAGCGAAAAAAGATCAGAAACTTGAAGAAGTTACTTCAGAGATAGCAGGCAAACTGATAAAGAAAGAAAAGCTTCCTAAGATAGTATCTGATAAAGCGAATGAACTTTTAGCCTTGGTTAAAGAAGGTGCTTCCGGAGAAGCTAAGCTTAAAGCTATGATAAAGCAATATGGCTTAGAGTGGAAAAAAACAGGTAAGTTTGCTGCAAATACTGCCAATATTCCCGGGTTAGGAAATCAGAAAATAATGTTGCAAAAGATTTTACAGTTAACGGAAAAGCAGCGCTTATTGGATGAGGCAATTGAGTCCGCAGGTAATATGTATATAGTTCGGCTTGTTGAAAAAGTAGAACCAGATATGAAGAATTTTGACGATAAGCGTTTGCAGCAAATTAGGAATTCGAAGCTTTATTCTAGCGGTTACTATTTTCTAAATAGGGTTGAGGAAGAAGAAGAGAAAAAATATGCTGATAGGAATGAAGTTTTTAAAAATCCAGAATTTCTTGCGCTTGACGCTCCTAATCAAGATGTCCGGCAGCAGTAATATTTAAACAGGTACGCATGAAGGTTTTAGTAGTTAGAAAGAGAACATCCTTAGACTTATTTGGTGAGTACGTTCGCAAAAAAGTTTCAGATGAACTGATGGCTGAAGAATCTTTGCTCAAGATGCAGCGTAGTCATTTTGAGCACAGCCAGGCTTTGGCTCTATTGCATGATAGTCTGGATAAAGAAAAGATTGCTTATGAAGATGTCTCGCATGGACAGTATTGGCCTGAAACTGAGTCTTTTGATGCGGTGATTGCTGTTGGCGGGGACGGTACTGTCTTAGATGCAAGCCACCATATTGATCAGGAAGATACTTCGATTATTGGCATCCGCTCTTCTCCAGGAAGTGTAGGCCATTTATGCTACTGTGGCCGTGAACAGATTGAATCTGCGATTAAGGCATTGAAATCAAAAAAACTTAAATTTGCTAAGGTGATTCGCCTGAAGGCAAAGATTCACTCGTTAAATTCACAAGCAGATTTACTGACAAGCCCTATATTAAATGACTTTCTTTTTTGTAATGAAAGTCCAGCAGCAACTACTCACTATCAAATTACCTTTAGGGAACATTCTGAACGGCAGAAATCAAGTGGTATTTGGATTTCGACTCCGGCAGGAAGCAGTGCGGCAATGAAAGCAGCAGGAGGGCAGCTTATGTCCCCTGAGTGTGAAGAGTTTCAATTTATTGTTAGAGAGCTTTATCAGCCTCCTGAAGGAAAACATGGTATAGTTGGGGGGGTGTTTGATCCAGATGTGGACCTACTTTCAATAGAAAACTTATGTGATAGGGCGGTTTTGGCTCTTGATGGCCATCATAGGTTGCATCGGCTCAGTTATGGTGATCGGCTTAGCTTTATGAGGGGGCCTTCTTTAAGCCTCGCTCGTCGTTAAAGTCTGTATCTATCTTTTTTTTGTCAATTTGTTGATCCTTTTAAGCTCCAGTTACGGATACTCCATCTATTAAAACCCAGGGACTAGCAAAATTGCCATGAACCAGTTCAGCTTCTTGGCTGACCGCGAGAACATGTTTAGTAATCTCGAAGAAGTTACCCGCAATCATCGTTTCGCTAACAGCTCCGCAGTCATCGCCATTTTTGAATAAGCGACTAGATTTTGCCACTCCGCTAAAGTCTCCGCTAACAGGATCATTATTGCCAGAAAAACGGTCTACTACCAAGAGATTGGAACCAGTATCAATCATCGACTTAAGGCTATCTAAGCCCGGATCTAATACTAGTCCAAAGGGTCCTCCCGCTTGGGCTGTAGATTTTTTGCCAGTTTTTTTGGCGCTGTAACAGCTATGGAGATGAGTTTTTAGGATCCCATTTTTTAAAATTGTCTGTTGGTAAGTTGGAATGCCATCGGCGTCAAATGAAGTGGCGCCGGATAAGTCAATATTATGGGGGTTATCAGTAAGATTCAGCTTTTTGGAAACTACTTCATTGTCAATTTCATTTTGCCACTTGCTTTTTCCATCCATGACTGAGCGGCCACTGGCGTGATAGAGGATTGTTTCTATGAGTATGGAATATACTGCACGTGGAGTGAGAAGTATCGGACCATTATAACTTGGGCATTTTATCGGGTTTAATAAACCTGCTAATTTATCACTAAAAGCGTTAGCTTGTTCTTTGAGTTTATTTAAATAACCATATTTCTCAAATGCAAAATTATAATCATAGTCAAGGCTCGATACATCGCTGCCATCAACTGCCATACCCATGAAGTTCCAGCTTATCATGGTTTGAATTTCACTTTGTTGAATATCGTGGCTATTAGCAATACCATGGTATGAGATTTCTTGGCTGAGCTCGAAATAATCAATTGCAACTTTTGGATTTTTAGTAAGGACAGCAAGTGCATCATTGATATTCTCGCTAAGTTCATCTAAATCGATGTCTGCTGCTTCTTGGTCGTATATAAAATCAAGAGTTTTTGCTTTAGGTGCAATATCTTCTCCTGCCATACAGAGGAACTCATCGGCAACAGAAAAGCTTGCAAGGTCATTGGCTGCTTTGACGGTAGAATTAAGAGCTTTATGGTTAAGGCTATTAAGTGAAGACGAGCCTTTTTTTTGATCTTTATGGACAGTTATTTTGATGTTTTGTGATTCAACGCTATTTGCTGATGACAGCTTCTTATTTTCAACAACTAATTTTTTTTGTAGAGAAAGCGTGGTTGCTACTTTGGCTTCATCAACACCAATTTCTTTAGCCATGCCTAAAGCATCCTGTGCTAAGTCTGTTAACTTAGTAGCCATGGTAGAGATAGATTCATTTTCGAGTTTATCCTTCATTGCTCTCCTCCAATAGTTATTTGGCAACGGATGTAAGGTCCTCCAGCATCGACTTTTGCTGGTTGGCCTTTGCCACAGTAACCTGTCCCCAAATCCCAACGAAATTCCTTGCTAACGGCATCGACAGACTTTAAGACGTCAAATGCAATTCCTGATAATGTTGCTTTCTTAAGCAACGCACCTTTTTTTCCATTTTTTATTTCCCATACCCAACCAGTACCGAACATAAATTCGCCATTTGCATCGGCTTGACCACCACCAGCACCCTCAATTAAATATCCATCTTCGACACCAGCAATCATCTCATCCAATGTGCTTTCACCTGGCAGAAAATATGTATTGCGCATTCTTATTAATGGCTCGTCTTTGTACAACCAGGCTCTCGCATTGCCTGTTGGATTGACCCCAAATTCGAGAGCGCTCTCTCTATTGTGGAGATATGATTTTAACATACCATTTTCGATGATCATAGTTGTCTCAGTTTCGACGCCTTCATCATCAAATGGAATATTACCCACTGCATAGCCATATAGGTTTTCACGGCCCGAATCTGCCATTGAGACTAAGTCTGATCCCACACGCGTGCCAATTTTGCCCTTAGCAATCGATCCAGCTTTGACAAAGTCTGCCTCTACGGTGTGCCCGATAGCTTCATGGCATAATAGACCAACGACTGAGGGGGCTAAGATGCAAGTTTTTTTTCCACCCTTTGGAGATTTTGCATTTAGCAAGTCAGTAGCACGTTTTGAGGTCTTTTCAATCAAATCGTTTAGCCCTGGGTGTGAATAAAGGCACTGCCAACCGCCGGATACTCCAGCGCCAGACATTGTTGAAGAACGCTCACCATTTCTCTCTGCAATTGCCGAAAGATTGAACTCTGGTTGGGCTAGTTTTAAGCTAGCAAAGGCACCATCAGTAGTCACTATCGCCTTTTCTTCCATTATCTCACTATAACGGCAGGAAGCAGTCTGAATTGCCGAAGATGAGTTGGCAAGTTGATGTTCGTAGTCGATTATCTGCCCCAATTTGTCTTTGACGCTCATATCACATAACTCATCAAATCCAGGTCCGACAAAATCAGTAGATGATAATTTTCCTCCCCTAACTTCCTTCGATTTTCCTCCCATTAATTTTGCAATAGAGGAGGCATTCCTTTTTGCATTTTCTATCGTTTTAGCAATGGCTTTTTCGGAGAGGTCTGCTGTAGCCGCGAATCCCCATGCTCCGTTAACTAAAGCTCTTACACCCACTCCCTCAATGGTGGAATGGTTTGCAGTATCAACCCTTCCTTTTGTTGCTAAAAAGCTATTACTTGTCCGTTTATGATACCGTAGCTCGACAAAGCCTTCTTGGCGATCTGCCAGAGTTTTGAGTAAGTGTTTCATCGCTTTCTTTCCTTTTCTCAGATCAGTAATTTGGCCAATTGGTTCTTATCTTGATAACTCTGCTTTGGCCTCATGTCCCATCATGTCCGTTACGGGAGCGTAGTGGTTATAATGCCCTAGTGTTGCAATATTTTCCACTTGTGTCGAGCGAACTTTACTGACTGTAAATTGATCGGCTCCTGTTTGAATACGTAAGAAGTTCTCAAACCAAATTGTATATATGGGTTCATTTTTCCTAGAGAAAGCATCCATACCCATAAATTGTTGAGATATACTGTCTTTTCCGAATAAGGAAAGCAGAGTTGGGGGAATATCTGTATTGGAAACTAGCTGATTTAGTTTTACTCCTTGAAGGTTAGGAGGAAGTCGATTGTTAAAAATTGAGAATGGAATATGGTGTGTCATTTTTACTGTAGTGTAATCGCTATTTGACAGACCATCTTGAATAGGGCCTTTATAAATTGGCAGGCCTTGATCAGAGGTTAAAATGATTAGAGTGTTGGGGTGCATTTTTAAAATTTTGTTATAAAAATCGGCAAAAGCCCAGTCTACATAACGGATGATTCTCTGGCGCGCTGTTTTTAACTCTTTAATTTCTTCTGGAGCATCGGAAGGTAAGGTGAGTGGTGGATGGTTTGTTAATGTTAATACTGTCGCAAAAAATGGCTTATCAACCCCCTGCAATGTACTCAGAGTTTTGTTAAATAAAGCGTGGTCACTATACCCCCAACCTCCTTTACTAGTGTTCTTAGGATAGTCAGGCTTTCCAATTATTTTAGTAGTATTATGATGCTTGTAAAATGCTAATTGATTGTCGAACTGGTTATCTGCAGCATGTAGAAAAAAGGTGGAATAGCCACTAGTATGATAGACATCGGGAAGGCATATGCTATTAAGAGCAGGGGATGTTATCATTAGAGGAAAGCCTGGTATTGAGTATAGTGAGCACATAGCGGCTATCTGACCTTGCCGTGTCTGTGTTCCTGACGCGATGGTTTCTGTGAAGTTTATTCCAGTTTGCATAATCTTTGACATATTTGGCATTAGATCTTCATCTTTATTTTCTGATAAAAAGCCGATATCGGAGGATGAGCCTGATGCTAAGAAAACAATAACTATGTTCCAATGTTCTCCTAGATGCTCTTTTTTTTGTAAAAAATTTCTAAGTTGTTCTTTTATTTTGATTGATTGAGATTTTTTGGCGGTATCATTATCCGCTGGTGCAGATATAGTTTTTTGCCAAAGAGGGTATTTTTCGTAGTTGCTATCTTGGGACCATTGACGGTTAGGGAATAATTCTCTAATTTTTAATAACTGTTCCTTACTGGGCAGCGGTTTTATAGCTATGTCGTGATACTCTTTTATATTGAAATATAGAGCAGTAAAGAAATTATAACGAAGCTCTTTATGGACTAAGGGTAAGTAGCGAGTATTAATATTAATCGAGTTTAAGATGGCAGCCGCAACTAGCAATACTAGAGGGTGTTTTTGCATAGAAGCAAATAAGCTTGGTTTGAGATTTAACAATATAATTGCACTAGTTAAAGGTACAGATATTAGAACGTATGTTCTCCACGATTGGAAGAGAATGACAGTTCCCTTCTCCAGAAAACCAGAGGTTTGAAGACTAAATAGATGTGCAATGCGAAATGTAAGTCCAAAATGCTCTAAATAACTAACATGGCAAAGCAAACAAAAGAGCGTTATAAGAGTCGCAAATCCTGTTGTAGCATGCAAAAAAATTTTCCATATGATATGATCGTTTTTTAATCTGTTTAAACTAAGAAATAGAAAGGCAATGATAAGTATTAATGAAGAATCAGAGGAAAATCCGACCATAAAGTTTGTTATGAAAGTATTCACCTTTACTGAGGCAAATGCAGGCATAGATATAACTATAATTCTTGCGATAAGAAATGAGAGGGCTAGCCATAGCAAGAGAAAGCGGATGATCAATAATACTATCTCCTAAAGTTAACTTTAAAAGCTGCCTAAGGCATATGGTATTTGTCTTAGTTCAGAAAAAGATGATTATTAGGTTGTAAATAAATATGGTTTACTATGTCCTTGATTTCACGGGTATTATATAGTTTTTTACTAGGGCGTGTTGACGTTTCATTTCCTACTACGAGCCAAACCCTTGAGTCACAACGTTGTCAGGGTTTCAAAATTATCCTCAATGTACATCTAGTACACCTCCGGTAATTTTGAAACCCTTCCTAGCTGTGACTTTCAAGTATTTGTCTCTCGCTACGAAAATGAAACGTCAACACGCCCTAGCAATTCTATTTAGATATTTTTGCAAAAAATTTTGTTTTCCTTATATTTTCATCAAGTGCCTCAGATTTTGATTTGAAGGCAGTTTGTTTGGCTTTTTCCCACATTTTTGCTGCTTCATTGTATTTTTTTATATCCATAAAGCGTAGTGCTAAATATCGATACCATTCTAGCTGGAAAGTTTCTGGTAAGGTAGCTTTTATTTTTACTTTGCTAAGTTGTGTAAGCGATGAATATTTTATTTTTCGAGGTCCCTGCGGCGAAGTTTTAAATAACTTATTATCCAAGGCTCTATAGTTATGTCACTATTACTTGGTATCGTTTTCCTCCAGCCTGACAGATAATCTCTAAGTTTCACAGTATCAATAGACTCTAAAGATTCCACTTCTAGCCTTGCATAGATTTCCTTATTAATGAGTCACTTAAATAGTGATTTTGAGAAAAGTCAATTAGAGACTTGATTAGAGCGATACTCTGCTGTCGATTTCCTAACTTGCTCAATATATCAGATTCAAGTATTGCAATTTCTATATCTTCTAGCACTTTTGCTGGTTTATTTCTGGCTTGGTTAAGGGCCTTCTGCCAAGTCTTTAATCGATTCGGATTTTGCTCTATGTTTTTTACTGCCTCGTTTATTTCCTTTTTCCAAGATACCAGTCTGCTCGCTAGATCGTTAGGGTCCAATTGTTGGCGCCATTTCCAATAGTCTTCACTTGGATGCCAACCAATGGGTTGACGCATGCGGACAAATGGTCTATTTTCTCTGGCCCGCCTTAAATCTGCCTTACTGTGTGGGCAGATAGATCTAAAAACACCAGGATGTCGATATAATGCTTCGGTATATAATTTATATCTATCTTTATCGAAGTGTTTTTGAATATGCTCTTTCCATTCTGAAATGATTTTTTGTTTAGATTTGCCAAATGCCTTCTTCCATGAAGCTCCAGCATAACTTTCTTTAACGCCGGAAAAGCCGTATTTTTTGATAAGGTAGCTGATAAGGGAGCCTGCTAAGGTGTATGCACGGGTTCCGGATTCTTTCCAAAAATATGGTGAAAATAGATTTTCTAAGTTATCAATACGTTGAGATTGAAGAATTGCAGCAGCCCCATCGTCGAGGGAGATTGAACGTTCTATGGGGGCAAGTGCTACGGCTAATCCCTCTGTAAAGGCCATATTGGGATGAAATCCTAATCCATGATACCCAAAAGCTGATGATAGTGCGTGAACTAGTTCGTGTCTTAAAGTGGGGTGATTCCAGCCATCTGTAGTAATATGAATTGAAGGTGTATGTACGTCGGTGACATCAGTATCGCCTCCTCCAAACCAAAGTTTTTTCTTGTCTTGATCTGGGTAAATATATACTTCGATGTGCGGTAGTTTATCAATTGCAAATAATTTTTGTAGCTCTGAGTAGTGAAAGGCCGTTTGGTTATAAATTTTTCTAATTTCTACAGGTGCTGATGATTGTCGTTTTTTATGAATAGGTGCGAGTGGACGAAAATGTAATGTGAATCCTGAGCCTTCTAGAGTAGCGGGCATTAAGCTATTTAAACTGCTTATACCATCCTTTATGCTATCATATGTTGAGGACATAATTGAGCATAAAAACCATAAAGAAATTGGAACTATTAGTGCGATTTTACTTAAAGTAGTTCTTTTATACCAAGATAAAGCAAGCAATGAACATGCAATGAAATAATGAGCGCCGCGAGTCCATAAAATGCCTGCATCAACGGCAATCCAAGTGTCGTAAATTGGCCCATGAAGAAAGCCAATGAATAAATTCAATATGCGTTTTTGTGGGGTGAACCACATCACAATAGCAATATATAAAAATATAGCTAGGTAAGATCCCAAAAGATGGCCATAATATGTGTTTTTTTATAGCCATTGGTCATACCCCTCAGTATTAAATTGTGAATTGAATGGGCAAGAATCCAAGCAGGATACCATAAAATTGCCATCCAGAAGATGTAACCATTAGGACTGCAGAGGCAGAGGCTATTCCAAAACGTAATTGCGGCAATAGTAAGTATGAAAAGAGGGCTTATAAAGAAAATCCAATAGAATTCGAAAATTTTTGATGTTGTAAGATTGTTTTTTGGCACTTCATTGGTTTGAGAGGCTCTACTGATAAAAGCCGCAGTAGGTATGAGAAGAAGTGCCAACCAGCTACAAAAGAGAGCATATTCGTATTCAAAATTCTTTCCCACTTGTGTGGTTAATGGTAAGAAGCCTGACAAGAGATAGGCAATTATAAGGGCAGTGTATCGTCTCAAATGGAGGAGTCCTTTAAATCAAAAGACTGGATTCATACTCTTTGGAAGAATGACCATTGGCGTGAGCCATGCCGGCAAATAGACATAATTTTGAGGCGTTGGTCGCGAATCTTTCGTAGGAAAAATTCGTGGTTCGGATCATTGATTTTTGCGTTAGATTTACTAGAGCTTTGTTTCTCGTGTGCCATTTGTTGCTGTATGTTATCTAGTAATCTAGAAACCCTAGATGTGAATGAACACTCTCCAGGTATATATTGAAGGGCTGGGTTATTTAATTCTGCATCATAATCATGAAAAGGCTCATACATTAGTTCGCCAGGAAAAAGGTTGATGACAAAGCGAAGTTTTTCTATTTTTGCTCGGACTAATTCAGCAGTTTCTTCTTTGTACACGCTTGCACGAAAATAAGATAGCTGTTGTCGCACTTCTCCCATTAGCTCTACAGCTAATTCCATCAGTTCAACAATGATGTCAATATTACTGATGTTTGCCATTTTGGCTGTCCCCCTTGCCCATTGTATTAAATAAGCATTCTTGTCAGATTAAGTGCTAGTCTCTCTTTTCTTCTGTTTTGGAGTTAGTTCTATTTTATCAGGTGCAGGCGGGTACGTGTCAAATGCTTGATAGACAAAGATCTTGATCCTTTTTCCTTTTTTCTAGAAAAAGCTAATGTATACTTTGTATTGTGAGCGACAATTTTTTTGCTTTCATCGCTAATTGAATTTGGTAGGTAACTTTTGTCTAAGGTGTCGTTTGATATGAAAGTTCGTCAGGTACAAAGTTAGAAAAGAGCGATACTTCTGGTGAAGGTCATTGGGATTAGCAAATTGAAGCCTTACACGAGATATCTTTAACATAGTATTAATCGAGGCCGCTCGTGTTTTTATGAGTTACCAATTAAGTCTAACTTGCGCATCAGCATTGGCCATTGTTAACTGCAAGTTTTGCACCTTGACCATGCCAGAGTCATTTGGGGTGATGGAGGGAAGGTCAAAAAGAATCAAATACTCTTTTGACCATTTAGTAATGTCTTTAAAAAATGGCTGCCAACGTAACTTATCATGTATTCTGCGAACGAGAACTGGGCTATAACGAGTCCCTTGATTTTCTAAAAATATAGTCCACAAGTGGGTATCGCTCAAATTTATAGCCTTGTCATCTGGTGACTGAATAGAAATAAAAAAGCCAGTTTTATTAATAGCTTCATCTAAAGTTGGGTGCTCTTGCGTGAATATCTCTTTGAGGCGCTTTGCAAAAGCATTTCGAAAGTTTGGCGATAGGTATGTAACTGTGATTCGATACTTGGACTCAAAGTCTTTATAGATTTCTTGGCTATGGGTTGATTTCTCATAGATTGGACTATAGTCTGAGTCTTCTAATACAGATTTATTGAGAGAAACGTCTGAACCCGAGCTACAAGAAATACTGGAAAAACAGCAAACGAGCAGGGCATAAACCATTTTTAGCTTAGGAGTTTGCAGGCGTGTAAATGCATTCAATTGTGTCATAAGATAACTTTTATTCATACCAATAGCTATATTTATCAAGTTAATATTATTAAACCGTTACGCGGTTTCTTCCTGTTTCTTTGGACATATACAGCTTCTTATCAGCTATGTCGATGAGTTCTTCAGGCTGGGACATCTCCACAGAAAATTGTGCGACTCCAGCTGAAATAGTTTGCTTATGATTAATTACTTTTTTTGTCCCATTATCTTCATACTCTAAGCGAAACACGTAGCCTTCATGGGCGCAGCGAATTTTCTCAGCTAGTTCACTGGCTGCTTCTCTATTTGTTCTAGGCAGGACGACAACAAACTCTTCACCGCCAACTCGTCCGAATATATCATCTTTTCGAATGACTTTCTTAACTATATTGCAGCTGGTCTTAAGGATTTCATCACCAGGAGTGTGCCCATAAGTGTCATTTACTTTTTTAAAATGATCTAGGTCGTAATAAATGATGCTAAGGGGAGAGTTGTAAGATTGTGATACCCTAAACTCCGAGGTTAACGCTTCAAATAGGTATTGACGATTAAAGACCTGTGTTAGGACATCGATTGTAGCCATTCGATATATCTTATCTTGAATGATCCCATCGATGTTGTTTGAGTCAAAATATTTAAGCAGTATTGTGCCAAGGCGAATGATATCGCCATCTCGTAAAGAAACTTTTGTGCTTATTCTTTCATCGTTGACATAGGTGCCATTAGAGCTTCCCTTGTCTTCAACTTCTACAGAGCTTTCGCGAAGGTGAAATCTAGCATGGTCACGAGAAACACTTTGCTCATTTAGATATATATTAGCATTTGGAGAACGGCCAATGCTTACTTCTGAGCCATCTAGCATATATCGTTTCCCAAGGCCTGCTCCACTATACTGTACTAGGCATGCATGCCTTTTTTTGTTGTTTGAGCCAAAGTCAGAGAAGCTTCCAGGCTCAGCGATAACCGTCTTGTCGTCAGTCATGAACAACCTATAATAGAAATTTAGTTAATGATTTTAGTATAGTTCATTTTAAGCATATTGCATATGGGAACTGATGCTGTCTATAGAGTAAAAAATGTGAAAAAAAAGCTTTTCATAAGAATTATATATTGGATTGTATCATTCGCGAGGATAAGATCACAGTGAATTCATTGGTGCATTTTTTGCCGGGGCTGTAAATCCTTGCGTTGATAGGATTTGGTGCAGCGAAAATGCCTATTTTATAGCCTAGCTATTTGGAGTGTGTATGAAAGTAACAGTAATTGGAACTGGCTATGTCGGGCTTGTAACTGGAACGTGCTTAGCAGAGGTTGGTCATAATGTCGATTGTGTTGATAGCAACCAAGAAAAAGTTCAAATGCTACAATCAGGCCTTAGCCCTATTTTTGAGCCTGGCATTGAAAGGTTAATTAAACGCAATGTTGAGCACGAAAGGTTAAGGTTTGGTTCGGACTTGGAGCATGCACTTATTGGTTCACAGCTTGTATTTATTGCTGTCGGAACTCCTGAGGGCGAAGATGGCTCAGCTGATTTATCACATGTTATGGCTGTTGCTAGGTCTATTGGCCTGAAAGTTAAAAGCAAGACTTTAGTTGTAGTCAAGTCGACTGTACCAGTGGGTACTTGTGACCTTGTTGAAGAAATAATTAATAAAGAGCTTTTGAAAAGAAATATTGCTTTTGAGGTTCATGTTGCTTCAAACCCTGAGTTTTTGAAAGAAGGAGCTGCAATTGATGACTTTATGAAGCCTGATAGAATTATAGTTGGACTTCAAAATAAAGGAGATTATGAGGAGCAAGAGGTTTTTCAAGAGCTTTACCACCCATTTATTTTGAATGACCCAGGTAGGTTGATGTTTATGAATCGAAGGGCAAGTGAGTTAACCAAGTATGGCAGTAATGCTATGTTAGCAACACGGATTAGCTTTATGAATGAGCTTTCACGTTTGTGCGAGAAAGTCGGAGCAGACATTGATGACATCCGACGAGGCATGGGAGCGGATGTGAGGATTGGTAATAAGTTTTTATATGCAGGCCCAGGTTATGGCGGTTCTTGTTTCCCTAAAGATGTGGAAGCATTGATAAAAATGGGAGAAAAGCATAGGGCCACGATGTCTGTATTGACAAGTGTTCGGAATGCTAATTTGCAACAAAAGAAATATGCTGCCAATAAAATCAAAGATTATTTCGGTGAAAAATTGTCCGATAAATCGATAGCAGTTTGGGGCCTTTCATTTAAGCCTGGCACCGATGATGTACGAGAAACACCAGCATTTACAATTGTTGAAGCTATATTAGATGCTGGAGCTAATGTCATTGCTCATGACCCTCAGGCAATTGATAATTTTAAAAAGCTTGTAGGTGAAAGGGATGGCTTACGCTATGTTGAAGAGGCCTATCATGCTCTTGAGGGAGTTGATGCTTTAGTTTTGGTTACAGAGTGGAGCGAGTATAAGAGACCAAATTGGGATAAGGTAGAGAGGTTGATGAGAGGAAGGGCTATATTTGATTTTAGAAATCAATATTCTTCCAAAGAGTTGAAAAAACGTTCATTTCATTATGAATCGATTGGGAGAAAGGAGGCTGTTAAGGGAGTAGAAGGGTCTTTAGATTGAGTTCACAAAAACACTAAAGGTCCTCTCATATAACATCCATAAAAGGGTTTGGCATAGGCAATCTAAAATTTCTTCTTGAAGAAATTCGTGTTGCTATCCGCCTTGTAGATGCCGATTTAGTGTATTTACAGGAGGTTTGTGGTTTTCTGCAAGTCGATAACGGCTCGGCAATAAAGAGGTTGTCGGTATTAGGTGATAAAAAGAAGCTCAGAAATATAGAGATGACAGACGACCCTCAATTTGAATTTTTGGCTGATTCTATTTGGACCCATCATGCTTATGGTAAAAATGCGATATCTTCCAAAGGACACCATGGCAATGCTGTTTTAAGTAAAACTCCGATAGTTTCCTGGGAAAATATTGATATCTCGGTTTTAGGATTTTCCCAGAGAGGAATTTTACATGGAATCATTGATATGAATATGAATGCTAAAAATCCCAAGAAGCTGCATGTGCTTTGTGTTCATTTAGGTTTGTTGGAGGCTGAGAGAAAGTCACAGGTAAAGGCTCTTTGTCAAAGAATCAAAGAGTCCGTTCCTGAAACTGATGCCGTTATTTTAGCAGGAGATTTTAATGATTGGCGTTTAACTGCAGATCGTACTTTGATGGAAGAGCTAGATCTTCAAGAAGGCTATAGATCTATCCACGGAACTTTAGCGAGGACTTTTCCTTCTTGGATGCCTTTGTTGCGCCTAGATCGTATTTATTTTCGAGGGCTGGCGATTAAGCAGGCTATTTCGCTGACGGGTTCTCCTTGGAACCGTCTCTCTGATCATGCTCCTCTTTATATGGAATATGAGTTTTAGTTATTAAGGGGAGCAAAACCTATGATAGCTGCGTTGCTTTCGTCTCTGCGCTGCTCATGTACCCATATGTACACTGTGCTGCTCGTTCCTCTGCGCCTTACTATCATATTTTTTTAGTCTCTTAAGACTCTCACCTTCTTTGATAAGAAGGTGAGAGTTTACATTATCTAGAGAAGAGGCAGGTTTTTTCAGGTGAATGCTTACCTAAAAGATTGTTTAAACTAATCTTAGCTTTTGTTGACGCTGTGTACTACTACTAGTAGCAGCGCTGATTGCTGTTGTATTCCTCGTGGTCGTTGGGTAATCAAAAGTTGAAGCTGTAGTTTGTATATCTTTCCAAGAACTATCATCTGAAAGTGTGATTTTCGCATTCTTATTTACATCGTAGTGGTGTGCGGTGACCTCACGATCTGCATTATATGCCCTAAAGCACGAGCTATGATGAATTTCGGAGTAGTCACCTATAGGCACAAATATATCATCTCCGTTTTTATCTTTCCAATCTCGATCGCGCAATTCTTTGCATTTCTCGCCACCATAGAGAAAGCCCCCTAAGCTATTTGGTCTGCCAGCCCCAAGAAAAATGAAGGCATCGCCAACCGATTTTGCATTAACGCCAATGTCTGTTAGCCATTCACCTGCTAACTCATCTGCTTCTTGCTCACTCGTATACTGTCCTAATCGCAAATCTTTTGCTGTTTTTAAGGCTTGGTAGGACGAGTTTAGGCTATTATTTAATTGTTTTGATAGTTCTTCCAATGCTTCAAAATAGTTATCCTCAGATGTCGGCTTAGTAAGGGTACCAGCAACGTTTCCCAACCAACCGTTGACAAGCTCTACTCCTCTTTCGCTGATAAGAGTTGAAATAGGGTTCCATTCAGGGGTTTTTACTGATGAAATAATTTTTTCCCAATCAGAATTATTCTGACTATTTGTATTGAAAGGTATTTCTTGTAAACATTGTTGAGCTTTCTTTTCGAATGCACGGTAGGTGCTATCGTCTGTTTCTTGAAAAGGGAACAGCCCCATTTTTTCAATAAACGATTTGCTTTCAGCTAGCTTTGCTACTTTTGAGCAAGCTTGCGAGCAGCTACCTTGTTTACATCTTTGATATGCTAGATCACCTGCTGCAAAGTAAAGTGCTGAGTGTAGAGTTTGAGTATCAATCCCGACAAAGTTAGATAAAACACCAAGTGTCTCGGCTCCTTTATATGCCTCTTCTCCAGCTATTTGCACTTTTGGATCGGCAGAAGGTCTGTGATTAGGGTTCTCTGCACCGATTTTATAATAGTATCCGTATTCTTTTTCTGCCCTTAAGCTATGAGCTTTGTAGTAATGTCCAAGCTCATGAGCAATGACTGCAACAAAAGACTCTTCCGTCTCCATAGTTTCAAATAACTTTGTTGTAATTGTTATCCAATCTGCTGTTTGAGGGATGACTACGCGTTTCGCATTGCTAACGTCTTCAGTATCACCATTTTTGCAAGCTGTACCAACTGTGACAACGCCTTTATGCAGGCTGAATCTACAATCATTACCTCTATTGTTAAACCTATTTAGAGCATCCTGTAAAAGTTTTACATTGCTTCTGTCTACACAGCTTATGCCTTCAGGCCATTTGTATGTTTGACCGTCAGCAATATCTAAGTAAAGCGCATCGATACTATCACCAGACTGTGGGAGATCTGCTTCGATATCGAAGCAAATAAACGCTGAAGCAACAAAAGCGTTTGCACTTTCATTTTGAATAACTTTAGTTTTAGGAGTTGGAACCGAACGTAGAAGATCCGGGTGCTTTTGTCTTAATTGATTATCAATTTTAGCAATCCAATTTTTAGCCTTTTGGACTAATTTATGGTTACTTGGTAAAGATGGCGAGCCCGGGTATGTATAGGGGATGATGAAATTATCAAACTCGTCCTCGCTGAGATTAACCCATTGGCCTTTTTCTATTGAAGTCACAGGGCTGTTGGTATCATGCTGTAACTTAGAATTTTGGTCGTTAGCCCCACAAGAGCTTAGACTAATGGCAAATAGCGAAATTAACGCTAGGGTTGAAAGTTGCTTTTTCATGGCTATCCCCCTTAGGTTTATCCTGCGGTCATAAATTGACTGGACGGCCAATATATATCTATTATTTGGTAATTTAACAATATATTTTTTGGTAAAATTTAAAATAAACTTTACTAGGTGGTTTGGATTAGAAAATATATATATTTTAAGCACTTACTGTTATTATTGCTGAATCTTGCTTTTGCACAAATAACATTCAGGGATTCTCTTGTCCCAAAGTCAAAATTATTATGCAACATATTGATTATTTTTTAATCACAATATTGCACTCAATGTGCCCTGACAAATAATCCAATAGAGAATAAAACTAAGATAAAACCAATAAATGGGAGAACAAATGTTGTTAATTGAATTAGAACCTTTTTGCTTGTGGCTTCGACTATTGAAGCTGTTTTGACTGGTGAAGATGGATCGTAAGTTATTGGTAGCTTTGTTCCTATCTTCAAGGACTTCATAGCGGGTATTTTTTTTACATTTTTTCTTATCTGATGTATTTTGCCGTGCACATCCATAAATTTTAAATTTAGTAGATAGTAAGGAGTTTTTGATTTTGGTTTTTTTAGTTTTTTAAATTTTATAATTTCTCCATTGGTCGTTTGCATATGGCTTTTTAAATTTTGCACCTGACGAATTTGTAACATTCCATAAATTAGTGACCCTAAGCCTAAGGCTAATACAATGGCTGGTATTAGTTGTTTTCTTTCTTGTTTAGGGTGTCCCTGTGAAAATACAGGGGTTGCAACTTCTTTACCATTTTCATCAGTATTAAATTGCATTTGAGCCAAGTTTTGTAAGTTCATCTTGCGCTTATATTGTAGCTTATTTACTTTTTTTATCGCTTTTATGAGCCTATAGATAGAATAAAAAGCTACCAATATAATGATTGTTAAAATAAGAGGTAGCATTTATCAGCGCCTCCAAGAATGGTACTTGCGTAAAAATTTGAGTGCCCAATCAGGTGTGTGGGCTTTTTTCCAATCACCTGCAGCATACTTATTTGCTTCTGACATTGTAGGATAAGAATGTATGGTTCCTAAAATTGAATTTAGACCAAATCCATGTTTCATTGCACTGACAAATTCAGTAATGAGTTCACCTGCTTGATGAGAAACAATGGTACAGCCAAGTACTTTATCTTTTCCTGGGGCTGTGAGTACTTTAACAAAGCCATGATCAGCAGATTCGGCGATGGCGCGATCTAGGTCATCAATGCCATACTTAGTCACTTCATAGGGGATGCCTTGAGCTATCGCTGTATTTTCGTTCAATCCCACTTGCGCAACCTCGGGATCAGTATAAGTAACCCATGGGATCACATCATAATTTACTTTGAACTTTTTAATTGGTCTGAACAGAGCGTTGACGGCGCAGTACCATGCTTGATGGGAAGCTACATGAGTGAATTGATAGGGGCCAGTGATATCACCTGCAGCAAAAATATTACAATCGTTTGCTCGCATAAAAGCATCAACTTCAATAGTCTTATTTTTTCGTAGTCGAACTCCTAGTTTTTCCCAATCTACCTCATCTGTCCTTGGTCTTCTTCCTACTGCTACTAGAATTTCGTCGAAAACAATTTTTTCGATTTTTCCATCCGACAATTCACAAATAAGTAATTTATCATTACCATTTAACTGCACTTCTACTGCTTTCGCGTCAGTTAAGAGATGGACACCATCTTTTAAGAACTCTTGACTTATGATTGCTGCAACGTCGTCATCTTCTCTTCCAAGAATTCTTTTTTCCATTTCGACTTGAGTTACATTTGATCCTAATCTAGCAAAGGCTTGTGTCATTTCACTACCAATCGGTCCTCCTCCCAAAACGATAAGTCTTTGCGGAAGGTGTTGCAATTCCCATAAATTGTCAGATGTCAGATAATTGATTTTTTCAAGGCCTTTTAGAGGCGGAATTAGTGGTTCAGCACCCATAGCCAGTATAATGTTTTTTGTTTTGAGAATTTGCCCATTAACTTCGACAGTGTTTTTGTCAATGATTTTAGCTTCTCCAGTAAAGCATTCTACTCCCAAGTTTGTATAGCGTTCTATACTATCATGTGGCTCGATTTTACCGATAATTTGGTGGACGCGTTGCATTACGTCCTTAAAGTCAAAATTATACTGAACTTCCTTTATACCGAAGTCGTGGTGGCGTTTCATTTCTGCAATAAAGCGACTGCTACGGATAAGAGCTTTTGACGGTACACATCCAGTATTTAAACAATCTCCACCCATTTTATTTTTTTCAATAAGAGCAACTTTTGCTTTAACAGCTGCACCTATATAGGCAGAGACAAGTCCTGCTGAACCACCCCCAATGACAACGAGATTGTAAGGATCAGCCATAAAGTAAACTCCTAATTTTTATACAGTTTTTAAATAGGATATCAAAAAAAGAATATTCTGTACTTTTGTTTTTATTCGTATTTTAATCTATTTTAGTTACTAAAATCTATATGCAGAGGTGGGATCTAATCCGCTGGCATTGTTATATTGGGAGCAAACCTATTAGACAAGGCTTGCCTAAAAAAATGAGGAGATAGTACCTTATAGTACAGCGAGAATGTTTTTTAGGCATAACGTAGTATGATAGGTTTTGCTCCCCTTATTAGCCTGAATTGATGAGGACTAGGGTTATGGTTGATAGAGAGATTAAAAGCGTGGTGATCGGCGGGGCATCTGGTACTTTAGGTAAGGCGTTGGTTCGGCATTTCTGCCGGCAGCAGGTGAAAACAGTAGCGGTCTGTCGTAGCAATGACGGCATTAAGTCTATTGAAGCTATGTTGGAACAAGAAAAATTTAATGAATTGTGCTTTCCTGTGCAAGCTGATTTGACAGATAGAGATCAAGTATTGGCTTTGGTAAAAAGAAGTATAGATAAGTTAAACGAAGTGGATGCTGTCGTTAACGCTAGCGGAGCCTTTATTTGGAAACAGATTTGCGATTGTGATGAGCAAGATTTTATCCGCTCGTTTGATTCCAATCTCAAGACCAGTTGGAATCTCTTGAGAAATTTTTTGCCAATTATGAAAGAGCAAAATTTGGCCGCATGGTTTTTGTTTCCTCAAAATCCACTCAAAATCAAGCAGCCTCAGGCCTGGGGTTGTATTTAGCAGCAAAAGCTGGTTTGAACCTTTTAGTACAAACAGCTGCAGAAGAAGTTAAAATGCTTAATATAAATATTAACGCAGTATTGCCGTCCATTATAGACAATGAGCAGAATCGTCTTGATATGCCGGATGCTGATTTTAACACTTGGGTTAAGCCGGGAAAATTAGCGGAGTTTATAGAGAGTCTATGTGGGCCTGTATCAAATGATCTTAATGGTGCATTAATTCCGGTATCAGGACGGCTTTGAAGTCTACTGCGGTTTTAAGCCGCTCCTTTGTTATTCTGTTCTTTTTCAAATTGTTTTAGTTTTTCTTGAGCTTTAGCAAAATCTGGGTGTTTTTTTGTGACTCGGTCCATAATTTTTATTGCTTCATCGAGATTGCCTCGTTCATGCATCAAAATGCTTTTATTAAAAAGCGCAGTGAGGTTATCTGGGTCGATTTTTATCATGGAATTGTAGGTTTTTTGTGCCTCATCTGGCTGATTGGATTCTTTATAGGAAATTGCCAGCTGATTGAGGTATTTTAGATTTTTTTCATCCGCTTGTAATGCGTGGCGAACATACTTGATAGCATTCTTATAGTCTTTGAGTTGATAGGAAGCTTGTGACATAAAATGATACAATTCTGGAAAACTTAGATTTTTATCAATAGCCATTTGCAATAACTGTACGCTTTCTTCGTATTTTTCTTGTTCTATCAAAACTTCAACAGCTTTGAGATAGCGTATGGGGTTTAAAGGTGAGAGCTGGATCCCTTTTTTGTATTGTTCGATAGCTTGCTCTAGCTTTTGTTGAGCAACATAAATATCACCACGAACTGAATATAAATGTACGTAGTTTTCATTTTTTTCTTCAGCCTGCTGTAGATATTCTAATGCAGCAGTAAAATTGCCTTTTTCTTTTTCAATTTTAGCAAGTCCGACGTGCGGTCTGGCAGATTTTTTGGTGGATTGAAGAAGTACCTTATAAATAGCAATTGCTTCGTCATATTGTTTATCTCTAATTTTCTGCTTAGCTAATTCATATACTGGTTCAGGGTTGGTTGGGTTATGAAAAATTTTATAAGCAGATCTTAATTTGGGAATAATATCCCCTAGAGTAAAGGGTTTGACAAGGATTTCGTCGACACCATGCTCTACTCCAAGCATTATTTTCTCTTTACTAACGTTATCCATAGCTAAACAAAATGGAATTCTTTTGGCGTGCAGGTCTTCACGTATCTCTTGGATTAACTCTAGACCATTCATGTTCGGCATTTCCATATCGCAGATAACGGCTGCAATTTCTTTTGCAGAGCGTAATATGTCTAGTGCCTCCATACCATTGGAGGCTTGTATAACATTATTAAATTGTAGCTTGGTTAGATGATGTGCAACAATGAGTCTGAGATCTTGCTGGTCATCAACAACGAGAATTGGTAGCTTCGAATTGATTTGCTCGTTGGTTGCTAGCCCAAATTTTTTCGCTAAATTTTCTTCAGTCATGATATCTCCCAAATATGCATTGCCATACTTAGATGTTTGTTCGGTTGAGACCGGATCCGAATTTCTAGCCGGTTGCGTCGTTGCTTTGTCGTCAGGAAATCCTCATGTACCAACATGTACACTGCGGTTTCCTCCTGCGAGACGAGAACCGAATCCTGAAAAAATCTTTCAATTCTAGCCGGTTTCGTTGCTTCGTCGTCGGAAATCCTCATGTACCAACATGTACACTGCGGTTTCCCTCCTCCTTGCGCCTAGCACCCGACCGAACTTCGAATCCGTTGAAAATACTACATCTTGGATCCGAATTTCTAGCCGGTTTCGTCGTTGCTTCGTCGTCAGGAAATCCTCATGTACCAACATGTACACTGCGGTTTCCCACCTCCTCGCGCCTAGCACCCGACCGAACTTCGAATCCGGTGATAATACTACAGCTTTTCAAAAAATTTCAGATCCCGGGTTGAGGTTAATTAAATACTTAATTGCATACGAATGGCCAAGCGGCCAGTACATCTCTTTTGTCTTTGTATAATCGGCAGGTTAAAAAGTGAACTTTAGAAATTACAAACAATAAAATTTGGTAATTTTGAAAAAGGCATAGAGATTTGGGTAAATCCATAAAAATCCGCTATAATGGCATTAAGGCTGACTTCCCTTTAGTTATTTTAAGCTCCTTAAAAAGAGGTGGCATTTGTTCGTCCGATGCTGTTTTATAAGTGGTGTAAAGATGCTTAACCACTTTATCTTTTTTGCCTTTATTGCAATTGGTTTTTATTCATGTGATTTCGGCAATACGCAGAAATTAGCTGGCCCTCAAAAAGATTTACCTTATCTTAGCATGAGTACAGCTGGTAAAAATTATGTTACAGGCAAAGGTAGCATAGATGCCTTGGCAAAAGAACCATTGTTTACTAGTCGTGTGCCCTTACGATTAGTTAATTCAGCGGCCAAGACTTTATTGGAATCTGAGTTCGTTTCATTTCCTCCTGGTAGTAATCCTTTTGAAATTGATGAAGCAAACCAAAGTTTTACACTGACTTTTGATATTATGATTTCTTTAGAGGAAATTATTGGCAGCTCTTTCCCAGGGCTTGAGTTTGAAAAGAGTGACGCTAATCATAAGGTTAAGCTAACGATACAACCTGATATTTCGTATGAAAAAATAGATTCTAATAGTTATTTTTCCAATATTCATTTGCGCATCCTTTCTTTGAAGGTCGATGATATAGAGTTTAGAGGCTTAATTTCTTCGGTTTCTAATTTAGCGTCTATTATCATCTCATCTAGCGCCGTAGCTAAATATATTAAATTGCCTGATAGCCTTTTACGAGATGGCGAACCCTTTATAAGTAAAACAAATAGCAAGAAAATGATTGAGTTTGCCAAAAAGTATCTAGCGTCTGGTGCTCTTGTAGTTTCTAGCGGAGCGAACTATAAAAGTGGGAGTGGAGAAAGTATTGTAAGTGAGCTTATCCCTATTGTAACGTTCAAAGCCAATTTAAATCATATGATAGGTCTATTTTATGGGCAAGATATTGAAAGTTTAGAAAGGTTATTGAAAGATAGCGGCATAAATGTCAGTAATAAAGATGAAGCTAAGGAGATGTTAAAGAATATTGAAGAGATGGCCAAAAGGGGGACTTTATGGGAATTATCAGTGTCTGCTAGGAATTTGGGTGTTCTTGGAAATTCTACAAGTAAGCCCATTCTAGATAAGATGGTAAGTATCACTGTAGGCTACGGCCTTCCTCCAGAGGGATTTCTCTCCGAGACTGTCGAGAGTAACAAAGCGGTTTCAAGGCGTGCTTTATCGCAAAACTCTGTTTTATATAGGCTCTTCACGCAAAAAAGATTTGAAGATAGTGTCCAACTATATTTAGAAAAAGAAATATTAAAATCTCTTAAAACAAATGCTGATCTGTTTTCCAATAATAGCAATGTATCTGATGAAAATGCTATAGCTAAGTTTAGGAGTGAAACCCCTGCGATAAGTTCTTTTTTGAAAAATTTGTTTTCAGATGCCTCGCGTATTTTAGATCCCGAGAATGAAAATAGTAAATATGCAGGTTCTCCAAGCTTAACTTTTAATGAAGAGGTACAACGCGCATATCGTCAGGTTAATGGTTTTTTAGATAAGGAAATTGATAATAGACGACTATCAAAACAATGGCTGTCACCGGATAACAGCTCTCAGCAAAAGCAAGGTTATGAATGGCCAATTTTAACTATGCAATTAAGTGAGCAAGCATTAAATGGTATGGGACAATTTGCCAAGGACATAGAAGTTAACGAGATGCGACCTCTGAGGAGGTTGCAATTTAAATTTATTCCTGGATCTATTGGAGCACTGAATGTTTCTGGGGTGATGCGTAGTGATTTTAATTTTTATCTTAAGGATGCAGGGATAGATTTGGAAAAAAGTTTTCCTAATAAGCCGACTGATCAAATAGAGAATATCATAGCTGAGACAAAATTTACTGGAATTCCCTTTTCTTTGAACTTACAGTTTTTCATGGAGGAAGCTGCGATTCCATCAAATGTAGTAGCAAATGGTGGTATGTCAAAAAATTCACAGATAAAAATAAAGATATCTGATCTCAAGTTGTTTCATGGGAAGCAAACTCTTAATCTATCCTATGGAGTATTGGAAAAGGTAGCATTGAAGATTGCAATGTTTATTACTGCACAAATGTTTTCAAAACAAGATTTTTCTTTATTGAATCCATGGGACCCAAAATTGGAAGAGATTTTGGAAAAATCTTTTTTGAACGCACAGCAGGCACTAAGAAAATTAAAAAGTACATTTGAAACAATTAATAAAGAAAATGCTGATTCTAGGAAGGCTATTGCAAAGATTATGGATAGTGATGTGAATAATAATCCTTATATTGGTCCAAAAATTCTAATTCCAGCGAGTGACAATAAGGATAATATTGAGGAAGTGGCCGCCATTAATTTTCAGTCCTTTGCAAGAGCTGAAAAGGACACTTTAATTATTGATTTTAATCCATATAAAATGACAGAAGAAGCTTTTCCTGTATTGCATGGCTTGCAAGTTTGGAATGCAGGTGTGGCTTCGAGGTCTCGTTCTGATGAATATTGGAACCGACCAGATGCGATGAATAATGTTAACTTTTTTGAAGTTTCGATTGGTTCTGGCTTGGCTTCGAATACTTATAGAAAATACATCTCCGAAAGAAGTATCGCAACTCAAGCGGCTACTTCCCAAAAATTGCTAACCTCTGAGAAAAAAAATCCAATAGACTTGAGACTCGTACTTTCAACACAAGAACTTAATAAAAGGATAGCTGATATTATAGGTCAAGTTAAGCGATTTAAAGAACCAAAGGATGGAGGCAAGGTTGATAGTAGTTTAGCTCAAGCTTTAAAAAATATTAGCATAGCTGGCATCTATTATGAGCTTAGTAAGATGTCGTTGTTTGTAAAAGAAAAGAGTGACAATGGCTACGATCCACTTGAATTAGAAGTGATGTTAACTGCGAAAGATTCTTCATATATTAAAATTAAAGGAGAAGTTGAGTTAAAATCAGTTATGCTCACTGATACAATAAAAGAATTAAACCTTGAAGAGATTCTTTTTGGTGAGCAAGCCCTTGAAGTTCGATTCAAAGGTACTCCCACAATTGAGACAGATTCATTATTTTTTCAAGGAGGTAAAATCTTATTAGATGGGATAAGTATTGCTTCAGAGCAAGTCAATAATATCTTGGCAAAAATTTTTCCAATTGCTAAATGGGGCAGTGATCTCACCGCTAAAATTGCTAATCAAATTTTAGGTAGTATATTATTTTCCATCTTTGAAGCCGCGACTTCAGATGAAAGTGGGCAGAATATGGTGATTGGTGGTATTAAAATACACTCTTATGTGAAGTTATTAAAATACGATGGGGAAAAGATTGTACTTGTTTTAAATCCCCGTATGATTTCCCCACAGTATGGAATGTCTTTGATGCCTCCCGACTTAAACGGTTTTTAAGCTTGGTATTATTTTCAAATGTTAGGAGTTTGTAGATGGGCAGGGCAAAATGGATATCAAGCAAGGTGTCTTTCGTAGTTATGTATTTGCAGCTAGGTTTTTCTTTTCTATCATGTAAGCCAAACAATAGTGCATCCTCCTACGGTAGTAAAATACAAGGTCAGAAAGAAAAAAATGAGTTTCAAGATTTTGGTATTGTGGCAGACCATCAACGACAACTTTTGACATTGGAATTTAAATTTTATGCCAATATGTCTATGGATGACCGCCGGATGCTTTTAATGTTAGTCAATATTGCCAATGCTTTTTCTAAACTGCCCCGCAATCAGGTAAGCACTGCAAAGGTTGAGGATGTCTTTCTTTCACAGAATGTTGATAAAAGCAATCGAGGCAAGCTGATTAGCCTTAGATACGAATTTAATGAGGTTTTGAATAATTATCCTAAGCTTAAACAGATTATTGATGGCAAAGATGTTCAGTCTATCCGTACAAGCCCTAGTGTTCAGGGGCGTATTTCTTATTGTGGAATTGAGTTGATGTATTTTTCGGCTGCAGCTGCAGCTATTTCACAAAGCATTGATTTTGTTTTAGCAATGATAAGTCGTGATGAGGATTTATATAACAGAATGCAATCTTATAAGAGCGAACTTGCGAATATAGAACTTAAGTTGAAAAAATATTATATTTCTCATTATCAGAAAATTAATAAAAGAATAATTGGCTCGAATCTAACGCACTACCTCCACAATTACTATTCTGATGCCCAAGTTGCGGAAGCTCTTTTTGCATCTGTAAAATCCTAATGTGCTGCTCACTTGGATTTGTATTCGCCATGGCCCTTCGAATGTCTATTTTAGTCTCTCAATTTATATAATACACTATAATTATTGCATAAAAATGAGTTATTTTTGTTTTTCTAAATTATATCAATATGATATTGAAAATGATTTTCAATATTGAATTTTTATTGTATAAAATAGATATGGAGGTTGAATGGTTATGAAGTGGCCTCCACATTCACTTAAATTGCGGGCAATAAGTGCCGAAGGGTAGATAGTGTATCGCTTGAAATAGAAACATAGTGAAAGTATTAAAATTGACTATAAGTATCTGAATTTAATTTAAATTTTGGGATAATGAAGATGGATCCCGAATCATAAGCCGAGGTTATATTTCCATGTATATTTGTTTGTGTCAGGCATTAACAGAGCGACAAGTTCGTCAGCATATTGAGTCGGGAGCTCAATCACTCCATGATGTGCAAAAAAAATGCGCTGCGGGGAAATCTTGTGGAGCTTGTGTTACCAAGTTAAAGATGCTTCTGAAACAAAAGCAGGCAGACGATAAATAATTTCTTAGGTTCTTTCGAATTATTTGCTGCTTGTTGTTCTTTTGTGTAAAACCCATCTCCTTTTATCTATTCAATTGTTCTCTATACATCTATATGGGGTCTGAAATTTTTTGAAAAACTGTAGTATTTTCAACTGGTTTGAAGTTCAGCCGGGTGCTAGGCGCGAGGAGGAGGGAAACCGCAGTGTACATGTTGGTACATGAGGATTTCCTGACGACAAAGCAACGATGCAACCGGCTAGAAATTCGGATCCGGGATCTATTCAGGATTTATTCGAGCTCGAAAGGTTTACGAGAGCGGCTTATTTGTAAATAATGTAGGTGACAATGCCCGAATTTTTCATTACCCTTCTCCTTAAAATAATAAGATTTTTTGATTTTATAATATATGCAATGTAAATCGAATAGATACAAAGGCTTAAATTCGACTCTATTTAACATGGATAACTGGAATACTTGGATAACGTAGACTTAAGGCAGTTTCTAAAAAGCTGTGCGCAGACTGGTGTAGAGTTTTCTTGCAATAGATAGCATCTGGGCATTTAAGTTTTGCTTTAAGGAAAAAAATCCAGTTCTTGGTTATAAAGTGTGTTAGATAGTTAGTTTAAGGGTGTACTGGTGTAATTGTAAGTATGGCAGTTTGATTTTGTGTGCATACTGAATTAAGAGAGGGACTGATGAAAGGAAATCCAGAAGTAATACAAATGTTGAATAAGACTTTAACAGCTGAGTTGACAGCTATTAATCAGTATTTTCTTCATTCTCGCATGGCCAAGGATTGGGGATATGAAAAAATAGCTAAAAAGATTTGGGATGAATCGATTGAAGAAATGCATCACGCCCAAAATCTTACCGATCGAATATTGTTTTTAGAGGGCTTACCTAACTTACAGAAGTTAAACAGTTTAACTATTGGTGAGAATATCGAAGAGATTTTTGCTGCCGATTTGAAATTGGAAATGACTTCACATGTGGATCTTAAAGAGCATATTTCCTTTTGCCATAGTGTTGGTGATCATGGATCTAGAGAATTGTTTGAAAAGATTTTACATGATGAGGAAGAGCATATCGATTGGTTAGAATCACAATTAAATATTATTAAGGAAATTTCTTTGCCGCGTTACCTCGCAGAGCAAATGTAAATTTTTAAAAGTGTACCATATATTTCATAAATTTAGCGGTGGGTAAAGGAGACTCTTCACCGCTATTTCTTGTCTAGATTTTGACTTGCCGTATTTTACTGCGTATACTTGGATCTATGTTAGATAGCCATAGTTGGCGTTTAGATTTGAACCTATTATCTTCAGGTTTTTTGAAGCTGGGGTTTATTTTTTATTTGAACTTTGTTTGTTTGTAACTATTCAGCATATTTTTTATCTGATCGATTCAAAGCCTTGACTGCCCGTCATCCTGAGTGAAGCGAAGGATCTCGAAGTTGCGAAATAGATCCTTCAGCTTCACTCAGGATGACGATGTATCAAGCGACATATTGAAGGGAAAAGATGCACTGAATAGTTACGTTTGTTGGGTATTCGATAATGAGTATGTATTCGAAGTGGAGGGGGCATGAGTACTTCGAGAATAGCTTTATGCATTGGCAGGTATAGTAACATTATTTTGGGGATGTAAGTCTTCGCAGCCTAGAACGGCAAGGATCTTAACAGCAGAAGAAGATAATAGTGCTATATATGAGGGAAAAGGCAGGAGTTGGAATTATAGTTACTATGAAAAAATGGTCCAAAGTGGGTTTGCTTTAACCAATAAAGAGGACTATAACACAAGTGAATTGAAGAGTTTTGCTAAAAAATCTAAGAAGCTTATTTTAAATTATCTAGATAGGTATAATGCGTCTGTAAAAAACAATGAGGCAACTAGCCTGAGCATTGCTGAAGCAAGGGTTAAGGCCTGTATGCTAAATCCAGCGGGAAAAGCAGGTGCAATCCATCAGCGCTGGATTTACTGCCATGTTCCCTTAGAGGTGAGGTTGTGTAATTCTCTTGCTCTTAAGAAGTTTAAAGAAAGTGATGATAGAGTTAGTATTTTGTCGCAGGTACTGCCTTTTTGTATGAAGCAGATTCAGGCGGCGGATGGCAAGAACTTTTGGGACTTGTATGATAGCGTTAAAAGTCTCAAAAACCAGTATAAAAATTATCTGGAGCCTTTGCAAGTAGATAAATTAGATGAATCAGATAAAGAGATCCTATTTAGTGATGTACCGGATAAACCTGCTGACAGCGAAATTAAATCATATTTAAATATTATCAAGTATGGTGATTTAGTAGATGCTTTATTCCCTTTTGGTAAAGCCAATAAGCCTAGTGAAAAAATAAGTTTAGTGCATATGGCGCTTTATTGGGTTGCTTTTTGGCATAATGTAGAAGTTCCAACAGGAGATGCGGTAAATAAATTTGGAGATGATTTAATAAATCAAGCCAAAGCAGACTTAAAATTGTCGTCAAATGTTACAGAATGGATTAAGACAATCGAAGATAGCGATGAAGTACCACCTAGTTGCTCGACTGACTCGGAAGAAGATATTTCAATAATGGATTGTTTGATGGATGATTATCAAAATTTTCGAAGAATCAGGATAACTAAGATTGTTGATAGACCGGCTATTTATTTTACTGCCCTTCTAATATATTAATGACGACTGATATCGGTATGCCTCGATACCGACGGTCGTCTGACAATTCTTTATAAGCAGTAAATTCCATTTTTATACTTTTATAGGGGTGCTGGCATTTGCTTCCGGCAAAGTTGTTGATAAAGGACGATGGAAACTGCATTGGCCAAATTTAAGCTACGCACCTTCTGATGGAAAATTGGAATTTTAAAAAAATTCTGACCGAACTTTTCATGATAAATCTTCGGCAGCCCTTTGGTTTCTTGTCCAAAAATCAACAGCTGAATATTGTCGGGCAATTCGCTATGGTATTTCTCCCCTTTGGTAGATAAAAAGGCCACTTTTTCAGGCTCAAATTGTGAAAGCAGCGCATCTAGGCTTTCATGGACCTCTAAATCAAGGTAAGGCCAATAGTCAAGTCCTGCTCTGCGCAGATTTTTATCGTTTGTTGAAAACCCTGTTGGTGTAATAATATGCAACCGGCACTGAGTGGCTGCAGCTAACCTTGCTATGTTTCCAGTGTTTTGCGGGATCTCAGGACGAAAGAGGCAAATTTGTGGGTGGTTTTTTATCATAATTCCTGAGTTTCAAGTTCCGTAATCTTTTTTTTCAGATTCTTCTGCTCTGTTTCAGATAAGCGCAACCAGTCCCTTCGGATTAGCAATATAGAAACTGCGTTGACTATAAAATGAATAGTTATAGCAGGTAGAATACTGCCGGTAGACTCCACAATAAGAGCTAAAAGCAGGCCAGAGAGGGTGGCCCAGATAGACCAGGATGAAATAAAGCCTTTCGGGCCAATATGTAGTAGACCGAAAAGTATACTAGAAAAATATATCCCGGCACTTGGCAGAATGGCGCCGCGGAATAAAAACTCTTCGCCAACCGAAGATAAAAAGGCGAGGTAAAATGATTCTAAGACACTAATATTACCTAATAATGTC
Organism: Bdellovibrionota bacterium; assembly: GCA_041391425.1. Classification (GTDB taxonomy): domain Bacteria; phylum Bdellovibrionota_B; class Oligoflexia; order Oligoflexales; family JAWKNZ01; genus JAWKNZ01. The sequence continues at coordinate 113,192 of JAWKNZ010000004.1, forward strand.
ATCATCGACATGCGAGCATCGCGAAATGATTTAAACCAAGACTCAAAAAAATAGCTACCAATTAGTAAAACCCCAAGGCCAAGTCCTGTAATGGTAAGTAGTTTAGTCGCAGTAGCACTATCTCCAGGTATGCTTACTAAATTCCAAAAGTTTTGATGGCTCCATAAGCAAAAACCAATACCAACAGCTGCCATAATCCCATAAATCAAAGTGGACATTTCTGTTATTGAGGGTTTAGATTTTTTTTGCCTTACTTGTGAATTTTTCTGCTTATTATCAATCATTAGACCTCCAAACTCCACTTAAGATGGAGCGGTAGTTATTTATCAAAAAACAACCAACATTTCCATAAGATCACAAATTATAGAATTATATTTAGTAATTACAGTATGTTATAATGCTTAGGTTTAAGGTTTAATTGTTTACATATTCTCGTTTTATAATTGCCGTTCCGCCGCGTTGAGCGCTCAATAGATTGTTAGAGGTTATGATGATAAAATCTTAGCTCGAATATGTTTAGAAAGTGAGATGAGTAAGAATCCTTGGTCTTTATCTCTATCATCATTGGTAGAGCATTAGACAAACGTTTTAACCTAAATTGAAACTATGTCTGGATAGTTATATGCGCGAGCCGAAATATTTTCAGTTAACCCTTAATCCATTGCAGTATCTTGTAAGCTTGATTTTAGGTGTTATTAATTTTCTTCTATTATCAATCACTATACTTTTTATAAATGCTTTGCAGATGGTAAGCCTAATCATACTTCCTTTTTCACTAAAGATCTTTACCCGAGTGAATCGTGCCTTTGCTAATTTTTGGTGGGGTGGAATTGTTTTTATGATGGAAAGAGTTTATCGCATAAAGTTTATTTTTACCGGTGATACTTTACCTGCAGGTGAAAACGTTATTTTATTTGCCAACCATCAAGGAATGATTGATATCCCTGTGATTATGCCGATAGCATGGAGGAAATCCAGATTAGGAGATTTAAAGTTTTTTGTTAAAGACATACTTAAATATGTTCCAGGGCCAGGTTGGGGTATGTTGTTTTTAGGTTGCCTCTTTGTTAAAAGGGATTGGTATTCGGATAAGGATCATATTGGCCGCATATTTTCTCGCTTTATTTCTGGCAATGTGCCGATCTGGTTGGTTTCGTTTTTGGAGGGAACGCGTATTACAGCTAAGAAGCAAAGGTCTAGCCAACAATTTGCTAAAGAGAGGGGATTTAAACCATTAAAGCACGTGATGGTACCTAGGACTAAAGGGGCGGTTGGATCTGTCATCGGATTGAGAGAGCATGTATCAGCTGTGTACGACGTAACGATCGCTTATCCAAAAGGTATACCGACTTTATGGCAACTAATGAAGGTTTTGCCAAAAGAGTTTCATGTTAACATTCGTAGATTTCCAGTCGAAACGTTGCCTTTCGAGCAAGATGCTCTGACGACTTGGTTTTTAAAGCGCTACGAGGCTAAAGATGAGTTATTAGAGTCCTTTTATTGTAACGGAATGTTCCCAGGTACGGTCTTGGAAGAACCTTATAAGCTTATTTTGGGGCGGGGTTAGAGCTTAGTTGATTTTTATCCCGTTAATATATGCGGTTGTTGGATAAAATTGCCTAGAAGCTGCTTGACGAAATGTAAAGATCATACACCTCTAGTCAAGTAGCCTCTGATAGGGATTAGCTCTTAATAGCATTGAATTTTACTGATACTGTGACTTTATCTGCAACTGTAATTCCTAGGTAACTTGGTATTTCTATCGGAAAATCGTCGATTTTAATTTCAAATTCAGCATTTCCCTCTATTTCTTTTTGTTCAATACTATTGATATTGCATGTGCCATTGATTTGTTTTGACACGTTTTTTAATGTGAGACTTCCGGAAAACTTGCAGTCTCCAGAACGGCCTTCTAGAAAACCGAATTCGTTGATTTTTAAAGTTGCTTGAGGGAATTTTTGAGTTTGCAAATATTTTTCATGCATATGTCTATCTCGCAAACCAATGCCTGTTTTAAAAACGCTGAGGTCTTAGGCAAATGAGTTTTTGCTGAGAAGGACAATTTGAATTATGATTATAAAAAAGTAAAATATATTTTCTTTAATTTTCATGGAACACACCCTTGCTTAATCCATTGATAAGTCAAAAGTTTTTCATTCTTGTTTAGCGGAGTTGCTTCTTCCTTGATTTCTAGCTTGTCGTGCATGAAATCTGTCGCAATTGCTTTGTAAAAGTGGGCTGTTTTTAGGATTTGAACATTTAATTGCCCTTATATAGCACTAGGCCTCTGTATTATTCTATGGAAAAAAGTTGCTTTTGCATCTTTATTTATTGAAGCAATGAAAATTTGTAGTGACATTGATTTTGATGATCACTCATAAAACTTTAAATTTTTTAGTAATATCAATATGTTGCTGATTTATTTTTTCTAATCAATCGTTATCACCGATAAAGAGCATGTAGTAATTTATGGCTTATACTCAAATATAGGGGGATTGTTTGAAAGAGAACTTAGTTAGAATAGATTTAATGTCATCGATCTGTGTTATAGCCTCTATTTTTTTTGTTTTAGATCGTTGGCTTTTAACTAGCTTTGTCTTATTGATAATTTCTTGCGATGCTCCTACTCCAAAAGGAAATGAGGGTAGTAGTGCCATTGAAAAAGAAGTGAATAGTAGTAGCGAAGATTCAGGATTTGATGAGGAAAGTGGTGATTTAGAAGAAAGTATGGTGAAAACTCCTCAACAAATAAAAGCCGAGTCTGAGGCTTTTTTTGAAAAATTTATTTTGCTTGCTATGCAAGAGTCATGTTCGACTTGTCATGCAGAGCCTAGGTTTAACCCTAATCCTGAAGCTCCCCTCTCAATTTTTGGATTTGAAGCTATGCGAGAGAAATTACTAGATGGTGATGATCCAATTAATAATGCTTTTTTAGATAAAGTTAGAAATGTGAGTATGGACCATACCGGCGGAAATCGCTGTTCTTCTGATCTTAAAGCGGAACCCTGTAGCTTATTCATTGCTTGGGGAAAAATTGAATATCAAATCGAGCCTATTTACCCGGGAGACGTTCCTTTACAAGCACTCGAGTTAAGTAATGTTACAGCGCTAGGAGACGTATATGGATACGCAGCATATTCTAAAAATTCTTCAGAAAAATTAGAAGTGAGGTTTTATATTGGGGGGGATGAAAATACTGGAAGCAGACTAGCGACCGTTATAGCTGATGATCCTGGTTTTTCAGGAGGGATTCCTGGTGGGCATCTTTTTAAATATAAGGTTCCAGACCAATATAGAGATGGCTTGGCAAAAAAGTTAAGTGCTTTTACCACGATAAATGGAGAATCCATTGAGTTGGAAAACTCTCCGTTTGCTTTTACTTCCTGGCTAGGTAAAGGAGCTGATGCTTTTTATAATGCTAACGTAGGAGATGCTTTTCAACAGTGCGAAAAATGCCATACAAATCGTGGATATAACGATTTTTCCAAGCTCATAGAGCCATCACCAGCAATTGATGGATCGCCAACTAATAATATCTTATATATGAGAGCGCATAATAAAGGTCATAGTGGTGCTAGCTGCAATTCAACTTGTGAAAAATTTATTAAAGATTGGTGGATGGATGAGTTCGGTGGGTCTTAGCTTCTTGTCTTGTCTTGTCTTGTCTACGGCCTATGAGAGAAAGTTTGCCTGATGTTATCTAGCGTGTGGGGTAAGTTTATTCTTTTAAAATCTTTTTATCCTTCTTCATCCAGATCTTCATCTTCTAATACATCGATGCGTTCAATAGCACTATATTCACTGTCAACTCGGCCTAACTCACTATTTTCACAAAGTTCTAAGGCTTTATCTAAAAGTTGTTCTATCTCATTTTCGGTACTCGCTAGTGCAGCTAATGCGATCGAAATTTGATCGTTTTGATTGTTAGAGCAAACTTTTGCGCAAACCTTTAATTTGTCTCGAAGCCGGTGACATAAAGAACTGGCTGCCTTTAAATCACTTTTCCCGTTGTTTTCTTTTTTAAGGCTAGGCTCAAAACAGAAATTAATCTTTGCTATACCAAAAAACATTCTTTTACCGTAAAATTCTCGTGTTACTAAGGGGAGCAAAACCTATTATACTACTCGGATCCGAATTTCTAGCCGGTTGCGGCGTTGCTTTGTCTTCAGGAAATCCTCATGTACCAACATGTACACTGCGGTTTCCCATCTCCTCGCGGCTAGTACCCGATCGAACTTCGAATCCGGTGAAAACACTGCAGTTTTTCAAAAAATTTCAGATCCCGGATACTATGTTACGCCTAAAAAACATTCGTCGCTGTACTAAAGGTACTATCTTCTCATTTTTTAGGTAAGCCTTGTCTGATAGGTTTTGCTCCCCCTCAATAGTTTAATTCTAAACACAAATAGAGAGTACTATAGAAGGTTTTTTAGGTCAAGGTAGTGCTTTTATGGACTGCTGAGGAATTTCGCGATTTGTTGTTAAGCTTTGATCAGCATTTCTTCGCTTCCTCTGGTTTTATATGTTACAACTCATTTTTTATCTAAAGACAAATTCGTCGTGGCTAGGCAAATGTATTGATTGACCTAGGATTAGCAGCTTAGTTTGAAAGCTGACTAGGTAGTATCGATTTGAAAAATGATTTATTCCACTATTGAAACTATTGCAAACAGGTATAAAAGTTTTTTGCCGCCGCCAAAATAAAGAAATATGAAAGGCAGCAGATATAAGGGTTTTATCTTGTCGTTGCTTGCCTTTTTCTTGTTGTCTTTTTGAGCTACAATGCAAGTAGACAGCTGATTGTGGCTGTAGAAGAATCTGCTCTTTTAAGTCTAGGAAATGCATATATGCAGTATTAAATTCCTTATGTATAGTATAAGAGCTTATAATGATAAAGAAGCAAGTGAGTAGTAAAAAAACTTGATTGATCATCAGTCTTATCTCAGTGCTAAATTAGGGCGTGTTGACGTTTCATTTCCTACTACGAGCCAAACCCTTGAGTCACAACGTTGTCATGGTTTCAAAAATTATCCTCAATGTACATCTAGTACACCTCCGGTAATTTTTGAAACCCTTCCTAGCTGCGACTTTCAAGTATTTGTCTCTCGCTACGAAAATGAAACGTCAACACGCCCTAATTAAATTAAAAGTTTTTTTCATTTGCACCGCCTTTGTATTTCGAGATTAGTAGCTCGAGTTTCTTAGCCATTGTCAAATGGATTTATATCTATATCTTCGAGATGGAGTTCGAGCTTTTCGGATAACTGCTCGAGCTTGTCTTTGATAATTGAGCTTGCGATTCCAAGCGCGGCTATTCCGGTTATAGCTGCAAAAGCTGTTACCAGTACGTACTCTAATGCTGCTCCTCCAGATTGAGATTTCTCATTTTGCTTTTTAAGCATAACTGTCATAATAAATAGCCCCCTTGTTAAATTTAAAAGCATTAATTTTAACTATGTGATAATATTTGGATATGTGGTATATATCCGTTAGGACGCACTGTAGCTTTGTGTGTATTATTCTTAATGTCGAATAGCTTCTTATGATAGCCATATGCATTAGCCTTCTATCAGTTATAGCATTGGCAGTATGGAGGAGTTTTTTGTTGGGTGTCTAGGGACATTCGAAACTTTAGACGGAACATACTTTCTCTGGCCTACTTCTAGCTTTATTGGCCATAAGTAGGTATGATGCAATTAAATTAGAATAGTTAGATTTAATATTTTTTACGCACTAAAGTTTGTCTCAGATTTAAGATTGTTTTTGCAGCGGGAGGCTAAAATGACTGAGCTGTAAAGGCTTAAGGTGTAGGCCTAGCTTAGGCTTCAAACGGGGTGAAGGTTAGGTTTTATTTCAAGTACATGAGAATTAATCGTTTCAGCTTTACAAGAGAAAAAATTAGAATCAGGGTTTAACAGATCTTTTAGATAAAACGCTAGGTGGAAAAATCATGCTTGATACTGTTAATAACAAAAAAATTGATTTTGAAATGGCATCTGAAATTGCATCTAAATTGATGGAGAATGTTTCAAGTGCGATTTTTGGACAAGAGAACTTAATTGTTGAGACTCTGTGTGCGTTTTTAGCTAATGGTCATATTCTCATGACAGGCGCGCCAGGCTTGGCTAAAACCACGCTTGTTCGTGTTTTTGCTAAGAACTTAGGTTTGCAATTTGGGCGCGTGCAGTTTACTCCGGACTTGCTTCCATCAGATATTACTGGATCTGAAATTCTCAATATTGACCCAGAATCGCAAGTGAGAAGCTTTGAATTCGCTTCTGGGCCGATATTTGCCAATTTGGTTTTGGCAGATGAAATCAATAGAGCATCTCCGAGAACTCAGTCAGCCATGCTGGAGGCGATGCAAGAAAGAACGGTAACAGTAGCAGGACGAATGCATCGTTTGCCTAAGCCTTTTATGGTATTTGCGACACAAAATCCATATGAATCGGAGGGAACATTTCCTTTGCCTGAGGCACAGCTCGATCGATTTTTGATACATTCGATTGTAGAGTATCCCAGTAAAGAAGCAGAGATGAAGATATTATCTGAGCATGCTGCAGATAGCCTTGTTGGCGAATCTTGTTTTCGAGAAGATGAGGAACAGAGATACACTATTGATGCTCAAACTATTGATGCCTTATTAAAAGAGGTAAACAAGATTAGGATCGATGAGGAAGTCCTTATGGGGATTAATTCTCTTGTTCGTTCTACAAGACCAAATGATTTTTACTGCCCAGAGGATTTAAAAAGTTCTATTTGGTATGGCGCTGGTCCTAGAGCTGGCTTAAGCTTAATTTCGACGTCTCGTGCCTTAGCTTTGGTAGAAGGAAGTCAATATGTACGTTGGCAACACATTAGGCGTATGTGCAGACCTGTTCTACGACATAGAATACGGCTGACGTCGCAAGCCATGCATCAACAGTTAGACGAAGACTATCTTATAGGTACCTTATTACAGCGGGTTGAAGAGCAACATGCTAATTTAGCTAAAGGTATAACATGATATGTCTGTAAAGCTTAATGATGCATCTAATTTATCTGTTTTGACTCCGAACTGCCCACTTGATTTGTTTGTTCCTGAATTAAAAAATAGCTGGCGATTGCAAGGAACATTCAAATTGGCTTTGAGGCGCCCTCATAGAGTTCCAGAGTCTAGTCGTATGTTTGTACAAGGTGATCCTGTTAATTTAATCGATTGGAAAGCGTATGCTCGGAACGATCAGCTGATTGTGAGAGAAAAGCGGGATGAGGCTTCTTCAAGAGTGCGGATTGGTATTGACATAAGTGAAACAATGCATTTTCCTAATACTCAAAGTCGTATCGTTGGTAAGGTATCTGTGCCATTAAAATATGAAATTGCAGCACGAATCGCTTTTAATTTGGCCTACGTGCATAGTCGTTTAGGCGATTCTGTAGAAATGTGGCTTACCTCACCTGATGGTAGAAATAATACTGTATTTTGCTACTCCCCACGTAACTCCTCCGACATTTTAGGATATTTTGATTTTCTTTATCAGAAGCAATTTAAGATAGATGAGTTTTATAATAGTTTTATAACGAAGAAATTTGAGAGAGAAAATTTTGATGTTTCCTATTGGGTTGGTGATTGTCTCGGTACATCAGATTATAATTTATTTTTGAGGTCTGGTCGTATTATTAGGTTAATCCATATTCTTAGTTCTCTTGAAGTTGATTTGTCCTGGGTCAAAAAAGAACAATGTTATTATGATGAGTTTGCCGAGAAAAAAGAATATTTGGGCAAGTACTTATTAGATCAGAAGAATTATTCTAGGTCTTTGAATCAATGGATAGAAAAGTTAAGTAATAGTTTTTCGGCTAAAAATAGAGCTTATTTTCTTGCAACTGATAAAACGCCAATCTCTGAGTATCTCAATTTTATATATTCGAATAATCAAACTGTGGTGAAAAATAGAGGTAAATGATTTTGCATAGAGATGAAAATTTTTGAGCGGTGTTTTTATTCAGACTCCCTTAAAAAGTGGTAAGTTGATAGAAAGATAGTATATGGCGTTTAATAATATATTCTTTAATTTAACAACGGCTTTTATTGGAGGTAGTTGTTTATTTTTGTTGGCAGTTATTTTTTGGTTTCTAGTAAAATCACGGAAAAAAAATATTTGGTTACCTACCCTCAGAATTGTTAAAATTGACTCTCCTCGGCTGCCAAAATTGAAATTGGTGAGGCCGCCTTTGATTCCCTTTCTATGCTTCATTATTTCAGCTTGTGGGCTGCTGATTTTCACGACAAAGCCAGTAAAATTTATTCCGGAATCTAATAAAGTTGAGCAGCCGAGGGTGCATCTATATCTTGATTTGAGTCCATCTATTTCTGCATCTATAAATATCGATCAATATGTCGCAAAAATTGAAAGAGCACTAAAAGCTCTTCAAGGTAATGCACACATTAGTTATAGTACAAGTCACTCCCCGCAAGTATATGAGCTGTCAAATAGTGAAAAGTTAGCAAAGAAAATTCAATCTTTGGGATTTCATCGTCCAGGTGTTCGGATAGGATCTTCATTAAAAACTACTATAAAAAATATCGCCTCTTTAGATGTATTGTTGATATTTTCCGATCGGGATTATCATTCTTGGTCGGATTTTAATTGGAAGTATTTCTCTGAAAATATTGAAATAAGATTTGTTGATATTACTGATTCTATGTTGCAAGAACGTGCTAATGTCTTTATTGATAAAGCAAATTTTATTTCTTCGCCTACTTTTCAGACGATGGATTGGGATGTTGAAATAGCTTCTGTGAGTACTGGTATGGAAAAAAAGGGCTTTTTGAAGGTATTCTATCAGAAACAAGAGATATCAAACACTCCAATTATTATCCCGGAAAAGAATAGCAAAATAAATTTGAGAGTGTCTTGGCCAAAAACGAAAATTAGTCAAAAGAGAGAAGATAAAGAGGCTTATCTGTTATGGAGATTAGAGGTTGTACAAGGTGATCAATTAAAATTGGATAACGAGTACCGAACGCCTCTACGTGGGTTAGGAAACAGCGTTATTTTGATTGGTGAACCAAGCGGTGAACAGATGCTTGAGGATATGTCGAAGCAATTAGACGTGATATTGAGTGTTATGGGATTTCGAGTCGAGCGGTATGATCATATTGTGCAGCCAGGGCCTAAGGTTTCTGATTATCCTTTATGGTTGCTTGTCGGGGGTGCGGGTTATGGCGTTGATGGGTTTTGTCCAGATAGTTTGGCAAGTTATAGGCAAGCTTATTCATCTAATAGCAATAAAATTGAAAAAAAAGGTGCAAAAATATGGCTTATTCCTTCTAGTGTAGCAAGTTATGGTGATCTTTGTTGGTGTTATCATCGACTCCTTAAAGCAAAAGATCTAGACTCAGTGGCTCCAATATTTTGCCGTGATGTCAGTGATCGTAATAGTTTTAGTGCCGTACTTCGTTCACTCGGAGCTAAACAAATTGGCGGAGAGTTAGGCGACTCTACTCAGTCATTAGCTTGGATAAGCAAAGACTATACGAGCGGAGTAGAAGTCTTGGCCTTTACTGTTCCACTGCAGGCTGGGTTTGATAGTGGCATTAGTCATGTGCAGTTACCTTTACTATTAAACAAGCTGCTAGGGTGGCAACAATTATTTAATGAATCAACTGGAAATGAAGGCTGGGCTAGAATATCTGATCTTGCAACTTTATATGATAAGAGCATTAATGATTCTGAATTTTCCAAGCCAAGTAGTGATTTTGTTTTATCTAATGTGCCACATGGAGAGAGCAGGCTGTCGGTCATTGCAGCCGAGCAATTACCGCCCGAGTGGAAGTTCTCGACGGATTCATCTAAGGCCATTGCCTCACTTAATAAAACACATAAGGATTCTTTTTCTCTAATAGTATTAATCGCATGTTTAATAATGTTGGCATTAGCATTAGAATTGGCTTGGATGGTGTCAGGTAAAATATTTAAACGCAATACTGCAAGATCTTTCCTTTTCTTTATTCTTTTAGCTTCTTTTGCTTTTTCGCAGCGAGCTTTAAAAGCGGAAGTGAGTCTTAATCTTGTTGGTTATCAAAACTCCACTTTGAAATGGGGGCACTTATCCCAAGAGACTAGTCAAAGGACTAGTCTATCACTAGCTCCATCAGCAACCCAGTGGTCTAAGTTGACGGAGCAAAGCATGGATTTTCCTTGGATTTGGGTGAATTCTATTGAGGCTATCTCTGATAAAGGAGTATTGTTCCCGCAAGTAGTCTATTGGCTTAAGCGCGGTGGTTTACTTATTGTACAAGGCTCGAATAGCAAAGAGCAATTAGCACATTTGACATCCAAGGGATTTGACTTATCACCTTCTGCTAGAGGGTGGTTACCAATTGCACCAGAACATGTACTTATGAGAAGTTTTTATCTATTGGATTCCTTGCCTAACTGTAGCGGGCGTGTGTGGTCGAATTTTCATTATGATGGAAGGATGATGATATTATCAATACCTTATGATTTTTTATCTGTGGTTTCAGATACAAGAAAATTACCGAGTTGTGAAAATTTTCAATATTCGGAGCATTCTGTACGAAGATTTATTAATCTCCTGATGGTTGCTTTAGCTAGTGATTATAAAAAAGATCAGATACATTTACCTGAAATTTTAAAAAGACTACGTTGATGGAAGTATATAATATAAGAAATTTGATTATTGTATCTGTCGTGATAATTGCAGTCGGTATTTGGTTGTTTTGGAGCAAACGTTATGGAAAGCTGAGGGGTACTTTAGCTATTATCTCTCGTTTGCTATGGATATTCCCTATCTTTTTAGGTCTTTTTCCTAAGAATGTTTCTGAGAAATTACCTCCTTCTGTTGAAATACAGCCAATTCATATTTTAGTCGATGATTCAAATAGTATGAAAATGCAAAGTGGAGGTGAAGAAAAGTATGCTCAGAGAATTCAAAATCGTTTAATGCATATAAGAGATGAATGTCGACGTTTAGGTTGTATCCCTGAAATTACCTACTTGTCGACAATAGATGCTTCGACTCGCAGTGGATTTACTCCATTATCTACTGTCTTAGAAAGGTGGTTTGCAAAAGTTGATCTCGATCCATGGATATTATTTTCTGATGGAGGTGATTCGCAGCCGACAAAAAATTGGGGAGAATATCTTAGTCATTTAGGTAGCAAGGGAGATAGCAAACATCAAGATTATTCATCTAAAAGAGGATTAATTGTCGCCTTTCGTCAAAAAGATGATTTTAATATATGGTTAGATCATTTAGAAACAGTACCATTTTCGTTTGAGTCTAAATCTTTTTCCAACTCTGTCACTGTAATGAGGTCGGACAGTCATGGTCAGCAAAGGATACAATTACAATTGTATGTGGGCAGTAAGGCTTTAGCGACAACAAATGCTGAGTTCGACGATGGACAGAATCAAGCGGTAGTATCTTTGAGTATCCCTCCTTTGGCACGTGGCCAACATCTTGTCACAATTAAAGCTCTGCCTAATGCCAATGAAAAAACCTTATGGGATAATGAATTGAATTTTAGTTTAGAGGTATTACCGAATACTTTGGGAATACTGCATTTGTTGGGTCGGCCAAGTTGGGATGGACGCTTTTTTCGTAGATATTTGAAGTCTGAGCCAAAGTACGATTTAATTAGCTTTTTTATTTTACGTGACCCATGGGATAGTCAGCAGGTCGATGAAAGAGAGCTGAGTTTGATTCCATTTCCAGTTGAACGACTTTTTAATGAAGAGCTTCCAAATTTTCGCGTGATTGTTTTACAAAATTTTACTTTAAGGCAGTTTTTGTTGCCTCAATATCAAGAGAATCTGGTTAAATTTGTTAAAGAAGGGGGAGGATTATTGTTCTTAGGAGGTGAACGATCATTGCAGGATATGGATTTACGGAATTCGCCCCTACGAGAAATTTTGCCTTTTAGACTAAATAGCGATAACTTGGCATCTGATTCAGGTGAAGGTTTTTTTCCTCCTTTTATTGAAGGAGAAGCTAAGCAGAAAAGAAGTGCTTTTTCACCTTGGTATGATGAAAATTTTAAATATTCAATCCGTCTTGCAAAACCGAGTATACATCAAAGGCAGCTTGCGACTGTATTTGATGATTGGGAGGCATTAGAGGAAAGTTTGGCCTCTTTTGATGGAATGCAAGGGATTCATCATATGGAAAACGTTGAATTTATACCAAAGCTGTATACACCGTTGTTAAATGCCGTGGATTCAAGTGGAAAGTCAATACCGTTAGCTGTTGCTTCATATCCTGGTAAAGGTAGAGCTGTATGGATTTTTACAGATAGCATTTATAAACTAGCTCTTACTCAGAATGAAAAGGTACCAAGACAAGTTTACAATCAATTCATGCAATCAGCTATGACTTGGCTTTTACGGCAGGACCTAAATAAGCCTTTAGTGGTCAAAAATTTTGATGTTAATATACATAAAGGCATAATCGCTTGGAAAGCTAAACTTCGAGGGCCAGCAGCGAGATACTTTGACATGAATTCTGATGAATGGCAAGTAAGTGTCTGTGAGCAAGTTTTGAAACAACAGGATATTTCTATTACAAAAAATGGATTGGATGAAATTCTTCTAGAGGGGCGGTTTGCCGTAACTGATTCAAGGATTGAACGATGCAAGTTTGATCTCGTTGGTAAAAACTCAGCTTTTGGGTCGTTGCATACTTCATACATATCAGCTATTCCGAAAACTTATCGAGATGATGAAATTTTTGATGCTTTTAATAAATTGAAAAAACTATCTGAGTTAACTAAAGCTGAGCTTATTGTAGATGAAAACGGGTCTAACGATAGTATTGATAAATGGATAGAGAGCTTTACCCTCAGTGACGGAGTTGCTGTGCCGCCGAGTTTTAAAGTTGTCGAGGAAAACTATTGGGTATTAGAAACGTGGTATATTTGGTTATTGTTACTTTTTTTACCTTTAGAAGTGATTATTAGAAGATGGGACGAATTGGCTGTGAAATTAACATTTATAGCAAGATCTTTTTGATAGGATAATTACTAGGGCGTGTTGACGTTTCATTTTCGTAGCGAGAGACAAATACTTGAAAGTCGCAGCTAGGAAGGGTTTCAAAAATTACCGGAGGTGTACTAGATGTACATTGAGGATAATTTTTGAAACCCTGACAACGCTGTGACTCAAGGGTTTGGCTCGTAGTAGGAAATGAAACGTCAACACGCCCTAGTTTAGATGAGCTATTTTATTATATTCAAATCTAATTTGCTTGAGAATATATATTAATTTTCTCATTAATCTGGTTTTGCAGGTTTGAAAATCTTTCCTGTGAGTTGGCAGTCTGCCAATAAGAAGCTTCACTATGAGAGGATTGTAAAGTAAGTTTCAGATTCCATATTTCATCAAGTAATAGTATGAAAATTTTACATATTTCATCGACATCTCTAACTTTATCGATGCTATCATTCTCATTTATTGAGTGAATTAAGCTTTCAATCTGTGCGTAAATATGGGCAGAAATATTCGCTCGTATGAAATTAGCTCCTGCCTTTGCGGATGATAGCTCTATGACGATCGAATTCCCTGCCTGTTTGAAGGTATTGGGATCATCGCTTAATTTTTTAATCAAATTTTCTAGAGTAGATCTTTTTTCTGTATCTATAAGGTAGGTGTAACTTTCAATCATCGCAGGATCAATTTCATGGAGATGAAATGCTAAGGTGTTATTTTCTCTTTTTGAACTTTGTATTACATCATTACGCTTTTGATTCGAAGAATCATTTTGTACTTCTATATGTTCATTAATTTTCTCTTCATGGTCGGGTGGAATTTGAAAGTCATTTTGGTTTATGGCTATTTTTGTGCTATTTTCTTCGCCATATTCTACAATGAAGTCATCTAGGGCGCTTGTTAAAGTGTCAAATTCAATTGCGCCCATAGATGCTATGATGTGCCCTAAGGGTTTTCTTTTTTTCTGGATGAAGCTTAAAATTTCTTGTTGTAGTTTATCTGTCCATCTCCCAAGTTTTTTGCAAGCATCTATAAAGCCGCAATTATTTATATGTTGAAATTCTAAAACCTCAAGCTGTTCGGTTGTATTTAACAATCCTAAATGATGGACTGTTTCAATTATACTGGGTGTAGATTTAGCCTGCTCAATGAGAGCTTTAAGTAAGGTATCGTTATCTATGATGCCAGCTTCGACTAAATAGCGTCCAAATAATCTCATGCGACCTTCCTATTGATTGCTTTTTCAGTCAGAAACTCACAGCATTGTTCTAAAGATCCTATCTTATCGTAATAGCCTCTTTGGTGAACTTCACCTGGCATTCCCCATACTGTGGAGCTTTTTTGATCTTGAATCATTATAACTCCTCCATTCTTTTTTATCTCGTAACTTCCTAAGCACCCATCTTGTCCCATGCCAGTTAGAACGAATCCGAGACACTGAGAGCCAAATACTTTTGTTGCGGAAGAAAAAAGTAAATCTGCTGCTGGGCGGACACTATTAACCCTAGGGCCTTGGTCAAGTAATATGGCTGGGCCTGTGTTAGTTTCTGTTACTTTCATATGAAAATTTCCTGGCGCAATATAAACGATACCAGGATTGAGAAATTCTCCGTTTTTTGCTTCTCTGCAATTAATGCCGGTTATTTTTGCGATTCTCTGAGCTAAAAATTTGGTGAATGTTTCTGGCATATGTTGAGCTACTAATATTGGAACTGTTGGAGGAGAAGTGAGCTTGCTAAAAAAAACTTCTAGTGCTTTTGGACCTCCTGTGGAACTGGCTATAACTATTATTTTGGGCGTAAAAATATCAATATTGACATTTCTAAAGGCTGGTTTGTACTGAGGAGTTTGTGTTAATTGATTTGAATTTTCTTCTTTAGATTGATGATTGTTATTGTCAAGTTTTATGTCATTTTTTTTAGGGATAAATTGGATAATTCGTGGTTCTAGTTCAGCGCGTACCTGCTCTAAAACAGCATCAAGGTTAGCTGCTATGCCTTCAGGTTTTAAAACGAAGTCATTGGCTCCTAAACTCAATGCTGTAACAGTGTCGCGGGCACTTCTTGAACTTTTGGAGGCAAAAACTATTATTTTCTGTTTTAAGCCTAACCGTCTCATTTCTTCAATAGTTTCAAGGCCTCCCATAACCGGCATATTTAGGTCGAGTATGATTAAATCTATATCTTGATGTTGCAACATATCGATAGCAATTTTACCATTTGATGCTGACCCAACGACTTCAATTCCATCTATCATATTTAGCATTTTTTTAATTTGACTACGAAATGATACAGCATCGTCTATTACTAATACTTTCATCGATATCAAACCTTTTAGAAGCTGTTGTTAGCAAAATTATGCTTTTTAGATATAATTTAAATCTGCGTGATGTATTTTTATGCGAGCTTTTATCTTCAATCAATATTATGCACTTATCTTATTTATTATACTCTCGACATCGATTATACTTAAAAGTTCATTTTTTAATTTGTATACACCAACCATTAAATCTTTTATATCCTTAGGCACACTATTTGGTGGCGGTTCAAATTCGTCTTGTGATACTTCGATTACATCGCTGATTTTATCCACCATGAAAGAGATTAAATTCCCATCGACTCGACAGACTACATTCATGGATTCTTCTGGGGCGTCTTCATGTATATTTAGTAGCTTGCGCAATTCTATCGCAGTTGCTACTTGACCACGAAGGTTGATTAATCCATGAACGTAATTCTTTGCTAATGGAACTTGAGTTGTTTTCATCGCTTTTACTATCTCTTGAACTTGCATTACATTTATCCCATATAAATGGTTAGCGATGATAAAAGTGGAGTATTGCTGAATATTACTACCTTCTGAACTTGTGTGATTATGCTTCACGTTTTATCTCCTTATTATTTTTCTGAAGAAGGTTTTCAATTGAGTCGACTAATTCACTTTGATTTAATTTTTCCAAATAGCAATCAAATCCACTGGCTAAACCTTTTTCTATATCTTTTTTTCTGAACTTTGTAGTCATGGCAATTAATGGTGTGCTGATATATTTATTTAAATTTCTTATTTTCTGAGCTAATTCAAGCCCTCCCATTAAAGGCATTTCAATATCAGATATGATTACGTCAAAGACTTTTATGTTTGACTTAATTTTGCCAAGTCCTTCTTCTCCGTCATGAGCTGTTGTGACTGCATAGCCTTCATTTTCTAAAATTTGTTGTATTTGACGCCTAAAAAAATTATTATCTTCAACCACTAGTACATTTTTATTTTGTCCATTTTTTCTCTTATTTCGATGGTTTTGGTTATTGACAGGATTTCTTTGGGAAAAAACATCGGAAATTATTGCTAAGACATCGATGACAACAATAAGATTTGATCGATCTAATATTGAACCGAGAATTCCAGGGCGGTCTTTTATCCCGGTGTCAACCTTGTTGTTGATATTAATGACATCCAAGATTCCAGTAACCTCTAGTCCAAATAGTTGTCGAGACTTTTCAATTACTATGACAGATATTTTGTCTGTTTGTCTCGAATGTGTGCTGTCGATTTCTAATGCGCTACCAACATTGATTAGCGGCAATATGCTATCTCGATATTTTACAGTCCTTAGCTTTCCAGACATTTGTATTTCTTTAGTGCCGAACTCTTCTAGGCGATTTACCATACATAAGGGGATGCAATACTGATCATTTGTACCAAGGTCGATCATGAGATATTCGGCACTATCAATGTACTCTTTATGTTGAGTGAAATTTATTAGCGATGGATCATTATTTGCAGAAGTTTCATGTAGAAGGTTTGCATGGCTAGCAAGGCCTAGTACATCTAAGGTAAGTGTTACAGATCCATCTCCAAGAACTGTTGCTCCTGAGTATATTCCAATTTCTTTTAATAGATTGGCCAATGGTTTAACAACTATATCAATAGAATCTTCTATACTGTCCACAATTAATCCGAAATAGCCCGTGTCGGCGTTTAATACGACTATATTTGTAATGTTGTTTTCTTTACTATCTTTATTCTTCTTATTTATTTGTAATATCTCACTTAAGTCTACAAGTGGCAGTAATTTATCCCTTAGGGCATATATTAATTTTCCATGCAAGGATTGGATTTGAGATTTTTCTCCTGGGTTGTTTTCTACACGCACTAATTCGACCAATTTGACTTGTGGGATTGCGAAACTTTCTCCAGCAGAATGAACGATTAGGGCTGGAACAATTGCTAGAGTTAAAGGAATCTTTAGTTTTATACAAGTTCCTTCTCCTTCAATGCTATGTAGATCTACGACGCCACCAATTTGTTCGATGTTTGTTCGCACTACATCCATTCCTACACCACGGCCAGAAATATTTGAAACTTGACCTGCTGTTGAAAATCCCGGTGTGAATATCAGATTGTGTACATCTCTATCGCTCATTTTAGATAGACTTGATTCGTTTATTATTCCTTTTTCAATCGCTTTATTTGCAATTCGTTCTCTACTTAGTCCAGCACCATCATCTCTAACTTCAACTATTACATGACCACCTTCATGGTATGAATTGATTATAATATTACCGATAGGATCTTTGCCTGCAGCTTTTCTGGCTTCCGGTGATTCTAATCCGTGATCAGCAGAATTTCTTACTATATGTGTTAAAGGGTCTTTGACTGCTTCTATAAGGGTTTTGTCGAGCTCCGTTTCTACACCTTTCAAAGTCAGATTTATTTCTTTATTGAGGCTTTTTGAAATATCACGGACAACTCGATGGAATTTTGTTAATACGTTTCCAATTGGTTGCATTCTGGTTTTCATGACTTCATTTTGTAGATCGCTAGTAATAGCATTTAATTTATGTGAAATTTTTAAAAATTCTTCGTCTTGATTTGTATTATTTCCAAATTGTACTAGTTGATTTCTGACTAATACTAACTCTCCGACCATATTGACTAAACTATCTAGAATGTCGACTTGGACTCTAATGGTTTCATTGGTGGAAATATTGTTGTTTGCTTCCATTATTGGCCTCTGTGAAGTGTACTCTTGATTTGTAGATATGCTTATTGATGGTGTCCGGATAGAATTTTGTTCGTGCTGTTTGTCTTGTTTTTGCAGTTTAGTATTTTCTACCTTATTACTATTTTGTGTAGAAGAATAAGATTCTGTCTGTTTTTCCTTTAATTTCTTTTCTCTAAGTTTTTCTTGGTATTTCTTTTTAGCCGTAGCGATAGGATCTTCTTTTCGATCGTTATTTTTTGGCATTTGAGTAGGCTTTGCATTATCAAGTTCTTCATCTAAAACCAGGTGTTCAACGAGTACGTTTTGGTTTGCATTGAATGCTTCTAAAATTATGTCATTTAGCTTTGGAATGAATTCTGACAGTTTCTCTTTTTGATTTGATTCAACTCCACTTTTTTTGAGGCTGTTATTAAATATTCTTAGAATATCAAGGCCATTAAAAAGTTCGTTGACGATATCGTTATTGAGTTCTAAGATTCCTTCTCGAATTGGGTCGAGGCAAGCCTCCATAGCATGTGCAACTTGTCCCATTTGAATGCAACCGAAGAGTTGCGCACTGCCTTTAATGGTATGTAAATCGCGATAAATTATATTGAGAGTATCGGGAGAATTTTGAGTTTTTTCGAAGTTAGCCAAATGAATATTAATGCGGTCTAGCATTTCATTTGTTTCCTCGATGAACTCGGATAGTGCTTCTTCTAAACTCATCGTTTATTAGTCCCATATTTTTAGAGAGCAAAAAGCAGTCTAAATTTCACAAATTTTAAAATGATTGTTTATTTACCAATTTATCTGCTATGGGGTGATCGACGGATTTTGTCAAATATTGAGGGGCATTCGCAACTAAGAGGCTAATGCATCAAAATTAAAGAAAAAATAAGGGTTCAGATTGAAACGTCGGGCTTTAACTTGGACTCCTGTACGAGTTCGATTAAAATACCACCTGTTGAAGCTGGGTGAACGAAGGCAATTTTAGTATTGTGTACGCCAGAACGCGGCGACTTATCTATGAGCTGTATTCCGTGGCTGCTTAGATGATCTAGAGTGTGCTGGATATCGTTAACGGTCAACGCTAAGTGATGGATCCCACCACCTTTTTTATTAAGAAAGTTCTCAATAGGACTATTTGGTTCCATGGGTTCTAATACTTCGAGGCGTCCTATCTTGGCAGCCTGATGGTCGTTGGAGCTATTATCGATATTCTGGCTAACGAATATAGAAGTCGTTACCTTCTGCTCCTTTACAGGCTCTTCTCCTAATAACCTAAGGCCTAAAACTTCGCTCAAAAACCAACGAGTTTTCGCTGGGTCTTTTGAGGCTAGGCCTATGTGGTTGATTCCTTTAATCTCGATCATGATCTGTCGTACTTGCAAGGAAATCGAGGGGGGATAAACCCATAACCCTCTTAGTTTTCTATTCTACTTAGGACCATACTAATTGAGGAGCCCTATTGCAGATACCATATCTTCAAGCTCATCAGCTTGGGCATCGGTCAAAAGGCCCTTACTATTATATAAGTTTAGCAGAGAAGTTTTAGCGTTAGTAGTAATATTAGCATACTCTTCAATAGCTAACTCGTTAAATTTACTCATAAGTTTAGAAAATACTTCTTCTCGGTCAATGACAGCACCTGTAGACCACTTTCCTTTTTTCAGAGCATTTGTCGCTAATGCAACTACTCTGCTAAAACGGGCTCCACTAGTTCCTGAACGGCGGGATTTCCCTGCCCTGCCTTTAGCGCGTAGGCGTGTTAAAAGGTCGTCATAGGAAAATGCAAAACTTGATTCAACCTCTTTGACGCCAAGCGGGGTATCTTGGACTGAGGTCCAAACGATATTTAGCGTATCCCCAGGTCTTAATTCAACAGATGCCATGCGTGTGTCCCTCTCCCGATATTTATAAGATTTGCGAGATTTTTACAATATTCTTAAATAGTTCACTCTATAGGCTTTCTATATCGGAATCCCTATAGTATCCTCTAATTACGCTAAGATAACACATAGTTTTTAGTTTTCTATGCTTGGCAGCCTCATATTTGTGAGCTATATGCATGTGGCATAAAGCTTTAAAAAAGCTGTCAAAGAACCTTAGCAAAAGCTAAGTTACCAAAGCTATTTCATTTACATATTAAATAGTTTCGTAAGTGTCAATGGAAATTATCATAAAATAATATAGAAAATAAAAAATATATTAAAAAACTCAAGATCTATGTTTTTAAAATATACAAATGATATTATTATACAGCCGGCTTGAATAGAGTTGAAAGTCACACATATGATGGGATTTTTGTTAATAGCCTTATTATGAAGTTGAAGTAAGAGGGAGCATGTGTGCTAGGAAGTGCAGGCGAAAAAGTAAAATTTGCTTTAGCACTTGCTCTTATTATCTTTTTACTTATCCAAATGGTTTCGTTGCAGATCGATAGAGGTAAAGTCGAGAGTCTGCTCGGTAAGTCCATAATATCAATAGCTTACATGGATAAATTGCTAGGGGTGCATTGTCGCCATCCTCAAGATGATGATTTTAATAAAAATTTTTCTTTTTTCTCTTTGGAAAGACCTGATCCTTCAGGACTGGCCTTATTGGCGTGGTTGGTTTCTCCAGGAACGTCCCTATCCTATGCGCTATTTTGTGAAAACGGACATTATTCTAGCGATAAAAACATGGCATGGGGCTACTATGTTATGCTTCTAACGCTGTTACTTTTAGTTCTGTGCGCGAGGTTTTTAACAGGTTCTTGGGTTATATCTCTATTTGTTGGTTGCTTTGTCATTACTAGAGAAGAGCTGATAGCCAGATTTGCTATACTTGATGCAGATCCGATTTTAATGATGGCATTCTCTTTATGGTTTGCTTCTACAGTACATTTTTTGAAAACGGGCGCTGTTGTAAGTTTTTTGGTGTCTGCATGCGCGATTTTATTAGGTGTTGCATTTGATTACGCATTTGGTGGGTTTGTTTTGGGGCTGCCTATCTTTGTTTTGGTTGGTTTCTTCTTTCGACAACAACAGGCAAAAGCCATTAGAATAAGGCTAAAAAGTAAAAAATCTTTGAAAGACCCTCATTCAAAGTTATTGCGCTCAGGTATTCAAGAAGAAAAGGCTGGAAAGCGCTTTTTTGCTACATTGAAATGGATGCTTGGTCGTGGTGTGCCCGCTACTCCGCAAGTGGATCTTAGGAGAAATATTGAAAGAGGAAGCCTATTTCGTGCTATAAATGTTCCATTTGGATATTGGATATATCGTAAATCAAGGTGGAAAAAATTACTTTTTGCCAATGCGGTGGTCGTATTTATTGTAATTTTATTTGCACTTGGGCTATTTCATTTCAGTGCTTGGCGTTTTTCCGACGGTAAAGTACCGAATTTTTTTTCGATGACATTTGATATTGTCGATTTGAAATGGATGTCATTTTGGTTTTTTGAACTTATTGAGCCTTTTGATATTTTTTACATCATAAGTTTGGCTGTCATATTGGTTTGTGCCATGCAATCACCTGCTGATGGCTTGCTTAGTTTTTTTGAATCTATTTGGCTCCTTATTATCTCCGCTGTCTTAACACTGAGTATTTCGTTTGTTTTTGATATGATCGATTATTATCTATTAAATCGATATAACAGTTTGCCTTTAGTAAGTTCAGTACAGTTATTGTCAAGGAATTTCTTTCTATGGATAGAGCCAGTCGTATTGATGTTGGGAATTTCAGGTGGCTATAATCTTATTAAGGTTGCGGATTCAAGATTGGGGTATCGCAAGTTTTAGTTTATTTCTAGGCGTGAAATCATCTAAGCTTGATTATAATAGATCCGGGATCTGAAATTTTTTGAAAAACTTTAGTATTTTCAACGGATTCGAAGTTCGCTCAGGTGCTAGGCGCGAGGAGGTGGGAAATCGCAGTGTACATGTTGGTACATGAGGATTTTCTGACGACGAAGCAACGCCGCAACCGACTAGAAATTCGGATCCGAGGTAGATGCTTTTTTTTACTCGCTGATGAAGTTGACCCTTAGGAAGGAGTTTGATTTCTAGCTGCCCCGCATTCAGAGCCTAAGGTCTAAATGGTAAAATAAAGAAGCGAATTGATAACATGATTGAGGGCATAAATACAATAGTGGAAAGAAACCCGCCATCGATAAGTTAGAGTCGATATTATTGATTATCTTAGATTTTAGGATTATATACACCTAAGTCAAATACTTTAAAGCAATCTCTTCTTAGTCAAATACTTTAAAGCAATCTCTTCTTGGTCTTAAAGCTTCGCAGTTTGTCTTAATTTGTTGGAATTTTGATCGTCTAACGCTTTGACTTCTTTTACATCAATACGAAAAGAAAGGTCTCCTGTTCTTACTATTTCTCCCTGTATATAATAAAATTTACCACCAATAACCCATGCGTTTTCACGTCCATAGAGAAGAACCGGTATAGGATCATTTTCTAAAAAATTCTTCCAAACTCTCTGCTTGGATTCAATCGACCTAAGATCGACAGTAAATCCGACATCTGCATCTTGAAGGCCTGGAATCTCCCAATATTGAACAACGAAAGGATTGTATGCTAGGAGTTGTGCTTTTTCTGTTAAACCTAAGCTTTTTTGTCCTATGTTTTTTACCTCGGAAATTACTGAGGGCTGCATTGCACAATCGGTCGCAAATATAAAACTTACTAGTTTAGGGCTGTAACGATGTCCTTTGATATCAATCTTTCCACCTCCACCTGTGCACGGTATCCCCATAGCCATCCAAGGTGAATCTTTCTCAAAGCCTTTTTCGCCAGAAAATGTAACACAGTCTTTGATTATTCTGGTTACAACGATCTTTTGTTCCGGTAAAAATAACGGGAATTCTCCTTTTTCTAAGGTGCTGGAAGATGTGCATTTATCTTCTGGCTTTTCCATGTCCCTTAACGATTCGGAGTTGTGATTTTCATCATTGTTATTGTCTGTAGTTACTTCTTTATTATGAGGAGTTGGTTGGTGTTCAGTTATTGGTTCTTCTTCAGGCTCGATCAAGGCAGTCACATATGTGCATGCTGCCAATGATAAAATACAATATATACCAAGCAAAAGTTTCATAATCAGTATCCTTTTAAAAATTGCGCATAATAGATGCTCTGAGCAACTACCTTCTATCCCGGATCCGAATTTCTAGCCGGTTGCGTCGTTGCTTCGTCGTCAGGAAATCCTCATGTACCAACATGTACACTGCGGTTTCCCACCTCCTCGCGCCTAGCACCCGAGCGAACTTCGAATCCGTTGAAAATTCCGAATTTCTAGCCGGTTGCGGCGTTGCTTCGTCGTCAGGAAATCCTCATGTACCAACATGTACACTGCGGTTTCCCACCTCCTCGCGCCTAGCACCCGGCCGGACTTCGAATCCGTTGAAAATACTACCGTATTTCAAAAAATTTCAGCTCTCGGTTCTATATTGGGCATCACAACGTAAAGAAAAAAGTAACGGAATTACGTATTATGATAATGGTACTTTTTTTCTTATGCAACGTCGAGATCTTGTAAGCCAGATAATCTCTTACCAATGCAACGTCGAGATCTTGTAAGCCAGATAATCTCTTACCAATATAATATAATTAACTCGGGATCTGAAATTTTTTTTCCGTTGGTTGCACAGCTTTGATTGATTGCTATTTAACATCTTGCGACAAAGCTTTTTTATAGACTTGCAGATTGTTGAAAACCATGGCATCTAAAGAAAATTTTTCTTGAACGTGTTGATAAGCATTAGAGCGAAATAATTGTCTCTTTTCTTCAGATTGTAATAATTGAGCTATATTTGACGCAAGCTGGGTTGCATTCCCTACTTCTGACAATAGTCCAGTTTTTCTATGTATGACTACTTCCGGAATACCACCAACATTTGAGGCTACGAGAGTACAACCAGCATAAGTCGCTTCGAGCAAGATTGTCCCTAAGCCTTCATCATTGGATGATAGCGCTAATATGTCTAGAGCGCTTAGAAAACGAGGTACATCTTTTATCCATCCTAAAAAACTAAGGTGTTTTTCTAGTCCAAGTGCAATCCTCATTTCTTCTAATTTAGTTCTCAAAGGACCGTCACCAGCGATCACACAATGGAAGCTATGCTTTGCTTCTTTGAGTTCTTTTAGTGCCCTTAATAGAACATCATAGCCTTTTTGCGGTGTCATAGCTGAGGCATTGCCAATTAATAGTACATTGGGATCTATAGATAAGGTTTGGCAAAGAGCTTTTTTTTCGTTTTGTCGATTTAGATTTGCATATGGTTTGGGGTCTACTGCACTTAAAACTGTGACAATCCGCTCAGAAGCAATTCCGTAGCTTATAAGAATATCTTTTATACATTGAGAGATAGCAACATAGCGGTCGACTTTTGATGAGGTATATTTTTTGCGGTTTATCCAGTTGTTCTTAGGCACAAAATCGACACGACGGTGTACAATCAATTTCAAATCAGGAAGCATAGCCTTAATCATAAGGCCTAAGGTGTGGGCATTTGCTGTGTGAGCATCAATCACTTGGATGTGTTGTTTGCGACAATACTTGCTTATTTTTAAGGCTGCGCCGAGGGCAAACCCTCCCCGCATATAAACTGGAAAAACTAAGCAATCATTTTGCAGTCTTTTTGCGGCTTCACTATCAGGGGGCAGAGCTGCATGGCTCGTTACATTATGCTTACGCAGCCCCTCCATTAGCAATCTCATTTGATTTTCGCCGCCGCGCCAGGTTTTTTCGGTATCGATATGTAATATATTCATTTATCAACTATATGGTGAATAATAGTAAGCAGACATATTGTAGGCTTTACCCTTTGTAATCAAATAAGATTAAGCTTGTCCCTGATGCAAAAATTGTTTCAAATATATCCCAACATTATTGCACTTTGTAACCATATAGGTTGCGTAAGCCAGTGGCAAAGTAAAGGTTTTTACCAAGATAAAAGCCTTTATTGGTAATGACGCCATTTAATTCGTCAAACCATGATATTTTTCCACTTGCAGTTTCTATCGCTGTGATTTTTCCCTTGCTGCCAGCTATATACATCATATGTTCGCCAATTGTTATTCCTGCAGCGCTAGCACCGGTGTTTTGACGCCAAAGTATATTACCATCAGAGATTTGTATTGCTAAAATATCGCCATTTACTCCACCAATGTAGTATCTTCCATCACGATAGGAGGATGTTGCTATTGATGGGAATTTTTGGCTCCAAGCTAGCTGTTTTTTGTTTAGCTGAAAGCGATATAGCTCCTACCAAGCCGTCATATCGAGAAAAAATTAACCTGTTATTGACAACAAGCATTTCACCAACGATGTCTTTAAACCGACTATCTGTATATTCTGGATCGTAACGCCATTCGATTTTACCGGTAGCCATAGAGACTGAAACAATCTCACCACTTGAAGTGCCAAAATATACATTTTCGTTATAAACCACTGGTGCTGAAAGGCTTCTAACGGTCAAACCGAGTGGGCGTCCGCCATCAACAAGCCACTGAGTTTCTCCTGATTGGAAGTCGACGGAATATAGATACTGAGAAGCAGTTATAACCAGTAGTTTTGAGCCTACAAGGGTGTAGTCTCTAGATGGGAACGTATCCAAGTTAGCTTTCCATACTACTTTGCCGGTGAGTACTTCGACTTTGAGTAAGGTGCCATCTCTGAACCCTAGAATGACCCAACTTCCATATATAGTTGGAGGAGCAGTTAATTCCCCCGATGAATGTAACCACCATTTGGCCTTGCCGTTTGTTACAGAAAAGGCTCCAACCCATTCATGATCCACCGCTCCAATTAATAAGCCTGAAGCAGATGTCCAGCCTGCATAAGAGGCAACTCCAAGTGGTTTGATGCGATCTGTTTTTCTTGAAAACTTGAAATGACCGACCCTAAAAGGTCTAGAAAGTCTATTATCTTTCTGGCTTGTAACTCCTTGTAAGAAATAGTTTCCACTATGAGCAAAGCCTACTGACATCATAAAGGCTAAATATGAATATATAAAAATTCTATACATGCTGCTCCAATTTTTAGTTCCAAAGTGCCATAATAGTTTTTGCTGTTGAAGCTTCTACTGATGAACCGTATTTATCAACAAGACCTTGTAGTGTCGCGAATGCTTCTTTCTTTTGGCTTTTAAGGATTTGTATGCGTCCTTTTGTTAAAAGTAATTTAGGCTTGTAATCTTCGTCGACTGTCTTTTCTAAGGTTTCAACTTCTTTTAGTGCTGCATCAAATTCTCCAAGCTCTTCCAATATGGAGACGTGCAATACACGTAGTTGTATTTGGTAGAACTTACTGCCAGTCGCATGTTTGAGAATGGCTGTAATTTTGTCATTAGCGTCGCTATAATCTTTCTTTTCTAGCATAATTTGTACTGCTTTAATACCTGCTATCCAACCCTCTGGCTGTGAGGGATGTTTATCGAAAAACTTAATATAGAGCTCTTTAGATTTAGAGTGATCGCTTTCGATTTTTTCTAGTTTTTCTTGAAGAAGCTTCCTCTCATCTGCAATTTTTTTAACATCTACTATTTCTTCTTTTTGTTGGGAAGCATCATTTGACTCTGATTTATCTATTTCTGGCTTTGTTTCCTTTTTTAATAATTCTTGAATTTTCTTTTGTAAGTCTGAGCGTTTATCTCGTGCTATTTTGTCTTCTGCGTTGTATTCGAGGTCTATCTTTGTGAGCTCAGTCCGACGCGCATCTTTTTGATTGGTCCTAAAGGCTTGGACGGCGATAATAGTTGTAAAAACGACTACTATAGACCCAAGTGCTATATTGATGGTTTTCGGATTTTTTTGCATCCACCCCATTACTTTAAGCGCACGCGTTTGAAACTGGTCTGGTTGTTTTAATTCTTTTTGTATTCTTTTATGTTCGCTCATTCAGTAGGCACCCCCTCAATTGAAGTTTAGTCAGCTCGGTTTCAAATTTACTTTCATCCCGTGTTCGTGGACAGCATTTTCTTTCATCATGTGAAACTGCTTGATCCAGGATTGCATGTGCATGGGCTCTAAGCTGTGATATTATAAAAAAAAATACATGATTGACCAGTACTATCAAGAGAGAATTTTTTGCTGAAGGAATAACTTATATGGGAACCTCCGGCTTAGGCCAATTCTTAATTAAAGAAGGGATTTTATCTAAGGACGACTGTGCAACTATTGTGCGGGAAACTGGGCATGCAAGTGCTTCTTTTGTTAAGGGAATTATTGCTCTGGGGTTGTTTAGTGAAGATCAGCTAGCACAATATATTGCGGCAAGAACGCATTTTCCAGTAATTCCACGTGAGCGATTGATTGGAGGCACTGCTCAAACTGTGGGCATATTAGATTTGCCACTTTTAAAAAAGTTGGAGGTCTTACCATATGAGCAGTCTGGGGATAGCTTAGTTGTGGCTATGGCTGATCCCTTGGATTATGAGACGATAGAACAATTAGAGTTTTTTCTTGATTTTAAAATTAAACCAGCGATAACAACGTTGACAGCAATACACGGCATATTGAAAACATTGGCAAAAGATTTTTCGCCAGAGTCTACCCCATTACAGAACTTGCTTTCAAAGCAAATAAAACGCTCAGTATCCGGAGCTAGTGCGGTTGCTGAGTCTCACTCAGGTGGCGGAGGCGCATCTCACAGATCGGTAGTAGAAGATGACTTATTGGATGATCTACCGGCGACAGATGAGTCGTATGAGGAAAGTGGTATTGAGAGTGGCGTCGAGGATGAATTTGCTATCGAGGGCTCAAATTCAGAAGCTGATCTCGATTCAATGGCTACTGTGTCAGATGATGTAGAAGTTTTTGGTGATACGTCATTGCCTGGTCAGCAGGTGAAAATGGAGGTAGGAGAAAGTGCTGCCGATGATGAGTTATCTATGGATGAAGAAGCTTCTAGTAGTCAACTTGAAACTTCTGAAGATCAAGGTGGTGGGGCTGATGATAGCTCTGTCTATTTCGATGATAATTTTAACTTTGATGATGAGGAAGAAAATGCAGTTGCAGATAAACCCGCGGCTTCAAATGATACTTTATATGATGATAATTATATATCGAAGGAAGACGTTGCTGATAAGCTGGCTGTAGAAAAAGCGGCCCCCACGCAAGACTCATCCGATACGCAGCAATCAGGGCCGGTTGGTGATATGGGATCTGGAGAGCTACTCTTTTTTGATGATGATACGTCTAACGAAGCTCCAACAACTCTAAATGCAACATCACAACCTTCAGCTATAGATAATAAGGAAAGCCTGCCTGTGGATGCTGTACAAGATGTTGCTACAAAAAATGAGGAAAATTTTGAATTAAATGCTGGTGACAGTGCTATCTTTGAGGATGAGCTTCAAGAGCCTAATCAGGAAGTGAGCACGTCTCAAAAAACTGAAAAAGCCGATGTAAACTTAAACGCGGGTGAAATTGCCCTGTTTGATGACAATGAAAGTGATGAAGTTCCAGCCGCTCAAGCTCAACCAGTCAAGAGTGATCTTTCTTCAGGGGATATCGCATTTTTTGAAGATGAACCTTCTATTGAAGTTATAGATAAAGAAAATTCAGATATTACAGCTAATGCGAACAAACCACAGTTAAACGTAACGGACGTAGCTCCAGAACAAAGTGAAAGTGACTTGGGAGCGGGAGATGTTACTTTATTTGGCGACATACCTGTGGGTGAAAATAACTTATCAAATGAGGAAATCGAAACTTCTAAACAAGAACTAGTGAATCTCACTGCAGGGGATGCTACATTATTTGATGATTCAGAGGCAGAGGCTGCATTTGATGGGATAAAAGAATCGGAGGCAAAGGTAGAAGTAAAAAATCAAGAAAGCTTAGCGGCAGGAGGAGTGGCATTATTTGGCGATTCAAATGAAGTCACTATTTCTTTAAAAGAAGCTTCTCAAAATGCGTTGTCGCAGTCAGAAACAGGTATGTTAGCAGGGGATGCAGCTCTGTTTGACGGCCTCGATGTTGACGATTCTATTATAGAGTCAGAAGGTAAGCCAAGCAGTGAAAAAAAATTAGAAAAAAACGCCAGTGAAGAAGGCTTGGGCGCAGGTGATATTGCTTTATTTGATAGTCTGAATGATGCCGACCCTTCTATGGAAAAAGCTGCGGAAAAAGAGGAGGTTGTTTCTAAAAACAATGTGGCGAAATCATCTGGTATGATGGCAGGAGATTCAACCTTATTTGATGACCTAGATATGGATGAAACCTCTACAGATACCTTGGAACCAATCTCAACGGTGGATCTACAAGAAAGTGATTTATCCGAGTCTAACACGGGACTTGCTGCCGGCGATATTTCTTTATTTGAAGGTATCGAAGCAACGGAAGAGTCACAAATTGAAGAGTTAGAACGAGATATAACTGAAGGCAATTTAACAGAAGCAACAGGTTTATTGGCAGGGGATGCAACTTTATTTGACGATATCGATGATGGTAGTATTCAGCAACAGATAGTTGAAGATGAAGTAGATAATGACGACGATACTTCCAATCAAGACTTTACTCAAAAAGTAGATAAGTCAAAAGAGGGAACAGATTCTGAGCCTGCGAGTATGCATGCTGGTGATGCTGCTCTTTTTGAATCAGAGGCTGATGCCGAGAGCAAGGCAGATATTTCCACTAGTAAGGTGTCATTTCATGTTGCAACATTAAATCAAACCATAACCAAAATGAGCTTAATTTCCGATTACGAGAAGAAAGAAAAACTTGTCGTCGAAGCCTTAGCTAAAATTGGTCTAGTGCAAGGATATATATTCAGGAGCGAAGGTGGCAATATCTTCCCGCAATTGGCATGGAAATCTCAAGAAGGAAAGTTTTCAGTAGAGAGTTTTCAAGCTGAACTATCGAATGAAGTTCGAGATGAGTTATGTAATCTGAATGAAAATGAATGGGTCGAGCTAAATACAACGCCTAAAGTTTTTATGCAGACACTTTCTGAAGGCTATAAAGTATTTGGTGGGAATTTTAGTTTTTCCAATACAATGAGGCTCTATGTCATTTCAACGTGGCCAAACGAATTTTCTAGTGTGGATATTCTTAAAAAATTAGTGAGTGGCATTTTGAGGGCATTATCGAAGGGATAGAAAGATCTTGGAAGATGATATCATAGATGGTCAACTAAAAATTAGTTTCGATCTCTTCTTCATCATATTCAATACTTTCAATTGAAAGTTCATTCAAATATTTAACGCTAGGGGATTTGTTATTGCTCTGGGAACGTTTATTGTTGATATCATGATGATTTTCTTTTGTTTTGGCAGAATTAACCTCTAATAGCTTATACGAAATTTCATCTAACTTGTTTTGAGCTTTTAAGAACTCTCCCTTTGAATAGAATAACGATTGTTTTAGCCAGCCTTCTGCTTCTTTTGTTTTTTTCCAACGTAAATATGCAAGCCCAAGATTGAAGGCTACTCTACCTTTAGTTAGAGGGTCGACAGCGTAAATTAAAGCATTGCGATACTGATCTACCCCTTGTTCAATGGTTCCAGAACGTACTGCTAATATGCCTTGTGAGTTAAGAAGGCTAACATAGGCTTTAGGGATGGCATCTTCGGCAATCCTAGCGATACTGGGTTCTATGGAATTAGAAAATTCTCTGCCTACTTTGGCCTGCAAATTTTGATTGTCTATTTGTAAAGCCGTATCGAATTTGTGCTGAGCTTGTTGAAGGTCCAAAACAGTTAAATTAGCATCTCCTAGTAGGCATAAGCGATCTAAGTTTTTTGGAGAAAGGTATTGTGCTTGTTCTAAAACGTTTTTTGCAAGTCCAAAACGTTTGGTGTGTAGATAAACTTTAGCAAGTTGGTTCATGCCGATTAATGAATCTGGTGTTGCTTCTAAAAAAAAGCTAAGAAGTTCTTCGGCAGCGGTGAACCTCTCATTGTGGATTAGAATTTTAGCAGCAGAAATAACTAAGGCATTGGGTTTAGGAGATTCTGTTATTAGTTGCCGAAGCATAAACAGGGACTGCGGTCCTTCAATTCCTATCTTGTCAAATGTACTTAATATCTCTTGTTTGGAGCTTTGATACCATTGTTCTTCTTTTAATAAATTTTCGATTGTATTTGCAAGATTTTTTAAAACAACCGGTTTTTGCAGCGATTCTGTGAGTGGAAATTCTTCAAATAACTTAAGATCTTCATTTTCCAGAAGTCCAGAAATTATGAGTACTGGAGTTTCCGAATAGGCGTCATTTCTGCGAATTCTATTTAAGAGTGTTAAACCGTTGATTTTTGGAATATTCCAGTCGAGGATAATAAGACTAAATTTGCTTTCTCGATGGCTGCTAATTGTATTCCAAGCTTGTTCGCCATTGGTTTTAGGATCAATGATAGAGAAGTTTAATTGTATAAGTAATTTTCGAAGTGCCTTTCTAAATGTTGGATCATCATCAATTAATAACACGCTTTTTGATGCTGAATTTGTTTTCATTGAATCTCTCTTAACCAACAGATTGTTTTCCTGTTTTTGCATCAACCCAGTAGGCTTTTCCAAAGCCCTCTATAATTCTATATTGTTCGGCTTGAATTGAAAAAAAGCCAAAATTGAGCTCTTCAAAATATCTCTTGTGATCCGGATATTTTTGCATGTAGCCTTGCATATCATCTGAGATGCTATCAGTTTTTGGTAAAAATGAAGCTTTTCCAACTAAGGCAAAGCGCCAAGTATTTTGAAAATTATCGGCGTTTTTTTCAAAAATAAAAAAACTACATTTTGAATTTGCTTTTAAATTTTTTGAGTGTTCAGCTAAATGGCTGATGAGAGTTGTCACTATACCAGCTTCATTAATATAAAAAGGAATTAGAGACGAAAATGGATAGCCATCCATTTTTTGCGAATTTGAAGCTAAAATTGCATGGTCATAGCTTGAAAATTTACCAATAATTTTTTCGGTGCGTTTGTTCATTGGGTGATTTTAACCTTTATTTTTCTAGAAAATTATAGTTTAGCTTTGTCATTTGGGCCTAGCACAGTCATCTCAAATTATTGACTAAAGTTTATTTTAGAGCGACTGGGGCTGCTGGAATGATCGGATCTTTTTACGGTTAACTTTAGATTATAAAATGGAGAATCCTGCTGCAGATAACAGGCTGTTATAGTATGGACTATCTAAGCGCAGAGAAATATACTAATGGATCCGGGATCTGAAATTTTTTGAAAAACTGTAGTATTTTCACCAGATTCGAAGTTCAGCCGGGTGCTAGGCGCGAGGAGGAGGGAAACCGCAGTTTACATGTTGGTACATGAGGATTTCCTGACGACGAAGCAACGCTGCAACCGGCTAGAAATTCGGATCCGGGATGGATACTTATGACGAAATTTTTTCCAGCGCTGAGTTGGATTCATTCGTTTTTTTAGTTTTTGGTAACTATTCAGCGTATCTTCTTCCTTCAATATGTCGCTTGATACATCGTCATCCTGAGTGAAGCGAAGGATCTCGAAATTGCGAAATAGATCCTTCTGCTTCACTCAGGATGACGGGCAGTCAAGGCTTTGAATCGATCAGATAAAAATACGCTGAATAGTTACAGTTTTTGAATGTAATAAGAAATGCATAAAGGTTATTTTAGGTCCTCTGAAATATCTCAGTATCGTGTTTAGAGTTTTGAATTCTAGTTAGCGAATTGGTGAGTTCATAGCCATTATTTGAATTTTTTATCTGTAGTTTATTCCAGCGAATTCCAAACGTATATGTCCCATTGGCATTGTGTAATGGAGCACAATGGATGTCATAAGGCGCTAACAGCTGTGTTGCAAAATCTAACTGATCGCGCGTAGCTTTATTTTCTAAGTTAAAATATTTTACTGAAGTATTTTTAAGAGTGAATACCAGGAAATTCCAATCATTTTTACATTTAAAATGGATATAGATATTTTTATTGTCGTAGTTAGTTTCACTGTTATAAATAGCTAATATGATATGGTAAATTGCTGAAACCCAAATCGACTTATCGGTCTTATGATGAAAATTATGATTCGTTTGATCGCTGGAAAAATGCAGGTTTAAGTTTTTTAGGGAATAATTCATCGTTGCAATGTTACGTACAGAATTAATGATATCGTTTAGCTCTAATGGGAAATCTTTATCTGATTGATTTTCATTCGCCATTATAAGCCAGTGCTGTAGAAGCATAGATAAACTATCTGAATCTGATATTATTTTTTCTGCACACATTTGTGCGGCAAAGGCGTGGTCTGTAATGCTTTGACTGGCTGATATAATTTCATTTAAGCTTGTATCGAGTAAATTAGTTTCGCCATCTAGGCTTTCGGTCTCTGAAAGTGAGCGTAAAAATTTTCTAGCACCTCTTGCGGCTATACCTTCTTGCCAATGTTGTAGCCTTTTAGTTAGGATTTTGCTGTTTTCAATAAAACCTATGTTAAATATGCTTAGTAAATCTGAAATTGCTTCTGATATAATATTCGAAGTCTGTAGCAGGCTGTCGTTTGTTTTCGCTATCTGGTTTTGAAGTGAAGATGATTTGCTTGTTTGTTTTAATGTCTTTTGAAGGCTGCTGATTTCTTGTTTTAAGTGTTTAATTTGACTGCTTAAATTAAAATTTTGTCGATCTGACAGCTCTTGTATGGCGGCTTTTTCTTTTATAAATAAGTTTATTTTTTGCTTTATTTCTTCTATTTTTCCTTCAAATTTGAGGGAAGATTTATTATTTTTTATCTTATATTGATCTGATGATGGATGGATATTATCTGTCTTTTGATGTGTTTCATTTAGCATAGAAATCCAGTTGTAGAGATTTTCTAGCTTATTAGAATACAAGTTGATTTTTTTTATGGTTAAATATTGAGTAAAAAGTAATGCCAGAAGAGTTGCTAGCAATAAAGCCAGGTAAAGAGAGTAGTTTTTCCCATTTTCTGATAAGAAAAATTTGGAAAATTTATTGATAAAAAAATTTGAAGTGTTATATGCAACTATAAACTTATCTTTGGGTTCTTTGCCTGTGAAAATTAAATACTGTTTTTGTTCAGATTCCTTCTTCTTATTTTGGTAGGATAGTCCTAATCCTATCCAAAGTGTAGCAAGATTTTTGAAATTGTCCATCCACACTTGATTTAAAACTAGCTGAGTATGAATGGTGAGTGCTGTATTACTGTCAATATCAATAGATTTTGAATAAATTAGAATAGGAGTGTCGTATTTTTGTATGAGGTTAAATCCTTCTAATTTAGTAAGATCAAAGCAACTGGCAATGTTTCGTTTGGATATTTTTACTTCTTCAATGCTTTGGCAATCGCCTTTGACCAAGGTGATTGCATCAACAGATCCTTCATTTAAATAGGTTTGCAGAGTTTTTTTCAGCGAGTTTTCTTGCCCCCAATTTAGATTTAAAAATATGGTTTTATTAGTAGCAATTTGTTCGACAGTATTTGCGAGTTTAGCTTTGGAGAATTCCAATGCGCTTTGATGTAGCTCTTCTGCTTTCTTCAATTCAAAATTTCTAAATTGTAATTCTGAGCCTATGATGAAAGAAATTGAAGTCAATAATATGAGGGTAAATACGATTAAAAAGAGCTTTTGTATGCCAAATTTCATCAGTTAACCTGTTATAGTTGCAGTTAAAATTAATGAATTGTATATTGATATTATACCAGATCGAGGCCAATGGCCTATGTATAAATGTATCAAAAATTTCTAATTATAGTGAAAAATGAGTTTAGTCATTGGTTTAGGTGGCAGTGTCGTATAGAATATTGTGTTGGATCAAATGACGTATCTATGTGGAATGCGTATGTATAGAATCTGTTTGATAAATGCTTTATTAAAATTTAATGTAAGATCTCTCAATAACACATTAGGTAACAATATTATATAAAATTATTTTCAATTTTATATAATATTGGTTGCAATTGATCGAGTTATTCATCTATTCCTTGTATATTTTCTGTTTTTACCCAGACTTCTTCGTGTACTCTACCGTCTGTGGTGATGCATGACTCTGCCATGGCATCCATGTCCGGCTCGTGTATGAGGACTTTAGTCCATGCCTCACCTTTATTTTCCAAAATAGTCAATAGCACTGCATTTGGGATATTGCAGGCATTGTCGGCAACATCTTTAGGTTCTGTGAATGCTTTCACTGTATGCCCCTCATTATTCATGACAGTATAGCGGAATAGTTTTTTGGGAGATATTTGTGTGAAAAAATCTTCTATTCTTTGTTGGAGCTCGTGGCGATGACTATCTTGTGCAAATGGAAAATTTTTTAATATATTGAGAACGTTTTCCTTTTTTGTAAGTACCTCGGCTATAATCTTTTGTAATAAAGAATTATCAAAATACGGTCTTAATAGTTTTTGACCGTAAAACTGTAACTCTAGTTGGCTCGAGGTACCATCCGGATACTTAGATGAAGGTTCAGGCGGAAATTCATTGTATGGAGGAAAGTATGGTGAAGAGGGCGGAGGATTGACAAGGAAGCCGATGTCGAAATCAAATGCGACTGGAATGTAGATGGTTTCATTTGTAGAAGGCGTCAGCCCATTATTTTATGGTATTAACAAAGTATTTGCATATCCATTTCGATCGCCTCGGCCTGGAGGTACGCCAAAAAGGAAGTCTGTATTTCCTGCGAATAACTCTTGCAATAGAACTAAAATCCAATCACGTTTGTTGATATGCTCTCTTTTAATTTCTGAATCAGATTTATGTTGGTCATCAATATAGTCTGAACTGATTGAATTTATTCTTTTGGCTACGTTTTTCTTAGTCTCCATAAGACATGCATAATGGGTCTCCTCACTGGTATGATCGCCGAGGTTGTCTTGATAGGTTATTATAGCTGGTCGAACTTTAAAATGTGGAGCTCCGATTGCTTCTGCAAATTTGTATATAAAGCATTCTTTCATATAGATACCTTGATATTCAGGATCACTTTTGCAATGGGTTAAAATTTGAAATTTCCCTAGATTTTCTAATGGTGTTCCGCGCCCTCGATCTACTTGTGGCGAGTTGAAGTTTTTAATATCTACTTTAATTCCAGGGATATCACAGAAACCACGCCTTGCCCCACCTTTAAAATTGAGATTGCTTGAGAAGGAAAATGGTTTGCCGTCAGAATTTACGCCAGTCAAGTTACCCACAAAATTTTCATCTTTAGAATCATCTGCGCTTATTTTTAGAGCAGTATCAAAGTCTGCATTTATTGTAATCTTTAGCGGCTCTAGTTCATCAAATATTTTAGTTTTATCCTCATTATTTGATTTATCTTCGCTTATTGAAGATGAGTTGTCTGAAACAGTGATAGAGTGCTTGTGCCGGCAGGCCGACGAAAGGCTAATAATAATCATGCTGTATATATAAATTTTCATTAGTCTCTCCAAGTTTTGCTTAGCGTAAAAAGAGCTAAGCAATTATAAGCGTATAATGCGTATTGTTTCGATAAATATTATATGGTTCTTGCGGGGCTGATAGCAAGGAAATATCTAATATTTAGAATATGATTCAAGATAATTTTTCAAAATCTTGTGATCAGATTTATGGAATGTCTTTAATAAATATTCCTGATTTACACTGTATATCTTAGATATAGGTGTAATAAGGTATAGATTCATCGTTTTTCTAATACCTGCTATGTATTCCAGAACTCGGAGGAATACGATCTTATTATGATTCTAAATGTGCTGTTGATGGTTTTGACACTCATTTAGAAATATAGACAAATTTGTCGAGATTTAACCATTTCTACTGAGTTTTTAACCTTTCTAAAATCCCCAATAGGCATTCAAACAGGAATTGCTATGTCCAAGTGTATACCTGGAGTGCATACTCATTTCTTTCGTAATTTCAATTTGTTATCTAATCTATTTTTAAGCCGTTTTTTCTGAGTGTTCATTAGATGTAAATATCTGGACAAAATTGGCATCTTAGAAGGTAAGTTTGCAGTAGATCAATTGTATGGAGGGATACAGTGTCCAGCCAATTTTATCTAAGAAAGGAAAAAGAAATGAAAGCTAAAATTACAGTGATTTTTACAATTCTAATGGCTTTGTCAGCATGTGGTAGTTCTCAAGAAACGTCTGCAATTCATAACCCAGATAAATCTCAGATAAAGGAATCTGAAGTAAGCGTTCAAAATGAAAAACCTTTGAAAGAGTTTTCCAATACTGACATTCTTGGAAGTTTACAAGTTAGTAAAACTGTTCTCTTGGTTGGTAATATTCAATATGAAGAAGATTGCATTCGAGCTGATCATAAAGATGGATGTTTACGAGTCGTTGTGCAGAAGGGAGATGAATCTGGCAATATTAAATACATAGATCGTAGCTTTCGCAATAATTCGGGAGCAGAGTTTAACTTAATAAGAGATGGAGAATTCCTAAAGTTTCGATTGTGGTACAATAGTACAGATAGTATCGAACTTAATGATAATGCACTGGTAGCCATTGTTGCGAAATTAGACGGTCCTACTGTTACAAGAATTTATAAAATTGAGAATATTAAATAATTTAGAAGAATGGCTATGATTGATAGTCTAGAAATTGATAGTTTTTTAATGATATAATTAGGATAAAGAAGATTTATCGGACTCAATAAAAGTTCGATAAATCTTCTTTATTCTAACCGGAGAAAGTAGAGATGATTAGATTTGCCATTGCTATATTTGTAATGTTGACTTTACAGTGTAAAGAAATTCCCAGTGATCAGGTCTCGTCGGGAAAAGGTGGCGTGAATGACGGTGATAGCGGAGGAGATTTGGTCAATGGTAATCCATGGTTTGTTGAAAATAGATCTTATACTTATTGTGTTCAATATGGTGATGAAAGTATTTTCTCTCGAGATTTGGTGTCAGCAGTAAAATTGATCAATGA
The DNA here is from genome assembly GCA_041391425.1 of Bdellovibrionota bacterium. Lineage (GTDB taxonomy): Bacteria > Bdellovibrionota_B > Oligoflexia > Oligoflexales > JAWKNZ01 > JAWKNZ01. Next base: position 151,012 of record JAWKNZ010000004.1, read on the forward strand.
TGCCTTAAATGACTGGATAAATACTATAAAACTATTGAAAAATGATGGAGGATCTAGTGATCTTGGAGGGTTGAATCATCTTGAGCTTGCGACTGATTTTAAACTGAAAAATGAATGTGATGAAAATACAGATCTTATTTTTACTTTAGGTATTAAAACACCAGCTATTTCCACTTATATTGATTTGCTTAGTAAGAAAGATCCTGTTGTTTTTTCCATGCCGAGATCGATGGCATTGCCCAGAACATTAATTAGCCAAGATAAACCTAGTATGAAGGGGGATATTTGGTTGAGTCCAGATCGCCCTACCCAAAGCGGGGACAAGCAAGACTTCTGGTCAGACGATATGGTGTTTTTCAATACTATACTTCATGAGCTGGGGCATGTTTTTGGATTTGGTCATGATACAAGCGTTTTAATGGCTGAGAATTTGGTTGAGTTCCTAGTAAAAAGGGGTAAGGGGCTTTGGAATCGTCGCAGTAAATTGTCTTCTAAGTTTTATTTAGGTGATAGGCCTTTTGCTATGAGCGAAGATAAGAAGTGTTGGCACGCTTTCTTTGCATTTGATCCAACTATAGGGGGTGCGAGTGGTTTTCAATCTTATCCGCAACTATATAATGCATTCGGGATAGCACCTCCCCAAGACAATCATAAGTGGCAGATATGTACTACGTATACCGGTAATCATTCATGGAGCGGTAATGTTAGTCACCCTTTCAAAGCAAAGCTTCCTTTAGATCACTTTCGTTTAGAGATTAAGTCAGAAGATGCAAAATCTTTGAAGATAGCAGAGTTTGTTGGACGAACCGAGAAGGTAATGCGAAGGATTCTTGGAAGGTATCCGGGAACTTTTCAAGATACATTTAAAGGCGGTACCTTTGAAAGGATATTTCAGGTAGTTTTTGGCGAATTTTTACTTAATCAATCTGCAATTGGGCTTATTTCGTATGATGGACAGGAATTTCCTGCAATTATGAGAGAGGGGCCGTTACAGACAACTCAAAGTCTTATGGTGTTTTATAGAAATAACTGGGAAGAAATTCAACTTTCTCCTTCTTCATTCCGGGATTATCAGGATGTGATAGGCGCTTGGATGGAGAGAGAAGAAGTAGGACTATGAAATGACATTCCCCTCTATTATTGATTATGATGATCCGATTGCATATTTGTCTGATCTTGTTCAGTTCAATCGTGAACAAGTAGGCTTGAGTTTTCGAGCATTATCTAAGGCTGCTGGGTTTAAGAGTCCGAATTATATCCAACGCATTCTTAGGAAAGAAAAAAAGTTGTCTATATCGACTGCAGAGAAGTTGGGACGTGCTCTCGGCCTCTCGGCAGATGAAAACAAGTATCTAGTACTTTTGACTAAAACTTTCGAAACTTACGAAGAGAAAGGACTTATAGAGAAAGAGGAGCTAATACAGCTCAAAAGACGGCTCAATGATAAATTGATAAAAACTGAAAGTATTTATTCTAGCTGGCTTCACGGTATCGTTTGGGAACTTGGAGCGCAGGAAGGGTTTGTGCCGAACGCAGCATATGTTCAGTCGAAGCTGCGAGTTCCAGCTTCAATTCAGAAGATCGATGAGTCGATTGAGTTCCTATTTAAGCAGGGCTTTCTTGTTCAGACAAGTGAAGATAAGGTAGAGCAGCGTCCTATTAGATTTTTACCATACAACGATAAGAAACGAATTATGGAAATTCAAGAGAATCATAGAACATTTCTTGAGATGGCCCGTCACCGAGTTGCTGACGATCTTAAGGATAGGGCTTTTCAGGGGCTTACAATTGGTATACCTTCGGATAAAATGAAAGAGATAAAAGGAAGATTGAAAGATTTTATCCAATTGTTAAATATAGAATATTCTGATCTCCCTAAGTCAAGTGAAATTATTCGTGTTCAACTTTGTGCTTATAAGCTGACTAAATAGACTTCGTATTTTTGCCTTCCTTAAACATTCTGATTTTTTATGACGTTAGTTTCAGTATTAAATTTAATATTCATTTATATTTATTAACATGAATTCTTTATAATTACTGAATTAGGTTTATGCTGAGTGTTTTTAGTAACCATCAGAATATACTAGCAATCTTTAAGAATTTTTCATAATTCCACAACAGTTGCTAATTGCCATACGCTTCTAGTCTTCAGAATCACTTGATTTATCCGAAAAATATATTGAAACAATCAAGAAATTAATACGAACTGAAAATGTCGTTTTAGTCTATGCAGGTGTTCGAATTGGTTTAATTGCTGTTAAGAAAGTATGGCACTCTAAAAATAAAAGGTAATCATGGCTGTCTTATACCCAGATTCTCAAAAAACGAAGGTTATTTTTATAAGTGATGCAGAGCAGCAATTCTATGATGCGTGCCGGTCGCAATTGGGAAATGATTGGAAAGTCTATTATTCTTGTAATTTATCGGCAATGGAAGATGAAAATGGTTTGCGAGATAATGAAATAGATTTTGTCGCCTATCATAAAGATATCGGTATCATAGTTATTGAAGTAAAAGGTGGCCGCATTCATTATGACCGTGACTTGTCGGTGTTTTATTCGGTAAACAGAAATGACGAGCGGTTTAAAATCAAAGATCCATTTAAGCAAGCACTGGTGTGGAAAAGCAGGTTTTTTAGATACCTTCGTAAGAAAGGTATCAAAGTACCGATTTGTCACGCTGTTTGCTTCCCTTCTGTTGAGGAAACTGAATTTCCGGTGATGGCAAGTGTCGAACCACAGATTTTGATAGGTAGGTCGAAGATAAAGAGTTTGGAAAAAAGTTTAATTGAATTAGCCCATGCATCTTTACCAAAACGGGAAGAAGAAGGTATTAAAGATGTTTCGCTGCAGTTAGATAAAATTCTCGCAGGAACTACTTTTACCAGCAAACTGTTTTTAAGAGATTATATCGATAGTCAAAATTTTAAGGTTAAGGATATAGAAGAGGTTAGTGATTCTCTGCTGACTCCTATTGCTACTAGCTCTAGACTAGGAATAGAGGGAGAAGCAGGTACGGGGAAAACAATCTTAGCCTTGCTGCTTGCAAAGAAATTTCTCTTAGAAGGTAAACGGGTCCTCCTATTGTCATCAAATCTGCTTCTGAATTTATTTTTCAAAAAAGAGATTGGAGATGGAGTTGAAATTTATACGTATATAGAATTGGCAGCATTGTTTGATGTTAATTTGTTGGAACCGAGTAAGGGTTTCGAGGGGGACCGTAAGGATTGGCTTCAATTTGCAGGGCCTGAAAAGTTAAAAAAAGCGATTAGCTCATCTGGAAAGAAATATGATGCTGTAATATGCGATGAGGCTCAAGATGTTCAACCCTTTTGGTGGGAAGCATATGAAGAGTTGCTAGCGAAGGAATCTAGATTATATCTCTTTTTTGATCGAAGCCAGGGAGTTTTTGGTGCTGGAGGAGAAGGTGAGAAATTTATTCCAGAAGATATTTTACCGGTACCTAGTAATTATTTTCCACTAGTGAATAATTATCGAAATACTCGCGAAATTGCTGGTTTTGCTCGAGCTTTTAGAACAGGGCGTTCTATTTTACAAAGCCATTGCGGTCGTATTGGCTATATTCCCGAAATTATAACTTATAAAGATCATGAAGATTGTCAAAGGTTACTCGGGGGGCTTTTAAGGAAATTGACGCGGACTGAAAAATTGGAGACTCATGAGATCACTTTACTTTCTGCAAGGGATCCTAATGCTAAAGATTCTGTCTTATACCAATGCAATGAAGTGGCGAAGTATCCTCTTTATCGTTTGATTCATAAGAGAAAGACAGACTGGGCGGAAGCAACAGCTCCAAAAGGTAGCGTAGCACTTTCGACGATTGTTGGATTTAAGGGGTTAGAGACACCTGTGGGTGTTTTATTGAATTTAAGTGAATATAACTTGCCTCTAACGCATCCAATTTTATCGAGTTTAGTTTATGTTGCTTGCTCGCGAGCGAAGCATATGCTTTATGTCTTTGTTAAGGTAGGTGATCCGAAACTTAAAATTATGCAAAAAGCACTTAGGCAATTAGATGCATCGGGAGGTTTAGTTCTGCATGGAGCGAATTTAGATTTTGAGTTCGTAGGTACCGTGGCCCATTATAATCCCGATAGGGTTGGATGGTTAAAAGTTAGCGACCCTGCTTTTCAGAGAAGCAATATTATGTTTTTCCCCGAAGATGTTAAGAAAGCAGGTCTTTCAGGGTTAAAAGTTGGTTCCAAGTTAAAATTTAGACCGCAAGTAGAGGGCCTGGCTACAATTGCCTGTGATCTTAAACTTCCCGAAAGTGCTTAGCTGAGCATTATCTAGGCAAAGTTTGCCAAATTAATTGAAAATTTTGAATTTCTGTCAGCTGTTGAGTTGCAAGAAGTTGGCATTATTGATAAATGCATCTATTTGATGATTTTAAATGTTTTTAACAAGGTGCTTTAATTGAATTAAGGGCGCGGTAAGGCAGGTTATAGGTGAAAACGCAAAGAAAAGAAGACACTTACTTTAGAGTTTTATATAAGGAGCCTGGAGAGTCGAAGCCTGTGACTCTAAAGGCAAAATCAATAAATGATTCCAGTTTAGGTCTAAGCTTTGTTTGCATATCTGATTTTATTTTTGATACACAAAATATAGTTGTCGATCCAAAAGAGGAAGAGCTGTCGAAGCGTTATGAGAAAGTGAGGAGCCTGCATCTATCGATTTATATGATTCTTTCGATAGAAGAGGTCGGAGTACAAAATGATGGGTTACACTTTAGGCACGATAAGTCAAACTTATTAGTGCTTTCGAATCAAGATAATAAGTAATTCACAGCCAATGAATAATGTTCTTATGACTTTGAAAAATTTAGATCTTAAATGAGGGGGAATGCTTTGGTTTCTGATATCAAGATAAACTGGGAAGATGATGACGGAAGTTTTGAAGCAGAGTTCAAAGCAAGTAAAAACACATCTGGTAGTGGCGATGAAGATTTTTCAAATATGCTGAGTAGTGAGGTTGTGCGGAGTACGCGAGGATTTGCTGTTGGTGATAAAGTTACAGGTATCATTTGTTCTTTGAATGGTGTTGCGAAAGATATAGCTATTGAACTTGGAGGTAAGCTTTCAGCTGTAATTGCAAGAGAAGAGTTATGTGATAGCGAAGGTAAGTTAATTTATTCTGAAGGAGATAGCATCACCTCCTTTATTGTGAGTAAGAGTGGTGGAGAGATTATTCTCAGTAACTCAATGAAGCAGTCTGCTGCTAGAGAAAACGCGATTGAGTCTGCGTTTGTCAGTAAAGTTCCTGTAAGAGGCAAGGTAGAAAAAGTCAATAAAGGTGGCTTTGATATCAAGTTAATGGGAAAAACAGCATTTTGTCCTATATCAAAGATTGACTTGAAGTTTGTTGATGATGGTAAGAAAGAAAGTTATTTAGGAAAAGAGTTCGATTTCATAATAGAAAAGTTAGCTGGAAGAGACATTGTAGTTTCGCGGCGTGCGCTTTTAGAAGTTCAACAGTCCGCTGCTTTAGAGCAACTAGTCGAGGCTATGAAAAAAGAAGTGATATTGGACGGAGTCGTTGAGGAGATTAGAGACTTTGGCGCTATTGTATCCGTTAATGGAGTTTCGGGAATGGTTCATATTTCTGAAGTTAGCCATTCGCGCTTAGAGAAGGTTGAGGAAGGTGTGCAGGTTGGTCAAAACATTCGAGTTAAAGTTTTGTCTATCGAGGAGCGAAATGGTAAGCAGCGCATCGCGTTAAGCATTAAGCAAGCTGGAAATGATCCATGGGATACTATTACTGAAAGAGTTTCCGTAGATCAAAGTTTTGTAGCTAAGGTCAAACGTTTAGAGGTATTTGGAGCATTTGTTGAAATTGAGCCTGGTATTGAGGGATTGATTCATATATCGGAGATGTCTTGGTTTAAGAGGATAAACCACCCGAAGGAATTACTAAAAGTTGGTGATGTGGTAAATGTACGGGTTTTGGCAGTCGATTCCAATAGCCGTCGTATTTCATTGACGATGAAATCTATCGAGGATGATCCATGGATAGTTGCAAAAAGAGATTTACAGGAGGGGTTATCTTTGCAAGTGCCAATCCAATCTCTTAAGCCTTTCGGGGTCATTGTCGAATTGCGTCCAGGGGTGACTGGTGTCGTGCCTTTAAAGGCTTTAAAAGCGGCTTTTGGCGATAGTTTTCGAAAAAAATCTGCACCTGGCATAATGTTGGATGTTGTCATTGCTAAAATTGACTTTAGCGAAAGAAATATTTATCTTACTTTGCCAAACATTAGCGATGATGATAACGGCATCGATGCCTATGAAGATTATTTGCGGAAAAAACGTGAGAAAAAACTGGAAGAAAGCAAAAGCTCAGACGCTTTGGGTAGCTTTGGCGAGCTGTTAAAGCAATCGCTGACCAAGTCTAAATATTAAACTGAAATCTGAAATTTTTTGAAAAACTTTAGGGCATGTTGACGTTTCATTTTCGTAGCGAGAGACAAATACTTCTGAAAGTCGCAGCTGGAAGGGTTTCAAAAATTACCGAGGTGTACTAGATGTACATTGAGGATAATTTTTGAAACCCTGACAACGTTGTGACTCAAGGGTTTGGCTCGTAGTAGGAAATGAAACGTCAACACGCCCTAGTATTTTCACCGGATTCGAAGTTCGCTCAGGTGCTAGGTGCGAGGAGGAGGGAAACCGTAGTGTACATGTTGGTACATGAGGATTTCCCGACGACGAAGCAACGCCGCAACCGGCTAGAAATTCGGATCCGGGATTAAAGGGAGCAAAACCTATCATACTTTGCTCCTCTTAATAAGTATATCGATAAGGACTAATCGATTGAAAGGGTCATATCTTGCTCAACGCCATCTCTTTCAATTACAATGTCGATCGAAGTGGCATTCTTTAGCTTTTAAGCAAGCTGATTGCACCTGCAGCGCTGTTTAGTTCGATACCATTGATCGCTGTGACTACATCGAGATCACGGAATCCGCCCTTGTCAAAAATGCTATCTGGATCGATTTGTGAAAGCTGAAATCCTTTGACGACTCCATCTTTCATATAGGGTTGGGCGGTTGCCTGCATTAATATTTTTGCCATGTCTTTTGTACGATCTTATCCCGATAGGCAGCAGTCATTTTTATCTTTCCGCCTTTCCTTTCAAAGCCATCTTCTGAAAAATTTTCAGCAAACTTGGGCTGGTTGGACTTTCCGCCTTTACCTTCTGCTAAAGCTTTGCCAGCAAATTTATCTTGATACACTTTTGTCTTTACTTGGTCCTTGAGGACAACAATGTATTGTTTGGATATTTGGACAATTCTATATTTTTCAGATATTGCATGACCTTCTCTATATGCCTGTACTTTTCCACTTTCGCTTTCTTTTACTAAGACCACATTTCTGCCAGTGGTTTTAGATACAATGGTACCCATAATAGTGATGCCTATGGATTTGCTTGAGGCAATAGGTAAACTTTCTGCAAACGATGCAGACCTGAGTAGCATGTATAATAAAGGTAACAAAATTATGAAAATGCTACGAGTCATTGGACTTTTACCTTCCGGTTATTCAAAGCTAGGTTTGAGATCTATATCGGAACATTATGGGCTGATAGATTAAAAAAATAGTCATTGTGATAGGCGGGTAATGGATGTAATTTTTGAATATAATTAATGAAAATATTCTTATTTTTTTGAAAGCTCAAAAATGATTGTCGAGATGTAGTAGAGTATTAGATGGAATGAATAGTATATTGTTTATGGGGGTTCTATAGTTTGAGTATCGTTAATTTGTAAGATACACTGTTATTTACAGTTTTTTAATGTCTTAGGAAGATCTGGATATGCTACGGATAAAAAATAACTTGTTATTGCTTTTGATCTGCTCTGTGTTTGTCATAACTTGTCGTTCTACGAGAGCTTACAAGCCGCTCCGTTGCTATTGCGCAAGAAGAGGAGGATGCTTATGTTAGTGCTTCTGATACGAATGAAAATCTATGTATTTATAAAGTAAAAATTTTTTTGGAAAAATGGATTTGATATTGATGCTTTTCGTAGAGGCGCTATTTCTACGCATGTGTATCAAGTTGCGAAGGAAAGTTTTATAGGGCAATACAATAAAATTAAAGATGATGATAGATTTAGATACCGTAATTTATCGGCGTTAATTAAAAAGATACGTGAAAAGTCACTATAAATATAAATTGTAGTATTTGGGAGCCTTCAGCAAGTACACGGATTTCTTCTGAAGGTTTGCAAGCTGCAGATATTGAAGATGGAGCATTTAGTATACTTGAGTTGTTTGCTATGGACTGTGCTATTGCAGAGAAGCGAGTTGCAAGTACAAATGGTATTGTCGAAAACATACCTTCTGGTGAATCTGTCGTAGAGCAGCTTGCTGATTTGAATCAGCTTGTTGAGTATCGTAGTGATGTCGGAGTTTTATCAGCAGTGGCAGCTTCTATGGTCCATGGGGAAATGATTCGTCAAAGTAAGATGCATGAATGGGGACCGAATCAAACAGTAGATTTTAAAACTATACGAGATCCAGATTATTTACATTATAAAGACTGTAGTCAGAGAGTGAAACAAGGGATGTGTCCTTGTCCTAATAAAATCGAGATCAAGGATAATAGATTGAGCTTGTAGCTTTTTATTATCAAAATAAAAATTAAGGTGACAATTTATGAAGCAACCATATCAAAAACATATAAAGAAAGTGCTGAACAAAAAAATACTTCAACTTAATGATATCATTGCTGATATCGATATGCTACTCACTGAAATGGAAACGGAGTGGTATCGGGTTTGCATTTTTGGATCAGCGAGAACTAAAAGAGATACTGAATTATATAAACTGGTTTATAGATTGGCTTTTCAACTCGCAAGTAATGGTATTGATATCGTTACAGGCGGTGGGCCCGGTTTAATGGAAGCGGCAAATAAGGGTGCTAAGGATGGTTGTCAGAAAAGTCGTTCTATAGGTTTGCCCATACATTTGCCATTTGAGTCTGATGCTAACGAGCATATGGATGTGTCCCGTAGGCATCGCAAATTCTCGTCCCGGCTGGATGAATTTATGAGAATTAGCCATGCAGTTGTCATTACTCCAGGAGGGATTGGGACACTATTGGAGTTGTTTTATACATGGCAATTAATTCAAGTAGATCACATCAAGCCACGGCCAATCATCTTATTAGGAGGGGATGGAATGTGGCCAGATCTTTTGAAATGGTTAGATAACTGGACTGTGGCAAACAAATTAATGTCTAGAGATGACTTTAATCTCTTGGTTAATTTAGAGACTGCTGAAGATGTCGTGAATTATTTAAAACCCAATATTGAAGAGTTTCGTAAGACAGCTTCAAGGCCACCTGAGGTAACTAAGTAATTTGTTATTACTTTTGCTTGTAATGCTTCCCAATAGTTTTCTCTAAAGCTTTTTATTTCTTCTGTCGATACTAGCGTTATCTTTGAGAAAAGATGATTTTTTCTCAAAGAAATTAAATACTTCTTTGTCAGTTTTAAAAGTTTAGTGATTAGAGGAAGAAAGGTGATAACATGGCAGCAGGCATTATACCGAACAAACCTGGAAATGTCCGAATTCGTTCTCCGCGTTTTTTACCGGATAAAGAATTGTTTGTAAAATCGAAGACTATTGGGACTTCACTTTGCTATCGCTTAAAAGCAGATGATATTTCATTAACTGGTCTGCTTTTGTCATGGGAGTTTGACTCACATGTGCCTTTTATAAAAAATACGCTGATTGAAATGGAGATAGATTCTGATTGTATTTGGCTTGAAGAGCCTATTAGCTGTATCGGCCGTGTTGTTCGTAGAATGAACGAAGCCGGCACAAAGTTTGGGATAGTTATTGTTCAAATGGACGGTGAAGCTATCCATGAATGGGATAATTGCGTTAAGGCTTTAGAAGAGCGTAGAAAAAACGCTGATTTTAGTTGTGAAGCCGCTTAGGGAGCGCATTATACTTTGGATAATTTTTTCTGCTTATTTAGATTCTTTTATAAAAAGCTGTTGGGCCAGCACAGCCACAAAGGTGTAACGAGAAAAGTACTTGGTTTATATTACTATAATCATGGCGTTTTTTCTGGTGCGCTGGGGAGAGGTGCTTATCAAGCAGCTTTTTTATATTGCGTAAAATTTAATTCTTCTGATTTTATCATAAATTGTTTCAATCGGCTTAGCTTTGAAAATAGCAAAGAATACCTCCAAATATTGTATCTTGACCGTAACCAGGAATCTTTATACATAATCTAATGTCCGTGGAGTCCACGTATTAATGGGCTTTTAAAAAAATAATTAAATTTCAATAAGTTATAAGGAGCTATGGGATGGCCGAGTCCGGCAAAATTTCGATTCATGCTGAAAATATCTTACCAATCATCAAAAAATGGCTATATTCGGAAAAAGAAATTTTTATTCGTGAATTAGTTTCAAATGCGGCTGATGCTCTGCAAAAGCTGGAAAAGCTTTCCCTATTAGGGCATGTGGAAGGAGAAATTCCGGAAGCAAGGATAAATGTTGTAATTGATAAAGATAAAAAGACCTTAACTATCACAGACACTGGTCTTGGAATGACTGATGATGAGGTTAAGAAGTATATCAATCAGGTGGCTTTTTCTAGCTTGCAAGAGTTTGTCGATAAATATCAGGATAAAGATCTGAAGGAACAGAATATCGGGCACTTCGGATTAGGGTTTTATTCGGCGTTTATGGTGGCGAGTAAAGTAGAGATTAATACTTTATCCTATCAAAAGGGAGCTGATGCAGTTCGTTGGATATGTGATGGTAGTATTGATTATGAAATGTCTAAGTCTGATAAGGCTGAGGTGGGGACATCTATCACTCTGTATATTACAGATGACAACATGGAGATGCTAAATCATGATAATATTCGCCGCTTGCTTAATCGCTACTGTGCATTTTTAAATAAGCCAATTTATTTTGAAGATAAAATGGTAAATGATCCAACTCCTTTATGGGTTAAATCTCCATCCCAGTTGAAGGATGAGGATTACTTGGAGTTTTATCGTAAACTTTTTCCTTTTAACGAAGATCCTCTTTTTTGGATTCATTTAAATGTCGACTTTCCTTTTAATTTAAAAGGTATTCTCTATTTCCCTAAATTGCAGCATGAATTGGATGCTTCTCAAGGGCAGGTTAATCTTTATTGTAATCAAGTCTTTGTAGCTGAAGATAGTAAAGATCTTTTACCTGAATGGCTAACTCTGCTTAAAGGGGCTATCGACTGTCCAGATTTACCGCTGAATGTTTCGAGAAGCTACTTACAACATGATGCAAAAGTTAAGAGAATAGCAAGCCACATAGTAAAGAAAGTTGCGGATAAGCTTACTGGACTTGCTAAAACAGATTCAGAAAAGTTTCATAAATGTTGGGATGGTATTCATGCATTTGTGAAGTTTGGCATACTTAGAGATGAATCGTTTTATGATAGAATGTCAGAATATGTCATCTTTCAATCTTCTAATGGTGATTATACCCGTTTGGATGACTATTTAGAAAGGATGAAAGATAAGACTGACGGAAAAATTGTATATGCTACTGATAAAAAAGCCCAAGCTTCAGCTTTAAAAATGTTTGCTGAAAACGGCTTAGAGGCGATTATTGCTGATACGATGATTGACAGCCACCTTATTCAGTACTTGGAAATGAAAAGTAGTGGAAAATATAAGTTTGTTCGTATTGATGCTGATGTCTCAAAGTTTTTATTGCATGATGAGGAGCAGGCCGAAATTATAGATCCTAAAGACAATAAAACTTTAAGCCAAAAAGTTGAGGATGTTTTCACCAGAGTTTTAGGTAAGGAAAAAGTAAAAATTCGGGTAGAGAACTTAAAGGCTGACCGCGTTCCTGCTATGCTCTTAGTAGATGAAAATACCCGCCGCCTAAAAGAAATGGCAGCTGCTGGGCATATGGGCTCTATACAAATGCCTATGCAAGATCAATATACACTTGTCGTGAATCGAAATAATGGAGCTGTAAAAAATGTGATTAATATGGCTTCAATGGCGTCTAAAGATGAAGATGTGAAGCTGGCTGTAAATCAAATTTATGATTTGGCGACTTTACAAAACGGTGAAATGACTTCTGAGAATATGCAATCATTTGTCGATCGCTCGACGCAGATTTTAGAGCGTTTAGTAGGTAAAGTTGGTGAGAGTGGTGTGTAAGAGGAAGCCTGTGCTTTTAGCGACAGGCTATCTTATTTCTTTAAATAAATGAGGAATCCGAATGTCTGAGCTTATAGAAAAGCGCATTAAAGCCCTCATGCCGAATGTTGATTTTTGTAGTGTTCGTTATCATTTAGATCGGCAAGATGCTGTGCATATTAGGCAGAATATCTTGCAGCCAAGTGGATTTAGTGACAATGAAGGAGTCATGATCACAATTCACAATCACGGTGGCATAGGTTATGCTGCGACGGCAGACTTGAGCGAATCCGGGCTGAAAGAAGCAATTAAAGAGGCTATGAATTGGGCTGATCGGACTGCTGGTAGAGCTGTCTTAGATTTTTCTTCCCTGCAAATGCCTACTTTTGTGGGCTCTTATGAAAGTGTGGTTGAGCAGCCTTGGTTAAAGACGCCGCTTACTGAAAAAATTGATCGTTTGATGGCGGTTTCTGAAAGCTTAAAGAGTCATGCAAGTATTGTTGATTGGGCCGTGGTTTTGATGGGGCTAAGTGAATACCGTCTATACCTTACTAACCATGGAGGGCGTGTAGAACAGCAATGCTACTATTTGGCCCCTTATATGAGCGCATCTGCTAACAAAGGCTCGGAAACGGTTAGAAGAAGTTATTCAAAGTGTAATCAAGGTGGCTTGGAGCTTTTACACAGATTTGACTTTGACCATGCTGGAATTTCTATTGCTGAAGAGGCTGTAGCGCTGTTAGCTGCTCCAAATTGCCCTGAAGGTAAGATGGATATTTTATTAGATCCAGATCAAATGGTATTGCAAATTCATGAGAGCATCGGCCACCCATTAGAATTGGACCGAATTTTAGGAGACGAGCGTAATTATGCCGGTACTAGTTTTGTTAATATGGATATGTTTGGCGCCTATCAGTATGGGTCGGATTTATTAAATATTACATTTGATCCAAGTGATCAGAGTCAAGTTGCTAGCTATGGATTTGATGATGAAGGGCTAAAAGCCGAAAAAACTTATATCATCAGAGATGGACTTTTGCTGAATCCTTTAGGTGGGGCTATTTCACAAGCTAGGGCTGAGGGTAGTAGTGGTGTGGCATGTGGCCGTGCTGTTTGTTGGACTAGACCTGCAATCGATAGAATGGCAAACCTAAACCTAGAGATAGGAAATTCTAAATTTGAAGATATGGTAGCGTCTATCGAAGATGGTGTTTATATGAAAACGAATAGTTCCTGGTCGATTGACGATTCTAGAAATAAATTTCAGTTTGGCTGTGAATGGGGACAGCGTATTGAGAATGGAAAATTAACCCATTTGGTTAAAAAACCCAATTATCGTGGGATATCTGCTAATTTCTGGCGTAGTTTAAAAATGGTTGGCGATAAACAGACTCGAGAAGTTCTTGGTACCCTTTATTGTGGAAAAGGGGAGCCAAACCAAGCGATAAAGGTTGGTCATGCTACACCCGCATGTGTTTTCTCAAATGTAGATATTTTTGGCGGTGACTAGAGGTAATACAAATGAAGTCTTATTTTTATAGATTGGCAGATTTTGCAAATGCTAGGATAGAAGATTCCGAAGTACTTTTACTTTCATTCGTTGGTGAATCTTCTGATTTTTGCCGGTTTAATCATAATGCTGTAAGACAAGCTGGAAAAGTAAATGACAAAAGACTTGTGATTAAGCTCATTCAAGGTTTGCGTCACAATTCTTGTTCTTTGAGCTTATCTTTGGACTTCTCCAACGATCAGAGTAAAATTGAATCTTATTTACAAGAGTTGCGTCGTAGCCTGCAGGTGTTGCCTGAAGATCCTCATCTTCTTTATTCGACTGAGGTTGTCAGTACCGAGCTGGTTGAAGGTAATGAATTATCTGATGCAAAAGATGTTGTCGCAGAAATTATTGATATTGCGAAAGGGATAGACCTTGTCGGCATATATGCCTCCGGGGGAATTTTTAGAGGTTTTGCTAATTCTCTGGGACAGAGAAATTGGTTTGAAAAATATACTTTTAATTTTGACTGGAGTGCTCATTTGCATGCGGATAAAGCCGCAAAATCTTGCTATGCGGGAACAAAATGGGATTCCAATGTATTTTCTGCTCAGGTTGATGAAGTTCGCAAGCATTTAACTATTTTGGAGCGTAAAGCTAAGACTATTGAGCCTGGTAGCTATAGGGCGTATTTGGCACCAGCGGCTATATCCGAAATTATGTCTATGCTTTCTTGGTATAGTTTTGGAGAAAAGTCATTTAGGACCAAGCAATCTGCATTAATCAAAATGTTGGAAGAGAAGCAGCAGCTTTCAGAAAAGCTTACTATATCTGAGAACAAAAAAGGTGGGATAGAACCACCATTTGATAGTAATGGTTTTACAATGCCAGAAAAAGTTGTCTTGATCGATCAAGGTGTCTTAACTGGTAGTTTGATTTCTCCTCGTACCGCTAAAGAATATGATTTAAGTCCTAATAACGGTAATGAGGCATTGGGGTCACTCCAGATCGAAGCCGGTGATCTAGCTCGTGAACATGTTATTTCTGAACTAGATACAGGTGTATATATTAGTAACCTGTGGTATCTAAATTTTTCCGATGTTAGCAATTGTAAGTTGACTGGAATGACTCGCTTTGGATGTTTTTGGGTCGAAGGTGGTGAAATTATCGCTCCTGTCAATGTTATGAGGTTTGATGATTCACTTTACCGGCTATTCGGAAAGCACCTTTTGGCATTAACCAAGGAAAGAGAATATATCTTGGACTCTGCGACTTATGATCGTAGATCGGTGGGTAGCGATCGTTTGCCTGGAGCTTTGGTGAACGAAATGAGATTTACATTGTGATTTTTCCGGAAATAGCCGTGGTTTGATATATCTCTGCTACCAAAGCAGCAAGGAAAACCACTGGAGTGCTGGGAGGGTTGCTTATGTGTTGGAGATTATATTAATTATATTAATGCGTTATGTGTCAGTAGATCAAAGCAGTTGAATTTATGATTAAATAATATACAATGGCGGCATAAAGCGATTAGCCCATAAAAACCTAATTGCAGGATCGGCGTTTGTAATGAGTTTTGTGAATGGAAAAAATGGTAGTGTCGAGAGGAGTTTTATAACTTCTTTGTCGTTGTTGTGCGGATCTATTCTTCTTATTTTTATTCTCTTATTTCGCTATGCTCCTGGGCCGTCCCAATTTACCAAAGACATTAAATCGGATAAGCTTACCTCGTCTAAGGTGGCTAAGAAACAACAAAGAAAGAGTGATAGTCTGTCAAAGAGGTCAAGGGGGCGTGAGCAATTTCAAAAGATAGCTTCGGTGAGTAAGTCCTCTGATAAAGAGAAAAATAATATCAGTACAAAGCCAGTAAGCGATTCTTCGATAAAAGAAACTGAAGAGAAAATGCAACGTGCTATCGATCTTATCGACGCAGGTAATGCGGTGCAAGCACAGCTGCTTTTGGAAGGTATATTAGAAAAAGACCCTAATAATGAGCAAGCGTTAGTAGAGCTTGGTTTAATCCATCTTATTGATTTTCGTGCGCCGGATGCTGCATTGCCTTTATTAGAAAGAGCACTGACAGTGAATGCGGGTAATAGAGTAGCACTTTCTGAACTTGTTGGTATTTATGAAGAGACAAATAGTGCTGACCATGGTCTTGATTTTTTGCTTGGCTTGCAGCAATCGGGAAGTGTTTCTAATTCATCGTTAAATTTGGGAATAGGTCAAATTCTTGTCGGTCAGGGACGAAGTACTGACGCGATACCATATTTAGAAAATGCCGCAAAGGCTGCGGATGCTGACGAATTTGCAGTTGAAGAGCTTGCTGATGCTTATTCCGCATCTAACTTGCCCGCAAAGGCTGCGGATGCTTTTAAAATGGCAGTTGATGCAGAAAAAAAACGTATAGAGGGAAATTCATTCGCTAACCGTAAAGGTGAATATGGATCCGAACGTTTGGGAATATTAGAACTTCGTTATGCGCGTGAGCTAATGCGTTTAGGGCGTTATGACGAAGTGCAAGCTCTGTTAGATGATTTAAACCTTCACCTTCCAGATGATGACGAGGTCTCAGCATTAGCTGCTCAGGTTCAGAAGAAACGAGCTGGTTAGAGATGATAAGTTAAAAATAAATGACGCTTCACTCCACATTTACATCGATAACCTTTATATCAAAGCCTCTGCTCTGTTTTCCGCGAATAGTAGCTATAATGGTCTGCGGGCCTTTTCCTGTTTTTTCTAATGTCGTTTTTTGTGCTCTTCTATTGGCAATCTCTCCACTTGTGCTAAACCATCCTGTCTTGACATCTTCTGCATTGTTATCTTGAATTGTTAATTCAAGGTCGACGGATTCATTTATAGAAGAACTTTCTACAGGTGAAATTGTATCAAGTTCTGGATTTGTCCATGTGAGCTCAGGGGCATCTTCGCGAAAGACTAAAAAGCTTCCAATAAGTAACTCTTCTTTATCTTCGGTGTTGAGCTTAAAGCCGTATTTAACTTGAATTCTTGTAGAGGGTCAAGGGAGAGTTTAAACATTTTCATATGGAACGTTGACTGCTGTTATTACGGAAAATAAACGAGTTTGTTATGTTCTTTCGTATGTCATCGAATCCGATAATATTTGTATATTCAATTCCGTGCGTTGTACGCAGTGGTAGATGAGTGTCTATATAAGGACTTATTGTGACAGTTTTTTCTAGGGAACGGCAGCAAAGATAGTTATTTTATTAACTAGGCATCTGAGCCAAACGTGCTAGGAGGAGTTGCTATATATTCGTGTTTGCACTTAAGGCTCTGAGGTTGCTAATTAGTTCTGGTCTATCTGCAGATCTTCGTTGCAGCTTTCAAAATAAAAAATATAACCTGTATTGTCGTTAGCTGTCTTATCATTATATTTCACCTCTTAATTCTAAAAAATGGGATGTTAAATGGAACTCCTTCCTGTGGTTCTTCTTCGGAATAGTCAAAGTTGTACCCCATGCCTTGAATTGGCTTTTCGAAAGAATAAGATTCTACACCAAATTTTAATGACATTTTCCAGCTGTTAAATAGAAAATCGTGATTTGCATATACGGTAAAAAGATTTGAATTAGGCAATCTAGCACTATTTATATCAGATTCATCCTCACGGGGCTGATACTTGTCTAAATAACTATTATACACGGCTTTGCGAATTGGCGTGTACACATTTCCAGAAGCAAATGCATAACGGCTACCTATATCCCAAGTGCCATTGATTTTATAATTTCCAGCAAAATTAAGTACGTGCGGTTGGTCATATGGACTAGTTTGAAAAGTTTCATCGTCGGAGTCGCGTTGTTCAGTTTTAGAGTATGTGTAAGAAAGCCAACCAAATAGTCTCGAAGTCAAGTTGCGACGAATAAAGAACTCTATTCCTCTACTAATGGCACTGCCATTGTTATTGTAATAATAGACTGAATCAGGGCGTATGGAATTTTTTGTTTCTTTATAAAAAATTTGTATTTCGCTTTGCCAATAGTCATTCCAGCGAGAATTTAAACCTAAGATGTAGTGATAGGATTTTTCAAATTGCAACCGTCTTTCTGCTTTTAAGCTGGCGGTTCCTGACTCATTGAATTCTGGTGCTTTCTCGTACTGGCCTAATGCTAGTTTAATCAACTGACTATCGTCGGCTGACCATTGCATGCGAAAACGCGGGCTAAAAATGTGGCGTTTTATCTGGTCGTCATAGGTTCCTCTTATGCCTGGGGTGACTTTTATTGAATCTAATGAAAAATCTATATCTGTCCAGGCTGATAGTGATTGGCCATCATTTTTTTCAACAGCTTTGATCTTTTCAGCATCTTCAGGATCAAAAGTCGGGTCTTCGAAATTAGGTAGGATAGAATAAATGTCGACTTCGGCATGTAGGTAAAACGGGTCAAAGCCTAAATTAAGATTGTCATTTTTATTCAATTTTTTGTTGAATTCAGTTGGTATACGAGCTGCAGTTGTTTTTATATTTACTTTGTTACCAAAGAAGTCGCTAGTTTGAATTGCATGGGAGGCTTGTGGTGTCGATTTGTATGACCAGTCTGTAGAAAATTTATTGGATACTTCATGTGCAATGGTTGCGAATCTGACATTTGAGTATATACTACTGGTTCCATCTGCTGAAGCGGCTAAATCTAGTGGAATGGCTGCTTTTATGCCTTCTTCTGAAGCGATGAAAGTGGACTTGCTGTACCCTTTTTGTAATTTTTTGAAGTAGGAAAGATGCCCATCTGAGAAAAATGGGACTATGGTAATTCCGGTGCTTTTTCCTGTTTGTTTTTCTCTTTGCTTTATAGCAGCTTTAAGAAAAGCATCGATATAGCTTTTTCTATATGACATATATAGAGCAGAGTCTTCTGTCAAAGAGCGTTCATGGCTTACCCCTGAATAAAGCGGTGTATTAAAAATAAAACGAGTGATGTTACGTTCAGGAATTTGACTTTTTGTTTTTAGTACAATGACACCGCCAGTTGCATCACCGTATTCTGCGCCAAAACCACCACTATCAAACTGGACCTCATCTAACATGAGACTGGGAACGAGGGATAAACCGCCGATAAAATGAAAAATATATGGAACCTCGATATTGTCGATATAATATTTAGAGTCTTGCGGTCCAGAACCTCGAACCACAACTTGAGGGCTGAAACTTTGGGATTGAACGCCTGGCAGAAGCTTAATGATCTGAGCAGGGTCTCCCGAGGGAGCTATTTTTATGGCCTCTTCTTTTTTCACTGTTTTTCTAGATACGGTGGTTTTTCTTTGGCCTTTGATATAGATAAGACTGTCTTCACTTACAGCCGGTATCAGATATATTTCCAAAGATTTTTGTGCCAAGACGTTTTTTATTTCTAAAGTAACACTTTCGTAACGCCGTCGTGTAATAATGATATTACCTTGCTCATTTATTGGTAAATTAATGCTCAGGTTGCCAGATGCGTCTGAGTATTCCATTATTTTGTTGAAGCGAACTTCAACTCGTTTAATTGGTTGCCCTGTACCCTTTTCAAAAAATGTAAATTGCACTGGGCTTACTTGGCTAGCCGTTTTTTGGATAGATGTCTTAGTTTGATTATTATCAGTAGGAACTGTTTGTGCTAAGCCAATACTACCTACAACATTAAATAGGCTTAATAGTATGGTCGGCTTGAGAAGGCTCATAAAATCCTCGAAATTATAACTGGTGCTATAAGTTAAGTATCAAAAAATCTTTTTTAAAAAAATGGATAATATATGTTTAATTTTTCTTACCAAATAGCTTCTTAAATTTTGCTTCCCTTGATAAAGCTGGGTTAAAATATCAAAGGAGATAATAGTGTATAATCTTTATGTGAAAGCAGCAAGTTGTTGATCTTTAAGCAGTGCTTTATGCATGCTGGGAGATTGTTGACCTCTTCTCTGTCTTATTTTTACATCTGGTTTATGGTTTATTTAAAGTGAGTTTGTGAGCGTTGAATCCTTTATTTAAAATGCTAATTTTATTATGCGTGTCTTCGGCATTACATGTATTAGTGTCAGTGATAATTCAGCATGTACCTAAAAATACCAAAGATTCGCCTAAAAAACGTAATATAATTGCAGTGCAGGTAAAAACCATTGTTAGGAAAGAAGAAAATATTGAACTTAGTAAGCCGGTAAAAAAAGATTTGGCGGTAATTAAAAAAACTAAAAAGCCAATGAAGAAGGTCAAAACGAAGAAAGATAAAGTGAAGGTAGAAAGAAAGCCTATTTCTAAACCAGTAAAGAATGCTAGAGCTGTTCAAGGAGTTTCAGAAAAATCTGTAGCCCCTGGCTCAACTGCTTTTTCCGTGCCATTAGGCAATACACTGATGACTAAAGACGAAGGTATTCGTCTCAAAAAAGATGAAATAGATGAATTAGAAAAGGATCTTAGTACAGAAGCTCAGTTAATTCGTAACACATTGCAAGCTCCCCAATATACCGATGAGGCCTTAGATGCTGGTTTAGAAGGAACTTTTATAATTGAGGTATTTGTAGGAGCAGATGGCCGTGTACTCGATGTCGATCTTGGTAAGACTATTGGTTATGGAATGGATGATAGAATCATTGCGGCAATTGAAAATGCTAGATTTACTCCGCGTAAGGATAGAGGGGGAAGTCCTCTCAAGGGGTGGACTGAAATCCGCTTTCAGCTTGAAATCCCATAGTTTCCTTTTTTTATAATCCACACATCAGCTTTATATTTCCAGGAAGATTCCTTAGGTATCTCTTTACAGATAATCTGTGCTTGAGCTAAATAGCAGTTATCTTTATCTTAATAAATTAAAAATTATTAACAATTTTATTGAAAATTAATATTTTTATGATAAATTTATATTATAAATATTGTTTTTATATAAAATAATAAATAAATTTAAGAGGTTGTGTTATATGAAGTATAATTTGTTAGCTGCAGTTTTTTTGTTTTTTGCAGGTATATCAAATAGTTATGCGAACAATAGTACAAACGACTGCTGGCTATACCCTGAGCTTTCTGGTGCGAGTATTAATATGTTGGGTGAAGACGAAAGTGACTTTGATAAGGTTAATTTTACTCTAGATTTAAGTATGAAAGAAATTAAGGGATATTGGCTGAAATTTCATGATGATTGGCCAGCAGATAGAAGCTCTTGCTATGCGAAAATTAAGAAGGCAGGATTACGTTCCAAAGAAAGTGGTCAAATCTTCGAAGCTTTTTATACTATGGACGATGAATGCGATGGTGGAAATAGCTTTGGCATTATTGTCGATAGTGCTGGAGAGTTGATTGGATCAATCGATGATAGTGATATATTCTGCTCTAAATAAGAATATTTTTCTAGGATTGAGAGGCTTTGTAGCATGACTCTTAAATCCTATAAGAAATTATTAGAGATACAAGGAAATAGGCCAATTTCATCAGCAATGGCAGATTCAGCGTGTATGATCACAAACAAGTGTATGAAGCTGTCGAAAAAAGCTTAATAGTAAAAGTTCTAAAATATTAATTCTTCCAAAAAAGAATGTCATAGTGAGCAACCAATCACACCATGCGAGAAATACGAACATAAGAACTCGGATAAAACTTGGCAAGCAAGAGTGGATCAAAAAGAAAAAATATAATATGCGAAATAGAGTCGAAAATACATTTTATCGCTACAAAAAATCATAAGCCCTTCACTGAGCGCACGAATATTTCAGGTGCAGTGAGTTGAGATGCAGATTGGCTGCAAAGTATTGAATATCATGACAAACTTAGGAACGCCACAAAGTAACCTTAAAAAAATAGATTTAAATCACAAAGGAATCACTGTGTCTATTTAGAAAATAAGCCATGCGGCAAAGGCTCGATTTTATTTAAGAAGTGGAAATTTGTTGCTTGAGTCTAATAAGCCTTATATTTCACAGCTGAAAAAGGGAGCGCTTCAACCGAGTTTGTTTCCAGTAGAGGGTGGTTTATGACACTAAAAACAAAAAAGAAGTCTTGTGCCTTGAGGATAAAGGGTTGTATGGTTTTTTTGGGGTATTTCAAGCTTGTTATTTGTTGACAGCTGATTTGCTTGCTGATAGCCTTTCTGGATCAATTTTTTATTTCAGTGATTATGGGACTCGGAGGAATCATGAAGCGCTGCGTTGCGGTTGTACTGGGTAGTTTGCTGTTGAGCGGGTGTGCGACTTTGTTTGGCGATAAGGATAGGTCTGTTCGAGTTGAATCCAAACCTTCTGGTGCAACTGTCCTTTTGAACGGCATGCCTTATGGCAAGACACCAACAATTTTACAGCTTACAAACATGTTGTCGTCGAATATGGTCATGCTAAAGTTGGATGGATATGAAGAAGTGACTCGCCCAGTTACTACGTCTATTCAACCAATTGCATTCCTGAATTTGATTAACATCATTTGTTGGGGCATCGATCTCGCAACCGGTAATGTAATGAAAGTGGATACCAAAGTCATATCCGTCGACCTCGACAAGAAATCAGCTACGATCGAAACAGACAAGGGTATTTTCACCGTCGATCTGAATAATCCTACATCTTGTAAAAGATCGTGAAAATAATATGAGCCAGAGAATAGTTGCTTGCCTACTATGGTTTACGTGCAATAGCAGCATTGCGGCTGCAAGCTCCAGAGAAGCTTGGTCAATAAAGGATGATATCTCATGTTTTATTTCACCAGGTACCGCTATGGAAGAAATGGCGCGGGATTCGTTGGTTTATCGGGTGTATTCATCGATCAGTAGATCGGTGCCCCACAAGGACAATTTCTATCCTTCGTGTTCTAGGTATATCCGAATGCAGTTTGAGCGAATTAATGTTGCTGGCTTGATTTTAGGGTTTGGACGATTTTCCCGATCGCATATTCCCCCTGTTGATCCGTTGTTTCCCTCTGTAATCGCCAATGGAGTTGTAAAAATTTATGATCCTCCTGACTTCCTGGAAAGCAATGGCGATTATTCCCTTCCGAATAATGGTTATACTGCTCGCCCTAACTTATACAACGACTGCAGTGAAAGCTTCCGGGTCATTTCAGTCGATCGCGATGCTGGAGGACTTGATTCTTCGTGGGGACTTTGATCGTGCTCTCGATGCCTTGATATTAATGGAGTTTAATGAAATCGACATTGATAATAGGGCCGCAGCAGCCTTGGTATCGGCGCGTCTCTACGAATTGGCGGGCAAAAACGAAACGTCGGTACGATTGTTGGAGAGATTTCTATCTCGCGATAGTCAGGGCTTATCAATCGAATGGGCTCGGACTATAAGAAAAGAGCAAGCGCGCCTTATGCTCTCCAGAGGTGAGATTGCTGCTGCCCAAGTCTTAGCGGTCGAAGCGGAGCATTCAATCTCCGATGTCCCTAAAAGAGCCGATTTGTATAAACCTCCGCTCAACAAAGATCCAATAGTGAACGGTGTGGCTTCAGTCTTATTACCAGGTCTGGGGCAAACCCTGCAAGGCCGCCCGCAAGATGCCTTAGCCGCCTGGCTTATGATTGGTATCCCACTGGCGTTCAATGTGCAGGCACGCAAAAAGGGGGAACATACATTCGCAAATGCAATGGGTATATTAGCGTCGTTCTTCTACCTTGGAAATATCGCTTCTGCGTATCGGATTGCGGAGAAGGAAGTGAACCAGATGCGGTCAAAGAAATGGTCGCTAATCGTTAACGAAATCATTCCAACTTCGGCAGGCAAAGCAGGAAAATCAATCGGGCTCTCTCTCTCCGTGACACGTACCCTGGAAAATTAAGATTTTGATGTTCTGTCGAAAAAATGGACAAAAAGCGATGCTAATTTTTTTGACATCCCCTGTCTCAGAATGGTTGACCTGCCTAGCATTTCACTAAGATGCTTTTTTGATACTTAAATCCCCTTCTTTCTGCAAGTAGTTTAAATATACTTTTTCTATTCTTGATCAATTTCTTGTTTTTCTAAGCCAGCGATTAGGGGTCTTGAGTCTTGCTGTCTCATATACCATTTTTCTTTTATGCAATATCTCGTCATCCTTACCCAAGTGCTTATCTGTCGAAGCAATAAATTTAATCCCGCTATGAAGATGTTTATGGTTATACTATTCAACAAAAGAGCTAACCCATGTCCCCTAGCATTCTCGAACGAAGAAAAGAGCTTAGATGGATATTCTGGACGGCACCTTAGGGTTTTAAATAATGATTCTGCAAATGGCTTGTCATCTGATACCTTAGGTCGACTAAATGATGGAACAACGCCTAGCCTTTGAAGAGTTGCAAGTATGGTTGCTTCTTTCATGGAAGTTTTATTATATGTGTGCGGTGCCAATTGATCCTTGCTAATATTTTCCTTCTTACAGATTTTATCGATTAAGTTTGAGGATAACTGAAAAGACTCAACTTTGTGAACCTCCCTCGATGTATTTGATTATACAAAACTATACTTTCTATACGAGAAACGCTTTGATTTCTCAACGAAAATTAGTCATAAGGATGTTATCTCGGTTCGGTATGGACTAAGTTTTACAAAAGATATGGAGTTTAACGCAGAAAGCCTGTGGTTGGATAAAGAACTTTCAAATCAATTATCATTTAGATTTTATTTTTGATCTGATGAAAAATCAGCGAAATCTACCAAGTTCTTCTAATAAATTGATGGATGCTTGTGAAGTCAGCCCTTTGCATTCTTCGCAGTAGTTGTAGTTCCTGTCATACTTTTCCAGAAGGTTTGCATTATAAGGCTGCACACCGTAGACTACAGTTTGTTCTGGTTCTATGAATGCGCATGTATCCCAACCGCATGCTACGGCAGAGTTGCGTTTATTGGAAAATATTGAATGTCCAAGGCTGAATTTTTTTGGATTAGTTTTTGATCCGAGCAATTCAAGAATTGTCGCTGGTAAATCAATGTGACTGGTTGTTTCTGTATTGTAAACCAGGGCTTCTTTGCCTGGAGCTTTTATGATTAGCGGTACATGGACTTGGCTTTTTGAGAAGGAAGAGAAATGTCCCCAGTGATTGTAGTCATAAAATTCTTCCCCATGGTCTCCAGTGATCAATACAATAGTATTGTTATATATATTTGATTCTTTCAGTTTACTTAGAACCCGACCAATTTGAAAATCAACATGATGGACTGAGTTTTTATAGCGATTTATAATAAGTTTTTTCTTTTCTGGTTCGTCGTTTGAGCAGTAGTAAAACTTTCTAGTGGATGGTTTGAATGGTTCTTGATCTAACGGATAGTCATAATTTGAATGGGCACCATCGTAAAACAGCATTGCAAACATCGGTCTAGTAGGAGGTTCTTCAAGAACTTTGAGCATGGTGTCAGTTAATTGTTTGTCTCGTACCCAAGGGCTTTTACCAGTAAATGCGTCTTGTATTTCATTATGATGATTTACAAATATAGTTTGCCTGAATTCTGGAAAATTTAGTGAAGCACTAGATAGGATATAATTCTTATAGTTTTCATCTCTTAGAGTTTCCAGCAGAATTGGTGGAGTCCTTGATGTTAAAATAGAAGGCCAATAGCTTCCATAAATTCCATAAAACATTGAAAATAAACCTATGCGAGTATTATTGCCCCCGCTTATATGGTGGTTAAATACTTGAGCGTCTTTTGCGTAATTCCAAATCTTTGGTGACACTACTGGCGAGAAAGCATCGTAGCGCCAACTATCTATAATAATCCATATGATATTTAATCTATTTTTATTTTCTATCTTGAGAGGATTGCTGTCATAACGCAAGGGACTATCCATTGCATTGGAAGCATTATAGAGCGAGCCTTTGTTTTTTGGTTGGTATGAAAAATAGTGATTAGCAAATTTTTTAATAGTGACAGGTTGATAAAACGGTATTTTATCAGCATGGCGGATAATTGTGCTTTGTTCTTCTAGGTCTGCCCAGGCGTATACTATTTTTTCTGAAACGAAAAATAATGTGCTAATCAAAATAATTATTATACTAAACTTAATGCCTATTATTTTAGGTATAGCTGAATTGTTTATTAATGATTTCATCCATTGGCGGTGTAAAAAATAAATTAAGGCTGCAATAGCAATAACCATAAGAATTTCACCTATAGACAGATGAATGGTTGCAAGAGCCTGATCTAGAAGATATTACATTCCAGACTAAACTATTAAAGTGGAAATGGTATAGAGCATAAATGCGTTGATCTATAAAAACCAGCATCAGAGCGAGTGTCGTAATTATTGCAAAAATATCAGGTGCAAATTTTGACGTTGATTTTGTTAAAAGTAACGGCGCTATAAACAAATGAAATAGAAAGCAAAATAAGAATACTTGCGCAATGAGTGCAATGCCTCCAAATGCCACAGCTTCTACGCTAGTGAAAGGGCTTCCGAGCCAAAGATACCTCGAACAGTAAAGCGAATACAAAACTGTGGAAATTGATAGTGAGGTTAACATATTGGATCTTATTGCGCGCATAATGCTTCTCTATGACTTATGTGGTTAAACTACCTTAAAGCTTCAACAGTACCATCTTGATTGCAAAATTAAAACGATAAGGTTTTTTTGCCGGCAGAAAATTGTTCGATGTTTGATTTATTTATATGCAGTGGTATGCTGCAACTAGTTTCAGATTGCTGAAAATTAATCTAGTATTTTCTGTAAAGGTATCTTTTGATCTTGGTTGTGATTATTTCAAGAAACAATTTGATGCGCAAAGTTTTTAAGATAAAGTACACATCTATATTTTTGTCTTGAGTTGCTTAGAAGCGCTGATTTTTTAATTTTTCAAGGTGCGACATTAAATTCATGCACAGGACCTAAGAGCTTGCTAATCGAATTATAAAAATATTGCCTAAACCCAAGCCCGCTTGCGGCACTGCTATCCGTGCTTTGATAATTGATACTCCAGCGATTTAATGTGGGGTTAAATTTCCAATTTTCGCCAGATGGCAGTGGAGGAGAGTTTTTTAGCTGGATGAAATTACCAGCATTTGCTGATCCGTCAGCGTTAATGCATTTTCCGTCTTCTGTTCCAATTCTTTCTACGCAGGCATAGCCATTTGCGTCCATAAATTCTACTATTTCCTTGCCAGTTGCCCCAGCGGTAAAGGTATTTGTACTTTTGTTATTAGCATCATAAGTTGTTGCTTTTGGAGGAGAGGCTTTTAGAATCGAAATTTTTTCACTTTTTACAGATTGTAAACTTTCTGGGTCATAATAGAAAAATTGTGCCGTTTTTTCGGAGTAATCAACACTGTCCGTTTCGTTGTAATAGATCATCCATGCTTTTAAGACAGTATCATAAGCCCACTTTGACCCATTTGCAGTCTGCTCCATGTTCTTCAAATCTGAGTAACGATCGAGCATAGGAGATCCAGCATCATCAATGCAGGTGTTGTCAGAGAGTCCATTGATCTCAATGCAGAGCTTTAAATCCATTGAGACATTGGATGCTTTTGCGATGATGATAGCAGGTGCTTGGATGGCATTGATTTGATTGCCGTCGTTATCAAGGAAAAAGGCTGAGGCATTTGGTGTATTTGAAGTATCTGTATCTTTGGGGAGAGTGTCGACAGTATCATCCTTGTTGTCATTATCTCCATTTTGGTTATTGGTGTCATCGTCTTTTTGTTCAGCAAGCTTATCTGAATCGACAGAAGAATTATCGTTTCCAGCATTGGATCCTTCATCTGTTCCTTGAATTGTTGCGTCTTGTGTTTGCTGGGTTCCACTCGCACTTGCGCCTTGCCCTCCTTGCCTTTTTGTTTGTGTCTTTTCTTTGGCGCAAGCAACGGCAAAAATTAATATTATAATATTTATATAGCTTAAATACATCTAGGTACCTCACCATAATAAGACGCTCGATAAAACTTATATCGGCTACTTTTTCGTATTTTTTAAATATTTTTTTTTTCTTATTTGATAATAGACTGTTATACTGCTTAGTAAAGTCTAATGACGACGCGGCGGTGTTTTGCTAGAACTTCGGTCCGAATTGACTCATAAAAATTATCACCGAAATCACTTCACTTCGAAGTGGTCAAACTTAGGTAAGAAGTATTTGAGTTTGAGCCTCATTGAATCATAATCATGTTTCCAAAACATCCAAAAAACTAAGTGGTAAGAGCCACTTAATGAGGAGCGATTATGACCGCAGAGGCAAAGCTATTATATACGAAGCTCCCTTGCCATATTGTTTGCTGTGTAATTAATAACATTTTGATTTTAAAAGTATTTTTCAAAGCTATTTCTGTCAATTTGAACTGTTGGAGACTTTTAAAGATACAAAGTAAAACTATTGCAATTGCTTTTATTTTGATATGAAAGAAAAAATAGCATTCAAACCTAGAGAAAGAGAGGATAGTAGAAGGCTTTTATATTGCGTTTTTTCTTAGATAGTTAAGTGATTGTACTCGCCGGCATCTCAATTGAATAATGAAAATGAAATGAGATTTTGGTATTTTTGGAATCTTTATTATATCCTCCCCACGAGGAGTTAGTTTTCTCCGAGAATTTTCTTATATGTGAAATAAATAACTTGTTTACTGCCTGCCACTTTTAAGGATATTTAGTTAAAAACTATGACTTTATATCAAATTTGATTTGTAAAGATAATATTGAAAATTCAATAAATTTTGCAAATATTGAAGATTTGCAGAATTTATTGAAAAATCAAATTTGATATATTAAATAATGCTATTATATTAAATAGTTATATTTAAAATTAAAGTTGCAAAATAAATATGCCGTATAATGTATTATAGCTTATATGCATAAATTAATCATATAATTTTGCATATAAAGTTAAACTTATGACATTATTAGAAAAATAACAAAGGGAGGATGTAATGAAGACACAAGATAAGATGTTTACATGGTTGATAGCATTACTAGTGGTCTCATTGCTTGGTTGTGGTACTACCGAAGGTGATCGTAATAAAGATGATAATGGGGATGACGAGAATCCTTCGCTATTAACAGCAGAAAATAGCCTTGCAATGGCTTCGGATAGCTTTTCTGAAGCATTTGATCTGTTGGATGAAATTTCTATAAGTCCAGATTCAGTAGATTTAAATTTGTTACAAGAAGTTAGCCATGAACGAACCTGCGAGCAAGATGGAGATGATGCACTAGTTAAGATCAATAGCAGTTTGTTAATAGATCGTAACTTTTCAGGTATACGAGCTGATTGGGAGATGCATTTAGAGGGTAGTAATGCGACTGTGCGAAGATGGTCGATGGATGGTGTAGCAATTGAATGCAATAATGGAGGAAAATATCCTAAACTATCAGATGATATTACAAATCTTCACTTAGATGCTACCTTTGAGCGAAAATTAAATGGTTCTACAAAAAGGACAGTGCGTAGAACTGGTGTTTCTAAAGAAAGAACTGTGTCTTATTATGTCAAAGGGCAAAGGCTTTTGGATGGACTATCGCAAGAAAATTTAGAAGAAGAAAACTCGATTGTTCGTAATTGGAGAGTTGTGAGCAATGTCGATCGCTGTTTTGGAGCAAAAAATATCTTAGTCAATATTTTGACTGATGATCAAAATCCTTTAAATATAGCTGTAACCAGAGACGCCGACGATTTTCATTTGATTGAGAAAAAAATTGTATCAGGTAGTTTTACAGCATCGAAAGCGCAAGGTGGAAATTGTGGTGAAAATACTACTGAAGGTATAGCAGATGATCAAAGTGTTAAAATTGAATATGAAAATCTAGTCGTGCAGTATGATGCAAACAAGAATTGTGAAATTAAGAGTGGCAAGATGATAGCTGGCTTTTATGTAAATGATACATTGAAAAAACAGATTGAAGTTAGTGTTGATGACGAAGGAGAAGTTTCTGCAATAGATGGTAATACAGGGGAGAGTTTCGATGATTTCGAACTTCCTTTGTGTGTAGCATCTATGGATTAGAAAATATTATTTTAGTATAATATTGTAAAAATAGGCATCTAGTATAATGCATGATATACGTAAGAAAATAGAAGAAATTGCTGGTAATATAATAAAAGCAAGCTCTTATCTTGATTATAAATTGTATCTACAAGATGTCTATAATGAACTTAAACAGCATAAAAACGATTGTTCTTACACTGCTTTTTCTGAAGCCTTAGGCTTATCAAAGACAAATGTTGCATATTTAATTATAAAGGGACAAAGGCCACTTACGGTCAAAAATGGAGAAAAAATTGCAGCCCACTTAAAATTAAAAGGTATTGAGCGAAAATATTTTCTTGGGCTGGTTAAATATTATGCGGAGAAAGATCCTTTAAAAAAAGAAAAAATTTTTTCTCTTCTTGTAAATGCCAAAAATAAGACATTAAACAGTGCAGTTCAAAAACAGCAATTAGAATTTTATAGTGAATGGTACCATAGTGCTATTTTCGAACTTGTGCATTTATCCGCGGCAGTCTCTGATGCGCATGTATTAGCAAAAATGCTAGAGCCCAATATTCGTCCTGAGCAAGCTAAGAAAAGTTTGGCTTTATTAGAGAGCTTGAAGTTAATCCAATTTGATAGGAAGAGTAATCGTTATATCATATCTGCTAATAGCTTTAGCGCTGAAAACGTATTAGCTCATGTTGCAATTTCGCGTTATCATCAGAAGATGATTGAGTTAGCAAAAGAATCACTTGTAACGATGAAAGCAAAAAAACGTGACATTAGTGCTATCACATTTTCAATTCCCGAAGGAAGGCTTTATGAGTTAAAAGAAGAAGTGAAGAAATTTAGAAAGAAGGTATTGGCGATAACAGAAAACACGATCGATAGTGAAATAGTTTATCAAATGAATATTCAGCTGTTTCCAATAAGTAAGCCCTTATATTCGAGGAATGAACATGATGAAGAGATATAGTTTATTTGTAACATTAATTGTTTTTCTTCTGGGCTTAATGACTGGATGTGGGGTGGAAACGGGAAATCCTGATCAGGTTCCTCCTGATGATAATTATGACGAGGATGTGGAGTTGTTCATGATACAGTATTCGCAGCTTAATACCGAGGTTATTCCTGGAAGTGAAGAGAATACTTCGTCTACTTTATCATTAATGGAATCTTATAATTTTGATGATAATATGAAGCATTATGATTTGTCCTTGTCGACAACTTGTGAGGTCGACGCTCAAGGAAATGTCGGTTCGATGCAGATGGATTGGGATCGAAAATTTGAGTTTTATCTTGAAGGAAATTTGAATAAGAGGAAAGTTTCAGGTAGTAAAAAGGTAACATCATTTTTACAAGTATCTGATATGCAAGGTGAGGGGAGGTGTTATAAAGATATTTTGCTTGTTCCGTATCTTTCCATGTCAAAAGGCCAGATGCAATATACGTTTTCGCGTGAGCGCTTGTACCAAGAAGCTTTGGTTGATTCAGGTGCAAATATTCGTCAAGTAAATCTTACGGCTACAGGGGGAAAATCTGTTTCTTGGGTTCGCAATGATGATAACGCAGAAGATTATTATAGTGATTCTGCTTCAATTAGTTTCTCTATTTCAAGTGAGACGAAACTAGAAAAACGTACCGGTTCGCTCGAAATTACTGCTGGCATTGAGACAGCAGAGCCACTAGTTCTAGATAGGAGGTTCGAGTTAGTAGAAGGTCCTCTCGGACATAAACGTCGTGGGAGATGGGAAAAATTCAATCTTATATCTGGAAAAACTAAGGCTACCAGGAAAGATGGAAAAGTCATAGAATCTATTTATGAAGATGTTGTTTTTGAGAAAGAAAATGACTGTCAATTTGTTAGCGGAATCATAAAATTTAATTTATATGAAAGCGAAGATGCTGAAGAGGCAATTAGAACAGTTAAAGTTGTCAAAAATGATGAAAATATGGTTTTTGAATTTCCTAATGGGATTACCTTGACGAGGGATATGGCAGAGTGCAAAACTTATTGAAGTGCTAAGCCGTTTTTTCAAGCATCTAGGTGCGACGTTGATTTTTTGAATAAGCAGCATTGCTGCTACATGGAAGAAAGTCTATAAGAGAATGCTTGCTCTAAAAGGTAAAATATTTCTATCTATAATGTGATGAATATTGCCCAGATTAATAGATTAGATATTTCCATAAATAGAGGCAAGAACATAATATAACCGTGACGGAAATGAAAGAATAGAAACGAAGCTTGCTAAGTAATTCTTTTTGGCTATGAGTTGAGATAATGAATGGATGTTTGTTAAGTTTGTCTTTGGAAAGTATGTGAATAATTGGGGTGTTGAATAACTTTTTTCGCTTTTGTTCTGCATTATTGATAGCAGCTTTTCTTACTTTATCCCATTCCCACATGTCTATCTTCCCATCTTTATTTTCGTCAAATTTTTCTTTTAGCTTATCTGGATTCTCTCTCCATTCTTTTAAGACTTGCGATGTTATTTTACTTATACTAGGTATATTGCGACCACCACCTTCTGTATGAAAATATCCAAATACATGAATGACATCGTGAGCATAAATGAATTTTTCACTGTAACGGTAGCGCGTCTGTTGGTGAGATCTTAGACTTGCATTTATTAGAAAACTATTATTTGGTTTAAATTGACTGTTGGCAGTTTTAGTCATAGGGTAAAGTGTTGAGCCATGCCATAGACGTGAGTGATCGGTTATAATTTCTGCGTCACGTGGATCAATTATGCATGATCCAGAATCATCAGAAATTATAAATTTTTGCGCGCTTGTTCCCTTTTCAATTGTTTGCCAGTTTGGAGACAGATAACTTCCTTGGCTTTGTTCGATTTTATATTGATACCAAACGCATGGATTTTCTGTTAACGGCGATATGAGTTTAAATCCATCAGAGGTCTCCGATACTGACCCTTTTAACTCGACATAGCCTTGAGCTGCTGATTTGATTTTTGAGGTTGGCGTATCTTCAATTATTCTGATTTTTTTGATTAGGACAAAAAGGTACCAGATTGATATTGGCAAGGATATGGCGGCTAAAAATATTAAGTAGTAATTTCCAAACATTTATTCAATATCGACCTAGGCTTTTAAGAAGTTTTTTCTTTATTGTCAAATTTTCTCTTTTGCAACAACAGGTTTTTTGATTACAACTAGAAAGAGTGTTGTTTACAAAGATTGAAATATTGCTTTAACATTTACATCTGCTATTTCACTATTTGCGAATTCAAGCATATCAAAAGTTCTGAAAGAAAATATTCTTGCAATAATAATATCTGGAAATTGTTCAATTCTAATATTATTGAGATTTACTGATTCATTATAGAATTCTCGTCTGTCTGCGATGTCTTGCTCTAAACCAGTAATTCTATCCTGTAAATGTTGAAATGATTCACTAGCTTTTAATTCAGGATAAGATTCCGCTAGAGCGAATAACTGACCTAGGCCTTGTCGTAATTGTGTTTCGGCTAGTCCTAAGTCTTTCATATTGGATTTTTGTTGAGCAGCTGCAACAGCAGATCTTGCCTGAATAACTCTTTCTAAAGTTGAACGTTCATAGCCCATAAATTGTTTACAGGTCTCGATTAATTTTGGCAGTTCGTCGTGTCGTTGTTTTAATAAAACGTCTATATTAGCCCATGCTTTTTTTATATTATGTCTTAGCCGTATTAGATTATTATATATAAGTATGAAATACATTCCTAGAATTGCCATTACTGTCACTAACGCAATAGTTGAAATTGCCATTTTGTAGCCTCATAGCTTGAGATTGATTTTTATCTCCATGTTATCGGCATAAATTTCACATATTTAACAAGGTCATATAAAAATTCTTTCTTTGTTACTAATGAGCAAATGTTTGAAGATGGATATTTATTTGCTGATATAACTAATCTTTTAAGGTTAGAGAAAAAATATGGATTCATCGTAATTTTTAGGTAAGTGTCCTAAATCAAGTAATTCTATTTAAAATAATAAAAACATCTAAATTTAGTCAAAAAATACCCGATGGATGGAGGATATACGGAAGGGGAAAAAATGGATATTAGGCTTATTATTTCAATAGCTAGTCTAAGTATTTGTCTTAATTGCAATAATTCGAAAAGTAGCAATTCGAGCTCGTCTCCCACAAATGATAATGCTGCTGGTGATGGAGGTGAACAGCAGCTAGGTGTTTCTGGAACATTGAGCGTTCAATTCCAAGCGGCGGAAGGTGCGGAAGAAGCATCTATTGCAAATGCTTCTATTGAAATCGTTGGGCACCCCGAATATTCCACTAATACCGATGAGAATGGAAAGCTGACTTTAAATACTTTACCCGGAACTTTAAGTATTGTCGCAACATCAAATGCTGGAGGTGCTGCTCTTGCGGCTTCAGAGGTTTCAGAGTATGGCATCAAACTCGACGATCTGGTGGTCAAGCCAGGGGAGTTAACTGAAATATTGGAGGCAAAATTTAAGAAGACGGGAAATTTTTCAGGAAAAGTTAGCTTTAGAGATAATCCAAATAACCTGTCAATTGCAGGTGCTGAAATATACGTTCCAGGCACTTCATTTATAGCCAAAGCAGCAGAAGATGGATCTTTTGCAATAAATGGTTTGCCTGAGGGTAGTTACAATATTTATATAGATAAAGACGGATTTGCGCGCACAGCACTATCTGTCTTTATAGAAGAAGGAAAAACTACAGATATAGGTTCAATCGACCTTTCTTTATCGAATGGTCCGGAAGGAGGAATCCAATTAGTTGGTGGGGTTGAATTTAATCCAACTGGAAGTCTGACAGAATATTTACTGAAAATCAGAACCGCAAATGTTAAGTTAACTTACGATAATGAATCATCCTTAATGAAGATATCAGATGAACCTACATTTTTAAATAAAAAATGGGAGCCAGTTAAAGATACTTATTCTTGGGAATTTACTTCAGATGGAAAAAAATCAATTTACGTAAAATATTCTGATCTAAATGGGTTAGAAAGTTCTCCATATAAAATTGATTTCTGTATTGATACCGAAGATCCGGCTCTATATTCAATATCTATTCTTAATGGGTGGGCCCAGACCGCAGCAATTAAGAATTTTATAGATATTGATGCATATGATTCTGGTTGCGGTATCGAAAAGGTTCAAATTTCAAATAATTCTGCAAGCTTGTCTGGAAGCTCCTATGTTAAATTTGGAAACCGTATAGATTGGAATTTACCTAGCAGTGATGGGTCACAGACCGTATATTTAAAATTGATTGATTATGCAGGAAATTTTTCAGAAATAAAGAGTGATGAAATTAACTTAGATACAAGTGGTAAGACAATCATTTATGCAAAAACCTATGATGAGAAGCTGACACTCTACAAAGATCAAAGCCCATATATATTTAAGTCAGGCGGTACACCATATTTATTTGAAGAAGATGTTTTTATCGAGCCAGGTACAACTATTTATTTCGATCAAAGTTTGAAAGTGACATTTAAAAATGGTTTAAATAGTGTGGGGAAGGCAGGCGATGAGATCGTTTTTTTGACTGAAAATCTAACTAGTGGTATTTGCTACAGCTATATGGGATCTTATGCGACTCTCTCATTAGATCAGGGTGCCCCGGGTACATCGGCTGAGCATATTTTTAAACATACGATTTTTAAAAATATAGGATTTGAGGTAAATGGGGGAGTTTTTCAAAGCAATCACTTTGATAATTCCCATTGCACAGAAGGCGCAACTGCTAAAATTTCAAAAAAATCTCTTGAGAGTTTAGTTATAGATGGAAATCAATTCACAAATTTTGATGAGGTGGCAAGGGTTCAAGAGGGTGATAATACTTCCATAACAAATAATACCGGTACGATTTTGACTGCTATGATTCAGACAGGAACCGCCAAAAATACTGTCTTTACAAAAAATTCTTTTACCACTCTTCCTACGACATCGTCTCAGGAAGCTTTTATTCAGATCGAAAATGATAATTCTTATGTTTATGGTAAAGATAATTCTGTTGATGGCGAAAATAATTTCCTTTATGTGGGTGGCAGTGTTACTCAAAATCTAACTTTTGATGGTATTGTGATAAATGGTTGTCTGAGCCCAGTGGTCCAAGATGGCTCAAATACGAGAATAATTACTATCAAAAATAGTATTATTAACTGCCAAAGCTTGCAGGATGGAATTACTACTTATACAGGAAATCCCAATACAACGTTTCGTTATGAGCATAATACCATTAATTTATCGAAAACGATGATTTATGCTTTTAGGCAGTATACAACTCCGACGAAGCTTGAAGTGGTTTCAAACGATATAAGTATTGATTGCGGCAATAATAC
The DNA here is from genome assembly GCA_041391425.1 of Bdellovibrionota bacterium. Taxonomy (GTDB): domain Bacteria; phylum Bdellovibrionota_B; class Oligoflexia; order Oligoflexales; family JAWKNZ01; genus JAWKNZ01. Next base: position 186,859 of record JAWKNZ010000004.1, read on the forward strand.
GGGTGAATTTTGTGATTTAATCTATTTTCGCGGGGGTGATCCCAACAGCTCAGGCTCTTCGCAGTGTCCAGTTAGCACAAAGGTTGATGCTACACTAACTGGTAATAATATTTCTTGCTTTGGAGATGATAATTCTGGTTGCCGAGGCTTTGTTTTACATGCAATGGAGCCTAATCAGGTTGGTACCTGTAATTTTAATGCAGGTGAAGCATCTATAAGTATGGATGGAAATTACTGGCGTCCAGATGGTGGATCAAAAACTATTGCTAATGGGTATGATATTGATAGCAATCGCGTTGTGGGGGACACTTTAGCTGTGACTCCTGATTCTAGTAATATAAAAATGTACGTTTTGATCGACGATCAGTCGACGACACTACAAACTGTTAATGTTCAAGCCAACTTCCTTCCTACCAGTATTTCGACGTCAGCAACTGTATTTGCTACCGGTGCGCCGTGAACATGTATAGAAACTAACTATGGTCTAAAATAAACGAAAAAATATGCTCCATTACCGACCGGTGAACATTAGCTGATTTCATATCCCTTTCTAAGTATAGAGCATGGCGTGCTCCGGGAAACTCGAGTAAATGGCATTTGGGCTCATTGGATTGGGATAGCCTATTGATTAGCTGACAAAACGGGCTTAAATAGCCAATGGACAAATATTCATCTTCAGTACCGTATAGCACCATAATGGGCGTCTTTGGTGCGATGGAGTATTCTTTGTTTTTTACTGCTTTCCTGAGTAGGGAGTAAAGCCAATTTTGTGCTTGACTTGTTTCTATGACCCATCCACATGTGGGCTCATGAAGTTGGACTTCCTGATGGTCTTTAAATATATTTTCTATTTTTAATTGCTCCTCTTTTGAAGAAGTGTGTGTAAAGGTATAGTCTTTAGGAAATTGCGCATTTTCTGGAGTATTCGGATTGGCCCAGCTTAACGGTTTGTTACATAACAATTTTGCAATATCAACCTTTATGGGCTGCCCAAGGTACGGAGAGCTAAGAATAACTCCCTTAAATGGAATTTGTTCAGGTATGGTTTTAAAGAGGTAGGCGGCAGCAATCAGACCACCTGTGCTATGTCCATACAGATATAATGGGTCATTATCGTGAACATAGCCTTTACTCTTTATCAGAGTAGTAAACTGTTGAAGATCTTCGATATAGTTTTGAAAGTTACCTACATGGCCTTTGTATCTATTTTCTAGTAAGTGGGTAGATTGACCTTGCCCACGCATATCAAATAGCAGGACTCTAATGCCTTTTTTTACAAGTTTATCTACAAAGCTTTCGTAATGGTACATAGATTCTCTACGCCCCTGATGTATGATTACAGTCGCAACAGGTGAAGCTTTTATTAGATCTTTTTGTTTTAGGGGGTTATATACTCTGTAGACTATATCTATATCTTTGGTTTTTTTTGTTTCAGGGTGTACAAATGGGTTGGCACTTTTAAAAACTTCTTCGGTAAATGCGTTGTGCATGGAATCATAAGTCATAGGTTCAACCAGACCTTCCTTGATTTTGCTATTCGTTAAGGGGCGGCAGCTTAGACTAAGGTAAAAAATGGACAGTATTAACCGAGTATAGTTCATATGAAATCACCAAATCGAAAAGATATTATGGCTTGTTTCGTTTATTATACCATCTAGGATCAAAATGAAAATATGATCAAATTTTTTATGGTGATTTTAGCATACTACCCTGCGTAAGTTAATCAATATTGGTATCTAGCTATGGGAATCGAAACTGAGATCTTTACTATGGCAGTGTCTATAATAGGTTGTTAGTGTTTAAGAGCGAAGAAGCTTTTTACGACTCTAGACATCGAATAGGTTCAGTATAGAAAGGCTATACTTTGCAATATTTGAAGAGTGCTGGGATATTTTTAAGACAGGTAGAGTTATTCTGTATCTGGGAGCCAGGTTTTTGCGGGGCCTTCAAGATTTGTGTTTTTCAAAGGCCCTTCTGCTATACCTAGCTTACTGTTCTAAGTACGGCATCTATGAAATTAATATTGCAGAGAATTCTAAAAGTCTAAAGTGGGGTACATTTGACAGGTATATAAATTTGCGACGGTTTGATTTTTATGCGGTATAGGCTTTAAATCACAATTCACCAAAAAATCAGGGTAAAAATCTCTGCAACTCCCAGAACAGGAAAAACTCTAGTGTCTCAAATGGTTAGAGAGAGTAGCATCTAAACATTAATCCATTAATATCATTTGAAAAAATGACAATAATACGAGTGTTTGGATGCAAGCCAGAAGTATTTAGCGCCTATGTAAGAACTGTAATCATTCAAAAATTTATAGAAAATTTTTTAGCAAAGAATTATCTGAGTTATCTTGGATATTTCTTCATGGAATAACCAAGAGTGAGTAGACGGTTTACTGCAAAAAAATTGCTGATATGCATATAGAAAGCAAGTTAAACATAAGCTCGCTCATCCTAGGAATTGCTTGCAAAGCATCCAGCTAATTTATTAGCCAGAATTTTCTTAGCTATAAACTCATAACCAAATTCTTGCTTAGCTTTGTTAGAATTATGGGCTTTGCAAAGGACCTGCAAATTAGAGATTGCATGATTTCCACCTCTTGCATATGGAGCAATATGATCTATTTCAAGGCAAGTCTTTGCCAAACACCGTATCTCATTTACACCTACTTTTTCACATTGGTAACCAGCCCTCTCTAAAACCTGTGCTCGGATTTTTGCTGGGATATAACGAAGTTTTTCTCTTTGTTGTTCTTGCCCTTGCCCTTGTTCTCTTACTCCTTTATTTCTTGACACCTTTTCTTTGGGGCTGCTTTCGTCTGTTTTATTTTGCTCCTCTTTGGTTTTAGCTTTTTTGCCTTCATCTTTTTCTTGCTCTTTTTCTGCAAATTTTTTCTTTTGCAAACGAACTTTCCTTCTCTCTTCTTTTAATTGCGGGTCTTTTTGATGCAGAGCTAAATCAACCGACTCTTCTAAAATTTCAGCAAGATTAAGCTCCATATTGGCAACATTCATCACTTCAGCTAATCGCAACAATTTTTCTCTTAACTGTTTACCTGCCACAAAACGAAAGTTAAAAAACTGCTCTTCTAAATTGGCCTTAACTTGTACATTTTCTGAACTATCAGCTTTATCTCCTACCTTGCTTTTTTCACCTATCGTGCTAGGTGCTAAACTAGGAGCAATAGAATTATTTTTACACAAATCTAAAGGAACCGACTTTTCTTTCTTTTTGCTACCTATAGGATAGATTCCCGAAGAAACAGGCCTTTCAGGTTTTAACTCCCCAACAATTAAGGCAACTTCCCTCACTTTTTTTCCAGCACAACGAGTCAAAAGCTCATCAACGTTATCATATGTTAGCACCGGACTAAGCTTTGCCGCTGAGGATAAGCTCAACCTACCAGACTCTAGCTCTTCTAAAATTTGTGGAAACCTTTGACAAACTTTAGCCACCTGCATACGTAAATAACTTGGCCCGTCTTCTAGCCCAAGCTCTTGCTGGCAGAAAGTAAAAATGCTGTTATATCCATAGTCAAGAAATCCGCAGCGGCTACGAAGCTCAGAAAGAAAGGCAATCAGAGCAACTTCAGACTTGCGCTCTTTATCACGCACCTTTTTACAATTTAAAACCAACGCTTCGGTCGTTAACTTTTTTAGTTGGGCTAATCTTTCTCTCATAGCTTTTACCTCTGCTTCTATAGACTCAATCAGATAAAAAAGACTATAACACAAGGTTTTTACGCCCCTAAGGATTGCCTTTCGTAAGCGTTTTTATAATTTTTAAAATTAAAAAAGAATAAAGGAAGCAACACTAGTCAGCTAGCTCATATGAGTTTTACAGATAGAAAATAAAGAAAGATATAACGCCCCGATTTACTAGCCTGCTAAAAGGTGTCAAGGAAAAAAGATCTAAAATCTATATTTTCTTTGATTTTCACCCTATTTTTCACCAAGTTTTTAGAAACAAGAAGCCTAGGCCCTCGTTCGTACGAGCGTTTGACTGTTTTGATAGCAAACCCAAAAAAATTTTTAAATAGCAGTAGTAATTTTACTGTGGGGTGCTGTGGGAAAAGGTTGGAATCATTGTTAGAATGGAGCTTTTAATAAAAAATTTTCAGATGATTTCAATGTTTTTCCATGGCAGTCCACAGCTCCCATAGTTTTGCATTACCACTGAAATATCGCTTTCGCATAAAAATATTGGGTTAGTAAAATACCTCTGCAATTCATTACCACGACTTAGTTATGGGAGGCTGTGGATAGGCGTGGACAACTATTGATATCGTCCTGCAAATTTATGGGAACTTCTTTATTTATAGTGACGATACCAACAGTTGCCCACCCCTAACCACAAGCCAATGACTACTGCTTTTAAAATAAATTTTTAATTTCTTTGATCAGAAATATTTTGTTTGTTCTTAAAAATAAGCTCGTTCATGCTAGAAAGGTAGTGTGGTTTTTATGATCTTGAAGATTGATTCTACACTATTTACCAAAAAATCATGGTAAGTTTTTAGATGATTGCAGATCATATATAGGCGATAAGTACTTCTGATTTGTAAGCTAGCATTTGAATTGTTAGCTGTTTTTTAAATGATCTTGGTAATTTACTGCTTGTATGTTCATTGCTCTTCCCTTAGTGAGGCGCTAGGGTTCTTCCAGTTTTAGGAGTTGTAGAGATTTTTAACCTGATTTTTTGGTAAAGAGCGTTAGATAGTGTGGTCGAATTTTATTGAAATTAGGATGTATAATACTGATTATATGCTGAATTTCATTGTAACTATTTGAATATTAAATAGAAATTAAGAAAATCTCCGATTGTTTTAGGCAGAAAAACTTGTACTAAAGTAGTCTAGTTAGCTATAAATATGGACTGCATATAACTTTTATAGTAAGTTTCTCTGATTGGACCATATAATTTCTCAATAATTTTAGTAATATCAAGAATATGCTCGTGAAATATTACCGATTATTTTTACTTTGTTTGAGCTTGCAAAACTACTCAGTATTTGCTCAGGAATGCGCGGGGGTGGATTCATATGCTATGAAGTTAAGTCAGGCTATTGATTTTGAATCTAGCGCCCAAGATGATTTGGAGAAACTATCACATGGTATAAGTATCCAAGATAAGAGCATTGATTTTCTTTTTCAGTTAATCTAGATGATGGAGATGCTGTTAGGAAAAGAAAGGAGACTCTCGAAACAAGGGTCAATAATAATGAATGGCCGCTTGAGCGACCGCAGTCTATTCCTGCTAAATGTTTTGAGGATAAGGCTGATATTAAGCAATTAGAATTGAAGCTCTCCTCTTTGCTTTTAGAGAATGCGAAATATCGGTTAGTTTTTTTAGGGCTTTCAAAACTTAAGAGAGACGCAATTGTAAAACCGGACTTGCCTGCAAATGAATTTGAAGAAAAATCTAAAGAGCTTGAAGGTAAAATTACATCCGGTGAAAAATCAAAAGAAAAAATTGATGAAGCTAAACAGAAGGCCAATGTTGAGCTGAAAGAAGCTCAATCTGTTAACGATAAAAAGGTAGCTGAAACAAAGTTGGAGATAGAAAATTATCGATCATCACTTGCAGATGTATCGATTCGCTGGATTGAAGACCTTAAATTGGTGGTGGATAAATATCAGTCCATATCTACTAAGTTAGACGAAGTTGAAGGGCTTCTTGCCAGCCGCCAATCATTTAGTAAAGAAGATTATTCTATAATATATTCGAAAATTACATTGCAATGGCGGACTTTAATTGATGATGCCTACGTTGTCTATTACATGATCAAATCATCTTCTTCAGTGCAAAAGCCACCAGAGCTGGCAAATGATTTTTTAAAGAATATATCTGAACATGATAGTGAAATGCTACTGCGTTTAAGAAATCAGGCGTTAGAGGAAAGGCAGAACTTTTTAAATATTCAGATAAAAAAAATATATGACCATTTTAATGATTTTTACTATCTCCTTGCGCGGTCATCTAAAGTTAGATCTGATGTTTTAAATGTTATTGAGATTCTTGATTTCAAAGATATTTATTATGATGAAAACTATTTTAAAGATCTATCTAGAGAGTTTATAGCCATTCCTTTTCGTTTTTTTGGTATTTTTTATCAGAGATATCTTACAACTAAATCTTCTTTGGACCAGGGCTTTTGGGGGTTAGTGTCAGTCGTTAAAAATGTATTTTTGTTATTTTTGATTATCCTATTGCCCTTTGCTTCAAGATCAACAGCCATAAAGATTAGAAGATATTTAGATAGACGCCGAGTAAGTCTTTTAAAACGTCATCGGATGTCGGATAGAAAAATTTTGTCAATTGCACTGTTGTTGCAACGAGTGACGCCCTACCTCCCATGGCTATTATATGGAAGTATTTTAAGAGTATTTTACATACAAATTGAAGGTACCACTTTTGAAGACTTACAGATTATAGTGCCTGTTTTTGGTTATATAATTCTGTATAAAATTTTCAGACTTCTCGTTTCCGATTTATTTTATTCGATTCGAAATCTTGCCCACCATCCGACACAAAATACCCGTAATTTAGTAAATGTGACTTCTAAGACCATTGGATTTTACTTTCTATTTGCGTATATTTTAATTCATCTAACCGAACAAACGGTGGATAAGGGGTTGTTGTATCGGAATATTAGTGGTGTTCTTGAGTTGATGGGACTTATTTTGTGTGCTGTTGCTACTAATTGGTGGAAAGATAATTTGGCGCCGGCGATTAAGACTGTTTCGCCGAATCGAGTTGGAAATTTCTTATCAGAAAAATGCCAAAGTAAATTTTCACTATTCTTCTGTTTACCTACCCTTGTCTTTATTTTATTGCAGCTCATAGCAGATAAGGCATGGAATTGGATTTCTGCTTTTGAGATAAGTAAGCGTTTTCTTGCCAAGGTCTTTAGAAGGAAAATTGAGTCTTTGGTAGGTAATAATAAGGCTTCAGGTAGTGATAATTTACCTGTTACCTATACGCAACTCTTTTCTGGGAATGGCCTTGGAGACGCAAATTTTCTTGTGAGTGTGAATCAAAGTGCTTATAAAAGAATTAAATCTGAAATTGATGGTTGGCTGTCAGAAGATGAAGAAGATCAGTCTATAGCAATTTACGGTGAAAAAGGAATTGGAAAGACAACTTTGTTGGATCAATTGAGTTTGCAGTTTAATCAATTGAATATCGTTAGAATAAGCATACCACCCAAAATATGGCAAAAGGATGCTCTTGCTAGTTTTTTTTCGGAGAGTTTTGGATTGGATAAGGGCGATAATTTTTTAAAAACTGTGCTTGGATTCAACAAAAAACTAGAAAAAAAGACATTAATCCTTGTAGATGATGCTCATAATCTATTTTTAGGACAATATGGAGGGTTTGAAGCCCTTAATTCCTACATTGAGGCTGTAAACTTGAAGACAGATAAATTGTTTTGGTGCTCTGTTTTTAATGAATATGCTTGGGCTTATATAAAAGGTGTTTTGGGATCTTCCCAATACTTGCGAACAGAAATTTACTTAGGACAGTGGACTGATGAAGCAATTAAGGAGCTTATACTTAAACGCCATTTAACCTCTGAGTTTGCACTATCATATGACCAAATGATTTTAGCGTCTCGAACATCATCAGCTCCTTCTGATGCTGCTGTTTATGCTGAAGAGCAATTTTTTAGGCTTTTGTGGGAGCAAGCAAATGGCAATCCCCGTGTTGCGTTATATCTATGGATAAATTGCTTAAGTCCCATGAGTTCACATACTTTTCGAGTCGGGCTGCCAGAGCGTCCTGAGGCAGAAGTGCTTTCTACTCTCAATGAAGATTGCTGGTTTGTATTGGCAGCAATTGCGAAGCACGACAATATTACTAGAAAAGAGGCCGTAGCTGTGACTAATTTAGATTGGTCTCAGGTTGCTACTGCGATTAAACTTGGAATCGAAAATAAATTGCTTCATAGAGATGGCAACCGTTATCGTTTACATTTTACCCATCAACATGATGTGCTTAGACAACTTAAGGTGAAAAACTTTATATATGGAATCAGCTAATCCCGATAATTTATCTATAATCATGTCTATTTTGAGAGTTGATAGGCTTTTTGCTCTCGGTATGGGTATTGCTATTATTATTATTCTTGCAAAGTCAGTTCAGAAAGTTAGTGACAAACTTCAACATTCATATCCATCAAGGCGAGTTTTGTTTCTCCAAATTGCTACTATGATTAACTTTGCTCTTTATATTGGGGGGATTTCTCTTCTAATATATGCGGTTCTTAAACCTCCTAAAGAGGTTCTTCTGGCGGTTGGCGGTAGTGCGGCTGTGGCTATAGGCATTTCTTTAAAAGATATAGTTGCTTCTGTAGTTGCCGGAGTTGTTCTCCTCTTCGATCGGCCTTTTCAGGTGGGAGATAGAGTTCGTTTTGGAGATACCTATGGTGAAATTGTTGGTATTGGCTTGCGAGCTGTTAAACTTGTGACTTTAGACGATAATCTGGTGACAATCCCCAATTCTCGATTTCTTACTGATGTCGTTGCAAGTGGCAATGCTGGAGCATTGGATATGATGGTTGTGATTGATTTTCATATTGCACCCAATACCAATCTTGAATTAGCTAGAAATATTGTTAAGGAGGTGGTGGCCACAAGTCGCTTTGTTTTTTTAAAAAAACCAATGACTGTACTTACTTCGGAAGTTGCTATAGCAGAAAGGTTGGCTATCAGACTGAGGGCAAAAGCCTATGTTTTGGATTGCCGTTTTGAGAAGGCCTTCGAAAGTGATGTTGTTGGCAGAGTTGCTAATATATTTAATGAGAAAAACATCAAGAGACCGAGCCGTAATGACTTGGACTAGCCCCCTGGATTTTCTTTGAAATTGTATACGAGAATTTTATGATGACTTGTTTTAGCCGCACTTGGCTCATTATTTATTTTTCTATCTTCTTTTTTTATGGTTGCGCCACGGTGAATAATGAGCGTTACGATAAATTTTATATTATTGGTTCAGATTTTAATGATAAGAACGAAGATGGCTTGGGTGCAAGTGTATGGCTAGATGGAAAACCTGTGGAGGTACGATCGAGCTGGTATCTTCCAAAGAGCGACAATGGATTAGGAACTTATTATGCCTACCATAACTCTGATCCGTTTCGTATGGCTTATGGAGTCAGCAAAATAAATATCAGACGTAGTGTTTTTGTTGATGGATTGATTGAAATTAGAAAACCTGGCTATAACATTCAAAAAATAAAGCTAGATAAGCATATTAAATCTTCTTACTGGTTTAATGTTTTAAATGGTGGGATTGGCTTTTTTGTCGATTTCTTTACCGGAAGAATGTGGGAATTTGAGCCAGCCGAGGTATCATTGAATCTGATCAAAGCCAAAGATCCTCTAGCTATAAACAAGAAAAAGGCTTCAGATGATATGAAGGAAGAAAAATGAAGCATTCCTTAACAGTATTTTTACTTTCAGCTATTGTTTTGTCCAGCTGTCGAACAAGCGGCTTGGCTACTAGGGATCAATACCTTGAATCTATATATTGGCAAGAAAATTCTATGCCAGATAAAGCTCTAGAAAGTTTCCCTAAAAATGAGGAAGGTGGGTTTGTTACTACACTTGAAAAAGCTGGTTGAACCTTTAGCCAAAAATTTGATCCTAAACCTTTGTTGAAAGTGACGTTAGATTTAGAGTCCCGAAAAACTTTATTTATTAGCCGAGAAGCCGCAGCTTTTTTATAAAGAAACAGAGGATGGTTATTACCCAGCTGAACATGAAGCCATATTAGCTCATATGATTGGTGCAATGCATTTTCTCGCTAAAAATCAATACAGCTCAGCTAGAGTCGAAGTGCAACGTGCTGCGCGGTATTTGCAAACACAGTATGGAGCTGGACGGCGTTTTGACGATCCTTCCTTGAGGCTATGGTTGGCTTCATTATGGGCTGTTCTAGGTGACTGGAATAATGCAAGAATAGACCTAAAAGTTGCTTTTCAGTTAGATAATACACAAAAATGGATAAAGGATCTTATCAAATTAGAGAAACCTCCGAAGCATATTTATTTAGGGATGCTTGGAGCCGGGGCAGATATTAAATGGCATGCTAAGAGTGATGTTAATGCGATTAGAGGTCTGAAGAATCTTGAATTTTTTAGCAAATCTTCTCCCTCACAGATAAAGCTGTCTATGGGTGAAAACACGAAAAAAGTAATAAAAGTAATACCGACAGAAAGATGGTATTACAGGCACCAAGACAGGAATCAAGTGATTAAAGATGTCATTGATAATTCTGTTTACTCAGGTCAAGCTGCGGGTGTAGCAGTGGGAGCTGGAACACTATATACCACTGGGATTATAGCTGGTATAGGCGTCTTTGGGCTTGGTTTGGGAGCAGGTTCAGCTGTGGCCTGGCATTTAATTCAAGCTGCAACTTCATCAGATGGAGTTTATGGAGCGCTTCTTTTAGGGGCTGGGATTACCTATGGAGGTTATAAAGCCGGAACTGCTATTTACGAAGAAGGTAAAGACTCTTCATACGAACTGCTTGAACATGGCCTAGGACAAGCGAATAATTACCGTTATGTACGCTTTCTCCCAGAATATATTTTTATGGATTATACTGATAAAGCCTCTGAGGATACGCCTCTATTGATTGTAGAGAAAGTTGATAGAAAAATAGAGCCTTTTTTGACCGTTTCATCTAAAGATAATGCAACACAGGTTCATTATTTTCATCACTCCGGTAAAAAGGATCCAGAATTAAAAGTAGATGAAAGTATACGCCATTGGTATGACGGTCGCTTGACATGGGTGTTTTCGTCTCGTCCTAAGCTTGGAGATAATGAGGTTTGTAGAAAACTCGGTTTGGAGTGGTCGGCGCCTAACAGTTATGAGCTAAGAAAAGCTGTCGCTAATGGTCTTATGAGCGAAAAGAAAAATCAATACATAGCAAAGGCGCTTAAAGAGGTCGATCGGATTTGGTTGGATGCAGTTGTAGAAAAAGAAGTTGTAGATGGGAAAACGATTAACGTGACAAAATGCTTGTCCAGTAGTTTACTTAAAGCCGCAAGTATAGAGACTTCTTGTCTTAACCTTAATATTGTAGCATGTGTAAAAGAGGGACGGATCGATTAAAAATTGTTTTTAATAAACGACCGTCCTTGTGTATATTGAGTTTATTAAATTTTACCCATCAGACCCAAATGCATAGAAGTATCTGAGCGTGTTTCAGTTTTTGAGGCATCGCTTGATTTGTAGAAGGTTCCGCTACGCATGATGTATGAAAAATACGGAACGATTTCGGAGTGGTACAGTTCGTATTTGAGACCTAAAGCTAAGTGTGTTGCGTTATCAGAGAATAGCTTTAAATCAGAGGCTGGATCATTGCCTTTTAGATCATTATCAGGTTGTTTTACATCATACTTAAGATATTTAATATAAGGTTTATAAGCTCCGATGCTATAAGATAGATCTGCAACAATATTGGTGTGTACGTATTTTTTCTTAGTGTCACTATCAACTGCTGCGCGTAGAGTTCGATTGTCGATAATATAATCAACATACGCATCAATACCATTATTTTTATAATTCAAGCCAATACTCGCAAAATTTGATTTATTCATATCATACGTCCCGTATTGGATTAAAGGGGTGACAGCTCCGAAAGTTCCGGTGTATTCTAGAATCCATGCGGGCTGCTGGTTTGATTTGTTAAAACGCAGATCGCTTTCAGTATTTGTTCCAGTTGAGGCTATGACATCATCTAGCAATTGAAGACTAAAGCCACCCATGTAGTTAAATTTAACTTCGAAGGTGTGTGTCGTTTCAGAAAAAGGTAAATGGTATTGTGTATAGGGAGATATGATCATGGTGTCATAAAGCCAATTAAAATTATCCCACCCTCCCTGGTTAGCAAAATCTTGCCCCAATGAAATAGTAATAATATCAAATGGTTGAATCTCAACAATAAACCAACCAAGAGCACTATCGAGGAGGCTATATAAGATATCTATTTTGCCATTATTGGCGAAAGTGCTGTTTAGAGTTATATTTGCAGCTTTTGTATTGAGTTCTGATGTTTTTGTTGGTGTATCAGTAGAGGTCTTTTCTAAACCATGGTCTGAGTATTCCCATTCACTTCTATATTCGAATCCAATATTAACGTCTTGCTTGTTATGTTCGACGATTTCAGCAAGAGAAGCGCTAGCATAGAAGCTACTACCTAATAAAAGCAACATTGATCTTAAATTCATGACGTCATCCGATACTAAGTTTGTATTAAATTTACATTAGTTGTACTACATAGTTAAACGGTACATGAAAAAAATGGCAAGTATAATTTGAAATAATTTATTTAAAGCACTTACGGGATCAGTGGTGTTATGAAATCCGGCAAGATCTGGCTTTTATTGGTATAAGATTTGCTTTGAGTATTATCGATAGTTGGTATTTTACTAACTAAATTCTAATTGAAAGCTGTTGATAGAAGGAATGTATTATGAAGGGATCTAAGCTCTCAGAGAATAAATGCCTCAAGGTAGGTGATAAAGTGCCTGATTTTATCTTATATGACCAGGATTTTAATTATTTTCACTTATTTAAAGCTTTAAAAGAAAAGACTATTGTGCTTTTTTTTTATCCTAAGGATTATAGCCCAATTTGTACGTTAGAGGCTATTGCATTTCGTGATGCCTACGAAGATTTTGTAAATGCTGGAGCCGAAGTTGTTGGTATTAGTGCCGATAAGCCGCTGAGCCATCGAAGTTTTTGTAGTCGGTTGAATTTACCATTTTGTCTATTAGTCGATAGCGATTATAAAGTTAAGAGAAGCTTTCATTGTGAGTCGTTGGTTGATAGGTATATGGGACGGGTGACCTATGTCATCGATGAGTTAGGTATTGTTAGAGATATATGTAAGTCTTTATTTGTTGCAAAAAGGCATATGGTTCAGGCGTTAGCAGCTGTCAAAAAAATAGCTCAACAAAAGCAACTTAATGAAGTTGAAAAAATTCATAAGTTGATTGTGGGGGCTGATGTTGAGTGTATAGATAGTATTGGCCATTATGATTTAGATGGTGTTTCTTATGCTTCAAATGAAGATAAAGTAATCATCGCTTCAAATGCTTAACTATTTAAATACAGGGATGAATTGCCTTGAGATATGGGTGTTTTTCCTCCTCTAAGTGAAAGGCACCCCAGATCCTATCGTCGTCTGTGGGGTTTAATTCCAGCCAATTACGTCCAAGAAGAATGCGTTCATTAGAAGCTGGAAACTTCAGCATTTGCGCAGTTAGTCCGCGGTCAAATTCATATTCTTTTTTTGCCAACATTTCTAATATTATATTCATAAAAGCTGGAGGAGCTGGGTGGACAACTCCACTGCTTGTAAGCTGGTTGATGACTCGTTGGTGTCCGCTTAGTCCACCACGCTGCCATTCCAGTTTTCCTAGGGCTGCAACATGAACATCGCCGCTTAATATTGTCACTCGTATGTTTTTTGAGCATACATTATATAGATTATGAATTAATTTGAGCCGTTCTCCTTGGTGTGGCCTTGAATTCCAATGGTCTCTTAAATCGTCTAATAATTCAAATTTAGAGTCAAATCTACCGGGTAGTAGAAAATCCCAGGCTGAATCTATCCAACTCATATCAGGATGGACGACAGGGATTGAACTGATGACAAGCAAATGTTTAACATTGTCATCAAAATGGTTCATGGCATTTTTAATTTCTTGCCATGATTCTTCATGAATGACCTGACTAAGGTTTCTTTGGGATCTTAAATCTAATGCTAAAATATCGTATTTTCCATAGTGAACTAAAAAAGAGTAGTCGGACTCTGAGAGGTATGGATCTGGTTTAACTGCATTTGGAAGTATCTGTTGCTGTAAAATAGAAAAATATTGCTTTGCATTTTTGAATATCTCTTTGAATACCGGGCATTGTTGTAATTTTTCATCGTGTGATCCCCATCCATCGATAATATCGTGGTCATCCCACATCATGATTGACGGTATAGTTGCCAATGCCGTTTGCACTTCTTCTTGATTCCAACGAGTTGAGTATAAATTGAAGTAAAAATCATCGATGCTAAGAGCTAATTTTTCTGAAACAGGATATTTGACTCTGGCATCGAAGTCCAATTCCTGCCACTCTTTTAACTCTGGAATTTCATGCCAAATTGAATCTGCATAGACTTGATCTCCTCCCATGATCAAAAGATGAATAGGATCATTAGCATGAACATCAAGAATTCCTTTATGGATCGAGTTTGAAGAAGCTTTCCATAGGTTATTTTTTTTCTTAACTTTTGCTATTTCTTTGACCGAACTAAAGCCATTGCATGATATAAAAGACATTTTCGGATTGACGAGCTTTCCTGGAATATTTATTTCCCAGCTGCGCTTGCCGAGGATATAGGTTAGCACTTCACTTTCACTGGATTGGCGAATTTGTAGATCATAAGAATAGAATTTTAAGTTGTTTTTTGAGTGAAGGCATTTGGGATTAGTATCTTGCCCGCTAGCGCCTGCTCCAGAAAACTTTAGTACTGGGGCTTTACCATCAATTATGGCGAGAATTTTAAATCGCAGCATGCTATTTTTTCTATCTTGTCCGCAGAATTTAACTATAGGTCCAAGTATAATCTTCATTAATAATCTACTTTCAATTATTTTTTGTTCGAAGTTTTACGTTTCGTTGCATTTTAATTAGATTAGTTTGAAATTATAGCAAAGTAAATCATAATTAAGAACAGAATGTTACTAGGATGGTTGATTTTAATATCGATTATTATCTGTCATTTTATGATAACATCTTTTTATGAGTCAATACGTTTCTAGCCCGAGGCGAGATTTAGCCCAGTCTAGGTCAATCTTGTATGGGCTTTGGATATATGCTTTTGGGGATTTTACAACATGCTCGATATAGCTTTTATTGACTTTCCAATGAAAGCCTTTAGGTTTTAGTTTGCTATGCTGTTTGAGATGGCATTTATTGTTTTTAAAGCTAATTTCGAAAAAATCTACTGACCTTTGAGTTTTTCCGGAACACAATGCGACTTTGAGTGTTTTGTTACTATATAATTTATCTACTAACTTAAATGCTAATTTATAGAAGGGAGCATTACAATTTTCTCTCATGGCTTGAGTGCAGACTTCAGTGTATTTCGTGAACAGTTCCACATTAGTAGTCATGTTTCTCTCCTATACTATAAGAGTCACGGCCTTAAGGCCGTGACTGCCCTAAAAGGTAAGAAGTCCCGATAACCTTCAAATTTAATTATTATAGCAATTAAATCTTATATAATTATCTGGATTTCATAGCTCCTTTCAATTGCATCACGGATTAGAAATCTTGCAATAAGCTACACTTTAAAAGGGCATTTTTTAGCGATAAGCTATGAGCTTTTCTCACCCTGGGCAATAATCCTTATGCAACTGGGAGGCCAATAGATAGTACAAACTTAATGTATAGATTACTTAAAGTTAGATGGTTTCACGTTAAGCCTTAAAGCATAGTGTTATTATTTTATTAAGATAATTTCTGTAAATGATTCCTTTACACCGCTGAAATTTTCAAATGTTCAAAAGTGAAATTAGGCGTTTTGATAGATACTGTCTCATATTTGAGAATTTATGCATTTAAAATGCTACATCTGAAATGCTCCTCTCAATTTTATATCAGCTCATATTGGGCTTAAATAACTAAGATCAAATTAAAAACTAAGTGATTTTTAGTATACCAAATTGGCATTAAAGTTGCTTTCTAGGTGTCTGAATTCAATAGATTGTTAACGTCTATTTTTGTTAACAGAAAATATAAAGGAAGCAGATCATGAATACAGCAACTGAAGTTTTGCCGATATCCACTCCATAAAAAAGTTCTGCTTATAGATAAGGATCAGAATTTTTGTGATAACTTTAAGCATCGGATTGAGGCATTAGGGGTTGATGTTGATCATGCTTCTAGTGTCGAAAATTTGGAGGAATTTTTTCTTGAAAATCATCGCATAGAGGCGGTTCTCGTTGATTCTGATATTGAAGGTGAATCTGGATCAAAGTTGATTAAAGCGATAGTTCACAAATTACCACGCACAAAAGTATTCGTGTTAATGAATGATCATGCCGTTCATCATGCTCCTACCTATCTTGAAAATGGAGCTTCTAATATTTACCCTTTGTCTCTTGGTCCGAGTAGGATAGCAGATACAGTTTCCTATATTTTGAACGAAAGCACTCACGCATCTTTCACCAATCTTTCCAATGATTATTCACCTTTTATAGGTAATAGTAAGAAACATATTGCAGTTTTGGAGCAAATTAGTCGGATGAAGGATGCATCAGCTAATGTGTTAATTACTGGAGAATCTGGCACAGGCAAAGAGCTAGTAGCAAGAGCGCTTCACGATGCATCACTTATAAGATCGAAGCAAAAGTTTGAGGCTATAAACTGTGGAGCTATTCCAGAAGCACTGCTTGAATCAGAGCTATTTGGATATAAAAAAGGGGCTTTTACAGATGCTAAGGTAGAAAAAAAAGGGCTGTTTGAAGTTTGTTCTGATGGAGTATTGTTTTTAGATGAAATAGGTGAAATGCCCCTATCCTTGCAGGTTAAACTTTTACGTGTTTTGCAGGAAAAAGAGGTTAGACAACTTGGCTCTACTCAATCTGTTAAAGTTAATACACGTGTTGTTGCAGCAACCAACCTTGATTTATTGAAAGAAGTTGAACGGAAAAACTTTCGAAATGATTTATATTATAGATTGGCAGTTTTAAAGATCCATATGCCGCCATTAAGAGAAAGATCTGAAGATATTCCTCTTTTGGCTAATCATTTTATTGAGAAATTTGCTAATGAAAATAATAAAGTAGTACGAGCTCTTAGCGCATCTCAGATGGCAAGACTCAAACTTGCTGATTGGCCTGGGAATGTCAGAGAACTTCAAAATGCCATTGAGCGGGCCGTTGTCCTCTCAATTAACGGTGAAATCAACTTGGATGATATTTTTGAAAATGAGTTTTGTAATTCTGTATTTCCTAATGGATTTGACTTTGAAAATTCATCATTAAAGTTACCACTCCGGCATGCAGATGCTAAAAAAGTATTTGAATCGGCCTATCTTAAAAACTTGCTTAAACACTCAAAAGGAAATGTTACTGAAGCCGCTAAAATGGCAGATAAAACGCGTGTAGAATTATATAGATATCTATCTCGTAATCATATTACTCCTGCTGAGTTTAGAATATAAGAATTAATAGGTATGGTTTTTGCACTTCGACATTTAGTTAGGAATTGCGAGTGCTTATGATTACACTATTTTCCAAGATTATTAAGAGCGATGTTTGGGCATTGGATAAGCCACTTGGCGGCGTTATGGATACGTTATCAAGAAAGAGGGATTGGGTAGGAGAATATTTCTCAGTTGCAACACTGGAAGAAGATAATGATGATTCTTCAATTTATTATATTAATGCTAGAAAGGTTTTGTTTTCAGAGCAAGAAGATGCCATTAAAGTACAATTAGACACATGCTCTTTTCAAAACGATACATTTATCGATAGTAGTGAAAAGCGGTATCTCAGAAGTACAGAGCTTTGTCAAATGACACTTTTTAATGATTCTCAACAAAAAATAGCGAAAATTATCGATGTGTTAATTGACAGTCGAGATTGGAAATTACTTTATCTAGTTACTACAAATATTGATAAACGTAGATATCCTATTCTAGTACCATTATCTCTTATAAAAAGCATTGATATTGTGAATTATAAGGTATGTACTATTTTAGAAGTTGATATTTTATACCGTTCTCCATCTTTTGATCCAAAAAAGTTTGCAGAATGGGAGCATAATATTCTGATGCAATTCTATAAATTCAATACATATTCTTAAAAAAGTACCATTTGTTTTAATTGTAGTTTGGTAGACAGATAATTTAAAAGATTTTTGGTATGGAAGTTGCTTGACATTTTTAGGAGGTAAAATTCTATGACAGTTCGTGATATCTGCCAATTTAAAACTGTGACTGTGGAAGCAGGAGAAACCGTTTTGGAAGCCGCTAAAAAAATGAAGCATGAACATGTAGGTGATGTTGTCGTGGTGTCACCAAAAACGAGAAAGCCAATTGGTATACTGACAGATCGGGATATTGTGAATTTTATTGTATCGGAAAACATATTAGCTAGTAATCTTAATGTTGAGGACGTGATGATGCATGAGCTTTGTGTATTATCTGAGACTGATGGTATTTATAAAACTGCATCGACTATGAAGAAGTATGGCATAAGGCGAATTCCGATTGTTGACGAAAATGGTGAGTTAATTGGGATATGTGCTATGGACGATATTTTGCGATTACTAGCTAAAGAAATGACTTTTTTAGCCAATGTCCCACGAGCTCAGATTGCAACAGAAAAGTCGGGTAAGATTAGGACTATTAGTTAGTAATAAATTGCAGCGGAGTTGAAACAATGGTAACGAATTTACAACAAAATCATAGTAAAAAAAATTCGACGCCGGAACTTGAGAAAGGTTCTACCAAAAGAAATGGGGTGAAAGTGAATATTGACAGTTATTTAAATAAAACTAAAGCGGTATGGGAATATTGTCGAAATTTTCTTAGGGAGAAGAGGCGTGAGATACGTCATTATGCTGTAGTTGTCGCAATTGTGCTGTTTTTTGTCGTCTTATTTCAAAATTTTGAATCATCTAAGTTTGAATTTCTGTTTTGGAGTTTTTCGGCTCCTAAAATTGTATTGTTCTTTATAATGTTGATTGTAGGTGCGATATTTGGTTATTGGTTGCGGGATAGATATATTAGTAAAAAAGATGATTCAAAATATTCTGGATTTGTAAATGGGTATGAGAATTTTTCTAGCGACAGATCTTCAAGTCATGGCAGATCTAAAGGGCTTGTTTAAATTCTGAAAGCTAACTCATTTTTTTATTGTAAGTAGTGGAAAGTGTCTTCTTTCCATAAGGCAGCTTGAATTTTACTAGTAAGATGTCAAGACGATACCTTTGAACATTTTTGAATATGGAAAGAGCTTGCTTTTAACAAGATGGGAAGGTGGGGTTTTGAAAAAATTTCCTTTAGTTTCCATTAGTTGAGAGCGGGCTTAGCAATAATACATTAGGGCGTGTTGACGTTTCATTTTCGTAGCGAGAGACAAATACTTGAAACCCTGACAACGTTGTGACTCAAGGGTTTGGCTCGTAGTAGGAAATGAAACGTCAACACGCCCTAGTCTTTAAATGCGACTTATCATCAAAAAGAGATTTACAACCAGAAAGGCGTGAAAAAATAACGTAACTATTCAGCGTATTTTTTATCTGATCGATTCAAAGCCTAGAAATTTTAAAATAGCTCTGCAAGTGTCCTATACCTTCACTAAAAGCCTATAAACCATAACCCAGGTTGCTGATTAATATCGAAACAACCTGGATTGTTTTTTACTATGCTTTTTTAACCCAAGAATTGCACCACCCATCACCTTTAACATAACCTGTCGGTAAAATTTGACACTTTCCAACGGTATCCTTAGAACCTTTTAAAGTTCCTGTAGCTACGAAAAGCTGACAATTGTGGCAGAATTGATCCTTTGCCTTAACTCCAGCTTTATCAGCAGTCCTGAATTTAGACTTTGCTGCATCATGAGAATACTTTAGAGCCTGAGCCATAGGATTATCGGCAGGCACTAACTTTGAAGCTTCAATAACTTCCCCTTTCTTCTCATCTGCCTCCTTACCAGCTGCAAATGCCTGCTTACTCATCAATGAAGCCGCAGTCGTACATGCTGTTACACACAGGCCACCAAGAATAAAATCTCTTCTTGTGACTGATTTTTCTGCATTTTCTTCGATTTCCATCAGTTCCAACTCCTTATGTAAGGTTATAATTCAACCAGAGGTACAATCTAAATTCTTACCCAACCTAAATTTTAGAGCAACCCATTTTACATAGTTGCACTAATCAGAGACAGAATACATATGCAACAGCTAATTATCAGCCAACAAAATATTGCCGCCTTTCAAGAAGTTAACCAGATTCTTCTTTTCCTTCTAACAACTAAAGCCTATACTCCCGCATGACCACAATGTTGTTTTTATAATCACTAAAGGACCTTTCGATGAATGACCAACAAATCATCAATCTGCTAAAAGGGCTAGTTATTGATGGGGTAGATCAAGCTCAATCGGGACACCCAGGGGGTGCCATGTCGAGTATGGACTTTGCTTATACCCTCTTTGCGAAACACCTGAGATTTGATCCAGATAATCCAAATTGGCTCGGTAGAGATCGTTTTATTTTGAGTGCAGGGCACGAATCAATGCTCCTTTACTCACTTCTTTATGCGAATGGTTGGCTGAACTTGGAAGACCTCAAAGGCTTTAGACAACTGGGATCAAGAACTCCTGGACATCCTGAAAATGGTGTAACTCCAGGAGTAGAATGCACTACAGGCCCATTGGGGCAGGGAGCTGCTATGTCAGTTGGATTTGCAATTGGCAGCTCACATTTGGCAGCTGTTCTCGATCAAAAACTCTTCCAGTCAAGGACTTGGGTTCTAATGGGGGATGGGTGCATGCAAGAAGGTGTGACATTAGGAGCGGCTTCTATAGCAGGTCATTTAAAACTCGGTCATTTAATTTGGTATTATGATAAAAACTGCCAACAAATTTCTGGCAGTATCGATCGCGTAACCTCAGATGACGAAAAGAAAATATTTGAAGGCTTCGGATGGCAAGTCCTACAAATAGATGGGCATAACCATGACGAAATCAATCGCGCCATCAGCGCAGCAAAACAAGAGACCTCCAAACCTACTTTGATTGTCGGTAGAAGTCTCATGGCCCATGGTGCAGCTAATGTGGAAGGCAGTCACAAAACGCATGGTGCTCCATTATCCCCTGAAGAGCGCAAAGAAACTAAGCTTAAATTTGCTATTCCTTCAGATGAAAGTTTTTATTTCCCTAACGAAGCCAAAACATATTACCAACAAAACTTTGCTCAATTACGAAATGAAGTACAAGAATGGCAATCATACTTAGCGGAAAAACGAAAAAATGACGTCGACTTCAACGATATGTATAATGCTTTCTTTACAAGTAATGATTACGAAAATCTGCCATTAGTTGATTGGCAAAAAGATAAGCCTATGGCAACTCGTAACTCGTTTGGTGAAATCATAAGTTGCTGGGCTAAAAAACTTCCAACTTTAATCGGCGGCAGCGCAGACTTAGAACCTTCTAATATGACAGAAGGCTTTGCGAAACTCGTTCAAGATTATGGGAGCGAAAATCCTAAAGGAAGGAACCTAGCATTTGGGGTCAGAGAATTTCCTATGTCAGCTATTTGTAATGGCTTAGCTTTATATGGCGGCTTTGTTCCTTTTGACGCGACATTTCTTAGTTTTGCAGATTATTCCCGGGCTGCATTACGTCTAGGCTCAATACAGCACGCACGAGTGATCCATGAGTTCACACATGATTCTTTTTATGTGGGAGAAGATGGCCCTACCCACCAACCGATTGAGCATATTATGTCTTTACGGGCGATTCCAAATATGTACGTTATGCGCCCGGCTGATTCGTTAGAAACCGAAGTTCTGATGCGAAAAGCAGTTTTCCCTAGGCCTTCCAAGCTCTATTTGCTTAACGCGCCAAAAACTTCCTTATTTGCCTGTATCTTCTCAAAAAATATCCCAGGCCGAAAAAGGGGCTTGGCGTATACTAGAAAAGACAAACCCGACTCTAATAATTTTTGCAACTGGAAGTGAAGTAAGCCTTGCACTTGATGTGGCCAAAATATTGGAGCAAAAAGGCGAAAACCCAGATGTTATATCGGTGCCTTGCTGGGAGTTATTCCAACAACAAAATAAAGAATACCAAGAAGAAATTTTAAATTGGAGTTGTAAAAAGAGAGTTTCTATAGAAGCCGGTGTAACACTTGGCTGGGAAAGGTTTGTAGGCGCTGAAGGACTTTGCATAGGTATAGATCATTTTGGTGCTAGCGCACCAGCACAAGACCTAGAAAGAGAGTTCGGCTTTACCACCGACGCTATTGTCAAAAAAATTGAAGAGAAATTTTACTAATTTGTAAAGGAGAGTAAAACATATCAGACTGCGCTACGTCTAAAGTAGAATTCGTCATTGTACTTATCTCATCATGTTTATTAGGCAAGCCTTATTAAGGGGAGCAAAACCTATGAGAGCAAGGCGCAGAGGAACGAGCAGCGCAGAGACGAAAGCAACGCAGCTATCATAGGTTTTGCTCCCGTTAATATCTGAAAGATTTTACGAACCTTAGTAGCTGATCAAAATGATCAGTGGAATCAACTTTACTTTTAATCATAATAGGAGCTTATTTATGTCCTTAAAAATTCGCAGAGCAACAGTTCTGGGCGCTGGAGTTATGGGTGCGCAGATCGCAGCCCATCTAGCTGCTGCAGGAGTTAGAGTACATTTGTTGGATCTTTCTTCTCCGGAACCCCCTAAAGACCCAAAACAGGCTAAAGCAGTTGGTAAGAATTATCGCGCGGCGCGCTCGATTTTGGCGCTTGAACAATTAAAACTTCTGAAGCCATCACCGATCATGTCGCCTTCAATTCTAACAAATATTATCCCTGGAAATTTTGACGACGACATGTCAGTCATTGCAGAATCAGACTGGGTGTTAGAAGCAGTTGTTGAACGGCTTGATATCAAGCTTTCCATCCATAACCAGATAGCAAGCTATGTCCGGCCAGGAGTACCGGTTTGTACCAACACTTCTGGCATTCCACTGCATGACATTGCTAAAGACATGTCAGAATCGTATGTGAAATGCTTTTTTGCGACACACTTTTTCAACCCGCCACGTTATATGCACCTTTTAGAAGTGATACCGCTTCCAGAAACTGATGCTCAACTGATGAATGATGTTTCTAATTGGATAAGTGAAAACTTAGGTAAAGGTGTTGTCTTTGCATTTGACACCGTTAATTTTATTGCCAATCGTATCGGCGTTTTCAGTATGCAAACAACAAACCGACACATGATTGAATTGGGTTTGAACTTCGAGACAGTTGATGCATTAACTGGAAAGCTAATTGGCCGTCCTTCCTCAGCCACCATGCGTACACTTGACGTGGTCGGTGTCGATACTTACGCTCATGTAGCCAAAAATGTCTATGATAGAGCAACTGATGACCCTGAAAGAGAGCTGTTTTTACCACCAAACTGGGTGAATGACTTAATCGAAGCAGGCAATCTCGGTCAAAAAAATGGTAAAGGTTGTTACGCTAAAAGCAAGGATGAACAAGGAAGGCGCGTAATAAAAGTTTACCGGCCAGAAAGCAAGGCTTACGAAGAACAAAATGTACAGCTTTTCCCTTGGATGAAAGAATTATCACAGGAAAGAAATTTATTTACTAGACTTAAGACCATTATCAATCAGGACGACCCAGGATCCAAATTAATTTGGAATAGCCTTAGAGACACTATGGCTTATTCCGCAACTTTAGTAAACGAAATTGCAGGTGGAGAGCCTAAGCGTATTGATGATGCCATGCGTTGGGGGTTTAATTGGGAATGGGGGCCTCTAGAATTATGGCAAGGGCTTGGCTTTGATGATATTTTACAAAAAATGCAAAAAGATGGAGTGAAGCTCCCCAATTGGATCAAAAAAGGCGGCAAATTTTACGATCCAGATCCAAATTCTCCCGAATGGCATGCCGCTGGATACAGCAAACAAAGTAATTTCAAAGAAGGTAAAAGTACAGAAATTGCTAAACCGGCTCATCTATTTTATTTGCCAAAAACACAAAACCCAGAAGACCCCCGCGTCATCGAATCGAACAAAGGCGCCAGCCTGCTCGATATTGGCAACGGCATAGCACTTTTAGACTTCCATACAAAAATGAATGCCATTGACATGGACGTTATTACTATGCTGCAAAAATCTGTAGCAATAGTCAATGACAGGTATTTGGGATTAGTCATTGCTAATGAAGGAGCAGCGTTTTCGGCAGGTGCAAACTTAAAATACCTATTAGAACTTATAGAAAAGAAAGATTTTACTGCCATCGATACCATGCTGCGCCAGTTTCAAGGTGCCATGCAATTGTTAAAATACGCTCCATTTCCTACGATATCTTGCCCATTTTCCATGACCCTTGGAGGTGGGTGTGAGGTTTCACTACATACGAGCTACCGTATCGTTGCCGGTGAAACTTATGCTGGTTTAGTGGAAATGGGTGTCGGGCTCATTCCAGCAGGTGGAGGCACTAAAGAGCTTGCCCTCCGTTCCTACGAGCTAGCAAGCCGAGGTGAAAATACAGACCCTATGAGCTTTTTGCAAAGAGCTTTCTTACTCATAGGAATGGCCAAAGTTTCTTCTTCGGGCATAGAAGCAAAAGAGATGGGATTATACCCAGAACAAACTTTCGTGTCGCTCTCTAAAGAGCACCAAATTGTTAAAGCAAAAGGTCTTGCCTATCAACTAGCAAAAATGGGTTACGTGACCCCTACTCCAAAAACAGCAATTAAAGTTGTTGGAGACCCTGGCATTCAGACTTTTAAGTTGATGCTTTACAATATGCTAGAAGGCCGACAAATCAGTGAGCATGATGCCCTCATTGGTGAAAAGGTCGCAACCGTACTCTGCGGTGGCGAAGTTGACTCTGGCGCATTTGTATCCGAACAGTACTTCTTAGACTTAGAAAGAAGAGTATTCTTAGATCTATGTAAAGAAGAAAAAACTAAGGCAAGAATTGAGCAAATGTTAAAAACTGGTAAACCATTAAGAAACTAGTATCACAATACAGGAGAGTCATATTATGACGAAAACAGCATATATCGTTTCACCAAAGCGTTCTGCAGTTGGAAAAGCTTTTCGTGGAAGCCTAGTAAACAAGCGCCCTGATGATCTTTGCGCTGATATTATAAAAGGCGTACTAAAGGACGCTGGGGAATTTGATCATGCACTTATCGAAGATGTCATCGTAGGCTGTGCAATGCCTGAAGCCCAACAAGGGATGAATGTTGCACGCTTTGCTGCTCTTTTATCTGGCTTACCAGAATCTGTATCAGGGGTCACCGTCAACCGCTTCTGTAGTTCAGGATTACAAAGCATTGCGATGGCTGCACAGCAAATTTTAGCAGGTGGCGGTGATTGCATACTTGCAGGTGGAACTGAGTCTATGACGATGATTCCTATGATGGGAAATAAAGTTGTCGGTTCCAGGAATATCATGGATAACCATCCAGATTTCTATCTCGGAATGGGCATGACAGCAGAAAATGTTGCTAAAGAATACAAAGTCTCACGCCTTGAACAAGACGAGTTTTCTGTACAATCTCATAAAAAAGCCACGCAGGCGATTGAAAATGGTTTATTCAAAGATGAGATTATTGCGGTTCACGTTGAAAAGAGATCTCCTGCAAAGGATGGGCAAGTTAAAATAGATTCTACGATATTTGATCAAGATGAGGGAGCGAGGCCTGATACCACTGTAGAGGCATTAGCCAAGTTACGCCCGGCATTTTTGACAAATGGCACCGTTACAGCAGGTAATAGTTCGCAAATGTCAGATGGTGCAGGCATGTGCCTGGTATGCTCCGAAGAATTTGTAAAAAAACATAATCTAAAACCAATAGCCCGTTATGTTAGCTACGCTGTAGCCGGCGTTGCACCAAATATTATGGGCATTGGACCTATTGAAGCAGTTCCTAAAGCTTTAAAAAGAGCTGGCTTAAAACTAGCAGACATGGATCATATCGAATTAAACGAAGCCTTCGCTGCACAATCCATAGCGGTTATCAAAACTTTAGGTATGGATATGGCTAAAGTAAACCCAACAGGAGGGGCCATTGCCCTTGGCCATCCTTTAGGAGCGACCGGAGCCAAACTAACGGCAACAATGGCACATGGGCTTCAACGTTCTGGTGGAAAGTATGGCTTGGTAACCATGTGTATTGGTACGGGCATGGGAGCAGCTGGAATTTTTGAGCGTGTGTAAATTCGCACGCTCTACTGCTGATACACTATTAGTATTAGAATGTGTTCCGAGAGCAAAGAAGAAATACCGGAGTTATATATAATGAAGGTATTTTTTCTTGTGTATTACGAAAATCTGGTTAGCACATTAAGGCCTGTTGACAATTCGCTATAAATTATTGAAATAAAAAAGCAAACTCGTATTATTGGTTTGCTACAAATAATAAAAATGAGTTTGCTATGCCACGATTTATGCTCACGGATGAGTTATGGTCGAAGCTAAAACCTATTATGCTTTATGCAGGCATTTATAACAAGAAAAAGCTTCGTCTAACCACTGAAGGAATTCTTTAATATGTCACTTCAAGTCATTGTCGTTTTCGTTTACTCCTAGACTTAGTCGAAAACGTTCGCGCTATCGGCATCGGGGGCTGGAGCGACTTACGACCACGTAGAAGGAAAAAATCAAAATGATGAGCTATGAAAAACTGGACGTTTACCAATGCTCCATTAAGTTTTTAAGTATTGCTATAAGGCTAACAGATGAGATGCCTCGTGGTCATGGATCCATCGCTGATCAAATAAAACGAGCCGCTATTAGTAGTGTCTATGTCGGATCACAGTTTAACCAAAGATCAAAGTATAAGAAAGGTATACTAAAATACAAGAAATGATATAGCCGAAACAGATTCTAACTGACTCTAAATTCATTCCGTAGGGATTATTTAGAGTCAGTCAAAGAAGCTTGGTTTATAAATTAGCTACGTAAGCTTACGCACAAAAATATCATGTAAAAAGCCCATCATTTTTTCACTCTTCTTAATCTTTAGATCCCTTTTGCAATAAAGCTGAGACATGAGCTGCATAGCTCCAAGTCAAGTCTCTAGCCCCCTGCATAAAGCCATGATAACGATTCATTTGTTCGGACATATGCCCTTCACTATCAGAATGGAAATCAGCTCTAGCTAAAAATCCTTCGGCCTTGGCTCTGAGTCCTTCCTTAATTTTACGTATAAAAGCAGGCTTATCATTTGTATACACTTGACATTTTTCTAAACTAACTAAAGCGCAGTAGAGGCGGTAATTTTTAGAATCAACACTAGCAGCAGAAGCATATTTTTCTAATGCAAAGTAATATTCGGCCATTGCAAAAGTAGCTATAAACCAAGGGTTTCCCTCACCATTAACAGAATAACCATCATAACTGTCCTCAGGATAGCGACCAATAGCTGGAGCTTCATTACCCGTCTCTGCCTGATTTATTGGAAAAATATTTGCAAAAACATCTTCAATCCTCCGGGCGGTTTCCATTACCTTGAGATCATTAATAGAATACAGCCCGTCATTCGTAGCACCATGTAAAACACCTAAGATAACAGATATATCAAGCTGTGACTTCCAAACACCGGAAGTTTGTTCAATAGTAGACTCAATATACCCTTTTTGGGGGTTCCAGAATTTTTTTAATAACTCTTCTATATCTTTTACTTTTTCTAAATAATAACGAGCTGCATAAGCATCATCAAGTTTTAATGCGAGCTCAGCACCCTTTAATAAAGCTTTTCTTTGCACCATTGCCGTTGAAAAATGTAGACCTTTCACTTCCTCCCAATAATCAAAACCTTGTTGCTGCCAATTTTGAGCCACAAATTCTAGATCCATTTTAATTGGTGACAAAGCAGGCAAAACCGGTTTATACAAATTTTCCAGCACATACCACCTCTCCCCTTTGTCCAATAAAAAATTGGCAAACTTAATCAATGTAATTGCACGTAATGCTGGTCCATCATTTTGAGGGCGGCCCCATGGTCCATTAAAAGGATAGCCTGAAACATAGTATTTGGGTTCTCCCAAATGCTCAAAACCTGATTGGTACTGAGAAAATTTCACTCGATCAACATAATCGTACATCGCACTTAACAAGCTTGTTTCTGAAATTTGATGCCCATCAGACAAATAAACATCTAACAGCGTATTCATTACTAAGGCTGAATCTCTAACCCAATGAAAAAAATAATCCGGATTTTGCTGCGATGGCGAAGCGACAACTATTCCTTTTTCAGTCCCAACCGGGTGAATATTATTTTGCAAGTACATAAGGCTACTATGAAAGGATATTTTCTCAGCTCCTTGCACAGAAGTTACAAAAAAGCACAGAAAAAAAAGTGACACCATCTTCAACCTAACTTTCATAATGCCTCCAACTTCCCAAAATGAGCTCAAGGTAAGTTTTTACGTTATACATTCCCATCCAATTTTGATTCGTTCGACCCTAAAAACTTTCTAATTTCAGATGCAGTTTCTAAGATCAAAACATTCTCCAATTTTTTCTTACATTCATTTAAATCCAATTCGCTAATAACCTTGCGAGTTGGTAAAATATGCAATGCACTCATACTCAAAGAATCAAAGCCCATGCCAATAAAAAGAGGCACTAACTCTGGAATATGAGCCATAGATCCGCACATCCCTAGTTTAATACCAGCACTCTTAGCATGCCTAGCCACTAAATCTATCAACCTTAGCAAACCTGGGTGCAAAGGCTCATAAAGATGGCTTACTTTTGGATTCATACGATCTACTGCACAAGTGTACTGCAACAAATCGTTAGTTCCAAGACTAAAAAAGTTCACATGCTTGGCCAAGATATCTGCAATCAGCGCTGCCGATGGAACTTCTATCATAACACCGATTTCGATACCACTCCGCCATTTTAGTCCTTCACGTTCCAGTTCAATTTGACAAATTTGCAAAATTTCTTTTGCATTTAAAAGCTCATCTAAAGAAGACACCATCGGAAACATAATACGCACGTTACCGTGCACACTTGCCCTTAAAATAGCTCTTAATTGCGTTTTAAAAATATCGCTTCGTTCCAAACAAAATCTAATTGCGCGAAAGCCTAAAAAGGGATTCATCTCCTTCTCTATAGAAAGGTAGTCTAAGTTTTTATCACCACCAATATCTAATGTTCTAATAGTACATTCTTTACCCTTTAATTTTTGGATAACTCCCGCATATGCTTGATACTGCTCCTCTTCACTTGGCAGTTCCGCACGCTCCATAAATAAAAACTCACTACGGTAGAGCCCTATTTCTTCAAAATCATTTTTTTCGCATGAATCCAAATCATCAATCGTTCCTATATTTGCACCGAGCCGAACATGATAGCCATCTGAGGTTTGTGTAGAACGACCTACATATGACCTATACAAACTATTCTGCAACTTCAGCCGGCTAGCCTTTTCCATATAAGAAGAAATAACTTCATCCTTGGGATTTACAATTACATCACCTATCGAGCCATCTAAAATGATCAGATCGCCTTCAGATACCTGTTCTAAAATACCATTAAGACCCACTACTGCCGGTATTTCCATATTACGAGCCATAATTGCTGCGTGAGAAGTTCCGCCACCAGTTTCAGTAACAATGCCTATAACTTTTGTTTTATCTAATGCAGCAATATCCGAAGGAGACTGCTCACGGCTGACCCAAATACTATTTTCTTCATGACCAATGTTACTTTTAGTATCAATCCCAAGGATATATTTTAAGACACGCGTAAAAACGTCTCTTATATCGTCGGCACGCTCGCTCATATAGGGATCAGACATCGATTTAAAAGTAGAAACATACCCTGATGCCACAGATGCTAAAGCATATGCCGCATCCGCATTTTCATTTTCGATCTTATTAAGTACTTGGATTTTCACTTCCGGGTCATCTAAAAGCAGCAAATGAGCATCAAAAATTAAGGCATACGTTTCCCCTTGCTCTCTGAAAGTAGCCTCCCTTAAATCTTCAAGATCCCTTCTAGCTTTTTCAAATGAGGATTCCAAACATGCCTTTTCTTCTAATAGGCTTTTGCGACTAGACTTCACTTGCTGGCCATACAAATCGAGGTCAATATGTTGACTGATCCTTGCTCGTCCAATCACAATCCCGGGGGAAGCTGGTATTCCTTTATACATAATCTTTGCTTTCATAAGTTTTATGATTAGCAGTTTCACTCTGACAGATTAAAGTTGTTTGCCACCAGATCTACCAGATTATTGATCGCAGCTTCAGCGTCATCTCCTTGAGCTTTTATAATAATTTCATCATTTTTATTAATGCCTAATGCCATAATGCCCATCAAAGACTTTGCATTGCTCGAGCGTTCGCCACATTGAATTTCTACATCTGCTTTAAATTGGCCTGCATGTTTCACCAAAACAGCGGCTGGCCTAGCATGCAACCCATTTTCATTTAAAAACGTTACTGACTTTTCCATATTTCTCCTATGACTTGAGAGTCAAGTTAATAACTTCATTCCCCTTCTCAACATTTCCAAATCGAACAATATTCAGACTTTCAACAAGGTCCATATTGGTAACAACCACCGGTGTTATCAAACTTTTAGCTTGTTTAGAAATCTTTTCATAATCAAACTCAATCAACTTTTGCCCACTCACAACCCTCTCACCAACTTTAACAAATGCCTTAAAGCCATCACCATTGAGTTTAACAGTATCGATTCCTATATGAATTAGTACCTCCAATCCGTTTTCACTTTTGAGTCCTATCGCATGGTTAGTTCTAAATAACTGTACAACTTCAGCGTTAAAAGGAGCATAAACAACACCATCCGCAGGTCTTATGGCAAAGCCATCACCTAGAAGTAGGTCTGCAAAAGTCGGGTCTGGAACATCTTTTAATGAAAGAACCTCTCCATTGATTGGTGCGTGCAATAATAACCGCTTTTCCAAGGAAACGCTTTCCACCTGCTTTATTAAAGACTTAATCTCATCTTTTAAAGCATCCGACTCGGTACCGAAAATAATTTGCAGACTATCACCGGTCGCCATAGTGCCAGATGCACCGAGGGCCTTAAAAACGTCTTTTTCAACTATTTTTGGGTCATACACCTGCAAACGTAAACGAGTGATACAAGCATCAATATCTCGAATATTCTTGCTACCACCCAATGCTGTAAGAATTTTTTCTGCTTTTCTCGTAAACGCTCCTATCCCCTGTTCTTGCGGTTGGATACTATCATCAACCTGCTCATTGCGGCCAGGAGTCTTAAAATCAAACCATCCTATCAAGCCATAAAATGCGGTGAAGTATACACCTGAAATTATTGGACCGACTACAAGCCAGAGGTAAATACTATTTTTTTGGTTAAAAAATCCCACAACATAATCAATCAGAGATGCTGAAAAGGTATATCCCAAATGAATATCGAAAGCCGAGGTCAATAGTCCAGAACAAAAAGCAGCAACAACGTGAAAAATGTAAAGAAGTGGTGCTACAAAAATAAATGAAAATTCAACTGGTTCAGTTATTCCAGTGATAATCGAAGTTAAGGCAGAAGATAACATTATACCGCCAATCTGCTTTCTCTTGTCTGCAGGAGCACGAAGATACATAGCAACACAAGCAGCGGGTAAACCAAACAACATGATGGGAAACTCACTGGCCATAAAGCGCCCTGCAGTGGGGTCTCCAGCAAAATACCGGGGAGACTCTCCTGTAAGAATTTTGCCAGCTTCAGTAGTGAATTGCCCAAACTCAAATAAAAAAGGAGGATAATAAACATGGTGAAGCCCCACTGGAATCAAGAGGCGTTTGCCCGCCGCATAAAAAGCTGGGCCTAAAGGAGAAGACATTACATATGAGCCAAATGAATGGATAGCTTCCTGAATGGGAGGCCAAATAAGCCCAAGTAAAATACCAATCAAAACAGCACTAGCAGCGCTTATGATTGGCACTAACCGTTTGCCTGAGAAGAATCCGAAGATGGGATGCAATTTAGTTTGATAGAAACGCCTATATAAGCTGGCAACGACCAGACCTATAGCGATCCCACCAAAAACTCCAGTATTAATAGCTAGATCTAAGCTTCTAACCTCGCTCATAACTTTAAGAACATTAATAAGCGTAAAATATCCGACAGCAGCAGCAAGCCCGGCAACACCAGCGCCACCGGTAAAGCCAATAGCAACACCAATAGCAAATATCACAGGCAGGTTTTCGAAAATGGCTAACCCACCGCCAAACATTAATTTTCCTAAAACAACAAGAACTTCATGCATAGGGCTCAAATCTGGCCCGCCCATATCTTGGAGGATCCGCCCCAAAGCGACTAATAAACCCGCTGCAGGTAAGACCGAGACAGGGACCATCAAAGATTTTCCAACTTTCTGCGATGTAGCAAACAGTGTATTCAGAGTAAAATTCATAATTCAACCAAAATGGTAAGTAATTGTAAGAAAGGCTGCAGTATAAGTGCGAAAAGCCTAATTTACAAGCATCTAAATTAGACAAAGCTTAGGTTAACACTCTGGTAGCTCCAATGATAACCTCATCGTTAGAAACAACATCACCTCGACTTAGTTATTGTAACACTTTATGGTTTATTAAAATTTCAATTGAAAATTATTTATTATTTCAAATATTTAAGACATTTATATTATTAAATTTAAAATTAATTTAATATATTTTATAATTTATTATCTTGAATTTATTAACCTCATGTATTAAATCTATTGATAAAATTATTATTTCCTTAAGAACTCACTGATCAAACAAAAGCTCGATCCTCCTAATAACAAGGCGTCAGATCTGACAATGCATACCACCACGATACACTGAAAAATTACTCAAAATCAGAATAGCGGTGATCTCATGGATCTGTTGGTATTAAAGAATTCATGACACCTTGCCTTAAACAAGTTAAGGCTCGACTTCTACAAGCAAAATACATATGATGACCAAACTGCAAAGCCCTGTCTTTGTAAGATTTTAATAATTTAACGGGACAAATACTTTATCGATCTCACAAACCTAGGAGAAAGTGTCAAATTGGCTTCTATACTTTTACAGTCTTCTGAATACGAGCAGCAATTTTTCCAGGAATTACAAAAAATCAAGGAGCGTCCCACTGCCAATTCTGTAGAAGAATTACGCATCAACTACTTAGGACGTAAAGGCCATGTCACTAAATTATTCGAAGCGTTACGCTCGGTCAGTAAGGAAGAACGTCCAGAGTCGGGTAAAGCCTTAAATCTATTAAGGCATAAAATCGAAACGGCATTAGAATCTCTTAAAGAAGAAGCCGCTGAATTTGCTCTACAAGAAAAACTCGCAGCTCCTCCTTTAGACATTGATAGACCCGTCGAAGATAGCCCTAAAGAGGGAGCTTTACACCCAGTCACCATTATGAGGCAAAAACTTCTTAAGATTTTTCATGCCCATGGATTCACTGTCTATGATGGTCCTGAAGTAGATTATGACCTCTATAATTACGAACTTTTAAATTTTCCTGATGACCACCCAGCAAGAGAAATGCAAGACACTTTTTTCCTGCAAGGCCAAGAAAAACTACTTCTCCGTTCCCATACTTCAAATATACAAATCCATACAATGCTTAATGACAGGCCACCATTGAGGATTATCGCACCAGGTCGGGTTTTCCGCTGTGACAACGACCCTACCCACACACCAATGTTCCATCAAATAGAGGCTTTTATTGTCGATAAAGATATCAACTTTAGCCATTTAAAAGGCATGATTGACGGTTTTTTAAAAGCTATCTTTGGCGCTGATATGCAGACACGTTTTCGCCCAAGTTTTTCCCATTTGTTGAACCAGGCGCAGAAATTGATATGCAATGCACGATGTGTAAAGGCAAAGGTTGCAGAGTTTGCAGCCATTCAGGTTGGTTAGAAATAGGGGGCTGCGGCATGATTCATCCGAATGTTTTTGAGGCCATCCAATACGATAGTGAAAACATTAGTGGATTTGCATTTGGATTCGGTATTGACCGTATGGCGATGTTAGCAGATGCGCTCCCCGATTTACGCCAGTTATTTGAAGGCGATAAAGAATTCCACGCTCAATTCCCCGTATATGTTTAATATCAGGGAATAATTTTGAAGAGCCGTGCCCATCGTAAACTAATTAATATTTATTAAGAAGCTCAACCATAGGGGAAAATTTCTACTATGCTTATTTCACTAGAATGGCTAAATGAATATATCGATTTGAAAGACCTCTCCAGCCAAAAAATTGCTGAGACATTAACGGACTTAGGACTTGAAGTTGAAGGAATTGAAACCCTTGCGCCACTTCCCGAATCTCTTGTTGTCGGACAAATTATAGACATGCATCCACACCCCGATGCTAATAGTCTCAATATCTGCACAGTCGATATCGGCAATAAAGAAGAGCCCCTCACCATTGTATGTGGTGCCCCCAATGCTAGAAAAGGCTTACATACTCCGGTTGCCACCATAGGTACCGTATTGCCGGGAGATTTTAAGATCAAACCAAGTAAAATTAGAGGACAAAGCTCTTACGGTATGATGTGTAGCCAAAAGGAACTGCAGGTTTCAAATGAAGATGCTGGACTTTGGGAGATTTCATCAAAATACAAACCTGGTACCAAAATCTCAGAGATTATTGATACATCTGACACTATTTTCGAGCTCAGTATAACCCCAAACAGGGCTGACTGCTTAAGCTACATTGGCATTGCCCGTGATTTAGGAGCAAAATTATTACGTCCAATTAAACATCCAAAACTTGATTATGAAGCCAATGACACTGTCAAGACAGGTCAAAAAATAAAAGCCTCCATTGGACCAAAGGCTGGCTGTGGACGTTTAACCGCCCTTTGTGTCGAAGGTGTTAAAGCGGTACCATCACCTATTTGGATGCAAAAAAGAATAGAAAAATCAGGCATACGTCCCATCAATTTAATCGTCGATATCACTAACTATGTCTTACTTGAATACGGTCAACCTATCCATGCTTACGATGAGCGTTTTGTTAGTGGTGGAATGATAGAGGTTAGAAGTGCCAAAGTTCAGGATAAACTCACCACTTTAGATGGGCAAGATGCTATTCTTAAAGATGGTGACATCCTAATTTGTGATTCAGAAAAACCCATAGGATTAGCTGGAATCATGGGGGGGCTCAACTCAGAAATAAAAGAGGACAGCTCTGCCATCATCATAGAAGTAGCACATTTTTCGCCAACCCAAATTCGTAGGACATCAAAACGCCTAGGATACCATACCGATGCTTCGCATCGATTTGAACGCGGAATCAATATTGATACCCTACCCAATATTGCAAAAAGGGTAGGCAATTTGCTATTTAGCGTAAGCCAAGAACTAGGCCTGCCCAGCCCTAAAATATCTGAAGATCTTATTGATATTTACCCTGAGCCTAAAAACAAAACTCGTATTGCCCTACGGTTATCACGAGCAAAACAAATTTTAGGACTACCAAAACTCACGATCCCCGCTTGTTGCGACCATCTAGATGCTTTGGGTTTTGACTTATTAGATAAAAATGACGACAGAATGGTTTTTGAAGCTCCCTTTTGGCGCCATGATATAATAAGAGAAATAGATCTAATAGAAGAGATTGCACGCCTCGAAGGCTATAACAACATACCATATAGCATGCCAGTCATGGAGATTACTCCCTCTAGGGAAATGCCTTTTCTTCATTTTGCCGAAAATGCTAAGGTCGCCATGGCAAGTTTAGGAATGTCCGAGATCATCACATTTCCTTTTGTATCAGAAAACGAAAGCAAAAAACTCGGCATATCCATAGACCACCCATTATACCCCAGCTTAAAGCTAAGCAATCCAATTAGTGAAGAATATGATTCTTTACAAACCACCCTACTTTTAGGCTTGCTAAACGCAGTATCAACCAATCGTAAACAAGGACAAAAGGGATCAAGGCTCTTTGAAATCGGCCGCGGATACTTCGATTTTTCTGCAAAGTCTTTTGACAAAGTCAAATATGAGAAATTTTCTCAATACACGCGGCCAAGTGAACACTTTAGTGCCAAGGCTCGAGAGGAAAAAAATCGCCCAACGGAGAGACAGTTAATCGCAGGAATCATAGATTTTCCACTCGTGGCTGGTAATTGGCTTCGCCAAGAGCAAAACCCAGATTTCTTTACAATAAAAGAACTCATCTATGCCTTTTTAAAGTCTATTGGCATCAATAGTAAAAAGATCACTCTCGAGCGCCCTGACGTGACCGCATTTCCTTTTTTCCACCCAGGAGCATCCGCCACTTTAACATTTGGAGGCGACATTTTAGGGTGGATGGGTGAACTGCACCCCCGGGTTGCTGTTGACTTTGGCTTCCATTCACAGCAAATTCCTATCATATTTGAGTTAGACCTTAACCAACTTTTCTCAGCCTCTATGGAAAAGTTAACTATCAATACACAAAGTAGCAAATATCCACCAGTAAACAGAGACATTGCCTTATTGGTAGAAAAATCTATAAGCCATAAAGATTTTGATAAGAGTTTTAACAGCTTTAAAAAGCGTAAATTCATGAAAAACTACAAGCTCTTCGATGTATATGAAGGAGATAAAATAGCTGCCGACAAACGCAGTTTCGCCTACACCCTATCATTCCAATCAATGGATAAAACTCTTACCGACAAAGAAGTCGATAAGGAAATGCAATTGCTATTGGAATGGTTAAACGAAGCTATAGGAGCTACGCAAAGGTAAAGCCTTCTATGGCCCGGCTGTAATAGACTCAAAGCGGGCTGAAGTCTTTTCCTCATTACGATCTGTAGCGAGAGGCGGTTCATAAGAAAGAGATGAAATTTCAGTCCTAAGCTCTGGTGTCATTACAATATCTAAGGCACCAATACACTCTTGCAACTGTTGGCAATTTCTAGCTCCGACTAATGGTGCCGTAACGGCAGGGTGGCTCGCAACCCAAGCAATAGCAAGTTGAACTGGACTAAACCCCAGATTTTTCGCCAGTGCAACGAATTTTTCAGCGGATGCAATTGCTGTATCTGTCATATAGCGGGTCTTATACATTTCCGTAGCATTTAGACGCGATGAGTCCTGTGCCTTATCAGAACCACTCGCAAAATACTTTCCACTTAACAAGCCTCCTGCAAGTGGATTATAAGGAAAAACAGCGACACCCTCTTCCTGAGCAGCTGGTAAAATTTCCACTTCAGCTTGCCTCTTGACTAAATTATACATGGGCTGGATCGCACAAATCGGCATCCATTTGTTGCGTTCAGCAATTCCTAAGGCTTTCAGTATTTGCCATGCAGCGTAGTTGCTCACTGCTGGATATAAAATTTTTCCAGCTTGCACCAAGTATTCGACCCCACGCAACGCTTCTTCTAAAGGCATGTTGTCATCAAAGCGGTGTAGATAAAAAATATCGAGATGGTCTGTCTGCAGTCTACGTAAACTACTTTCCACTGATTGGATCAAATGATAACGAGACATCCCTTTTCCATTCGGGTCTTTACTCACAGGAAAATAAGCTTTAGAGCTAATCACCACCTGCTCACGGCAGCCTTTAATCAACTCACCAAGGATTTTTTCAGATGCTCCCTTCGCATAAACATCAGCAGTATCAAAAAAATTAATTCCGCATTCTTTTGCTAAATCGAACATTTTTTTAGCTTCAGAAGCGTCAGCCTCAGCTCCAAAAGTCATAGTCCCGAGGCACAATGAAGACACTTGGAGTCCGGTTTTTGGTATATAATGGTATTGCATAAGCTCCTGCTCACTTCAAAATTCTAATTACAATAACTTCGGATCCAAAGCATCGCGTAAGGCATCACCAGCAATATTCAATGCATAAACCAAAAAAAACATAGCTAAAACCACTGCTGCTAGTGGCCACCAAATGCCATTAACCAGCTCGCCTGGAGCAGCCGAAATCATCGTCCCCCAACTGGCACCATTTTGGATGCCTACACCAATATAAGTTAAGATAACCTCCGACTTGATAGCACCCAACACCATAAGAGATGCTGTGATAATGGCTAAATGGATCACATTTGGCAAAATATGGCGGAAAAGAATAACCATATCATTTGCACCTACAAGACGTGCCGCAAGCACATACTCTCTATTTTTATGCTTCATCACCTCGCCACGAATCATCCGGCATAGACCAACCCAGTTAAAAACACCGATAGCCACACAAACGGCCATCAAACCTTTACCAAGAGCAAAGGAAACAGCCACAATCAGCAAAATATAAGGAACCGAAACCACCACTGAATATAGCCAGACAATAAAGGCATCCACACGACCGCCATAAAACCCAGCCAAGCATCCAAGCAATACACCTATCGGTACTGCAATTGCGGTAACAAGCATACCCATGGTCACCGCAGTCTGAGCACCGGCTAATACCTTATACAAAACAGAACGTCCAAACAGATCGGTTCCAAAAACCTTAGCAAATTCAAAAGCCGGAGACTCATGTGGCACTCCGATCCTTTCTTGAAAGTCCGGCAAAAAGCCTAAATAGCCGACAATAGCAATCAGCAAATAGAAAAAAATGATTAAAAAACATACAACAGCAGATTTACGAGCTAAAAGGTGGCGTAATGCGCGTTTACTCAGGGACTCACCGTAATCACGATTTGCTATACCTTCTTCAGTAATAGCCTCTAGCTTTTGTTCTTGTGTTTCTCCAATACTTGAAGTCATACCTAAATCCCGTGAATTAACTCAATTTTACTCTCGGATCAACGAGTGCATAAAGCAAGTCCGTCAATAAGTTAAAAAAAGAATAGAGGAGAGCCCCTAACATCGTCATAGCTTTTAAGATGGGAAAATCACCTTCGTTAATCGCCGTGATCATCGTATCGCCAATACCAGGGATACTGAAAAAACGCTCCATCAAAAACGCACCCATAATCAAAAAGGTATAGCCACCACCGTATTTGTCAGCACAGGAATCATAGCGTTTTTCAACACATGCACAAAGGACTCTATTTTCCGAAGCACCTTTGGCCCGAGCAGTGCGTACATAATCAGATTTTGTCTCGTCAAGAAATACAGTACGAAAAATCGAATATCTCCACCCATCGAGACGATTATCATAATAATCCATGGAAGCGACAAATAGGAAATGGCTTTCAAGCCAGGTTCGTAACCCTGCACAGGAAACCAATCAGCCTTAAAGGCTAGAAAATACTGAAAGGCAATAATATAAACTAAATAGGAAAAACTCATTAAAACAATAAAGATTGTCGTCGAAAACCTATCCAGAAAGCTTCCTCGCCTATAAGCAATAATCATAGCAATCGCTAAATTAATCAACGTTCCTACAAAAAAAGGCGGTGCAGTAAGGCTCAAAGAAACCAAAGCCCCTTGCTTAAAGATTTCTGTTATACTTTCCCCAGTCGAATAAGACTCTCCGTAATCAAACGTTACGATCTGAACAATAAAATTCCAGAATTGCTTATACCACTGTTGGTCTAATCCCCACCTATGCCGCAATTCAGCGATAGCTTCTGGAGAAGCATGTTGCCCCAAAGCAAGAATTACTGGATCTTCTCCAAAAAAAGCAAAGAGGGCAAAAGTCAAAAAGGCGACCCCAAGCAAAATGGGGATCATATGCAAAATGCGCCTGATAAAGTAACTAACCATTATTAGCGACCTTTATTAGCCAAACGCTGCGTGTCTATATTAAGATACATATATGGGTCACTTAACATAATATTGCGTTTAAAATTACGCACCCATTTCTGCAACATACCAGCACGCAGTGTGCTATATTCAGGAATTATCGGCGCTTCTTCGCGCACAATTGCATTCATCTTTTTAAATCTAGCAAACCTCTCGGGACCATTTTCTTGAAAACGGTTTGTTCGTAAAGGGCATCAAATTCTTTATTAACAAAGGCGGCATTGTTCGAGTCAGATTTTCCATAGAGCAACTGATAAAAATTCTCTGCATCCGGATAATCAGCAACCCAAGCCGCAGTAGCCATTTCAAAGTTATGGGCATCCACGACCTTCAAATACTTTGGAAACGTTAAATAATTCGGCTTCAAGATCACACCAATTTTTGCAAATGCTGCCCTATAATATTCGAAAGAATCTTTCACGGCAGAAGAAGTTCCTGGCATAGTAAGGACAATAGGTTGCAAGCCTTTACCCTTAGGATAGCCAGCTTTTTCCATAAGATTTATAGCCAAATCGATATCATAATTCATAACAGAATCAGAAATTTGGTTTTCACTTCCAGCAATGGAATGAGGAACAATCCCACTTAGTCTAACACCACGGCCATTATTCAACATTTTAATATAATCATCCGGATCAAAGGCATGCACTAAAGCCTGACGTAAATACTTATTTTTTCCAATAACAGGATGCTTCATATTAAAGACCATATAAGAAGTATCCAAACCTGGTTCGGTATACATGGTATATTTACTAGCAAATTCAGGCTTTAAAATAAATTTATTATCCGCACTCTTTTCTACCATCTTGGTAAAATTATCCTTATCCATGGCAACCCAATCTATTTCACCTTTTTCAAATTTAAGCATATTAGGTTGTGCTTCAGGGATGAAATCAATAACGACTTCATCTACAAGTGGCAATTTTTTACCAGCATCAGCCAAAAAGCCGGCTTCCAAATCACCCGAATCTCCTTCTGTAGGATAGCTCATGTGGTAGTTAGTATTTTTCTTTAATACCATAGTTTGCTTTTTGCGATATTCCTCTAATATAAAAGCTCCTGTTCCTACTGGATTGCTACGAAATTTGTCACCATAATGAGTGACAGCCTCATGAGGGACAATCGACATGCTAGAAACTGCAAAAGAATAAAGCGCCAATGGGTTTTTACGGGTTAAAGTAACCGCAAACTTATATTTTCCTAACTTCTTTAAGCCGCTAACATTTTCCGTTAAATGATCGACTTTTCCTGCGCCAAGGTTTTTAGTTTTCTCATGGAATGCATCTAATCCCTTAATCACTCCTTCCATCATAAACCAGCTATTAGTATTGATATTGATATCAGCAAAGCGTTTTATCGTATACAAGACATCGTCAGCCACCAACTCACGTCCCTTGCCATTTGGAAAGCATGCATTATCATGAAAGTTAATACCTTCTTTAAGCTCGAAAACATAAGTCAAAGGATCATTAGGATCCAATGCCGGCATATTCTTTAATAACACCGGGATCAATGTATAGGGGCGTTTTAAATAGTGATAATCTATAATGCGGTCATATATGGAGTTTATAAAACTCGCGGAAGCAGAATCCAACTGTGCTTGCGGATCTAGGGTTTTTGGATCAGAAATCCGAGAATATCGAAATATTTTATCTCCAGTATTAGCAGCTTCCGCTCCATTTTTATCAGAAGCAATTTGCGAATCGGATGTACATTTGTTACATGCAGAAAGGCCCAACAGCATTACCACACTAAACAATAATTGCGCTCTTAATGTCTTCAATGTTTTCTCCTTTTGAAGTTAACCATAGCTAGCCCTAATCATTCAAAAAGCAAGCTGACTGATGGCTGTTACTACCAGCCACACTCTTCATTTCTGGAATCTTATTTTTACACACCTCCATTGCAAATTTACAACGGGTATGGAACACACAGCCTGATGGTGGATTCGCCGGCGAAGGGACATCCCCTCCTAAAGCTTCACTATGCCCTCTTTTAGCTGGATCAGGCACCAATATCGAAGCCAACAGCGCTTTTGTATAGGGATGCTTTGTCTTATTAAAAATATCATCGACACTACCAAATTCGACAATTTTCCCCAAATACATGATCGCAATTTTATCAGAAATATATTTTACCACCGCAAGGTCATGGGTGATAAAAATATAAGTAAGTCCTAGCTTTTTTTGCAATTCAACTAGCAAATTTAAAATCT
The DNA here is from genome assembly GCA_041391425.1 of Bdellovibrionota bacterium. Taxonomy (GTDB): domain Bacteria; phylum Bdellovibrionota_B; class Oligoflexia; order Oligoflexales; family JAWKNZ01; genus JAWKNZ01. The sequence continues at coordinate 228,538 of JAWKNZ010000004.1, forward strand.
GCGATTGAATAGAGACATCTAGAGCAGAAACAGGCTCGTCGGCAATAATCAGTTTAGGATTTAAAATCAAAGAACGAGCAATACCTATCCTCTGCCTTTGCCCACCAGAAAACTCGTGTGGATAACGGTTTAACGCGTCTGGACGTAAACCAACTAGCTTGATAATCTTATCTATTTTTTCTTGTCTTTCTTGCTGATCGCCAATCTTGTTCAATTTTAGCGGTTCTTCAATGATAGCCCGCACTGACATGCGTGGGTTAAGGGAAGCAAAAGGGTCTTGAAAAATCATCTGAAAATCTTTACGGATTTCCTTTAAAGCACTTTTAGATGCTTTAACTAAGTCTTTACCATCAAACTGAATATCTCCAGCGCTAGGCTCATAGAGTCGAACCAATGTTCGTCCTAATGTGGTTTTACCACAACCAGACTCTCCAACGATGCCCAATGTTTCACCTTTATTCAAGCTAAAAGAAACACCACTCACCGCCTTGACTGAAGAAACCGTACGTTGGAAAACCCCGCCTTTAATAGGAAAACTCTTATCCAAATTTTTAACTTCAAGAAATGCCATCAACTACTTACCTTCTTGCATTCTAAAACACGCAGCTCTATGTGAACCAGATATTGGCTTCAGCTCCGGGACAGCCTTCTGACACAAAGGTATTGCAATATCACAACGGTTGTTAAAGCGGCATCCCTTTGGTTGGTTAAAAATACTCGGCACCAAGCCCTTAATAGTACTTAATTTCGTACCTTTATCATCTGTAATTTTTGGAATCGAGTTCAGTAAGCCACGGGTATAGGGATGGGTAGGATTCTGAAAAACGTCAAACACGCTACCTGACTCTATCACTTTGCCAGCATACATAACCGTCACATCGTCTGCCATTTCTGCAACAACACCTAGATCGTGGGTTATGAGAATAATCGCAGTCCCCATATCTTGCTGCAGCTCTTTCATTAGATTTAAGATTTGCAGTTGGATGGTCACATCCAGCGCTGTTGTTGGCTCATCGGCAATTAAAAGTTTGGGATCACATGAAAGGGCAATTGCCACTAATATCCTCTGCCTCATGCCCCCCGATAATTGAAAAGGGTACTCGTCATATCTTTTTTCTGGATCAGGAATACGTACCTTTTTTATCATTTGGATCGCGGCTTCCTTGGCTTCTTTTCTACCGAGCTTTTGGTGGATTCTAAAAACCTCAGAAATCTGTTGGCCAACCGTATAAACTGGATTCAACGCGGTCATTGGTTCCTGAAAAACCATTGCGATATCGTTTCCTCTTAGCCGCTCTAGCTCTGCCTCCGTGAAATCCAAAACATTTTTGCCTTGAAAAAGGATAGATCCTTGCACCACCCTTCCTAGATCAGGTAGCAGCCCCATCGTGGCTAAAGCCGTAACACTCTTCCCACAGCCTGACTCTCCAACAATAGCATGCGTACTCCCAGAACGTACTTGAAAAGACACATCATCAACGGCATTAAAGCGGCCTTTCTCAGTGTCAAAAGCAATTGACACATTCCGCACATTTAGTAACGGACTACCTGAAGATTGATTTGAGTTAAAATCGCGCACACCGCTCCTTCAAAAATGCCTTGAACGACACTGCAAACAGGGATGTAAAATCCACCAAATGACTCCTATCTATCTCTCGCAGCAAAAACACTGCCTAACAAAACCATTTCCACACTGCTTTAGAAAAAAAATTCTTCATTCTGACAAGATAGCTCCGGTACTTTCTTCTTTTTGCCTTGATACCCTGTACGTCAGACAGCTGCTAACAAATAATATAGGAAAAAAGAAACTTGCAAATATGACTGTGAGCTTTGCAGCTTATTCACAAAATCCCACAAAAACCGATGTCTCTATAATAGCTTATACATACATTCTGTCAAGACAGGCATTTTGACTCGAAAACACTATAGTATGACTCAACTTGCGAATAATGTACAAAATTTTCCTGTCTCCAGCGCAGGCATCCACCGATTAATGAGTGAAAAATAGGTTTGATGATAAAATGATCAGAGAAAAGATTTTAATTTGAATCATGGCTGAGTCCATGATAATTTATGTATTGACGTTTTTTATATTTAAAAAAGTAAAAAGCTAACATTCCCTTATTATGTATCTTCTACCATTATAGGCATGATCAACGAAAAGTCTAAATTTTCAATCATTTCAAAAATGATACTAATAACTATATGGCAAACACAGACACTTCTAATTTAACTGCTGATTTGGCTAAAAACAGTACCGCAACCGCAGACCATTGCCAGGCTTACGGGCGAATTACGAAAATTGAAGATTTATCTGATACAAATTTTCATAAAGACCGCCTTGCCAATAACCAAAAACACAAGCTTGGACAATTAGCTGCAACTGCCATTTGCGGTAATGACATCACCTCCAGCTGCCTTTATGTTTCTGCCCTTTGCGCTATCCAAGCAGGCCCCTATGCTCCCATTGCACTTGCAATCGTAGCAGCCGTACTCTACTTATTCAGAAAAATTTATGCCGAAGTTGGAAAGCGCCTTGCCGTTAAATGGAGGCGCCTATAATATCCTTCTAAACACTTCTACCAAAGCCAAAGCTTCTATCGCTGCTTGCTTAACTATTCTTTCTTATATTGCCACAGCGGTCATAAGTGCCAACGAAGCTATGCACTATGCCCACAACCTTCTCGGATCGATACACGTATTTAATGCTACTATCGTTGTTTTAGCAGTATTCGCAGTCCTCAGCATCATTGGCATCACTGAATCCGCTATTATAGCCGTCGTAATTTTCATCTTTCACATTTTCACCTTAACTGGACTTGCTATTTGCGCTGCACTGGTTGTGATATCAGACACCAGCATTCTTATGAATAACTGGCATTCACCCTTTCTCAACCTTGCAGGCAACGAAGTCGCGATCGGAAGAGCCATCTTTTTTGGCTTTGCTGCAGCAATGTTGGGTATAAGTGGTTTCGAGAGCTCAGCTAACTTTATCGAAGAACAAAAAACGAGTCTTCGTAAAAACCCTGCGAAATATGTGGATTGCCGTCGCTATCTTTAACCCCCTTATAAAAGCGTTCTTTCCCTTGGCCTCATGCCTATAAACGAGATTTCCGTACACGCCAATGACCTTCTCGCCCGTATGGGGTATATTTCAGGAGAGCGGCTACAATCTGAAGATTTTGGAGTGTTTTTACAATATTGGGTATCGATAGATGCAGTCATGGTGCTTTCTGGTGCTGTCCTAACAGGCTACGTGGGTGCTGCGGGTTTGGTTCGTAGGATGAGCTTAGACCGCTGCCTCCCACAATTTTTGTTAATTAAAAATAAATTTCGCAAAACCAACCACTGGATCATTATCTCTTTCTTTATTTTATGCTGCTCAATTCTTTATATCTATCACGGCGAAGTTTCAGTTTTAGGTGGAGTCTATACCCTTTCCTTTTAGGAGTGATGGCATTGTTGCTATAGGTAACATGCTTCTCAAAATAAAGAAGAACGGTTACCTAGAGATGTTAGAGCCGGTTGGTTTGCTGTGGTTACTGGACTTTTTGCTGTCTTATCTGGAATCACCGGCAACCTGCTACTTGCGCCAGAAAACGCAAAGGTATTTACAGTATACTTTCTCGTAACATTATTTGTAGTCGGCATTATGTTTGCGAGGGTACAAATTCTGAAAATAATTCTCTATGCATCCAGCGGCGTTGTAGAGTCGGTCACCAGCCTCAACTCACGGGTACGGCGTATCGTTGTAAAAAAAATCAACGAGATCAATAACCATTCTGTCATATTTTTCACTCGTGGTGACGATGCTTCGAACCTCAACAAAGCAGCTCTTTATGTTATGGAAAATGAACAAACAAAGCTACTAACTTTTGTGCATGTGTACTGAAAAAGAAAGTGACATACCTCCAAACTTGATTGAGGATCTGCGTACTATCGATAAACTTTATCCCGATCTGAAAATAGATTTCATTGCCATTAAGGGTAAATTTACCCCCGAATTGGTCGAATCCTTGTCCCAACGCCTAGGAGTTCCAAAAAATTATATGTTTATTGGTTGTCCTGGCAATAGGTTTTCCTATTAGAATTGCTGAATTAGGTGGAGTTAGACTTATTATAGAAAACAGCCTGGCGTGCAATTGAAGAGACTGGCTACTGAAGAAGCGAAAAACAGAAGTGATAAAAAATTTCGTTCCTCACGAAACCAGAAGCTCCAACGACAAAAATACTCGGATAAAGGATCGAGTAGTAAATCAAGGATCATATTGGAAAAAGCCTAAGAAAAGCAAGGGCATTATAGTGTTGGCACCAGAACAAATGCCTATCAACAAAAAGGACGAAGAACCTCGTGAAAAAATCAACCCTGAACTCCTAGCAAAAAATAAAGCTAAAGACAGAGCAAAGTCTAAATAGATGGTTGCAAGCAAACAGGAATTAGCTGAAATTCCCTATATCCCGCCGAAAGACCCGACAGAAGAATTAGATCCATGGCAAGAAGGCGCTGACTCTCTGTCTTCGAGCCAAAAAATGTTGTCGTAGATGCGACCACAGCTGGTAAAACCAGAGTCATCGAAGCATTCTTTTCGACAAATATAGATACACCAGGGTTTAGAGCGTGTTATACATGCCCGGTAAAATCACTTTCCAACGATAAGGTAAAAAGAATTTGAGCTCTTTGGTAAAGACAAAGTAGGTATCGCCACTGGCGACATAAAAGAAAACCTAGATGCACCTATCGTCGTAGCAACGCTAGAAACATACCGTAATTCACTTCTGGGAATAGAACCTGACCTCGGACGAAAAATTGTAATTTTTGACGAATACCATTACTTAATGGATATAAGCCGTGGCAGTGCGTGGGAAGAAGCTATAATTTTAACGCCTCATACTTGCCAACTTTTACTCTTATCGGCATCTATAGCCAATGCAGTCGACTTTGTCAGCTGGCTACAAGAATTATACAAAAATCGCGATTGTATTTTTATAGAGTAGACCATAGGCCAGTTCCCTTGGCAGACTTAGTCTATTTTGCGGTGTGGTTGCTTCCAGAAGCAATTCCTACTAAAAGCCTACAACATGGCAAATCACCTACCTCGGCCTTATCACACGAGTCTTTGATCCAGCGCCTAACTCCATTAGTCAACATGGGATTGACACCAACAATTATATATATGGGTAGCGCTTATCATATAAGCTTCTTGCAGAAGAACTCAGTCGAAATCTTCCACCGCTAAACCTAGAACACAAGTCAGAAAATTGGTCAGAAGCTACGAAACGTTCATAGAAGCTACCGCTCTCTCTCATTCATAACCCCTCAACTCAGAAGAATGATACAAAGCTATGGAGTTGCCTATCACCATTCAGGTTTGGCGCCAGCGCGCATAGCAATAGAGCATCTTTTAAAAGACGGCTTGTTGAGATTTTGCACACGGCGCGATGGGCCTTAGCCTAGGGATAAATTTTTCTGTCCGCAGCTCTGTGTCGGAGTTTTCAAAGAAAGGCCGGAGAAGGAGGCATGACACCTTATAGCGATGCAGAGCGCCTGCAGGTGCTGAAGGGCAGGACGGCGTGGCAAGATGATTGGGATTTAGCCACCTCAGCCAAATATGCCCTCCTATTTGAAACTTTCAAAATCAGCAGAAAAACAGCGGCTCAAACTACGCAACGACCTAAACATTTTGGGTCTTATTGGTAGGAATTATAATCTTTAAATAGAGCAATTTTACAAAAAAAGCTTTTTACACGTTTCCAACACTCAAAATTAACCACAACCTCATCCGAAAAAGCATATATGCAAAAGCTTAGGGGTTGAAAAACTCCCCTGCACTTCAGCTACTCGGCAAGTTGTCAACTATTGGCAAAAAAATAAAACTAGCAATAATATTCCATACCCACACCGCCGAAAATGCCATCATATCTCACAAATGATAGCTAAGAGGTGAGCTTGCTGCTTACATTTTTTACACCTACACAAAATAAATGCCTTATCCGGTGAATACCCACTTACCCCATATGGGTAGAGATTGCCAGGTTTTTCCACATTCTGGAGGACTTTTAATCATATATGATTGCAGAAAATCAAATTTAATGAGAACAATATAATGGCAACAGCCCAGCTTTTAGCCGCAGTATCAATGCCACGCTTTAAAACCCCACGGATATCAGGTCATACCCCGCTTTCCTACAACCCAAGAAAGTTGGAGAGAAAACTTGGAAGCATATTACCCTATAGATCTCTTTGAAACTTTACGATCCCCCATTTGGCAGCCAAAACTTTCCGTTATTAGAGACAATCCAAGTGCAGGCTATATTATATATAAGATAGCTTACGTGGCCAGCAGTTGGCAAGAGCTATTAGCTGTGGTGGCCACTGAAACTTTTGGAGATGGCGATATAACTGCAATATTATACCGCGTCGCCTCGTATCTCACTCAATCGCACAGCTCCCAACCTCGCAACTAACCGACGTAGCTGAAACTTGCCGTACTCAGATCTACGTGAGCCTTTAAGCATCACAATTTGAAAAATACTTAACTGGCTAAACATTTCGTCATATGTGTAACTTATGACATTTAAAGAAAAAATACAAATATGATCAAAAACCCACAGAATGATCATTTCTTATACAATGTTAAAGGCAGGTTAATCCTAAATATTTAGCAATTATCACTGGCTATTTGGCCAACTGTCAAATATTATTTTACTGTTATTGACAAATACAAGAACTATGACTATAACCTTTCCCGATTAAAGGAATCCCATACACTTTGCGCCGGTAGTTGCTTTTAAGCGCTCTAAGTGACAGCAAGCAGGTACTAAAGCCAAAAAATAGATGGAAATTGACTTCTTTACGCAATTAGTGTACATTCAAATTGCTTGAGTGCCATTGGGGATACGCAACATGTTGATTCTCATAAGAAATCTAATCGATTGTTGTTTGTTTCAAAAAAATATAAAACATCATCTGCCGCTGCAATTTTATTTTGTCATATCCGATTTTTAAGTTAAACTGCACGCACAGACTAATTAGTTTAGATCTTCACTAAATTATATTCACTTTAGGTGGTAAGAGCTTGCCCCTTCAGAGTGAACAGATGTCCATAAGCTCCTCAGCTAGAAACTTCTTCCTTCTCGCAGCAAAAAGCTCCCATACATATCATCATAACATTTTAAAATCATTTGATAATTTAATTATTCGCTAAGTTTTTTGCGAGTATTCCGAATAAAGCAAAGTTAAGTAGCTGTTTAACGTTCACACTAAAATACAATACTTTATTACGGAAATTTGAGGCTAAAAATGATGCGTGCTCCATCATCAGGTGATAATAAAAACGATGCGTTCACTCGTCAATTACACACAGGTTATTTCCTATACGTATTTTTCTTAATTATATCGCTCACCCCTGTATCATATGCTGACGAATTTCCATATACCTACCGTAGTTCATATTTTCTAGGCAGAGGGGATACTGGTCTAGCAATTGCTGACAATGAGGATGCAATTTTTTATAACCCAGCTGGCATTGCCTTAGGAAAAGGCCTCTATAAAAAGACAGTGTTTGCTGCACCAATGTTAGAAGTTTCGCAAGATACCCGTGACGTCATCCGTAAGATCGCAGTAGAAGATGAGGCCCCAACCTCAATCCTAAGAGAGCATGAGGGCCGCCCACAGCATTTAGGCTTCAACACCTTCACTGGTGTTATCCTCAGGCGGGCTGCTCTAGGAGCCTTTGCCAGCAACTCATCGACTCTAATGTTATTCAAAGATCCGGATGGTGGGTCATTAGAAAGTCTTTATGTGGGATCAACCGCAGCCGCTGGAATGACATTTAGCCTTGCTCAAGATTTTTTCAACCAAACCCTGTTAGTAGGATTTACTGGAAAATATATTATGAAGGGGCAAGCAAACTTTAAGGCCAGTGCAGCAGAAGCCGAAAGCTTATCTTCAATCAATCCTGATTCTTTAGCAATGAAAGGACAAGGAACAGGTGCAGATATTGGTGTGATGTATAAAATTCCCAGCCAATACAATATAAGCCTAGGGCTTACCATTCAAGACATTGGCAATACTACTTTTACTCCCGATCAAAAAACTGACCTGTCAAAAAAAGAACGCCCTTTAAAAGATAACCTGCAAACTATTAATGCCGGAATAGCAGTAGAACCAGGCCAACGGGCAAGCCGCTTCAAGTTTATGCTGGATCTACGCGATCTAGAAAACAGAACTGGTAACTCATTTTATCGACGTTTCCATTTAGGTTCAGAGATTACGGTAAAGGACATCGTTGGGATTACAGTAGGTATAAATCAAGGATACCCTACTTTTGGTTTTTACACAGATATCCGTGTATTACGACTTGATTTAGGTTTTTACACGGAAGAGCTCGACGAGCTCGCAGGGCGTAGGCCTGATAATCGCTATTTTTTTAGACTCTCTGCAGGGTTATAGGAGATGAGGCCATGACAACTTTCACAATTGCCTCAATAAAGCCAAATCATTTCAAGTGCATACTTATTATCAATTTAGTAAGCCTACTGCTATTAAGTTGTGGGACAAACTTTTTTGAATCTGTCGATAAATCGGATGCTGCTGCAGATGCGACAATTCAGTTGGAAAAAGGAAACGCTAGTAAAGCAGAAGATATATTATTAAACGCTCTTGGCAGCGATTACACCAAACTATACGAATCGGCAAGCAGCACCTCAGATCTAGACAGCCTCAAGGACGATTTAACAACTGAAATGCGCCAACTCATTGATAGCGGAGACTTAAAAGAAGCACCAAATCTCATCTCAATATTAGCAAGTGCAAGGGCGCAAAGGCATGGAATTGACCCTTTTGAAATTGCTCTAAAATTTGCCGATAGCAGCACTTCTTCATCACAATCCTCAGACTCGGCAGACTCGACTACTTCCAGCTCCCCCAATGAACTTACCATGCTTTTTCCTGTCCTCCCAGAAGCGTCAGGAGACAACATCACCGGCTTAGATATCGCCTTGATGCTTTTAGGCTCTCTAGCTGAAGAAAAACAAGTTGCCGATCAATATAAAGAAGCTTTATTTCTGACTGCAAGTATAGCTCTAATAACCAAAAGCCTCGATACTGATGGAGATGGTACTATAACAGCATTAGAATCGATAACACTCTCAGATGCCGCCGCACAAGTACTGCTAAATCAAATTGCTTCAGCTGCTAGCGCTGCCGCAGATAGCGGTGATTTAACCTCAGATGGCGAGTCATCCCTATCGGCCCAACAAATTCAAGCATTACAATCACAAATAGATGCGCAAGACGGTGGTACTCAAGAAGAAAAGCTCAGAAACTTTATAGCTCAAAATAAATCCTAGCATCACTGGATGCAAGCCAGCCGATTTTGCCATCAGACAATTCAATCTGATACCAATTGCTCTCTTTTTGCTTAGCAACAAAAGGAGCTCCTTCATGCAACTCAAAAACAACCGCATTATCTTGCCCAGGCCCAGACTTTACTTTAGCTATAGGAGCGACCACGGCACCCCACTTCTGGGTAAGGGACCAGCTGATTGATGATGCAAATGCAAAAACTATCCCCAAGCTCAGAAAAGAAAAGGCTAGAAAACGTACCATTTCAAATTTAGGTTTCAAAAGAACAAACACAAACAGAAAAAAGGCTATAGCAAAACTCAATGCACAAGCATATGCAAGCTCCTTCAAAGTGACAAAATCTGACCAAAAAGCCAAACTCATCAATAAACTTTTCGGCATATCGGGGGACAACTTGTCTTTATTCTGACTAACAACAAAGCTCAAATTTTTCCGGATATCTGGATCTCTTGGGAGCAGATCTCTAGCTTTCATATATGCAGCAATAGATTCTCCACGATGATCCACACGAAAAAAAGCATTTCCTAGATTGTAATACAAATGGCCGTTACCGGGATATTGCCGGATTAAAGATTTATATTGATTTACCGCCTCTTGATACTTGCCTGCGTCATAAGCTTCAATTCCATCTTCTCTAGAAAGAGAAATATCCCCTTCTGCCTTTACAGCAGAATACTGAGAAAAAAAGCCAAAGATCAAAAAAAATATCAGTATAAATTTTGGCAAAAAGAATCCTAGCACTGTTTATCGATCTCCTTAGCTATTTGTAAAATTTCTTCCTTGGTCTGTTGTATGACCGCTTCAGCAATAGGCTTATCTGTATATTCAAACTGCTGTACTTTGTCTGCCATCAAGATGACCTTATCAATCAATGGCTGCGAAATACCCATTTTAACAAGTAAAAGAATTAAATCCTGCTTAGTTAGGGCTTCGCCTTTTACAGAAGCTTTATCTCCGACAAAAATCCTAAAATTTTTATAAAACTCTGATAAGCTCATTCCATCTAACTTGTGAGATGATTGTTTTAAATTCTTAAATGCATGCGAGCGTCGCCTTTTGGCCTGATCCCGCCCGAATCGAGATCTATAAGATTGAAAAAAAAACGTGAATAATAGTAGAGCTAAAGGCCCTCCCGTCATAAGTGATAATACCTCTAGATCACTCTTATTTAATTCTGCAGCCTCATGGAGGTCAAAACGCCGGTGGATATCAATCAAATCATGTGCCAACTGCTTAATATCAGATTTTTTAGCAAGATCAATGCCTCCCGAATTCGGTGAAACCACTACAGCCTGCTCTTGATTACTACCGCTAACCTTGAGTTTGCCTAAATCTACCGACAAATTTTCAAAAGAATGTTTACTCGGATTAAAGACTGGAATACTAATGGACTGCAAATCGACTTCACCGGCAACAGCAGGCACCAACGCATATTTAAATACTTTTTCGGAAAGGACACCACTATCAATCTGTAGATCTTGATTATTCGTTCCCTGATCTGTATAAACTTTAACAGCATTTGAAAAGTCCAGCTCAGGTGCTTTTAATAATTCTAACAGTCCGTTACCCTTGACCCTGACAGTCAAAGTCGCCGTATCTCCCATTGCAAGCTCACTCTTACTCAGTTCAGCTGAAATGGTAAATTCACCTACAATACCACCATAATTCGCAGGCCGCGATGCCTTCGGAACTTCTAGCGCTTTAAATGACAACGCATCAGAAACCGCTAACAACGAATATTTTTGCCATTGATTCATAGAAAAAAAATCATCAAAGAATGAATGCCGTCTCTGCCTTGCTTTGGTTTCTGGCTTTAAATAAATAGCTTTCCATCGCTCCTCTGGAAAGATATTTTCACTTGCAGCAAGTGGTACCGCTATAATTTTTGTTGTCGATACCGTATAAATAGAATCGCCAACTTTTTTTTCATAAGGCCTAAAATCCTTTTTATCCAACTCTCTAAGTACAGTCGAACGATCAGTCAAAGATTGCAAACTCGACAACCTCATTCCAGATTTTACGTAGGCTCGAATCGTTAAAACAAAAGGTTCCCCAACATAGACAGCACTAGCCTTTGACACTTCCCTTTCTATAAAAATATCCTTGCTACCACTGAGCTGTCCTTGCGAGGGATCTTTATTAACCTGAAACCTTAAAGGAAGAGTCGCCATCATCTGACCATCGATTTTAGCTTTTAGTGAAGGAATCTCGTAACTACCAACACTTATAGGTATTATGGTAAAAGAATAAATCCGCTCCGAGCTCACTTTTCCATTTATAACTGTCGTACTTTGTGAGGTCCCTGTCGATTCTATTTGTAAACCTTTGACCTCTGGCAAATAAATATCTTGTCCCTCCAGCTCGCCTTCTACATGCACCTCTAAGCCTAAAGACTCTCCCAAAGCCGCCGACGTTTTATCTAACTCAGCAGAAAAACTTCCTGCCATCAAATTTTGATAAGAAAAGACGGTCCAAAGCATACAAATATAAGAAAGATAAGATTTATAGCGCATATTACCAATCCTTTTCCGAGGGGTTCGATGGTTTTACCAACCGAGGTTTTGGAAGATGCTGTAAGCTTTCTTGTTCAAAACTTTCGAGCAAAGATATTGCTTCTTCCTTAGATAGGTCTCTTTGCTGCATATCAGCATCGGCCTGCCCACCGCCTTCCTTCTCTTTACTATCGCTATTTTTATCAGATTGAGCTACATCCTCTTGTGATTTGTCCTTTTCATGCTCAGATGATTGACCTTCGTCCTTTTTCGCTTCTTGGGATTCAGAGTCCTGCTGTTTTTTATTTTCCTTTTCTTCTTGTGATTGTTTTGATTGGTCTTTTTTATCTTTCTTTTCTTGTGATCCCTTATCATCACTATTTTTTTTAGAATCGTCTTTTTCTGACTTCTGATCATTCTTTTCTTGCTGTTGCTGCTTTTGCTTTTCCAATTCTTTCATAACCCATGACATATTTTCTTCCGCATCCTTATCATTAGGATCGATGCTCAATGCCTGCTGATAAGCTTGAACCGCTTTTTCAAGCTCTCCCTTTGCTACATGCGCATTACCCATATTGTAATATGAGTCACGGGCAAACTTTTCTTTATTTAATTGCGCGGCCTTGGCAAAACCTTCCAGAGCTTTATCATAATCCCCGTTTTGAAATTGACTCACAGCGCGGTTATAAGGGTGGGCCGCTTCTTTCGGATCTCTAATTTCTGCGTCTGAAAATCCTTGAGCAGCCTCGTCAAATTTTTTATTTTTATAGGCTTCTTCAGCTTGCTCAGGTGACAAACCTCCGGCCATGGCAGTTTCAGCAAGATGGCTACTAAAAAAATGTAGTAAAAAGATTATTGCGGTAGTACGTAAAATCCTATGTTTCTTTTTATTATCCCCCCAAAAAAACTCAGAAAACAAACACAATAATGCTAAAGCAAGAAACCATTGAAACCTTTCATACCAAACACGCTGCCGGCTTGTACCAAATTCGGCGTCACTAACATTAGCTCGAATACCACCTTTATATATATTTTCTAGATCCATATCACCAGTGACAGACCTCACATAAGTGCCTTTGGTCTTAAGAGAAATTTCTTGCAATGTTCGTTCATCTAGCTTTGATATCACTAAATTGCCATCATGATCCTTTTTAAACCCATTGTCATCTGGTATCGGCGCCCCTTCTAGCCCTCCAATGCCTATGGAAAAAATTTTAATACCGCTATCTACTGCCAATTTTGCCGCAGCTAACGGATCCGAATCATGATCCTCACCATCAGTAATCAAAAGTATTGCTTGAGCTTCCGAATCAGAGGCGCTAGTTTTCTTCAAGCGATCCACTGCCATTCGAATGGCATCACCAATAGCAGTTCCTTGGACAGGCATCAAACTGGTGTCCAATTGACTAATAAAAGCTTTAGCAAGGCGGTAATCTGATGTCAAAGGACACTGAACAAACGGCACCCCCCCAAAACCAATAATGCCAATACGATCACCTTCCAACATATTCAATAAGTCTATCAATTCTCTTTTAGCGCGAGACAAACGATCCGGAGTGATATCAGAAGCTTTCATCGACTGGGATAAGTCTAATACAACCATAATATCAGCTCCTCCCTGTTGCACATCCCTCCACTGAAATCCAAGCCTTGGTTTAGCAAGTGCTACAATTATCGCAGCAGTTCCTAATAACAAAAATGCATTTTTCAAAAGCAAGTTAAATTTACTCGGTGTCACAGTCAGGAGCTCAGACAGCCGATTTGCCGAAAATTTTGCTAATTTTCTCAGCCTAAAACTCACCCCTAACCATAAAAAAATAGCCATAAGAGGCAATATCCAAAGCCAAACCAAATTGTCAGGTCGAGCAAAATACATACCTAAGGCAACCTCCGCAGCCTAGTCATACCCAGAAGGGCTTCAAATAAAACAAAAAACAGTCCAGGCCATAAAAAAATTGCAAATTTTTCATCATAAATTTGAAAGATCGGAACTGCTAGTTCGGTTTTTTCAAGGGTATCGATAGTATCGTAGATTTCCATCAATTCATTGGTATCAACCGCACGAAAATACTTACCACCGGTAATCTTTGCAACTTCCTGCAAGCTTTCTTCATCTATTTTGAAAACTTGCCTTTGATACCCAAATTTCGTAGGAAATAAAACCGGACCGTTACTCCCCACACCAATGGTATAAATTTTTACGCCGACGGCCTTAGCTGCCTTAGCAACGTCGACAGGACGGGTCCTTCCGGCAGTGTTTGAGCCATCAGTCAGTAATATAACAATTTTACTTTTTGCCTTTAAATCTTTCATACGATTCGTAGCTACCGCAATGGCATCTCCAACTGCGGTTGACTCACCAGCCATACCAATCTCAACCCCTTCTAAAAACCGCAACAAAACAGTATGATCTAGTGTCAAAGGAGCTTGAGCAAAGGCATGATCGCCAAAGACAACCATACCAATACGATCGTCAAATCTTCTATTGATAAAATTAGCCATAACAGCTTTTACAACTTCTAAACGGTTGTAGCGTTTACCATTAATTTGAAAATCCAAAGCTCGCATACTACCGGAAGTATCAACGGCCAGCATAATATCTAGACCATCACTTTTACGCTTTACCTCCCCCCGCCCGGCCTGCGGCCTAGCCATCGCCAAAACGATAAAGACCACAGAAAGAACACGGCAAAGAAAAGGTAGATGGCGCAAAAACACCCATTTCGAACGGCGAAGATGCGCAAATATTTTTAAATTCGGATACAAAACCGCCGACGACGATTTACGTCGCAAATACCGATAAAACATGGGGACTAATAGCAGCAGTGCAAGTAACCACAGAGGCTCGGCAAATTCAAAGTTGATGTGACACCTCCTTTTTAAAGCCTTTGGAGTTTTTCATGGTGTTTTCAGAAGATTCTCCAATTTGAGCAGACGCCAATTGATTTGCAAGTAAACAACGCGTCCAATACCTCACATTTTTTGTACTCAACTTTGCCTCTTCCAACGACGTTTCCACCTTAGCAAATTTAATCATATCGGCACGCTCGAAAAAGGACATCATCTCATGAGCCTTACTCCTTTCGGTAAAAGAAGGGCTTACCAAAGCCACTTTTAATTCTTTTAGAGTCAAATCAGTCGCCGAAATCTCAGAAACCTCTTCGATAATTTGCCGAAATAGCAGACTAAGCCGATAAAAATAATCTTCACAGGCCTTGCCTTCAAATGGAATAGTAGGACTAAGCTCATTGAGCTCTCTATTTAATCTATCAATTAGGGCTTCCTTCGGCGGAATTACTAATGACCGTCGTTTTTTACGCCACCAAAAGAATATTAAGGCCACAAATAACAGTATCAACAAGGCCGCTAAAGCATAAGGCCAATAGATCGCTAGAGAGCTTTCATAGTGAACTATAGGTCGGATCGGATGAGGTAAATGGTTTAGCTGTTGGCTCATATCTTTATGCGCCTTTCTCGTTTTCGCATAAACTGCATAAGTGGAGCAATAACAGGCTCCCCAGTCTCCACCGCAAAAGAAGCAATGCCAAACCGCCTAAATTGCTCTGTAAGTTTTTCAGCCCTTGAATTCCAAGCCCGACAAAATGACTCTCTAACCTTTCTGTCTTGGCTGTCAATAATGATGCGTTCACCACTTTCCTGATCTTCAAACTCAATAAGCCCGCATGGGGAAAGCTCTCTTTCCCTAGGGTCTTCGACGCGCACACAGGTAATAGAATGCCTTTTCGCCGCAATCCGCAAAGAGGTTTCATAACCGTCGGACCAAAAGTCTGAAAGCATAAAGCACATACTCTTTCTCTGTTGCACTTTCATCAAATAATCAAGCGCCCCGGCAATATCAGTCTTTTTGCCCCTTCCCTCATGGGTCAGCACCTCACGGATGATCCTCCATACATGCGCTCGACCTTTATTAGGTGGAATATATTGCTCCACATGGTCTGAAAAAGCTATAAGACCAACCTTGTCATTATTTTTAATAGCTAAAAATGCCAGAATAGCCGCCAGCTCAGCTGAAACTTCGTTTTTAAATCTGCCAGTTGTACCGAACCCTTGTGAAGGGCTGACATCTACTAGCAGCATCATTGTCATCTCTCTTTCTTCGCGGAATTTCTTAATATGTGGGACATAGGCACGGGCAGTCACATTCCAATCGATAATGCGTATATCGTCTCCAGGTACGTATTCTCGCACCTCGTCAAACTCCATACCCAAGCCTTTAAATACAGAAGAATACTCTCCTGCCAGAGCATCATTGGCCAAATGCCCAGCTTTTAACTGCAATCGTTTGATCTGCGTAATAAGCTCAGAAGATAGCATCAAAAAATCTCCTTAAGGCACATCTACACTTTCAAATACCCTTGTAATAATTTGCTCTGAAGAGATTTCTTCGGCCTCAGCTTCATAGGTTGGCTTAATACGATGGCGTAAGACGTCAATACCAACGTCTTTCACATCTTGTGGTGTTACAAAAGTACGCCCATCAATGAGCGCATTCACTCTAGCAACACGGTCTAAGGCGATAGAAGCACGGGGGCTTGCACCAAATTCAATAAGATTTTCCAATTCTTTAAGACCTCTTGAAGCTGGTTCACGGGTAGCAAAAACCAGCTCAACAATATAACGGTGAATTTTTTCTGAAACATAGATATCACCCACAAGGTCTCTCATCCGTTGCAAATCAGAACGATCAGCAATCTTTTCCAAAGCAACTGGAGTTTTTGCAGCGGCCCGTTGAATAATTTCCTGCTCTTCATCCATAGTCCCATAGCAGGTTTTTAGCTTAAATAAAAAGCGATCTAGTTGTGCCTCGGGTAATGGGTAAGTTCCCTCTTGTTCCACTGGATTTTGCGTGGCCATCACTAAAAAAGGCTCATCCAAAGTCCATGTTTTTTCACCTATAGTAACTTGCCTTTCTTCCATTGACTCCAAAAGAGCCGCCTGAACTTTGGCAGGAGCACGATTAATTTCATCAGCTAAAATTAAATTTGCAAAGATGGGGCCTTTTTTGACTTTAAAATCTGTTGTCTTCGGATCATACACCTGAGTACCGACAACATCAGCAGGAAGTAAATCTGGGGTAAACTGGATGCGGCTAAACGACAAATCAGAAACTTTTGCTAACGTTTTTATTGCTGTAGTTTTAGCCAGCCCTGGCAAGCCTTCAAGCAAGACATGGCCTTGGGCTATCATAGCCATCAACAACCTTCTGCTGATATTTTGTTGCCCAACAATGACCTTCCCTAATTCTGAAAAGATCTTTTCAGCTAATAACGCTTCTTCTTTAATTCTACGCTCTAAATCCTCGCTATTTTGATCATAAGCCATAACATTTATATCCAATTCTAATTAAATGAAGTCTTCATCTTTTTTTATGTATCACTATAAATTTACCGAAGATAGAAGCATCTTGCAAAAATATCCTGGAGATAATGCTCCAAGATTGGGCAATTATATGCTACACTCCTAAAAATAGGCACAGCTTGTTTTATGCGGGTATACAATACTGCAAAAAAAATTTTATGATATTTTAATACTCGTACTATGAAGCTCTCTGACTTGCAGGATATTAAGACGCACACCAGCACCATGTCCGTCAGACAACTTCTGTTAAGAAGAACAAAACCTATGTAGACAATTGCTAAAAGACAAGTAACTCAAGGTACTCGCGGGTACTTGAGAAGTGGAGGACCAAGGCAACACAGTTATCATAGATTTACTCCCTCAATAAGTCTAGATTTTAGACAAGCGCTGACTTATTTTAAATTTAAAGTAAGCAAGGAAAGTGTATTTGAAAAAACATGAGAAAATAGAAAGAAGCGAAAAAAAAGTTGAACAGAAAAAAATCGAAAGCATTCATATTGAAGATTCTCTGATCCATATCAAGAGATTTAAAGGCACCCGTGGTCGCTTAGAGCTATATGTACACAATGGAGAGTTTAAAGAGTGGTTAGAGCGTGTCGTTGTCCTCTTGCCATTAGAAGAGGGCAATGGCAACAAACGCCTAGTTAAAAAAATTTTATTTTATGAAGTGGAGTATGGTTTACTAATACAAAGCATCTGCCGCTACCTGTTCTGTACTAGAAATATAACAAGGCCAGACAATGTCGCTAGCTTTATGCGTGATATAGAGCGACGCCTACCAAAACTCGCAAATAAGCTAAGTCAAGAAAATAATTTGGAAAGTTGTTGGGAAATGGCCTACATTAAGATCCGTGAAGATGTAAACCAAATGATTGATCTTTTACCCGAACGGCTAAAGACAAAGCCTTAATACCGCAGAGTGTATTAAGGCTTTTAATTATTAATAAAAAATCAAGACTTTACGGTACAGTCAATCGAGCAAGCCAATAAAATTATGGGCCCATATTACAATTGAAAATCCCTCTGTTATTACCGCTAATATCAGCAGATGCACAATCAAAATTTCCTTTACCCGATATGTTAACAGTCGAACCGTTTCCCTTTAAGTCTGCACTAAATCCAGAAAGCTTGGCACCTTCAAATATGTTCATATTTAGTTCAGGCCCATTACCTCTGCCAATAAAGCTCACATCGCTTAGCTCTACGTTTACTACATTTATATTAGCAATTGGACTATTACCTGCGGCGAATATACATAGGCCCACAACTTTAGTCCCTTCTTCACCCATTAGCTTTAGGTTCAACCTTGATTTATTTCCCACCATTTTAATTGCGATAATTGAATTATCTTCAATATCTTCGACGGATTTATTTCCTACGATTTTAATAAAGCCAGGAGATTTATTATACTTCTTCGCACACTGCGCTATATCCTCCTTAGACGGGTTAGTGCTGTTTTCGCCACTAGAGTCGCCTTCGCCTTCTTCAGAATGGCTCTTATTTTTACCTTTATTTTTATTATCTTTACCCTTTTCACTCACAACATCACTGCTACCACTTTCTTGCGAATCTTTCTTTCCATCAGAACCATCATTAGAATCGTTAGTACTTTGATTATCGTCAGTATTCATGCCACTGTCGTTCGATGAGGAGCTTCCTTCTTCAGATCCACTAGTGGAGCCTTCATCACCAGAGCCACTGCCTGGAAGTGGTTCATCAACATTTCCTGTAGAACCGCTTCCTTCATCCCCTGATGATCCACCTGTAGCAGCTCCATCATCAGAACCTGTTCCTGGTTCTTCACCTGTGCCAGCAATAGCTGCGCTACCATCAGCACTACTACCTCCACCAGCTGTCATTGCCTCTGGCATAGCATCTGCCGTTCCCGTTGCCTTTGCGCCAGCATCGACTTTTTCTTCACTATTCTTTCTGACCTTCAAAACCAGGCTTTTAGGCTTTGCCGCAAAGCTAGAATCTTGATTTGAACAACTTGTGTTGACCCATGCTGCAACAAAAGTTGACAGCAATAGTGAAATTATTTTTTTTGAGCTTCTCATGTTCGTTTCCATAGTAAATTCCCCATTATCCTTCACCTCTGCTTACTATATTTTTCGGATTTTACTTGCGGGATATTGAATAAATAATAAATATCCAAAATAATTAAATATTATCAAAATGTTAAATAAACGCATCTTATGCTTTTTCAAATATGCGCATTCAAGCAAAGGCTATCAATATACATAAGTACCCTTTCTGATTGGAAGTTTCTTAAAATAACAGTAACTATATTGTTGATAATGTAACCGGGATCTGAAATTTTTTGAAAAACTGTAGGGCGTGTTGACGTTTCATTTTCGTAACGAGAGACAAATACTTGAAAGTCGCAGCTAGGAAGGGTTTCAAAAATTACCGGAGGTGTACTAGATGTACATTGAGGATAATTTTTTGAAACCATGACAACGTTGTGACTCAAGGGTTTGGCTCGTAGTAGGAAATGAAACGTCAACAGCCCTAGTATTTTCACCGGATTCGAAGTTCGGCCGGATGCTAGGCGCGAGGAGGTAGGAAACCGCAGTGTACATGTTGGTACATGAGGATTTCCTGGCGACGAAGCAACGACGCAACCGGCTAGAAATTCGGATCCGGGTTCTAAGGTAACATCGAGGCTGTATAGATCTGCAAGCATCTTAATAAATTTGCATGGTTATAATTTTATATATGTTAAAATGGCGCCGCTATTTTATTAGAATTACTATAAAAAACTTGCCTTTTATAATCCTATATGTTAATTCTTATCCTTAGGAGATAAAAACTCCATCCATGACATCAAAATATAGGCCATGGAAGACAGTGCTAAAAAACTCCATGGGCGATACAATAGCATACAAAAAATCAGCCAATTAGAGCTGTCCTTCGTAATATTGAAGAAATTTTTCTTCAAATAGCTTTTTAGTAAAATACCAGCAGGCTGGTTTCAACAGGAGGCGTAAATGTTACCAATACAAAACTTGACTAAGCCTATAAGTATCGTAAGCTTCCTCGTAACAATATTTTTACAGTCTTCATGTGGTGTTAAACCACATTCACCAAATAAACAAAAACCAGCGCAACCTCCAGCTTTGGATTTGACAGCGGATATAAAAAGTATTCAAGAAAATGTAATCAATAAAAACTGCATTTCTTGCCATGGCAAGGTTGATCCTGACGATGGATTGACCTTACAGATATCTCTTCTCTGATTGGCAAAAAATCTAACCTAATTAAACCACAACAACCTGAAGACAGCCTGATTTATACTGAAATAGCTTCAGGGGCGATGCCCCCATCAAAAACAGAAAATCTCGATAACGATACAGTAAATATCATTAAGGAATGGATTTTAAAACTCAATCCTAATGACTTTCCAGAGGGTAAAACACATCACGAACATGAAGATGATGGTGATGATCACCAAGAAGAAGGCTCAGAGAACGGCGACTCCGCAGCACGACCACAAATTGAAGCAAACCTAGCAAGTGTACAAAACTGGGTAAATGCTGTTTGCCTCGAATGCCATGATAAAGCAACTGAGAAAAATAATTACACCGACCTTCGTGATATTTCGAAACTCATCAGGGAGAATACGGAAGAGCCTTCCACTGGTATTGGACGAAAAATAATCACTCCCAATAAACCATATGCTAGTTTGTTTTATGTTTCTATGGATGAGGCCAAGACCGAACCTAACAAACTTATGCCTGAAAATAATGAAAAAGTAGAATTGAAAACTTTGGAAACTATACGCAAATGGATTGAATCTCTGCCGCCACTAGAGGAAATAGACCGGTGTGAACAAGATCCAGACAATCCAGATTGTGAGATCCCTACTATAATATAAAAAGTTGAAACTAAGGCTGCAGTTTTTACTGTACTTACCATACTTGAAAGTTGTACTGTTTTTATTGTTACACCATGTATTGAGGAGAACATCAAATGAAGAAAATCATGATAGCAATGGGTTTACTAGGTTTTTCTGGATCAGGATTTGCGCAACATGATGATCATAGCTTTAGCATCTATGAGCTAAATGACGCTGCTAAGGTTGCGTTGGAAACCTTTGAGCGCATGTCGCCAGAGTCCTTTCCTTCTGTGTTTGGTATCCAAAGCGTCTTGTCTAATCAAAATGCAAATGTGAAGCTATACTTAAAAGGCGATCAAGGAACTATCCAAGTAAAATATGAATGCCACAAGCACGGTAGAGAGATTGAGTGCCACAATTTAGATGAATAAAGATCCACTTCTAAAGTAATTAAATAAGGTGAGAGGGATTTTCCCCCTCACCTTTAAATCAATTTCCATATAGCAACCTTCTTGACACCCCCCAAATCTAACTACGCTGGTTACATGTTGTAACCCGGGTCCGAATTTCTAGCCGGTTGCGTCGTTGCTTCGTCGTCAGGAAATCCTCATGTACCAACATGTACACTGCGGTTTCCCCACCTCCTCGCGCCTAGCACCCGAGCGAACTTCGAATCCGGTGAAAATACTAGGGCGTGTTGACGTTTCATTTCCTACTACGAGCCAAACCCTTGAGTCACAACGTTGTCAGGGTTTCAAAAATTATCCTCAATGTACATCTAGTACACCTCCGGTAATTTTTGAAACCCTTCCTAGCTGCGACTTTCAAGTATTTGTCTCTCGCTACGAAAATGAAACGTCAACACGCCCTACAGTTTTTCAAAAAACTTCAGATCCCGGATATAATAGGCTTTCTTTAATAATTATGTTAGTATTCCTGCTAAGTCATTCAAATATTAAGGAATAAAGCATAATGAATTCGAAAGAAAGACGCCTTCACAGGCGGGTATCGGGGATTATAGCTGAAAATTCAAGGATTGTGTTTGCTGACGGATTGCAGCTTGTCCCTATCAATATCAGCTACGGCGGTTTTGCCGTGTCCCTTCCACAAGAAAAGCACGACGAAATTTGGAAAAATCAAGAACCTCTGGAAATTCACTTCAAAACGCTCGCCAAGGGTGTGGCCGCTCATGCTAAGCCAGTCAGAAGAGAAGGCTCAATCACTGCCTTTGCAATAGAATACAATAGTATAGAAGCTCTGATGTTTTTACGGGGAATTTTTGAACATTGGCAAAATGGTGCCACAGCAAGAGCCATAGACAACGAACGTACTAATCAGGAAGACAATGAGAAAATATTTATCAATGGTGAAGGCCCCTTTGATATTGTCATAACCAATTTCCATAAAAATCCTCTCCCAGACGTGTTGGTCACTTTTTTATCGGAAGGCGAGTATTACCAAGTAGACTTTTTAAATAGTACATTGCGCACTGGTAAAACGAAGGCAAGCGGGGCTACAAAACTACCTGGAGCAATCATGAATATGGATGCCAAATTAAATACTGAAGCACTGCGCGAAGCTATTTGTATTCTTGCAGGAATAGAATTAGCTGCTTACAAAGAGCCTATCGATAGTATTTTACAAAACTGGGTTAAACAACTGGTGGCAACTTCACAGGCTTAATAGTAACATCTCTAGCTGTAACACTTTTGGAGGTATTAAATGGCTGCAACATCTTATATTAACATCTTCTTTTTCCTTTTAAGTGCCATCTTGACTATAACAACTGCTCAAGCAAAAAGTGTCCTTTATCATGTCAACAAAATAGCATATGAAGGCTATGCATTATCCGCTGGTAAGCAAGCACCTGCTGTAATTATTTTTCACGATTGGGATGGGCTCACTGCTTATGAGATAAAACGTGCTGAGATGCTAAAAAAAATGGGATATTCAGTTTTTGCCGCAGACTTATTTGGAAAAGGAGTTCGCCCGACTAAAGATACCGACCGCCGCCAACACACTGGGGAGCTCTATAAGGATCGCGTTAAAATGAGAGCTCTTGTGCAAGCAGCAGTCGATGAAGCTAAAAAGCAAGGGATGAATACAAAAAATGCAATTGCCATGGGCTACTGTTTTGGAGGTGCGGCTGTCTTAGAGCTAGCTAGAAGTGGTAGCAATCTTAAAGGATTTGCTACGTTTCATGGAGGCTTGAGCACACCAAATAACCAGGATTATAGCAAAACAAAAGGCAAGCTTCTGATCATGCACGGTAGTGCCGACAAAGCTATTAAGATGAGTGATTTCGCTAAGCTTGCAGACGAACTAGAACAATACAAAATTCCGCATGAAATGATCAGTTATGGGGGAGCCCAGCATGCATTTACTGTGTTTGGAGGCGAACGTTACCATAAAGACGCCGACCAAAAATCATGGCGCAGCTTTTTAGACTTCCTTAAAAAGCAAACAAAATCATAACGAGAGCAATAATTCCATCAATGAAAACACTCAAGGACGTAAATTGGAATCAGGTCTATTGCTTTTACGAAGTTGCTCGCAAACTTTCTATGAAAGAAGCCGCGCAATTATTGAAAGTAGCCAGCCCAACCGTTAGTGAGCAAATAAAACGTCTAGAAGATCTAATTGGAGTTACCCTTTTTCATCGTTACCCCAGAAGGTTAGAATTAACCAACGAAGGCACTGCACTGTTTAAATGTGCTAAAGAAATGTTTGAAGCTGGGGGGAAATTTCTTGACACTATTTCTCCAGATTCTATAGGGGGCTATAACGTCCGCGTAGGAATTCAGGAAACATTAGCTGCTTCGATAGGAATAGAATTTATCAACCAATACTGGGATTTATTTGCGCCCTACGGAACAGTAAGTACAGTCAGAGAAGTACTATTTGAGTCCTTAATTGAAAAGCTAATACAAGGGCACTTTGATTGGGGAATCTCTTTTGAGCAACCTCGCTCCCAGCGCCTAAATTTTTGTGAGGTTGCCTCTTCAGAACTTGTTTTTTGCTGCTCGCCTCGTATTTATAAAAAATTCAAGCATAGAGAAGACATCATACGCAGTATCCCGATTGCTAGAAGTACGTGGGATAACGTTTTAAACGAAGCTGTTGCAGATGCTTTTAGGTTACAGAGCATTTACCCTAATGAAATTATTGAAAGCGATCACCATCAGTTCATCATTGGCCTGGCGCAAAGGGGCCGTTGTGTTGCTGTGTTCCCAAAAGAAACCATAAAAACCGCATCATGGGGCAAATCTTTGAAAGCATTTTCATTAGAGCAACCTATAAAGATGCAGCTCTATGCAATTTGGGCGAAAGGTCTCGAAAAAATGATTTCGATTAAAAAGCTTACTCAATTGCTAAATATGTCAGAAAAACCAGATGTGATGAAAGATCCAGATTTACAAATTAAAGTTGGTGGAGTAAAAGATGTGCTTCTAGAAGACAATATAAAACAACCTTAAATCTATTGATACAGTGAAGGATGTTTTTTTAGGCGTAATGCAGTATGCTAAGTTTTGCTTTTATTAGCCAGAAAAAGCTTCCAAAAAAGTAGCAACATTTTTACCTAAACTTGTTGCTTCATACCCTCCCTCTTGTACAATAATTGTGGGATATCCAAGCTTACAAATCATAGAACCAATGCGATGGTAATCTTCTGTCACCAATGAAAAAGACCCTATAGGATCTCCTACATAAGTATCAAACCCTGCTGAAATCACTAACGCATCTGGATTATATTTCTTAAGTTTTGGAATAACATCAGACTCAACAACTTGGCAGTAATGTTTACCATCACATCCATCTGGCAACGGCAAATTAATATTAAACCCTTTACCTGCACCAGCTCCTTTTTCTGAAGAATAACCAGTAAAATAAGGATAGAAACGCTCTGGATTTCCATGCAAATTGATTACGAGCACCAGAGGATCGTCATAAAAAAGCACTTGCGTGCCATTGCCATGGTGAAAATCTATATCTAAGATTGCAATTTTCTTAGCAGACTTTCTCAATTGGTAGGCGACAATAGCAGCATTATTAAAATAACAATAACCTCCGAATAAATCTTTAGACGCATGATGCCCAGGAGGACGGCAAAGAGCATAAGAAACTTGAGAACGGCCACTAGCAACTTCTTTACCTGCTTCCATAGCACATGCAGCACTCCAAGCGGCTGCCCCATATGTCGTCGCGTTTAAAGGAGTCCCAGAATCGAAACAAAAAGCGCCTGCATGATGAATATTTTTTGGATCCAAATTCGAACGATCTCTATGATAAGGAAAAACACTGGGATAAAAAGTTTGATCTAACGGAAGAGATTGCGCTGCACGAAATACTTCTACCATATGCTTATTATGCACTGCCCCAATTGCCTGTAATGGAAACTTAGTTGGTTCTTTAATATCAAATCGAGAAGGATCGGCTTTTACGGCACTTAAAATATTCTCTGCTCGATGCGTAGTTTCAGGATGAGGTATTTTATTACCAAAAGCCCATTCAAATAATGGCTTATGCGCAAGCTGCTCCTTATGAAAAAAAATTGGGATACGCAGCTTGCTCATAGATACAACCATATTGAAGAAATTAGAATTAAATCATGAGTTGATACAAATGGAAGCCTTCCTCATAGTATGGAACTAACGCCCCATCCTGCCATTTTAACACTTCATCCTTCGAGCGAGCAATAACCTTAAAACCAAATTTCAGGTATGCTTTCACTGCCCATTTAGCTTCCGGATGCGCTATCAAAACCAAACCTTTTAGCCCCTGTCGCTTAGCCTCTGCCTTAGCAAACTCCATAAGCTCATGACCATAGCCCTTACCCACATGATCAACATTTAGGTAAATATAACCCAAATAAGCAAAATTTCCTATCCTCTGAAAGGAAATCGTTCCAACATCTTCTTTGCCATTATTTCCAAGATAAAATGATCTACGCCGGTAATTCTTTTCTATCCACTCACTACCTACATTATGCTCATCCATATCCTTCTCACTAACAAAATTTTCATACCAATCTGAAGACGAACGGATAAACGAAGCTATTTTCGGCATCTCACGATAACTGGCAGCTCTTATTGATAAAGAATTAGTGATACTTTGTTGGCTGGTCTGGCTAGAATAACTCACAATTTCTCCCATGATATTCCAATAACTTTAATGGCATCAGGCCTCTTAAATTCGTGCAGCATCGCGCAAAAGATCTAACTTCAATCACACGTCTAGTATCTGAAATGATAGAACTAGCCATGTTACTCAGAATCTAGCTGCACATCGAGACGACCACGTTCTAAAGGGATAATAGCATTTAAGTTAGGTTATATATACGATAACAAAATTATTGATAGGTATATCCTAATTATAGCATTAGAGAAATGTTGGTACTTCTGGAGCATATGGAGCATAGTTTAATCAACCGGGATCTGAAATTTTTTGAAAAACTGTAGTATTTTCAACGGATTCGAAGTTCGCTCAGGTGCTAGGCGCGAGGAGGTGGGAAACCGCAGTGTACATGTTGGTACATGAGGATTTCCTGACGACGAAGCAACGACGCAACCGGCTAGAAATTCGGATCCGGGAACCAAGTCCAACTTCTATCGATCTGATTAGGGCGTGTTGACGTTTCATTTCCTACCACGAGCCAAACCCTTGAGTCACAACGTTGTCAGGGTTTCAAAAATTATCCTCAATGTACATATAGTACACCTCCGGTAATTTTTGAAACCCTTCCTAGCTGCGACTTTCAAGTATTTGTCTCTCGCTACGAAAATGAAACGTCAACACGCCTTGATTAATTCATTGCTAATAAAAGTATTCCTAAAAATTATCAAACAAATACATTTATGTAACAAAAAATCTCAAGAAAGCAAAACCTTGCCAATAATCCCGATAAAGATTATGATCCTGCCAATATTTTCAATAAACGCAAAACACAACACCTGTAGCCTTTAGGAGCACTTATGAAAGTTCTTTTTCGTACCTTATTGGTATTCATAGCAGCATCGGCATTCTTTCTGCTTCCAACACAGTCGCATGCAAATTCACTAAATCCACAAAAAGAGGTATTATCAAGCTGGCTACTCACATCTAAAGATAAGAACCAGCTTGATGCAATCGCTAAAGACTTTGAGATTGTTTCAAAAACTGGAAATAATTTTGAAATTTACGTGCCACATGCTAAAGAGCAACAGTTTAAAAAACTAGCACCTCGCGCAGTGTTAAAAAGAGCCAGGATATTTCAAGAGAATTAAATCTAGCTATCAAAAAAGATCCAAATTATTTATCTGGCTACCGCACCTTTGCACAAGTCCAAGCGGCCCTTCAAACCTTGGCCGCACAGCACCCCCAATTCGTACACTTAAGTCAAATAGGCATAAGCGACGAAGGTCGTCCACAATGGGTTCTTAAGCTTTCTGATAATGCACAAAATGACGAAGAAGAACCTGAGCTAATGATAACTGCCGCCACTCATGGAGATGAAATCATCACTACCGAAACTACCCTTCGATTTGTAGAAGAGTTAGTTGCGGGCTATGGCACAAACGAAAGAATCACAAATATCATTGACAATAATGAAATATTTTTTATACCAGTTGTAAACCCAGATGGATTTACAAAAAGAGAGCGTTATGCAGCAGGAAGGGATCCAAACCGAGATTATCCTTGGCCAGAAAAAGAGCAAAGGGTCTCAGTTCCATGTATTGATAACCTCATAAAGTTTTTTCATTCAAGAAACATCGTTGGATCTATTGACTTCCACGCATTTGGTGAGCTCGTTATGTACCCCTGGGCTTATTCTCGGCAAGCTCCAGATTCTGCTGATCAACTGATTTTTGCAAATCTAGCAAACCAGATGTCAGAAATAAATGCGTATACAGCTGGGCAGATATCTCAAGTCATTTATATTGCTAAAGGTTCGAGTGCTGATTATTACTACTGGAAAAATAATACCATTGCTACGGCTGTAGAGCTTACCCGTTCAAAAGCCCCAAACTCAGATCAGATTCCTAGAATATTAGATGAGACAAGGGAAATGACTCTTAGATTTCTCGAAAATTTTTAACTAAGCTGCAACTAAAATCGACCCCTTCATCTAAAATGAACACGAAGGGGGTAATTTTTTAAAACCCTCGATAGCTACTTCCTGCTCTTTATACTAAAAATATTTCGAGGTGAAATTGGACTTTCTGATGGAGGTAAGCGATTCCGTTGATGCAACAAATATAAGGCTAAAGAAAGCAATAATACATGAGGCAGCCAAGCTCCTAATGCTGCTGAGATGTGCCCATGCTCCGCCAACCATTTAAACCCCATTATTATAACGTAAGAGCATATAACAGTTAGAATAGTTCCGATATAAGCTGTGCTTTTACCTTTCTAGGTCCTGTACCCCCAAAATCATTCCAAATAAACCAAATGCAATAGCAGAAAAGGATTGCTCAACCTTGAAAAAACAGGAGATATGTCGCTTTCCAGTAGGTTTCGCGAGCTTCATCTAATTTATTTTTCGATTGACCTACCTTTTGCTGCTCTACCCTACTCACCTCATCACCAACCTCATCCAGCTCACTTTTAAGAGATGAAACATAGCGAATCAACTTTCGAGGCGGATAACTACGATAATCATCTTCAGCAAAATCCTCTCCAAAGATCTGTTGTTGAAAAACTCGTAGCAAATCAATCTCGGCACGGCGGTATTTGATAACACTAGAATCCTCCGATTGCTCTTCACTGTAAATGCATAACCATTAAAAAACCATTCTTAAATCACCACTTTCTACCGATCCTGTAATTTGGGCTTTGGGAGCAATCATAATAGTATCCGAAGACGATTTGCCTTCCTTTGGCGATAGCATCACATTAGTAAATTTAGAACGGTCTCTGGAAATATGCTCGGCGTAGATGACATAACCTATAAAGTCATCTAAAAAGACACCTTCCTGCATCTTAAATTTGATCATATTGTCTAATTCAGTTTGAGTCTTACGATAACGGAATTGAACAAATTCGCGCCTTCCCCATGCTTCAAGATACATAGCTGACGTTCCACCAATCAGATATAAGACACCCCCCATTACTAGAATAGGCATAGCTGCTCTACGCAAACTATAGCCAGCAGACAATAACGCAAAAAACTCTCCATCAGCACTAATACGGGAGAAAGCTACCATTACCGCAAATAGAAACGAAATTGGTATAATAATAGTCATAAATGGCATAATTATATACAGAAATGGCAAGAGAATATTTTCTGCCGTCAAACCAAAAGCAATCAACACCTCGGAAAGCCTTACCAATTGCGAAATAATTATTATTGAGCAAAATACGATTAATGTTGAGATAAATTGAGGGATAACTTCTTTGAGAAAGTAAAAAAATATCATGAAATATTAATCCCTTACTTATCCATTGCCTTGAGGTTCTGTAGTTTAATAAGCATAACTTGCTTCGAGAAAAATTAAAATCGGGATTTTAATGCCACTCTACTTCATGTAGACTTGAAGATAATTACATTCAATTAAGGCTTGGGTTTCGAAAATCTGGAGTTTTCTCGGCTATAAAGCCTACGGAGAACATATTTGTATATTACCCGCAAAAGAAAACGTTATTTGCGTTATTATATATTTTCGCTTTGTATCGCCGGAATTTGCTTAGCTGCAAGCTTCAGCTCAAGTTCGAATAACGAAGAAACTGATCAACCAAATAGCGATGGTATTGAGTCTACTAAGAAGCCAAGCAATACGCCTCAAAATGAAGTGCTAGACGGAGTTGAGAAAAAGACAGCATCACTCTTAGAAGAGCAAAATACTGATGCTCTACCACAAATACCAAACAGACTTCCTCCGGCAAGTGACGATGGTTATATTTATTTAAATAATAGACGACTCACTATCGACCCAGATTATCAAGCTAGTCTCACAGATTTTATACAACAGCACGGAAACCCTAAAGCAACTATAGTGTTGCTGTCGACATCAAGACGGGACGAATTCTAGCGATGGCTCAAGGAGAAGATACCACCACTTGGGGACAACAGGGGCATACAGCGTTATATACAGGCTTTCCAGCCGCATCAATTTTTAAAAACGTAACAGCTGCCTCTGCCTTAGACATCCTTTCCTTTGACGAAGATAAGCAAATCGGACTAAGAGGCGGATGCGCTAGCGTACATTCTCGGGGGATTTGGTTAAAAGATATTCCTCCAAGCCGGCACTACCGTATGACCCTTAGATTGGCGTACGGGCGCTCTTGCAATGGTTTTTTTGCAAAGATGGCAGTTAATGAAGTCGGCCTTGGTTCTATCGAAGAATATGCGTCTCGATTTGGGTGGGGGCATATCATTCCGACAGACTTTAAACTCAAAGCAAGCCCAATAATAGCTCCAAAAGCAGCTGAATCTAGCATACATACAGTTGGTCGTTTTGCAGCTGGTTTTGGATTAGTAGGATTAAGCGCAATGCACGCTGCCTGGTTCACGGTTGCAATCGCTAATGACGGCGTGCCAAAGAAATTGACATTGTTTACCGACACCCCTGCTCCAATCAACTACTATGAACATCGACTATTCGCCAAAGAGACAGGAGTTAAGCTAAGAGATATCAATATGAAGAAAACGACTAACGGCGGGACTGCATCCTCTGTCTTTCGTAAGCGCCGCTACCGCAAATTGAAATCATTAGTCGGAGGAAAAACGGGAACTTTAAATGGCAATGCACCAAAAGGGCTCACAAATTGGTTTACAGGTATTATGCCCCTCGATAATCCAGAAATCGCCATTGCGGCGGTAACTGTAACTGGAGATCTATGGTTTATTAAAGGACCATATCTTGCTAAGTTGAAGGTTTTCGTCAATGGCATGACTTAAAGAACTCTCGCATGAAAATCAGTAAATCTAATACTAGTATCTCCAACGATAAACTCGTTCATTGATAATCACACATTTTTCTGCTGCACAAATCTTGACCTATATCCCTGAAAGTTTTATCAAGCTTTATCTCCAGCAATAGACATGATATACGATGCCTCATAACTAGTTAAACTCAACATGCAATGAGGGTAAGCAATGGATATTAAAGCAGATACAAGTGAGATAGAGTGGTTAGAAGATAGAACAGATGTCAAAAAAGTTAACTGCAAGGCTGCCTTCCAAGACGATGGGTTGGATGAGAAAGAAAGAGGCCATTGGATTTTTCATTCAACAAGGAAGATCGCGAAATTTTAGAAGAAAGAGTGAAGAAAGAGCCTTTTTTTCTAGAAAGACCGTGTCCTTTTATCGTTATTGTGAACATGAAAATTTGCAAGAGTATCGTGATGATCTTTACAAAGAATGGAGATCATTGGAGTTTTTAGGGCAGAACCTACTTAGCATCTGAAGGCATCAATGCTCAAATCAGCATTCCAGATCCTAACTATGAGACATTTGTCAGCAAACTAAATAACCGCTACCCCGGGATACCACTTAAAGAAGCTATAGACGAATCCCTTTCTTTCATCAAGTTAATCGTCTGTATCAAAAAGAAAATATTAGCAGATGGTATGTGTGACAATGAATATGATCCTAGTGATGTGGGAACACACTTAAGCGCAGAAGAATTCAATGGAAGCTATGAATCACGAGGGCACTATCGTGGTAGACGTCCGTAATCATTATGAAAGTGAGATTGGTCACTTTCAAGGCGCATTGCTACCTGATGTCGATAGCTTTCGAGAAGAGTTGCCAGTTATCAAGGAAATGCTAGCTGGCAAAGAAAAAAATAAAGTCCTTCTTTATTGCACTGGGGGAATTCGTTGTGAAAAAGCCAGTGCCTGGTTAAAACATCAAGGTTTTCAAGATGTAAATCAACTACATGGCGGCATTATTGACTATGCGCGTCAAGTCAAAGAACAAAACCTGGAGAATAAATTTATCGGCAAAAACTTTGTTTTTGATCGCAGGATGGGAGAGAGAATTTCCTCAGAGATCATAGCAAAATGCCATCAGTGCGGAAAACCAGCAGACACCCACCGTAATTGCTCATGGCAGGCATGCCATATCTTATTCATCCAATGCGAGGAATGTGAAAACAAAATGGAAGGCTGCTGCTCTCCTGAATGTATGGAGTTCGTGAAATTACCTTTGGAAGAACAAAAGAAGCTACGCAAAGAAGCCCCAGCCAAGAAAGCTGATTTTTTCCATAGCCGCCGCCGTCCTGATGAAAAAATACGCTGTACAAATTAAAGCAATAGCTCAAATACACATGAAAACAGTAAGCTTTGCCGAACATGCCCTGTGATAAGTACAATGGTCCTCAACCTTCTTAGTCTGCAGGGTTTTTCTTTCCTACTCTGCATTAAAATTAATCCTGCAAAATATAAAGGCATAATGGTAATGATACGCCAGAATTGAACCCCAAAGGCCTATCCTGTAAACCGGTTTTGTTTGAGCATAGCTATTGGCTAATCGAATCTTTTCGGCTAGATTACATTTTCTCAATACTATAGAAATGCCATTAATCTATCTGGAGAAACAATGACTCAATTAACGATAGGCAATAGCAACTACTCTTCTCAGCATAAAATCAGAGAAGGGCTAACCTTTGATGATGTTCTACTTATACCACAACATTCGACAGTCTTGCCTCATGAAGTAAACTTATCGAGCCGTTTCTCACAAAATATCACTCTAAAAACACCTATATTATCAGCTGCTATGGACACTGTCACTGAAGCAGAGACAGCTATCGCAATGGCACAAGCTGGTGGGCTCGGAGTTATCCATAAAAATATGCCCCCGGAAGCACATGCTGCTTCTGTCAGAAAGGTTAAAAGGTCAGAATCTGGAATGATCCCCGATCCAATAGCAATAGCACCTGAGAGAACTGTTGGTGATGTCATAGAAATCATGGAAAAGGAGAACATCTCGGGGCTGCCAGTTGTCGATCGAGATGCTCTAGTAGGAATTGTCACAGGTCGAGATATCCGTTTTGAAAGCAATCATAAAAAGCTAGTGAAAGACGTGATGACAAAGAATGTCGTCACAGCAAGACTAGGAACATCATCAGAAGAAGCAGTACGAATCCTTCATCAACACAGGATTGAAAAACTCCCCGTACTGGATGCTGATGGAAGAAGCCTTAGGGGAATGTTTACAATCAAGGACATTGAAAAATCAAAATTATACCCCAATGCTTCAAAAGATTCGGCAGGAAGATTGCTAGTGGGGGCTGCTATAGGTGCAGGTGGGGACTATTTAACACGTACAGAACTTTTATTAGATGCTGGTGTTGATGTAATGGTGATAGATACTGCACACGGTCATAGCCAAGGAGTCATTGAAGCAGTAAAAAACGTAAGAGCACAATTTTCAAAATATGATTTCGAACTCATTGCTGGAAATGTCGCCACTGGTGCAGCAACCCAAGCTTTAATAGAAGCAGGTGTTAATTGTGTCAAAGTAGGAATTGGTCCAGGAAGCATTTGCACTACAAGGATTATTGCAGGGATTGGCGTTCCACAGTTAACTGCAGTTATGGATTGCTACGAAGTGGCGAGAAAACACAACATCCCAATTATTGCAGATGGTGGCATTAAGTTTTCAGGTGATATAGTGAAGGCACTCGCTGCCGGCGCTTCATCTGTCATGATTGGAAGCTTATTTGCTGGTACTGAAGAAGCCCCTGGAGAACTCATCATATACCAAGGTAAAAGCTACAAATCTTATCGCGGTATGGGAAGCTTAGGAGCTATGACTAAAGGTAGTAAAGATCGCTACTTTCAAGCTGAAGTAGAAGAATCACAAAAACTAGTTCCTGAAGGTATAGAGGGAAGGGTTGCCTATAAAGGAAGTTTAGCGAATACCTTATATCAGATGATTGGCGGCATTCGCTCTGCAATGGGTTATATAGGCGCACAAACTATAACTGCTTTACAGGAAAGAGCAGAGTTTCTAAGAATTAGTCCAGCAGGATTAAAGGAAAGCCATGCCCATGATGTTTATATAACGAGGGAAGCCCCTAACTACAAGCTGGATTAACAACTCAGAATGTTTCAAAAGCTTGACAGTTAAAAGATTTTTAAATTAATGCCTGCAGGAGATGCATATTGAACACCTTAATGGAACATCCTAAAAATGAGGGACTTTTAGTCTTAGATTATGGTTCTCAGTATACACTGTTAATCACCAGGAGATTAAGAGAACTAGGAATATATACTGAAGTTATCGATGGTTGTACACCTAATCAGCCTGAAAACTTTAAGTTCCACGGCCTTATATTATCAGGTGGACCTGATTCTGTTCTTGAACATGAATCTAGAAAACTACCTTCTTGGGTACTTGAATCAGGGGCTCCAGTACTTGGAATTTGCTATGGATTACAACTATTAGTAAGCGCATTCGGTGGTAAACTTCGCACAAACAATAGCAGAGAATATGGAAATGCCGAATTTATCCTATCCGCAGAAATGAAATCTGACTCAGCAAGAGTCTTCTATGGGCTGCCAAGTAAAAGCAGAGTATGGATGAGTCATGGAGACGATGTTGAATCCATTCCTGAGGAATTTGAAACAGTTGGACGCACCGTCGATGGAGTCCTAGCTGCTATAGCACATAAAAGCAGACCTCTTCTCGGCCTACAATTCCACCCAGAAGTCCATCACAGCGATTGCGGGCCACAACTTTTAGAACAATTTGCAATAGAAATATGCCACGCGCCACGTAATTGGCAAATCGATTCAATTATAGATTCCTTGAGCAATTCCATTAGCAATGCTGTTGGTGATGGTAGAGTCTTAATTGCTTGCTCTGGAGGCGTTGATTCTTCAGTTGCTTCCGTACTTCTGAGCAAGGCATTAGGACACGATAGAGTAACAGCAGTTTTTGTCGATAATGGACTGCTTAGAAAAAATGAAGTCGAACTCGTCTCTACAAGCCTTCGAGGCCTCGGACTTAATCTAGAAGTACTTCACAAAGCCGAAGCATTTTTAGGAGAACTTAAAGGTAAATTTGACCCTGAAGAAAAAAGAAAAACAATCGGCCGTATATTTATAGAAACCTTCGAAGAGTTTGCAAGGAGCCACAGTAATTTTACTCATTTAGGCCAAGGTACCCTTTACCCCGATGTGATTGAATCGGCCAGCCATGGATCAGGAGCAAAGGTTATTAAGAGCCATCATAATGTCGGTGGACTTCCAGACAAACTAGAATTACAGTTAATTGAGCCATTTCGTTACCTATTCAAAGATGAAGTGAGAAAAATTGGAGAAGAGCTTGGTTTACCTTCTGAAATGATCCATCGCCATCCTTTCCCTGGACCAGGCTTAGGAATTCGCATTCCAGGTGAGGTAACGGCAGAAAAAGTAGCAATCCTACAAGAAGCTGACCATATTTTTATTCAAGGGCTCCATGACTCCGGCCTTTACGATAAAGTATGGCAAGCTGCTACAATTCTACTACCAGTAAAATCAGTTGGTGTTATGGGAGACAATAGAACTTACCAATGGACCTGCTGCTTACGGGCAGTAGCAGCCACAGATGCTATGACGGCAAATGTCTCAGAGTTACCCTTAGACTTCTTAACTCGAATTTCCGACTCAATTGTCAGAAAAGTAAATGGGATCAATCGCGTTCTCTACGATGTCACCAGCAAGCCACCAGCAACTATAGAATGGGAATAAACGTGCAGAACTCAAATTCTAACTTTATCCATTTACACACTCATAGTGAGTATTCACTAGTGGACGGCATGATCCGGGTAAAAGATCTAGTAAATGAAGCTAAAGTAAGAGGGCACAGTCATATTGCCTTAACAGATCATGGCAATATGTTTGGTGCCATTGATTTTTATATGGCAGCAAAAGCTGCTGATGTCATTCCAATCCTCGGTTGTGAAATTTTTCATAGTGGCGGTGAAGCCACTGCATTTTATTCAGAATCTGCAGGAAACAAATTGCCAGATGCTGGAGCATTTCATTTAGTTT
Organism: Bdellovibrionota bacterium; assembly: GCA_041391425.1. Lineage (GTDB taxonomy): Bacteria > Bdellovibrionota_B > Oligoflexia > Oligoflexales > JAWKNZ01 > JAWKNZ01. The sequence continues at coordinate 264,581 of JAWKNZ010000004.1, forward strand.
TGTTAGCAAAGAACACAGCTGGCTATAAAAAGCTTTTAAAGATTGTTTCTTCTGGCTATATAGAAAACCTCCATGACATACCGATTTGCCCTGACAGTGTAATTGACCAATATTGTGGAGACGATCTCGTCTGTCTGTCTGCATGCCAACGGGGGAACTCGCATACCTTGTACGCGCCCTTAGACACCAACATCCCATGGATCAACTTGAGTTCAACTTAGATGCTGAAGGGACCTTAGGCATTGCTAACATAGCCTTGCATGACTACATAGAAAATATGAAGCGTCGTTTTGGAGCAGATTTTTATATTGAGTTATCTGATAATGGCCTCCCTGGGCAAAAGCAACTCATCGATGACTTGGTAACCGTCTCCAAACACTATGGCTTACCGATAGTGGCTACCGCTGATGTGCATTATATTAAGAAAGATCAAAGTGAAACTCATGGTTTATTAACTGCAATAAAAAATAGTCTGACGAGGACAGATATACGCAACCGTAATAGAGACGTCAGATTTCACTTTACAGATAACGAGGAGATGCAAACCCTCTTCAGCCAATGGCCGGAAGCGCTGCATAATAGCATAGAAATTGCAAAAAAATGTTCTTTTATCGACATAGAAATGAATCGCTTTTATCTACCAAAGTTTGATCTTGGCTTGGGAGAAACGGCAGATGAATCGTTAATACGACTATCTAAAGAAGGGCTTGAAGAAAGGCTAAAAGCATTAGCACCACTATATGGAGAAAGCCTCAACGAAGAAAAAATTAAAGAATATCATAATAGGCTTGAGTTCGAACTAAAAGTAATTACGGGCATGGGATTTCCTGGATATTTTTTAATTGTACAGGACTTTATCAATTGGGCAAAAAAACATGATATTCCTGTTGGTCCTGGACGTGGTTCCGGAGCTGGATCCCTGGTTGCTTATGCTCTTAAAATTACAGATTTAGACCCACTACCATATAATCTTATTTTTGAAAGATTTTTGAATCCAGATCGTATTTCTATGCCTGACTTTGACGTAGATTTCTGCCAGTGGAGAAGAGAAGAAGTCATCCATTATGTGACCGAGAAGTATGGCTCTGAAAATGTGGCTCAAATTGTAACTTTCGGAAAATTAATGGCAAAAGGTGCCATCAAAAGCGTCGGAAGAGCCTTAAACCTTGGCTATAATAGGATTGATAGATTTACGAAGCTATTTCCCGACGTTTTAAATATATCTCTAAGTGATGCGCTCGAACAAGAGCCTAAGCTACGTGATGAGATGGAAAAAGACAGCAGTTTAAAAGAAGTGGTTGATTATGCATTCCAAATAGAAGGTCTGACAAGTCACACGTCAGTCCATGCTGCGGGGGTGGTAATATCTGATGGTCCAATGACTGATTATGTTCCCGTTTTCACCACAGATGGCGAGAACTTCGTCACCCAGTATGAAATGAAAAAAGCTGAGAAGGTTGGTTTAGTAAAATTTGACTTTTTAGGCTTAAAAACCTTAACCGTTATCCATAAAGCAGTGGAGATCGTACATTTACTTGGTCATAAGGATTTTGACATAGCAAATATAGCTATGGACGAAGAAAAAGTTTTTCAGTTCATTTCAAGTGGGGCAACATGTGGCATATTCCAACTTGAAAGCTCTGGTATGACTGCATTGGTTAAAAAGCTAAAACCCAGCTGTTTTGAAGACATCATCGCTTTGGTTGCACTTTTCCGTCCAGGACCGCTTGGTTCAGGAATGGTAGATGACTTTGTCGAAAGAAAACACGGCCGCCAAGAAATTACTTATCCACATCCCGATTTAGAGCCCATTCTAAAAGAAACCTATGGAATGATCCTCTATCAAGAACAAGTGCAAAAAATTGCAGCTGTATTAGCAAACTATACATTAGGTGAAGCTGATATTTTGCGCAGAGCCATGGGAAAAAAAGATGCCGATGAAATGGAGCGACAAAAAAATCGATTTTTAACAGGCGCGCAAGAAAACAATATAGAAGCCGCATTAGCAGCAGAAATTTTTGACTTGATGGCTGAGTTCGCCAAATACGGATTTAACAAAAGCCACTCTGCCGCATATGGACTCGTGTCTTATCAAACAGCTTTTTTAAAGACCTTTTATCCAGAAGCTTATATGGCTGCAATTATGACTTGTGATTTGGATAATACTTCAAAAATCGTTCGTTATATCGAAGATTGCCACAATATGGGTTTTTCGATCCTCGCTCCTGATATAAATCGCAATAACCTTGAATTCACTACAGATAAACCCAAGCAAATAGAATTTGGCTTAGCTGCTATTAAAGGCATTGGGGAGAGTGTCCTGACCCCTATCATTGAAGAACGCGAAAAAAACGGACCTTATAAAGGGTTAACGGACCTCGCACTGAGAGTAGATTTAGGTAAAGTTGGTAAGAAAACCCTAGAACTACTTATCCAAGTCGGTGCTTTAGACAAATTCGGTTATAGCCGCAAGCAAATCTTTGCTCTAGTAAAAGATATTGTAACATTTAGCAGTAAACATTTTGAATCCAAGCATCAAGGGCAAAGGACCTTATTTGACTTGGTAGAAAACGAAGAAGAAAGCACAACAGACAAAGGTGCTCCATGGGATGAGCTAAAAAAAGAGGCTCTCATAAAAGGTAAAGCTTTCGACCTCGAAGGGTTATATCAAGAAAGAAAACTTCTCGGTGTCTTTTTGTCTGGACATCCACTTGATTTTTATCAGACAGATTTGAAATCTTTGGGAAGTGCAAAAATTGCAGATTTTGCAAAAATTGCAGATCAAAATTCTAATAAAGGAAGAGATGGAAAAACAGCAATAGGTATAATTGCCCTCTTATCAAATTACAATGAGCGCCGCACCCAAAAAGGAACTCTTATGGGTTCTTTTAAACTCGAGCAATTGGATGCAAGCATTGAAGGTGTTATGTTTGAAAAGGCCCTTGAACAAACTAACAGACCTCCAATTGATAGTATAGTAATGGCTTACGGGATCGTAGACTATAACTTCGACAAGACTATGATTCGCTTTACCTTAAATCGTATCACTCCCCTCGAAGAGGTAAGGCAAGAACGGGTAAAAGCCATAACATTCGAAATACCAGCCGATATATACGCAAATCAGAGAGAAGTATTAGAACGTAAGGTCGCTCATTTGAAGTCAATTGTAGATGAAGCAAATGGTCCTACACCGTACCGTATTAAATTAAGATACAAAAACACGGATGTCTTAATCTCTCCTCAAAGCGAGACTGGCGTTGAATTGTCGGATAATTTACTCTCAAAATTACGAGAAATATCGTATAATCACATTGAGACAGAATATTCACTTGCAACACTTGGGTTGGACTCATCGATAGAACAACAGCAACAAAACATCGGCGCATCTCAAGCGTAATTTCTGCTGTCAAACAACGGCAAAAGACATGCTTTACTCTTTTGCTGCTTGTTTTTTTGCATGGTTTATCCCTTTTGTTCCCGCTTTAAAGTGGGGCAGCGTAGAAGTCACTCGCTGGGAAAAAGCACGAGGAAAAGTAGTCGCCACTGTAGGGCCTGATGTTAAAGGCTGGGTTAAACTCAAAAACATCTCTAAGCACGTGCTTAATGCCATCATTGCCTCTGAAGACAGTCGATTTTATCAACACCCTGGGATAGATATCGTTGAAATCTGGAACAGCCTAAAACTAAACATAGAAGAAGGAAGAATCGCCAGAGGCGGATCGACTATCACCCAACAAGTTGTAAAAATGGCATTTCTAAGCAGAGAAAAAAGTTATATTCGCAAGATCCGAGAAGGAATAGGAGCCCTTCTATTAGAATTATTTCTCAGCAAAAGCGAAATTTTAGAATGGTACATTAACCTGGTAGAATTTGGTGATAGTGTCTACGGGATTAAAAAAGCTGCTTGGCATTATTTTCAAATCAAACCGCAGCTTCTATCCATTGAACAAGGTGTACATTTGGCCTTAGTTCTTCCAAGTCCAAACTCATGGTCATTTGGCCTCCGTAGGCATCGACTGACATCATTTGGGCACCAAAGATTTAGACAAATATTAAACCTCATGCTAATGAGTGGCTATATTTCGAAAACTGAACTGCACCAAGCCATGGCTCAGGGTAATTTTGGATCACCAATTAAAGGTTATAAAGCCGAAGATTATGTAAATACAGAAACTAAAATAGAGTCCGAGACAGAAAATCAAGAAACCGCGACATCCTCTCTCACAACTGAAGAAAAAAGCCTACCAATCCTTAATGAGGAGACAAATTCAATATATAAAGACTCAAAACTTATCGATGAGCCCATGCAAATGAGTAGGCAATCAAATTTAGACAACCTCTCCCCACTCTCTCAAGATGAGACCACAGACACCTATGAGTCAGAGCAGACGCCAGCACTAGAAAATTCAGAAAAAATACCATGAAAGATATAACAATAAAAACAGGAAAATCTTGGCATACAGAAGATCAAAAGCTAGTTTTGCAAGTTCATTGTAGCACTCCTAGCACAGTAAGCCTTGACAAAAAATTTTATCTAGTTTGCGACAGCAGCCAAATAAACAAAGGCTTTAGCTTTGCAAAAACAAAACCTGAGAATATTAAAAACCAAGGTATGGCAGCAAATATGCTACGTAAATACCTACCCAGTGCCATTTTATATGATCTTATACAAGATACACTCTCAGGTGATTATTGGGCTATTTTGAAAAGAGATCAGATTTTCTACATACGAATCGAACATTCCTCCCCACCACAATTGAGTTTTATCGATGCAAATCGGACTGTCTTATTTCGCATTAGTAACCGTGGCGCTTATACAAAGCGCCAAGAATTTAACGGCGAGCTCCCGGAAGCAAATTGTAATAATTTCTTAAGCATTCTAAGTAGCACCTTAGAGTTCTATATAACTAAGCAAGCGGAAGATAAAGAAGGTCGGGCAACTCCGCCTCAAATTAAAGCTCCAGGATTTAGCTTTCAACGTGAAGCAAAAAATCGGCTAGCAAGAAGAATTAAAACAGTAAAAAAATCTATTCAAAAATTAAAGTCGTCTATTCCTGATAATAATAAAATTTCCGAGCAAGATTTAAAAAGCCGTCTGCTACAGCAATATTCTTATTTAATTAAAGAAGGTATGTATGAACTGAAGATAAGCCCAGCAATGTCAGGCAAAGATAAAGAAATAGTAATTACTCTTGATAGCGAAACTTCTGCAGGAAAAATCGTAGATGATGCATTTGTCAAACTAAAAAAAATACAAAAAGCAGCCTTAATAGGTAAAAAGCAGTTAGAACTAAACGAAAAGAACTTACATAATATGTGTGAAGATTTGCATAAACTTCGAGAGCACGATTTATCTGTTGAAGAAATTGAAACGATATTAAACCGCTACAAATTGGCAAATTTTGAGTCATCTAAAAAGCGTGGAAAAAGTGAACGGACGGCATTAACGACAAAAAATAATCAAAGTTCTCGTCCATATAAAGCCTATATTTCCCATGACGGCTCTCTTATATTAGTAGGCAAGAGTTCAACTGATAATGATGAGCTAACAAAGAAAGCAAAATCAAATGATTATTGGCTACATAGTCTAGGGGTTACAGGAAGCCATGTCATCATTCCTTTCAAAAATCTTAAAAGTCAGGTTTTATCACCAAAAACAAAAAAAGAAGCTGCTATATTGGCACTACACTTTTCGAAAAGGCGCTCAGACTATGGAGGTGAAGTGCAAATATGCAGAAAACAACATTTAAAGAAAAAAAAGGGATTTCCACCGGGAAAATGGTTGGTAGAAAAATCCGAAACCTTTTACATAAGTTATACTGAAGAAGATGCAAAAACTGTCTTGGAAAGACTTGTACGATGATTGATACCCTCTCGGAGCTTCATATCCATCTTTATGGCTGCCTAAGCGCTGAAGATGTATGGTGTTTAGGTAAAGACTGCTGGCAACAAAAAACAAACGAACTATCTTGGTACGAAGACGAATACGAAAAGGCTTGGGGAAGGCGACCTGACTCTAAGCAGTACTGGCAAGACTCTACAGCTGGCTTTGAAAAACTCAGAAAAGATTTTATATTCGACCAAAAGGCACCATTTAACTGTTTCCAAGCTTGTTTTAATCTGATGATCGCACTTTTTAAAATTACCCCTGATAAAAATGATATCTTCAAGGTTGTGATGCACAGACACCGTGATTTAGGGTTGCGCTATGTCGAATATCGAACAGTAATGCCAGCATGGTTTAATAAAAAGCAATTAGACCAATACTTCACTATGCAAACTCGTGATGTGGCTCTTATGAATCAACAGTCTGGAAATCAGTTCGAAGCCAAAATCGCCTATTCTCTCCAAAGAGACAATATAACCGCTGTAAATCAATATAAATTATTAAGAGAGTGGATAAACACTAACCCCGAGTTAGGAAAAAATATATGTGCGATTGATTTTTCTTATTTTGAAGAAGGCTTTCCCCCTTCTGAGAAAAAAGACTTATTCAACCAAGTACGAGCTGATAATTTAGCCAATCCTGAACATCCTCTTGCAATTCTATACCACGTCGGTGAATCGTTTCAGGCTCTATCAATTGAAAGTGCTGCTCGCTGGGTTTGGCAGGCATTCGATGCAGGAGCCCACAGGCTAGGGCATGCGATTGCCTTAGGTGTTTCTCCTCAGATTAGAGCTCAAAAGACAAGTACAGATATACAAATTCAAGAGCCTATAAAAGAGCGCATTGCACACTTGAGTTGGTTATTAGAAAAAGAAGTTTTCCTAAAACAACATGATTTTGAATTTGACCGTAAACAAATACAAAAAGAATTAAACGAGCTTAAACAACAAAATCAGAGTAAAAGCCTATCATGTAACTTTCTTAATCATATTGAGATAGAACGGTGTAAAAAATTTCAAGATGCACTCATGAAAGATTTATCTTTAAAAGGAGCCATAATCGAAAGCTGTCCAAGCTCCAATTTTCGTATTGGTATGATTGATAATCCAGACCACCATCCTTTAAAAAGATTTATCCAACAGAAAATAGACGTATGCATTTCCACCGACGACCCTGGTATTTTTGCTATCGATTTAGAGGGTGAGCTCGACCTTTGTATTTCGCAATTGGGACTGAGCAAAAAAGACATCTTGTGTATTTTAGAGAAAACACCAAACTACTATTCCACAGTCTTAGCTCATACCTTCCAACGGTTGTGAAACCAAAAATATTGTTCTGGCTTTTGTTTTATAATATTTTCTATCTCATGGTTAAAGCGCTGTGTCAATTGCTTCAAATCCTGTTTTATATCTTTGCTGCGAATAGGTTCAATAGCAGGCCCAAACTTGACGACATGATGGTCCACAGCTATTCTTTCTATATGAGCTGGCACCAAAGGAACAGGGTTGCGACGCCATAAAATAGATAATCCTGAATTCGTTTTCGCAGGATGTCCGAAAAAAGGAATTTTTTCTTCGTTCGGACGCGATTGATCCATAACAAAACCAACAATTTCTTTACGCTTTAAGGTGTCTTTAATTAATTTATTAGCGCTACTACTACCACTTCGATCAATAATTCTAAAACCATTCAACTCTCGTTGCTCACAAACAAAACGGTTCATCGAATTAGAACCAACTTTTTTGACCACCACATGTGCAGGCGCAAAGGCTTTGTTAATAGCAGCCCCCATGGTTTCCCAATTACCCATATGACAGCATAAGATATAAACACCGCTACCCTGCGCTAAAGCCTCGGTTAAGTATTGCTCCCCTTCAAAACTAACATTTGCTGCAAGATCACCTCTCCGGGCTGCTACAAACTCAATAACTGTAAGCATAAAATGGTAAACTGATTGATATGCAATTGAAGTTCTTTCTGTCAATGAAAGCTCCGAAGAAAAAGCCTTTTCAAGGTTTGATAAAATCAATCGTCGCCTTACCCTAAATATCTTAAACGACAGTGTAGCTAACATATGAGCAAAAATTTTTTTTATTTGTGGGTTTGTGTAAGATAAACACAACGAAATAAATTTCATAAAATAATACAATGAAGCCAAACCTCAAATTATAATTCTTTTACAAAGCTGCCTGACATGCACGAATTGTACATCGCTTCGGAAGTAAGGTGTCTTCAGAGTAAGAACACAATTCCGATTCTTATTCTTTGCATTGTACAAAGCTCACCAGTGTTTATCAATAAACGCCTGTGGAAGTTTTAACTCTTGTGCATAAGCCAAATCAAGGCCAATAAATCGCACCCCCAAAAAATGCCTGACCCAGTCATCACCATCTACAAGTATTTTCTTCCAAGCACCATCAGCAACTACGCAGCCTTCATGAACCACAATGATCCTCTCAGCAAATCTCACTGCAACTTCAACATTCGTTGTAGCGATCAAAAGTATAGCCTCAGGATCCTCACTACCTAAATCTTTAATCATATTCATTATAATGGTCGAAGTCACCGGATCCAAACCAGAGGTTGGTTCATCGAATATTGCAATACTGGGATCTGTGCATAAGGCTCTAGCTATGCCAATCCTCCTTTTCATGCCACCCGACAATTCGTGCGGGTACATATTGTCTGTTCTACCAAGTTTGACGGCATCTAAGAGGCGAACAATTCTATTTTCCATCTCATCTTTTGAAAAATTGGTCATATGCTCCATAGCAAATAACAAATTATCCCTGACCGTCATGAAATCAAATAACCCCCCTTGCTGAAAAGCCATACCAACTTTTTTTAACAATTGAGAGATCTCTTTTGCTGACAGCGTCGGCAAGTCTTCACCAAATAGCTCAGCTTTTCCTTCTTCAGGCTTTATCAAACCTAACAAAATCTTCAGTATTGTCGACTTCCCACAACCACCAGGTCCAACAATAGAAACCCTTTCGCCTTTTCCTATTGTAAAATTAATATCTTCCAAAACTGGAAGGCCATCAAACGACTTTCGAACCGATTCCATTCTAAGCACAGCATTAACCTTCAAATATTGATTAAAAAATATCGTACCTAATATAAAAGTATATTATTATTAAAAGGTTAGATAAAACTTACATCTCAAATGCAGCCTTCCCCCCAAAGCACACAATTGATCAACAAACACCTAGAAATAAATCAAATACAACCTAATATGCTCAAATATTGCCATTGCTTCAGAAAAATCCCCATAGCCCATAATAAGTGCATAATTCCAGAAGCCTTTTGTTGCGCCTTGAGACTTTATACCACACCCTGAAAGCTTATTATAAATATTACTAAAAAACGCATGGCAATGCTAAGCCAAACAGTTTGACTAAATAATAAACACACCAAACAATTGCTCATAGAAAAATCTCACAAAAACTGCTACAAGTTCGGTAAATTTGCCTGTCGTGGCTACGAATATAACGTACGAGGATGGGTAGAGTTTTTTAGCGATGATAAGGTATGTACATGGCCCAAAGTAAGCTGGCAAAAATATCCGTTTACCCACCCATAAACGCTCAGATCGAACACCTGGATGTAGAAATCACAGCGGTCGATGCTGCAATGATTGTTGCACGATTAAACAAAGCAGCCCATAAAGACGACAACTATGACCTTATTCTCAAAAAAATAATAACTAAAAAAAATTCAACGTTAAAGATTCATTTAGAAAGCTTTATTGATAAGAACATCGAAGTCATAGTAGCTGACAGTCATGACGATTCTTTAATTTTAGAGCCACAAGGCTCATTTTCCCGAGGCCAATTCAATAGTTTTCTCACATTCATACGCAAAATGCAGCATATTGATCTTTGTAAAACTCAAGATGTCGAAGCAGCTGACAAGTACACGGGCTTTGAAGAGTTAGTATTGACCCCCTGTTCGCTTCCAGAGTTAAATTGGGAAGATATCAATACATCAACTACTTTTTTGGGACAAAAGTTTTCGTACCCTATATTGATAACAGGAATGACTGGAGGAATTGAGCAAGGGGCTACTATTAATAGACGCCTTGCATTAGCGGCAGCCCATTATAACATTCCAATGGGAGTTGGCTCCCAAAGGATAGCTATAGAAGACGACCAGTATGCCGAAATTTTTGCAATAAGGAAATATACCCCAGATCTTTTTCTAATTGGCAATATAGGTATTGCACAGCTGCGCCAAGGAAATGAACTGGCCATCTGTCAAAAAGCGGTGGACATGATCGAGGCAAACGCTTTGGCTATTCATGTGAATGTTTTGCAAGAACTTATCCAAGAAGAAGGCAATAAAAATTTTAGATATTTTCTTGACCGTATTGCAAAGATAGCCGAAGAAATCCATGTTCCTCTCATAATTAAAGAAGTTGGGAGCGGACTTGATGAGCAATCTGCTCATCTTTTAAAAGAGCGTGGCATTAATGTAATGGACATTGGTGGTAAAGGCGGGACTTCGTGGGGTTACATAGAAGGACTTCGTTCTAACGATCCCACAACCCGTTCCCTTGGAGATTGTTTTCGCAATTGGGGTATACCAACAGCGCATAGCTTAACCAAAATAAGACAAAATGATTCGGATACTACTTTGATTGCAACAGGTGGCATACGAGATGGCTTAACAGTGGCAAAGGCGGTAGCGCTTGGGGCCGATATGGTAGGAATTGGCCTCCCACTATTTAAAGCAGCGTTACAGGCTGATGAAGCACCAGCGGAAGTACTATCAGCCATCACACGCGAACTAAAAATATCCATGCTTTGTTCAGGATGTCAGGATCTTTCTCAACTGAAGCTGCGGATTCGCCACAAGAGCGAGCTATCCGAAGATTTTGCCACACAGATAAAAGCAACCAATGTAAATATAAAGCATAAGCTTGATATGAAATAAATGGAAACCAAATTTCAACATGAAATATAATGATGACAACTCTAAAGATGTATCCCCACAATCGCTGAATACCAACTCTGCTCAACGCAGTTCTCGGCTTCCCGGGTTTTACCAATTACCCATCAGTGAGCGAGCGAAAATTACGGCACAGTTTTCTGACTTAACCGACGTCGAATTTGCAAGTATGACTAATTTTTCATCTCTTACTGGTGGTTTGACCGATGTCTTTATCGAAAATGCCGTCGGTACCTATAGTATGCCACTTGGAATCGCTACAAATTTTCTCATCAATGGTAAAGATTATCTAATACCTATGGCCGTAGAAGAAACCAGTGTGCTCGCTGCTGCTAGTCATGGGGCAAAACTCGCAAGGTATGGCGGTGGTTTTAATACCTCTAGTACCGAGCCAATAATGACTGGACAGATACAGGTATTTCTAAATAATAGTACCGTAAACCATTCTGAAATATTAGCCACCCACAAAGAAGAGCTTATCCGCTTTGCCAACAAAGGGCAGGTTCGATTGACTGAGCGAGGGGGTGGCGCTAAAGATCTAAGCTGGAAATATATCGACGAAATTAAGAGCCTTATTGTTTATTTACACGTTGACACCCGCGATGCCATGGGAGCAAATATTGTCAACACAATGTGTGAAAAAATCGCTGTATTAATGTTAGATCTGTTTCCGAATTGCGAAACCGGATTAAGAATCTTAACTAATCTATGCGACCGCAGGTTAGCTACAGCTAGATGCCGCATACCGGCATCAGCATTCGATTCACCTGATTTTCAAGGGGTAGATGTTATTTCTCGTGTAGAAAAGGCTTATTTATTTGCCAAACACGATATCTACCGTGCGACTACCAATAACAAAGGTGTGATGAATGGAATCGACCCTGTCGTTATAGCAACAGGTAACGATTGGAGAGCTGTGGAAGCAGGTGCGCATGCATACTGTGTTAAAGATGGAACTTATCAGCCAATGGCACGTTGGCACTGTGACGGAGGTAATTTTCTCTGTGGTCAAATCACTCTTCCTATGGCCGTAGGCACAGTTGGTGGAGTCACAAAACTACATCCCACTGCCCGTGCTGCATTAAAGATCTTAGGCAATCCAGACTCTAATACACTTGCAGAGATAATTTGTACGGTTGGTTTAGCACAAAACCTTTCGGCCTTGCGGGCTTTGGCCTCAGAAGGCATCCAAAAAGGGCATATGCATCTACACAGACAGAACCTCGATTTGCTCAGACAAGGAGCTACACGCACATGAGCTTCTGTAAAGTATCGGTCCCAGGAAAGATCATGTTAGCAGGGGAATACTCTGTTCTATTCGGCGGTAAAACTTTAAGTTCTACGGTTTCGGGAAAAATACATATTGAAGCACGGACTAAAAGCGACACACAAATGGATATACCACAGTGTTGGCGGATCGACTCTGACCTTTGGCGGGAAGAGGCTTATTTAAACTCAGCTGACACAGAGACTGCATTTGACTTTTGCCCGTTAAAACAGTCCACTATGTTTGCAAGAGATTTTTATCAGGTTCAACAAGGAGAGGTTAAAGTCCGCTCAGAGTTAGACACAAGCTATGGAATGGGGACATCTTCTGCTATTCGCCTCGGAGTCATCGCTGGAATAAAGGCCCTTTCCTCTTCTAAAAATCAAAAAAGCGATAAAACCAAGAGCACAGCCTATCCAGATAATAGAAAGCCTAACACCAAGGACTGGACTGTTGCACATCAGGCGCTAACTTTACAGAGAAAAGGGCAAACCCTAGCTTCAGGGTATGATATCGCTACTCAGCTTATTGGGGGGTTAGTGCAATTATCTTTTTTAAACCCAGCTTCTTATGAACCCTACTACTGCTCTGAAGAGCCTACGACCCCTCAGAGCTATGAAGGTCTAAATGAACTTGTTCATGTATATGTAGGAGGAAGTGGCGCCCCGACGACAAAGACTGTAAAAGAAACGATCACTTGGATCGACACTAAAAAAATAGCCGAACAAATTGTCAGTTCCTCAAATACACTTATTTCTGATTTCATCGAGAGTTTTAATCGCCCTAGTTATGAAAACCAATCGCGATTATACCAGGCTATTTATAGAAACCGCCAACTATTTTATCATTCGCCCCATTTTCCCAGAAAAATTGCAGATACTTTGCGTAGTGTTAATGGTTGCGACCATACTTGGTCCTTTAAAACAACCGGAGCCGGAGGTGAAGATGCTATTCTCCTAATTGGAAAGAAAAGTAGTATAACACTGGCCCATGAAAAAATGTTGCAACTCGGATGGAAGCCGATGCCATATCAATTTAGCCACGATGGCATAAACATTGCTGTAGAAACTTAAGAGACGAAATAATGATCGACGAAACAATAGATAGTTATATAGCGACAGCTCCCAGTAATATTGCTTTAGTTAAATATTGGGGTAAGCGCGATAGTACACTGCAATGGGCGGCTAACGATTCTCTTTCTATGACGCTCAACAAAGCGCAAACTAGAACCACAGCACGACTCAATCGCGATCATAGCGATCATTTTACCTTCGAAGACCCATCCATCGATGAAAGCAAGGCGGCCAAGCACCTAAACTATTTGCGTACTGCTCTTGGATTTGAAGAAACGTTAACAATTACATCAGAAAATACATTTCCTTCCAGCTGTGGAATAGCAAGCAGCGCTAGCGGTCTAGCTGCTCTTACTATTGCCGCTATTGCCGCTTGGACTCGAAGCGCCAGCCTAGATGAAATGGAGATCAGAGGCTTCAGCAAAGATACTCTTGCTAAATTAGCCAGAAGAGGTTCTGGTAGCGCCTGTAGGAGCCTCTGGGGTGGCTTTGTCTATTGGCAAACAGGAGAATCACCCGACACACAAATTGTTGCACCTCTATCCAATGAATACGGCAAACAATCCCCATGGAAATTAGCCGATATCATTGTAGTGCTTGCAAAAGACAAGAAGTCTATATCTTCGACAGAGGCACATCAATCTGCATGGAGCAGTCCAATGTTCACACCACGCCTTTCAGGCTTGAGTGAAAGAATAGACAGTATAATCGACGCCATTGACAAACGAGATATTAATATATTAGGCAGGCATATTGAAAACGAAGCCCTTGAAATGCATGCCGTAATGATGACAAGTGAACCCAAAGCTGAATATTGGTGCAAAGAAACACCTCAATTGCTAAGCTGGATTCGCAAACAAAGACAAATTGGAGCACTGAAAGCGTGGTTCACGATTGACGCTGGTCCAAATATTCACATCATCTGTGAACAAACAGAACAAGAAAAAGTCATTAACTGCCTCAACCAGAGTTTTAAAGGCATTGATATTATAGTTGACTCAATCGGAAATGGCCCTAAATTGGAGATAAATTAATCCATTATGAAATTGATGGAAAACAGCACAAATATTTTAACAGCAATGGAAGCAAAAAAGAATTCACCTTATTCTCCCCCTTCCTTTTCAGCTCATGCATGCGCGAAAGCAATTATCATTGGAGAGCACGCCGTCGTCTATGGAGCCCGTGCAGTCGCAATGCCATTAAGAAGCCTTAAATTGCATTTAACGGCAACACGCCCCGAAAATAAGATTGATAAAGCATCTGAAAAACATGAAATCATCCTCAATGACAAGAAAGCACCTTATGCGGTGGCGAATGCGGTCAAAAAAGCGTGCAAACTTTTGAATATCATTCCCAAACCTATTCTGATCAAAGGCACGTCACAGTTAGTCTTAGGAGCTGGCTTGGGCTCATCGGCAGCACTTTCAATTGCAATTTTAAGGGTCGTTTCTGGATTGTTTGAAAAACGGCTCGATAAGAACCAACTATCTGCTTACGGGAATATGCTGGAAGAAGAGTTCCATGGCAAGCCCTCAGGCTTAGATGTAGCGGTGGTTTCCCATGAAGAAGTCATTCAATTTAGTAAAACAGCTGGTGCCACAGCGATCGACATCGTACCTCCACAAGAATATGATGATAGTTCTCCTTGGAGGTTTGTGCTCATAGACTCTGGTGAACGCTCCTCGACAAAAAAAATGGTTGAGCTAGCAGCTCCTTATTTTAGTGGGGCCAAAGGGCTGACCAAAATTCAAAAATTCGATGAATTGGGTCAAAATGCGGTTACAGCATTACAACATGGAAGCTTCGATCTTTTGTCCCACGCAATGAATACTTCGGCGACAATGCTAGATGAGGCCGGTATCGTTACCCAAAAACTTAGAGAAATTATTGATTTTACTAAGAAAACAGGCTGTTCTGCAGCCAAGCCAACAGGAGCTGGAGGTGGCGGTTTTGCTCTTTGCTTACTACCCAGCACGGGCTGGCAAGAAACCTTAAATGTTTTAAACAAAAAATTCTATAGTCACAATATTTATGAGGCCTTTTTATAATGAGAAAAATTACCATCGCATATAGCCCTGATACCGACGATGCTTTTATGGTACACGCCATGAAAGCTGGACTGATCGATTGCAAGGGATTAAATCTTGAGTTTATCAACGCCGATATTGAGCACTTAAATAATGAGGCTATTAAAGGAACCTATGATATCACGGCAATTAGTATCGCAGCCTATCCAGACATTGCTAACAACTACAAAATGATGGCAGTTGGTGCTAGCATTGGAGATAATTTTGGCCCAGCAGTTGTGGTAAATGAAGATAGTGAAATTCAAACACCAAACGAGCTTGCTGGCAAAAATGTGGCTGTGCCTGGAAAACACACTTCAGCTTTTTTTGCCGCGATGGATCTATTTGGACCCTTTAATCCCGTTTTCTGCCGCTTTGATAACATCGAGAATGCAGTGAAGGAAAATAAAGCTGCTGCCGGAATTCTTATACACGAACCTCAGTTAACCTGCGAAATCATAGGCTTAAGAAAAATCGCTGATCTAGGACAACTGTGGCAAGACAAATACAAGCTACCTTTGCCTCTTGGAGCTAACGCGATAAAGCGCGATCTTGGCCAAGAGCTTATCAATACATTGGAAGAAGTTTATAAAAATAGTATAGAATACGCATTAGCCAATAGAAATATAATGATAGAAAAGGCGAACCAGGCAGCAATAACTCCTTTGCCTTTTCATATGGCAGAACAATATATCGAACAGTACGTCAATCAGCGTAGCTTGGAGTTGCACGATGACGTGCAAGCTGGAATGTTGAAATTATTTGAATCCGGATTAAAATTTGGATTAACCGCGTCCATCCCGGATATACATTAAAAATACCAGGCATCAGAAAATTACGGCTGGAAAATGTAATTAATGCGCATCGCTGGAAAAGGAGTTTAATTTGCTAACTTTTAATCAAATAAAAGAAAAAATAACTCGCGAAGAAAGATTATCTGAAGAAGATGCATTATACCTATACGAATATGATGACTTGGCTGCAATTGGAGAGCTCGCCGACCAAGTTAATAGGAAAAAAAATGGCAACTTAGTTTATTATAACATCAATCGCCATATCAACCCCACGAATATTTGTGCTCTTAGCTGTAAATTCTGCGCTTACTCACGTAAACCAGGTGAACCAGGATCTTACGAATATTCCGTTGATGAAATATTAACAAAAGTGCAAGAAGCTGTTAACGAAAATGCCACCGAAATCCATATGGTTGGCGGCCTACATCCAAGATGGGGTCTACAGCATTTTTTAAATATCTTAAGCTCCGTAAAATCGCGTTTCCCGCAAATCCATATTAAAGGTTTTACTGCTGTCGAACTCGACTGGCTGGCACGACGCTCCCGCTTAACAATTAAAGAAGTACTCATCCGTTTAAAAGAGGCTGGATTAGATTCACTTCCAGGTGGAGGAGCAGAAATCTTCCATCAAAATATAAGGGATAAAATTACAGCAAAGCTATCTGCAGATGAGTGGATAGATATTCACAGAACAGCCCATAATTTGGAAATGTTTTCGAACTGTACAATGTTATATGGGCATGTGGAAAGCTACTACCATCGGGTCGACCACATGCGTTATCTAAGAGAACTACAGGACGAAACAAAACGTTTTAACGCCTTCATACCTCTCTCATTCCAACCACACAACAATGATATGGGGATATCAAAATATACTTTTGGCAGCGATGACTTACGTACAATTGCAATTGCTAGGCTTTATTTAGATAATTTTCAGCATATCAAAGCTTATTGGATCATGCTTGGAAAAGACATTGCACAACTAGCACTAAATTACGGGGCTAACGATTTAGATGGGACAGTTATAGAAGAAAAAATTTCAAATATGGCCGGCAGTCAAGCAGGAATGTCCATGTCCCGTAGTCAAATTGAGGACCTCATTCTTCGAACAGGGCATGATGCATGTGAAAGAGACACCTTATACCGCCCCAAAGGGAAAACACATCAGTGCCCAGCTCCGAACGCGGAATGCGTAATGCCTTTGGATCAATTGCTAAAGCAAGTTGAAAAACCTTTAAAAAATAAAAAGAAGCTGAGTATAGAAGAAGCTGAAACATTAGCAAAATGTTCAGCCTTATATCAAATCCAACACTTAGCCAATAAGCTAACCATAGAGAAATGCAGCAAACGAAAAAGCTACAGCTCTCGTATTTGGCTTTCATCGCAATGCCTTGAGTCACCTGAAGCATTACTTAGCGAAATACAAAGTAAATTCGAAATGCTGCCAGCTCAAGGTCCTAAAATTATTAATATTGATTTAGCTCGAATCAAAAAACAGGTATCAGATCGATCGGTATTCGATTGTATGACAATATCTATTATTACCGAGATGGCAGGGATAATAAAGCGTGAAAAAGCAGATACAAAAATATCTTTATTGGGCCTCAAAGAAATTTGGGCCACTGCGCAAAGAACTAAGATAAGCCTAGAAGAAGCATTCAGCCTTCTGTCTCATGCTAAAATTGACTGTATAGAATCGTCATTATTTGAAAGTGAAAGTGCATTAACAAATAATGAAGTTGCCAATATTCACAGAAAAGCACATCAAGCAGGACTTAAAACAGTTGGCAAAGCCGAAATCAGCATGGCTCGAGATAACCAGGAAATACTTTGGCAAAGTTTCATAAGCCGTATCTTGACTTTGAATGAACTTGCCGAAGAAACGGGAATGCTTTCTGCCATCAGCATTGAACCTTCTTTACATAGTTATACAAGTATGGCTGAATATCTAAAAGCTGTTGCAATGGCGAGAGTTTTAGCTAATTCTAATGACAATATAATAGCTCCTATACTCAGCTTGCCCACTATAAGCTACAAAAAGATCTCTAGCGTTTCATCAAACCCAACAAACTTAAAAGTATCTGCGCTACCTTTGCTTTATGGTGCAAATGACTTAGGCCAACTTTCGGTTGAAGATAAAAATATTGCTCTAATAAACGCCGAAATGGAGCCTTTAGGATTGGAATTGTTAAGCCGGAACTGTAATTTTGAATATTAGTTAACAGAATTCGACTTTAGTTAAGATTGCCAAGAGCAATCCTTAAATGACAGACATATTAATGAAAGTACGCATGCTGACGAAAGTACGCATGCTGACGAAAGTACGCATGCTGACGAAAGTACGTCATGCTGAGCGAATGCGAAGCAACTATAGATCCTTCACTACGTTCAGGATGACGTCAGCAGCTTGAAACTCACAAGACCACCATCACCGTCTTTAAGTAAAAACAAAACATCGCGGGATACTTAAACGACCGAGCATCATGCTGACGAAAGTACGCATGCTGACGAATGCACGTCATGCTGAGCGAACGCGAAGCAACTATAGATCCTTCACTACGTTCAGGATGACGTCAGCAGCTTGAAACTCACAAGACCACCATCACCGTCTTTAAGTAAAAACAAAACATCGCGGGATACTTAAACGACCGAGCATCATGCTGACGAAAGTACGCATGCTGACGAATGCACGTCATGCTGAGCGAACGCGAAGCAACTATAGATCCTTCGCTACATTCAGAATCACTTAAGTAAACATAATTATGAGAAAATAAGACAATATTTTACTCTAATAAACCTCACTTAGATATTTACATACTAATGTATCGATCCTTAGCTCCTTCTCAAATGCAAAGCTGATATTCCTGAATATTTTAAGTATTATATGCCAATTTAACATTCATTCAATGCATAGATAATACTTTGATAAAATCTGATCTTAATCTATTACAAATTAAATTATTAACTATTCACAAAAGGGAAACATTGAAGCTGCATTATACTTCCACGCAATCCTTCCGATAGGCCATAAGAATAAAATTACTTACCAACTGAAACATGGAAGGGAGAAAGACTAAAATGGGAGATTCCTCTAAATCCCTAAGCCAAAAGCTTGATGAAACTTCCGAGAGTGAAGGATCTGCGTATGAGGAGAAATCAAGTGCTATAGTACCTGTCATCAAAGAAGCCGAGCTTTCTTCGCCTTTATTACCAATAAAAAAGTTTCCAGCAATCGAAAATCCTAACAGTTCTAATTTTTATACAACACAGCAGAGCAAAGTCAATCCGATAGAAGAAAAATCTCCTATCTATAAATCTGCACCCGAGAGCGACATTTCTCAACTAGATTCGTATGAAATATTAGGCAAAAGAAATTCAGAACCACAAATTCAATCTGGAAAAATGGTAAATCTAACTAAGTTAAGAAAATGGGAGAAAATAAGTCTTGTAGTTTTTTTAACAAGCCTGATAGGATTTATATGCGGCGCTGGTACGGCCATTGTCATATTGAGTGGCGGATTAGACGTTAAAAAAAATGACTTTAAAAATATCCTTAAAATCTATAAATGACTCAGGCTCTTAATGGAACTAATCATCAACCTTTTAGATTTACTCACTCCTTATGGCGTTCATAGCTATTTAATTATGTTCGCTATTCTTGTCGGCTGTGGCTTCGGCTTTCCAATGCCCGAAGATGTTGTGCTTATTACAGGAGGCCTTCTCGCATCTCGAGGCATTGTTAGCGTTGAAATGACTTTTGTCGTCACAATGCTAGGCGTCCTAGTGGGTGACGGTATTGTTTTTTTCCTCGGTCGTAAAGCTGGCCCAAACATCAAAAAGACTAGGATTTTCAAGAAAGTTTTAAGTGACGATAATGATAAAAAGATCAGCCGCATTTTCAATCAATATGGTGACAAAGTTATCTTTATAGCACGATTTTTACCTGGATTACGCATGCCAATTTTTTTAACAACGGGGATTTATAAAGTAAAACCATGGAAATTTTTTGCCTTAGATGGATTTGCTGCAATAATTTCTGTTCCAGTCTGGATTTACGTTGGTTTCGTCTTTGGAAAAAATTTGGAAGTCCTTCAAGAAAAAATTAGCCAGACTACCTACGGACTTTATGCGGTTTTATCCTGTATTATTGTCATTGGGTTTGTGATCTGGTTTGTTAAAAAACGCATAAAGATTGTAAGAACAAACAATATATAAAAGTTTGATAATCTATGAATTTGCAAATTTTAAACGACTTAAGAAATCAACTAAAAAACCTTGTCGTTCCGGATGAGATCCGCAAAAAAATCAATATAGCTTCGCCTGTTTTAAACTCAGCTGGAGTTGACCCATGGGGGTTAGATCCTGAAACATTAGAAGCTGCTGCAGCAATAGCCAGGTGGATTTATCAATACTATTTTCGCGTCGAAGTCACTGGATTAAAAAATCTTCCACAAGGCCGCCTCATGGTTATTGCCAATCATGGCTGCCAAATACCTCTCGATGCGCTATTTGTATCGTATGCGATGCTTTTAGATGCAGAGCCACCAAAAATTTGCCGTGCTATGGTGGATCATTGGGTACCAGGACTACCATTTATCAGCGAACTATTCACCCGTTGTGGGGAAGTTGTTGGAGCTCCTCATAATTGTAGTGATCTTTTAAAAAATGATAATTGCGTTTTAATCTTTCCGGAGGGCACCAAAGGATCGGGCAAGACTATCTTTTCAAGGTATCAGTTACAAAACTTTGGAACAGGTTTTATGCGCATCGCCTTAGAAACGAAAGCCCCAATTCTACCTGTAGCTGTCGTAGGAACCGAAGAGATATACCCCTCTCTAATGAACTTAAAGCCTATTGCCAAGCTACTTAAATTTCCATACTTCCCTGTAACTCCATTTTTCCCGCATTTCGGTTTAGCTGGTGCGATTCCTCTACCATGCAAAGTCACATTACGTTTTGCGAAACCAATACACTTTGATGAAAGTCCCGATATTTCCGAGGATAAAATCCACCGGCTGGTTTCGAAAGTTCAATTGGCTATCCAAAATGAATTAAACCGCGGTGTCAAAATTAGAGGGAATCATATTTTCACTAAAGCGGCAATTTAGTTCAAGGAAAATACAGTGGATAATGTAACTAATGACATTGACGAATTAAAAAAGCTTGAAAAAGCAAAACCACATATCCTTATCGTAGGGGCTGCATCTACACTATCTGGAATGCTTTGCAACCGCTTAAAAGGGCGCTATAAAATTACCGGTATTGATATCGACAATCTTGCAGAAGATCAATCATTTCCAGGAGAATTCCATCAAATTGGTTATACCAAACGAGGCGTCGCAGAAATCTTTCGTTCCACACAATTCTCTACACTTATCCACTTAGGACGAATTCCTGCTTCTGACAAAAGCAGAGGAAAGCGTTACCGAGAAAATGTTGCAGGTACACAAAATCTATTGCAACTTGGGCTCAACTACAACGTTAAAAATTTTATTATAATCAGCACGCACTTGATATATGGTGCAAACCGGACAAATCACCTCTATATCCGTGAAGAAGAGCCTTCAAATGCCGCAAAAAAATTTATCGAGTTAGCCGGCTCTATCGAACTTGATCACGAGGCCACAGAATTTCTGTGGCAACATCGATCCGTCAGAACAGTAGTCTTACGTCCGACATTTTTGGTGGGCAAACATGTTAATCACGCACTTGCAAACGCCCTTCGCAAACCCTTTTGCCCTAAAATTCTAGGATATGATCCCCTTATTCAGATCCTCCATGAATCTGATTTAATTGAAGCCATTTTACTGACAATAAGAAAGAAAAAAAGAGGAATTTACAACGTTGCTGGTGAAGGTGTCATACCATTTAGTAAAGCTATAAAACTCTCTGGTGCAACACCCTTACCAACTCCAGCTATGGTTTTGAAAGGAACAAACGTTTGTATGAGTTTCTCGGCTGGAAAATTCCACCTCATCTATTAGACTATTTCAAATATCCAGTAGTCGTTTCTGATGAGGCATTCAGAAAAGAATTTGGTTATGAAGCAAAGGTCACCATTTCTGATGCCTTAAGAGACAATCAGTCTAGTGCTTTATAAGCTCGCTTAGCTCAAATCTTTGCAGACTAGAACAGTAATGGCAGCGAATCTCCAGCTTGCCAACTTCTGCCAAAATATCTCTCAACTCATCTTCCCCTAAACTTATCATAGTAGACGCCATACGATCGCGATTGCAAAAACAGTGAAAACCTATGGGTTTCCTACTAATTTGTAAAGTGCCGACATCCTCTTGTGCGACTTCTTGAAAAATCTCTTCAGGAGTCATACCGCTTGCAATTTTTTCTGAAAGATTTAGAGTAGCACAACGCTCTTCGAATCCAGCCAAAGTATGATCATCTATATCTTCACCACCAATTTTTTGGACCAAAATCCCTCCTGCGGCGAGCACCTTACCTTGATGATCTAATTTAACCCCGGCTGCTATAATTGTAGGAATCTGTTCTGATTCGACATAATACTGGGCAATATCTTGTGCGATTTCTCCGGTCACCAATGAAGCTATACCGGTATATGGCTCCTTGCCGGTAAAAGAGCCTCGCTTAATGGTAACAGTACCAGAACTACCTAACGCTTCTCCTACTGCTTGTGGTATATGATCATTCGAAGTAAGCACAGCCGCCAAGTTAGGAACTTTAGCATAGCCTCGCAACGACGCCGGAGCAATAAACTCGGCTACCACTCCCTTCATCGGCCCATCGCCATCAACTTGGCAATGAACGTACTGTTGTCCTTCTTTCAAAGTGCTTCCCATTAAAGCCGTACATGCTAACGCTCTGCCTAAGGCAATAGTAGCCATGGGCCCCATTTCATGACGCTGCTGTGCTGCCTTAGTTGTATCTGTGGAGACGACTACAGCACATCTCAACCTTTTTTCACAAATTGCTCCATGAACAATCATATCAATTGGACAATCAGAATGATTCATTAAGTTTTGTAATTTATTCGACATTAGGATTCTCTGATAAGTTAATAAGATGTTCCAAAACAAATTGAGGAATGCTGGTTGGCTTGCCTTGTTGATTTATCGACACTAGTCTTATATTAGCTTCAACAATAGGTCTTTTACCATCTGTAGACGCATTACCCTTTGACCGTATATAAGCCTCCTGTTTAAAGTCAATAATAGGTGAGGTTGTAAAGGGAGCAACTGAAATAATTTCTAACATATCCCCAAAGACCGCTGGCCGCTTATACCTCAATTCTGCATTTGCTACGACAAAATGAAAATTTTCTTCGTACAACTGTCGCAGATAATCGGCACCAAAAATATGCTCTCTCGCCCTTTCAAAGAATTTTAAATAATTCGCATGGTATACATATCCGGAAAAATCAGTGTCTTCATAGTAAATCGATATGCGATGACTGCCCTTTAATATTCCTAAGGGTTTATTATCAGTTCCAGTACTTTCCATATAATAAAGATAACCTCTTCTTAGCTTCTGGAGAAATAGCCTCGGGTGCAGTTATAATGGCAAATTGACCTGCGTTATGGCATTTACAGCTATGTTTGACCGGCATTTTTTCCGCTACTTGGGCAACAATGTCATTTGCAAGCTTCGAATTTGCACGAAGCACCGCTAATACCGCCTCCACAGACACATCCTCCTCGGACTCATGCCAACAGTCATAATCAGTAGCCAATGCCAACATTCCATAACACATTTCAGCTTCCCGACAGAGTTTCGCCTCAGGTATAGCCGTCATTCCTATCGTAGAAGGGTTCATACTACTACGATAAAAACGAGACTCAGCACGGGTTGAAAACTGTGGACCTTCAATACAGACATACCCCCCACCATCATGATAGGAAGCATTACACATTTCACTGGCCGATAGGATAGCCGTCCTCATATGCTGGCAAAAAGGATCAGCAAACTCGATATGCCCAACACACCCTCCACCAAAAAAACTGGCGTTCCTAATACCCTTGGTACGGTCAAATAATTGATCAGGGACAACCATGTCACCAGGCTTAATATGTTCCTGCATGATACCGACCGCCGACACCGACATAACATGGGTCACACCCAATTTTTTAAAAGCATATATATTCGCCCGATATGGAACTTCTGTTGGTAATAGCTTATGCCCCCTAGCATGCCGTGGAAGGAAATAAACACTCTTACCATTAATCTCAGCTTCCATAATACTATCTGAGGGTTTTCCGAAAGGCGTATCAATATAGTGCTCATTAATAAGCTTGGCGTTTTCCATTTGATAAACACCTGATCCACCTATCACACCAAGCACCACATTACGTTCACCCACCATGCCTAACCTCTCGCATTAAACTTCGCCATAAGGTCTGCTGCCGTAAAAGGCGTTGATCTTGCTGCATTATTTTTATTAGCCCCTCCAACGCCTCTAGCATTTTTCTTCTCTCC
Organism: Bdellovibrionota bacterium; assembly: GCA_041391425.1. Lineage (GTDB taxonomy): Bacteria > Bdellovibrionota_B > Oligoflexia > Oligoflexales > JAWKNZ01 > JAWKNZ01. The sequence continues at coordinate 289,063 of JAWKNZ010000004.1, forward strand.
CTGAGACGCTTGCCTTGAAGCATGGGGTTTATTGGCTAATGCGCCATTAGCCTGCGAATTAGCAGAATTTGCGGCTTGTGTTGAAGACGCACCGCTTTTACAGCTCAAGCTAATCCTTTTTCTAGCAATATCCACTTCTAAAACGCGGACATTTAAAACATCGCCAACGGAAACCACAGATGCAGGATCGCTGACAAACTCGTCCGACAATTGACTAATATGAACAAGTCCATCTTGATGGACACCTATATCCACAAAGGCTCCAAAGTTAGTAACATTAGTGACGGTTCCCTTGAGTTTCATATCCTGTTTTAAGTCCTCAATTGTGCTAACATCATCCGAAAACATTAAACGAGCACCATCTTCTCGAGGGTCCCTTCCTGGTTTAATAAGCTCGGCAGCAATATCATCTAACGTTGGTCTACCAACTTCATCACTAACATATTTGGACCAATCAATGCTGTGAACCACCGAAGCTTTACCTACAAATGCTGAGACATCTGTCTTAATATCTTCTGCTATCTTGTATACAATATCGTAGCGTTCAGGATGAACAGCAGAATTATCCAAGCAATTGCTTGAATCTGGCACACGCAAAAACCCAGCGCTCTGCTCAAAAGCCTTGGGGCCAAAACCCTGTACTTTTTTTATTTCGCCACGGTCACTAAACTTCCCATTTTTGTCCCTATGATCGACAATATTTTTTGCCAGAGTCGAGCTAATACCTGAAACATAGCTTAACAATTTATGGGAAGCTGTGTTGACATTTACCCCCACCCTGTTAACACAACTTTCTACCGTTTCTTTAAGACTCTTACTCAGCTTTGAGACATTACAGTCATGTTGGTATTGTCCAACACCAATAGAACGGGGTTCAATTTTTACAAGTTCCGCTAAAGGATCTTGTAGCCTACGAGCTATGCTAATAGTACTGCGAATAGTCGGATCCAAATCAGGAAACTCTTCACGTGCTATGTTTTCAGTAGAATAAACACTTGCGCCAGCCTCGTTGACGACCGCACGTTTAACTCCTTTTAAATCCTTTTCTTTGATTGCAGCCAAAACAATTTGATCAATTTCTCTACTTCCTGTCCCATTACCAATGGCAACACATTCCACCTGGTATTTCTGAATAAGGCCGGCGATAACTTCAATAGCCTCTTTACTCTTTGGTGTATCTGTCTTCCCAGGAGTCGGGTAAACAGTATTATAGTCCAACACTTTACCCGTATCACTGACAACAGCCAATTTTGATCCTGTTCTCATTCCAGGGTCGATACCAAGTACAGGCTTACCAGGAATAGGTGGCAGAAGAAGGAGGTTCTCAAGGTTTGTAGAAAAAACTTTTATAGCTTCATCTTCCGCCTGCCTTTTCAAATTCATGCGAAATTCAGTTTCTATTGATGGTGAAATCAGCCGACGGTATGCGTCTTCCGCAACCTTAGCTATCCACGCGCTAACTTCTGGGGTTGTTTGCTCTTCGCCAACTACTAATGAGGTTAGCAAATTAATTATTTTATCTCCATCGACTTCGATATTAACCCGGAGGATATTTTCTTTCTCGCCTCGAAAAATAGCCATAACTCGATGAGAAGCTGCATCTGCCAACGACTCTTGATATTCAAAGTAGTTCTGATACTTCGGGCTATTCTCCAAGCGTTTTTTCTTATCTTTTTCTGATTCACGACTTGACCCTTCGCTCAAAGTCGAAACTAGCTTAGCAGTCTGATAACTCAGATCTCTAACTGCAGAACGTATTTCCGCAGTTTCATTGATTCTTTCTGCTAAAATATCAGCAGCACCGGTTAAAGCAGAAGCCACATCTGGAACCACTAATTTCTGCTCAATTTTCTTTCTGCTATCATCTCTGGCGTCGTAACATAACTTGCAGCCAAGCTTTGCAAATCTTTAAGTGTTGCTCGTTCAGCTAAAATTGCTGTCAACAAAGGTTCAAGTCCCTTTTCTTTGGCAACCGATGCACGTGTTTTTCTCTTAGGTTTAAATGGTAGGTATAAGTCTTCAAGCTCCTGCTTCGATTCGCACGCCATAAATTTTGCTTTTAACTGTGGATACTTAGCTTGTAATTCAGGCTTCGCTTTACAATGCTCCTCTACAACTTTTAAGTAACGCTCTTTCGTTCCTTCTAGCTCAGTAAGATAGACATAGCGGTCCCTCACTTCTCTTATCTTCAACTCATCCATGGAGCCATGCATTTCTTTACGATAACGCGCAACAAACGGAATCGTACAGTCTTCATCAAAAAGCAATTTAATTACGTTGGCAGTATAATGTTCTTCTTCACCGGCTTCTTTAGCAATCTTTTTAACTAAATCTAACATAGGCTTCCAAAGTCACTTTCAAGTTTGTTGAAATTTATATTCGTTATTTTGGGTCGTAGAGGACAGGATACTTTGTACAATCGATCTAAGCAATCACATTTCATGACTAAACCATAGCTCTTTAAAATCACGAAGAGAGCAACTGTACACTTAATCCCGGATCCGAATTTCTAGCCGGTTGCGGCGTTGCTTCGTCGTCAGGAAATCCTCATGTACCAACATGTACACTGCGGTTTCCCACCTCCTCGCGCCTAGCGCCCGACCGAACTTCGAATCCGGTGAAAATTCCGAATTTCTAGCCGGTTGCGGCGTTGCTTCGTCGTCAGGAAATCATGTACCAACATACACTGCGGTTTCCCACCTCCTCGCGCCTAGCGCCCGACCGAACTTCGAATCGGAAATTCGAATTTCTAGCCGGTTGCGCTGTCGTCAGGAAATCCTCATGTACCAACATGTACACTGTGGTTTCCCTCCTCCTCGCGCCTAGCACCCGACTGAACTTCGAATCCGGTGAAAATACTACAGTTTTTCAAAAAATTTCAGATCCCGGCTTAATACAATACCTAAATGCACCCCAATTCCATACAACAGCTAAGAACTGCCCAAAACACGTCACCTAAGTACATAGAAAAAAGTTTGGGAGTTACGAATCCACGATGAAGACACTTTTCCCAAGGGCAATACATAAGTTTTATATGCTGAGCAGCTTCCTAGCTCTGTATTTACAGTTTAGATTGGCAACTATCTAAGACAACCTTAGCAAAGCTCGGTCGCAGAGAAGAAATAGGCAATTTCTTGTGCTGCAGTCTCAGGCGCATCAGAGCCATGGACAGTATTTTCACCAACACTCTCAGAAAACATTTTACGGATAGTGCCTTCTTTAGCATCAGCCGGGTTTGTAGCCCCCATGATTTCTCTATTCTTCGCTATAGCGTTTGTGCCTTCCAGACACATGACAACGACTGGACCTGAAATCATAAAATCTACCAATTCACCAAAAAAAGGCCGTTCCTTATGCACTGCATAAAATCCTTCGGCCTCAAATCTTGACAGCTTTTTTAGCTTCATACCAGCAATACGTAAGCCTTCTTCTTCAAAGCGGCTAATAATTTTCCCAATTAGATTTCTCTTCGTACCATCTGGTTTGATGATTGATAAAGTACGTTCTGCCACGATAAACTCCTTCAAAATCAATAAAATAATATAATTAGCCGGAATAAACGACTATGAAACTCTCTTCCAAAAGCTCTTAATGTTCACTGTTCGTACACAAATAAGGAAAATATCCTTATTATAGGCATATATAACATCAATACGTTCATTACGAACAAAAATTAAGCTTTAGAAACCTTGTCCGTTGCAAGTAAATTCGCTTAAAAATCAAACAAGCGCTTTTTAGCAGGCAGATAGTACATTTTCCATAGAAATAGGCAAGAGATGGTTTTACCCAAGGGCTGTCAACTTTTACAGCTAAATAGCCTTAATGCTCGATGAGATTCCGAAGACCCCTAACACCATAAATTTGTAGAAGACTCGAAGAAAGATCTATTTTAAAGAGATCAAAACACAAGTTTTATTAACAATGGGCTGTCACTTTAACAGCCTTAAAAGCAACGCAGTTTACCATCAATTTTAACAATACGGGTTCCCCCCGTCTTATGGCAACGATTTACAGCTTTTTGATATTGAGGAACTTCCACCTCATTTATCGGATTTGAGCCGCTTTCGTTACCAGAAACCCCTCCACCCATACTGCTACAACCGGTTATAAGTATATAAATCACGGCAAAGCCTCCCCATGCCAATCGACCCAAATGCTCACCCTTTCGCATAATTTCCTCCAATTTTTCAACACGATAAGATATCTAAGCCCAGCCAGAACTTTAATTAGAAGCCGTTTAGCATATCTGTTTTCGTAAGATGCTCACACCCAAACCCAAACATCAACTAAATGTCAAAGCTGTGTCGACGTTTCACTCCTGCCAACAAAATCCTTGAGCCTCAAGCAAGCTCAAGAAGGCGAAAGCCAAGCCTGCCTCTAATTTATTTTAACATTTTAAAACTTTCATTGGTAATGCGTTAAGCTTAATTTTTCTATAAACAGAATTGCATTCTGTAAAAATATCTAATATCTACGATGCCATAGGGGGGAAAATAGAATATCACAATTATCTGCGTATAATTGGGAAGGCTTTTTTCTGAATTAATTTAACGACACTGCATGCCGGGCAACTTCTCAGCCCAACTTTTGCTTTTGGGAAAATTTGTTTGGATTTAAGAATAAATAATGGATATTACCTCTAACTTTCACATGCACCAGGAAGGAAACACCTTGCAACTAAAATTTATATTAGTAGAACCACTCGATCCTAGAAATGTCGGTTCAGCTGCCAGAGCCTTGAAAACGATGGGACACCAAAACTTAGTCTTAGTTAATCCGTGTGATCACTTGTGTGGCAAAGCAAAGGCTTTAGCTCACGGCTCTTTCGATATATTAGAAGCCGCCGAAGTTTATTCTAACTTTTCCGAAGTCACGCAGTCGGTAGATTTTTTAATTGGCACCACTGCCCGCCACCGCAAATCTAAGATACGTTATTGCGATTCTCGAGAAATTCCTTCCATTATCGAAGAAAAAAGTCGCTTAGTCCAAACTATCGGTATAGTCTTTGGCGCTGAAACCTCTGGCCTAAAAAACGAGGTCATTCACCAATGTGATCTAGTTACCAGTATTGCCACAGCATCCCCGCACCCTTCATTAAATTTAGCGCAATCGGTCATGATTTTTTCTTATCTAGCAAGCCAGCTGAACAAAACTACGACTCAAGATTGGCGGATCGATGCCAATACAGCACAAAAATCAGAGTATCGATCCATGCGCGATGGTGTTTTCGAATTAATGGATCAAATCAAGATGCCCCATAATAATTCGGTAAAACGCTATGTACGCGGTGCTATTGCCCGCTTAGGCTATGATGACTTATACTTATTGCACGCTATCCGCCGCCAAGTGGCTTATACCATCAACAAACTACAAAATATCTCAGACAAAGAAGTCGAATAATGGAGATCCATCCTATTGGCAAAATCATATCCCCTTACCGGAGCAACTTTGGCATTCCCAGACAATCTGGACTTATCACCTGCGCTCAGTCGGCAATTGAATTAACTGCGAGCGAAGAGCATAAGATGGCCCTACGCGGCTTAGAAGAATATTCCCATATTTGGATTTTGTTTCAATTCCATAAGCTCAAACGAAGTACGTGGAAGCCCTTAGTGCAACCACCACGCTTAGGTGGCAAAAGAAAATAGGTGTGTTTGCTACAAGATCACCTTACCATCCTAATAGCATCGGCATCTCGGTGGTCCGATTAGTAAATATAGAACAAGTAGATAACGACAAAATACACGTAAACGTCACTGGTGGAGACCTTCTACATGGAACTCCGGTTATCGACATCAAACCTTATATTCCCTATGCTGATAGTATTGCAGATGCATGCACAGCCTGGGCAACCCCACCCAAAATCTCTTTAAAAGTAGGCTTTACTACCGAGTGCAAACGCACCTTAAAACAAATCGAAAGCCCTGAAAATCTAGAAGAACTCATTATTGCGACCCTCGCCTTAGACCCCCGGCCTGGTTATGAGAGAGGTAATAGCAAAGTAGATGGGCAGACTTGGGTCACTCAGCTCTATCAATATGATATCGTTTGGACAGTGGAAAAGGAATATTGCGAAGTTCTGGCAATCAAAGAATCACCAGAACCTACTACTACCTCATTTTCTTAACAACCCTATCCATACTCAAAGGTAGCTTAACAGGACTGTTAGAAACAGCTTCTGCATTGCCTATATCACTGCCAGAATCGCTAGTACTTGTGCCACTATCAGACGGACCATCGGGCCAAGAACTACAAGCATAAGACTCCGTCCAATCGAAAATGGATCCCTCGGTATTGGAGTCTAAAGTTATCCCTTCACCTGCTCTTTGAATATAGGCCCTACCATCATCACATTCCAAAAGCTCATAGTGGGTCGTATATAACACTTCACGGTAGCACTCAGTGTCAATATTACTCCCACGACTTTCACGATCAGAACTTTCTTCCGAACTAGGTATTGAACCATCCGGATAAGGCTTAGGCTCAGGTTGTTCTGTTCCGACACAAAATTGAAATGCATTTACAGCCTTCCATCTAGTCACATCTGCACCCTGTCTTCCCATAATTACGGATGCGAAGGCGATATTACGATTGCTATGGTGTGAACCACTTATACTCGTACCTTTAATACTGTCACCATCTTCTCCTACTTCCTCAACATGTCCTGCTGCCTGAGCTAGCGCACTAAAACTTAAGCAACCCGCAAATAATAGCGATAATGTCTTTAATTTCATAACATTTCCTCATGTAATTAAAATATTTATGGATAAATTAGTTCTTCCTCTTTTAAGTGCAACGAAGCTATTATTAGATCTCAGCACAGTTAAAAATTAATCAACATTTTTTTTGAGACGTAAATACAATCGTTTTGCACTATAAGAACATATAAGACTCATGACAAATTTTAGAGATCGCCTCGCAGCAACACAATAGCATTGAGGATAATAACAGAGGGTACTTTTTGCGGCCTAACCTAACATCACAGCAGTATAAAGAGTTCTACCTAGAAACTGTGCCTACTGTAATTTCTTTTCTACGCCGCCGAGGGGTAACAAAAAAAGAAGATATGGAAGATATCATTCAAGAAACATACATAGAAGCGGCAAAATCATGGCAAAAACTCAATGATTACGATGCTCGCATCGCGTGGTTACTAACTATCTGTCACAGACAATTCATTCGTTTTTTTAAAAAAAATAAATTCAGGAAAGAAACTCTAATATTCGAAGATATTATAGATAAAGAAAATATATTTAATCCAAAAGAAACAGCTATAGAACAACAAATCGACGACAAAACGCAATGCGAGAGGATTGTGGAGATTATAAAAAAAGAAAAAAATAACAATAAACAAGACGTGTTAAGAAGGTATTATATAGGAGGAGAATCTTTAAAAGATATTTCTGCCACCACTGGCCAAAAACCATCTACCATTACAACTTGGCTAAGCCGTTTTCGTGATAAAGTGCAAACTGAGCTAAAAACCATAGGAATGATGAATAAGAAAAAATCTTCACAACATTCGTTTTCTGAAACCGCGTGGTCTAAACAGGGAATAAAGCTATGAGCACACCGATTTTATACAAGACTATGCAACTATGGCATCACATTAAAAATAATCGTTTTAGACATAAGCTTCAAAAGCGACTTATAGAAGAGGCTTTTAGCGAACCTAGCAACGCCTTAGAGAATCAAAAGACCATTAATTCCCAGATTAATCAACCAGATCTAATAAAAATGTGGTCGGTGATTGAATTGGAAGCATTCACACCCGGTCCAAGCCCACTTATTAAGAGAAGCAAGCAATTAATATCACTATTTCCCCGCCATCCATTCACAGCTGCCTCCTTAGCTATAGCTCTAAGCCTCATCATTTATTCTCGTGGACAAACTTCGCAAGAGACTGTTGAAACGAATATGGTTAGATTTAAAAGCGCGGAAAAACAAAACTTAAAAGCTGCAAACTTACCACGAATTAGCTTCCGTTTTGCTATTATAGATTCTAGACATGAAATCAAACCGGGAACCAATGGTATGCAAGTATCACTTGCTGAAAGCATAATGTTTTCAACTGAAGCCAATGGAAACTTGCCTGATGGCGGTTTGAGAGTACAGGTACAAATGGTCGATCCGCAAGGAAATGAAAGCATTATAATTGCGGACCATCTTTTAAACGAGAAAAAGCACATTTTCTCCGACAAAAATGGTTATATAGTTTATAATCCTACGAAGATTGGTCCCTATGAATTTAAGTTGTCTGTTCTTTCTCATGGATTATCCCAGCATTCTAATTGGAAGCCATCCTATGAAAATAAATTTAACATTACAGCTGTTGAAAACTAAAAATAATGAAAATAAAAGTTTCTATCTACAATATCTAATAAACAAAATTATACCGAATCAGATAACACCTGTTGCTCGAATGGCATTCTTAGTGCTTTCCATTATCGGAGCAAGCGACAACTCTGTCGCCGTTACCCAAAAGGGTTTATCAAGCCTCAAACTTTCTGATAAAGCAGTCCAATCAGCATTTGCTCCAAAACGTTTAATGCTTTTTATCGGCATCAATGAATTCCTCGATTCAAAATTTCCTACCCTAAAATTTCCCAGCAAAGATGTATCTGATTTTTCCTCTTTTCTAAAAGAACATAATTCAGCAAAAGAGGACGAATTCATATATAGAATTGGAGCTTCTGCAACATTAAATAATGTAACCTCCGCATTAGATCACTTAGAAGCAGCAAATACTTCGGAAGAAGATACAGTCATCATATATTTCTCTACCCATGGAACCCTAGACTATAATGCCCAGAAACAACTATCGCGTTATGCAGTTCTTTATGACACTAACTTTGAAAATGTCTCAAACTCTGGACTATCTATCGACTTTATCAGCCAGCGTTTATCCAGATTAAAATCAAAAAGAAAAGCATTAATATTAGCACTTTGTCACTCAGGCTCCGGAAAATCCACCTTGCCACGCCAAATCGTTAAAGAAGCACGTACACTAAAAGCCGGCTTTTTTCCTAAACCATTTTACCAGGCCTCAGCGGCCATGATGGTACTCTCAGCAAGTGGCTGGAACGAACCCGCTAGAGAAGATGAAAAACTAATGAATGATATCTATACCCATTATCTGATTAAAGGGCTCAACCGCAATGATAGCAATCAAGATGGTGGTATCTCTCTCTTCGAAGCCCACGAATATGCCAGATCAAAAACCTACGACTACACCCGCGGCCAACAAACCCCTTCAGCTCTAGTTAACCTCCAAGGCATGGATCCTATCATTCTCAATGGCACAATCAAAAAAGATTCTCACCCTTTAATCTTTGCAGATAATGAACAATATAGAGACCTTGAAGTTTACGTCAATGGAAAAGCCAAGGGTAGCCTTTGGCAACCTAAACTTGCCAGCAATGGAAGGATTAAATTGACTTTAATCGACCCTAAATTTCCTGGCACCCCTCTTATGGATCACCAGGTTTACCTCAGTAACAACACGTCTTATTCAGTTAGCTCACTTATAGCTAGACCACCATCCTACGCACTTGAGCTTAGTCTTTACCGACTTCCCATAGGAGCAAAGATCTTAGGGCTCACAGTGCAATCTCAACCTCTATTCGGTTTCGGATTTCGTGCCAACGAAGTATTTGGTAGCGCTAATGCCATCCTAATTAAAGCCCACACCAACAGTTCGCAAACCGATGTGACCATTGATTACCAAAAAACCGCTATGCGCCAGCAAATTTTATCTTTGAGAGGTGATTTAACTCGAAATTATTTTCCCATAAAAAACTTATCTTTAAACCTGGGCATAGGTTTAGAAACTTTGCAGATAAAGAGGGTATATGCCAACCCTTCTTTAGAGCACGAGCAACAAAGCATTAGAAGCACCTATCCTATTTTATTTTCTGAACTGCAGTGGCTACAAATTATCAATAACCTTTATGCTGGTATGGAACTAAGCATCTATCCTATGCGTAATATCTCTATACGCATCGAGGATCAAAGCCATAGTTTGGAACCACTTTCAGCCCGCATGATGTTTGGATTTATGCTATAAGGAGTCGATAATGAAAAAACACCATTTAGCAGCTAGTTTATTGGGAATCTACCTATCTACCGCCTGTTCCAACGGCGAATTCGATTTATCACGCAATCGTTATCACAATGTCTTTGGCGTATTTTTAACTCCCCCCAATATTGGTAAAGGAGGGTTTTTAGGACGATTTACTACAGAAGAAGGACGGCCAATAGCCGGAGCTAGAATCTACTTAGGAAACGAAAGAGCTGGGATCACTAATGAAAAAGGTGGTTTTTATATTGGCGATTTAACTGTGGGCAAAAAGCAAATTTATTTAGTGCAGTCCGAGCAAAAAATGGCAGCCATTAGCGTTGATATTGAAGCCAACAAAATAAGCGAGAGTGAGTATATAAGAAGCCTACCAACTCTTAGCATAAAAGGGCATGTCTCTTTAGCTGACGAGGTTTTTTAGAAGGCTCTAGTATCACAGCTATCAACTCCCTTTTCTTGCCATAACAGATGCTGAAGGTAGCTATTATATGAACGTTCCAGAAGGTACCTACCGCCTACAAGTAAGTTCGCGCTTCACCCATTATTCCGGACAACTCACAGAGCCAATAGAAATAAAAGACGATTTAGATATGGATTTCTCTTTACAACGCCATCCATATCCAGCAGGGAAAGTAAGCATTGCAACTGACTCTGATAATTTAGTACGCGACAGCATGGTTCATTTGACTGTAGAGACACTTCCAGGGGTCCAATATATGAAAGTAATCACAGAACAAAACTTTGAAATTCTAGAAGACTATCCCCTAGACAGATGGATCCCAGTGCAGAAAAGTTTCGTCTTTGCAGCCAAAGAGTTCGGCCACCACCGTTTATTTTTTTGGTTCCAAGATAATAATGGAAAGATTAGCGATTTAATTCAAGTATCGTTTTTCCGCACGCATTTCGATAAAGTTGGCATATCATTAGAGGAGTTGTCGAAAAAGACTTCACCATCCATGCTAATGAAAAATTGCTTTTATTCCAACATATTTAGATGTGGTAGAATCGGGTGCAACTACAACTGAAACAGCAGAAGAACAGGATACAATTGCAATCGAGACAAGCGAAGCGAATTTACCTATCAAAATTGATCATAACATCAATTGGGCACTAAGCGACACCATTCCCACTGATACTCAAATAACTACCATAAGTAGTAAAAAACAAGTCAGTAATAGCGCAACCATTCGGCAAAACGTAATATTTAGAGGAAATGTCACAATCAAAGCTGGAGCATATATAGTAGGCGCAGCAGAGTTTAGAAAGAATGTTTATCTACAAGGAAAAAAAGAAAGACCTATCCATTGGAGCTCTTCTGACAATGGCATCAATGAAATAGGCTTCTATACTCCAACTTTTGTCTTAGGAAACCTAAATAGTGAACACACAATATTTGAGAACCTATTACTCCAGGGTTTAGCAAACCATAAAAATACTGAATACAGCTTTTCGTACACGTCTTTTCGGAACTCACTTGTTGATTTTCTCCATGAAGCAGGACTTTCTTTAAAGTTTATGCATTCAGAACTTCACAATACGGCTGCTTCAATTTATTGCCATATATATGACAGTGAAGCCTCCAGCAAGCACTCAGAAGATTCAAATATTCCTGAAACCTCAGAGAGCTTTAAAAGTCCTTCTACACCACGCAGGTGGACTCAAGGGCCTCTGAACCTTGAGTTTTACCTTAATGATTCCATCTTAAATGAGTCTAGCATCGATTTTAGTTGCCCGGAAAGCCCTCAAAGCGAGATCAATTCCAAATTGATCATTACCGGTAATAATTTCTTTAAAAACCGTGATGATAGTTATTACTTTCTCAACCGTTTTAATGACCTTGCCGGTCTAAATACTGATAGTCCAACAGGCAGTCAATATACTTCCCAAAACTCAGAAAATGTAACAATCCAAAATAACTATTTCCAATTCTCCAATCGAATAGCATCTAAGTTAGATCCAAGCAATTGGCCAGAAACTATCGGAGCAAATCTGGAAAGCCCTAATACATCAGCTGGGGTAGAATAAATTTTTAATAAATCTATATAAGATAATCCAGACAAATCAACTTTGCATAATAGGCACCTCGTCTGAGTCAATAAACTATTATCTGGTGGCGGCCTGAATCACCATTTATCAAAATATCAAGGTAAAGATCTCTGCAACTCCTAGAGCAGAATAACTCTAGCGTCTCACTAGAGTGACCGGATACAACCATCTAATATTATTTAATAAATTGCAGCAATGCGAGTGTTAGTAGGATGCAATTCATAAGAATTTATCGTCTATGCGAGATCTGGTAATCATCTAAAAATTTATAGAAACTGTTTTGACAAAAAATTATTTGCATCATTTCGGATATTTTTTCATGGAATAACCATGAGCGCATGCACAGCTTACTGCAAAAAAATTGCTGCTATGCCTATAAAACAAGTTAAACATAAGCCCGGATCCGAATTTCTAGCCGGTTGCAGCCTTGCTTCACCGTCAGGAAATTCTTATGTACCAAGATGTACACTCGCCCCCAATACCCGACCAAACTCCAAATCCAATAAAAATACTACAGTTTTTCAAAAAATTTCAGATCCAGATAAGCTCGTTCATCCTAGGAATTGCTTGCAAAACATCCAGCTAATTTACTAGCCAGAATTTTCTTAGCTATAAACTCATAACCAAATTCTTGCTTAGCTTTGTTAGAATTATGAGCTTTACAAAGGACCTGCAAATTAGAGAGTGCATGGTTTCCACCTCTTGCAAATGGAGCAATATGATCTATCTCAAGGCAAGTCTTTGCCGTACACCGTATCTCATTTACGCCTACTTTTTCACATTGATAACCAGCCCTCTCTAAAACCTGTGCTCGGATTTTTGCTGGGATATAACGAAGTTTTTCTTTTCCTCTTTCTTTTTGTTGCTCTTGTTCTATTTCTTCTTTATCTCTTAACACCTTTTCTCTGGGGCTGCTTTCGTCTTTTTTATTTTGCTCCTCTTTGGTCTTAGCTTTTTTGCCTTCATCTTTCCTTTGCTCTCTTTCTGCAAATTTTTTCTTTTGCAAACGAGCCTTCCTTCTCTCTTCTTTTAATTGCGGGTCTTTTTGTTGCAGAGCTAAATCAACCGACTCTTCTAAAATTTCAGCAAGATTAAGTTCCATATTGGTAACATTCATCACTTCAGCTAATCGCAATAATTTTTCTCTTAACTGTTTACCTGCCACAAAACGAAAGTTAAAAAACTGCTCTTCTAAATTAATCTTAACTTGTACATTTTCTGAACTATCAGCTTTATCTCCTACCTTGCTTTTTTCACCTATCATGCTAGGTGCTAAACTAGGAGCAATAGAATTATTTTTACACAAATCTAAAGGAACCGACTTTTCTTTCTTTTTGCTACCCATAGGATAGATTCCCGAAGAAACAGGCTTTCAGGTTTTAACTCTCCAACAATTAGGGCAACTTCCCTCACTTTTTTTCCAGCACAGCTAGTCAAAAGTTCATCAACATTATGCTGTGTCAACACCGGACTAAGCTTTGCCGCTGAGGATAAGCTCAACCTACCAGACTCTAGCTCTTCTAAAATTTGTGGAAACCTTTGACAAACTTTAGCTACCTGCATACGTAAATAACTCGGCCCATCTTCTAGCCCAAGCTCTTGCTGGCAGAAAGTAAAAATGCTGTTATATCCATAGTCAAGAAATCCGCAGCGGCTACGAAGCTCAGAAAGAAAAGCAATCAGAGCAACTTCAGACTTGCGCTCTTTATCACGCACCTTTTTACAATTTAAAATCAACGCTTCGGTTGTTAATTTTTTTAGCTGGGCTAGTCTTTCTTTCATTGCTTTTACCTCTGTCTTATAGACTCAATCAAATAATAAAAAGACTATAACACAAGGTTTTTACGCCCCTAAGGATTGCCTTTCGTAAGTGTTTTTATAATTTTTAAAATTTAAAGAGAATAAAGGAAGCAACACTAATTAGCTAGCTCATATGAGTTTTATAGATAGAAAATAAAGAAATATATAACACCTCGATTTACTAACCGGCTAAAGGTGTCAAGAAAAAAAGACATAAAATCTATATTTTCTTTGATTTTCACCCTATTTTTCACCAGATTTTAAAAACAAGAAGTCTAGGCCCTCGTTTGTACGAGCGTTTGACTGTTTTGATAGCAAACCCAAAAAATTTTTAAATAGCAATAGTAATTTTACTGTGGGGTGCTGTGGGAAAAGGTTGGAATCATTGTTAGGATAGAGTTGTTGATAAAAAGTTTTAAAATGATTTCAATGTTTTTCCATGGCAGTCCACAGCTCCCATAGTTTTGCATTGCCACTGAAATATCGCTTTCACATAAAAATATTGGGTTAATAAAATACCTCTGCAATTCATTGCCACGACTTAGTTATGGGAGGCTGTGGATAGGCGTGGACAACTATTGATATCGTCCTGCAAATTTATGGGAACTTCTTTATTTATAGTAACGATACCAACAGTTGCCCACCCCTAACCACAAGCCAATGACTACTGCTTTTAAAATAAATTTTTAATTTCTTTGATCAGAGATCTTTTGCTTGTTCTTAAAAATATGTGGGTTCATGTTAGAAGGGTAATATGGTTTTTATGATTATGAGGGGATTGATTATATGCCATTTATCGAAAAATCAGGGTAAAAATCTCTGCAACTCCTTTTCCTGAAATTCTTTTGGCGTCTGATTACCCATCAGGTGCAAAATGGCATTTTTCTTTGCCATTTTTTAAATTCATTATTTAGGCGATCAGCTTGAGATAAACATCTCCTAATTTCATGCGCTTGCTTCTGTTTTTACACCACGGACGAAATAATTGATAAATGCATTTTTTTTAAACAGAAAATGATAGATGGAAACACAGGGGACATTCCGTAAACTCTTCCATTATTCAAGCTATAGCTAATTTTCTTGCAACCCTAGACATTTACGTCGATAATCTTTCTAAGACACTTGGTTATGACTAATTACGTATTCTCATAGAGTTGGCTTTGACAGTCAAAAATAGCATCGTTTACGGTATTAAAGGATAGGACTGTACTAATTAAAATTGCTTGAAATCGGCTAAGAATACCTAAGTGGCGAAGGCGATTTAAGAAATATTGGTAGGCTTGCTACGAAGTCAAAAGCTATTTTTTCCAACTTTTGCTATGTGAAGCATTTGAATACAATTATTGGTTACATGTATAATCAAGTCAATAAAGTCAATCGATATGGTTACGAGGGATACTTTATATTAAAGCCGGCCTCAAAATAGATATATGGACCTAAGAGTATTACTTTTCTAAAAATAGGCAGGTGAAGATGGGTAAATATTGTATGTTTAAATTGGGATCAGGTATTGCGATTTTGCTTTTCTTATCATCTTATGGATGTAAAAACATAATGACAAAGGGCTCTAGGCTGATGGAAGACGACAGCGGTAAGCCTTCAAAGACGGATAATAACGAATTTGTTAATGAATTAAAGGCAAATTTTGTGTACGGGATGTCCAAAATTGCCGAAAATTTAGTTAAGTCTGATGAAAAGGAAGTTCTTTTAAGTAATGCACAGATGCAAGCGATGGTAGCTGGTGTTCCTCTTCGTTTTCGGGAATTCTTTTGTGATGTAAGTAAAGTAAAATTAGAAAAGTTTACTATAGATGGTAAATCCCAGCTGGGCTTTAATATGAGCTTTACCAACAAAATTATAGGGAAAGAAATCGTCAACGGTGTTTATATGACACATGACGTTAGTCTTTATACATCCAGGGATGATCAACTTAAGGGTATACCCGGAAAGGAATGCCTCACATTGGGTTGGAGACGAATTGTTCAAAAACCTCAGTAACAATTTGTTTAGGGTTAATAGGAAAAATCCTGAGTTTATTCCTCCCGAAGAAATTTCATATAATCCTTTGCAGCAAAAAGTAATGATTGGTTTCGAGGAAATAAGAGGATTTTCTATTCAGATAAGGTCTATTGGTTTTACGGGAAAAAAAATCTCAAATTTACCCGTATATAGAATCTCGGTAGACAAGTCCAAGGAAGGTCAAGCTAGTATTATGGCCACCTCAATTTCCTTGGAAACGACTGAAGACAGTGACTTTTATGAAAGCTTTTTTATAGGCTCACTCCCTGACGTAAAAAGCTGGAACCATGAAAAGGATAAAGTGTTTGCTGATCACAGTAGCTATGTAGAGAGAGGTCAATTCATTGGTAAGTCAGGCGTAGATAAATTTAGTTTTAACTATTTGGATTTGACAGAATCATCGAAAAATTTGCCGAACATTAAAGATTTAGGCTGCCGTTGATCTGTTAGTATGTAGAGTGCTTTGATTCGATCAAAGATATATTCAAATTGTGATACTTTCTTTACAAAATCAGAAAATAAAGAATAGCAAGGACAATCACACACCCTTACCTCAGACTTTGCTCCCCTTAATAATTACAGGTCCAAAGATTGCAAAACACTATACAAATCTATAGCGGTACGGCGTGAAAGCCCTTTTATTTCTGCTAGTTCATCAATGCTAGCGACCTTCATTCCTTGTAAGTCCACAAATTTCTCATACAGCTTTTTCTTAAGAGAAGGGCCTAGGCCTGGAACTTGATCCAAGATAGAAGTGTGCAATACTTTTTTTCTACGTTTACGATGATGGGTTATAGCGAATCTATGGGCTTCATCCCTTAACTGCGTGAGTATTCTATATTCAGGCGATCCCATTTCCAATTCTATAGGACGTTCGCTATTTGACAGATAAACCTCTCTTTAGAATGCGCCATACGCTCTGTCGGTTCAACCTTCGATTCATTTATCACTTTATCGAAACGACTTTTTGCTAAAGAAACCAATGGAACTAAAATTTCAGAAAACTCAGCTGCAGCGCCCATAGCAGCCGAGAGTTGCCCTTTGCCACCGTCAATAACTATAAGATCTGGATGATCCTTTAATTTTTGCATTCTTTGCATACGCCTGCGCATCACTTCTCTAATGCTACCAAAATCATCTGGAGAATCGGCAGCATCTTGAATATTATAGAGCCGGTATAGGTCTTTGGCAGGCTTACCATTCACAAAGCAAACATTTGAGGCAACAATCGCACTTCCTTGAATATTAGAAATATCAATACACTCGATCACCTCTGGTAATTTTTCTAACGATAATTTTTCTTGCAAAATACTCAAACCGGCAGACACAGATTGCTTTTTTCTAAGCTGTTCTTCTAGAGAATACTCAGCATTTCGATCTGCTATAGAAATTAAATGTTTCTTTTCTCCTCTAACAGGAATTCTTATTTTCGTTTTAATCCTCTCTTCATCAATCTTTCGATCCGTTTCGGCATTTTCAAAGGCAGCACGATCTTCGTTCTTTGTACCGTTTATATCTATCACTGGTGTATTCAATCCTTGTTCCAAGGCTTCAATATCCTCGATAGAAAAAGGCAACAATATCTCTTGTGGGGTAAATTTATTGTCATAATATTGTAATAAAAACTCAGCCAAAGCCTCTGAAGATGATTGAATAGGAGTTTTTAAAATAAAATTATCTTGCCCGATCATATAACCTTCACGAACCAAGATAATATGGACCGCTGCAAGAGTATTCGCCTGCCGAAAACCAATCACGTCGGCATCACTAATATTTCCGGTCACAGCACTCTGCCTTTGATTCAAAGATGTAAAAGCTGTCAGCTGGTCCCGGTAAGTTGCAGCCAATTCAAATTTCTCTTCCCTAGAAGCCTGTTGCATTTTTTTCGTTAAGGCTTTAACAACTTCTCGATTCTTTCCCTGTAAAAAAGCAATACAATCCTTTATCATCTCTGCATATACAGAACAATCAACTTCCAAACTACCTTTTTTATCGTTCATACATGGAGCTAAACATTGTTTCATATGAAAATAATTGCACGGACGTCTAGCATGCTCAAACTCATATTGAGAGCATTTAATAGTAGGAAATATCCGACCAAGCATTTGCAACATTGTTTGTAAATATCCGGCATTGCCATATGGGCCAAGGTAGGTAGCACCATCATTTTTTCTCTGCCTGACTTTTTTTATACGCGGCCACTTGGAATTCAAATCGATACGCACATAAGGATATTCTTTATCGTCACGAAGAAGGATGTTAAAGCTAGGCTTATGATGCTTAATTAAGGTTCTTTCCAATAGCAATGCACTGACTTCTGAGTCAACCAGCATCACTTCAAAGTCAGATATTGTTTCGACTAATGCCCTCGTTTTTATTGAATGCCCTTTTGTAGATTGAAAATAAGAGCTAACCCGATTTTTTAAATTTTTAGCTTTACCCACATAAATAATGGCACCAGAAAGATCCTTCATCAAATAAACGCCAGAATCAGTAGGCAAGCCTTTTAGCTTCTGTTTGATAGATTCGCTTACAACAGACGGAATAATTTCTTGATTTTCATCTGCCACTGCCTTCAAACTCCCTTAGAGGCTTCCATTATGAGTCCGAGATGTTTCGCTTCACTCAACATGACGTTTTCCCCCGCACTTAGGCTTAATTCTTCGCCTTTCTGAGCCGAAGGCGAAGAATCTCAAACTTCGTATTTCTAATAAGCCCGAGATGTTTCGCTTCACTCAACATGATGTTAATCATGCTTAATAAGCCTCCGCTAACTCTAATATCATATTAGAAAGATCCCTAATTTCATCTCGCAGCTTAGCCGCTTGTTCAAACTCCAAATTTGACGCTGCCTGGTGCATTTTTTTAGTTTTCGATTTTATAGTTTTTTCTATTTCTTTTAGATTTTTTACATCTAATTCAGCCATTCTTTCAGCAAGAGAAGGTATGGTTTCATCAGGTTGATCCAAACCATAAATTGTCCGCATATCCGGTGGAATTTCCTTCAAAACCGTAGTTGGGGTAATTCCATGTTTTTCGTTATAAGCTACCTGAATCGAGCGACGCCTGTCAGTTTCGTCCATAGCAGCTTGCATTGATCTCGTAATTTTATCAGCATAGAAAATTACTCTTGCATCTGCATTTCTAGCCGCCCTTCCTACAGTTTGGATTAAAGAAGTTCGTGAGCGCAAAAAGCCTTCTTTATCAGTATCCAATATAGCGACCAAAGTCACCTCAGGTAGATCCAAGCCTTCTCGCAAAAGATTGATTCCAACTAAAACATCAAAGACCCCTTTACGCAAATCTCGTAAAAGCTCAGAACGCTCTAATGTATCAATATCGGAGTGCAAATAACGAATTTTAATTCCCATCTTATTATAATAATCAGTAATATCTTCCGCCATTTTTTTGGTCAGCGTCGTTACCAACACCCTACCACCACTAGCAACGGTTGCCTTTATTTCTCCCAGCAAGTCATCGATCTGAATTTTTGCTGGTTTCAGTATAATTGTGGGATCAACTAATCCTGTTGGGCGAATCACCTGTTCACTAAGATTTTTTTGCGAAACCTCTAATTCATACACACCAGGTGTCGCAGAAACATAAAGAATTTGATGGGTTCTCTGATTAAATTCCTTAAAATTTAATGGCCTATTATCCAACGCAGAAGGCAAGCGGAAACCAAAATCAACTAAAGTCTGCTTACGCGACCGATCGCCTCGAAACATGCCATTAATTTGTGGAACCGTTATATGGCTTTCATCAATAATAGTTAAAAAATCTTCGGGAAAATAGTCTAGCAATGTCGGCGGAGCCTCTCCAGGAGCCTTACCTGTCAAGTAACGGGAATAATTTTCAATTCCTGGACAATAACCGAGCTGCTCAAAGCTCTCAACATCCTGCATGGTCCTTTGCTCCAACCGTTGGTATTCTACTAATTTGTTTTGCCCTTGCAATTCCCGCAAACGTTCACCTAGATCTGTTAAAATTTCTTTAACAATCATTTTCATATCTTTACGATCTGCAACATAATGACTATTCGGATAAATTGAAACCTCATCGACACTTCGAATCAATTTTCCGGAAAGAGAATCAATGATAGATAACTCCTCAACTTCGTCACCAAAAAACTCGATTCGCACCGCCTCATCGGATTGATGAGCAGGCAAAATATCAACGGTATCACCACGAACGCGAAAGTGGCCTCTAAGCAAACTGTGATCATTTCTAGCATACTGAATATCGATAAGGCTGCGTAGGACCTTATCACGAGAAACCTCTTCGCCTTTCTTTATGGCCACCATTAAATCAGCATAACTTTCAGGAGAGCCTAAACCATATATGCAGCTAACACTCGCAACAATTATGACATTATTCTTTTCAAAAAGGTATTGTGTAGCTTCATGGCGCATCTTATCTATATCTTCATTTACTGACGAATCTTTGGCGATATAAGTATCTGAAGAAGGAACATAAGCCTCCGGCTGATAATAGTCATAGTAGCTAATAAAAAACCCAACACCATCAGTAGGAAATAGAGCTTTTAATTCAGCAAATAATTGTGCAGCCAAAGTTTTATTAGGGGCTATAATCAAGGCTGGTTTACCCAACTCTTTAATCACATTCGCCATTGTAAAGGTTTTTCCAGAACCTGTGACCCCGAGCAATGTATGATGGCGGCTTCCCTCCTGGAATGACCTTACGATAGATTTAATCGCTTCGGGCTGGTCTCCACTAGGGGCATATGGTGTTTCCATATTAAATACATTGCTCATCTAAGCATCACCTCCTTTGAGTCCTTTCTACAGTTATGGTTTAGCTCTAATAAAAGCTAAAAATCAAGCCAGCAAATGCACTATCCATTAATGTAGTAATAATAGGTAATATTTTTTTTTGATATTCTGTATTAAAATTATTGGATAAGTTCCTAGATTATGCTAATCAAATCCCTGAATTTAAAAATTGTCCTAGTTGTATCTGATGCATACTGGCCATTTATTTTGTTGTGTTCTCTAGTACTAATTTGGAGGCCGAGCTTGCGATTATTCCTTTTTGGCGTAGCAATGTGTGCTGCCGCTGCTGTTAGCAATACTGGATATTCATGGTGGATGTGGACTCCAGGTGATACCGTCGATACATCAACACAATCGATCATTGGAAATGGCTACCACCCTGACCAACCAATAAATTTCAGCCATAAATTGCATGCAGGAGACCGAAAAATTCCCTGCCAATATTGCCACTCAAGCGCAAGGCGCTCTCCGATTGCCGGTATTCCTTCACTTAACACCTGCATGGGTTGTCATAAATTGGTTAATACTGATCGTGATCCCATAAAATTCTTAACAGAAAAATTCGAAAAGGACGAACCTATAGAGTGGGTTAAGGTTCATGACCTACCTGACCATGTCCGTTTTACCCATAAACCTCACATCCTAGCTAAAGTTCAATGCCAAGAATGCCATGGACCTGTAGAAACTACAGAAACTGCGGAGCAGTGGGCTCCACTGCAAATGGGTTGGTGTATTGGCTGTCACTTGAAGAAAAATGTTTCAACAAGCTGCAACACTTGTCACTATTAATATTTTAGACCGTTGCATTACTAAGAATTTTCCAGGAGCCTATTTTTTAGCATCCTTCCGACAGGGGGAAGAAATTTGAGTACTGACATGGAATTTGATGAATTATCAACTCTTGAAAACAACAAGCAAGTTTTTGCTCCCAGTGGTCCTTTTGAAAAAAACAAGGCCATTGTCCCGGGAGACTTTTATGCTGCTGCCGAAGAAGTTATACCTGAAGTAGCAGCTGAAAGTAGTGATGTTGCAGGAGACATGGAAGATCCTACTGGCAAAGAATTTCCTTTGGACAGAAGGGATTTTATGAAGCTATTCAGTGCTGGCGCAGTTGCTAGTGCTGCCACGGGTTGTATCAACAGGCCTGTCGAAAAGGCTATCCCTTATGTCAACCAACCAAAAGATCAAGTACCAGGCACTCCAACCTACTATGCGTCCACTTGCAATCAATGTTCTGCCGGATGCGGAATGGTTGTAAAAACACGAGAAGGACGTCCGACTAAGTTAGAAGGCAACCCAGGGCACCCTGTTAGCCAAGGAGCCCTCTGTGCCTTAGGACAAGCATCTATACAAGGCTTATATCACCCAGAGAGAAAAAAAGCACCTGAAGTTAAATTTGGTAAAAAGCATGTCGCTGTCGAATGGGAAGAAGCCTATGGTCATCTTGCTAAAAAATTCGGCGATGGAACTAAGATCGGCATCCTCACTTGTGGATCTACGGGAAGCCGGCACAAGTTTTTCCGAGACTTTTTACGCACTATGGGATCTCCCGAGCGTAATCTTTACACCTGGGAACCAAATGGTTTGTTCCATTCGATAACAGAAGCACATAAACTTGCTTTTGGGGTCAACGCCATGCCTCGCTTTGACCTACGGAATGCTGACAATATAGTAGGCATAGGCTCTGACTTTCTTGATGTTGGTGTTTCTCCTATTTATCAAGCAAAGAGTTTTTCACAAGCACATGCATATCGTAACGGCAAAATGGGGAAACTGACTCAATTTGAAGCAACCCTTTCATTAAAGGGGGAAGGGGCCGATGTCCGTTATCCAATTCCAGTGGATGGAGAATTATTAACTTCCCTATTACTACTTAGAGCCTTACACGAAAACAATGCTTCTAAAGGCACAGCTGAAGAAAAATCAAGAGTTAAAGAGATACTAGATCAATATTCAGAACAGATCAGCAACGCAACAAATGAAGTCGGTGTAAAACGTGAGGTCTTCGATAAGCTAGCTGATAGCCTCCTTAAGGAAAGATCCTTAGTACTAGCAGGTGGAAGTACAAATTTCAACGAAGATAGCACTTCATTACAGCTAGTAGCGATATTAATTAACATTTTGATTGGAGCTTATGGCAAAGCACTGGTATTGGACCGTGGGCATATGCCAACACCAATTGTTCCAGGGGATCTGCGCCGTTTTCTTAACGAAGCGGAAGATCTCGATGTTCTCTGTCATCGATACAAACCCTATTTTTAACGTACCGCAATCTTGGGGCGTAAAAGAACGGTTCGAAAAATCCCAACAGTGGTTTCTATCCAAGCATTTCCTAATGAATGCGATCAAAGTGCAGATTATATTTTCCGAACCACCATATGCTTGAATCTTGGGGCGATGAACAACCAGTAAAAGGTTTTTATTCAATCCGTCAACCAGCAGTAAGACCGCTCGCTAACAGCCGTCAAGCTGAAGACATACTACTTTGGCTAGCAGCTACGGCTGGAAAAAATATGCCGTTTTCTGACTACCGTGCATATTTAAAAAAGGAATGGAAGCGTGTTTACGATGT
This sequence comes from Bdellovibrionota bacterium, assembly GCA_041391425.1. Classification (GTDB taxonomy): domain Bacteria; phylum Bdellovibrionota_B; class Oligoflexia; order Oligoflexales; family JAWKNZ01; genus JAWKNZ01. The sequence goes on from JAWKNZ010000004.1 coordinate 312,371, forward strand.
GCTAGGAACCAATGTCTCTTACGATGTTTTTTACCAAGGCTTTTTAAGAAGAGGTCATATTGGAAAATTAGTAGGAGAACCTGTAAGCCCATTAAAGGACATTAAGCCTCATCTAAAAAGTAAGAAACAAAATTGAAAACGAGTTAAAGCTTGTCGCTACTTTGATCATAGATTTCAAGATGGTAGAGGCTCACACCGCCTGTTTTACATGAAGTAGGTGATGGCATGACCACAATTACCTGGGATAGCTGGGTCGCCATCAACCCTAACACGTGTAGAAAATTAAATATTAAACGCAACGATATTGTAAAAATTTCCAGCACAGCGGGAAGTTTCGAAGCTGCCGTGTATCCAATGCCAGGCCTACATCCGAACACAATAGAAGTTCCTCGTGGTTTGGGGCATGCTTCTGGATTGAGTAAAATATCTGATGATGTAGGAGTCAACCCTCTCATCGCATTTACTAAGGAAGAAGATCACCAAACTGGTTTACCTAAAACATCGGGACAAGTCATAACGCTTACCGCAACAGGTAAACGCTACCGTCTAGCTACAATGCAGAAACACAATGACTTAGCAAATCGCAGAGAAATTGTGAAACGCATTAACCTTGAAGTCGCTCGCAAAGACGTTAGAAAAACCCTGAACCTTGACGACGTGCCTGACCTTTACCCTAAGCTTCCAAGCGCCACCCATAGATGGGGGATGGCTTTCGACCTAAATAAATGCACAGGGTGCGGAGCGTGCATGGTAGCGTGTGCCGTTGAAAACAACGTTCCACAAGTTGGAAGAGAGCAAATCAATTTAGGGCGTGAAATGCATTGGATACGCCTGGATCGCTATTTCCATGGTGATGTGGACAACCCTGAGTTACCTTCCAGCCAGTAAATTGCCAACATTGTAACCATGCTCCCTGCGAAGCCGTTTGTCCAGTATTTGCGACAACACATGACCCCGAAGGCCTAAATGCGATGACTTACAACCGTTGTGTTGGAACTCGTTACTGCGCCAATGCCTGCCCTTATAAAGTCAGACGCTTTAACTGGTGGACACATAAGTGGGGTGAGATGGGCAAGCGCCTTCAAGATAGAAATCCCCGTGCTCTTAATCCAGATGTTACGGTTAGAACTCGTGGTGTTATGGAAAAATGTAACATGTGCCTTGGGCGTTTACGTGACGCCAAACACCAAGCGAAACAATTCGGTCATGAGATGGTCCGAGACAATGAAGTAAGAGTGGCATGCCAGCAAACCTGCCCTTCAGATGCAATCGTCTTTGGAAATTTGAATGATCCAAATAGTAGAATTTCAAGGGCACGCAAAGATCATCGTGCTTACCTGCTATTAGGTGGAGACCCTGAGCATGGCCATTATGGTTTGAAGACATTGCCAAATGTCAGTTATCTGGCCGATATCATTCAAGATGGGCATACTCAAGAAGGAAGTCATGAGAGTGGGCATAACTAACGGTTAGATACCAGCGGTGCTAATCGTCTAAAAATCATGGACCAAGAGACAAAAGAAAGAAATAAGCGGAGCAATAGAATGAGTGATGAAGTAAAGTGGGATAAGAGCATATCTGACGTAAACGATGCGATTCTTATTGGAATCGACTCGCCACAAAAGTCCTATTATTTTGCTCTTGCAGCTTCGGTCGTCTGCCTGTTGATTGGAGTCGTTGCTTGGGCTTTGCAAATCAGCTACGGTATGGGTTTATCCGGACTAAATAGCCCGGTATATTGGGGTGTCTATATAACAAACTTCGTTTTCTGGGTTGGTATTGGCCACGCAGGTACTCTAATATCGGCTATTCTTTTTCTTTTCCGTGCCAAATGGCGTAATTCCATTAACCGATCTGCAGAAGCTATGACTGTTTTTGCCGTGATAACCGCGGGCCTTTTCCCATTAATTCACGTAGGCCGTATTTGGTTTGCTCCTTATTGGATGGCTCCGCTTCCTAATACCAATAATCTATGGGTGAACTTCAGATCGCCATTAATATGGGACGTATTTGCAATTTCCACATATTTAACTGTTTCGCTATTGTTTTGGTACATGGGCTTAGTGCCGGATCTTGCATCGATTCGAGATCGTGTTAAGGGGGTCAGACGCCTTGTCTATGGTCTTATGTCATTCGGTTGGACTGGATCAGTAAGACAATGGCATCATTATGAAGCTGGTTATGGATGTCGTGCAGCGTTAGCAACTCCCTTGGTTCTTTCTGTGCACTCTATCGTATCTTGGGACTTGGCCATGTCTATCCAACCTGGTTGGCATACCACTATATTTCCTCCATACTTCGTAGCTGGTGCGATACTCTCTGGTTGCGCTATGGTGTATACACTCGTTGTTCCCCTACGTTGGATGTTCAAACTAGAAAGCTATATTCGACCTGAACACTTAGAAGCTTGCCTGAAACTAACCTTATTGACTTCTACGATTGTGGCCTATGCCTACGGAATCGAGTTCTTTGTCGCATGGTACAGTGGTAACCCATTTGAATGGGGAATATTCGAAAAAAGAGCCACTGGTCCATATGCTTTCTACTTTTGGACCATGGTTTTCTGTAACTGTGTTTTCCCTCTTTTATTATGGTCTCGCCGCGTTCGTTATCATATCCCAACTGCTTATGCCATTTGCGTTTTAGTCAATATAGGCATGTGGTTTGAACGCTATAATATTATTGTCAGCGGCTTGGTTGAAGACTTTATTCCTGGCTCTTGGGGGCACTATGAACCATCTTTAACTGAAATGGCTATTACTGTAGGTAGTTTCGGCTGGTTCTTCTTTTGGTTTTTCATCTTCTGCCGCTTCTTCCCACTTGTTTCGATGTCCGAGTTGAAGCTCATTATGCCAAAACCATGGAGTTCTGATAAACTCAAGAAAATACAGGGAGCAAACCCTCATGCGTAAGAAAGATACTAAAGGAATATTAGGTATATTTAGCCATTTAGATCACGTCTGTGATGCTATGGAAAAAATCAAAAGCCGCGACGATTTTGCTGGACATGCTGTATATAGCCCAACCTCATACCATGAACTTGAACATGCGGCTGGCTATGGTCCAAGTGCAGTACGGTGGTTCACCCTAACTGGAGCTTTAAGTGGAATTGCCTGCGGCTTTGGCCTCCCTCTTTTTACAGACTGGGATTGGCCGCTAGTAGTCGGTGGTAAAACTGCTGGAATACCTTCATTGCCTGTTGATTTGGTCTTCGGCTTTGAGCTTATGGTATTAATGGGAGCCATTGCTACAATTCTAGGAATGTTAGTTATGGGGCGCTTGCCAAATCCAAAAGATAAGATTTTTGATGTAAGAACCACCAATGATAAGTTTGCCATATTTGTACCTGGAGCTAACCTTGAGGGTGCTCAAGCAAAGTTTCTAAGGGACTGTGGCGCCGAAGAAGTAAATGTAACCACGTAAATTACAGCCCTGTAGAACAATTTTTTAGGGTGGATCGTGGCAAAGTGGATAAAAGATAAAGGTAATTAAGGCATGAAGGATAAAGGGTATCAAATGTCAATGCTTAGAGCTGCATATAAACTTCTTTTCAGCTTATCACTCCTTGCCGTCGGATGTGATGGAGATCCAAATGCAACTAAATTACAGTATATGCCGGATATGGCTGATGCACCTACTGTAAAAGCGCAAAAAGATTATATTGATCCTCCAGATAGTAGTGTTGCTATGAATGCAATCATCTATCCCAAAACCCCTGAAGACTCAGAAAAACAGCTACAGAATCCATTTGCCAATGTTTCTGAAAAAGAAAGGACTGACTATATTTCAAAGGGCGATGAGCTTTATCATACTTTCTGCGTAACCTGCCATGGACCACAAGCAAAGGGAAATGGCACTATTACTGACAAGTTCCCTCGGGCTCCTGATTTGACTGCTGAGCTTTATGCAAAAAGAGGAGATGGGTTTTTCTTCCATCGTATTAGTTTTGGCTCAGCTATAATGCCTAGCTATGGCCACGCTATTTCTCCCCACGAACGTTGGTACATCATTCTATATTTGAGAACATTGCAAAAGGTGGAAAAATGAATCTTAACGATCTATATGAGAATCGAAAGAATTTTTATCTGAAAGTCTCGAGCACTGCAAATGGTGGTCTTATTTTTTGCTTGTTAGCAGGGATAGGAGCTTTTGCGGCAGGGATATCTATGGACGCAAACAGAGCTTGGGGAGCTTTCCTTTTCAATTTGTTCTTCTTCTATACGATTGCCCTCGGTGGAGTTGCATTTGGAGCTATGCAAGACGTAGTTGGCGCTGTATGGGGACGGCCTATCAAAAGAATTCATGAATCTTTCAGCTCTTTTTTATTGCCAGCAAGTGTACTATTAATTGCATTCCTTCTATTCATCAAGTTCCGACTTCTGGGGGCCCAGAACGTCTATTCATGGATTGCTGACCCTCAAATGTTAACTCATTTTGAAGGTAAGAATATTTGGTTAGTAGAAAACTTTATGATTATAAGAGATATCGTAGCTATCTTGGCTATCTTGCTACTTTCTAGGTGGCATATGAAACAAACCACAGCTAGAGACCTAGCCTTTATTGCTGGAGATGAAAAGAAATCAAAAGAATTGGGAAATCTTGCCAAGGAAAGGCTTAGATTTTGGTCTGCACCGATACTATTTCTCTACGGTTGTTTCTTCAGTTTACTCTGTTTCGATCTAACAATGTCATTAGAGCCTCTTTGGTTTCTACTCTTTGGGGTGGATGGACTTTTGCTATTATGATGCAATCACTCATGGCCACTATTCTTCTTGTTCTTTTCTGGCAAAAAATCACCGATTGGTCAAGTATATGGGCAAAAACAATTTCATGATGTCGCAAGCTTATGCATGGATTTACGGCATTTTTGCATATTTGACCCTACGCTCACGTGTTAACTTACTGGTATGGCAATGTCGGAAGAGACCAAGAGTATTTATCCATAGACTGCATGCACCTTGGATTTACTTTTTATTCGCCATTTGTATGGCATTTTATCTTTCCAATCTTTGCGCTAATTCCCAAAGCATCCAAATGGACTGCACCTGCAACTATTCCAATTGCCATTTGTATTTTGATAGCCCAATGGTTTATGGCTCTAATTGTAGTAATGCCAGCTACAGCAAATGCAGAACATTGGATCTTCCCATGGATGGAACTTGGATTATTTCTAGGAATGTTAGGCCTGTTTCTTAAGGGCATCTTCCGCTTTGGCAGCAAAATTCCAATGGTTGCCATAGCTGATCCTCTATTGCCAAAGGCATTTGAGGAAATCCATTAATAATTATTAGGAAGTTCGGATATCGAAGATTAAGAGTTTTTTCTATTACAACTTGAGCTAGGCCGCTCGGTATCCATAACATTATTTTCCTTCTAAGCTTTTGTTTCCCGAAGGATCTTGGGCTTCTTTGCTGAGTAAATTAGAATTAATTAGTCGGCCCTGCAAAAGGGCCTTTTTGCCATATGCGACGAATTTTCACCCAACTTTTACAGTCAATTGCTCATCCTCATTTAACATTCAAATCCATTGTACGTTAAATTTGCACGCTTTTCAATCAATGAATATGCTTATCTTGAATTGACAAAAATATTCTAAAGAAAATTACTAATAAGACGAGATAGATACCGTAATCAAGGCTAAAAATGCCAAAAGGTTTTTTATATTTTTGCGCGACTTATTTTTGGGAAGTGACTAAATTGTCTAATTATATAAATCTTTTAAACTTGTTCATTGCGTTCTTCGTCTACTTTTGGTTGCATGGCAATCTCATTGGATAATTTATGCCTGCTTTAACACCTCACACAGAAAACTATGAACAGTATTTCATCCAATTTCGGACCATTCTAATAAAAACGATCACTTATTAGTCAATATCTACTTTTAATATCATAATATTTTTAGCTTTTCTTAAATAGCTTCTAGTAATCTTGACCATTTTACTAGTATAATACAGATGGGTATTTACACTCACTATTGCTTCACGTCTTTTTTATTACGTGAAATAAAGCGAGCTATGCAATTGATATGATAAATTTTTGTTGCTATTTTTCCACTTTACATAAGGAAATAAACCATTAATGCTACAGAATAATCCACTTGCCTCACAGACCATCATCACTGTAGACCCTGGCCAAACAACGGCAAAAAAGATTGAAGATGCCGGCTATCATGTTAAGCTCTTTAGCGACGCATTTAAAGCTTTGCAAGACAACTCTAGCGACTCTATTAAAGGTGTCATTTTAGATATAAAGGCCTGCTCCGTACACAAAGGCAATCTTATTTCTGAGTTTAGACAAAAATGGCCATTCGCCCCCCTCATAGCAATTACTGATGAAGAAGACCTTGAACAAACCGCGGACGCACTTTCAAGTGGTGCCTGCGACTATATCAATCGAAGCAAAATCGAGAGTGAACTTATCTCAAGGCTAGAATCACGAGTCTTGGAGTCACAAAAAAGAGAAGAGCAGGTATATTTTTCCTTAGGAGATATTACAGTCGATGTTAAGAAGCGTCTAGTAACATGCGGTAGCAAGCAAAAACACATTTCTCCTACAGAAGTAAGCCTTATCCAGTGTTTAGCGGCTTCAAATGGAATTATCGTAGACAGAGAACTCATCAAAAAACGCTGTTGGCGGCAGACAGATGTTACCGATAACGCTTTAAATCGAAAATTGCATGAAGTCAGACGAATACTTGCAGATTTGAGTGAAAGAGTTACAATCAAGACAATTTACGGTAGTGGATTTCTACTTGAAATTGAGAACCAGGAAGAAAGGTTTGTGACTCCTTAGAGCATATGCTCTCCCTTCTCTTCCACCACTGCGGAAGAATGCCACATGAAAACAGCCTCAAAAGACCGAGAACAAAGCGACTCAAATATAGCGAGTAACAAGCAATTATCCGTCGAAATTTTCAGCTTTGCCACCCGTTACGGCCCTTTAGAGTGGGATAATAAAAGCAACATGCTTTTATGGCTTGAAAGCAACAGGTCAATCCAAAAATTATGTGCATTCGACCCTCAAAGCTCCAAAATAGATATAGTAGAAGACAATAAAAAAATTAAGGCTGCAATCGGATATGGTGGAGGTGACTTCAATATTGCCAACGGCAATGTTGTATATTCGGAGGCTAGCACTTCCAAACTATACCAAATTAATTTGTTAACAAAATCTCGAATACAACTTACCCCAAAGGCTGGGCAAACAGCTTCACCAAAACCGTCACCAACAACTCCTTGGGTCATGTATATAAATAGAGACGATGAAGAACGAGATTGTTTGGCGGTAGTCCAAGCTGATGGAAAGCAATGGCCGCAAATCCTCAATGCCGATTTTGATTTTTATCGAAACAGCCTTGCTGGCACCCAAACGGAATGCAAATTGCTTTGTTGCTTGGAATCATCCACATATGCCGTGGATAAACTCTAAAATTTACGTAGCTGATATTCAAATGCATGCTAAAGGATACCCAGCCATTAGCCATCTCGATGCCATCCCTAGTCCGGACATGTCAGCGAGCTTCCAACCTCAATTCTGCCCAAAAGGAAATTTTGTTTATTTCATACGCGATGATAGCCAATGGGGACAATTATTTCGCTATAATTTACAGACAAAGTCAGTAGAAAAAATAACCGATATTCAAGGAGAATGTGCGCAGCCCAACTGGGTGCATGACATGAGAACCTATACCTTGAGTCATGATGGCACACAAGCATTCGTGGTTGCAAATAAAAATACCATTCATACTATTTATCAAATTAACCTTGAAAAAGAGAATGAGAGCACTCACTACCAATGCACCCGTTGGACAAATACACACCTGTGGAGCGAAATATTGCAACCGACATGCTCCTATGATGGCCGTCATCTGGCCTTTATAGGTAGTGCGCCTGACCGACCACCAGAGATCTGTCTTGCTAATCTAAAAGAAAATAATGCCATACAGCCTCTTAAAAGCACTATAAAATCCTATCCACAATTCATAGACCACCAGTCAAATCCCATTCATCTGAACTGGCAAGACAATGGTATCAAAACCTATGGACTTTACTGGCCTCCGAAAAGCCAACCAATTTGTAAAAATGGGGAAAAGGATATACCACCCGTTATTTTCAAAATCCATGGAGGACCAACCGCACAAGCTACCACTTGTTGGGAACCAGAAGCACAGTTTTTTACAAGTAAAAATATCGGGGTATTTTATGTCAACTACCGTGGAAGCTGGGGATATGGTCGCAAATATATGGAAGCCATAAAAGGGCAGTGGGGAGTTTGCGATGTCGAAGATGCAATTTCTGGCTTAAACTATTTGGAACGACAAGGGCTGGCTTCTCGTAAAAAATCAGTCATCATGGGAGGAAGCGCTGGCGGTTACACTGTCTTACAGGCCCTTTGCCATTATCCACAAGTGTTCGCAGCTGGAATTTGCCTGTATGGAGTCACAGATCTCTTTGCCCTATCACAACAAACCCATAAGTTTGAAAAGCACTATAACGACTATTTATTAGGTATTCTTCCGCAAGCAACCAATGTCTACACGGAAAGGTCTCCTATAAATTTTGCTGATAAAATACAGAAACCTATCGCAATCTATCAAGGCAAAGAAGATACCGTCGTCGCTCCCCAACAGATGATAAGCTTTGTCGATTCCTTAAAAAAGTTTAATATCCCTCATTTTTTTCATCTATACGAAAACGAAGGCCATGGCTTTCGCCTACAAGAAACTAAGGAGCATCTTTACCGCACAATGACAGATTTTATTTACAATTCTATAGCAAGCGATGTTTAAATTATAATCAATCAAACTACCACTTACAATATAAATAGATAATAGGGAAAATTTCCATGTCATTAAGCCCGGATCTGAATTTCTAGCCGGTTGCGGCGTTGCTTCGTCGTCAGAAAATCCTCATGTACCAGCATGTACACTGCGGTTTCCCACCTCCTCGCGCCTAGCACCCGAGGCGAACTTCAAAGCCGGTGAAAATACTAGGGCGTGTTGACGTTTCATTTCTACTACGAGGCCAAACCCTTGAGTCACAACGTTGTCAGGGTTTCAAAAATTATCCTCAATGTACATATAGTACACCTCCGGTAATTTTTGAAACCCTTCTGCTGCGACTTTCAAGTATTTGTCTCTCGCTACGAAAATGAAACGTCAACACCTCTACAATTTTCAAAAAATTTCAGATCCCGGATTAAGTGAAAGATATACCTCTAAAATAAAAATACTTTTTTAGTTTATAGCAGCAAAACACTGTAACCATCAAAATACACCTCCTGCTTACTAAAGTGATAAGCTCTGCCCACTTAGATACAGTCCTAGCAATTATTTTCTATTAAGTATAAAGATTGTCTTCCGTAGAGTTAAAAATTTGCTTCTTACAAGTCTCTCATAGATTATAGAAAGGCTCAGATAACTTGGAACTACCATTAAAAGAAAGCTCTCCCCAAAAATGGGTGGAAACAGTGCTCGATAATTTCCCCAACTTTATACTGGATCATGCCGCCTGTGAAAGAAAGGCTGCTGCTTTAGCTATGTCCTTTGTTGCAAAATACTCCGACCGAAAGGCCCTCATCGAGCCGATGGTCTCACTAGCTAGGGAGGAGCTCGAACATTTCCAGCAAGTATATAAAATCATTTTTAAAATGGGTCTAGAGTTGTCTCCTGTAGACGAAAAGGACCCATACGTAAATATTATATTAAAACAGCTCAGACATGGCCGAGATGAAAGGCTATTAGACAGACTTATAATGTCAGGTATAATTGAAGCCCGTGGTTACGAGCGCTTCCGACTTATCGCCGAAAATTTAGATGAACCCAATCTAAAGGATTTTTATCAAAAGTTATCCAAATGTGAAGCAGGACATTATGCGATATTTATTAAACTAGCCCATTTTTATTTTCCAAGAGAAGATGTTCTTACCACTATTGATAGGATTTCGATTATTGAGTCCGAGGCCATGCTAAAGGTACCTATCCGCGCAACGTTGCACTAAGAATACTCTTACCTAATGCAAGAACAGTTTGTGTATATTAGGGCTACAATTTTCATAATGAAAGACTCAAAAGCCTTGAAAAAGCAAATATTCGACAGAATCTTATAAGTCTACTAATCAAATAGAGGATAGGTTTTCTACAGGTAAGCTAGGCCTAATTGTATAGCGTAGCTATAAAAATAAACACTTTTGGCCCTACTAAAATCCTTAGCCACCTAAAACAAAAAAAAACGTCATGTTGAGTGAAGCGGAAACATCTCGAAATTCTTGGGCATAGGCTCAAAAGGTATGGATGAGCATATGGTCAGAAATTCTTCGCTTTCAGCTCGCAATGACGGAAAATCCTGGAATCCAATATATTAGGCTTAAATTTGTACCATTAAAAGTAGCGGCCTAATATATTGTAATATTCTATATAGGCATTCTTACAAATTTAAGGTAAGTTGAAATGTGAGATTGATTTATCGTTAACAAGCAGCGCTAAATTTATGAAAGCTTTTTCCTACTATAAAAGAAAGGAAAATATAGCTTTAATTGGACTGCATATCTTAAAGGCTAATCTTGGAAACAAGTAGACTTATAGACGTATCACAAGAAAACAAAGTTGCAGTTGTCGTCGGTGTACAACTTGAAAATGATCCCTCACAGGTGAACGATGATCTTGATGAGCTAGAATCATTACTGGAAACCCTTGGAATCAGAACAGAAGGCCGAGTCGTGCAAAAAAGATCTCGCCTTTCATCAAGCCACTTGCTAGGCAAGGGTAAAGTTGAAGAGATAAAAGAAATTGCAGAAGAGGCGCATGTAGGACTCATTGTCTTCGACCATCCACTAACGGGCCCACAAGTCCGCAATTTAGAGAAATTGATCGGACGTCAAGTTCTCGATCGTTCTGGGGTCATCCTTGATATTTTTGCAAAGCATGCAAAAACCAACCAAGCGAAAACCCAAGTAGAAATCGCTCAGCTAGAATACCTTTTACCCAGGCTATCAGGTGCTTGGACACACTTTCAAAGGCAAGCAGGCGGTGGTGTTAGAGCCCGAGGGATGGGAGAAAAGCAAATTGAAATTGACCGCAGGAGAGCACGGGAGCGCATAGCACGTTTACAAAAGCGCTTAGAGGGCATACGAAAAGAGCGAGAGACACAGAGAAAAGCCAGGCGTAATGAAATCAATGTTGCTATAGTTGGCTATACCAATAGTGGAAAAACCACGATTATGAGTGGTTTAACACGCGCTACGACAGAAGGTAAAGACGAACTCTTTGCGACTCTCGATGCCAATATCCGCACCATAGATCCGACCACTAGACCCAAGATACTGCTGACTGATACTGTCGGTTTCATCCGTAATTTGCCACACAGCTTAGTTGACTCATTTAAATCCACACTTGAAGAAGTTGTCGAAGCAGACCTTTTGCTACATGTTGTCGATGTTTCACATCCTAATTATTTAGCACAAATGGAAACGACAGAGCAGGTTTTAAAAGAAATAGGCGGTGGAGAAATTCCGGTCATCCTAGTCTTTAATAAAATTGACTTAGTAAACGAACAGTTTCTAACTAGAATCTTACAAAAAAATTACCCAGGAAGTATCACAGTATCTGCTTATAATTTGAAAGATATGGTAGCCCTTAAAAAGCATTTATTCGAATACTTTGAATCAAAGTTTAGACAAGTCGACCTCATAGTAACAGCAAATGATAGAAACACTTTATCTCAAATATACAATACCTGTATTGTCATTGCAGCTGACTATGAAACAGAAGGGCAAGTACATTTCAAAGTTAGAGCAGCTAATCACACTCTGGCTAAATTGGCTAAATTTATTATTCCCGATGCCGTCATTGTGCATTAACAGACAATGACAAAATAATATCGAAAAATAAATGTCAGACAAGTACGATACCAAACTAAAGTGAGAGGAGTTTCCAAGATTAGCTATACATAAAGTAAGTGCTTCTTTTCTAAAAAAATACAATAGGTCGGCATATCTGAAAGTTTTCGTAAACCATTCCAACAAAAGGTAAGCTTATGCGGCTACTGAACTTTGATGACAGTCATATCGACGCATCCACTCAAGAAAAAATAAGAAAGTTACTACCATCTGCTAAAGATGCGCTTGATAATATTATCAACAAAAACTGCGCCGGCTCTGAGTACACCGGATGGTTCAACTGGCCAAAACACGGAGGCTTTGATTTAGTTTCTCAATTGCAAGATTTTAAAGACTCTTTTGATACCTATTATGATCTTATATTGGTTATCGGCGTTGGAGGATCCTATGTAGGGACCAAAGCCATCGCTGAATCTCTAGGGCATCAGTATGTGACAACTCTTTCACAATATCCCGATCATGCAAAAGAATGCAAAAAGCCATTCACACCTATCGTCTATGCAGGGCAGCACCTGTCCGAGACGTCACTAATACAACTCTTAGAGCTATTGGACAAATTCCAACCTATTATAAATGTAATCAGCAAAACAGGCACCACAATTGAACCTATGGTGACTTTTCGAATCCTACGAAAGTATATGGAAAATCGCTATGGTTATAAAGAAGCACAAAAACGAACTTTAGTCACAACTGATGAGCAGAGTGGAGCTTTACGAAGCATTGCTAAAGATAAAAATTATTCTGCCTTCCCAGTTCCTAGCGATATAGGGGGACGTTTTTCAGTCTTAACAGCGGTAGGTTTACTTCCTTTGGCTCTTGCAGGCTACAATACAGAAGAACTTATGGCTGGGGCCAATCAATTATTTAGCGAGCTACTAATGCCAATGGATGATACAAAAGTACACCCGACCGCACAATACGCTGCATTTAGAAAAACTTCTTGGGAAGCCGGGAAAAGGATTGAAATACTCGCCTATCACGAACCCCAATTATCCGCACTAATAGAATGGTGGAAACAGCTCTATGGCGAATCAGAGGGAAAAAATGGGCAGGGCCTCTACCCAGTCGGACACTGTTATACAACAGACCTACACTCTTTAGGACAATACGCCCAAGATGGCTGTCGAAATCTTATCGAAACATTTTTGACAATAAAAAATCCCAATCTGTCGAACTTAGCTGGTTTAGAAAACCGTATCCGCATTCCTCATATTGAGAATAACGATGATGGATTAGGATATCTTGAGAATAGGTACCTATCGGAAATCAATCAGTCGGCAATGGAAGCTACTAAAATGGCTCATCTTGAAGGTGGAGTTCCATGTGCGGAAATACGATTACAGACTTTAGACGAAAGAAATATCGGTTATCTTATCGCCTTCTTTGAAGTGAGCTGCAGCATAAGCGCATTATTAATGGGTGTTAACCCGTTCGATCAACCTGGAGTTGAACAATATAAAAAAAATCTATTTTCAATTTTAGGGCGAGACTAGGGCGTGTTGACGTTTCATTTCCTACTACGAGCCAAACCCTTGAGTCACAACGTTGTCAGGGTTTCAAAAATTATCCTCAATGTACATCTAGTACACCTCCGGTAATTTTTGAAACCCTTCCTGCTGCGACTTTCAAGTATTTGTCTCTCGCTACGAAAATGAAACGTCAGCACGCTAATGACGAACCGCTCAATTAGCGGTCTGCTCAATAAAATTTTTTATAGCACTCAGTAATGTTCTTTTCCACGATAGTAATCGCCGTCGACATAATCTCGATTTCCCAAGTGTCTCCCCTTGAGATTATTCTTTAATTCCGACAGCCATAAAAGGTCTCTCTATAATAAACCTCAGGATCACCGGTCTCTGAATGATTAAACGTATCTCTCAAATGCATTAACCAAGCAGAAGACTCATGCCCAATAAGGTTGATAAATGAGTTCAGCTTTTTGGTGGCACTTTCACGTCTTTCCAACCACCAGAAACTCGGAAAGGAAACCAATCAGTATCTCGCTTATGAAGCCATAGATTAGAGCTTTCATTAATCTCCACGACCCTATAATCTGAAGGAGAAGCCCCATGGTACCCATCTGGTCGCTTCCAAACAACATGCATAAAATCTTTCCTTATTATAAAGAAGCAGTAATAAATAGGTTCAAATATAAAATCCTACTGATAACTCTATCATATTTCTTCGTAAGCAGAAACAAGGCAAATCCAGCAAATTTGAGATGCTAGAAAAAAATAAGCAGTGTGAATAACAAACACACTGCTACTGCAATAATACTATACATGATTTGCCTCTAAAGCCTCCATCATCAAATCGTTGCTTAACCAGGCTTAATACCTGTTCGGGTAGCTAGTACCCGATAATGTTTTGCCAAAAAAGATTACTCACATGTATAGCTACTGCTATGACCTTTTACTAGAGCTGTGCCACAGTTGTAACTTCCGTCACCACTTACGCTGAGTTTAGCTTGATTTCCTCTAAGATCTGCATAAACTCGCCCTAAGCCTGCATCACTTGACACAACTACCTTACCTTCACTTTTATTACCTCGACCAATATAAGTTAAGCTTTCTACATATATACCGTCCAGGTTTAAAGTTGCACTGCCTTGATTACCAGTTACAAAAATGCAGATACCTTTGATTGAATCTTGACCGCCATTACCGTTAATATCTAAGTCCAACTTTCCATGATTTCCAGAAACTTTAACTGCAATCACAGAGTTTAACTTAATGGCTTCCTGATTCTTTCCGCCGATAACATGGACGTAACTAGCTCCGACTTGTTGTATCACAGCACATGCATTAAGCTCTTTTTCTGTAAGAGTAGGAAGATCTTCTCCTCCAGGTGAAGCGTTTGAGCTTGTGCCCGAATCACTATTATCACCTAATTCTTCGCTACCTACTTCACCACTAGCACCAACCTCGCCACTACCAGAATCTTGACCATCCACTGCACCACTCTGATCCTCAGAGTCATATATGGAATCCAAAATATCCGACGCCCCTTCTTCGGTTAAAGGCTCTAGATCAGCGTTGTCTGAAGTTGCGTCAAGAGAGGCATTATGATCTTGTTCAACAGTCAGCTGAATACGCTTACCTGTATCCACTGTAACAAAGCTTGGGTCTTGAGCATCTCCACAGGACGCTGTCAGGAAAAGCAAGACCGCTCCCATCAATCCCGAAGGAATCAGGCGAAATGAAAATACTGCATACGTTCGACTCTTCATTTGATTTCTCCTCTAGTATATATCACTACTGCAACTATTAGGTCTTGTTTACATAATCACCTAATATTAAGGAGCTCGGTTCCCCGTCTACCGCCTTTAGAGAAAAATAAATATACCTTTAATATCTTTAATTTTAGTTGGTTATATTTGTGATATTCAATTAAATAGCCAGATCTTAGAGGAGAGCACTGTACAAAAATGGGGGAATTTAGACATCAAAATACCTGATCAAGTTTCATTGCTTTGCGGCTAAGAAGTAAAAACAAAGACTGGATGGTCACAACTTATAGCAACTTTGCCATAACCTTCGTTGCTTAGACCATGCGAAGACAGGTGCCTTAAAAAGCCTGATGTCTGATATTTACATGCACCTCTAAGATCAAGATGCACAGCTTCAAAACTAAATAAAGTAAAAATTGAATCAATCGAAACTTGCCATTCACCTTTGGAAAGACCTATAACTTCTTGATCAAACAATAGTCGAACCTTTAAATTTCTTCGCGATAAAAACCTATGTGCCTCAGCCAGATTAGCCAGCTCATGATCTCGCCTCCCTCCTAAAAATCCTAAGAGAACAACTTCTTCAAAATAGTCCTCAAGATGATCAAAAACATAGCTGAGGTCAGAAAAGTCTTTCTCGGTATTAAGAACTTTATCTAAAGCTACCTCACTAGAATCACCATCTCCTACACTAAACCCTTCATCACTTTTCCTAAATCGTACCCCACCATCAACAAAGATCACTGCACCAGAAAAATTAGACTGTTTCGCCTCAGAGGCACTAAATAAAGGCCCTATAATATAAAGCCTTCGATGAGTTTGACTATATAGATGGATATATTTTCTTAATGTAAGTTTGCCCAAAAAATGCCTCTAGGTTGCAACATTTTCGATACGAAAAACTATCGAACAAGCACAATGCTTGGCTCTAAGAACTCCATTTCTAATACCTATAACGCCCTTTATTTAAATGGATTCTTACATGCCACCAGAACAACTACGAAACATATATGATATTAGTAATAGTAGTAATATAAACTGTATCCAATTCCAGATAGAGTAGCCTGCTATAAGAAACCTTAGTTTGTTATTAGAAGGTGACTGCTTTTTCCTCGAACCACCGTGTACAGTGCGCTGCTTCTTGCGCGCATCGGCTAAATCAATAATATTTTTATCTTTTCCATTCAAATCAGAGTTTGACATCGCTTATACCCCTATTAGCCTCACCTCAACACACTCTTACCTATCGTACGTCCGTGCAAAGGTTGGACAGGCCTTGTATTATATTTGAAAATAAAATTAAATTGATCAATCTGTTTGGCCTCAATTTTTGTTGAATTAGATAAAACTAACCACTGCACACCCTCTGAACAAGGCGGCATGGTTTTTGACCCTCGGTACGCATAATAGTCTTTTTTGCTTGGTAATATGTCCAAAAAATTCACTGCTACCTCATCTCCCAACTCTCCTTTTTTCTTGGGCAAGCTAGTCCAAAGTTGCTCCAATAAAGAATTAGACTCTTTATTTTCTTCCAAAAATATCGAAACTACAGCAAGTTCTCCCTTATCGCTGCGATGTAATAGTTGAAACTCCATATCATAGGCAACCCCATTAACTTTATGCTCACTAGGTAAATGAAAATTTAGTCGAATCAGATTAAAACGTTGATTTCCAAATGTTATAAAGCCAGCATTGTCAATTACAGCCATCATTTCATTTCCAGTGTTTTTAAGTTTAATTTTTGTCGGTTGATATGAAAACTTTATAGGCCTCAAATCCTTATCTACAGCAGCTCCAACGATATCAATCGGGGATTGAAACTTTCCTACTCTACAATCAGCATACTCTGGAGACAAATCCGCCCAATGATCAGTCCCACTTTCCCCCTCATAGCTCCACTCAGAACGATGAAGCCGCTGATATTCAGTATCCTGCTCCACTTCCGGTATGCTTTCTGCCTCTGTTTTTACAGCGCTGCCATCAGTTGGCATCTTGTCAGCCAATTCTTCCGGCCTCTTCAATTTATGCTTTTCTCCTGCAATAAATTTCAATGCCATTATACCGCCAATAAAAATCGCCAATGCGCCCGTTATAGCCAAAAACCATGCAGCAGTTTGATCAAGTCTTAATTTGGCCATTCACCTTACTCCAATTAAGAATAGCAAAAACAGTAACTGTCAAATCCAAAGACAGAAGTACCTAAATACGATTTTATCAAGATTATACCTAAGAATAATGGAGCCGTCAGATAATTTTACTTCATGGAGTGCCTAAAAATTTTTAACCTAGCAAAATATCTAATTAACAAGTAATGCTTCGCTTTCACACAGTAAAAGAGAAAAGTTTTGACCACCTTGGCATTTAACCCTCAAAAAACTTCCAGAGATCCAAGTTTTAAAATACTTGCAACTTAAATTGGAAAATTATAGTTTTCTAAAGGTGCGCACTACAAATTGCCATTTGAATTAGCACACCCGACAAACGAGGTATTCTCTTGGCAATTGACACGAAAAACCGAAAACTCTAGGAAAAATTGCTATGGCAAAGACAGAATCGACGATGTTAGCGCTAGGGACTGAAGCACCTGACTTTTCTTTACCTAATACTGACGGTAAAATAATTAATCTATCTGACTTCTCTGATGCTAAAGCCCTATTAGTAATGTTTATATGCAACCACTGTCCTTATGTAATTCATATCCGCGATCAACTTGCAAAGCTGACAACAGAATATATGAAAAAAAATGTTGCAATTGTTGCAATAAACTCCAATGATGTTGTCGCATACCCTCAGGACAGTATGGAAAATATGAAAAAAGAAAAACAACTACACGGTTATCAATTTGATTACCTATTTGACGAAAGTCAAAACGTAGCCAAAGCCTATCGAGCAGCGTGCACACCCGATTTTTTCCTTTTTGATGCAAATCGACATCTTGCCTACAGAGGCCAAATGGATGGAGCCCGTCCAGGCAATAGTATTGTAAATGATGGGGTTGATTTACGAACAGCACTAGAGTGTATTCTCATTGGTGCGCGGCCAAGCTCGAACCAAAAGCCATCATTAGGTTGCAATATCAAATGGAAGTTAGGCAACGAACCCTAATTAGGCTATCTCATATATAGGTGAGTAGCCCAAGGGGATTTCACCCTTAGGCCCTCGCGAAACTGTACGTGAACCTCTCGATTCATACAGCTTCCATTATCCAGCCGCTGGCTTGCAGTTAAGTTTCCAGTGCACAAAGAGTCTAGGCTTGGTCCTTGCTATTTTGCCTAACAAATATATCGTCTTTGTTCGTTTTCCTCTCATCTTTTTGAATTTCCTGCCTAACCATTTGGCAAGCCTCCAATTTAGATGCTCCCATACAACCCTTAATCGGCTTCGCCCGTAAGCTCCAAAATAGTTTGCCCACCCCTGAAGAACTGGATTTATTCTTTTAGCTATGTCCTCCAATGTTGCGCCTGCATGAAAATGTAGTTTCCACTTTTTGATTGTTGAAATCATATGTTTTATGGAACTGGTATTTACACTTGGAACAAAACTAAGAAAGATATTTCCCTGTCTACTTCTTACCATTGATGGCTTAAAGCTATAACCTAGAAAATCAAAGTTTCTTGTCTTATGGGAATGGTGCCTACCATCTCGTCGACAAAACACTATTTTCGTTTTATCAGGATGTAATTCTAGCCCACATTCTTCAAAACGATTATGAAGTGCCCTTAATAGGCTTTCAGCCTCTTCTTTAGAACGACAGTGGGCGAGCCCATCGTCAGCATAGCGACAAAATGGAGTCTGCATATGGTTTCTCACCATCCAGGTATCAAAGACATAATGTAAGAATAAATTACTCAAGATGGGCGATACCACGCCACCCTGCGGTGTACCCTTTTTACGCCTTATTCTTTCTCCATCTTTAGTCTGCATCGAGACAGTTAACCAGCGCGATATGTAGAGTAGAACCCATGATTCCTGACAATGGTGTTTTACTGCCTTCATCAACAATTCATGATCGATATTGTCAAATAGACCCTTAATATCAAACTCCAATACCCAACCATATTTCCAACATCTCTGCCGGGTAATACTGATAGCATCTAAAGCTGACTTATTTGGTCTATAGCCATAGGAATCTTCATGAAAGATTGGATCTAATAACGGCTCCAGATAATCTTTTACCACCGTTTGTGCTACCCTATCTCCCACTGTTGGAACTCCTAGTACTCGACACCCTCCTGACTTCTTAGGAATTTTTACACCAAGTACATCTGGTGGAAAGTAACTTCCTGAGGACATACGATTCCAAATTTTGTAAAGGTTGTCTTTTAGATTTCCAGAAAATTTATCTAACGATTCTTTGTCAACGCCATAGCCTCCTCTGTTTGCCTTAACTTTTAACCAAGCTTTCCAAACTGCTTGTTTAGAAATCTCAAACGACTTTGCTGATCTCATTAGCTCCTCCAATAAATTGTTGACTAACAGTATGCAGCCAGATAACACCTTCCCTTTGCTCCATTTCCATTACAGAAACTTCATAGCTACTACAGAAGGTTCCGCCCCTTGTGACACATCAGTGTTCGATCTCGTGAGGTCTTCACTTGTATCTTTCCTTTAACATTGCCACGAAGGTTCCCGCAGTTTCACTTCTGAGCCTAAGTCAAGTTCACGCTGTCTTTGTGCCGGACACCACTTGGTCAGTAAACAGGTTTCTTCCAAACTTATCTGGAGTCTTTGGGCGCTACTCCATTTTGGTGTCAGCTAAATTCGGTAACGACACGTTAATGACAGTTCACTGGTGTTCGTCTCCTTGACTCATACCTGACAGGTTTACCCTGCCTTTTCCTTCATCGCTCACTACCATAGCTTTTGACTACAGCAGCATGAGGCGGTTTGCAGTCTTCTCCTGTAAGACGACTGCGAGGGGCCTACCCTCATCTCAGAAGCAACTTTGCTACGGCACACCCCCAAATCCGAATTTAAGCCTGTAGAAAATATTCGTTAGCCCGGAATCAGAAAAAAAATTCTGCTTCGCGGACTGCAAGAGCGCATCGGTGCGTTTAAAAAATGGACAAACTCCTACCCAAAATTTCGTGTGCAATCTCAACTATTGAAATCGCTACAAAAGCACATCTACCAGGTATTTTGGACGCACCTATAGATGTTAATCTCGACAAATTGGGGTTCATAAGCACAGTGGGTAGAGCTTTATTCAATTGTCAAAGAGCTCTGCCATGTCTTCAACAGTCTGATTTAGCTTCAACCTAACTGCAAATTTTTAGTTTAGTCTTCCAGCGTATCACCTCTCTATGATGATCGTGATTAAATCTAAAGGTTACAGATCCCGCATGGCAGATTACTTGAACTGGAATCAGCAACCACCTTCTCCTTATCTTCTTAGCAAAATGATTGATTGTTTTAATTCCTGATCTCGTCTTCTTCTTGCTAGGAGCACTCAAAGAAATAAACCTCATCAGGGTATAAGCAAAAGCAGCTATCAGCCCAAATGCCTTATTAGCTGTGAGTTTAAGACAGGGATAGTGTTTTAAGTCAAAACCAAACTTTTGCTCCTTTATAAAGTTTTCTGCGTTGCCACGACCACGGTACAACTTAATAAGATCAACCGATGAAAACTCATGAGCACCCATATTTGTTACAAAACCAAAATAATCATATTCCTTATGATCCTTAAATAAATTGCCCTCAAACTCTGCCTTCTCAGCACGAATTACTACCAAACGCAACGGCTTTGAAAAACCTTTACTATAATAGGAGGTGTGGCCTATCTCACACTCGCGATTACCGGTTGCCAAAATACGACCCTTTTTTTCCGGGTTTTGAGACTCCCAGTTTTTTATACGTGCTACCCTCTCTTTAAATTTATCTGTTCTCTTGGCTGCACATACAAACCCTGCACCCTTTACGGCGCAAGCATTGTAAAATTCCACATTTGAAAACCCGCTATCGCCACGGACAATTCTCCTTTGCTCTCTATTGCCTGTCGGAATGCGAGAAAAAATCTCGTGAATTATTTGGCTTGAGCCATTTGACGTATAGGTTGAACCAGGACGCACGTCATGCCAATACTGAAAGCCAAGCTCGTCAAAGGCTACAATCGAATCCAACGCTCTAAATTTCTTATAGCAAAATTCCACCCCTTCCATTTTTTTCCCATGTTGTGCATGGGATGTAGAGTCGATATCCAAAATAAAGTGTCTAGAATTTGGACTTACCTGCGAACGCAACTCAAAACTCAAATCAATCAATTTCCCTTGCATGCCAAAAAGACCAAGCCCAGTAAATGACCTGAGATAATCTCCAAGGCTTTTAGAGCAGTACGTACGGCCGGCCACTGCTTCAAAGCCTTTGTCTTGATTTAAAGCATCCCAATCTTCAAGGTGCTCACTTCCACTCTGAAAGCCCAATAGCAGAGCCTCAAATTTATGCTGACAAGAAAAAATATTACGACGCGTCTTCGGAAGTAAACCCTCTAATTTACTAGATATTCTCGTCTTCCCCAGTAGCTCGCGGCTAAGTATTAGACCACCATAAATTGAAAATGCTTTGCTAGAACCTTTTGTTTTGATTATGCTGACCATGAAAATGCCTTTTTTGTTGTGAACGTTTTTGTCGATGATCACTTTAAACAATTGAGGCATTTTTGCTATCTGTGTTTTTAAATTCTAAGCTAAATTCTAGAAAAAAACTGTGGATAAATTGACAGTCTGGGTGAAATTAGAAAAACCTCTAAAAGATATCATACTCATCAGGTTAAGGAGAGGTCTTGGATATTAAATTCGGATCTCGGATTAAATTCCGGATCTCGGTTACATTCCTTAGCAAAGCCCTGAGTTGCTTTGAGTTAGCCGAGTTTTTTACTCTGAAGTTTCACATTTGAATTTGATGATCGGTATCGAGGAGTTAAAATTTAATAATTTCTTATGAAGAATTTTTATCGTTTTTTCTAAGATTGAAAATAACGCTTTGTGTTAATTTGAAACAGCTGGTCAGGTAGTTTTGTTTGGGCAGCTTCATTGAAAATTGTTTGAAGCATATGTTGGACTTGGCTCATATGTTTTTTAATGGCATCTGACGTGTACGGGATAAAATGCCAAATGCTGTCTGTTTGTTGAAGAAAACATTGCGATTGTTTTTGCCATATCTAAGACAAGATGATGGTATTTCCATAAGAATACACCTCCAACATTTCCCCCTTGTACGACAAGATTTTTGGATGTTTGGGTCAATCGCTGTCCTCGTTTTTTATCCCGGTAGACAAATTTATTTCTGATTAATTCATCAATGACATTACGTATATTCTCTGTTTTTATAGGCATAATGAGCTTTTGTTTGATCCATCTTTCATCTTCGCGAAAGATGTCTAAGGCGATTAATTCTCGTATCACCAGCTTTTGCCAGGATTTATCTTGTTCGTAGTCAGATGGCAAATGTATTGCTTCATGATCTAACTTTGATTTTGTTAATGGATAGCATTGGTAGGAGAATATAGATAGTTTATCTAAATTTTTTTCTTTGGATGCTGATGCAATTAAATCGGATCTAAGCTCATCGAGTTGACGAGTAATCTTTGTTGCAACGTCATCTGTAATTGCGAGCGTCATTGTTTGAAAATCTCGCTTTTTTGCATCTATGTGCTCAAGTGCGTTTTTACATAGATCGATAGTTGAACCCATATAGTCACGGTTTGACGGTGACCAACTGCGGATTCCTGTAAATCGGATTGAGGCGGGTGGTGGTTCATCGTGGATTAACCCTTCTTGGCGGCATTGATCCTGTCCGTGTTTGAAAAAATTGTTTAGTGTATCGATTTTCAAATCATTGACGGATGGATTTTTCAACATTTTTTGGCTTACAAAATAGAGATCTCTAGCTAATCCGTTAGGGTGGTTTGAATGGCAATTGTGGGTTAACGCAGCGACTGCAGTAACTGGAAAGCCAATGTTAAGTCGGCCATAGCCTTTTGTGCTATTTCTTATGGTTTTCTTAATTTGTGCGTTAAACGTAGTACAGTAGCCAGAAAAATTAGGTTCTTTTTTTAAAAGCTGTATGCTGTTTTGAATGTCATCTTTGATTTTATCCATAATCGGTGAATTATAGATAACTGGTTGATTAAGGGTGAGTTCTATAAATTTTGACACCCGATTGTGCGTTACGCGATATGGGAGGCTTTCTGTACCTTCTGATTTTTTTGTTTGGATATTTAACTTATAGTCATTTATTGGTTGAAGGCTATATGCCCGTCGATACCATGCACAAAAGATATCACTAGCAATTATGATTGCATTGCTACCTTGATCTAGTAAAAATTTTTGTGCTTTTAATTGGATCCATTCTGGACGAATTTGCTGAAGCTCGTTTATCGGTGTGGTGATACTAAGAGAGAATTCTTGGTGTTCTTTATCAAAATGTAGTGAAACACCATGTATTAGAGGAAAACCAGAAGCAACTGTTAATCTTATGGGAAGGCTTGAGCCATTTTTCTCGAGATGGTTTATGGCTTTTTTGATGTTTTCTTCATGAATTATATAGTCATGGATATTTCCATCGCTAATTAGGCTAGCCATTTTGAGTCTTGTTGCTCCAATGAATTTTCCCGGGTCTGAAGCAGACTTTGATAATGCATGTGCGTCGACGGTGACAGATAGAGTCATAGATTCGTCTTGAAAATCTAGATTTATGTAGTCATCGTACAAAACCATTAAGAAGCACCAAGAAAATAAAATATATAAAATTCGTCGGTTGACTCTATATATCGACAGATTTGAGAAGTAGTTAAATCATGGGTAGTAAGTTTTGTTTTTGTCTGTCGGGAGGTTGTTTATTTTCTGATTTAAAATTAGGAAGTTAGTAGTACTGAAATAATTTTATGTGCTACTAATTTTTATATTTATTTTAAATATTAATGTAACTATCTATTATAATAACATATTTAATCAAAAATAAATATGCTAATAATTTTTGACGTAGAGATGAGTATATTTGGCAGGGGGAACCCAATTGAGCATTGAATCCAATTTTAGTTAGAAGGAGAATAGCCATGAAACTAACAAAGCTCAAAACATTCTTATGGACAGCCACTTTGGCTCTAGGAGTTGCATGTGGTGAAAATTCAAGTAACGACAATGATGGAAGTAGCGAATCGACATCATCTGTGACAGGCAGTGGTGGCACTCAGTCATCAGGGGTTGCAGATTCAAATGTTGAACTGTCGATTCAGGGAACACTACCCTCTCAAACTCTTGCTTTACAAGGATCCGGGATCGAGGTGTTTGCTGTTGACGGAAGTCTTGCTGGAACGATTAGTTTAACGGAAGCGCGTATTGTTTTAGAAGAAATTCGATTGAAGTTGTTAACAGGCGCAGAAGAAAGTGCCGAAAGAGCACTTGCGCTTCAAGGTGATGATAGTGCTGCAACAAGTGATTCAGATGCTAGTGAAGCCGAAAATGCAGGAGATGACGATAGCTCTGATGATGATGGCGTCGACCATCCAAAATTTAAAGGCCCTTATGTTGTTGATTTGCTTAACAACGTAATAACACCTGCTCCAGAAAGTATTATAATACCGGAAGGGCTTTACCGGCGAGTTGAGCTTCGAGTCCATAAAATGACTGGTGATGAAGCAGCTCAACTAGAGCTTAGCGATTCAGATCCTTTGATTGGAAACAGTATCTATGTTGCAGGAAGTTATACACCCGCTGGAGAGGCTGCAAAAGAGTTTAAAATGACTTTTGATTTGAGTGAGGATTTCGAGTTACGCAGTAAAGATGGATTTTCAATATCAAACCAGACTGTTAATGACTTCTTAATTGCTTTCCGTCTAGCTGAGTGGTTTCGGTTTGATAACATTGAAACTAATAGTGATGGTGTTAGCTTGAATGATATCACAGATCTGGCTATCAATCTTAACAAAGACTCTGACGAGGCTTCTAAGAATGTTCGAGAAGTGATCAAAGAAAATATCAAATTGTCAGCAGAGGTTGGTAAAGATGAAGATGGCGATGGTAAACTTGGTGATTCCGAAGATGGTGATGGCAGTGATGATGATGATGATTCCGATGATTCTGAGGATGTTTAATTTTTCTGACAAAACCTTGTAACAAAATTTCCCGCTTTTTCTGTAAACTGCAAACAATAGAGAAGCGGGAAATATTCCAAGTCAAGACAGGCGAAGATTGAATAGTGCGTAGAGGTAGAGTATCGGTGATTTGATTGCTGAAATATTTTAAATGGGCGAGAAAGATCAGGATATGGATGAGAAAAAAGAAACACAAAAAATAAAACGAGAAAATAAGAATTCTCATAGAAATGATGCTCCGTTTTTAGATGACGTGTCGAAGGTTGCTGTGACCCAATACTTAAGCTACCGAGATTTCTTACATGCTTTGTTTAAAACAATTAAGAAAAACAGAAAATATTCATATTATCAGTTTTCTAAAGATTTGGGTCTTTCTCATTCTAATGTTTTGTGGTTGGTCGTATCTGGGAGGAGAAAGCTCATCAAGCCGACAGCCAATAAAATAGCAACAGCGCTAAATCTTAATGCGACAGATAAAAAATATCTATTATTTCTGGTTGACTATAACAACACTGCAAGTCCTGATAAGAGAGAAGCTGTGTTTAAAAAATTGATTTCATTGAGGAGAAATCAGCTTGTAGATGATGAAGATCAAAATGTGTTGAAGTATTTATCTGAATGGTATCATCCGGTTATTCGTGAGTTAGTAGGGTTGGATAATTTTAATAGCGATCCAGAATGGATTTGCTCTAGGTTAAATGTTAGATTGTTACCTAACGACATCAAAAAAAGTCTAAATTTGCTTGAAAAACTAGAGCTTATTGCATTTGATCAGACAAAAAATAGATTTGTTCAAACTAATGGTCAGGTCATGCCTGACAGAAACATTGCAAATGTTGGGGCAATTCGATTTCATCAAAAAATGTGTGAAATTGCCCGTGATTCGATAGCTCTTGTTCCTGCTGAAAGACGCGAAATAAACTCGCTGACAGTGAGTGTTACAGAAGAAACGGCTATGGAGATGAGCACAATTCTATATAAAGCTTGTCAAGATATTATGAAACTGGAAAACAAGTGTAGGAATAAAGATCAGGTTTTTCAAATTAATATGCATTTGTTTCCAATGACTAGGAAAAATAATTGATATCCAAAATAAGGAATAAACTATGAGTATCATGTCAACCCGTCTGCCCGGATCATGGCTAAATGTTTTTCTGTCGTTTTGTATTGGCTGCGGCACATGGATCGGTAACCCAAAGGAGCCGGATGATAGTAATAATCCAAAAGGAAACAGCGATGTCGAAATTGAATTCGTCGGGTCGCAATCTGGCGCGAATTTAACGGCTTCGGGAGTTGACGTAATTGATACGAATGGGAACAAGATTGGTACATTGGCTCTTAGTCAAGCGAGACTTGTTTTAAAAGAAATAAAGTTGAATATTGACACAGGTGATACTGACGATCGCCAAAAATTTGAAGGCCCTTATATCGTTAATTTGATTAATAATTCAATTTATCCAAATCCTGGTACTATTTCAATTAATGATGGAATTTACCAAGAGATCGAGCTAGATCTTCACAAGTTAGAAAAAGATGATGTTGAAGGTGTTCAAAGTGGAGATCCAATTATTGACCAGAGTATTCATTTATCCGGAACTTACCTCCCTATTGAAGGAGGTGCTAACCGCCCGTTTTCTATGACATTTGAATTGAGTGAAGAATTTAAAATTAATCCATCTGATGGAATGGGCGCTGAAGTCAGTCAAGATGTGATAAACACTATCGTTGTCGCATTTGATTTGGATTCGTGGTTCGATTTTTCCGGAATGGAGTCTGACCTTTCGGATATCGAAAGCAACACGATTGTCTTAGATGAAAAATCTGAGGATCCTGCGAAATCTGTTCAGGAAGCTATCAAGGAAAATATTAAAGATTCTGCTGATTTTTCTAAAAAGGAAGACTGATCCTTATTATATAGTAAGTTTGGTTTGTCGAACGGATTTTTGAAGTCGCTCTTTAAGGCCAATTAGGGTAGCTTTGACTGTCGTTTGACAGCTAAAAAACAGAAAGCTTGTGCTGTAGGCAATGCAGGGCCTCAAGGCCAGACATAACACTACACTTTTTAGGTTATTTAATTATGTTTTAAACAATTAGAGTGACGTTCGTTCGACACCTATAACAAAAGATAGTATTCCTATTAGCCACGAAACGTACTCTGGCAACACTAATAATGTTGCGTATTCTGCTGAAAGTGCAGAATCAATCCGGAGGAAATCGAGAAAGCTTTCTGGAAGAAGGCCACGATACGCCTCTCTCCATGAATTAATATGGACATTAGCAATTTCAGCAGCATCTTCTATTCTCGCTTTACGGATCAACATTTCACTTCCTAATAGCTATCGAATACAAGTACCCATTTTACACCACATAACCCCAACATTTTCCTCTTGGCACCTCAACACATCATAGGACAGAAAACTTGAAGGCTCTAACACTTCCCAAAGATCCTACCGATCGTTCATTCCTTTACCTTCCAAAATAAGAGGAACATATCTTTCAATACGAGAGCTACGCGTAGTTGACTGTTTAGCGCCTGAAAAATAAAGAATATATACCCTCTGACGCCCTGGAGTCAAAGACTCAAAAGCCTTCTTCAATTTTGGCTTTTTTGCAAAGATGCTTATCAACTCTTCTGGCCAAGACTCTGCTTGCCTCTTAAATACCACCTTCTGACCAGATTCTTCAATTGCTATAGCTTCCTTAATATAAGCTTTAATTGTAGTAGAATATTTTGTGATATCTTTCACAGATCGAAATTCAAGCCTACGAGCAGCTTGTGAATTAGGGCCATTATCTACCAAAAGTTTCTTAGAATCCTTAAGAAGTGCACCCTTAAAAAACATTAACCCGAGGCAAGCCTTAAAAGGTTGTATAATAGCGATATTATGGTCATTAAAACAATAGCAAGGCTTACCCCATTTAAGATGCTCGTCGAGTTTTGTCTTCAAAAGAAGAGTTCGAAGCGCGACTATCTCGTTCTGCCAACTTTCCGACTTCTTTAGAAATTCATCTACATTCATAATCAATTGATTCACCTAGATAGTTAATCCCTTAAATCAGCTAAAATATTCTGTCAACTTTTATACTAATGCGCAAAGGAAAAATTTAACCTTTTCCAATAGATAATAGGCTACTCAAGAAATTGGCTCGATTACGCTTTGAAACTGGTATCACATCTGAGCACCCTTTTACCTTTATAACATTATCCTTGGAATCAAAAAATTCAATCATATTCAAATTAACTAGAAATGATCTATGAGAGCGGATAAAGCGCCCGGCTTCTAGCTTCTTTTCTAGAGAGCTCAGAGAAAGATCACAAAAATATTCGTTATTTTCAATACATGCAACAGTTTCATGATCTTTACTAGTGAAAAGTCCAACGTCATCTACGCAAAAAATATTAATAACTCCTTTCTTCTTAAGAGCAAGTTTTTTCAACGGATTATTCTCTAGCTTTTGATACCTCTCTTGCCAATTTCTCAACACATGCTTTTCAAATTTATTAAGTGACTTCTCTAAACGCGTCATTTCAACTGGCTTAACAAGATAATCAATAGCTGCTTCATCAAATGCTTGTAGAGCAAAATCTGAATAAGCAGTACAAAAAATCAAAGAAAAATTTCTTTTACCATCTTCTATCTGATCTAACAGCTCAAAACCATTCAATCCTGGCATGGTAATATCTAAGAAAAGTAAATCAGGCTTCCATTGACTAATAATCTCTAACCCTTTGGTAGGCGAAGTTACCGTCTTTACATTGTAGTTCTGCCGAACATTTGCTATTTTTGTTGATAAGCTTGCACACGCCAAAGGCTCATCATCGATAACCAAAGATTTTATCACAATACAGCCTTCTCATGAGGTATCTCAATTTTAACCTGAAAAATATTATCAAGTATGTTCACCTTAAAATCTCCCCTTCCCCCATAAAGGATATGTAAATTTTCTTGAATATAAGCATGTCCAAAGCCATTTGATGCAATCTTAGTGGAATTAACACCTAGGTATGGGCTTTCAATATATAATATCAATTGCTTATTCAAAATCTCTGTATAAACATAAATTTTCCCCGCAGCTTCAGACGGCTCAATTCCATACTTAATAGCGTTTTCTACACAATTTAAAATTATATTTGGTGGGACGTAAAGCGATTTAACATCTGAAGAAATGTTAATTTCATAGCTTAAACGGTCTTCAAAACGCAACTTTTGAATAAATAAATAGTCTTTTACGGTTTCAATTTCTTCCTCTAATTCAATCTCAATAGACTTCGAAGATTCCAATATTCTCCTATATAATCCCGCTAAATGTTGAACGCATTCTTTAGCCACCTCAGTGGAAGAGCCTATCAAATGTTCTAAAATATTAAGGCTGTTAAATAAAAAATGCGGTTTAATTTGAGAAGATAATGCCTTCCACGCGGCTTTCGATTTAGCAACTTCTAAATGCAGCGCCAATAGACGCTGATGATTCCAAGCTCGATAAAGGTTTAACATAACATAACCGGCATAAACTGGAGCTAAAGCTGCTAA
Source organism: Bdellovibrionota bacterium (assembly GCA_041391425.1). GTDB lineage: Bacteria > Bdellovibrionota_B > Oligoflexia > Oligoflexales > JAWKNZ01 > JAWKNZ01. The sequence continues at coordinate 342,117 of JAWKNZ010000004.1, forward strand.
TAAATAAGGTGACAATAGAATCTGGTAAGGCTCTTTTGTCGTCGCATGATATACAATCAACATAGAAGCAGCTGAAAAAGTTAGCCCAATAGCATCAACAATCAATTCTGTTAAAAGCTCTAAAGAATTAATCTTCGAAAGCTGAGGCAAAATATATAGTCTTGACAATATAATAAAAACAGGCGTCAACAACCAAAAAATAACAGCTTGTATCAAAATGGCATACGTTGATGCCGTAAAGTTAGTCAAAATAGTATAAGGAAGCAATATAACCAGTAGAGCTGTCGCAAACAATACCTCAGTTATATATGTCCTCGCTATAGGCACGCTACCTAACGAACGCATTTGGAACTCATGGTAAATCTCGCTAAATTAGCTGCCAAACTTTTCTCAACTCCTCCCAAGCGCCAATACATAACTTTTCTCAATCTTTCTTCAACTTTATTAATATCCGACATTTTATAATCTCGCAGGTGATTTGTCGAGAAGTCATGTAAATCCATCACTTGTATCTTTTTATCACATGCATATGATAATTCTGCAGTTGAATATCTTTGAATTTTCCCAGCACCATATCCGTTATACCGGCGCCAATGAACTACCTTTTCATTAGGCTTCCAAGCAATTTGCCAGCGTATTAGAGATACAATCTTGGCCTGATCTAAAGAATCAAAAACATCTGATAAACTTAGCTGCTTACCTACCTTTAAGGTAGAAACTAGAGTTCCAAATCTCTTATATGAGGAAAAAGATGGCATAAACTTCAATTTTGAAATGTATGCACTCAGCATTCCTTGCAGACTCTGTGATTTATTATAATCTTTATGCCAATCACCATTTGCCAATACTTTAAATAATAAATCATCATCAGAAATTATATCTAGCTTAGATTGATCAGAGTCATTAGACTCAATGACAGCACAATGTCCAAGCCTATCGCAAACAAAAAAATGCAAAGCTACCACAACTTGATCAAACGCATGCTTTTTGGAAAATTCTATAACGCTATCTGTTGATTCAAAGTTATCCAACACATATTGAGCCCATTCCAAACTAAGTAAAGAATTTACATGCGAAAAATCACCGGAAAAATCCTTGTCAACAAGAGCTTCTACTACAAGCCCTTTTTCATTCATGCTACTAACAGGTAATCCAGGCCCAACAGTCGTAAAAGAAATGCTTCCATATTTTGATACCCATTTAAACAGTTCCGGCTCGCGAAAACTCCGGCGTTGCATTTGCCTCGCATTCACGACCAAATATCCATCTCCCGATATCCAATCAAAGTTTTTGGCAACTACCAATGAATTATCTTTTAATTTATGTGCGAAGACGCTACAGGCATCACTTTCATTAGAAGATATAAGTAAAGAAAAAACACAGAGAAGAGTAACAACTTTAGTTTTTCCTAGTAATCCCTTAGAAGCTTTATGAACATCTTTAAATTTAAGCATAGAGGGAAGCCGTAGCTCCTTTTCTATATCAAAGCCACAGCTTCCATGCCATTTCCTTGGGTTATCATAGGTTCCAAATAACATATCCCACCAGACAATATCACCATAATTATTCTTATGCTTCCCGTATTCGTGATGGATTCTATGCATTTCTGGGCGCTGGAAAAAATAGCCTATCCACCTTGGGGTTTTGACATTTGTATGATAGAAAAACTCTCCAAGCGCAGTAAAAAGCGTATAATAACCACCAGCCCAAATATCCAAGCCAAGAAAAGAGTAAACCAATAAACTTCCAATTATCGAATTAACTATCATTTCTTGGGGGTGCTTATAAAAAGAAGTTATGACCTCTAAGCGTTGGGGGCTATGATGAATCTGATGGAACATCCGCCACAAAAAATCAGATTCATGCCTAGCCCTATGCCACCAATAAAAAACAAATGTGGCAATAAAATATGCTATCAAACCACCAACTAAAGGACTGACATTTTTCGACAACTCAATAAGACTAAAGTGAGAAAACCATCTTTCCCAAGTAACACCAGCAAGAAGAACAACAAATAACTGTAGAAAATTTATTATAAGCACCCGCTTTGTCCAAGAGTGAACCTTGGGCAAATTCCATCCAGGAAAAATACGTTCTAAAATAAAGCAAAAAATAAATGCAAGTAAGATAATTATTAACATGATTCTTTCCTTTCAAATCTCAATCGAACCAATGTCATAATCGTACAACTAACGGATATAATGAAACTATTTACTCTAGGCGGGCATAATTTGACTCTAAGCGGGCGAAGTCCTCAAGATAAAGCTTAAATTATTATAGCTTTCTACAAAAATTGTCGTTTGAACGATTCCCTCACCATTTTGACTGCCTCTTCTTTTAAATCGGAGGACATTTTGCAAGTGGGCCCTCGGTAATATTATTCATATCTGCGCATACAACTTATCTGTGTCTTTATCTCTAATAGAATTGAAAATTAATATTTAAAAAACCAACGAGTAAATACATTTCATATAAATGGCTCCGTTGATTATCAAGTTCAACATTCTCGATAATTTCTGCGTAGCAATAGTTGTCCTTTCTAGACTTCAGATCGTTGTCTAGATCTTTTCAATAAAATAAGCCAAAGAAATATCCAAAAAAGATTTAAATAGACAGCAACCACATTTGCATCATAAAAGACATTCTGTGTAAGGCCATGTATTGCATTTGCCGCTATACTAGAAAGCAAGGCATACCATAGAACAGTTAAAAACTTATCGCCCCCTATTAATCTAACAATAGTTTTCCATAACTGAAAAAATGAAAGGCCAAGTAAACTCGTTCCCAATATCCCTATATCGGCTAAAACCTCCAAATATATATTATGAGCATTGTATTTGCGGTAAAAATGCTCAAGTCCGAATAATGCATAATAAGCATCACGGGCACCATATTTCAAGTGGCTAGCTCCTATCCCCAAAAAAGGACTGTCTAAAAACATATTCAGATGAATTCGCCAAAAGACAAAACGTGCATCTATCTCGGAAAACTTTTTCGTCATCAGCAAATCTAATGATCGTAAAATTCGCTCTCCACCACTTGTGAAAAATATATAAGAAACCATGACAATTAGCGAAAAAGCTCCCCAAAAAAGCAAGGTTGATTTTTTAAACTTTTTCCTCACGTGCAACAAAGGAAAAAAAGCAAATATAGCGAGAGCAGTAATGGTGGAGGTTCTTCCTCCTCCCATAATAACTAAGCATAGATTAATAGCAGCCAATATAAAAAAAGAGCTGTCATAGTACAGTCGATATTTTTCCATTGACGGCATTAATTTAACTCGGCCCAGAAAGAGCAAATACCAAAAAAAAGTAAACAATAAAAGTCCAACAGAAGAAACGGAAAGTGTATGTCCGTAAAGTCCAAAAATGCGGTAATGGTTTCCCACCAAGTTTTGAGGTCCAAGACTATGGCCAATCCGCCTAAAATCAAAACCTGTAAAATATTGGAATAATGCATAAACCAAGAAAACCAAACTTGCTATAGTAAGTCCTCGAAGCCAAAAGTTAAAACATATCTTAAAATTACTCTTATTTTGATCAATAGAGATTTTTTCATCTCTGGAAAACTTAGAAATAACCAACAAAAAAACCCCAGACGCTAACCAACTTGAAGGCAATTGAGATGAAAAAATTTTTGTAGCTGAAGGGCTAAAATAGACATCTATGCCTTCCCCCCACGGCTTGATAAAATAATTAACAATATTTAAAATAGGATAAACCAACCAAGTAAAAACCAGTAACACACCTAAACGGCCCACTAACCTAGCGTCATCAGCAGTCAAGGATTTCCTCAAAATCAAAAAAGGGAAAATTATCCCGAAAAGATATAAACTAAAAGTCTGTGCCGCTACACCTGTATAGACAAGAAAAGGCATGAAAAAGAAAGTATAGTATCTGCGATCAAAATTCATCTCAAAGTAAATCCTCTTATAGCCAACATCTAATTCTACGACCTAAACCATCTGAAACAAAACTCCAACAGTCCTCAAAAAAGAATATTCTTCTTTGCAAAAATGCACATCCAGCTGCTTCTTAGCTATAGGTATCAGAAAGATGGACAAAAGAACATAAGATCAATTATTAATCACCAAGCAAAAACTTAAACCTAAATAATTTGGGAAGCGCCGTATTTCAAAGAATTAGCAGCTGCAAAAAGTCAAAAAACAGTTCAAGAAGGAAAAGGTTGCCTTATTTTCGATTTCTAATAAGATATGCGTTTGAATACAAAAACCTAACTTAAATATTTTGTAAGCAAGCACCTAATAGCTTAGCTAATAGAGCGGCAGCTAGATTAAATGTAAATTCAAATATTGGGCAATATTGATGGCACTAATAAAATTTAAAAAATCAATAAAAATAGTAGCTTATGGATTTTTTACAATATTAAGTATTTTTTTACTCCTCAAAGGCCTTTGGTTTGGCCCACACATTGACCTCGAACCAATTGTTCCCAAAATTAGCTTTGAACAGCCTGTCCATCTATCTTTTGCACCAAACCCTGAAAAACGGCTCATGATCTCCGAAAAAAAAGGTGTTATCAAATGGGTTAATTTTGAATCTACTAAAGTAGAAGGTATTCTCCTTGACATATCTGATAAAGTCTATTCTTCTGGACACGAAGAAGGCTTACTCTCAGCCCGACTCGACCCCGAGTACCCAACCAAACCTTTTGTGTATGCCTTCTATTCTTTAGACGCACCAAAGCGTTCTCGTGTTTCTAGGTTTGAAATAGATGAGAATTTCCATGCCGATCCAAAAACAGAACTAACAATCATAGAAGTAAATAAATTTCGCGATACTCACAATGGTGGTCAAATCCTGTTCCACAAGCCAGGCATAATGTGGATTTCATTTGGAGATTCAGAAGCCAGTCAAAAAATCGGCAAGGACATTCAAAATCGCAATAGCCTACTCGGCTCAATCATTCGCATAGACGTATCAAACTCAACAAAAGTAAATCCTTACGCCATCCCTAAAGACAACCCTTTCGCAGACAGCTTAGATGGCTCTAGAGCAGAGATTTGGGCATACGGATTTCGTAACCCCTGGCGCTTTTCCTATGATGCAACATCTGACACTCTTTTAGTAGCAGACGTTGGTTCAAACTTACGAGAAGAAGTCAATCAGGTAACTAAAGGTGGAAATTATGGCTGGCCTATTATGGAAGGTGAGGTTTGTCGCAATGTTTCTTATGGATCCTGCACAGACTCTACATTGCAACCTCCTCTTGGATCATTTCCCCGCAATATAGCCCGTGCTGTGACTGGCGCAGCCATCTACAGAGGGACAAATGTTCCAAGCTTAAAAGGAAGAATTATCTTTGCTGATTATTTGCGAGGAATTATGTCTTTTGAAAAACAAAAATCAATAGTAGATACGCCCCGTATCGATATGTATAAGTGGCCAACCAGCCGAGGTCCAAATACTGGCGAAACTATTTTGATTTCTAGTTTTCAAATCGGCCCTGATAACGAGCTGTATGTAGTCAACACTGAAGGAACTTTAAACCGGGTCGCCAAATTGGGCCTATGGAAGCAAATTCGAGGTACCCTATATGCTATGCTCAACTTCAAATAGGCCTGACTGATTTGTTGAAAAATACTTCTATCATAAAAAAAACTATCTTAATTGTTTTGACTGTACTAATTCTTGGTTCAAGTGCAGTCCATCTCCTAGACCCCGATTTCGCCGGCGTCTTTACAAGAGAGACCGCTTCAAATTCATTAGAAAGCCAAGGCTCCAAACTATACATCAATTATCAATGTATTAGCTGTCACGGAAAAAACGGGGATAACCCAATTTTAAAGGACTATCCAATCATAGCGAGACAAAACACCGAATACTTATTTAATCAAATGATGCATATCCGTGATGGGGTTCGAACCAATGGAGGGTCATCATACATGAAAGAAGCCATGGGAAAACCTTCTAATGATGAACTCCGTGCAATCGCTACTTACTTAAACAATATCTAAACAGTTTACTATATGAATAAATGCCTAATTTTAAATATTGTTGGACTAAGTGGATCTCTAATTAATGAGAATACACCCTATTTATATCAGCTATCCACAAAAGGTGCGATGCTTCCTATTAAAGCAATAACACCGGCCGTTACTTGTACAATGCAATCAACTATGCTAACTGGTAAAATGCCAAAAGATCATGGCATAGTCGCCAATGGTTGGTATTTCCGCAATCTAAGCGAAATATTTTTTTGGCGTCAGTCAAATCATCTGGTTGAGAGCGAAAAGCTTTGGGAAACAGCCAAAAAACATAATCCGCAAATAACATGCAGCAATATGTTTTGGTGGTATAATATGTACAGCAGTGTCGATTATTCGGCAACTCCTCGACCTATCTATCTGGCAGATGGTAGAAAGTTGGCCGCTACATATTCATTTCCTCCACAGCTTTCCAATGACCTAGCGAATCAATTAGGAACATTCCCATTATTTAATTTTTGGGGACCTGCAGCTGGGATCCAATCTAGTCAATGGATAGCAGAAGCAGCTATTTATGTTCAGAAGAGATTTCAACCAACAATAAGTTTAGTCTACCTTCCACATTTAGACTACAGCTTACAAAAATTTGGACCTGAACACCCTTTCATAAAAGATGAATTACAGAAAGTTGATAAAATTGCCTCCCATCTTATTGAATCATCCAAGCAACAAGGCTATCAAATCATTGTATTATCAGAATACGGCATCACCCCAGTTTCCAATCCCATCCATATCAATAGAATCTTCCGCCAAGAAGGATTTTTGAGCATAAGAAAGGAGCTTGATTTCGAGGCTTTAGATCCAGGAGCAAGCCGAGCCTTTGCTGTTAGCGATCATCAAATCGCCCATATCTATATAAAAAACTCTAAAGACATAAATGCAGTTAAAGGTTTACTTAACAGTATTGACGGAATCGAAATTATTTTGGATAGCAAAGAACAAGAGCAGTGGGGACTAAACCATAAAAGATCTGGAGAGCTAATAGCGATAGCCAATAATAATAGTTGGTTCACCTATTATTATTGGCTAAACGACAATAAGGCGCCAGACTATTCCCGTACCGTAGACATTCATCGCAAACCAGGCTATGACCCTGTCGAACTCTTTATCAATCCCAAAATCCCCATGGCAAAAATAAAGATCGCATCAAAAGTCCTCAAAAAAAAGCTTGGTTTTCGTATGCTAATGGATGTGATACCCCTAGATGCAAACTTAGTTAAAGGGTCCCACGGTCGGGTAACAGACAGTCTTAAAGATGGACCTGTACTCATTAGCAGTGAAGCTGACAAACTACCAAATGCTGATTATCTACATGCAACTGATATAAAAGGTGTTCTTCTTAAACATATCTTCTAAAAACTCATTACATATAAACTGACAAAGCATAAAAACATTTTGAAAATATTATTCAGAAAGAAAAATATTATATATTATACAAAAATCTTTACACCGATAAAGCGAGTAGGCTTCTCTAAGTACCTTTAACATATCTCTGAAGTAATAATGTCGACAAAAAACACATTAGCATTATGATTAAAATTTCAGGACTTACATTTCCACTACTAGATACAAGGAGTGCATCTAAAAGGGAAATCCCAGCAATCAATCCTATCACAGTCTTAAATAAAAGTTTTTTCTTCTTAAGAAAAGATAAACAATAGCTCGTCCAACCAATAAAAATAATCAATATAGAAATATTCAAATAATTTACGTTTTTTATTACACCATCACCTAACAACCAAAACAAGGACGGAAGAAACAGCATGCAAATAGCTATAAAATTATTTTTTCTACCTGCGTACTCTGACTTTGCAATTAAAGTTAGACCGGAAAGATAGCTAAAAAGACATAAACTTCCCCAATATAATTTTATATCGGAACTACTCACTAGATAAAATCCCCCCAAAAAATAAAGTAAAATCCTGCATAACGCCATAATATAAGGCGCAATAGGATTCTGCTTATGATGCCAATTATAAAACACAATAAGAGCAGATAAACCAATAGCCACTGGCAGCAACATCACAGAAATATCTTTATAAATAGAAAGATATGCACATATACCTATTCCAGCGAATATCAAGATCGCACCAATATAAAAAACTAAACGAGCGCTCACCAAACCTTGTGGAATAGGGCGTTCCGGGCGATGTTTTCTATCAAAGTCACGATCAAAAGCATCATTTAGGTACATTCCTGCCACATAAAAAAATATCCCCACTAACATAACTGGAAATAAAGTCGAAAGTTGCCTAGCTGATCCCGATGCTAATATGCCACCACATAAAATATTGGAAAATACTGTCGGCAAATTCGAGATTCGCCCTAAAGACAACATAACCCAAACTTTTTCTTTGAAAGAGATTTTGTTAATTAACATTTCCACAATTAATCACCTCATTTTTCACCCAATTCAGCTCAGATACAATATGGTCAGTCAAACTGAGATTTGTACTCCCAACTGGCAAAATATTAAAGGTATAAGTTTCAACTTCTAAATGCTGCGTTAAACGCTCCCTAACAGCAACTCCAAGCACCTCTCTAAGAAAGTCCACAGTCGTCGAGACATTATTCACACTATCCGCATAAATAGGGACATGATAATGGATTCTACATTGAGCCTCGCTAAGGTCAAATTGCGTTGACTCAGAGCTATCCAAAAATTTAAAAAAATTCGGCAAATCGAGAAAACGTTTAATAAATGAACGATTTTTAAATACAACCTGATGCAAATAAATGTCGTTTGGAAATTTACGCAACCAATTTAAGTTTACTTCATCTAAACTCTGAATTTTCAGCCCTGAACTTATTTGCAATTTTCCAATTCGAATATTAGCCTCAGATAATCTTAATAAACTATCTTTACCATCTTCATATTCTACAGCGGCGTGACAGGTATCATAGCAAACACCAATATGAGCTTGAATAAGTTCCTTACATTCAGCTTTTGGCAATCTACTCTCCTGCGATAAAAAACTGATATTTTCATCGCTCCATAAAATAGATTCAAAAAAACTTATCGTTTCATCTATTGTCTCCAAAAAGCAACAAGGTTCTGGCTCTAATAAAAGTAAAATTTCTCTATCGCTTTTGTTTTTTATCTTAAATAAATGTAGTGCAGCCAAAGCAATCTGTTCAGCAATCCGCTTACGTTCACCCAAAGTTTTAATTCTAGATTTGCTACCTCCGGGTACAGTGCTAATTGTTGCAAAATCAATAGTGGATGGCATAATAGTCGACAAAACATCTGCCACAAGATTTGTATAAGTTAAACGTTCATCTTGCAGCCAGTCAGGTAAATACACCTGCTCTTTTACACGAGCTCCGTGAAAATCTCCCATTGGAAATGCATTAATTGTAAAAACGTACAGGCCATTTTGTTCAAGCCACAATTTAAATTTTTCTACTTGCTCAATATCATTAACTAAGTCGCACAGTCCTCTTTGAGGAAGCCTTAAGCCAATTCCAAACTTATCATCTGGACATACTTGGCTTTTTATTTGTGGCAAATAAGCATTTAAATTATTAAAAATATCTTCCCAAGATTCTCCTGGATGAACATTAGTACAATAACTGAGATGGAATTTATCTCGCTTGTGTGTGATCTGCATAGCCTTCCTTTTTTACAGGAACTGTGAAAGAAGTTTGCATATTAAGATGCATACCTTCTAACCACTTTAATGCGTACTCTATCTGGTCAGAGCTTATTTTAGAAACCTCTTTGCACCTACCAATATCTTCGATAAGTGTGATCGATAGTCGTCCACCCAAATGTTCTCTAAACTCTTCCAAACCTTTTATAAGAGAAAGTTGATTAAACTCATCTCGAAACTTCAAAGCATTATGCCAAGTCGGCAAACCCAATTTATGTAGCAAATCATACACTCTAAGAAGTAACGAAAATGGTATAAATCCTTTTTGAACAGAACAGTGTAAATCTATCAACATTCCAATAGCGACAGCTTCACCATGTCGAATTTCGTGATGAGTCATGTTTTCTAATCTATGCGCAGCCCAATGGCCAAAGTCAAGAGGCCTTGAACTGCCTCTTTCGAAAGGATCGCCCGAAGTTACAATATGTTGCATATGCAGGTCGGCACACCTCTTAATCATATAATCCACAGCATCAAATTGAAAATTTTTCAGTTCAAATGCATTGCGCTCAAGCCAGAAAAAAAAATCAGCATCTTTAATCATCGCAACTTTGATTGCTTCAGATAAACCTGACATTTTATCACGTAGGGATAGACTATCTAAAAAATTAAAATCATTGATTACCGCTACAGGAGGGGCGAAAGTACCTAAAAAGTTCTTTTGCCCAAAAGCGTTGATACCATTTTTCACCCCGACTCCAGAATCATTTTGAGACAAAACCGTTGTAGGCATACGAATGTGACGAATACCACGATGAACAATCGCACTAATAAATCCGACAAAATCTAGGACAGCTCCTCCTCCGATAGCTACTACAAAGCTATGTCGATCAACCTTTAATTTAGAAAACTTTTGCAAAGTTTCCCATAAAAGCCCTTGATCATTTTTACATGCCTCACCTCCAGGCAATGTAATAGGTTGATCAGAAATCATTTCAAAATTACGATAGGTCCGAAAATAACCTGCAATATCACTCGTCAAATTAGGCCAAGCTCTTAATACACCGTCATCAATAAAAAATAATATCCTATGTTTCTTAACCTCAGCGCCGTAATTTTCGGATATTTTCCGATTTCCACAATCTCCATAAGGATTTGAAAAATAGCTGCCTTCAAAAAAATTATCTATCGATTCTGCAAAACAATGATTCTTTTCTGAAAAAACATCTCTAGTGAAATAAACAGGATATTTGTTTTCAACAACAAACTTTTGTTCCCTCACAACAGTTCATCTCCTTTTGCTCGATAAGGCTCTTGACCCCTAAGGATCGAATTTCCACAATGCAGTTGCGATTGGTCAATCTTTGGACGTTCGCTTAACAATGTAAAATCTAATCGACCGCTTTGAGAAAAAAATCCGATAGGATTTTTCCAAACAATTTGCTCTATATCCTCATCTGAGATCAAATTCTCACGCATTACCTCAATTGTTCTTGGAACCATAAGTGGGCTACTCACTCCCCAATCGGCGGCACTATTTATTACGATTCTCTCCGTCCCATAACATTTTACAATATCAGCCATCCGTTGAGGGCTCATCTTCGTATTTGGATAAATCGAGTGCCCCGCATAATAACCACCTTCAAGTACCGATCTAATTGTTTCCTCAGTATTATGATCAACCAAAACCATTTCAGGTCTAATTCCACTTTCTTTAACAATACTTATAGTTCTACTAGTGCCTTCTTTTTTATCGCGATGAGGGGTATGAATCAATATTGGAAGTTCAAACTCCATTGCTAAAGAAATTTGCTCCATAAAGATTTTCTCTTCCATCATCGTCAGATCATCAAATCCAATTTCCCCAACTCCAATAACACTTTCTTTCTCTAAATAGCGAGGCAACAACTCCATAACTTCTACCGCTAATCTCTTATTATTCGCCTCTTTTGGATTAAGACCAATAGTACAGAAATGATGAATCCCAAATTGGCTCGCTCGAAAGCGTTCCCATCCAACAAGAGACAAAAAATAATCCTCAAAACTACCTACAGATGTTCGAGGTTGCCCCAACCAAAATGCCGGTTCACATACTGCATAAATGCCTTGCTCCTGCATATTTTGATAGTCATCTGTAGTACGAGATATCATATGGATGTGTGGATCAAATACCTTCAATTAAACCCCCGTCGTATTTAAATTGTTATCCTCTAAATATTGTAAAAAATTCATCACTTTTAGATCAACAGCTCTTCTTGCAGACCTTCTTTCAGTCACATAGTCAGAAAGAGCTCGAATAAGCTCAGATGAACCTCGTTCCCTTAAACCAAAGATATAGTCAATATCGATACCAAGATAAATAATTTTAAGAACCATTTGGTTGAAATGTAATAACGGAAAATAGCGATATGGATATTCATTAAAGCAAGCAATACTTTCAAAAACAATGGTCGAATTACTCCGAAGCGCTTCGATCGCAGTATCAACAAATCTTCCCGCTTCCGGTAAAAAACAAAGCGAACGTAGAAGAGAAATCTGTTCCTTTAAGTCACCTTTAGTATAAATATCATCAACAAAATTAATGGACTCTTTCTCATTTAATCGTTCAAGAGCCAAGGATAAGAAGACAAATCTAACCATATCGGCATTGGACCAAAGAGATAAAAACTGCGCCTTATCGAAAGAAAGCTCACATTCAGCAGCTAAATTACTTTCACATCTAACTAGTGTATTACCAAAAATACGACCAGCCCCTGCATAAAATCTAAAAAACGACATATGATTGAATGAGTTCTGAAATGTTTTTATAATATCAAGTAATTTGCTATATTTGTCAGTCGGCAAAGAATTTTGCAATAGCTTCAACAAAAATTTTGAAAAATCATCTGTATTTATGTTAGCCACGATATTCCAAATACAATTATAATCTTGTCTAATAAAGTCCTATAAAAGAAAATGCACAGCAAGCACGATCTTTGCACTTATTAAGAAATAACTCCGTTTATCAAAGCATACATAAAAACGAATTAATATTACTAATAACAAAATAATTTCTAGAAATATAACCTAAGCTAAAATGCATCAGATAATCTTTTCAGATATGAAAAATACATATAAAATTACAACAAACTAAAAACATGCCCTCTTTTCGAAATGTGCACTTTTACTGCAGCCTAAAATACTATCCTATGAACTTGAAGTCTAGACTAAAATACTAATGAAATCCTAACAAATCCGTTTAATTGTTTATAAAACTTCGCATTATCCTTAATCAGCCCACTATAATAAGTACAAATTGGCAACCATTCAGTTGTTTAAATGTAAATTTTCGAGTTATATAGGCAAAGAAGCATATAAATTTAAAAGAAAATCTATCTTGCTCATAGTATTTTATGACAAATTCTATCCAAAACTTAGAGAAACTAAATGATCAGACACCTCTATATATTTGCAGCGAATATTGCCCTTGTTATATTAATTTGGGGATACACAACCAGCTCACATGCAGCAATGAATAGCTTTAAAACGCCTAATACTTTTGCGGATGAAAGTAGTCCATACACAGATATCAAAATCGAGTTAGGCCCAAGACCATTTTTTCTTATAAACAACATGGATGAAAGCCCTTTAAAAAAAGCATTACTAAGCTGCTCTAAAAAATCTATGATTAAAAGTAGCTTTTCAATAGCACACAGAGGCGCGCCACTTCAGTTTCCCGAGCACTCCAAAGAATCGTATGAAGCTGCAGCAAAAATGGGAGCAGGCATCATCGAGTGCGACGTAACATTTACCAAAGACAAAGAATTGGTATGCAGGCATTCACAATGCGATTTACACCGAACTACAAATATTTTGGATACAAAGCTTGCTAAAAAATGCACATCGCCACCAGATTACAATAGCAGCTTACCTTTTAAACAAGTCCGCTGTTGTACAAGCGATATCACGTTATCCGAATTCAAAAGCCTATACGCTAAGATGGATAGTGGCGATTCGGATGCAAAAACTTTAAAAGAGTACTTGAATGCTACAAAAACATGGCGCACTGACCTTTACTCCACAAAGGCAATGCTTATGACCCACAAAGAAAGCATAAAATTATTCAAAAAAATGCATGTCAAAATGATCCCTGAATTAAAGAATCCTGAAATCAATATGCCATATGACGGATTTGATCAAAAAAAATTCGCACAAAAGTTGATTAACGAATACAAAGAAGAAGGCATTGATCCAAAAGATGTATTTCCACAATCTTTTAATTTGGAAGACATCATCTATTGGAGTAACAATGAACCAAAATATGCAATCCAAGCTGTTCTTCTTGAAGGTCTAAAAAAAGAATCTGATCTAGAATATGCAACCATGAGACTTTCTGAGCTTAAACATAAAGGAGTTAAAATAATAGCACCACCAATCTGGGCTTTGGTTACCATTGATAAAAATAATCTCATTATCCCGTCACAATATGCGAAAAAGGCCAAAAATCTCGGACTCGACATAATAACATGGTCTTTAGAAAGATCAGGTCCATTAAACCATGGAGGGGGATGGTTTTATAAAAGTATTTCAAGCGCAATAAATAAAGATGGTGACGTTTACACCTTACTTGATATATTGGCTAAAAAGATTGAGATAAAAGGAATTTTTTCAGATTGGCCGGCTACAGTCAGTTACTATGCAAACTGTATGCAATATTTTTAACAGCCGAAGTCGGTAGAAGACAACAAGGTTGTTACAGTCGTTTATATAGGCAAAAGCTAAATTACGAATTATCGGTAGCAAGCCTTAATTTAAAGGGAGCAAGGCATTTAGTACAGTAACAAATGTTTTTTAGGCGTAATACAGAACAAAGAACAATAAGCTTAACTCATCTTACAATAAGACAGACGCGTTTTAAAATAGGAATTATAGTGGCAAGTGTAAAATTGATCAACCTGGTAAAGAAATTCAATAAGCAAACCGTAGTCGATAACCTCAATCTGGATATAAAGGATGGTGAATTTCTGGTCTTTGTAGGCCCCTCAGGGTGTGGCAAGACAACCACCCTCCGTCTCATAGCTGGACTAGAAGAAGCAACGGATGGAATCATTGAAATAGCTGGGAAATCTGTGCAAAAGGTTCCCATAAAAGATCGTGATATAGCAATGGTTTTTCAGAACTACGCTCTATATCCACACATGAGTGTTTTTGAAAACATAGCATTTTCCTTGAGGCTAAAAGGACACTTATCCAAAAAAGAAATCAGTGAAAAAGTCAAAGAAACTGCAAAAATATTGGATTTAACTGCCTACTTGCATAGAAAACCCAAAGAACTCTCCGGCGGACAAAGACAACGAACAGCAATGGGTCGAGCACTTGTACGAAACCCACAAATTTGTTTACTCGACGAACCACTTTCAAACCTAGACGCAAAACTACGTACAAAAATGCGTCTAGAAATCAAAAAACTTCATAGTCAGGTAAAAGCTACAATGATTTATGTAACACATGATCAAATTGAAGCTATGACCTTAGGAGACCGTATAGCCTTATTTCAAAATGGGCGAATAGAGCAGGTAGGAACCCCAAGCGAAGTTTATCAAAATCCTAAAAATACATTTGTAGCAAGTTTTATCGGTTCGCCACCTATGAATATCATTGATTTAAAAGAACTAGATGCAAACACACTAATTCTACCCGAAAAAAATAGCCCATCTCATCAAATACTCCTAAATCAAATAAAGGAAGGACATCTTTTAGGTATACGACCTGAACATCTATCCATCAATGGTAACAAAGATACGGAATTATCATTGATCGGAAAATTTTCAATTGCAGAAAATCATGGAAGCGATACCATCATCCACGTTAATATCGAAAAATTTGAAGTAGCAATTAAGCTAACTGCTGATAATAAATTCGATCCAAAAATGTATAAAAATGGACATATTTGCTTATATGCTGACTTTAAAAACATAAAACTATTTGATAAAAACACCAAAGAGATACTACCAATTAATTTTTTCTAATACTGCAATGAGGTCTAGTATGATTTTTTTTCAAAAATTTTTTAAAATTATTTCTAAAATAACAAAGTTGATAGTCTGCATTTCAATATTATCTTCAAATGCAACCTCAGCTCCTATACAAATTCAATGGTGGCATTCCATGGACGGTCGCCTTGGCGAGGCACTAAATCACATAGTAGATGCATTCAATAAGTCACAAAAAGAATATCAAGTTGTCGCAACATATAGAGGAAATTATACTGAATCTCTTAATGCCGCAATTGCAGCCTATCGTGGCAATAAACATCCACATATTTTACAAGTATTTGAAGTAGGAACCTTAACTATGATGAACTCGGGAGCTATAATCCCAACCCATCAGTTATTTAGAGATAACAATATTACAGTCGATTGGAACGATTTTATCCAACCCATCTTATCTTACTACAAAGATAAAAATGATCATCTTATGTCGATGCCTTTTAATAGTTCGACACCGATTTTATATGTAAACTCTGATATTCTAAAAAAGACCAAAATTGATAGCATGCCTTCAACTTGGGAAGATCTATATGCCGATTCAAAAAAAGTTCGAGATGCAGGCATTAAGTGTGGCTCTTCATTTGCGTGGCAGTCATGGGTTCTTATAGAAAATTTCAGCGCTATTCACGACATTCCTATTGCCACTAAAGCCAATGGCTTTGAGGGTCTAGATGCAAAAATGACCTTATCTAATCCACTTTTAATAGAAAATATTAAACGTTTAAGCGACAATATAAAAAGCAACGCCTTTAGCTATGAAGGCCGGCGTAGCGAGCCAGCAAGAACGGCATTTCTAACTGGAAAATGTGCTTTTTATATGGATTCTTCCTCGTCACTGACAACGGTGAAAAATCTAGCTAAATTTAAATTCGCCGTAACACAACTTCCAGTTTATAAAAAAATGCAATCCAAACGTCAAAATAGTATCGTCGGAGGTGCTAGCTTATGGGCATTCAAAAAACACCCTGCCAAGGAAAATACGGGTGTCGCTCGTTTTATGCATTTTTTAGCGCAAACAGAAAACCAAATATACTGGCACAAAAAAACAGGTTATCTTCCTATAACAAAAACAGCTTATCAAAAACTCAAACAAGAGAAATATTATGAAAAAGAACCAGATCAAGAAGTAGCAATAACACAGCTCTTAAATGGAAGCCCCAACAAAAACAGTAAGGGAATCCGACTTGGAGGCTTTTCACAAATACGAGAAGTTATCAATGAAGAATTAGAAAAAGTCTGGGCGGGAAAAGCATCAGCTCAAAATAGCCTTACTGCTATTGAAAGGCGTGCAAATGTTATACTGGAAAAATATGCAAGAACAGTAAGGTAATGACTCGTAACTATTCAGCGTATTTTTTATCTGATCGATTCAAAGCCTTGACCGCCCGTCATCCTGAGTGAAGCGAAGGATATCGAAATTGCAAAATAGATCCTTCGCTTCACTCAGGATGACGGTGTATCAAGCGACATATTGAAGGGAAAAGATACGCTGAATAGTTACAATGAATCAAGAAAAGGAAGGAGAAATTAATGAAACGAAGTCTTCTAAACGGCCGTATCACACCCTACCTTCTCTTATTTCCACAGCTAGTTATTACACTAATTTTTTTCTTTTACCCTGCTTACGAAGCTCTATTTCAATCATTTATGATGTCAGATCCGTTTGGTCAAAAGGTCAATTTTGTTTGGTTTGACAATTTTAAATATTTATTCGCATCTCCTGAGTATATCGAATCAGCAAAGATAACTACAATTTTTAGTATTCTAACTGCTATAACTTCGGTAGGCCTAGGCTTGTTGTTTGCTGCTCTCGTTGATCACATTAAAAGTCTAAAAACAACAATTCAAACCCTCTTTATTTGGCCTTATGCAGTAGCCCCAGCAATTTCTGGGATACTTTGGTTATTCTTATTTCATCCAAGCTTTGGTGCAATTGGCCATTCTTTAAATCAATTACTTGCCGATGGCTGGAATCCGATTCTAGATGGCGCCGATGCTATGACCTTAGTTATCGTAGCGGCATCATGGAAACAAGTTAGCTATAACTTTGTTTTTTTTCTTAGTGGACTTCAATCCATTCCAAACAATGTAATTGAAGCAGCAGCTATAGATGGTGCTGGGCCCATCCGCCGCTTTTGGAAAATTACAATTCCCCTTCTTTCGCCAACGATGTTTTTTTTAATTGTTATGAATTTAGTATACGCATTTTTTGACACGTTTGGAATTATTCACACAACAACGCAAGGTGGGCCTGGCGGTTCTACCAATATATTAGTTTATAAAGTGTATACAGATGGATTTGTCGGCCTCGATTTAGGAGGTTCAGCAGCTCAATCAGTAGTATTAATGACGGTAGCTATACTATTAACTTATTTACAATTCCGTTACGTTGAAACAAAAGTTCAATATGCATAATGTTTAAAAAACTTGTTATTCTAAGGTTTTTATGATCGAACATAACCCATGGCTTGATAGATTTTGTTGGCTTTTACTCACTTTAAGTATTGTCTTAATGTGTTTTCCGATTTACTACTGTTTTGTCGCTGCAACCCTTTCCCTAAGCGATGTAACACATACGCCTATGACTCTAATTCCTGGAATGGATTTACTTAAAAATTTAAAAGATGCAATTGGAAAAGGTGGTTTAGCCACACAAATGTTAAACTCCTTCATAATGGCATCTGGAATTACTCTTGGAAAAATCAGCATATCAATGCTATCAGCGTTTGCTATCAGCTATTTTGAATTCCCCTTTAAAAAAACAGCCTTCTGGCTAATTTTCATAACCCTCATGCTACCAATTGAAGTTAGAATACTTCCAACTTATGAAATTGCAGCCAATATTTTGGGTCCGTTTAAAAAAGTAGGTGAGTTATTCGACTATACAATTTACTGGGAATATAGCATTCTCAATAGTTACTCCGGGCTTATCTTGCCGTTAACTGCCTCCGCCACAGCCACATTTTTATTCCGTCAGTTTTTTCTTTCAATGCCCGATGAATTAACAGATGCGGCAAAAATGGATGGAGCAACTCCTATGCAGTTCTTTCGAAAAATCTTATTACCCCTCTCGAAAACTAATATAGCGGCTCTGACAGTGATAATATTTATCTACGGATGGAATCAATATCTATGGCCGCAATTAATAACGACAACCGATGATATGAAAACAGCAGTGATGGGTATCAATAACCTTATACCCAAAGAAGATGAGTTACCTGAATGGAATATTGCCATGGCTGGAAGCCTCATTACCATGATCCCTCCAATTTTAGTAGTAGTCTTTATGCAAAAGTGGTTTGTCAAAGGCCTAGTAGAAGAATCTAAATAAGCACGTTTTGCTACACCATTTCAAAACAAACATTCTGCAAATACAAAACTAACAATATCCTACTAGAATTCCAATATTTACGAGAAAATTAGCATATTTTTACAAAAAACATCTTGTACTAAGTTTGTTAGTCTGACACTCTACTGCCTAGACATATAGAAATTAATTTAGAATAAAGAGATATATGATGTTAAAAATTGTAATTTTTGTTCTACATATGCTTTTCTTCTATAACACTGCATTTGCTGCGCCTGAACATCTAACCGTCGCAACGCTTAACATAAAATTTTACGGTCGTAGTATCACACCATCCCAGCAACAAGACACTGGCTATAGTGATGATATACGGGATGAAGCACTTAAAACATATATAAATAATTTTTTAAGCAACGCGGACATTATCACTTTCCAAGAAATAACTGACGTAAATGGTTTTAAAAAAAACGTATTAAATCCTGAGTTCACTTGCCAGACATATAGCCATAAAGATCCCAAACATCTAAGTGTTTTACTTTGCTATAAAGAAGAAAAATACGATTTTATCAAAGTCGATTGGGATGATAATTATGCCATTGAAAAAGCGACAGTCGGACGTAACATCCGCCCTATTATTCACGGTTTATTAGCAAATAAATCAGGTGAAATTCTGACATATATCGCAGCAGTTCATTTAAAAGCAAGCAAGCAATACTCTTCTGTGCGTAAAAAACAAATGGAAATCCTTGCTGAAGACCTGACAAAATTAAACTCTGATATACCTGTACTTGTTTTAGGAGATTTTAATACTCACAACACCGACCTTGTCGATTTTAAGAATATCTTTAATGAATCTAATATAGATATTGATCGTGTTATAAATACAAATAAGTACACTTTTCGTGTCCCAACGTACAAAAATAAATTCGATTACATCTGGACGAGCCGTCACTTCTATCTAGAAAGCCCAATCCAAACTAGCGGCATCTGTAGAGACGACACGGCTAATTTTGACGAATATACAAGTGTCGAAAAATATAATCAGGAAATTTCAGACCATTGTTACTTGAAAGCAGAGTTTATTCTAGA
Source organism: Bdellovibrionota bacterium (assembly GCA_041391425.1). Lineage (GTDB taxonomy): Bacteria > Bdellovibrionota_B > Oligoflexia > Oligoflexales > JAWKNZ01 > JAWKNZ01. The sequence goes on from JAWKNZ010000004.1 coordinate 362,142, forward strand.
GCGATAGCTGGATCTGCATATATTTTATCCTCTCTATAAGCCTTGCTTTCGTTCATAAGCCGCAAATAGATTGCAACGCAGGGCTTCCCGTCGATCCGAGCTCAAGGCGAAAAATCTCTCATCTCGTATTCATGTATAATAATTTCGAGATATTTCGTTTTACTCAACATGGTGCACCTGCATACTTATTGATAAGAGTGCCCTAAAATCTGGCTTTAACTAGTTGTGCAAAATGAGATATTTTCAAAATTTTAGAAAGTTATAAAAACAAATTCAGATAGTTAAAATTTATTAGAAGCGCTCATCGAAAGCTTTAAAAGCATATTCCGGCAAATCTAAAAATGAAAGCAAACAAGTAATTTTTCAGATTTACATTATTTTATCTAATATATAAAATACATAAAGTTACCTTTTTTAAAATTAAAGGCAGACCTTAAATTCCTTCAAGAGTTTTTCTTGGAGTTGGCTATGTTTCTGTAATAAGACCTTACTGAAAATATAACTTTCAATACATAACACAGTAAAACTATTTTACATGTGTCATAAAAATTTAAAACACTCATATAGGGGCAACCATGAAAATCGTTTTTGCATTATTTTTTTTCCTCTCCGTACTTTCATGTGCTCACAAACGTGATACAACAGCAGGTGCAATATCTTCATCACGCTCCGACCAACCTCAAATACTGCTTAATGGTAGTTATCTGGGCATGGCAAACTATGGACATAGAAAAGGAATAAACTCTCCAGCTACCCGTCTTTACCTACAACAAGATCCAGACAACCAATCAAGCTACTATGCTGTTCTTTTGGAATACTCTGCAATCCAAGAAATGGCCTTACAATATTTAGCAGCAAACAGATTTAGAGAGTTAAATGAAAAATATATTGGGTATTTAACAAAAATCGCCACAGAAATTTCCATATTTAAAGCTATCCCTACAAACAAAAATGGTGAATTTAGTTTTTATCCCATCAAAATTGATAGCAACAACAAAATCAGCTATGATAGCTCAAATATGTACGGCACACTTCAACTCAAAGAATATCCTGAAAAGGACAATCCTCTAAAAGGCGCCAAACTCACTCCTAATGGCTGGAAACGCTACAATCGACCTGAAGAAATTGTATTCCCTCCGATTGAAGCAAAAAAAACCAGCTTTCCAACCCGCCAAACATATCCATCATCAGATAACCAAGAAAGTGTTAGCGCCCAATACCTTATAGCAAAAAATGTCTATGATAGCTTAAATCTACAATCAACCTGGTATCATGAATACATTAATGATACATACCTTGCAGCGTACAATCACAAAGAAGATAAAGTATTGGTAATGTCTGAAGAAGATGGAGAAATGCGCTCAGAATTTACCCTTCCCTCCCCTAAAATAAAAACCGATAAACATCCACGTTTTACAAATCCTAAATCAGGAAAAATTCAAGGAAAATTTATAGTGAAACAACCCATACCATCGGTCGGTATATTCACATATGAAGCCATGGACTCCTCAGCAGATAACTATAGCCGCGGTGAAATCGAATCAAGGATTGGATTATTTATCGATATATTCAATGCGAGCGAAAGTTTAAATCAAGCCGTAGTAGAATTTGTTATGGTCAATCCAAACGACCCTAAAGACTTTTTAATGTATTATGAATTTCCGAAAGAATAAAATTAATCATAGTACAAAACAGGATAAATGCATCTAAAATATATAAAGTTAAATAATTAGATAATCCTTTAAATTTTTAAAACTTGATTTTGAAAATTTGAAGGATTATCTATGAATGATTTTTCAGCCCTAGCTGACCATTTTTCCTGTCTAAACGACCCTCGAATCGATCGCACAAGAAGACACTTACTAATTGATATTCGGCATACAGTGTAGTCAGGTCGATAGGAGTTGGACCCCACAAATGTGTATATTGCACCCATCCTATATCGCCCTCAATTGGATAGTAACAAAATAAATTTATCAAATATTGTTAAACAGTGAATTTCTAGCTAAGATCATTAGCAGCCCATTCTACAACTAACTGACTGTAATTGATAGAAAGATAATTGGATTGCTATATTACACATTTGTGGGGTCCAACTCCTATCGACCTGACTAGAATATCTTCCCTACTCACTCCGCCGCAGATAGTTCCAACGACTCCAATTTATTATCGGACAACGTCTAAAATTCTACTGATATAAATCACTTGGCTTAAGGCCACCGTTTAGCCTATATCCTTTGCTAACTGCTTCTTCTTTCAAGTTTTGAATGCGCTCCGATGTTAGCGGATGGGTGCGAGAATATTTTAAAATCTTAAAATTATTGCTGCCCAATAAATCCAGCTTTTCAATCTTCTTAAAAAAATGCTCAAAACCATTTACATGACCATATTTTTTATTCAGACAACCTAAAGCAAAAGAGTCTGAACGCTCTTCTTGTTCACGACTATAATTGAGTGTTGCCATATTAAAGCCTGATGTCAAAACCTCAGAAGAATTAGCAGAGAAATCAATAACAGTGCTAATAAGCAAGAAAAATAAGCCTCTCCCTAAATGCTTTAATGGGTGGCGAAAATAATAATGCCCAAGTTCATGGCATATAACAAAAGATATTTCGTTTTCACTAGTTGCTTGCTCTAACAAAGTACTTGTAACCAAAATTTTTGCACCTGGATAGGTAAAAGCATTAGGAAATGAAACTTTGCGGATAGCAAATTCTGGTGTTGGACGTTTATTATCACGAGAATATGGCTGCCATAACGTCTCACCTAGTCGCCTAATATTCTCAGAGACCTGAGAATTCGAAGCAAGCCGACTTGATGATAACTCCGGAATAAGCCCAGTCGAGATAAAAACAGCTCCAATCTTCTTCTCTTGATCAAGTGAAATCCTATCTGCAATGAAATCAGAAAACACACCTACTAAGCTATAGCAAATAGCAAGAATTACTACTGTACCAAATAACATAATAAAAATATTGGCGAGTGGATGGCTTTTATCCACATTGATACCTTCATCAGGTAAAACAGGATCAAAGTCAGGCATTACTGTTTCTACTTCGCTTAATCGCAGTCCCGTAAGCAAAGAGCTCCACCATAGGCATACCTTTACTTTTATTCGACGAAGAATTAATTGTACTCGTTTCTACTCGTACATTTATAATTTCATAGGCTCCCCATCTCGCAGCTTGCTCCTTCATACGAAGTATGGCTTCACGGCGTCCACGATCTATCAAAGACTCGTAAGCAGACATTCGGCCTCCAAATATATTCCGTAGGGTAGCTGCAAAATTTTTAAAATAATCCGAAGCTACAACAACCCCTCCACAAACCAAAGTCACATCAATTCCAGAAGGAATATCTAGTTTCCAATGACTAGACCTTGCAGGCATGCCGACAAAATAACGCTCCCTTTCTTGAATACTTCGGTAGTGCTTTTTCTCAAAGTACGTACCCGTCATATAACCAATAACAAGAAATAAAAGTATTATAATAAGATTAGCCATGTTCACCTACCATAACAGCAGTACCGTAGACTAAAATTTCAGCGGCACCTTGAGCTACCGAAGACGTGGAAAAGCGCACATTAACAATCGCATTTGCACCCATGCTGTGTGCTTGCTGCATCATGCGCTTAACAGCCTCAGCCCGACTCTCCGTCAACAATTCCGTGTAACCTCTAAGCTCGCCTCCAAAGATATTTTTTATACCAGCAGCAAAATCTCTACCAATATGTTTGGCTCGAATGGTGCTGCCGTACACCAAACCAAAATGTTTTAAAATAACCTTATTAGGAACAGTCTCGACGTTCGTGATTAACACTTTCAATCTCCTAGATATAAGAATTCTTTTTCCAAGCAACATATATTTATGCCAACCAACAAAGCTGACTTCTATATTTCGTCGAAAATATAAAATGCTTGAAAAAACTCCGGAAAATGAAAGGTTTCCAAATAAGGCAAGGCTTTTAAAATGCTTTACTTTTTTATAAATTATAAAAAAACCGCAATGATTATTATGAACTTCGCCAAATTATTTTTGTAATTATATGCACGATTACCACTCACCTATATTTTCCATGCTTTTCCATGGTTCTTTAATTTCCAATGCTTTACCCTTTTGTAAAAACTCTATAGAAATTCCATCCGGAGATTTAATAAAAGCCATATGCCCATCTCGTGGCGGGCGATTGATTATCACGCCCTTTTTCATAAGATCGGCGCATAAGTCGTAAATATTTTCGACACGATACGCTAAATGCCCGAAGTTTCGCCCTCGAGAATACTCTGTCTCATCCCAATTATAAGTAAACTCCACTACCGGCGCATTAAACTCTTTAGCCCTGGCCAAGTCACCCGGAGCTGCTAAGTAAATTAAGGTAAACCGTCCTTTTTCATTTTCAACTCTCTTTACTTCTATAAAGCCAAGCTTAGAGCAAAAAAAATCTAATGCTGCAGGCAAATCACCGACACGAATCATACTATGTAAATATTCCATAAAACCTTACTCCTTTTCCTCTACACTTCTTTATGCACTCAACAAATCATAGAAGACAAACTGACACAAGACCTCTTAAAAGGGGTAAGGTCAAAAATGCCCATAGTTAGTGGTCTTGTTAAATTTTAGGCGAGTTCAAGGCATGATGAAAAACGAAACCCGCAGTGTACATACCGTATCTGAGGATTTCATTTGAGAAATAATGCAGAAATCGTCAAAACTCAACAGCCCTAGCGCAATATCCGAGGAAATCCTCATTAAATTATCTAATAAAATTCTTTATAAATTCAAGGTGTTACAAGTTTTTCTCCCTTTACTGGCCGGCCAAGGCTTGCATATTGTTTGAACATTCGGCTAAATTTCCAGCGTATCGTTAAGCAGTACTATCTATTTAACAACATCTTTTTCACTTCAACTATGGAGAATTAACTATGAAAAACAAGCTCATCCTAATAGCTCTAGCCTTTACGACACCAACTATTTCTGCACAATCGCTGTCCATTGAACCCGGAATTTTTGAGCTGTATAGCACACCTCACTATACCCCCGATAGCAGCTGCGATACTGGAATTAAGCTCACTTTAGATGAAGGCACCATTACAGGCCCATTTGCAGTGTTAGAAAACTTCGTAGCCGGATTTTGTGAAATTTATGCGAACCCAGATCAAAGGATCTATATCTTAGAAAAGCTTGCCGACGAACCTTGTGGAAGCAAAATTTACCAAGGCCAGCGTAGCACTCTAGAAGGAACTGCAAAAATCGAAATTGTAGATCATAGAGGCCGCCGCTGCCGCGACAGTGTTCCAGCTAAAATCATCGTAAAAGAAGAAATTGATAGCAATATCAGTCTCACATTTTATAGCAACGGTAGCCTAGAACCCATACGCATCTGCACGGCTGTAGCTGGAATGTTAATTAATCCAAAAAATGGAGAATGCATTGTTTTTACTAATGGCTGCCAAATGGCAGAAATGCTTGAGCAAGGCTATGTGGAACCACTTGATAATCAATGCCAAAATTAGGCTTTTGGTCCATATTATTCTTGTAAAACAAGTAAGTTATGCCATTTTGACTCAATTGATTTAGATAAGTTTTTAGAGTATCTAAGAAACGTGAAACAAGTTCGTTCCTTCTATTTACTCAAAGTTTAGGGAGATTGAGATGAAGAAATTTATTTTTATTGCAACACTTGGAGCTTTATTGCTTGCTGATTACTCAAATGCGTTTGCCGTATCTGCTGATAACGAAACAAGCTTTGAACACCTAAGAGACCGTGAGCCAAGCTCACACGACAGACGGTTCCGTCGTTGCTATGACGAAGATGTAGTACTTTACTGCAGAGTCGATGGCTACCTTGAAGACTTTTTAGCATATACAGACTGCCCTCCAACTAGAAATGGCGGCTCTTGCTACCGAGTAGCAACTCCTGGATACAGACAAGTTAAGATGAGAGTTAAATTTATTTGCCGTAATGGACGATGGGTTTGGGCTCTTGGCCGCGACGGCTGGTGTGAACTAAGATCCTACAGAAGATGGTAAGATATTAAAAAGCCGTTTTAAAGTTTAGTTTAATGATCCTAAAAAAGCCATTCCACACTAGCTTTGCTAGTGTGGAATGGCTTTTAAGTTCAAAAAACTGTTTTTTTAGAAAAATAAAGTACATTGAGAAACATAAGAATAAGCCATATCATATTAGGGCGTGTTGACGTTTCATTTCCTACTACGAGCCAAACCCTTGAGTCACAACGTTGCCATGGTTTCAAAAATTATCCTCAATGTACATCTAGTACACCTCCGCTAATTTTTGAAACCCTTCCTAGCTGCGACTTTCAAGTATTTGTCTCTCGCTACGAAAATGAAACGTCAACACGCCCTAGTACATTTATTCCATGAATAAAAATCCCATATGCCAAAGCGCATCTAATTCCCAAGAATCTTTTCAAGCACCGATTTCGAAACAGGCTCATACGTAGCAAACTGCATAGAGAAAGTTGCACGCCCCTGACTTATCGATCGAATATTTGTTGAATACCCAAACATCTCAGCTAGAGGTGCCTGAGCTGCTACAACTTGTAAATCATTTTTCAAACTAATATTACTTACTTTAGCGCGACGGCTATTTAAATCAGTTATTACATTTGATAAATAAGCTTCGGGGACTAAAATTTCTAAATCCATAATCGGTTCTAGCAAGTTAGGAGAAGCTTGACGCACTGCCTTACGAACAGCCATACCAGCTGCGATACGAAATGCAATCTCATCGGAGTTTTCTTCATCAATTCTAGCATTTCTGATTGTTACCTTTACACCTAACATTTCAAAACCAGCCAAAGGCCCAGAACGCAAGGCCTCATGAAACCCAATTTCTACTTCCTTCAAAAAACGTGTCGGTAACCTCTCTTCAGGAACTTTATTTACCAAAAGTAAATCAACCTGCTCCCCAGATGGCTCCACATCAACTTCGATGTGAGCAAATTGTGACTTTCCACCCAATTCTCTCTCAAAAGTTTCAGAAGCAGATGCCTTAGAAGTAATTGACTCTCGATACGCAACTTGTGGTGAGCCTACATTCGCTTGAACTTTAAACTCACGCTTAAGACGGTCCACAATAATATCTAAGTGCAATTCTCCCATCCCGCTAATAAGTAGCTGAGCGGTTTCAGTATTTTCCAAAACTTTAAACGAAGGGTCTTCAGACTGGAGACGCTCTAAAGCCTTTTCTAGCTTTGAAGCATCTCCAGTACTTTTTGGCTCGATCGCAACTGAAATTACTGGCTCAGGAAAAACTACAGATTCATAGCGGATCGGATGTTTTTGATCACATAAAGTATCGCCAGTCGCCACCATTTTCATACCAACCAAAGCGACAATCTCTCCAGCATAACTTCCTTCCAATTCCGTCCTCTGGTTTGCTTCCATCTGCAAAATTTTTTGCACACGTTCTCGCTTTCCAGTTCTAGAATTAAAGACCACCTCCCCTGCTTTCAAACGCCCTGAATAAATACGAATATAAGATAACTGACCCACAAATGGATCCGACATAATTTTAAAAACAAGTGCAGAAAAAGGCTCAGAAGATAACCTTTTTCGCGCAATTTTAACTTCACTATCATCAGCACTCAACCCATCAACATCAGGTAGATCTATGGGGGAAGGAAGATAATCCACCACGGCATCCAAAAGAGGTTGAATACCCTTATTTTTAAACGCACTACCACACAGCACAGGAACAATTTTCAAATCAATAGTTCCGACCCTTAAAGCGCTACGGATTTCGTCTGCACTTATTTCAGAGCCCTCAATAAACTTTTCCATTAAGCTATCACTACATTCTGCAGCAACTTCAATCATCATATCTCGAGCTAGGGTGGCATCATCAACTAAGTCTTCAGGTATATCTTCTACTGAAAACTTTTCACCTGAACTTCCATCCTCTGGCCAAATCAAAGCCTTCATACTAATTAAGTCTATTATTCCTGAGAAGCCATCTTCTTTTCCTATTGGAAGCTGAACCGCAACAGGATTAGCATTCAAACGACTTTTTATACTGTCCACAGAGCTCTCAAAATCACCGCCAATACGATCTAACTTGTTAATGAAAGCAATTCTAGGGACTTTGTACCTATCAGCCTGCCTCCAGACAGTCTCAGATTGAGGCTCAACACCATGCACTCCATCAAAAACAGCAATCGCACCGTCAAGAACCCGCAATGAACGCTCTACTTCTACCGTAAAATCAACATGTCCCGGAGTATCAATGATATTAATATGGTAGTCTTTCCAAAAACAAGAAGTGGCTGCGGAAGTAATAGTAATCCCACGTTCTTGTTCTTGAACCATCCAATCCATTGTGGCAGTACCATCGTGGACTTCCCCAATGCGGTGAATCTTCCCAGTATAATATAAGATGCGCTCGGTAGTAGTGGTTTTACCGGCATCAATATGTGCCATAATTCCAATATTACGCTTTTGGCTTGGATCATCTTCCTTAATCATTAGATTTGCCCATAAATAATTTTGCCTCTTAAGCTAGCTATCCAACTTAAAAGGCAAAAATCTCATATTATAATATATACAATTTACCAGCGGTAATGCGCAAATGCTTTGTTCGCATCCGCCATCTTATGCACATCTTCTCTTCGTTTAATAGAAGCACCTCTCTTTTGAGCAGCATCCATCAACTCACCGCTCAAACGATCCATCATACTACGGCCTGATCGTTTACGCGAAAATTCAATAATCCAACGAATAGCCAATGCCTCACGCCTTTCGGGACGAACCTCAACTGGAACTTGATAGTTAGAACCACCAACTCGACGAGACTTCACTTCCAGGGTTGGCTTAGTATTCTCTAATGCTAATTTAAAAACCTCAACAGCACTCGCAGCACCACCGAAATTAGAAGCTCCCTTACCTTCAATAATTTTTAAGGCTCCATAAAACTGCTTCTCAGCACAAGAACGCTTGCCATCCTTCATCATGCAAGCAATAAACTTCGTTACCAGTCTTTCACCATAGACCGGATCTGGTAACACTTCCCTCTTCTGAACGACATGACGACGAGGCATTCAGTAAACTCCTTTTATTACACCTATCACTTACAATAGGTCCTTCAAAATATAGATAGAATAAAGCATAAACGTAATAGGATCAGCAGGCTACCTTAAGCTTTAGGCCTCTTAGTACCATACTTACTACGTCCTTGCTTACGATTATTAACCCCAAGAGTATCCAAGCTGCCACGCACGACGTGATAACGAACACCAGGAAGGTCTTTCACCTTGCCCCCACGAATCAAAACCACACTATGCTCTTGCAAATTATGTCCTTCACCACCAATGTATGAAGTAACTTCGATTCCATTCGTTAATCGAACCCTAGCAACTTTCCTCAAAGCAGAGTTAGGCTTCTTAGGTGTAGTTGTATAAACACGAACACACACCCCCCGCCTTTGAGGACACTTCTGTAAAGCTGGTCCTTTTGACTTTGATCTTTGCGCAACACGCCCGTTTCTAATAATCTGATTTATCGTTGGCATTTTTAAGCATACCCTTCACTCGAGTTATCGTGGCGGTAGTGGTATCAAACCATAAGCTGCAAAGCAAGCTGAAACCTACCAAATCACAAAATTTACCTCCTAATTGCCCATTTTAGGGCAAATTCGGAGGTTTCAAATTAAACTTACACGTTAATTTCCTGGGGTACATCGCTAGGAGCACCCACTACATTCAATTCTGCTGAAGTATCGCGGTCACTTTCCTCATTCGCCTTTGGAGATCCAGCACGCAACTCCCTATAATATTTAACACCAGTTCCTGCTGGAATCAGGCGTCCCATAATGACATTTTCTTTAAGACCACGTAACCTATCAATTTTACTGTTAATACTAGCTTCAGTTAGAACTTTCGTCGTTTCCTGGAACGAAGCGGCTGAAATAAAGCTCTCTGTTGATAGAGATGCTTTTGTGATTCCAAGTAAAACAGGCTCCCAAGTAGCAGGTCTAAGCCCTTGCTCAACCATCTTCTTATTTACCGAGTACAGGTCAGCAGCACTAGCTTGCTCACCAGGCAAGAAGTTAGTGTCACCAGCATCAAGCACTTTCAAACGGCGAAGCATCTGCCTAACGATAACTTCAATATGCTTATCGTTAATCTTCACACCTTGTAAGCGATAAACAGCCTGAATTTCTTGAACTAAGTACTGAGAAAGAGCAATCCGACCTAAAACTAGAAGGATATCATGCGGGCTTGCTTGGCCATCAACCAAGGAATCCCCCCTTCTCACATAATCACCTTCATATACTAGTATATGCTTACCTTTAGGAATCAAAAACTCGCTTTGTTCACCTTCATTATCTGTCAACAAAATCTTACGCTTACCCTTAGTGTCATCTCCAAAAGCAATAATACCATCACGATCAGCCATAATAGACATCTCTTTAGGCTTTCTCGCCTCAAATAGCTCAGCAACCCTAGGCAAACCACCGGTAATGTCCTTAGTTTTAGTTTGCTCCTTTGGAATTTTCGCTAGAATATCCCCGGCATTTACTTTAGAGCCATCATTTACAGATAATGCCGCTGCAACCGGAAGGCCTTGTCGTGACTCGCGACCACCTTCAAGCACAACAACATTACCATTATCATCAACAATCTCAAGAGCAGGCTTTAAAGACTCTCCTCTAGCTTCTGTTACGATTTTACGGGCTAAGAAAGTAACATCATCAACTTTTTCTTCTAAGGTTTTACCAGAAATCAAATCCCGGTAGCGAACAGTACCAGAAGTCTCTGCAATAATTGGAACCGCAAAAACATCCCATTCACCAATCTTATCACCAGCAGAAATAGTCTGCCCCTCTGTAACCGATAAAATAACCCCATACCCAATTGGATACGTATCTCTTATCCTTCCAGAGTTATCCTTAATTTTAATCTCACCAGTACGGCTAAGAACTACCAAGTTGCCATTTGTATTCTTCACAACGTTAATATTTTCAAAAACCACTTCACCAGAGAATCGACTTTCAATTGAGTTTGTCTCAGCCTTGTGAGTCGCAGTACCACCAAAGTGGAATGTACGCATAGTCAACTGAGTACCAGGCTCTCCGATAGACTGCGCAGCGATGACTCCAACAGCCTCACCAACATCAACCATCGCACTCGAAGACAAGTCACGACCATAACAAACCGCACAAATACCACGCTTAGCCCTACAAGTCATAACCGAACGAACTTCAACTTCTTCCACACCAGCATCCATCGCTAATGCACAGTCTTTTTCTCTCAACATAGTTCCAGATGGAACTAATACTTCACCCGTTTCGGGGTGGACAATATCGTGAATATTCACGCGTCCCAAAATCCTATCACCAAGGGAAACTTGCACCTCTGTTCCCTCACGGATAGGAATCATACGAATCCCCTCTTCCGCTTTACAATCTTCCATAGAAATAATTGCATCTTGGGCAACATCCACCAAGCGTCGCGTCAGATACCCCGAACTTGCAGTCTTCAAAGCAGTATCTGCCAAACCTTTACGCGCACCGTGCGTAGAAGTAAAATATTCAAGAACCGATAGGCCCTCTCTAAAGTTAGCGATAATAGGAGTTTCAATGATTTCCCCTGAAGGCTTCGACATCAAACCTCGCATACCTGCAAGCTGACGAATCTGCTGGGCTGAGCCCCTTGCGCCAGAGTCTGCCATCATGAAAACACTATTATTCGAAGGAACAACATGCTCCTTACCATCTTTATCCTTAACAGTCATAGACGCGATATTTTCAAACATCGATGCAGCAATACTTTCTGAGACCTTTGCCCAGACGTCAACAACCTTGTTATAACGTTCACCTTCAGTCAAAAGACCTTCTGAGTATTGCTCTTTTATACGCTTAACTTCATCGTAGGCTTCTTTCAAAGTCTTAGCTTTCGCATCTGGGATAACCATATCCCCAATTGAAATAGACAAGCCCGCCCGCGTTGAATAAGTGTAACCAATAGTCCTAAGCGCATCAGCCATCATAACGGTCTTCTTAGGACCACAAAGGCGATAGCAATCCTCAACCAGCTTACCAAGCTCCTTCTTACCCATGGTACGGTTGAAGCTTTGATACTCAATTTCGTCAGGAACAATCTCAGATAAGAGAGCTCGACCAACAGTCGTCGAGATGAACTCATTTCTCAAGCGCACCTTAATAGGAGCCTGTAATCCAATGGCTCCATGATCATATGCTGCTCGGACTTCTTCCAAATTCGAAAAGACATGCCCAGCACCCTTGGCTGAAAGGTCTTCTTTAGTTAAATAATAAACCCCGAGTACAATATCCTGTGAGGGAACAATAACAGGAGAGCCAGAAGCAGGACTTAAAATATTATTCGTAGACATCATAAGAACACGAGCCTCCATCTGCGCCTCGACAGACAAAGGAACATGAACCGCCATTTGGTCACCATCAAAGTCGGCATTAAAAGCAAAGCAAACCAAAGGGTGTAACCTCAAAGCTTTACCTTCAATAAGAACCGGCTCAAACGCTTGTATACCCAAGCGGTGCAAAGTAGGAGCCCTATTAAGCAAAACAGGATGCTCACTCGTAACTTCTTCTAAAATATCCCAAACCTCGGGATGTTCTTTCTCTACTAATTTTTTTGCACTCTTAATCGACGAAACAATACCATGCTCTTCAAGCTTGTTGTATAAAAATGGCTTAAAGAGCTCAATCGCCATCTTCTTAGGTAAACCACACTGATGAAGTTTCAAGTCAGGGCCAACGACAATAACAGTACGACCTGAATAATCAACACGCTTACCTAGAAGGTTCTGTCTAAATCGCCCTTGCTTCCCTTTAAGCATATCAGAAAGCGAGCGCAAAGGCCTCTTATTTGGCCCCGTAAAGACTCTTCCCCTACGACCATTATCAAACAAAGCATCAACCGACTCTTGCAGCATCCGCTTTTCATTTCGAACGATAATATCAGGAGCATTAAGCTCCATAAGCCTCAATAAACGGTTATTTCTATTAATAACCCTACGGTACAAATCATTCAAATCAGAGGTTGCAAAACGCCCACCATCTAAAGGCACCAACGGACGTAAGTCTGGAGGAAGAACAGGAATAACAGAAAGCATCATCCATTCAGGCTTTGCACAAAACTCTCCGTTTTCATCCCTTTGATTAAACGCCTCAGCTACCTTCAAGCGTTTTTGTAACTTCTTTCGCGCAGCTTCTGAAGTCGCTTCACTCAAGTCACGTCGCAAATCATCCACTAGATCTTCTATGCGCAACTTCTGTAAAATTTCTAAAATAGCTTCAGCACCAACGCCAACTCTGAACGCATTGTTGCCTAATTCGGCCAAATAATCATCGTACTCTTCTTCGCTGATAACCTGGCCAACCTTCAAGCCTGTTTCTTCAGCACCCGGATCAAGCACAACATAAGACTCGCTATAAAGAATGCGCTCGATATCTTTAAGCGAAATATCCAATATAGCCCCAATACGAGAAGGCAAAGACTTTAAAAACCAAATATGCGCAACCGGAGTCGCTAAGTTAATATGGCCAAGCCTTTCTCTACGAACTTTCGAATGAATTACTTCCACACCGCACTTATCACAGACAATTCCGCGATGCTTCATACGCTTATATTTGCCACAAATACACTCGAAGTCTCTCACTGGCCCAAAGATTTTGGCACAAAACAAACCATCTCTTTCGGGCTTGAACGTCCGGTAGTTAATCGTTTCAGGCTTTTTTACCTCGCCATACGACCAACTCCGGATTTTTTCCGGAGAAGCTAATGAAATCTTAATAGCACTGAAATTCAGTGGGTCCGTAGGCTTGTCGAAAAAGTTGAGCAAGTCCTTCAAGGGTGTCTCCTCGGTAAAAAAATATCAGATTCGGGCTTAAAGCTATCTTGTTGAGAATACCTTTCTCACATCAATGATGCTCCATCCTATCTAAACCAAATTCCTGACCATCTTGTTTTAACAAATTCACATCCAATCCCAACGCCTGCAGCTCTTTGATTAGAACGTTAAAGCTCTCGGGAAGTCCAGGCATCATAGTATTCGTACCTTTTACGATCGATTCGTACATTCTAGTACGCCCTAAGACATCATCAGACTTAACAGTTAGCATCTCTTGCAAAGTATGAGCCGCACCATAAGCTTCCATTGCCCACACTTCCATTTCTCCCAAACGCTGCCCGCCAAACTGGGCCTTACCACCAAGTGGCTGCTGCGTAACAAGAGAATATGGACCAATCGACCTTGCATGCATCTTTTCATCAACTAGATGATGAAGTTTAAGAATATACATAACTCCGACAGTAACCTTATTGGCAAAAGCCTCACCTGTCCAACCATCATATAAAGTCGTCTGCCCATCAGAATCAACACCGCCAAGCTCTAGTGCACGTTCAATCTCACTCTCTAAAGCACCGTCAAAAACAGGATTAGCAATATGAACCCCTTCCCTGTACTTGCGAATAAACTTCTTAAGCTGATCGTCACTGCAAGATTTTAAGAACTGTTCGACATCTTTTTTGACGTTCTCTGTATCCCAGATATCAAGCACCATCTTCTCTAGGACTTCCCTACTGAACGCAGTATCCATAACTTCATTTATACGCTCACCGATATTTTTGGCAGCCCAACCTAAGTGAGTCTCCAAAATCTGCCCTACATTCATTCGAGAAGGAACACCTAGTGGGTTTAAAACCACGTCAACAGGCTTTCCATTCGCTGCAAACGGCATATCTTCTTCTGGAAGAATTCTAGAAACAACACCTTTGTTTCCGTGCCTACCAGCCATTTTATCACCGACTTGCAACTTACGCTTAATAGCCACATATATTTTGACCATCTTGATAACACCTGGAGGCAACTCATCGCCCTTGGTTATCTTCTTAAGCTGTTCATCAGTCATATACTTAATCTGAGATATTTTAGATTTCAAATTATCCAGAGCCTTGACTAACAATGCATTTTTTGAAGCATCACCAACAGAAAGCTCGAACCAATCTGTATAATCCAATCCTGAAAGTAGCTCTGCGGTAATTTCAGATCCTTTATGAATCACAACATTACCATCTCTAGACACCACATCTGCCGCTGCACTTGTACCTTGGCAAATTTTAACTAATTTACCCAAACCAGAATCTTTAATAATAGCAATCCGGTCGGTCTCATCCTTACGTAAAGAAGCCGCTTCAGCCTGAGCAATCTGCATGCTACGGACGTCTTTATCCGCACCTTCTCTAGCAAAAATTCTACAACCAATAACAGTACCGACAACACCAGGCGGAACCCTAAGAGAGGTGTCTCTTACATCACCTGCCTTCTCACCAAAAATAGCTCTCAGTAGCTTCTCTTCTGGTGTTAATTGCGTCTCCCCTTTCGGAGTAATCTTTCCAACTAATATATCTCCAGGTCCTACTTCAGCACCTATACGAATAACACCAGCCTCATCAAGGTCGTTTAAGATTTCTTCACCAACATTTGGAATATCACAAGTAATCTCTTCTTGACCTAGCTTCGTATCACGAGAAATACATTCAAACTCCTGAATGTGCACAGAAGTATAAAGATCTTCCTTAACAACTCTCTCAGAAATCAAAATTGAGTCTTCAAAATTGTAACCATTCCAAGGCATAAACGCGACAGTCACATTTTGACCAAGCGCCAACTCACCCATTTCCGTGCCAAAGCCATCGGTGATAACATCGCCTTCGACAACAGATTCCCCAACGTCAACAATTGGCTTTTGATTGATACAGGTGTCATGATTAGAACGTCGATACTTTTTCAAGTTGTAAATATCAACATCAGCGCCAACATCTGTCAAAGAATCACCGTCTTCGGTTTTAGTTTTCACAATGATACGCTCAGCATCAACAGAAACAACCACACCTGGACGTTTGACAACCACAGAAGCACCTGAATCTTTCGACACAAAGTATTCCATACCTGTACCGATCAAAGGTGCCTTTGCTTTAATCGAAGGAACCGCTTGCCTCATCATGTTCGAGCCCATCAAAGCCCGGTTCGCATCGTCATTTGAAGAAACGGAATAAGAGAGGCCGCCACAGAAACAAGCTGCGTAGTTGCAACGTCCATCAAATCAGTCTCTTCAGCCCTAACACTAATACTCTCACCTTGACGGCGAGCACTAATAATATCTGTAGAAGCCTTCTTCGTAAGATCCTCTGCCTGAGCAATAGTATGATCTTTATGCTCTTCAAAAGCCGAGTAATATCTTACAGATTTATCATCAATATTTTGATACGGGGTCTCTATAAATCCATAAGAATTAACACGAGCGTAGCCAGCCAAAGAAGAAATCAAACCAATATTCGGACCCTCAGGCGTTTCTATCGGGCAAATACGACCATAATGGGTAGGATGTACGTCCCTCACTTCGAAGCCAGCTCTCTCACGGCTAAGACCCCCTGGTCCAAGTGCTGAAAGCCTCCTTTTATGGGTTATCTCAGACAAAGGGTTTGTCTGATCCATAAATTGGCTTAACTGGGAACTACCGAAAAATTCCTTCACAACCGCAGAGGCTGGTTTATTATTAATAAAGTCATGTGGTAGTAAAGTATCGACATCTTGCAACTGAAGACGTTCTCGAATTGCACGCTCCATGCGCAACAGACCAATGCGATATTGATTCTCTAGCAACTCTCCAACGGCTCTCACACGTCGATTGCCCAAATGGTCGATATCATCAATCTCACCACGGCCATTCTTCAGCTTCAACAGATAATCTACGGTTTGTAGAATATCATCTACAGTAAGGGTTCTCTGCTCGATTGGTAAATCTAGCCCTAGTCTTTCATTTAACTTTAATCGACCAACCGCGCTTAAATCATAGCGATCAGGATTAAAAAATAAATTATCAAACAATATTGTGGCTGGTTCTATAGTCGGAGGATCACCTGGTCGTAAGCGTTTATAAATTTCCAAAATAGCTTCTTCTTTGGTCTCAACCTTATCACTCAAAAGCGTATTTCTGAAAGACTTATCAACATTGACACCATCAATATATAAAACGCTAAATTGCTTAATGCCATGATTAATCAGTGAAGCCACCATTTCAGCATCAAGCTCTGTATTAATGGGAATAAGGATTTCGCCTTCCGAATCGAATATATCTTCAGCGACAACCTTGCCCTCAAGGTCCTCTTTTTCAAGCCTCTGAGTATCAATTCCAGCCGTTTCCATCTGGCGGATAGCGCCTGCTGTTATTCTACGACCCTTCTTAACAAAGACCTTGCCAGTCTCTGGGTCGATAATATCAAAACTCGACCTTTGACCACGATACAATTCAAAATCAAGTTGCTTGCTAATACCTTTATCATCAATAACAACTTGCTCTTTTTGATAAAAGCGGTCTAACAACTCTGCACTTGTAAAGCCCAAAGCTTTCAACAAAATAGTTGCATACATTTTACGGCGGCGGTCTATACGTACATACAATAAGTCTTTGCTATCAAACTCAAAATCAAGCCAACTCCCACGGTAAGGTATTACACGAGCAGTATATAAAACTTTTCCTGAGGTACTATTTTTGCCTTTATCATGATCAAAGAAAACCCCAGAAGAGCGGTGTAATTGTGAAACCACAACTCTCTCGGTTCCATTGATAATAAAAGTCCCGTTGTCAGTCATAAGAGGTATTTCACCAAAATAAACCTCTTGCTCTTTGACATCACGAATGCTCTTCACATTACTTTCTTTATCAACATCCCAAACGACAAGCCTAATCACTACTTTCAGTGGTGCAGCAAAGCTCATTCCTCTTTGACGGCACTCCCCAACTGTATACTTAGGCTCCTCAAAGGAATAGCTAACAAACTCGACAGAAGCTGTCTCGGCAAAGTCTGTAATAGGGAAAACAGAACTAAAAACAGCCTGCAAACCGACATTAATGCGTTTTTCTGGTTCAACATCCGCCTGTAGAAATTGTCCATAGCTAGTACGCTGGATCTCTATTAAGTAAGGCAATTTTATAGCAGGGGGAGTCTTTTGATAGCTCTTGCGTGCACGTGCAAAGGAAGCATCCAAAGCGGTCATAAGAGTACTCCGTAAAGTAAGGTGCAATAGCGAAAACCCATTGATACCCTTGTATCAATAGGATCCACAATATTCAATGAGGTCTGGCAAAAATATACGCGTATCCGCCCATTCAGAGTAAAATCACAAAAATTTAGCCATACACAAAATACGAGGTATAATCACCCCACTCGGTATAGCACTAACTTACAGGAATTAGCTTGCATTACAACTAGATAATAACATTCAGCCAACAGTAGCTAACTAATGGAAGCAAGAGCTAAAATCCAGCAAACAACTCCGTTCAGAGCCCATCCACCGGAATGCAGAACCTCCACCAGCCTCTCCCGAAATATCCTTCTACGATTTTACTCACGGTCATTAAACAGGAACAAAGCGACTAGCGCACCATCTCGTGCCTAGCTGAATTCATTCCCTTTAATTTATATCTGCACTACAGTATTACTTAACTTCGATAGTAGCGCCAGCTTTTTCAAGGGCTTCTTTAATTTTTGCGGCCTCTTCCTTAGAAACACCTTCTTTAACGTTCTTAGGACAGCCTTCTACCATATCCTTCGCTTCTTTAAGCCCTAAGCCTGTAATACCGCGAATTTCCTTGATGACATTAATTTTCTTATCACCAAAGCTCTTAAGAACTACAGTAAACTCAGTTTGCTCTTCAGCACTAGCACCACCACCATCTACTGGAGCAGCGGCTATGGCAACCGGAGCAGCGGCGCTAACTCCAAATTTTCTTCTAGCTCTTTTACAAGCTCAGCTGCTTGAAGAAGTGTTAAATTTTCTAAAAACTCTACTACCTGCTCTTTAGTTACGCTTGACATTCCAATCTCCGTAAAACCCAAATTGGTATTCAACAACAGATTCAATCCTTGTGATCAAACCTATCAAAATATACATTTAAAACTCTATTAACTCTTCTGATCTTTTATCGCATTAATCACCTGCACTAAGCTGCGAGTAACACCATTTAAGACTCCAAGAATTCCTCTATGTGGAGAAACCAAACTTCCCACGATCTGCCCTAACAGAACTTCACGGCTAGGCAATTTAGAAAGTGCATCCAACTCACTGACAGATACAGCAGCTCCATCCATCAAACCGCCTGTGACCTTAAACTTATCATGGTCTTTAGCAAACTTTAAAACAACCTTCGCGCTAGCCGCAACATCACCGTAGCTGTAAACGATTCCCAAAGGTCCTTTCAGTAAGTCCTTAATAGGCTCAGAACCCTGAGATTCTAACTCTATCGCTTTTTTAGCAATTCGATTGTTGATGACTGAAAATTGACTATTAATCTTCCTCAATTCAACACGCAATTCACTTAACTCACCAACAGTCAATCCTCTATATTCCGCCAATATAGCAGCATTCGATTTTTCTAATCGCTCAGAAATACTCTGCCTTAATTCCTGTTTTACTGCTTTACTTTTGCTCATCTGATTTTCCTCAGTTAAATCTGAAAGTATATAATAATAGCTATTATTTCTTAAACGGTGTGACATCTACCTTAACACCAGGACCCATGGTAGCAGACAATCCTATCTTTTTAAGATAGTTACCTTTCGCTGAAGAAGGCTTAGCCTTAATCAAGGCATCAACAACAGCTGATATATTTTCAGATAAATGATCTAAATTCATGCTAACTTTACCAACGGCAGTGTGAACAATACCTGCTTTATCGACACGAAACTCAGCACGACCTGCTTTAAGCTCTTTAATCGCTTTCACAACATCAAAAGTCACTGTTCCAACTTTTGGATTAGGCATCAAGCCACGAGGACCCAAAACACGACCAAGCTTACCGACAACAGCCATCATATCCGGCGTTGCTACAACCTGATCAAAGTCCATCCAACCGCCGCTTATCTTCTCGGCCAAATCATCACCACCCACAAACTCAACATCTTCCTTAGAAGCTTCAACAGCCTTATCGCCCTTAGCAAAAACAACAATCCGCACACTTTTACCTAACCCATGAGGTAAAGGGGTCGCTCCTCGAACGTTTTGGTCAGCATGCCTAGGATCAACACCAAGGTTCACAGACAAATCAACTGTTCCATCAAATTTTGTATAGGAAGTTTTTTGAACGAGTTCTACAGCTTCTTTTAAGGGGTAAAGTTTGTTACGATCAAAATTTTCGATAACCTTACGGTACTTCTTTCCGTGTTTCGCCATCTTTCGGCTCCTCTAGTAGTGCAAGCGAGGCTTTCTAAAACCAACCTCTCCTACGTGAGATTCAACATAAATCACTATTTTAATTTTAAATATAAAACTAACTTATTGGACTTCTAATCCCATGCTACGTGCCGATCCCATTACAATCTTAACAGCAGCATCTTCATCATAAGCATTCAAATCAGCCATCTTCGTCTTAGCAATTTCTCTAACCTGATCCATAGTTACCTTACCACAGGTTTCTTTTCCTGGATTCTGAGCACCTTTTTGCAAACTAGCTGCTTTTTTCAATAAATCAGAAGCAGGAGGGCTTTTCGTAATAAAAGAAAAAGACTTATCAGCATATACTGTAATTACTGTTGGTAATATAGAGCCAGCCTGCTTTTGCGTTCTAGCGTTGAATTCTTTACAAAAAGCCATGATGTTCACACCACGCTGACCTAAAGCTGGGCCAACTGGAGGAGCAGGGTTTGCCTTCCCAGCAGGAATCTGGAGTTTAATAAATCCAGTTATTTTCTTAGCCACAATGGACTCCTTTATATATCAACAACACTTTACTCGATATTCACTTACCAAATTTTCGTAACAGCACATATCAAGCTAATTTAACCGAGAGGGGATCTTTATGGTGTTTTTCTCTTTTAGTCAAGTAGTTTTTGTAATTTAGACTTGGAATTCAAATTTTTTTTACTCAATAGCTAAAAATGCTTATTTTAAAATCAAAAAAAGAAAAAAATTGCATAATTCAGAACTTATTGTTTCACCACTTGCCCATATGAAAGCTCAACAGGAGTCTCTCGCCCGAAAATACTCACTAAAACCTTAAGCTTCTGCCTATCAGACTTAACCTCATCGATGATACCGTCGAAGTTGGTAAAAGGACCATCGATCACTTTTACAGACTCTCCCTTTTCAAAAGACAAACCTTCAGCTGCTTTATCAGCCTCTTCTCTCAACAGCTCCGGGCTCATTAAAGCAAGCACATCACGATCTGACATAGGTCTAGGCTTTTTCTGGTTTCCCACAAAGCCAGTGACTCTAGGAGTTCCGGTGACACATGCCATGGTATGCTCATCCAAGTCCATTTGCACTATCATATAGCCAGGGAAGGATGTCTTATCAACCTTCTTCTTTTTCCCACTCTTTAAAGCTTTCTCCACAACTGTCTTAGGAACAGTTACATTGCCAAATCTATCCTCTAAATTACTTCGCTTTATCCTGTCAAGTAGAGCATTTCTGGCTGCTTGTTCAAAGCCCGAATATGTATGGACAACATACCACTTAAACCTAGGATCTACAGGGTCAACATCGTCTTCTTGAAGAGAATCAGAACTCTCTTCCCCAGATTTCATAGCCTGAGCTTGTGTTTCAACGTCATCAGAACTATCCGCAACGCCCTTTTCAACATCACTGGCTTTTACTTCTTCTGGTTCGACTTCTTCATGATTCATCGCAAATCCCTCGTGTCTAATGCCCTATTTTTATGTAATAATTAGTTTTAAGGCCCAAGACCATACCAAATCAAACACACCCAAAATCACTGCAAAAACAGCAACAACCACCACAACAACAATTGTCATCCTCTTAGTATCCGGCAAACTAGGCCAGGTCACTTTCCTTGCTTCGGCTACAGAGGCCAAATGGTAGTCTCTTCGCTGTTTATCAGAGCGAAACCACAGAATAATAGCAGCTCCAAACACCACCGCCCCAATATTATTAACCATTGGAAACCAAGAGTCATAACGCTCAATCAATGACATTTGAACTCCAACAGTATTTATAGCCTGATACCCGACGTATCCAGCAATTACTGCCAAAGCAATATAAACTGTGTTCACCCAAAAGCTATCGTCCTTATCCATCTACTACCCCTCAACCATGGAAAAACTCAGAAAATACCACACATCACAGAAGGCCTTTAGGTCAACTAAAAGACCTATAGGCTATAAACTAATGTGGCAGGCGAGGAGGGACTCGAACCCCCAGCATGCGGATTTGGAATCCGCCGCTCTACCAATTGGAGCTACTCGCCTATATGTCATCTTTAAACACAACTTCTTAATATTTCAAAATCCTACTTATCCAAAGCTAACAGTTAGTATTATAAGCAAGGACATGTCAACCAAAGATTATCCCTAAATCTGTCAAAACATCTTTCAAAATCAAGATAAAAGCATATAAACAGAAGATAACCGAAAATAAAAGCAGGACAACCTTTCGATAGTCCTGCTTTGGAAAGTTCTTTCTTAGAACCTGATGAAAAAATCACCATAAAATTCCTGCAAATAGGCTTTTCAGCGAGTCTTTACTTAAGAAAATTAACTTCCACAATAGAACCCAGATTCGGAAACTTAGTCCATATCAGCAACAACACCGGCTTATTTCATGCGGCTACACCCTACGGATAGCAAATCTCAACTCTTTATCCATAGCAATTGGGGCAATCAATTCTACTTCCATGTCGATATTGTCACCAGGCATAACCATTTCAACATTATCAGGCAACTTCACAGAGCCTGTAATATCTGTTGACCCTAAAATAAAACTGAGTCCTATATCCCTTGAAGAATGGAGTATGACAGCCACCTTCTTCCTTAGTCAATACATAGACTTAGGCCTTAAATTTAGTGTGAGGCTTGATGCTTCCTGGTACAGCAAGAACTTGTCCACGAACAACGTCTTCACGTTCCCAATACCACGTAAGAAGAATACGCTTGTTGTCGCAACACGACCTTCGTCAAAGCTTTCTAAACATTTCAACGCCAGTACAAGTCGTAGTTACAGTGTCTTTTAGTCCAACTGTTGAATTTCTTCACCAACTTTAATAATACCTTTTTCAATACGGCCAGTTACAACAGTACCACGTCCAGAGATAGAAAACACATCTTCGATAGGCATGATAAATGGCATATCCTTGGGTCGCTCAGGAACTGGAATAAATTCGTCAGCTGCTTCGATAAGTTCAACAACCTTAGCCGCATAAGGATCATCAACGGGCAAAGACTCTAAAGCAAGGGCAGATCCACGGATGATTGGAGTGTCATCACCAGGATATTCATATTGGTCTAGTAACTCACGAACTTCCATCTCAACCAGGTCTAACAATTCTTCATCATCAACCATATCTTACTTGTTCAAAGACGATAATCTTAGGAACACCAACCTGACGCGCTAATAAGATATGCTCACGAGTCTGTGGCATTGGACCATCTGCGACACTTACTACCAAAATTGCACCGTCCATCTGAGCAGCACCAGTAATCATGTTTTTAACATAGTCAGCATGTGGGCAGTCAACGTGAGCATAATGGCGAGTTGCTGACTCGTACTCAACGTGAAGTGGAAATAGTAATACCACGAGCTTTCTCTTCTGGAGCCTTGTCGATCTCATCAAACGCCTTAACCTCGCCACCATGGGCCATAGACATTACTTTTGTAATCGCAGCTGTTAATGTTGTTTTACCATGGTCAACGTGTCCGATAGTACCAACGTTAACATGAGGCTTATTGCGTTCAAATTTTTCCTTTGCCATTTTTTCCTCCAACGGACGTCGGACTTAATACAATGCCGACACAGATACAAAATAAAGCTAACTATCAGCCAAAATATCGAAAACGCAGCCATTGCGCTATTCTAAAAAGTTCTAACAACCTAAAATTTAAAGATGGAGCCGAAATGGGGAGTTGAACCCGCGACCCTCGTGCACACCAAGGACGCGCTCTACCCGAGCTACCCCGGGCCGAGCTACAAATCAACAATGCTCGCCACTAAATCAAACCAGTACTTATCAGGACCCCAGGATATTTCACCCGTTCTAATAATGTCACTACCTATCATCTTAATTAAATGCAACGAAATCTGCACAGATGCACCGATTCTGGAGCGGGAGACGGGATTCGAACCCGCGACCCTTGGCTTGGAAGGCTAAGTAACAGCCAGCTGAGCTACTCCCGCATATCCGTCTGCAAACACCCTATTTTACTGACCGAAGCGGTCACCCAACCAGGTTTAAGTTCGCCTCAACGGCCAAAAATGGTGGAGGGGACTGGATTCGAACCAGTGTAGGATAAATCCAACGGGTTTACAGCCCCGCCCCCATTGGCCAGCTCGGGCACCTCCATGGAGCTGGTGATGGGACTTGAACCCGCAACCTGCTGATTACAAATCAGCTGCTCTATAATTGAGCTACACCAGCAAACCATAGCGCAAAAAATACTGAAGAATCATCAATTTCCCTACGCATAGATAGAGGTTGATACTAGTTATTCACAGAAGATCAAGAGTTCTTGCAAAGATTTGTAAAGCCTATCACTTTTTTTGAGACTCGGCAAAGTGCGACGTGGTCAACCACAACAGAGGCATGCGTTTGGGCAGGCTAAAGCCAACTCAAGGCTGAGCAAAACTATCAATGATAATTCCAGCCGCAACTGAAACATTTCAAAGATTCAAGCCCATCCTCTCGCCCACCAATAGCCACTATCCTGTCGCAAGACTTCCGCACAATATGAGAGAGACCAGAACCCTCTGACCCTAGAACAAGCACAGTTTTATCATAAAAGCCTGCTACGTCTTTATAATCTTCACCACCCATATCAGCGCCGATGATCCAATAATCCATTTCTTTTAGTTTTTTAAGGGATCTCACGAGATTGGTAACACAAAACAGCTCCACTAACGAAAACCCTCCTTGCGAAGTAGCTACGGATGCATTCGTCAATTTCACCTGTCTATCTTTTGGTAAAAGGATAAAATTCACACCAAAACCGCAAGTTCATAGCTATCGCGCCTAAGTTTTTCTAGGATCTGCAATACTGATCCAAAGCTGAAATCAATTTTGGCTCTTTTCCATTCCCAATATTACGGTACAAATCAGCTTCTTGAAGCATAGCAACGCGGATAACAGCCCATAGATTAGACTTAATAAAGCTGGCATCGTTTCGTTTTTGCCATTCTTCATTAGTAGCATACAGCTTAATACGATCTATATTCTCAGAGCGAAATAGCTTTGAACGGTCTTTTTCATCAACAACAACGTAGACAATCTTTTTCGGGTTGAAACGGATAAACTCATTTATTGCTGATAAACCATCTACAATAAACTCATCATCTCCTAAAAAATCATAGGCCTGCTTATTACCACCATTTTTATTTCGAACTTTCAATGCCTGCTGCCCAGCAAGCTTAATTGCTTTTGACGGAGTATTTTTTTGATTATACTCTCTCTTTCTTTTCATGAAGCTAATCTTTTATAGTGAGCCCTTAGACCTTTAGCAATCTCATAAGGAAGATGGTCCAATGAAAGCTGTAGAAGAAACTGCACAAGACAATCAATGCGAATAATAAAATAATTAACACGGCTATGCGTGGATTTACTGACTGAAAATCCTTTCAATCGAGCAACGGCGCTAATATGACCTTCTTGCGTCAAAAAGATAGATGGATAAAGAATCTTCGTCTAAACCTTCCGCCATCATTCTTAAGTCTATTTTGGTAACGAAACACCATTCATTTGAAAAGCCTTACGGACCTCGCTCAACATAAATGAATATATATCCAATTTATTCTGTAGCTTTTTAAGATGCAACTTATCACTGTGGAGTTGGCTGTCTTCAGAGGGAGAGATACTGCAGATACCACGATTAACGAGAAGCATCAATGCAGCAAGAGTATTCAACTCTAACAACTTTGAAGTTCGCAATATATCTTCAATATTCTTAGATTTCTCGATCATCCCAATCAAATCAGCGATAAAATTCCCTTCACCTACCTCCAGCTTAACGTACTCAGGATTAATGACCTGTACCTCTGTATCTTGCTGCAGACGAGCAACAAAGTCTCGATACATACAACCATATCCATGACAAGACTCCAAAAAGCTATAGCTACCTTCAGTAAAAACGACTTGTGTTGGGGCAGGAGCATTGTCCCTAAGCATTTCAAAATAAACATACTCTGACATAAAAATCGAACGTACCAACTCTCTAACCTGGCACTTCAAAGCATCCCAAAGCTGTAAATTTGAAAACACTCCGCTAGCAAGAAGTACCTGACCAAACTTTTTTTCTCGACTAACCTTAACCGAAGTATCCATCAGTTGATCTATCGTCAACAAACCTTTTCTATAAAGGACTTCCCCCAAACGATCATCCATGACGTTGGTTCCGGCAAAAACTATCTCACCATCTAAAAAATAAACTCGTTTTATACCAAACCCTGTATCAACAACAATCGTTCCAGACCATTTGCGATGATGTACACCAAAGATAAAATCAGTAAAAGTATCAATTGAGCACCAAGCATTACCGTCATTTGAGATCGGCATCTGTTTCGTCAGTTCATTGCTTTGCAACAAAAACCTGCCAACACCAAATTCTCTAATAGACCAATCCCCACTTTCTGCATTTTCAATTGAAGGGCCTGAAATTTTCAGAATACCAGAGGACGAATCTACGCTATAGCCAGAACTCATCTAATTATCCTTTCAACCTTTTTAGGTCAATCTCATAAAATCGTAGTTTTCTATGTAAATTACTTCTTTCAATACCAATTGAATCTGCAGTTTTAGATACATTCCAGTCATTTTCCTCTAATCGCTTTATAATAAAAGTTTTTTCAAACTCAACTTTAGCTTCTTTTAATGATAATCCCGGCTTTGCATCAATAAAGTCTATACTCTCTGCATTCCTACCAATGCCACCGTCCAACGGCTCGCTATCTCCCCCCAAAGAAGGCAATTCAGGCACATCAATTATCGGTGAAACTACCAAAATGCAGAGCCTTTCCAAGAAGTTTTTCAGCTCTCGCACATTTCCTGGCCAGTGGTAACTAATTAACCTTTTCATAGCTTCATCTGAAAAAACCTTCTTTTTTTCATCGAGCTCGATGGCCATTAGGTTTAAAAAATGTTCGACTAAAATAGGGATATCCGAAATTCTTTCTCTCAAAGGCGGGACTGAAATAGGAATTACATTCAAACGATAAAATAAGTCTTCTCTAAATTTTCCTTGCTTTATTTCTTCTTGCAAGTTTTTATTCGTCGCGGCGATAACTCTTACATCTATATTAATAGTTTCATCGCTTCCTACGCGCTCAAAACTCTGCTCTTGTAAAATACGCAAAACTTTTGCCTGCGTTTTAAGAGACATGTCAGCTATTTCATCTAAAAACAAGGTGCCACGATGAGCTAGCTCAAACTTGCCACGCTTCATTGAAACAGCATTAGTAAAAGCACCTTTAACATGCCCAAACAATTCACTCTCTATCAACTCCTCAGGAATTGCTGCACAATTAACCGCCACAAAAGGCCTATCAGATCTCGGACTCAATAGATGAATATTTCTAGCCACGACCTCTTTACCTGAGCCATTTTCACCAGTAATCAAAACCCAACTATTACGCGGCGCAACCACACCAACCTGACGCCTAACACTATGTATAGCTTCTGATTCTCCGACCATATCATATTTTTTAGCATGATGACTCTTATGCCGCAGCTTTCGCGACGATTCGTAAGCCTGATCGACCATAGCTAAAAATTTTTCTAGAGATAGAGGCTTTTCAATAAAATTACTAGCACCTAACTTCGTCGCTCTAACAGCTGTCTCAATAGTACCGTGGCCACTCATAATTAAAATTGGAACATTTTTATCGACGGCTTTCATCCGCTGTAATGTTTCGATGCCATCCATACCCTCCATCCAAACATCCAACACCACCAGATCTGGATGCTCATTTTTAAATAAGCTCAGACCTTCATTACCTGAAAAAGCTGTATAAGAATCCCAGCCTTCATCGGAAAGTACACCGGCTAAAGTCTCACATATTGCCGCTTCATCATCCACTATCAAAGCGACTGGTCTACCATTTCCCTTTAAAGATGCTTTCATTTTCCTCTTTAGACTTTTAGAACAGTTCCAACATTTCGACTTCAAGAAAAAAAGTAAAAAATGCGTCTTTCATTTAAACACAATAATTACATTTTAGATACTTATATCCTTTTCAGCCTGCGACGAGTATTTTTTAAGCAAACCTTGTAATGCTAATAGAGGTTATGTTGATTGTACAGTTCCACTTGGCAACTCTATAACTGCTGTAGTTCCATAAGGGTGATTATCCACAAGCCTCAAATAACCGCCATGATCAGTAATAATTTGATTCACAATTGCTAATCCTAAACCCGTACCCTCATCTTTAGTAGAAAAATAAGGCTCCAAAACCCGCCCTTTTAGACCATTCGGAATACCACAGCCATTATCCGAAATTTCAAGCCTCACAATCTTCAGACTCTTAATATACTCCGATTTAAAAGAAATTTGTCCAGGTCGTCCCTCTTCTAAAGCCGAAACAGAATTAGCTACAATATTAAGCAATGCTCTGCCCATCTGATCTCGATCGATGGGAATTTTGGGTAGAGGTTGCAAACCCACCTTATTCAACTGAATTTCTGGATGGCCAAGAGAAAACAAATCTATCATTTCCTCAATAACAACATTCAAGTCTCCCATCGATAATTCAACATCTGGCAATTTAGAAAATTTTGAAAATTCATTAACTAAATCACGCAGAGAATCCACTTGCTTTACAATTATTTCTATACAAGAGACAAAAATATCATGATCTTCACCGGTAAATTTTTTATGAAATCTTCTCAATAATCTCTGGGCATTCAATTTTATCGGGGTGATTGGATTCTTTATTTCATGTGCAATCCTTCGTGCAACCTCTCGCCAAGCTGCAACCCTTTGGATCCTAGCTTTTTCCTTCGCATCATCGAAAACTAAAACGTAGCCAACCTCTACATTATTTTCATCGGCAATCGTCACGGCATCAACAACGAGAGTGGTTTCAGCTCCCCCCACATAGATATCGAGTTGGCCATGAAAAGTAGCGTGTTCTCGTAACTCCTCCCAAACAGGAAGCCAAAAATTTTGATACAAATCCCCAAGACCATCTTCAACTTTCAGCCCATCTATTGTTTTTGAATCTATTTCCAAAAGTCTTTCAGCAGCACGATTAATCGATGTAATCGTCCCTGATTTATCAATAGATAGAACACCACCGGTGATATTTTTTAACACTATTTCCATATATTGGCGACGCTGATCTAATTCTATGTTACTGCGTTTCAAATCTTTTTGCGTTCTTTCAGTCAATAAACGGTGTTTTTCTAAATCTCTTGTCATCAAGTTAAAAGATTTAACGAGTTGTCCGGTTTCATCATCAGTACGGGCTTCCAAAGTAACTGCATAGTTTCCCAATGCAACCTCACGAGTCGCCTCAGCTAAACTTTGTATTGGCCCTGTAATTCCACGAGCCACATAAAAGCCCATCCAGGTAGCAGCAAAAATTATTAGCAGCGTCATTAAAACCATTAAGACCATATAACTCATACGTATTAACTGTGCACCAGGCCGAAGCGCTGAAAAATCCGCCAAAATTTTTCGACGCTCTTTAATATTTGTGCTTGAAACTTTTCTTCTGTCAAAATCGCACCTAATAAGTCTCCTGTAACCGGATCAACAATAGGAGCAATTCCCTTTACAACATCTTGTGCCTCTTCAGTCACAACAGCGCTACGTTCGACTAGAGTTTTTTCCGCACGAAAACGCTCGAATGTCTCGATGACAAAATTCGAAGTTCTTTCAGGAACTTCCGAACCGTAACCCCTTGCACTATTCCAAACTCGCGTACCATTCTGATCAAATAAAGATACTGAGCTCAACCCATATTGACCCTCAAACCCCTTCAACCGTGTAGGCACCACCCTCACTTGCTCTTTAAGAAAAATTTCGCTTTGATCTATAATTTCAACTCGATGCAACGCAATATTGGCTAAACTACGCATTCGTTTTCATCTTGTTCATAAATAGCAGCCCCAGCCTCACGCGTCTGCCTCATAGTCGTTGTAACTCTCTCGGAAAACCACTCATCAAAACTAGAAGTAACGAAACGCATAGAAATATAAAAGAGAAGAAGAGTAGGAGCTAACGCAAAAAGACTAAAGATACGACTAATTTTGTTCTCAGACGGGACCCTAAGACACCACGACGGCGTTCAATAACTAACTTAGCTACATTACGAAAGATTAAAAAGCTAAGAACAAGAACTAAAACGACATTAAGGTTTATCAAGGCAAAATAGGTAATTGTAGTCGAAATTTCTGGATTTTGTGTCAGAGTTTCACTCAAGACAAATAATCTAGATTCTAAACGCGAAATTCCAATCAAGACGAAAACGACAATAAACACCGCAACCATCTCGATAATTCGCTTTCGCTCTTCAAAAGTGCGATTTGATTTGAAGCTCATAGACCTTCAACCAGCATAGGAATTTTCGCAAATAGCAACCCATTACGTTTGAACTGAACCTCAAAAGACTCAGCTTTACGCAAATGGCGTTCTTTTTCGTATGAATTGTCGACTTTTACGACTTGAAAGCCAACATCTTTACTATTTTCAATATTGGTCCGAATCTCATTGATTTTTATTTTATCTTTAGCATTTAAAATAAAAACCTCACCCGGCCTCATGACTCTCATCTTGTGATTAACCAAAACATCCACAAAATATAAACTTGGCATTTCTAATTTAATATATACGACACCATGAAGAAGTCCTGAAGATCCAGAATGGGTTGAAACCGCTACCGCAAACACCTTTTTGTCGTCATCGACAGCCCATTTTTCAGCAAATAACTCTTTGGTATTTACGAGCTGCCCTCGATCCTCTCCTGCCTTAGCTCTCGGATTAGCATATCCAACTAAATTTACCTGCTCTGGGATTTGTAAACGATCATATAAAATGGCTTCAACGAGCTTGAAATCATCACCACGTAGTACCGTTAAAACATCGAAAGCTTCAATGATCTTCTTTTGTCCATTTACTTCAACAACAACATGAGAAAGCTTTTGCCCTTTCTTATCAGGCTGCCGATAGTATTTATAAGAACCGGGAACCGTCCAGGCAACCATAAGGAATAAAGACAAAGAAAAAGCCAGCTTTTCAATCATTACTTTCAAAGTCAATGTATTCTCTCTTGCTTAGAAGTCTACCAACAAATATATATACAGAGGCAAGCCTATCAGAATTGGGTGGCTAAATCCCTACTAGAAATTCTAACACAACCATACAGTGAGAAACCATGCAGCTTGATAAAAATGCCATAGACGAGTTCAAAGAATCCTTGAAAACTAGAGGGCGGTTACCATCCACTATCGAATCTTATGCAAGAGACGCTCAAAGGTTTATCGACTACCTCGAAGCGGAAGATCTAAACCTCGAAGATGTAGAAGCCCACACCATGATAACCTACCAACAATATTTAAGAAATATATGTGAAGATAGAGACAATTCAATCCGGCGTTCCGTAATTGGCGTCCGGCAGTTTTTTAGATTTTTATCCGATGTTCAATATATAATCAACTCTCCCTTAGACCATGCTATTATTCCACCTAGAGATGAAAGCCTTCCCAACGGTATAACCTCAGAAGATCTGGACTTAGTATTCGAATTTGCAGCCAACACAGCTCCAGTAATAAAATCCACACGAGATTGTGCCATACTTGCACTTTTAAGCTTTGAGGGTTTAAAAGCTGGAGAAATTATCGATTTAAAATGGTCTTATTTTCTCAAGGAAAACAATCTAGGATCTCTAAAAATAACAGGGAGTCGAGGGCGAATCATTAAATTAAGCCCAGAGACCACAAAGACCATTACTACATACCATAGGCATTATGCAAAAGTATTAGACAGCGCATTCCTGCACGATAAAGATGCAAAAATGTTCATCGCCTTTAAAGGAAGGGATACTAACACACCAATCGCAAAAATCTCCCGCCATGGCCTTAAATTTATGCTATATGAATTAGGTGAGAAAGCTAATATCAAAGGATTAAATACAGAAATGTTACGCCACCATGCAACCAATTATTTGCTTGAGCAAGGTAGGAGCATAGACGAGATCATGCAACACTTTGGCCTCAAGCGCGCAGGCAACATTGCAAAACACGTAGCCACCTTTAGTAATACTGATTCGGCCCTCACAGGAAGAAACCATGCCCAATCAGAAAGATGAAGATGAGCTATGGATGCAGTTAGCGCTTGCTCTAGCCAATTCTGCAGCCACTCACGACGAAGTACCAGTAGGGGCTATCATTGTCAAAGATGGAAACATAATTAGCAGCGGATTCAATCAAAAAGAAAAAATGCATTTAGTTACCAAGCACGCTGAAATTATTGCCATAGAACGCGCAAATATAAGATTAAAAAATTGGCGATTAAACGACTGCAAACTTTACGTAACATTAGAACCCTGCCTGATGTGCGCGGGCGCAATCTATCAAGCAAGAATTACAGAAACTATATACGGAGCAAAAGACCCAAAAGCTGGGGCGTTTGGCAGCCTATATGCTATAGATAAAGACTCTAGGCTGAATCATCAGGTAAAAATTCGTAGCGGCATATTGGCAGAACAATGTTCACAGACTTTAATAAATTTTTTTCAGCAAAGACGAAAAAAAATTAACAATAGCAAATGCTAAAAGGAGAAAAAATGCCATCAACAAAAAAAATACAATTGGCAAAAAGAATGAAACACTTTCAATCTTCTGGCATTAGAAAAATGTTTGAGCTTGCGTCAAAAATGCAAAATCCGATAGATCTCTCTCTCGGCCAACCAGATTTTGACGTACCTGAGCAAGTAAAAGAAGCAGCCATATCTGCAATAAAATCAGGAAAAAATGGTTATACACAAACACGAGGCATCCAACCATTACAAGAAGCTATTACGAGTTCCTTAAATGCCGAAGGCATACCTCATGAAACTTCAATGATTACATCAGGAGCATCCGGGGGAATCTTACTCGCACTTTTAGCGCTTGTTGATCGAGGTGATGAAGTATTAATAACCGATCCAGGATTCGTAGCATACAACCCAATGATAAGGCTAGCAGGCGCCACTCCTATTCCAATAGATATATATCCAGACTTCAAACTCACACCAGAAAAACTAAAAGCTGCCATCACCCCAAATAGCAAAGTTTTAATATTCAACTCTCCTGGAAACCCCACTGGGATCATGCACACTAAAGAAGAAATAGCGGCTTTAGTTGAAGTAATTAAGGAATATGACATCCAAGTCATTGCCGATGAAGTTTATAATTTATTTACCTACTCCACAGCCCACGAGTCACTTCTTAAACATGATCCTAATGCAATTTTAATACGGGCCTTTAGTAAATCATGGGGAATGCCGGGATGGCGCAGTGGGTACGCTGCAGGGCCTGAGCGCATTTTAAATCAAATGATAACTTTACAGCAGTTTACCTATGTATGTGTAAACCAGCCAACCCAATGGGCCTGCATTGAGGCATTAAAAACCGATATCTCCCATCTTATCAAAGAGTATGAAGCCAAACGAGATTTAGTCTACGAAGGCTTGAAGGACTATTTTGATATCATAAAGCCAACTGGTGCATTTTTTATGTTCCCTAAATCCCCTCATGGAGATACAGACACATTTCTTAATAAGTGCATTGAAAAAGAAGTTTTAATCGTCCCTGGAAAGGCTTTTTCTAACAAAAATACTCATTTTCGCCTTTCGTTCGCCAATAAAAACTCTATCCTCGAGCAAGGAATCGAGAAGCTGATCACTATTGCTAAATCTTAGCAAGAATGAATAAATCACAGCAGCCAAAACCTTGATAAGAAACCCCAGAGTTATACAAACATAATTCTGGGAGCTTTATCTAAAATGGTTCTAATACTTCACCACTCTAGCCAGAGCTATTACCAAGGGTAAAATGCATCAGGTAAGGATTGCCTAATGCTTCCGACGAGCTTGTGTATTCGGTAAAGCGGCATTTTTTAGACACTATGCAATAACATATATTTTAATCTCGTTAATAATTATACAGGGTGATTGCCACCTCTGGCAAAATCGTCGACTGCATAAGCATCAACCTCAGTAACAGCGTGCCTCAATTTCTCTTCATTACTAAGAAGAGTAGCTTCTTCTTCTGTTATTACCTGTTTTGATAAGGCTTCATCTATAGCTTTAACAAGTTTTCCTTTCTTAAGAGTTCCTTGCTTCATTGCTTTACGAATTTTTCGATAAATATTTTTATTCTGCTGAATAGTAGAAAATGCTAGTTCTAAAGTAGCTAGAGATTGTGTTTCGTCTTTAGGAATAAAAATCGCATGGGAAGTTATAGAATCCCTTGTTTCCCCCACCTCGGCAAGAGCCTGTGAAATTTTCTTACCAATTTTATCAGAAACACCAAAAGAAAATGCGTTAAACCTAAAACAAAACCCTGCAATACTCAGCAACCGTCCTAAAATCGGGATATCAAAATTATTAAACAAACCAACAAAAGCTTTTTGTATATTTGCAAAATTTTCTTCTAGTGCATAAATAGCAAAAGCCTCATGATCTACTCTCTGCCCCTCTTCTTCAAATCGTCGAAGAATGGCAGTCACTAAATACATACTGGATAGTATATCAGCAAAACGCCCCGTAATTTTCTCTCTAAACTTTAAAGTACCGCCAAAAACTCCCATTGCTAAATCTGATAAAATAGCGAATGAAGCCGAAGCCCACGCCAGTTTTTGATAATAACGCTTTAAAGGACCTCCCGGAGTAATGGTCAATCGCCCACGCGTAAAAAATAAAACCTTAGCACGACAAGCATTACGAAAAACATGTCCAATATGCCCCCAAAAAGCACGGTCAAAACCTGAGACATTTTTTTCTGCTAAATACACCAGTTCTTTATAGGCATAGGGATGGCAGCGAATCGCACCTTGACCAAAAATAATCATAGTTCTTGTCAAGATATTAGCGCCTTCGACAGTAATTCCTATCGGTGCCGCCCACCATAAACCCGCTAGTAGATTTTTAGGACCTCTAGAGATCGCTGCGCCACCCAAAATATCCATTCCATGCGTGACCACATGCCGACACTCTTCCGTTGCGCGTAATTTTGCAATGGCAGAAACAACTGCAGGCTTCAACCCCTGGTCAACAGCACCCGAAGTAAATATCCTGGAAGCCTCTAACATATAGGATGACGCACCCATACTAGCAAGTGCTTCTTCAATTCCTTCAAAGCGTCCAATAGGCATACCAAACTGTTGCCTAACTTCTGCATATGCACTAGCAACACGAGTCGCGAATTTACTCATCGCTGTAGCTTGTGCTGGTAGAGAGATAGAGCGTCCAGCAGCGAGACTCTCCATTAACATCCTCCAGCCTTCACCAGCTCCTTCAGGTCCTCCAATAATATGATCCACGGAAACTACCACATCGACACCTTCGATCGGACAGTTATAAAACGGAATTCCCATCGGATCATGGCGTTTTCCAAGAATAACACCTTTTGTAGTAGAAGGGACAAGGACGCAAGTAATTCCAGGAAATTTTCCCTTACCAAGCAAATTATCTGGATCCTTAACCTTGATAGCTATGCCCAGTAAAGTTGATATAGCACCTAAAGTGATATAACGTTTTTTCCAATTCATGCGCAAATAAAGCTGTTGATCTTCACCTCTGAATACAATAGCTTCTGAAATCATAGAACCTGCATCAGATCCTGCACCTGACTCTGTTAAGCCAAAGCAAGGAATTTCATCCCCACAAGCCAATCGTGGCAAATACTTTTCTTTTTGCTCTTTTGTACCATAATGCAACAACAATTCAGCCGGTCCCAAAGAGTTCGGTACCATAACAGTAATTCCCAATGGTACCGAACGAGAGCTTAAGTAACTTACTATTTCACTATGAGCTAAGGCAGAAAACCCTAAACCGCCATATTCTGGAGGAATAATCAAACCGAAAAACTTCTCTTTTTTCAAATAATCCCAAACCTTAGTGGAAAAATCTTTATCCTTATACAACTGCCAATCATCCACCATCTCACAAACAGTTCGGCATTGCGTCTCTATAAAATCTTTCTCATGGCTAGCAACTTTCCCATATGGCTCATTAAATATTTTCCCAAAATTTGGTTTGCCTGAGAAAAGCTCTCCTTCTACCCAAGTTGTTCCAGCCTCGATGGCTATTTTTTCAGTCTCAGAAATTTCGG
Organism: Bdellovibrionota bacterium; assembly: GCA_041391425.1. Taxonomy (GTDB): domain Bacteria; phylum Bdellovibrionota_B; class Oligoflexia; order Oligoflexales; family JAWKNZ01; genus JAWKNZ01. The sequence continues at coordinate 398,459 of JAWKNZ010000004.1, forward strand.
GCATAATTTTCATTGAAGTCAAAAGCTTCATAATTGGCTGCGTTAAAATTCTAGCTCTTACTACTGGCAAAGATACTATTAAGAAAGGAATTGCTAGTAATATAACAAGCCAAAGAGGAAGCCCAACAAGCCATAAGAAAAAAACTACTATCGCAAGGGCTATAAAGGATGGAACAGCAAAATAACCTAGCAATAAAATAAGTATTGCAAAGGAAAAAAGACAAGAAAACCATGAAAATCCACTGAACAAGTTTTGAAGAAAATCAAACATTTTAAGTACTACCTTTGTATGGACATATCATTAAAGTTTATAAAAAATTGCCTAATGCCCTAAATATTAAAACGTAAAGAAAAAATCAGGCACATCAAACAATTTCTAAAATATATTTTACATCGACACCGGTACATTTTATGCGGAAGAAATAGCCTATTTTTAAATTCTATGCTCAACAGAGACAATCCAATGAGACAACAGATATCCATACAGTTGTAGAAAGAGCAGAACAGCGAAAAATGCTCTCTAAATACCAATAGCTATCAATATATGTTATCATATTAAGGGTAGCAAGTGGTCGAACTAAAGGTATATAAAAAATATGAATAAATATGTGATTATATTTTTTATTTTATTTACACATTTTAAAACTACAGCTTATGCTATTGAATCAGAAAATAGTAATACCAAGGATTCCCTAGAAAAAGAGAAAAATTATAGTTTTCAATCACCTTTTGAACAATGCAAAATATATCCACGAGGAAAAACCGCTCAAGAAAATCAAAAAGAAGAAAAAAAAGCGCTTTATTCTCTAAAGGCTGAATTCAAAAAAGATTATCCATTAGCTGACAGCGCCCTTAACAAAATATTCGATCAAGTCATCAATACACCGCCCAACAAGGAAGACTATCAAACAAGCCTTGAAAAGCTCAGTAATTTATTAAATAAACTAGACAGGCCGAAAATAAAATTATCAAGCAAAGCTGCCGTTTTCATAAAAACACAAAATAAATTTAACTCTTCAAAAAAAAGAGCACCATCAGCACTAGGAAAAAATGACCGTTGCATCAAAGATAACAGTAAGCAATTTGACGAATTTTCAATTGGATTACGAAAATCACTCAAACTTTATTTTTCTAATCATGACTTTGCCAAAAAATTACTAACACTTATGCAAAATATAAGATTTTTTCCTTCAGGCTCACGAGTTTTCTTTGGTGCCACGACGGCAAGAACTAAGCAAAAACCACATATTTGTATTAACCCTGAAGAAGAGACAACCCTGTTACTCCCCAAAATGCTTCATGAATTGACGCACGCCCAAAACAAAGAAATTGCAATTTTAAGTGAAGATTTTGATCAGAAAAAAGGTCTATGGAGAGATACAAATAAAGCGTTTAGAAAAATTGATGATCAACTACGTAACTTTGATAAAGAGCTCAGCCCAGATAGTGAGATCGAAGCTGAAAATATGTCGGAATTAGTCGAAGAGTTAACAGAAAATCAACTCTCTAATATAGTTCAACTTCTAAAAGAAACTGCATCAACCAATATTCCTTACTCTCGTATTCCGACAGAAAAAGGCTTTATCCAACATGCCAAACTCTTACAAAAATGGAAAGAAACATTTGAAAAGGAAATAGAAACCAGAAAAGAAGCTGTCAAGGTCAGAAAACAACTGGATATCATGCGCTATTATGACGAACATTTAGCATACGCCATCTCCCTGAAAGCTGCCTATACACTTGTCAAAGAAGATCCAGATTTTTTTTGCCAGATTTGGGTTCCAAGCTACCAAAAAAAACGTCCTGTGTTATTTTATCAAGCGTATCAAGATTTAGAAGAAAAAATACACTCACAGACATTTTCTCACTGGCTAGCTGATCTCTACACCTTCGAAACAAATAACTTTCTAAAAGAATCTCTTTATGGCGAACACTCACGAAAAGCTGGCCCAATCAAAACTTTCCTTGATCAAGGAAAATTAATAATGGACCAGCAATTTAATAATTAATCGTATTCAACTACACGAACAGATTTCATTACAACATCTTCTACCGGGCGGTCATTAGCTCCTGTAGCAACCTTACCAATACTCTGAACAACCTTTAAGCTTTCATCATCCTTAGTTTCACCAAAAGCTGTATATTGGTTATCCAAAAAGGTCGCATCAGCTACACAAACAAAAAATTGTGATCCAGCAGAGTCTGGATTTTGTGCTCTAGCCATAGACAAAACCCCCGCCCTGTGAGGAGTAGGATTAAATTCTTGTTGGATTTGATACCCCGGTCCACCGGTACCAGTGCCTTGTGGACATCCTCCTTGAATCATAAAACCATCTATAATTCTATGAAACAATAGGCCATCATAAAAACCAGATTTAGCCAAGCCAATCATATTACGGCAATGCCCGGGAGCTACCTTTGGATTTAGCTTTAAAGTAAAGTTGCCCAAAGATGTATCCACCTCGACATCATACTGCTTATTCTCAAAATCCAAGTTCTCTGTCGCTTTTTCAACTTCATCTAAATAATTTTTACTTGTCATAATCACGTGCCTTATTTTCATTCAAATCTAGTGCTTTCCTTTAAACCATAGGCAGTCCTTTATGTCCAGTGGCTTTCCACCTCTAATCTAATAGGCAGCCTAACCATAGGATATAGAATGATCAGGAAAAAGCACATAGGTTATACATGCGTAATAAAACAACTTTTTCGTAAAATATTACAAAGTTCATCCATACCAAAGCCAACAAGCCCTCAGCTCAAACCACCTTCAGGATGGGCTTCGCAAAAAGCCAGCTCGGAGGAACTACAGTCCCGACTGGAAACGACTTTATGGCTTAAATCGCGTAAAGCGGTTCTCAGCCCCTCCTCTACAACTGGGTGATAAAAAGGCATTTTGAGCATATCAAATACTGTCAATTTTTGTTGAATTGACCAGGCAAGTAAGTGACCCAAATGCTCCCCCGAAGGAGCCAACATTTCAGCACCAAGAATTTTGCCATCTTGTTTACCCCCATACACCTTTAACAGCCCCTTATTTTTAGCCATAACCAAAGCCCGTCCCTGGCCCTCATAACTAACCTCTCCCGAAACAAAATCCTCTTGGTTCAAACCTTGATAGCCAGATCCAGCTATCACAATATTGGGATCAGTAAACACGATCCCCAAGGGAGCCCTTCTTACAAAACACTGCTGTTTATCATTAACAGCATTATAACCTGCGATACGCCCTTCATCAGAAGCTTCGTGAAGTAATCCTCTTTCCCCAGTTAAGTCACCAGCTAAGTATACCGGTAAATTCTCAACCTGCATTGTGGAAGGATCAATTTTAGGTAACCCTTTTGAATTTAGAGAAACTCCTAGATTTTCCAAACCTAAACCATCAATATTAGGCCGGCGTCCAGTTCCAGCAAACACTGCATCAAATACCTCACACCGTTCTCCACATGTCACTTTAACCTTGTCCATTCCTTGCTGCTCAACCTTAACCTCAGAATCTACCCAAATAGGAAATTCGCGGCTAAATATATTATGAGCCTCATCAATCAACTGCGGATCGGTCAAACCAGCTATCCTCCGACTCTGGCCAACCATACAAACATCAACTCCAAGGCGGCTCATAGCCTGGCCCAACTCTAAAGAAATCACACCTAAGCCAATAACAGCAATTTTTTTAGGAAATTCATTTAATTCAAAAATTGAATCACTAGTGATAATTAGATTCTCTGACAAATTCCATGAGCTAGGTATATTTACAACGCTACCTGTAGCGACGATAAGCTTGTCGACAGCAATTTTTTCTCCATTTACTTCGATAGATTGTGGACTCAATATACGAGCGTGCCCTTTAATATTACGATCACCTAATTCCTTAAACCCTCCTGATAATACTCCTCGTACAAAACGATCCCGTAAATTTCTAACCCTTTGCATAACCGCCTGAGCATCTATACGCAATTCATCGGAGCCGCTAATCCCTAGTTCTGTGAATTTGTGTCGCCTATAAAAATCATTTGCAGTCTGTAAAAAAACCTTTGATGGCATGCAGCCTACACGAGCACAAGTCGTCCCATAAGACCCCGAATTGATCATAATTACATTTTGAGTTTTTTTCTTTACTTCACTCCAGGCAGAAAGGCCTGCACTTCCAGCCCCTATAATTGCAACATCAACTTTTTTATTCATAACGCCCTTTCATAAGCTCTTAGAAGCTAATTATCCTCTGTTCCTTTAGATCGTACTCGCATCAGATAGCCTCGTATTAAGCCCTTAAGCTCCAGTTTAGAATTTCCAGATTATAATATGGCATCAAAATTGCTGAATTTCAAATGCGGTTGGAGTAGCCCAACCATGAGGACATGCTTACACCTCCACAAACGAAAAAGGACAAAGTCATGCATTTACAAAAGGTTATTTATGACATCTTCAACTTCATACGAAGGTCTCACTTGCCGAGAATGCGAAAGATCTTTGCCATATCTATGTCAATAATTTTGACAAATGACGCATTCTCAAACGTTATTGGAGGCGATACACAGAACTTCAACCCAAACAGCGATGGAATCGGTTTTATAACAGTACAAAGCTCACAAACATTGCCACAATGGTCCTTAAATTTAGGAGCTTTTTTAGACCATGCTATAAACACTCTTCCGGTTTTCGAAACTGTCGATGGCGAGCAGTCACGCGGTACCGTAAATGATTCACTCACCAGTTTACAACTGCATATCGGTTATGGTCTGCTAAAAAATTGGGAACTGGGAATCAGCCTTCCATATGTACTTACACAGTCAGTAAATTCCAATCAGGACTATCAGGGAGAATTTGCCGATAACGGACTGACAGCCGTTAGCATCGATTCTAAGTACCACCTCTGGAATAACGATCGTTTTGGACTTGCTGTTATAGGTTCAATTAATGCTAACGAGATCCAAGATAATCCATTTGCAGGTAAAGAGGCTGGCCCAACCATAAATTTAGAGCTCGCGGGAGATGTTAAACTCAACAAACACCTATTTGCAATCAACATCGGACACCGCTTTAAAAAACCTGGTAAAAAGAATGCGATCGATGATCCAATCGATCCAATAAAGAACCAATTTATATGGTCAGGAGCGGCAAATTTTGCTATTGACAATACTAATTATATTGTTAGTGAGTTTTATGGAAGCGTTCCAACCAACAACACATTAAATAAGTCTGATCGTACAAATTCTTCGGCAGAAATTTTAGCGTCTTATAAAAAGATTATCCCAACTATGCAACTTGCCACTTATGCGGGTATCGCCAGTGAGCTCATGCATGGTCTATCTTCTCCCGACTGGCGTCTATTTGCAGGTATAAATTGGACCATTGAAACCAAAAAAGCTCCAGTTGAACCAGTAGTCATAGAAAAGCCAGAAAAATTCATCGAAGGCCCCTTAGGCCCAATCAAGAAGAAAGAAGTTATAACCCTTCACGATATCTTGTTTGCTTTCAACTCAGATAAATTGATTCTAAGAGGACAAAACACTTCGGTTTTTAAGCTTAAGGATCAACTTGATGCAGGCGATGGTTTCAAACGTCTTATCATAGCAGGGCATACAGATTCTATTGGGTCTTCAAACTATAACCGTGATCTAAGTAAGAGACGTGCCAATACCTTAAGAAATTGGTTGATAAAAAACTATGACATCGACCCCAAAAAAGTCACCACAATTGGCTTAGGTGAATCAGAGCCTATCGATACAAATAATACAGAAAAAGGTAGGCAGATGAATAGAAGGGTTGAATTTAAAATATTTAGGTAAGAAATTGTATTTAAAATGAAGGAGCATAATTGTGGGCAATAAAATAACAAATATAATTCTAGTTTTTATGCTAAGCCTCTTGATGCCTTCCGCATGTAAAAAAGCTAGATATAAAATTGTCAATAAACCTGGGACCAACGAGTCACAGGAAACGAAGGAATTTACTGACCAACCCCAAGATGAGCAACGCTCTCCAGCATCATTTTATTTTGAAGCGACACCGGGGACCACTCAGCCTAATAAAGACATTAAAATTTCCGCACATTGCGAGACATCGCTCAGCCATCATATCGAATGGTCTCTTGGGGACGATAGTGCTAAATCAGAAGGAACGACTATAACTCATAGCTATGCTGAAATAGGAAGTTATGATATTGTTGGCACTTGTGTCCTAGAAGATGGTAGACGTTTGCAAACCCAAGTTAGAATAAATATTGTAGATGAAACAAATAATAATGGACAAAATCCGAATCAAAGACCAACTCAAAAGTCTCCTATACAAAAGCTATAATTTAGGAAAGAAGCACTAACATTGTATAAACTCATAGCTACTTGCCCAAACGATCTGAAAGAGGTGGTTGCCACAGAATTGGAATCGTTGGGCGCAAAAAATGTCCGAACCAGCTATATGGCTGTCTACTTCGAAGCAAACGAAGAAGATTATTATAAAATCCATTTAAAGTGCTCAACAGCAAGCCAAATTTTGCAAATATTAAGAGAATCATCGGCTCGCAATCTTGACATCATTTTTTCCCAAGCCAAACGTATTAATTGGCCACAATATATCCCATCAAACAAAAGCTACAAAATTGATGTAAAGCTTAATTCTCAGAATAATGAAATAAGCTATAACGCCGTCGACATAAGTAAGAAAACCCGCTTAGCTATTGAACACGTTTTCCATATAAAAAATCAGTCCTTAGCAAAAGTAAACTTAAAAGAACCTGATATTATAATCTCAGTTTATATTGATCAAGGTCGGATGACCGTAAGCCTAGTAAGCTCCGGCAAAAGCCTGCATAAAAGAGGCTACCGCACTAAAGGGCATCCAGCTCCAATTAAAGAAACTCTAGCAGCAGCCCTTCTCAAACTGTCAAATTATGATGGTAAAGAAACTTTGCTCGACCCTATGGCAGGCAGTGGTACCATTGCAATAGAAGCTTGCATGTTAGCCCTGAACAAAGCTGCCCACATCCACCGCAAAAAAGGCCAATTCGGCTTTGAGCACCTTAATTCCTTTAACAAACAGATGTGGCGTCAGACACAAGAAAGAACTCGTTTAGAGCGGATTGATAAACCTATTAAAAGAATCATTGCTTCAGATATCAACTCCGAATACATTGAAATGGCAAAAGCAAATGCTTTGCGAGCCCGTGTAGAAAAATATATAGAATTCTCACCCGTGTCTTTTTTCGAAATAGAAAGACCAGAGGAAAGCGGCCTTATTATAGCAAATCTACCCTATGGCACGCGCCTACAAGCAAATAAAGATGATACAGAATTTTACGAAGAACATGAATTCTACCAAGCTATAGGGACTCATTTAAAAACACAGTTCTATGGCTGGAGGGCTGCACTATTATGTCCAGAAGATGCTCCTTGGAAATCCATGGGATTAAAACCAAGTAAAAAATTCAGCCTACTAAATGGATCTATCAAGACAAAATTTCTAATTTTTGAAATTAAAGCAAAATAACTATCATTTTTTTAATAAGACAAACCTAGAGCTAAAATACCTACGGACCTAAAAAAGCCTAGCTATAAAAAGTCAGATTACAAGGCTACTCATCTAATTGACCAGTCGCCTTCTCTCTTACAAGCTGCCCCAAAGTCTTTTGAATATCTTCTTCTTGAATATATTCAAACTCTATATCTTCTTTAGAGGCTCCGGAGACAAACTTTTTTTCCTCATTCTCTTTCTTAACCACAAACACTTTTAAAAATGACTTTAAAGTATTCCGAACCGCACTGCCGTACAATTTCTGGCTAGCCCAAGCCTCTTCACTGATAATTGCGGTACCAACATGCCATAATGGAAGAAAATCCAACCCCTCCAATGACCAAGCATATTGTGCTTCCAATCCCATGTGACTTGCAAATCTAGCAAAATCACGGGCAAACTTTTGATCCTCGCTAATGACAAGAACACTAGCAATATCTTTATAAGAAGCCTGATAATTTGACTTAGTATCTTTAAAAGGTAGCAAAGGTGTAATTTGATTCGCACCAGACCGAGAAAAAGTTTATTAGCTTCCAACATAAATTTCCTTAATTATAGTTTTCATGGAGTGATTATAATACACACCTATATCTGCCATATTATATATTAAAGTTTATTAAAAATTAATTAAAATATTAAGATTTATAGTACTATATTTCCAACGAGGGGCTGTGACAACTCGAAGATAGAAACACCAATAAAAAATAACCGAAGTTATATAGGTATAATGAGAACACTTTTTTCTAAAGCAATGTGGAAATCCAAAGGCATCAGACTGATTCTAGTAAATAACCATGCCAAACGAATTTCACTATGATAACTTAAAGTTGTAATTATCTAACGCCCCTAAAAATCTGATAAATAAGGGGGTGCAAAAAAACCTGCTTTCGGCTGCGCTAGATACCAAGCTCTAACGAAACAGAAATGTTATATATGCATAATAAAAGCATTTTTCTAAAACACTGGAAGCTTATGCACATCTGGCAGCTTCAAAATATGGATAAAAATGGACGAATTAGCAAGACACATCATTGATATTGTACAAGAAGCAGGAGAGATTCTCCTTCATTATTATAAACGCAAAAATCTAAAAATTGACCATAAAAGAGATGCATCTCCAGTCACAGAAGCAGATTTAGCGGTTGATGCCTACATTACCAAAGCATTAGAAAACTCCCCCTTTGCTGCACCCGTTATAAGTGAAGAAGGCCACCACAAAGACATAGACGAAATGCTCTCTAGCGAGCGTCTATGGCTAGTCGATCCCTTAGACGGAACCAGAAGTTTTATCAATCAATCTGATGAGTTTGCTGTTTGCATTGGCCACCTTGAGAACCTAAAACCAAACTTTGGTGTAATACTACTCCCGGTAACTGGTACGGTCTATTATGGCTCATCAGAGCTCGGTGCATTTAAGCTCAACAAACATGGAAATAGAACCCCTATTATGAGCGCTCCGAGTAGGCCTAGTACAATTGTGGCTAATCATAATTTGAAAATACCTAAAAATATTGAGCAAAGCTTCAATATAATGAGAATGTCGGCAGCAGGAAAGTTCGGTCTCGTAGCAGAAGGTGCGGCAGGCCTCTATATCCGCAAAGGCTCAACTTGTGAATGGGATACAGCTGCAGGCCAGTGCATAGTAGAAGCAGCGGGAGGAAAGGTTTGTGATTTTTCGGGACAGCCACTTTCCTATGGAAAGGAAAATTTTCTTAATAAATCTTTTGTAGCCATAGCATCCGATATAGAAGATTGGCAAATTATTTTGAGCTCGTTTCTTTAGAAAATTTAACTAGGTATGAAAAAAAAGCATTGGAGTTAACTATTCTTATAGAAAAATTTTCTTAAGTTAGTAAAACACTCTTGCTTTATTCTCCCTATTGGGAGAATAAAATGTGAAAAACCGTGAACTTCATAATATTTCTCCCTATAGGGAGAAATTGCTTTGCTTGAATAGGAATATCGACTATAATCTCCCTATAGGGAGATTAAGATATGGTAATACAAATTAATGATACTAAACAACTAGTGAGGGTACTTACCGAAAGAAGAAAAAGCCTTGGACTCTCACAAGACGAACTTGCAACTCTTTGCAACCTATCAATTAACGGGATCAGTAAATTCGAGAGCAATGCCGGAGAAAGAGAAATAAAGCTTTCGACACTATTCAAACTAAGCCAAATTCTTGGTTTCAAAATTGCGCTGGAGCTTGAAGATTGAACCAACAAAACAAAATAAATAAGCTCAATGTATATTATGAAGATATATTGATTGGCAAATTAGTTAGAGATAAAGAACTTGTTTGTTCATTCTCCTATAGTGAAAACTGGCTCAAATACCCAGATAAATTCCAGCTAAGCCTTGTGATGCCATTCCAAAAAGAGCCTTTTGGCAATAGAGTGACATTGTCATTTTTTGAAAATCTTCTACCTGAAGGAGAAACTAGAGCTATACTTGAAAAGAGCCAACATGTAAAAGGCTCTTTTGATTTCTTAAAGAAGTTTGGAAAAGACTGCGCAGGAGCAATCATTATTTCCCCGGAATCTTCTTCACCATATAAAAAAACAGAGGGAAAAGAAGTCAAAATCGAAATAGAGCAAATATACCAAGCAATTGATCAAAAGCAATCTGTTGCAGAAATAATAGCAGAAAAGCATCAGGGCTACCTTTCAATTGCCGGAGCACAAGATAAATTTTCTGCCATTTTCAAAGAAGAGAGTTTCTATATCCCAACAAACGGACGTCCAACGACTCATATTATCAAATTACCAATTTATCGATCAAACATAAGGGAATCAGTCTATAATGAGTATTATTGCATGAGGCTCGCAAAGTTAGTTGGATTAAATGTTCCTGATTGTAAAGTATTAGATGATAATAATCATCCTCTATTTATAACAAAACGATTTGATCGATTCAAAGGTACAGATGGTAAGATACATCGCATCCATCAGCAAGATTTTTGCCAAGCCCAAGGAATTGTAAGCGAACAAAAGTATGAGGAGAAAGGTGGGCCAAGTCTAAAAGATAATTATGAACTCATCAAAGCAAACGTTACAATTAAAAAAAGACCTTCTACCCTTTTTGCATATTTAGATTGGATCTGTTTCAACCTTTTAATAGGAAATAACGATAGCCATTCAAAAAATATATCATTTTTATTAAACAATCACAAAATTGAATTATCCCCTTTTTACGACCTCATATGCACCGCAATCTACCCAAAACTCAATAAAAACTTCTCTTTTATGATTGGTGATCGTGACGATGCATCTAAAATCGGTAAGAATCAACTGGAAATGATCGATTCAAATCTTAGCTTAAGGCAAGGTACTATGAAGGAAAGAATACTTATGATGAGTGATAAACTCAAAAAACATAAAAACGCATTAGCTGATGAAATCAAAGCAGAATTTAATCAAGCAAAAATTATAAATGAGATTGCAGATCTAATAGGAAAACGTTGTAGAAGCTTAAAAAGGCAAGGGTTATAATTAGTCAATCAATAAGACATTACACCGCCACAAAACTTTCAAAGCAACTAAATAACAAACCAAAGGTAGAAAAAAAAATTGTAACTATTCAGCGTATTTTTTCCCTTCAATATGTCGCTTGATATATCGTCATCCTGAGTGAAGCGAAGGATCTATTTCGCAATTTTGAGATCCTTCGCTTCACTCAGGATGACGGGCAGTCAAGGCTTTGAATCGATCAGATAAAAAATACGCTGAATAGTTACAAAAAATTTATCCTAAATTTTTCTCTGGCGAATTGCCTCATATAAGATAACGGCTCCGGCCACAGAAACATTAAGAGAGTCAGCTGTCCCTGCCATAGGAATAACAATTAATTTATCTGCACTTGTGCATAAAAAATCTGATAGTCCAAAAGCTTCGCTGCCAAGGAAAACCGCACAAGCACCAGTATAGTCAACATCTAAATAGGAAACTGATTCTTCTTTCAAGGCAGCTGCAAATGCCGATATATTATTCTCTCTAATAAAATCAATCACATCTTGAACATCGCGGCATTCCACAACTGGAACCGAAAACACAGAACCGACACTAGCTCGAATAACATTAGGATTATATAAATCTATCGAATTGCCAGTAACAATAACTGCATCTATCCCCACTCCATCGGCAGATCTCAAAAGTGCTCCCAAATTGCCAGGTTTTTCAATGCCTTCGATGACCAGTAATAAAGGGTTTTTATCTATTTTAATATCGGATAAAGTGTATCTTTTTTCCTGAAAAACAGCTAAAACTCCATCAGATGAGTCACGAACAGCAATTTTTTCGAAGCAGGCCTTAGACACTTCAAAAACCTCTCCTTGACTAACCTCGCAAAATTCGGAAACAATTGCCTTAGCATCGGCTGATAAAAAATCAGAGCAAAAATAAAGCTCATCAAGGCGGTAGTCCCACTGCAATGCCCTACCGATCTCGCGTGCTCCCTCTATGGTAAACAAGCTCTTAGCATTTCGCTCTTTGCGAGCACGCAACTGGACTACTGATTTAATCTTCTTATTTTGCACACTTTCAATATATTTTATTGATTTCATAGCTAAACCTACGGTCTCAGATGAAATAAAACATCTTCAAAATAACTTTAGGCATCGACTGGAATAAATATAATTATCTTTCAAAAACTGCACAGGCGCCACTAGGAAGCTTTCTTCCATTTTCTCCTGCTTCTGTAACCCACATTTCATCTGCCGTTATCTTACCACGATACCCAGCAAGCCCATCAGACAACAAATTATGAAGAGTTATCGGCGTCATTCCAGGAGAGTGAGCACTAAGCTGTACGAAACTAACATCATCCGCTAAAACCTCTCGGATCTGCTGTAATAAAAGAACTAAGTGATCCTCTATTTTCCACAAGTTACCTTTTGGCCCTCTACCAAAACTAGGCGGATCTAAAACAACAGCATCATAGCGCGACCCTCTTCTAATTTCACGAGCCAAAAATTTTTGCACATCATCGACAATCCAGCGTATCGATCCATCTAAATTTGAAGCTTGGGCATTTTCTCTTCCCCATCCCACACTGGTCTTAGAGGCATCGACATGCACAACGAAAGCACCCATTGAAGCCGCCAACAAACTTGCAATTCCTGTATATGCAAATAAGTTCAGAAGTTTAAAGCTATTGTCAGCCTCTGACCTAAAATTGGCTGAAGCATTCTTAGTTTGGATTTGCTTATTAAGCCTTTGCCAATGATGATGCTCTGGAAATATTCCAATATGACCAAAATCTGTAAGCCTAATTAAAGCTGTAATCGATTCAATTTGAATAGGCCAGTGTTCAGGCAAATTTTTACGCAAAATCTTCCAACGGCCGTCTCCTCCCTTACCACGAGTAAAAATCGCATCAATTTTTTTCCACTCAATTTCTGGAAGCCTTGGTTGCCAAACAGCCTGTAAAGAGGGGCGAATAAGACGAAAAGGGCCTACTTGCTCTAGTTTACGGAACCCACCTGAATCTAAAAGTTGGTATTGATCAATATCCACTGAAGTGTAAATGCTCCATTATTTACTTTAAAGATAAATTAGTGCTACATTGTCGGTTAAGAAGCTTTCTAATGTATAAGATATCAAGGCCCAAAGAAAAAAAGTACCAGATTTATTAAGGGAATTTATCTTTTACAGCCCAATGAGATCGATACATCAGACAGCTTCTAATATGTTAATTCTAAGGCAAAGCCAAATAGATATATTAACCTGTTGATATTTAAAGAAATATACTCTTATAAACTTTGGCTTTAAATGTAAATCAACACGAAATGAGCATGTAAATGACTGTAAAAACCACTTCATCAATCAAAAGCTCTTTAAAATTGAATTGCCAATAGTGCAAGGAGGAATGGTTTACTGTTCAGGCGGAAGGTTGGCAGGATCAGTATCTGAGGCTGGCGGGTTGGGACTTATCGGAGCAGGTTCAATGAATGAATCGATCCTACAGCTGCAAATTGATAAAGCTCAGAGAATCACAAAAAAACCTATAGGGATAAATATTCCATTGCTATATAGCAAGGTTGAAAACCAAATCGAGATCGCCCTAAATGCCGGAATTAAAATTTTTTTTACTTCTGCCGGCAACCCCAAAACATATACCTCCTTTCTAAAAAGAAACGGATGTACGGTTGTGCATGTGACCTCCACCCCTGAGCTGGCAAAAAAATGCGAGGCCGCTGGAGTCGATGCAATCGTGGCTGAGGGGTTCGAAGCAGGTGGGCATCATGGTAGAGAGGAAATTACAACACTGGCTCTTATTCCACAAGTAGTACAAGCTGTAAAAATTCCAGTAATTGCCGCAGGAGGAATAGCTAGTGGAGGAGGAATTGCAGCAGCACTTTCTCTAGGAGCAGCAGGTGTGCAAATGGGATCGAGATTCGCAGCCACTCAAGAATCAAGTGCCCACGATAATTTCAAGCGAGCAATCATAAATATGCATGCAAATGATACTATGCTGTGCATGAAAAAACTGGTACCAGTGCGCCTTTATAAAAATGAATTTTTCAACAAAATCCACACAGCAGAGTCCCGATGTGCCTCCAAAGACGAGCTAAGCGAAATTCTAGGTAAAGGGAAAGCTAGATCTGGTATGCTAGACGGCGATATAGAAAATGGCGAAATAGAAATAGGCCAAATATCAGGCTACATCGATGATATCCCAACTGTGGCAACCCTAATTCAACGCCTAAGAGAAGAGTACCAACAAGCAGTTGCCAAACTAGAAAAAACTCTATAAAGCCACTAGCGCTTGCCCTTTGGCTTTCTCTGCTTTGTTTGACCTTTTGTCGTGTCAGTCGAGGTATCTTTTGCCACTGCTTTTGTTGCGGATTTGTTCGGTCTGCCAGTCTTAGAGGAGCCAACCTTGGCACCAACATACACAAACTGATCTTCTTCCGTAATAGGATGGAAATAATCGCAACGGTCAATCAACTCCTGAGAGGTCGATTCTTCGATAGCAGCGATTTCAACGCGAACTCCTTCTCCCTGCAAGTGTTTCACTAATTCAATGTAATCAGAATCCCCTGACATTATGATAATCGTATCAACCTTAGATGCCAGCTGGGTTGCCTTTATGCTCAAAGGTATATCCGCCGACTTATGACAAGGGATAACAGATCCGTAATAATTGGTATGAAGCCTCTCTTCGAGTTTTGACGAGATTCTTCTTCCTTCTCGAAAATAGATCAAACGATTCAATCCCCGAGAGTTTAAAAGTTTTGGAATCGTGGTATCAAAATTAAGCATAGCTCCTTCATTACCAATCAATTTAGATAAGCTGCGCTCAATATTATTACCATCGACTAATATAGCGACAGATTGAGTCACCTTAATAGACGATTCTTGCATTATTAAAATTCCTTTCCGTAAAAAGATCAAAAATTAAACATTTTTTGAAAAATTAACCTTCATGCAGTCGGCTAAAAAATGGGGAGGATCAAATTAAGAAGCTATCCTCTTTTGCATAATATTGCATAATGCACTTTATTCGAGCGATAGCGGGTGCTTTTTGGCCATAACGCAGTATAATAGGCCCCATCCCCTTTAATATATAGCCCTCAGTGGCGAAAGAGGCAACAAACAAAGGAAGAATAGTTCATGAATAATCAACCTAAAAGAATCAAAAGAGGGTGGATGACCTTAAAGGTCAGTCAAATTGATAACGAAACCCACGATACAAAAACATTGCACTTTGTCGACGCCGAAGAAGGTGGGCGGCAATTTGACTATATACCAGGACAATACTTAACATTTCGCTTCGATGATATCTCCGACAAACCGGTAGTACGTTCATATACCATGTCCAGCTCGCCATGCCAAGAAAACTTCATATCGGTGACAGTCAAAGAAATTGAAGACGGTTTTATTAGCAAACATTTAGTACGCAATGTAAAAGTTGGAGACCTACTAAGAGCAAGAGGGCCTATCGGTAAATTTTGCTACCACCCCAAAGACGAAAAGCATCTCGTCATGTTTGCTGCAGGCAGTGGCGTCACTCCTTTCCTTAGTGCTCTGCGTGAATACTCCCCTCATTTAGGCGAAGCAGGTTATCCGACAAAACTCAGCTTGTTAGTCGGCTACCGTAGCCGCAAAGATTGGATATGCAAACAGCTATTACAAGAGTCTGCTCAATATAAAGGAGTCCAAATTGTCACAACGCTATCACAAGAAGATGCGACCGCCGAAGGTTTCTGGCACGGACGCATTGACACCCATAAAATAGATAAATTTATGGAAGGCAACTATCAAGAAACGACCTACATGACCTGTGGACCGGGAGCCCTCATGGAACTCACAGCAACACACCTACGAAGTAAAGGTGTGCATGAAGAAAATATTAAATCGGAATCATTCGACTAAAGACAGCTCAGAAAAGTATCCATGACTCAAAAAAGACTATTGCCGCAACCACTCCATCAATGCCTTGCGTTTCCAAAAAGCCAATAAAAGAAGGGCAAGGCTCAGCCAGATAACAAGATGCAACATCATCCAATTTTTTTCAAAAATAGCGCTAGCTCCAAAGGTCAAAAGGATAGTTCCCGGCAAACGCCCTATTTGGCTTAAGAAAAAAAACTTCCAAAACCCGATCCGTGAAAGTGAAAAAAGGTAGGTGAGAGCGTCCTTAGGAAAACCGGGAATAAAAAAAACGATAAGGACAATAGTTCCTTGCTTCTTTTCTCCAACAAATGAAAAGCGCTGCATCTGTTTTTCCGTGACCATCATACGAATCAGTGGCAAGCCAACAAATCGCCCCAGAATAAAAGCAATTGCAGACCCGAGGCTTAGACCAATGGTCGCATACAACGTTCCCAGCAAACCACCAAATAAAAAGCCTGCAATTGAACCTGTAAGCTCCCCGGAAAAGGAGCAACAATAACCTGCAAAGCCTGTAAAAGAATATAAACAATCTCTGCATAGCTGCCATAGGAATTGACAAACTTAAGCAATGATTCACGGCTTGAAAAAATATGTGCAACTTTTACAAGCTGTTGCATAATGAGATCGAAATCGAAAAAATACCGGGCGATGAAAACAGCACTTAAAACCACTATTAAGAAAACCGCCACATATACAAACTTTTTGTGGTTGTTAAAAAGCCTTTTAATCACGCTGCAGATCCATAGCAAATTCCGAAAAAACGAATTTATTAAGGGGAGAAACCTAGATAGCACTTCCATCGCTTCGCTATTTGCATCCTTAAGAATACACTTTGCTCCACACTTTGGCACTTGTTCGCAGGGCACTCCCTACATAGATAGCAGACTTAAAAATAAAAGCAAAACCTATCAAACAAGGTTTACCTAAAAAACATCAAAAATGATATACTTATCATCTTAAAGAACATTTTTTAGGCGTAACGTAGTATTGATAGGTTTTGCTCTCGGTAATGCTTACTTATATAAAACGTACTTGGTTGCAACCTTAAATTCAAACTTCGAATGCTTGCAGTCAATCTTCGTATCGTTATCTCCTGTGGTTATAAACGAAAATTTAAATTTGTTTAAATCCACTGAAGTTGGAGCACTACCGTCACCTTGGTTAGCTCCAGAAGCCACCGCTATTTTTTGGATAATCTTATCATCAAATTCTACCTTCATAACCCCTTTAGTCTCTGTTTTAGGGATTTCACAACGACCAAGACCCTCAGCCTTACCAATGCAATAAGGATCAGGAGTTTGTGAATAAGTAGTACCTACAAGTTTTTTCCAATCATAAATTAAAAAACCATCTTTTGTAGTTTCAAAGTACTTCGCATTAGACTGACTAGCGGCAAGAATATAATCATTAAAAGTAAGGAAAATCTCATCATCATAATACATATACTGACCTTGATCAGTGCCATCTGCCAACGAATCCATACTCATACTACACAAGACAGCCCCTTCAGGCATCGACAAGGCCTGATCCTGGCGGTAGCGCGCCGTCACAACAGCTTGCTTAATATCGAGATTGCCATTTTGGTTCCAATCACAAGATTTCTCCGGCTCAGAAAAGGTAATCGTCTGAGTGTATGTCTTCACCTCAGTTCCCAAACATTTTTTAGCGAGGCTTTCTTCTGTTACCGGTTCAGGTTCCCCAACCACTTCTTTTTCTATAACTTCAGGATCTTTTTTCACAGGTTCACTAACCTTGACGGTACTATCCTCAGTATTTCCCTGTGGTGCTGTATCCTCATTCTTTTGCTCTTCTGTCTTTGAAGCTGTCTTTCTAGCATCGATTTGTCCGGCAAACTCCGCATTTTGCCCACAAGCAGTTACCCATACCAGTGCAAATAGTTGCAAGATTAGCCATTCGTACTTACTCATAAGGGTTATCTCCACACAATCTTCAAAAATTTGGCCATTTACATTACTGCGTTTGTCCGCAAGCAATGTATATAAGACAGACATAAAATAATGACGACCAACATGCCTACAATATGATTTATCGGATAACAGCAACGTATACTTGAGAAAATATATCCATATTTGGAGACAGTTCCTATTAAGATGAATAATAATTAGTCATTTATGCCGGTTGATAGAATTTTATTTAAAAATCAAATGGTTGCTAAGGAGCAAAACGATATAATATAAGACCTTACTGATTTCTATCGTGGTAAATACCTAGATTTATTTTAATTTATTTGATTTGGGAGATTACTGCAAGACTGCCTAAAATATTTACAGATCTAAATGTGCGTAAAACAAGAGCAAGAATGAATCTGTATCATTTTTCTTCAATTTGTAAACATTTTAGGACAAGTCATCCTTAACTCATTTGGAGGGTATTACAGTCATTTTGACTAAAATTATTAAGTTTTTTTTGACTACTTGAATTGGTATAGCTTATGCTTTATACAATGATGTAGAACGAGCCGGGAGCGGCAACTCCCGACTCAAAGAACCAAGCTCACTTAGAGTAATGACTCCATAAGCATGATCCATCGCAACTTTCATGTCGGAATATTCCTCTAACAGCTTGATGAGTTTATAACTTGAACCTGCTTTTAGAGGAATAACAAAATGAAATCTCTTTACATTTTGACTTTCATCAGCACTTTGGCCTTTGGAATCTATGGGACGGCTTCTTCATTACGTAGTAGTGAGCAGACTTTGGCATTTGATGATTATCAGGATGCTATGTTTAAGGGTGGGTCGTTAAGTAATAAAGAAGATGCATTAGACAAAGAAGATGCATTAGACAAAGAAGATGCATTAGACAAAGAAGATGCATTAGACAAAGAAGATGCATTAGACAAAGAAGATGCATTAGACAAAGAAGATGCATTAGACAAAGAAGATGCATTAGACAAAGAAGATGCATTAGACAAAGAAGATGCATTAGACAAAGAAGATGCATTAGACAAAGAAGATGCATTAGACAAAGAAGATGCATTAAATAAAATCGATATTTTGTAGAAATTACAAAATTAAAAGTAAGTAAGAAAAAATGCCGTAGCTTTTTGCTACGGCATTTTTTCTTTAGCGATAACAATATCATGCCGATCTCCTAAAAATGGAGAACACACAAACACCTCGAATTATTCATTGGGTAAAAAAGATGGCATTTGCCTACGAAAGGCAACGCTATGGCAAAAAGCACTTAGTACAAATTCGAGAAAATTCACAAGTAAGAAATCAGTTACATCAAAAAGAAGACAGTTGGAAAAAGGCAGCCGCATCTATTACAATGATCTCCATTATAATTTCGTCTGCCTATGCAATTAGCCAATATAAATACAGCCAAGTAGATCAATTATCAGAAAATGAAGGATATAATCTAACTACCGAAAAAGTAAAATGGGACCTATATATCGGAAAACCAAGAAGGTGCCAGGATATAGATTGCCATCTCAAAAAAGATTATCCTAAAAGCAATTTTAATAGAGAAATTATTCTACCCAGTCGGGAATTCCCTTTAAAGGGCTACAAAGCGGGAGAGAACAACTTAATTTATTATCGCTCCCAAGTAAAAATCCCGCTAGAAATAATCAATAGTCATGAGACCATTAAAATACACTCTCTTTTTATCTGGGCTAAACACTACGAATTTTATATTAACGAAAAGTTATACGAAACCGGAGCCGAAGAAGCACTATTTATCACAATCCCACGTGATGAAATTCATCCCGATGGAACAGTCTTCTTATCCATAAAAGTTGACCCGACCGGACTGGCATACCAAGGAATATCCAATTACGGCAACCTTATTATTGGAAAAAAATCACTATTACTACCAAAGCTTCGTATTACATATGACATTCAATACCGTTATCCCTTATGGTTTTTAGTTCCAAGGATAGCACTTTGTATCCTATTTTGTTTTCTTTATATTTGGCTCCATCAAAATCCAGAACATTTTGCCTTTATACTCTTCTCAACCGCAGGTATTATCAAATTTACATTTCTTCTCGATTATAATAGCGACATGCTTCCAACAGCTATTGACAATCGATGGGCATTCTCTCTAATCTACCCCCTAGAGCAATGGCTACTTCTAGGTTTTATCCAAAAGTTTTTCCGCAAATACGACCTTCACTTTGATCGTATCTATAAAGCTATCACTATTTTACTCACAGCTTTATTTATTTTCGGAATGCTAACAGGTAAACTCTATATCAATTCCCATTTTTTACACCTACTCCCAAGAATAATCCGCCTAATCGCCATCACCTACGGCTTCTGGCTAGCCATAGAAACGACTTTATACTTAGCCTGGTCAGGAAAAAGTGAACAAAGGCTCTATTCTTGCTTCTCCCTAGTTTTCTTTTTCGTCATTGCATTATTTGGTATAGGCATCGATATCGCTGGTATCCTGCCAGTTCATTACCGCGGCTTTAGCAATTATACGATTGAATTGATTCTATTTATCTTTTTTGCCGCTATCACCGCTTTGGATTTTAGTGGTGTGCTTAAACAGCGAAATACCATGAGCGCCGCTATGGATAAAACTGTAGGCCTTAAGCTCAAGGATGCTTACCTGATAAAAGGCGGCACACTTCCTGCTGAAGAGCGTCATATAAGCGTCCTATTTTCCGATATCAGAAATTTTTCGACGTTAACAAGTGCCTTAGGGCCCAAAGAGATTCAAAAATTACTGAACGAGTATTTTTCTCTGATGACCGAAGTTATCAGCAAACACGATGGACGTGTTGATAAAATTATCGGCGATGCTATCATGGCAGTCTGGGGTGCTCCCGATGATGATCAAGATCAAGAGATTCATGCTGCTCGTGCAGCTATAGAGATGCGAGGTGCCTTAAGAGAGTTTAACTTTAGGAGAGCTGAACAAGGGCTTTTAGAAATCTCTATCGGCATAGGAGTCCATTGCGGCCTGGCTATCGCAGCTGAAATAGGTGGAGAAAGCCGTGCCATGTATACTGTCATCGGTGACGAAGTCAATATTGCAGCAAGATTAGAATCAGAAAGTAAAAATCAAAAAACAGATATCCTCCTATCAGAAGCAATCTATAAAAAAATAGATACCATCTCGATTTGCTCTCCGACTGGTCCGTTGCGCCTTAAAGGAATCTTTAAAGAAGTACCAGCTTATAAACTCGTGGCTATGGAATTAGAAGGTAAAAAAATGGAAGCCTATTGTGACATTTTTAACAAAATCGTCGAGCAAGATAGCAAATGCCGCTTGCTACCACACATACCGAACAACTTACGCACCTTTGACTATACTGAATATGAAAGTAACAGCTCAAAATTATTGACTAATCTATAAATAGCGCGTAAAAAGCCTTCATCCTCCAATCCTTTACCGAGATTTTTTTCCCCTGTTATGTTAAATAGATAAACGTTAAAAAGCCGTTTGGTATGCCAGCTATTGTTACAGCTCCAAGCAAAAAAACCCTAACAATAGAAAGAAAGCAAAACGCCAAATAAAGCAGAGAATCGATATACTATAAAGACTGTTTAATTGGGAAAATTAAAATATGACAGCTATATTTAGCCTTCCATGGCTTAAAGAAAAATCTCCTCTAACAATTGCAGTTGTAGGAGACGTTATTTTAGATGAATACTTAGATGGCAGTGTCTACCGCATTTCACCTGAGGCTCCAGTCCCAGTCCATACTGTTTTAAACAGCTTTCAAACAGCCGGAGGTGCAGCAAACGCAGCACGCAATATCCAAGCGGTCGGTGGCAAAGCATTATTAGCCAGTGTCTGTGGCGATGACGAAACATCAAAACAATTAGAATTCATATTAAATAAAGATGGCATAGACTCTTCTTGCTTGGTTAAATGCGACGATCGCCCAACTACAAAGAAAGCCAGAGTTACCGCTAACCATCAGCAACTCTTGCGAATAGACTGGGAAAAAGCACATCCAATCCATAAAAAACAACAAGACAAATTATATGAAAAGCTAGAGCAAAATACCTTCTCTGTATTACTTATTAGTGATTACGGCAAAGGCACATTGCCTAGAGAATTTTTAGCAAGACTCATCAAATTAGCTAACGATAGAAGTATCCCATGCATAGTAGATCCGAAAGGAAAAGATTTCTCTCGCTATCAAGGAAGCGATCTAATCACCCCAAATACCAAAGAAGCCTGTGAGGCCCTTGGGCTGGATATTGAAGAAGGATGGTCAGGAGAAGAGTTAGGGCGTAAGTTGCAGAAAAATTTCGGACTATCCAATGTTCTTGTCACCATGGGATCAAAGGGTATGGCTTTCACTCCAAAAACTTTGGACAAAAACAGCATCTCTATAAAACCAAAAGCTCGTGAAGTATTCGATGTATCAGGTGCAGGTGACACCACTGTAGCAATAATGGCCTTAGGGTTAGCATCTGGCCTTGATTACGAAGAAGCCATGCAAATAGCAAACACTGCTGCTGGGCTAGTGGTTGAAAAATGGGGAACACAGCCAGTTTTTCAAAATGAGCTGGAAGAGGCTCTTTGGAACGAAAGGCTGCACCCAACTAAAGGACAAGGGTATCAAAGCAAAATCATAAAAAGGGAAATTTTAAAATCTATATTACAATCCCCTTCCATCAAAAAGAAAAAAGTCGTATTCACCAATGGCTGCTTTGATATCCTTCACGCCGGACACGTAACATACCTAGAAAAAGCAAAGGCTAAAGGTGATATTTTAGTTATCGGCATCAACTCAGATGAGTCAATCAAGCGTATAAAAGGCGCCAGCCGCCCTCTTATCCCATTAGAACAAAGACAGACTATGCTAGCTGCACTACAATGCGTAGATTTTGTGGTTTCTTTTTCTGATGACACTCCACTATCACTGATAGAATATCTACAACCAGATATACTAATCAAAGGCTCGGACTACCAAGAAAAAAACATAGTAGGTGCCGAATTTGTAAAAAACACAGGAGGTGCAGTCGAAGTCATTGACCTGGTTCCTGGTATCTCTACTACAGAAATTATTCGAAGAGCGCGAAACGAAAACAACTAATATCAAAGACAGTTTAACTTAAGGCAAAATCAGATGAATAAAATATACAAACCATTTATAAAGCGAATTCTAACATCTACCCTACCAGTATATTTTTTATTGTTGGCTCACTGCGGCAATGGTTCAGGATCATCTGATAATGAGTTTAGCCAGCAGCTCATTGGGTCATGGGAAAGCGATTGCGTTATCAATAAAACCATTAACCAAGAAAAAGAAATTCGTACTTGGCGCTTCATGCCGTCACAATTATTCGAATTTGTAAGTATCCAGTATGCTGACAATGACTGCACCAGTGGTAATGAAAGTATCGTTTTAGCAGGAAAGGGGAGTTACTCTCTTAGCCAACCGGCCGATGTGGGAGAAACCACACGTAAAGTGGGATTTTCTTATAGTGAATTTTCGGCCATAGTCAAAGATTCGGAAACCGCTTCAAACCTTAGCGCCATGGAATTTTGCAACATATCGTCATGGATAGTAGATGAGGCTGTTGATTTATATGGAAAGGAATGCGCTGATGGTGAAGTATTTCCCGGCCAAAATAAGACCATTCAAGACCTCATAGATGTCGATCAAAATAGACTCTGGCTCGGAGAAAAAGATAATGTGTTCGATCCACAAACCCCTAGCGCAATAGATGCAGTTAACGTCTATTTACGTAAATAATTTAACTTGCTCGATAACTATCAGGTAAGGCAACGATATTAGAAATGCGTCCAGATGTCCAAAAGACAGAACTTATTAAGGGGAGCAAAACCTATCAGACTAGGCTTGTCTAAAAAAAATGAGGAGATAGTACCTTTAGTACAGCGAAGAATGTTTTTTAGGCGTAACGCAGTATGATAAGCTTTGCTCCCCTTAACACTAAAAAAACGGTAACACTCTTTGTGTTGCTAGCCATATCATTATGTCCATTATTATATGGTAATACAAATACTACCGACGAAGTACTAATCTATTACGCCAATGAAACCAGTCTCAATAAAGAAGCCTTACTGAACTACCAAACATTGAGCCAATGGCTTAATAGCGATTCCGAAGGCAAAGGACCCACGATTGCTCAGCAAATATGGAAAGACTTAAAACAGTTTCCTGCAATAGTCGATCAAGAAACAAAAATTATCGAGCAATTGGCACCTCAGAGGAAAGACGTCAAAGTAGCACTCTTTACGAATAACCTTAGCAGACAGCAAAATTATAAATTATATGACGGAACCTCAGACTCCTTTAAAACCATAAACTTTCCTCTAAAATCTCCTGAGCATTATATATCAGCTTCGCAACCAAATGCCGCCCCCAGTACATTCCAATTAGCTTTACAAGAAGTACTCCGTAATTTTAATCCACAAAAACATAAATTTTCTTTAATTATTAAATCGCATGGCAGCCGCTTTTTTATTATGGTTCCAAGAATCACCATCCGCCACGAGCTCATGAGCAAGCAACGCTTACTTGGTATTGTAAATGGCAACGAACACCCAAACAAAGTTCCTGACTGGATGCAAAATATGGGAACCACCAGAGAGGATTTTTTTAATCTAATCCAGAAAGTCGGTATTAATTATGGTATGGAATTCAATTTCATATTTACCGAATCCTGTAAGAGTCGCATCGGCATCGACTCTTCTTTCAAACTACCAACTAATATTAGCATGCTCATTAGCCCATCAGAAAACCTCGAATATTCCACCATAGATTATCAACAAATTTTTAAAACTGAGCATCAAAATCCGACAGTGACCATTGGACGCTTTTTAAAAGAAAAATTACCAAATGATTTCGCTTTTCGAAAAGAAAGCTCTTCAATATTTGATAGAGCCTTTCCATATTGGAGTCCACTCATACTACTAATACTGATAGGGAGTGCCTATAAAATAGTGCTATCCTCAACATCAAAGCCGAACAAAGAAAAAATAAAAAGTAAGACACTAAATTAATTAAGTTTTTATTTTTCTTTAAGGTTTTCACCAAAAAACCGATGCATTCTTTGGAGGAAATCACCCATGAGCAATTCAGATAAACAGACCCTATTCGATAGGCTAGGCGGACGAGCAACGCTTGAAAAAGTCCAGAAAATTTTCTACGACAAACTCTTTGCTCACCCATGGTTGTCTCAATACTTTGTCGATGTCGAGCAAGAGCATATTGAATTTCAACAAACAGAATTTCTAATGAAACTCTTTGGCGGACCAGAGATTTATCGAGGACGCCCACCTGTCACAGCTCATATCCATGCTTATATAACGGATGAATTATTTGATGTCCGCCACGAAATACTGAGAGATTCCTTAAACGAAGCAGGAATTCCCGAAGATCTATCGAATGAATGGCTAAATATAGATGCTTCATTTCGCCGGGCATTGATAAAAAAATCTATATCACAATGCAAAGGCCGCTGGAAAACTGATAAAATTCTAGCATTCGAGAATCCTGAGCGAAGCAATAAAAAATCAGCATAAAAGCTTTATATTCAAAGTCTCTGAGGATAAAAATTACCTGGATTAATAGCATCCTACGAGGTCTATTCTTCACAAACAGCATCATAACCATCCAAATGCTTGCTCTTACCCATAACAAAATGTGATGATCATAATTTCAAGATACTTTGGGCAAATTATAATTAAAAGAACAGTCTAATAGGGTAGTTTCTAGTGGTAAACTATCCCATTTTCCAAATAGGGGTTAAACATATAACGCCCATTTGCCGAAAAGCTGACACCTTGCCATGTTTTTGGCACTCACCCGTCACTCGGTTGACAGAATCGCCTAAATTTTAACCGACAGTAAGAACCCACCTCTGCAAAACAAAGATTTTATAAAATATATAAGACAATGGCCGATAAAAGAGGAAGCTTCAATAGATAGCTCAAAATTGCAGTAGGAAAAAAAATCTGACTCAAATAATGACCAGGTTAAAAGATGTATAGCATAGTCTTCCTAGATCTAGGCAAAGGCTCCTCAAAAACATTGGCACACTCCTTGCTTATTTAACATCTATCTATAACAGATCAGTTATCCAAAACAGATTTGAATTTACATTGGTTCCAAATCAACAGCGCTTGTCTGGAAGTTTATTGCCAATCGTATAGCAGATCTAATCGTTTCTATTCGGTATAAACTACAATGAAAAAATTAAACCGAAAATATTTAATAATACTTGCGCTTGGCACCGTTATTCATGCTTCAATAGCCGTAGCCGCAGGACGTTTTTCTCAACTCATTCTACCATTTGAGAGCGAGAGGGATGTTGAGTTTCAAGCAAATAAAAATGAAAACTCTATAACAATACTACTACGCAAAACAAGCCCAGATGAATTGAAAGCTTTAGATTTATACGATGAAGCTGTTATCAAAAGAATCTTAATTAAAGACCACGGCCCAGCCGGCTGTGAGATTAAACTTATTCTCCGTGACAAAAACATAAGGGCATCAATAGAAAAACGCCAAGAGCCCTTTCGAGTCATTATCGATCTATTTGATAAAAACTATAAAATTGACACCGATCCAACGACAGGGTTGCCACTCGTAAGCGACACCTCAGAAAATAATACATATAAACAACAAGCTGATTTAACCGAACAAACACACCCATTAGTCTATAATAACAATCTAGTAGAACAACCTAAGCTACAGCAAGATCCTAGCGCTGATAGCACGTCAAGTATATTACCAAGCGACACGCAAGAGAAACAGACGAATCACCATAGGCTATTACAACCGATGCCTGATGAGGTTGATACACCCGATGCTTTGATACAACTTATTGAAACAGCAGAGCCCGGGCGTTCAAAACATTGGAAGCAATATCCCCCTTACATATACCCTCTACAAACAGCTAGCTATGAAGGCCGTAAAGAACCATCAGGATGGATAAAAAAGAATTCATCAAAAGCCCTTACAAGTTCACAAGCAATGGCAGAATATGCATATAAGTTTTTCTCATTTGGACACGAATCTCGTGCCCTTCTCGCATACCAACAAGTTTTACGCAAAAACCCAAGCATATTTTCAAAAGACGCATTACACCTTTGGGCATTTGCCGAAACCCATTTTGGTCATGGGAATCTGACCTTGGCTCTCGGATATTACGATATGCTCATCAAAAACCATCCTGAGTCCTCTTTAGCAAAGTTTGCATACCTACGTAAACTAGATTACAAGTCACTGCAAATAATTGAGAATGGCAGGACAAAAGAACTCCATAATTTACAAGTAAATTTAGAAAAAATTATACCAGGAAACAATTCAGAGCTCCGGGCACAAATAGCGATAAGAAAAGCCTATTGGAATTTATCACCAGAAAATTTCGAAATAAGCAAAACATCCATACCGGTAATAAACAATAGCACCAAAGAAGATCTACTGGCAGCTTATCAAAAAGTTGAGGGACAAAGAACAGCGTTTCTAGCAAATAGCCTACTTCTTAATTACATGATTCAGTCAAAAAATCCATGGCAAGATAGCTACGGATCCTTCGCCGATCAGTATTTTCGCCAATTTCGTGGCCCTGGATCTGAACCATATTTATCCGATCTGAAGAAAAAACTGCGGTTGCACCTCGCCAAACAACTAGACAAAAATATAGATGAAAAAAATTATCTTGCCTCAATTCAGCTATTTGAAAATCTGCCAAAACCACTACAATCCATTAAAAAAGATGCCGACGTTGCATGGCAGTTGGCCGAATCATATCGAAATCAGTCTCTAAATGAAAAAGCTCTTCCTCTTTATCAATTTACATCACAAAAGGTCGAAAACAATTCAAAACGATTTCAAGCAGCCTTTTGGAGCGCAACCATCGCAGAAAATAAACTACAAGCTAAACGAAATAAAAATATAAACATAAATAAACTTAAAAAACAGATAAATGACTCAGACAGAATGATGATATCCGTTTGGAATTCTTTATCTGAAGAGGAAAAAAACAAGTTATCTACAGCCAATAAAGAGCATTTAGAGTCTGTAATAATGTCAAATTCACACCTAAAAGCTCCCCTAGATATAGTTCTCAATTCTTGGTCAAAAAAACTTTCATCACAGTTAACCGTAAACAATGAAGAAACTCAACCCAGTACAGAAACTAAAGATTCTCCAACAGCAAGTTCAATATACCTTTTAGAAAAACTAGCAAATAAATTTCAAGAGCATGGTGAAGTCGAAAAAAGAAAAAAAACAATCCGTATTATGCAGTCAATCACACCTAAAAGCTTTCAAGATGACAAAAAAGCACAACAAATATGGAGTAAAGAGCTTCTATCTTTGGCTGAAGAATATAGAAAGGCCAATAATTATTTGGAAGCTGGAAGGCTCTACACATTTACAGCCCAAAATAGCCAAAATAATGATAACCGGGCTGAAAATCTTTATAAAGGCGGACTTTTACTCTACCGCTCTGGTCAAAGGAAGAAGCAATCAAAGCTTTCACCGCCGCCAGTGAGGATGGCAATAATCTCTTCTACGCAAACCTTTCCAAGGAGCGTCTAAGTCAACTTCAAGAATAAAGGGAGCAGACAATGTCCAAGTTAAAGTTTGGTAATACCGCTGCCGCTATGGAAGCCCCTACGACCCATGCAAGTACTTATCTAGATTTCATTCAAAGTCAAAGAGGAATTAGAACTCCTCCTCCTTCAAGAGATAAAAAACTATTTCAAACCGCTGATGAAAAAATGATGCGAATCCAAGATATAGTTTGGCAAATTGCCGATACTAATGTTCCCGTTCTCATCTCTGGAGAATCAGGTTCAGGAAAAGATGTAATTGCAAAATCAATCCATGAAGCTGCTACAAACAAAGAGATGCCATTTGTCACAATCAACTGTTCATCAGTCGCAAAAAATCTACTCGAAGGAGAGCTATTTGGGATTGAAGAAGGGGCATTCGCTGGTGCACCGACAGCTCATATCGGCAAATTTGAACAAGCAAATAATGGAATCCTTGTTATAGACGAAATCACTGAATTAGATCTAGACTTACAAACGAAGCTTTTAAAAGCATTACAAGACAGAGAGATTCAAAGAATCGGAGCTAAGTCAAATATCAAAGTAAATACTAGAGTCATAGCAACAACAAACAAAGATATCATGGCTCTTATTGCTAATGGTAGTTTCAGACAAGACCTATACTACAGGTTATATGTTATCCACCTTCAAATCCCTGCATTAAGAGATAGACCTAAAGATATCGAATTACTAAGCAAACATTTCCTAGGTGAATGTGGTTATAGCTTCGGGAAAACTGGTCTGGTCCTTGCAGATGATGCAATAGAGAAATTAAAGGAATACCAGTGGCCTGGAAATGTAAGGGAGTTACAAAACGTCATCCAAAGGGCAGTAGTTCTTGCGGATTCAAATATTGTGACAGCGGCCAATATACCAATTGAAGGAATGAAAAAACCAGTTTCAATGGATTGGATCGACGAGCTACCAATAGGACAAACACTTAGAACCGTCGAAACCCACTTTATTCTTGAAACTTTAAAAAACCATAGCGGTAACCGCACTCATGCGGCAAAGACCCTAGGAATAAGCCTAAGAACCCTTAGGAATAAGATAAATGAATTTACCGCCCAAGGTTACGAGGTCATAGCGCCGCAAAACGGGAGATGTATGTAATGGATAATTTCATAGGTGGAGTATTCAGCCCTGCTGATAAAACCCAATTCGAGTCACTGAATCAAAGGCTTCAACGTAGTCATGTTTAAACTCGAACATTGCTAACTCTGAAACTCCAGGCTATAGAGCAATTGGATATGACTTTGAGAAGCAATTACAAGCAGTTTCTGGGGCTAGTGATACTTTGACTATGAAAACATCAAGCCCCAGGCATTTCAGACAAGACCTTGCTCGTGCTGATGGTTCTATTATTCCAGATGTATACGTCCGACCGACAGAAAGCATTAGCGAAGATGGAAATACTGTAGACGTCGATCAGGAGATGGCAAAATTAGCCGAAAATGAAATCCTTTATCGCACAGCAGTAGAAACTATCAATCGTAAAATAGGCATGATTCGATATGCAATCAATGGAGGGCGTTAATTATGAGTTTGTTTAAATCAATGCGAATAAGCTCGACCGGACTTGCAGCTCAACGGCTAAGAATGAATACTTTAAGTTCAAACTTAGCAAATGCTCAATCGACTCGAAATGCAGATGGAACCGGACCTTATCGCAGAAAAGACGTGGTATTTTCAGCTGTACCGACAGGCACTCCTTTCGAAGATTTTCTAGATGAGTCTATGAATACACAGCTAAAAAAAGTAAAGGTAGTCTCTATTCACGAAGATACGAAAGAACCACGTATTGTCTACGACCCCAATCACCCAGATGCAGATGCAGAAGGCAATGTTGCTATGCCTAATATTCAAGTTATGTCCGAAATGGTTAATATGATAGCTGCAACACGGGCCTATGAAGCAAATGCCACAGCCCTTAACGAAGCCAAACAAATGGCTTTAAAAGCGTTAGAGATTGGTAGGTAATAACCGATAATATTACGTTTGCATGGAGAGTAGAGAAGTGAATAATATAGCTTACAAAACAAGATTCAGCTCTGAGGCTTTCAAGCACTTAGCAAATACAAACCAATCATCAGGAAAACAAACATCACTAATAACAGATGAGAAAAATCCCTCACAAAAAACAAAAAAGTTTTACCGAGCACGCTTAAAAGAAGGCATCGATCGTGTAAATGAATCCGGACAAAAAGGCGGAAAAACTTGCAACAGATGTAGCCACAGGAAAAAGCTCAAAGCCTTCACGAATCTATGCTTGCATTAGCTGAATCAGAGTTATCATTTAACTTTATGGTACAAGTTAGAAATAAAGCATTAGAAGCATACCAAGAGATAATGCGCATGCCAGTATAAGTTCATAATTAATATATGAAATATTAAAAATCTTTCACACAATATGTAATTAGAAAATACTCCAATCAACTATAAAATAAAAATTAGTCTGTAAGTTAGACTGACTAAAAGTTAAAGTGGAATTCTTGGACAATATCAGAGATTTTCTAAAAGGATTTATCAACCAGAGTTTGGGATTCTGGCGGGCACTATCCTTATCTAACAAGATCATTATAGGATCGGTTTCGACTCTGCTATTAGTCGGATTAGCCTATATTGTTGCAATAAAAGATTCCGATCCTTATGGGTACTTATTTGTCGATCTATCACCAGAAGATAACGCTGCCATTTCTGAATACCTTAAAGCTAACGGAGTGAATAATTTCATAATCGATAAAAAAGGTATCAAAGTTAATCAAAAAGATTTAGTGCGTCTACGAATCGAGCTCAGTCAAGAAGGTTTACCTTCAAAAGGTATTGTCGGCTGGGAAAAATTTGATGAAGAAAATTTCACCAGAACAGAGTTTGAACAAAATATTCAAAGGATGCGTGCCATTCAAGGGGAATTATCACGAACCATTTCATCAATTGAGGGTGTCGTCTCGGCCCGCGTACACATTGTCCAACCAAAAGACAGCCTTTTTGTAAGAGATGCAAAACAGGCGACCGCGGCTATCTACATAAAAACCAAAAGAGGCTTTGAACTTGACCAAAGGCAGATCAAAGGCATCCAACACCTTGTTTCGAGATCAGTTGAAGGTCTGGAAACTAATGGAGTTACTATAATTGATACCAGTGGAAAAATGCTAACCCAAGTAGAATCTACGGAATTTTCTTCAAAGATTACCAAACAAATTTTAGATTATCGAGAAAAAATAGAATCGGAATTAGAAGAGCGAATCCGCGGCATCGTTGGGCGAGTTGTAGGTCCAGACCGCGTTGATGCAAGAGTCGACGCCGAAGTAGATTTTACGCAAGAAACAAGATCAATCTCTGATGTTGATCCAGACGATGCGGCGGTAATAGCAAAACAGACCACAGGATTTACTATGGAAGGCCAAGGGCTCAACCCAACAGGTATCCCGGGAAGCAAATCCAATGTTCCGGGCGAGCAAGAGGATGTTTCTGCCGTAACCAATAAAGCCGGGAGTAAAAAAGAAACTGAAGCCATTAATTATGACATATCAAAAGTAAAAAGCGAAAAGATTCTACCTGTTGGCAACATAACTAGGTTGAGTATTTCTGTTTTGGTAGATGGAAAACAGGCGTATCCCATAGATGGTAGTACACCGGATTTTCAAGCTAGAAGTGAAAATGAAATGAAACAAATAGAGGAGCTTGTCAAAGCCGCTGTCGGCTTTAAAGATGGTAGAGATAAACTGACAGTTCAGAATATGCTTTTCCAGCTTGATCCATTCCAACAGTTAGAAATTTCACAAAAGCGAGAAGAAGACAGAGAGTATATCTCTACTTTAGCGGTTGCAGCAGCTGCAGCGTTAGCAATCGTATTCTTCTTCGCATTTATCGTCCGCCCATATTTCCACTGGTTGTCCTATGATCCTCAGAAAAAAGCAGATAAAAGTCTTGTTGAAGAGTTTAAACCTGATCTTGAGTTAGCTGGAGTGCAAAATGTCAAGCTACAAGAAGATGTACCATTTGAAAAGCTCTCTCCTCAAGAACAAATTATGTATTTGGCACGGCACGAACCGAAGAGAACAACAGAAGCAATTCGCATGATGTTATCTCCTCACAGCTAAGTAAGTAAATATGGAAGATAAAGAATACAAAAGAAATGGCAGGATTATAAAAAAAGATTCTACTCTATTCGACAAAGTAAGAGTCAAGAAATTCAATTTGTCTGAAATCAGAGAAGTAGATGTGTTATACTCAGACAATGCTGGTCGTAACATCATTCAAAAAAAATTGCATGAAGAAGAAGAGTTGGATAAGGGGGTACGCCCTTATAAAGATTTTGACAAGGAACTACTCTCACCTGACCTTAGTTCACCTGTAATATTTCCAAGAAATTTCACCAAAGATTGGTTGAGAGATAAAAATCGAGCTAAAAGAAAAAATTCATCTCTGTTTGAATATGAAGACGATGATTTTTTTGAACAAATGGCATCGCAAGAACAGCTAGACTTACCAAATGATTCTAACGAAGATCAAGAGAACCTTCAAGAATCGGTACACCTAGAGAATTCCTCTCAAGAAAACAAAAACAACCCCAAAGACCATAAACTTCAAAATAAGAGCAACAACTCGGCAGACACGTCAGAAATATTAGGAGAAATGCAAAAAAGCTCGATCGATGATTCCTTTAGAATTGTAGGCAATGCTATAAAAGAAATGGAAGCAGCAGCACTTTCACATAGTGATGACCAGGCAACAAGGGACGAACACGCAGAAACAAACAACGATGCCATAGAAAGTCAAATGATCGATACGATTGAAAATCAATTAAAGCAAAGCGAATACAACGGATTTGTCGAAACGGAGGTACATGGAGTTAAAGAAGGCACTCCCATCGAAGATGCAGCCATCGCTGAATATCATAAACAAAAAGACATCAAAGACGTGGATGTCGAAGGGATTAAAGAAGAAGCAAAAGCCCGAGGTTTTGAAGAAGGGTTTCGTAGTGGCGAAGAACGAGCGGCATTAAACTACAAACAAAAGGCTGAAGAACTATTTTTAAAAGTACAAGAAATATTACATGAATTAACAGCATTAAAAAAAGACATCCTTGAAAACATTGAAGATAATTTTTTTGAAATTTCTCAAGCGATGTGTGAATCTCTTATTGGTAAAGCTGTCGATATTCAACCAGAACTATTTGCAAATATAATAAAAAAGGCCATTTCCGAAGCTGTAGAAAGTGATGATTTTAAAATCGTGGTCAGCCCCACAATGGAGAAAATCCTCAACGAATTAGATATCCCAGACATTAAAAACAAAGTTAAATCAGACTCAGCAATTGGCGAAGGCAATTTCAAAATAGAATCAAAGCTAGGCACAGTTGATTCAGGGATAAAGAAAATAGTATCGAATTTGTTAGAATCAGCAAATATCCAATTATTTTCCGATAAAGATAGTGATCCAAAAGCAAGCTAGCGTTTTATCAAACATGCTATCATCACTTCTTATCGATTTAACTCCCTATACATGTGATTCTCATTATAAAAAACAGATCGCATAATTTAGATTTTAAGTTTTTGAACAGGAAAAACAATGGATTTATCTCTTCCATCTATAAATCATTTTAGCCGATCAGAGCTCAATAAAAAATTTTCGCATATAAATTGGAATCCTTGGGGTTCAGTATCCGATGTTGTTGGCACCGTAGTAGAAGCGCGTTTACCGAAAAGCAATTTAGGAATGGTAGTAAATATTGAAGTGCATTCTCAAGAAAATCCAATTATGGCGGAAGTCGTAGGTTTTAAAAACGATAAGACGCTACTTCTTCCCTTCTCCAACCTCAGTGGCATTTCTCCAGGAGCGAAGGTAAAAGTCATAAGGATGCATGATAAAGTTGAAGTTGGAGATCATTTATTAGGTCAAATCGTAGATCCATTCCTTCAGCCCTTGCAAGAAAATTTTTCTCAAAAAATAGAAAGAACGACTGCGATGTGCATCGATCGCGATGCTCCAAATCCTATGAATAGAGTCCGCATCGATACTCCTTTTTCTTTAGGTATTAAAGCTATCGATAGTCTATTAACTTTTGCACAAGGGCAAAGGGTTGGCATCATGGCTGGCTCTGGTGTTGGAAAAAGTGTGTTATTAGGAATGATTGCAAACGGAGCTGATGCGGACGTCAATGTCATAGCATTAATTGGCGAGCGGGGCCGGGAAGTTCGTGAATTCATCGAACGTGACTTAGGAAGCGAAGGTTTAAGACGTTCAGTTGTCATCGTTGTAACTTCCGACCAATCACCTTTACTAAGGATTCGTGGTGCAAAAGTTGCAACTGCTGTAGCCGAATACCTTTCCGCTAGAGGTAAGAATGTACTCCTTATGATGGATAGTTTAACAAGGGTGGCGCAAGCACAACGAGAAGTAGGCTTAGCAGTCGGTGAACCACCGACTGCTAAAGGATATCCACCATCTGTTTTTTCATTATTACCTAGGCTTTTAGAACGTTGCGGCCCACAAAGAGAAAATGAGGGTAGCATCAGCGGCCTCTATACAGTCTTAGTAGACGGAGATGATTTTAATGATCCTATGCCAGATGCTGCAAGAGCAATCCTAGATGGACACATACAATTGTCTCGATCTCTAGCAAATAAAGGGCATTTCCCTGCAATTGATATAACAGGAAGCGTGAGCAGAGTTATGCGAGACATTGTCTCGCAAGAGCATTGGAACCTAGCTTTAAAACTCAAAGAATTAATTTCGGTTTATAATGAAAATTTTGATTATCTACAGATTGGCACCTACCAAGCGGGATCGAACCCGACGATGGATTTAGCTATCCAGCTCATGCCAAAAATAGAAAGATTTTTGCGACAAGCTAGCAACGAAAAATCAAGTTTGGACGAAGCTTTAATGAATTTAAGATCAATTTTTTCTCAATAAAATTCATGATAAAAGCAAATAAAGGTAAAAGAATTTGGAAGAACAAAAAAGAAAATTAAAGAAGATAACCCCACTTCTAAAAGCTAAAAATGCTGAAGTAGCAAAAGAAACTGCTGAACTTATGAATATAAGAGCAGAAAAAAGCCAGTTGGCAGATAAACTACAAGAAAAAAAAACAGCTTATA
This sequence comes from Bdellovibrionota bacterium, assembly GCA_041391425.1. GTDB lineage: Bacteria > Bdellovibrionota_B > Oligoflexia > Oligoflexales > JAWKNZ01 > JAWKNZ01. Next base: position 433,995 of record JAWKNZ010000004.1, read on the forward strand.
TAAAAGGGATAGACCATCTCAACGAAATTCGCCAAAACGGCCCTTTTAACCAACTTGCGACGCTGGAAAACAGTGTCGATTTCATAAGAAAGCAATGGACACAACTCTTTCAAGAAATGCAAAACATGGAAAGAATTGAAAGGCAACAATTAACACTTTTGACTTTAGCACAGCAGAATTTAAAAGCAGTTGAGAAATTAGAAGAGAAATATCGCTTTGAATTTTTCCATGCTCGTAACAGAGAAGAACAAAGAATCCAGGATGAGCAAGCAATAAAGAAAAATTATGCCGACAAGAAAAACGCTACTGGATAATAATATTAAAGAAAGAAAAACATATCATACAAAACATAACTAAAAGCAGAGAAGGTAGTATGTTTGATAAAACACGAATGTTTTCCAAACATATTAAGGGGAGCAAAACCTATGAGAGCAAGGCGCAGAGGAGCAAGCAGCACAGTGTACATATGGGTACATAAGCAGCGCAGAGACGAAAGCAACACAGCTATCATAGGTTTTGCTCCCCTTAATAATGCAGTATGATAGGTTTTGCATAATCCCTTTAAACCAAAATCACATGAGTTTTATCACAATGATTGCCAGGGTATTTAAATGAAAATGATAAATAAGCTTGGAAAACACAAAATCACAAAGATACTTATCGCTTTAAAAGTGAGTTTAATCTT